>JAPZSB010000003.1 GCA_027531565.1 Beijerinckiaceae bacterium
GATCTGCTTCAGGGCGAGATCGGTCGACTCGAGGGTCTTGAGGGCCGTCGAGATGTTGTTGTTGACGCGGTTGAGGTTCGACGAACGGCTCAGCATCGTCTCCGACATCGTGTACTTGGTGGCGTCATCGGCCGCGCCGAAAATCGCCTTGCCCGTGGCAACACGCTTCTGGGAGATCTGGAAGAGACGGTTGGTCGTCTGGAGGATATTGACGTTGGCCGCAGTGGCGGCATTGAAAACGACAGACATGGTTGCACCTTCTGTTGCAAGTTGAATGGCCATCCTGGCCAGGCTTGGCGAAGGCGCAGCACGAGACTGCCCTTCGACGCCCGTGAAGGTGCATCGTCGGAATCTAAATCAGTCTTAAACAGGAAGGGAGAAGGCGCCCGAAACGCGGTTACGGTAAACAGGTCATTCCTTGTTAAGTTTAACAAAGAGTAAGGGGCCGCGCGGGCCCCTTGTGCTTTGATTGACCTGTTCCGGAATCGCTGCTGCGGATCAGCCCAGAAGCCGCAGCAGGGATTGCTGGGCCTGGTTGCCGATCGAGAGGGCCTGGACCGCGAATTGCTGGCGGGTCTGGAGCGCGACAAGGCTGGCGCTTTCCTCGCTCGGATCGGCTGCGACGATCTCGTCGCCCTGGGTCTTGGTGTCGCCCTGATAGGCCTTGTTCAGGTCATAGCGCGAGCGGATGTAGTTGTTGAAGGTCGCGAACTGCGCCTGAAGCTGGAGCAGGACGGTCTGAGCCGTGCGGGACTGGGTGGCGGAAGCCTGGATATTGCCGTCATTGATCCAGGTCGCGCCCGGCTGGATCATCGTCAGCAGCCCGGAAGCGGTGAGCATCACGCCGGCGAGCTTCAGCGGGGTCGAGGCATATTCGTCCAGCATGACTGCGACATTCTCGCCCTGGAGCAGGTTGCGGCCTTCCGGGACCGGGTTGCTGCGGGCCAGCTCGTCGATGTTCTCGATGATGGCGTCGTATTGCTGGCCATAGGCGAGGCGCAGGGCATTGTTCTGCGAGAGCGGCGCGGTGTAGCCGGTGATGATGCCGCTCATGCCGAGCACGCCGGCGGCTGCGAAGCCCCCGCTGGCGGCCACGATGTTCATGTTGCCACCATTCATGTTGCGCAGGCGCAGTTGCAGCGGCCCGCCGGCGCCGCCGGTCTGGTTGACCAGCTCGGCCTTGATGCCGGCGCCCAAAGCCGTCACGTCGGTGATGAACTGTCCGACCGTGGTCGCCACGCCGTAATTGATGGTGCGGTAGGAGCCGTTGCCATCCTCGAAGACGATGCTCGAGCCGGCGGGAATCGCCGTGGCCAGCGTGACGCCGCCGCCGGCATTGCCGGTGACATGGCCCCCATAGGCGAGGGTGAAGCCGCTCTCGCCGGCCGCCGGGGCCGCGAGCCCGTTCGCGAACAGGTTGTTGGGGTTGAAGACCTGGCCGGTCGGGGTTGTCAGGCCGGCGAGATCATCCATCACGGCCTGGTCGGTCAGGGCGTCGAAGGAGAAGTCCTTGTCGTTCAGCGCGCGGAACCGGAGATTGCTGGTGCCGGCCACGCTGCCGGGAATGAAATCCGCGACGACGCCGATATTCGCCGCGTTGAGCGCGTTGGCGATCTCGCCCCAGGTCACGGTGGTGGAATTGAACGTGTAGGAGAAGGTCTTGCCGGCATCCGAGGTGATCGAGAGGCGGGAGCCGACGACGACGCCGGTGACCACGCTGTTCGGGTCAAGCGCGGCGGTCGAGGTCGCGGCGCGGACGCCGTTGGTGCCTTCGTTCTGTGCCTTCGAGACCAGCGTCAGTGCGGAATCGACAAGGCCCAGCATCTGCTTGAGCGTGTTGTCGGTTGTCTCGAGCGTGGCAAGGCCGAGCGAGATGTTGTTGTTGATGCTCGAGAGCTGGCGGCTGCGCCCGAGAAGGTTCTCGCTCACGCGGTAGCGCGTGGTGTCATCGGCGGCCGTGAACACGCTCTTGCCGGAGGCGACACGCTTCTGGGTGAGATCAAACAGCTCGTTCGTGCGCTGAAGGATCGCGATATTGGTGCTCATCGAGTCGTTGATCGGGAACATCTGCATCACCTTCTGTGGACCGGCCGCCGGGTGGCGGGCCTCCCGTCCGCCCGGGGCGGCGAGGGGCATCGCAACCGGCGACGACAACCTTCGGGGATGACAATGCACCCAAGCGGCTAAGGCTTGGTTAAATTCGGTAACCTTAACAAAAAAGAACTTGGTAACCTTAACGGGCGTTAACAAAAAAAGCGGCCGAGCCGCCGCCAGCCCCGCCGCAGGGGGCTGCGAGGCTCAGCCCTTTTCGGAGACCGATTTGATATAGGCGCGGAGCCGCAGCAGCCCTTCATAGGGATATTGCGAGATCGTCGCGCGGGAGGTCGGATCGATCACGCGGTAGACGAGGTCGCCCGTCTCGCGGTCCAGGTCCAGCGAGCTTTCGAAGCGGCGGCCCTGGCTCCCGCTGTTGTCCGGACGGCGTTCCCGGTTCCAGCGTGCCTGTTCCGAGCCCGCCTGCGCAGCCACTGCCACCGGCGGCGCCATATCCGTGCGGACGGCGGCCTTCGGCGTGGCCACGTCGGGCCTCGGATTGGTCATGGGCAGCGGGGCTGCCCCGGTCGTCATGCGTGTGTCCATCGCAGAACTCGTTTCCGGCAGACATCCATGTTCTGCCCGTGCCCAAATTAGTTGCTTGGGTCTTTAGGAAGCGTTCAGAAAGATGGTTGAGCCGATGTGAATCCATTCCCAGAAATTATAGTTAAATTAAGCAGTCTGTTGCAGCCGCCGGGCGGAATGCTGCCCCGCGAATCACGTCGGGCATGCAAGAAAAAGGGCGCGGTCTTGTGACCGCGCCCTGTTCTTCTCCGGATCCGGCAGGAAATTCTAACGGATTACATGGCCTTGGAGATGGCCAGCGGCGCGGTCCCGGCCTTCCGGGTCACGCCGCCGCGGATATAGGTCTTCGGCGAGCCGTTCTTGCCGACGGCATCGGCGAGATCGCGCAGGAGGCCTTCCGACACCGTCCGGGCGGTGGCGACGACCGCCATGTTCAGGGCCATCTTGGCCGAGAACGATTCGTGCCGGCCGCGCAGCGTCTCGAGATTGGGCGGCTGGAAGCGCCCGATCGCGATGGCATTGTGCTTCAGGGCCTCGAGGCAGCGGGTATAGCCCTGGGCAGCGTTGTTCTTCTCGACCGCAAGGGTCAGGGCGTCCCGGGCCTTGCCGGCCTTGAAGAGGCGGGTTTCCTCCTCGATCAGCGGTTCGAGCCGGTCGAGGGCATCCAGCGCCGAGCCGACGAGCATCTCGGCGTCCTCGGCGCGGGTGATCTTGAGCCGGGTATCGGCGCGCTCAGCGGTTTGGCCTTTGGATGCCATGGGCAGACGACTCCTGGTGACGCAACATTTCACGATAGATCTGGGGTGCGAGGTTGATCCCGCCTTTCCCGACGATGGCCTGGCTGTATTGCTCGATCATCATGCCGCGCCAGGCATCCTGGCCCGTGGCGGAGGTGCCCATCTGGCCCTCGCCCTGCACGCCTTCGAACATCGTCCCGATCATCGTCTGGAAGAAGTTGGCCTCGAGGCCCTGGGCCGTTTCCCAGGCCTTGCGATTGGCCGGGATGTTCTTCGGGAGGAGGCCCGCCGCCTTGGCACGTTCGATATCGGCGGCGAAATTGGGGTTGGCGGCGATCTTGAGGTTCATCACATCACCTCGATATCGGCCTGGAGGGCGCCGGCGGACTTGATCGCCTGCAGGATCGAGATCAGGTCGCGCGGGCCCACGCCAAGGGCGTTCAGGCCATCGACCAGTTCACGGAGCGAGACGCTGTCCTTCACGATGGCCAGCTTCTTCTTGTCATCCGTATCGACACGGACCCCGGTGCGCGGCACCACCACGGTCTGCCCGCGGGAGAAAGGCTCCGGCTGCGAGACTTCCGGCTGCTCGGTGATCGTTACCGTCAGGTTGCCCTGCGCGACCGCAACCTGGCTGACCTTCACGTCCTTGCCCATCACGATGATGCCGGAGCGCTCGTCGACAACGACGCGGGCGCGCTGGTCGGGCTCGACGCGGAGCTGCTCCACTTCGGTGAGCAGGCGGATCATGTTGCCCTGGAAGTTGCGGGGCACCTGCACCGCCACGGTGGAGGGGTCGGTGGGTTCGGCCGAGTCTGCGCCCAGGAAATCATTGATCGCGGCGGCGATGCGGCGCGCCGTGGTCAGATCCGGGTTGCGCAGCGAAAGGCGCAGGTTCTGGAGGTGGTTGAGCCGGAAATCGACCTCGCGCTCGATCAGCGCGCCATTGGCAATGCGGCCGACCGTGGGAACGCCACGGGTGATCTTGGCGGCATCGCCCTCGGCGGAGAAGCCGGAAATCGCCAGGCTGCCCTGCGCCACGGCATAGACTTCGCCATCGGCGCCCAGCAACGGGGTGGCCAGCAATGTTGCGCCCTGCAGCGATTTCGAATCGCACATCGCCGAGACGGTGACGTCGAGGCGGGTGCCCTGGGTGGCGAAGGCGACGAGATTGGCCGTGACCATCACCGCCGCCACATTGGCCGTGCGCATGTTGGCCTGGCGGGTATTGACGCCGAGGCGTTCCATCATGGCCTGCAGGGACTGGCGGGTCATCGGGCAGTTATTGAGGGTGTCGCCCGTGCCGTTGAGGCCGGTGACGAGGCCGTAGCCGACCAGCTGGTTCTCGCGGACGCCCTCGATGGCGGCGAGATCCTTGATCCGCGACAGGGCCTGCGCATCCTGCTGGCCCAGCAGGCCGAGCCCGAGGGCGCCGAGGCCGAGCGCGGCGACGATATCCCGCAGCCTGTCCTTCAGGCTGCCGGGGCGATCGGCGGAGATACGTGCCTTCGTCATCATGGGGTTGGTGCTCCTGCGGCCGTGGCCGGCATCTTCGATCGTGAATTTCGGTGAACGCACGCGAGACAGGAGTCGTTCGCCGATACCTGTGCGAGGAGCGTGCCAAGCGACGAAAAATTTCAAGTCAATGAAATCAAACGGATTTTATCTTTTGATGGGCGCCGCGTCGCGCGGGCTTGCCGGGCGGGATTTGCCGACCCGGCAAATTTGTCCCGGTATGGTTACTGCTGCTTAACCAGCTTCGGCGAACATGCCCGCAAGAAGAGAAGCCGCGATGCGGCAGGGAATGCAGGTCGGATGACGATTCGGATCACGGATCAGAAGGGCGTTTCGGGGGTCGGAGGGGCACGCGGCGTGCGGGGCTCCGGTGGCACGGGCGCGCGGTTCACCATTGATTCGGGCGGCGCGACGGCCCGAATGGAATCAAAGGCGCCGATCTCGATCCTCGGCGGGCTGGAAGCGCTGATCGCGATCCAGTCCGAGGATAATACGCGCGAGAAAAGGCGCCGCAGTGTCAAGCGCGGCCAGTCCATGCTCGACCTTCTGGACGAGCTGAAGCTCGCCCTGCTTGCTGGCCAGCTGCCGCCGGATTTCACGAATCGGCTTTCGGTGATGGTCAGGGACTCGGCGGATAGCGGCGATCCGGCGCTGGATTCGATCATGGATTCGATCGAGCTGAGGGCCGAAGTGGAACTCGCCAAGCTCCGGACGGCAGCCCGCTCGCGCGGCTGACAGGCGGCCGAGCGCCAATTTCCATGCAGGTTCCGTCCCATAGTTGCAGCCGGGCCCATTGCGTCGGCGGGTTTGAAGGGCCTGTCCCGGAAAATTTGGCTTCCGTGATTGTTTCGTCATACGGCTAGCGCTATACCGCCGCCTCAATGTGTTTCGACTTTGCGAAGAGGCGAAGCGATGTCGACGGCAAATGCGACCAAGGCTCCCATCGCGCTCGAGCGTGGCTACCGCCCCTCGGACGACGAGCCTTTCATGAATGACCGCCAGCGCGAATATTTCCGCCGGAAACTGCGCGACTGGAAGGAAGAGATCATCCGGGATTCCGAGCTCACGCTGACGGCGATGCAGAGCGATACGGATTCCCACCCGGACCTCGTGGACCGGGCCTCCTCGGAGGGTGACAGGGCGATCGAGCTGCGCGCGCGGGACCGCCAGCGCAAGCTGATCGCCAAGATCGATGCGGCCCTCGCACGGATCGAGGATGGTTCCTACGGCTATTGCGAGGAGACGGGAGAGCCGATCTCGCTGGCCCGGCTTGATGCCCGCCCGATCGCCACGCTGTCGATCGAGGCGCAGGAACGCCACGAGCGGCGCGAGAAGATCTACCGCGACGATTGACCGGGCGGGGGCGAAGGCCCCCGTTTCCATTTCCGGCTGGACAAGGCGCTGCGCCGGCTGGCGAGGCCGGACAGTTCGGGTAGAGTGCCTCCGCAGGGGAGGGCGAGCCCGCGCATGGCATCTTTCGTCAACCGGACCCGCTGGATCCGAAGGGGCAGCACCTTGCCCCGGCTGCTCGGGCTCGCCGTCCTGCTGGCGCTCACTGCCCTGAAATATACCGACCCGCTGCCACTCGAGCGACTGCGCCATGCGGTATTCGACCGTTATCTCGCGGCCAAACCTCGCCCCGTGGGCGACCTGCCGGTGGTGATCGTCGATATCGACGACCGGTCGCTCCAGGCCATCGGGCAATGGCCCTGGTCACGCGGGGTGCTGGCCCGGCTGGTCGACCGGCTTCAGGAGGCCGGGGCGGCAACGATCGGGTTCGACATCATGTTTCCCGAGCCGGACCGGCTCTCCCCGGCGCGGCTGTCCCGGACCTTGCCGGGGCTGACCGCCGAGATGCGGACACGGCTCGAGATGGAGCCCGATACGGACAGGCTGCTGGCCGAGGCGATCGGCCGGGCCCGCGTCGTGCTCGGGCGGTCCGGCCTTGGCCAGAGGCAGGGGGAGGGCGCCGGGGATCCGCCGGTTCCGCTGGCGATGATCGGCGGCGATTCGACCGAACTCCTGCCGTCCTATCCCGACATGGTCCGCAACCTGCCGATCCTCGAGGCACCGGCAGCCGGGCTCGGCCTGTTCTCGGTGCTGCCGGAGGCGGATGGCATCATCCGGCGGGTTCCCACGGCCTTCGCGATCGGCGGGCAGGTGCGGCCGGCTCTCGCGGTCGAAACGCTCCGCGTGGCGACCGGCGGCGATGCCCTCGCCATCCGACGCGATTCCGCGGGCATTTCCGGCCTCGTGATCGGCGGGCATTTCCTGCCGACCGAGCGCGATGGCCGCCTCTGGGTGCATTACACCCCGCATGAGCCGGCGCGGTTCGTCTCCGCGACGGATGTCCTCGACGGGCGGTTTCCGCCGGAGCGGTTCCGCAACCGGATCGTGCTGATCGGCACCTCGGCCGTCGGCCTTCAGGATCTCCGCCCGACGCCGCTCGAGCCGGCCATGCCCGGTGTCGAGATTCATGCGCAGGTGCTCGAGACGATCCTTGCCGGTGCGGTGCTGGTGCGGCCGAACTATGCCCTCGGTGCGGAGGTGCTGGCCGGCGCCACCCTGGCGGGGCTGATCATCCTGCTGGTGCCTGTGCTCGGGCCCCTGCCCGTGCTCGGCCTCGGGCTTGCTCTGGCCAGCCTCACGCTCTGGCTGGGCTGGTGGCTTTTCGCGCAGCATGGCGTGCTGATCGACCCCGTCTATCCGCTGGTTACCGGTTTCACGGTCTATGTGACGCTGGTCTTTGCCAATTACTGGCGCGAACAACGCCAGAAGGACCAGATCCGCTCAGCCTTCCAGCATTATCTCGCGCCGAGCCTTGTCGAGCGGATGGTCCGACAGCCGGAATTGCTGACCCTGGGCGGCGAGACGCGGATGCTGACCATCCTGTTCTCCGATGTCCGGGGCTTCACCTCCGTGGCGGAAAGCTACCAGGAGGATCCGCAGGCCCTGACTGCCCTGATGAACCGCCTGCTCTCGCCTCTTTCCGAAGCGATCATCGCGGAAGGCGGGACGATCGACAAATACATGGGCGATGCGATCATGGCGTTCTGGAATGCGCCGCTCGACATGCCCGACCATGCGCAGCGGGCCCTTCGTGCAGCGCGGGAAATGCGCCGGCGCCACGCGCAGCTGGAAGACGAACGGAAGCGCGAGGCCGAGGCCGCCGGCCGCCCCTATCTGCCGCTGGAAATCGGGATCGGAATCAATTCCGGCCGCTGCGTCGTGGGCAATATGGGTTCGCAGGCACGGTTCGACTACACGGCTCTCGGCGACGCCGTGAACCTCGCCTCGCGCCTCGAGGGACTGACGGCGCGGTATGGCAGGCCGATCCTGATCGGCGAGGCCAGTGCGGCCCTGCTGCCGCCGGAAGATGCGCTGGAACCGGTGGACCGCGTCACCGTCAAGGGCAAGCACGAGCCGACGCAGATCTTCGCCCCGGTCGGCTGAACGAGCCCCGCATGGGAGCAGACCGGGACAGTACCGGCTTGTTCAGGTCCGGGAACTTCAGGTCCGGCTTGCCGCCTCGATGGTCGCCGCCGCACCCTGTCCGAGCAGGCTCGCGAGGGCCGCTGTCACCGGACCGGTGAAACGCGGATCTTGCGGCAGGTCGGTGCCGAAGATCTCGCGGATGCCCATCAAGGCGGCCGCCAGCCGCGCCGCATCGGCCCCGGCAGCATTGGCCGCGGTAAGGATGCGCTGTGCCATCGGGTCGTTCAGCGTGATGGGCTGGCATTTCTCGTCCCAGCCCATGGCGAAGCGCATCCAGCCGGCCACCGCAACCGCCAGAAGCGGGATCGGCGCGCCGGCGGCCAGCCTGTCCCGCACCGTGCCGAGAAGGCGCTGGGGCAGTTTCTGGGAACCGTCCATCGCGATCTGCGCGGTCCGGTGGCGGAGGGCCGGGTTCAGGAACCGGGCGATCAACGCATCCTTGTAGCCGTCGAGATCGGTGCCGGCCGGCATCGACAGGGTCGGCGTGATCTCCTCGTCCATCAGCCTGCGGACCAGGCGGGCCATGGCCGGGACGCCGATTGCCGAGGCGATCGTCTCGTGGCCCGCGAGATAGCCGAGATAGGCCATGGTCGAATGCGAGCCGTTCAGCAGCCGCAGCTTCATATGCTCGAACGGGGTCACGTCGCCGACCAGCGTCACCCCGGCGGCGGCGAGATCCGGCCGGCCAAGCGCGAAGCGATCCTCGATCACCCATTGCAGGAACGGCTCGGTCATGACCGGCCAGCGATCCTCCATGCCGAGGCTTTCGGCGATCCGGGCCCGGTCCTCGTCGGTCGTGGCGGGGACGATCCGGTCCACCATGCTGGACGGGCAGAGGACGTGATCCGCGACCCAGCGCCCGAGTTCCGGATCCCTCAGGGCAGCGAACCGGTCAAGCACGCGCTTCACGGTCCGGCCATTGGCGGGGAGATTGTCGCAGCACAGGACGGTGAAGGCTGGCAATCCGGCGGCCCGGCGACGCGCCAGCGCGGCGGCGAGAAAGCCGATGGCGGTTTTCGGCCTGTCCGGCGTGGCGAGATCCGCCAGGATATCCGGGTGGGCCTCGTTCAGCGTGCCGCTTGCCGGATCATGGCAGTAGCCCTTTTCCGTCACCGTCAGCGAGACAATCCGGGTATCCGGATGCGCCATCCGGGCGATGAGGGCTTCGGGGTTTTCCGGGGCGACATGGCCTTCCCGGATCGCCCCGATCACACGCAGATCCTCGCCCGCGGCCGAGCGGACGGCCATGGTGTAGAGCCAGTCCTGCGGGGCGAGGGCATCGCGGGTTTCCGGCGAACGCAGGCTTGCGGCAGCAAGGCTCCAATCGCTCTCGCCCGCTTCGAGCCGGTCCTCGATCACCACCGCCTGGTGGGCCCGGTGGAAGGCGCCGATGCCGAGATGGACCATGCCGATCCGGGTGGCGTTCCGGTCATAGCCCGGCTTGCGAACGGAGGCGGGCAGTCGGCCGAGGCTGGCCTGGCTCAAACGCATGGCATGTCTTTCCTGCAGGGGCGGCCGCGGCCGGCTGTGCCCCGATGATGGCGCCGCCCGCTGGATGTGCAGCCGATACCGGGTCTGTTGACGATACCGGGTTTGTTGACATGGCCGGCAGGCTCGGTCAATCTTGGTCCATTGGTCAGACCAATTTTAAACATAATGACCATCAGGGGGATTGCTTGGCGCTCGAGGCTATCGAACCGCGTCGCCTGTACCGCCAGGTCGCCGACCAGATCCGGACCTATCTGGATACGGGGGCATTGCCTGTCGGCGCGCGCCTGCCGACCGAGCGCGAACTGGCGGAGAAGCTCAATGTCTCGCGCCCGACCATCCGGGAAGCGCTGATCGCGCTCGAGGTGGAGGGGCGGATCCGGATCCGTGTCGGGTCGGGGATCTATGTCAGCGAACCGCCGGCCCATGCGCCGAATACCGGCGAGCATGAGGGCCCGTTCGAGTTGCTGCGCGCCCGGGCCCATATCGAGGGCGCCATCGTCGCGGAAGCGGCGATTCTCGTCGAGGCGCATCACCTGCATATGCTCGACGCCCTGCTCGACCTGATGTCGGTCCGGACCGACAATGACGAGGAGATGATCCGGCTCGACCGGGATTTCCATGTCGCCATGGCGTCCATCCTCGGCAACTCGGTCATCACCCGCATGGTGGGGGAGCTGTTCGACAAGCGCATGAGCCCCTATTTCGGCCAGCTCGCCGCCCATTTCGAAGACGAGACCTCCTGGCGCCATGCCTTCGAGGAACATCGCGCCATCCGCAATGCGCTGGCCGCCCGCGATCCTGTTCTGGCGCGGGATGCCCTGCGCCGGCATCTCAGCGCCTCGCAGGAGCGCTTTTCCCGCAGTTTCGGCGAAGGCGATTCCGCATCCGAGGAACGCCCGCCATCCAGCCCGCCCCTGCGCCTTCCGGCGACGGGGTAACCGGCTTTCGCGACAACCGAGCCGGCATAATGACAAAACCAGGAGGAAACCCATGAAGACCCTAGTGAAATCGACCCTGCTGGCCGGGATCGGCCTTGCCTTCGCCCTCGGGGCCGCCACTGCGCAGACCAAGCTGAAATTCGCGCATGTCTATGAAACCTCCGAGGCGTTCCATGTCGAGGCGCTCTGGAGCGCTCAGGAATTCGCCAAGCGGACCAACAACAAGTATCAGATCGAAGTGTTCCCCGCCTCGCAGCTGGGCAAGGAAACCGATATCAACCAGGGCCTCAGCCTCGGTTCGGTCGATATCATCCTGTCGGGTGCGAGCTTCGCGGCGCGCTCCTACCCGCCGATCGGCGTGACCTATTATCCCTTCACCTTCCGCGATTCCGATCATCTCGCCGCCTACTCCAAGAGCGACGTGTTCCGGGAGCTTGCCAAAGGCTACGAGGAAAAGACGGGCCACGTGATCACGGCCACGACGTATTACGGCGTCCGCCACACGACCACGAACCGGGCCTTCAAGTCCTGCGCCGAAATGAAGGGGCTCAAGATCCGCGTGCCGGATGTGCCGGCCTATCTGGCCATGCCGCGTTCATGCGGGGCCAACACCACGCCGATCGCCTTCGCAGAGGTGTATCTTGCGCTCCAGAACGGCACGGTCGAGGCGCAGGAAAATCCTCTCACGACGATCGAGGCGAAGAAGTTCTACGAAGTGCAGAAGCACATCGTTCTGACCGGCCATATCGTTGACCAGCTCAACACGGTCGTCGCCAAGGGCACCTGGGCGAAGTTCACCGATGACGAGAAGAAGATCTGGCGTGAAGTCAGCCTCGAAGCTGCGGCGCGGGCCAGTGCCCGTGTCAAGGCGGACGAGGCCAAGCTGGTCGATTTCTTCAAGTCCAAGGGGCTGACGGTGACGTCGATCGATCGCAGTGAGTTCCTTGCCGCTGTTGCGAAGAACGTGACCTTCGAACAGTTCGGTTACCGCAAGGCGGATTGGGAGAAGATCCAGGCTCTCAAGTAAGGCCTGCCTTCTTCCTGACTCCGGCGCGCTCCCGTTCTCCCCCGGGGCGCGCCTTTTTCTCTCCCCGAACCCGACGGCACGGCCCCGCACCGCTGCCTGATCCGAGAGGAGTTTGCCTTGGCAAGCCATCCATCCAGCGAGATCCATACCCCGATCTCCTCCGAGGAAATCGCCAGGACCTTCGACGAGGAGGTCGCGCCGGTGGACCTGTCCGGCTATCGGTTCGAGGACTGGGTGACCCTCGCGATCTTCTGGGTGATGTGCGGCTGCGTCTTCCTGCAATTCTTCACGCGCTACGTGCTGAACAACAGCTTCGGCTGGACCGAGGAAATCGCGATCTACTGCCTTGTTGCCGTGGTGTTCCTCGGCTCGGTGATGTGCACGCGGCAGTCGCGGCACATCCATGTCGATCTGGTTTTCCGCCATCTCCCGGCCCGGGCGGGCCGTATGCTCGCCACCTTCGTGGATCTGACGCGGATCGGCGTCTTCGCCTATCTTGCCTGGCTGGTCTGGAAGTATTCGTCGATCATCTCGGACGAGATGATGACGACGATCCAGTTCCCGAAGAAGCCGGTCTTCATGGTGGTCTTCGCAGCCTTCGTGCTGATGGCCCTGCGGGGGGTGCAGGTCATGATCGGCAATCTCCGGCGAGGCTATTCCATCCTCGAACGGCCGGATGCGTTCGACGCGCCGGGCGATCCCGTGAAGGGAGCCTGACCCGATGTTCGTGCTTGTCGGTGCCTTTCTTGTGCTGATGCTGACCGGCGTGCCGATCGCTGTCAGCATGGCTTCCGCTTCGCTGCTCTATCTCGCCATCCATGGCGGCGCGCCCGATGTGATCGTTGCCCAGCGCATGATCGCCGGCGTCGAGAGTTTCCCGCTTCTGGCCGTGCCCTTCTTCATCCTTGCCGGCAACCTGATGAATTTCGCCGGAGTGACCGGCCGCATCTATGCCTTCGCCGTGGCGCTTGTCGGCTGGATGCGGGGCGGCCTCGCGCAGGTGAACATCATCGGCTCCGTCGTGTTTTCCGGCATGTCCGGGACGGCGATCGCGGATGCGGCCGGAATCGGCACGATCGAGATCAAGGCCATGAAGGACCACGGCTATCCGGTGGAGGTGGCGGTCGGCGTCACGGCGGCCTCGGCCACGCTGGGGCCGATCATTCCGCCCAGCCTGCCCTTCGTCATCTACGGGATGATGGCCAATGTCTCGATCGGTTCTCTCTTTCTCGGCGGACTGATCCCGGGCGTCATGATGACCCTGCTGATGATGATCACCGTGGCGGTCTTCGCGCGGCTCCGGGGCTGGGGGTCGGATGCGCCGTTCGAGATCGGCAAGATCGCGAAGGCTTTCCTCGAAATCGGGGTGGTCTTTGCCTTCCCGGTTGCGGTCATCCTGCTCGAGAAGGCCGGAATCTCGCAGAATGCCGCGATCTTCCTGGCACTGGGCTTCGTGCTGGCGCTCGATTATCGCTACAAGTTCTCGGCCGTGATGGCGCTGATGACGCCCGTCATCCTGATCGGCGGCATGACGCTCGGCTGGTTCACACCCACGGAAGCCGCCGTCGCGGCGGTGATGTGGTCGCTGTTCCTCGGGCTGGTGCGTTACCGGTCGATGACCATGCGGACGCTGGCCAAGGCGACGTTCGACACGGTGGAGACGACCGCCTCCGTTCTCTTCATCGTGACGGCCGGGTCGATCTTCGCGTGGCTGCTCACGGTTTCGCAGGCGGCGCAGCTGCTTGCCGATGCGATTCTGGGGCTGACGCAGAACAAGTGGGTCTTCCTGATCCTCGTCAACATCCTGCTGCTGATTGTCGGGTGCTTCCTCGATACGATCGCCGCCATCACGATCATGGTGCCGATTCTCATGCCGATCGTGCTCAAGCTCGGGATCGATCCGGTGCATTTCGGCCTGATCCTGACCCTCAACCTGATGATCGGGCTGATGACACCGCCCATGGGCATGGTGCTGTTCGTGCTCAGTCGTGTGGCGCGATTGTCGATCGAGCGGACGACAATGGCGATCCTGCCCTGGCTGATCCCGCTTTTCGCGGCGTTGATCGCGATCACCTTCATTCCGGAGATCACGCTCTGGTTGCCGCGTTATCTCGGAGTGATGAAATGAGCCGCATGACACGGCCGGCCCGGACCCTGCGCGAGGGCTGGCGCTGGTACGGGCCGGATGATCCGGTCAGCCTCGACGATATCCGGCAGGCCGGGGCGAGCGATGTCGTCTCCTCGCTCCATCAGATCCCGATCGGCCAGGCCTGGACGGTTCGCGAGGTGGAGGAGCGGATCGCGATCATCGAACGGTCGCAGCCGTATCGCACGCCCTTGCGCTGGAGCGTCGTCGAATCCATCCCGATCCCGGATGACGTGAAGCGGATGGGCGGCAGGGCGAAGGCCTCGATCGAGGCCTGGATCGCCTCGATGGAGGCGCTGGCGGCCTGCGGCATCCGGACGATCTGCTACAATTTCATGCCGGTGGTCGATTGGTGCCGGACCGATCTCGAATGGGAATTGCCCAATGGCGCCCGTGCGTTGCGCTTCGATTATCTCCGCTTCGCGGTGTTCGAGCTGCATATTCTCGAGCGACCCGGCGCCGAGGCGGATTACCCGCCGGAAATCCGGGCGCAGGCGCAGGTGCTCTACGAATCCTTCACGCCCGAGGATATCGACTACCTCATCATGGTGATCGCCTCGGCGCTGCCGGGCTCGACCACCGAACCGATGACGATCCCGCGTTTCCGCGAAAAGCTGCGCGACTATGAGGGGATCGACGAGGCGGCGCTGCGGCGGCATCTCGTGGAATTCCTGCAGGCTGTCTGCCCGCGGGCGGACGAGCTGGGTGTCCGGCTGACGCTGCACCCCGATGATCCGCCGCGGCCGCTTTTCGGCCTGCCGCGCATCGCGAAATCGGAAGCGGATTACCAGGCCCTGTTCGATGCCGTGCCGAACCGCTCGAACGGGATCTGTTTCTGCACCGGGTCGCTCGGCGTTTCGGCGGCGAATGACCTCGTCGGCATGGCGGAGAGGTTCGGCCCGCGCATCGGCTTCGCGCATCTCCGTGCCACGAAGCGCGAGGGCGACGGGCTGTCGTTCTTCGAGGCGGATCATCTCGACGGCGATGTCGACATGGTCGGCGTGATCGGCATGCTGCTCGCCGAGAATGCGCGGAGGCCCGAGGGCGACGAGATCATCTTCCGGCCCGATCATGGCCATCGCATGCTCGATGACCTTGCCGCCACCAAGCGCACCAATCCCGGCTATACCGCGATCGGGCGGCTGCGCGGCCTTGCCGAATTGCGCGGCGTGATCCGGGCGCTGGAATACAAGGCATAAGTATTTTTCAAATCACAACATGCCGACAGCCACGGATCATGGCCGGATTATTCCGGCCAGGATTGATCCGGATTTTTCGAGAATAGCAAATGGTCATCTCTGGAAACCGTATTCCTTGAGGTTGATGCCGATTTGGCAAGCTATTGAATACGATATCTGTTACAAGACCTGATCAGCGCACATTTTTTGTCGACATCTCTTGTCGCCTTGCAATGACGGGACCGGCTCTCGGTCTTTCGCGTCTCCAGGAGACTTTTCCATGTCCGTCGGCACCATCCTCATCATTCTTCTTGTGATTTTCCTGCTTGGCGGGTTCAGCGGCCGCTTCGGAGGCTATGGCTACGGGTTCGGCAATCGTGGCGTCGGCGTGCTCGGCACAGTTCTGATCGTGCTGGTCATTCTTGTGCTGATGGGGCGCCTGTAATCCGCTCACCGCATCACGGCGCGCCAGATCAGCCGGCCACCGAAGAACAGGAAGAGGGCGCCCACCGTGCCCTCGAAGCCGCGCCGGAAACGCTGGTAGGCACGGCGGACCGGTTCGCGCCGGAACAGCCAGCCGAGCAGGAAGAGATAGCTCGCATTCATGGCGACCATGATCGCCACCGTGGCAAAACCGGTCGCGAGATTGGCCTGCAGCACGCCCGTCACCGCATAGATCGAGGTGATGAAGAGGATGGCCTGCGCATTCGACACAGCCGTGACGAAGCCGAGCGCAACGGTCTTCCAGTCCTCCGCTGGCGTTGCGCCCGGCAGGATCGGCGGTGCGGGCTGGCTGGCGCGGCCGATCAGCTTCATCCCGACATAGAGGAGATAGGCCCCGCCGAGGATATTCACGGCCAGCCTCAGCCACGGAAACGCCTGGAGCAGGGCCGCCCAGCCAAGCAGCGCGAGGCTGGCCAGCAGGATGATGCCCGCCATGTTGCCGGCAATGGCCAGAGCCACATGGCGCGGTGTGCGCGTCATCGCGACATGGGTGACCATGAGGATGTTCGGCCCCGGCGTCGGCACGATGGCGATCCAGAACAGGGCGAAGGTGGCGAGGACGGAGAGGTCGAGGGGCATCGGGTGCATCTGATCTGTTCGAGCCTCTCTCAGCTTTGCAGTCTTCTTCGGTAAAGCTGAACTCTCATGCTGAATTCATCCAGCATGTCCTTCGATGCTTTGCCGCCCGCTGATCTGGCGAGATCAATCAGGTGATCATACTCATCCAGAGCGGAGAGATCCGCACCATCCATGCCGTCCAGAATGCCAGACGGCCATTCGTGCATGGCCTGTTGGAGGATATCCATCACGACAGCTGCAAGTGCCTTGCGAATATCAAGCCGGTCCGGCTTTGCCGCGAAGGCGCGTTTCAGAAGGCTGACTGGGGGAAAATCAGTGTCCGGCTTGCCCTGACGGCGACGCGAAATCCGGTTCTGTTGCAGTCCTGCCGCCCAGTAGAGGCAATCCGGATCTTCCGATCGGATGCCCTCGACCAGAAATGGCCAAAGCGCTCCGTCGAAGAGTTCCTGCCGCACGCGGGTACCAAATTGCCCAAAGGCATCGAAATAGCTCAGCGTGCCCAGATAGGTTCGGGCCCAAGCCTTCCGTTCCGAAACGTCCCGAAAGGAGTTCAGGAAGGTCCGCACAGCGACCTTCGATTCTGCCCTCCGGCCCGCCCGGTCAAGGTCGCAAAAGAGCTGGAAGGCCGCTTCGTCCATGGGTTCACATCGTCGCGCCGATGGTCCACGGCACGAATTCCGCATCGCCATAGCCGAGCTGTTCGGATTTCGAGCGCTCGCCCGAGGCCACGCGGAGGATGACGTCGAAGATCTCCCGTCCCTTCGCCTCGATCGAGACGCCGTCGAGAATATCCCCGCAATTGATGTCCATGTCGTCGATCATCTTCTCGTAGATCGGCGTGTTGGTGGCCAGCTTGATCGAGGGCGTGGGCTTGCAGCCATAGGCCGAGCCGCGCCCGGTGGTGAAGCAGAGAATATTCGCCCCGCCGGCGACCTGCCCGGTTGCGGCAACGGGGTCATAGCCCGGCGTATCCATGAAGACGAAGCCCTTCTCCGTCACCGGTTCGGCATATTCATAGACGGCGGTCAGCGCGGTGTTGCCGCCCTTGGCGGCGGCGCCGAGGGATTTCTCGAGAATGGTCGTCAGCCCGCCGGCCTTGTTGCCCGGGGAGGGATTGTTGTTCATTTCCATGCGGTTGCGGGCGGTGTAATCCTCCCACCACTTGATGCGGGCGACGAGCTTCTCGCCCACCTCGCGGCTGGCGGCGCGGCGCGTGAGCAGATGCTCGGCGCCGTAGATTTCCGGGGTTTCCGAGAGGATGCCGGTACCGCCTTCGGCGACCAGCAGGTCCACCGCCGCACCGAGGGCCGGGTTGGCGGTGATGCCGGAATAGCCATCCGAACCGCCGCATTGCAGGGCCAGCACGAGTTCCGAGGCCGGCTGGGTGGAGCGTT
Source organism: Beijerinckiaceae bacterium (assembly GCA_027531565.1). Classification (GTDB taxonomy): domain Bacteria; phylum Pseudomonadota; class Alphaproteobacteria; order Rhizobiales; family Beijerinckiaceae; genus Rhabdaerophilum. The sequence continues at coordinate 17,624 of JAPZSB010000003.1, forward strand.
GTGCGCGGTTGACGACGGGCAGCATCTCCCGGATCGCCTCGACGCCCTTCATCACGGTCTTCTTCGTGCCGCCGACCTCCTGGATGACCAGCGAGCGGAAGGTCTCGCCTTCCTCGATCTTGTAGGCCTCCTTCCAGCGCGGGATCTGGAAACCCTCGCAGCCGAGGCCGACCATCAGCACCGCGCCCATGTTCGGGTTGGTGGCATAGCCCCATTGGGTGCGCTTGAGAACTTCGTAGCCCTCGCCCTTCACGTCGAGCGCGCAGCCGCCGCCATGGACCAGCGGGATGACGCCGTCGACATTCGGGAACTCCTCGAGGATGCCGGAACGCTCGATCTCCTTCGCGATGAAATTCGCCACCGAGGCCGAGCAGTTCACCGAGGTGAGGATGCCGATATAGTTCCGGGTGCCGACCTTGCCATTGGCGCGCCTGTAACCCTCGAAGGTGGCGCGGCGATGCTCCGGCACTTCCTGCGTCGGTTGGTAATTCTCGCAGAACGCGTAGTCTCGGGTGAAATCCCGCATCGCCACGTTATGCTCATGGATCCAGGCGCCGGCGGGGATCGCCGCCGTGGCGAAGCCGATGATCTGGCCGAATTTCAGCACCGGCTCGCCCTCTGCGATCATCCGGGCGGCCAGCTTGTGGCCGCGCGGCACGCGCTGCGTTGCCGTGACGCCGCCGCCAAGGGCCGCACCCGCCTCGATCGTCTCCAGTGCGACGAGGAGATTGTCCTGCGGGTTGAGAGAGAGGGTACGGGCAACGGCCATCAGGACACTCCGGGAGGCTTTTCGAAAATTGGTCAGACCAATTCGAGCATGCCGGGGCCCTGCCTGTTTCGCAAGCAAAACCGCTCAGCGCGGGGCCAGAAAGGTGGCACGCCGCGCCTGCGTGGCCGCGGCGATATGGTCGATCACGGCGCGGATGCGGCCGAGCGCGCGGACATCCTCGTGGATCGAGAGCCAATAGGCCCGGCGGGCATGGCGCTGCGGCAGGACGGGTTCGAGATCGGGCACGGTGGCCGCGATGAAATGATGCAGGACTGCCAGCCCCATCCCGGCCCGCACCGCCTCGACCTGCCCGACCGCGCTGGCGCATTCGAAAGCGGTGCGCCTGCCGCCGAACAGATCGCTCACATAGGCCATGGCCGAGGGCAGGGCGTAGGATTCCACATAGCCGATGAGCCGGTGGCCATCGAGATCCTCCAGCCGGGCCGGGCGCCCCTGCCGGTCGAGATAGGCGCGGGCACCGAAAATGCCGAGGCTGTATTCGGTGAGCTTGCGTGCAACGATGCGCCCCGCTTCGGGTTCCTCGATGGTGATGGCGATGTCGACATCGCGCCGGGCGAGGCTGACCGCGAGCGGCATCGGCACGAGCTGGATGTCGAGGAGCGGGTGGCGCTCGACGAGGTCCTTGAGGGCGGGAACGAGGAAGTAGGTGGTGAAGCCATCCGGGGCGCCGATCCGCACCGTGCCGGCGAGGTGGATATCCTGCTGGCGCAGGTCGGCTTCGGCCTGAAGCATCTCGCTTTCCATCCGCTCGGCATGGGCGAGCAGCGTGCGGCCGGCTTCGGTGAGGTTCACGCCGGTCGTCGAGCGCTCGAACAGGGTGGCCTGCAGGTCCTGCTCGAGGGCGGTGACGCGCCGGGCGATCGTCGCCTGATTGATCCGCAACGAACGGGCCGCGCCGAGGAACTGGCCCTGCCGCGCCACGGCGAGGAAGGCCCTGACATTGTCCCAATCCATCCGATTTTCGCTTTCCGGCTGATGATGGTGATCGAAAATTTGCAGATCAGGGTCGCAAACTCAAGGATTGAGTTGCGAAAAACGGCATGCAAAAGCGAGGATGCACGAGGTCAGGATCACCATGTTCGGACAGGAACTGCCGATTTTCCAATCGCCGATGCTCGGCGCGTCCGGGCCGGATATGGCCCGCGAGGCGAGCCGTGCCGGGGCGCTGGGCGCGCTGGCCCTTGCCGGCTCTTCCGCGGAGGCCATCCTCGATCAGATCGCGCGGATGAAAGCCGATCTCGGCGACCGGCCGTTCAGCGCCAATCTCTTCGTGCTGGATCCGGCCGCGCCCGACCCTGCGCAGGTGGCGCGGGCCATGGCGCAGCTGGCGGCCTGGCGGGCGGAACTCGGCCTGCCGGCGCAATCCATCCCCAATAAATGGGCCGAGGATTTCGCCAGCCAGTTCAATGCACTGGTCGAGGCCGCGCCACCAGTCGCGAGCTTCACCTTCGGTATTCTCTCCGCACAACAGGCGGCGCGCCTGAAGGCAGCGGGCACGAAAATCATCGGCACCGCGACAACCGTGGCCGAGGCCGAGGCCTGGCATGCGGTCGGGGCGGATGCGGTCCTTGCGCAGGGCATGGAAGCGGGCGGCCATCGCGGCACCTTTCTCCGGCCTGTCGAGGAAAGCCTGATCGGCATTGCCGCTCTCGTTCCGGCGATCAAGGCCGCCGTGCCGCTGCCGGTCATCGCCGCGGGCGGCATCATGGACGGGCGTGGCATCGCGGCGATGCTCCAGCTCGGCGCCGATGCCGTGCAGATGGGCACGGCCTTCCTGCTGGCCTCGGAATCGACCATTTCCGCACCGTGGCGGGCCGAACTGGTCGGGCGCAATGCCGACGACGTGCGGCTGACCCGCGCCTTTTCCGGCCGTCATGCGCGCGGCATCGAGAACCGCTTCATGCGCGAAATGCGCGAAGCCGAGATCCCGCCCTATCCGATCCAGAACGCGCTGACGCAGGAATTGCGGGCCGCCAATGCCAAGGCCGGCCGCTCCGACATGCTTTCGCTCTGGGCCGGGCAGGGCGTGCACGCCATGCGCGAGGGCCGTACGGCCGAGCTGATTTCCGAATTCTGGGCGGAGGCCCGCGCCGCGATGCGCGAGACCGCCGACCGTTACGCCATCTGATTGGAGAGAGGACGAGACATGATCACCTACGGGCATTTCATCGGCGGCAAGCGCGTTGCCGGCACTTCCGGGCGGACCACCGAGGTTTTCCAGCCGATGGATGGCTCGGTGCGCGGCACGGTGGCGCTGGCCTCGAAGGCCGAACTCGCCGCGGCGGTGGCCAATGCCAAGGCGGCACAGCCGGCCTGGGCGGCCACCAACCCGCAGCGCCGTGCCCGCGTGCTGATGAAGTTCCTCGAACTCGCCGCCAAGGCCAATGACGAGCTGGCCGATATCCTCGCCCGCGAGCATGGCAAGACCGTCGCCGATGCGAAGGGCGATATCCAGCGCGGCATCGAGGTGATCGAATACTGCATCGGCGCCCCGCAGATGATGAAGGGCGAATATACCGAGGGTGCCGGCCCGGGTATCGACATCTACTCGATGCGCCAGCCGCTCGGCGTGGTGGCGGGCATCACGCCGTTCAACTTCCCGGCGATGATCCCGCTCTGGAAGGCCGGTCCGGCCATCGCCGCGGGCAATGCCTTCATCCTCAAGCCGTCGGAGCGTGATCCGGGCGTGCCGATGCGCCTCGCGGAACTGTTCCTCGAGGCCGGGCTGCCGCCGGGAATCTTCAACGTCGTCAATGGCGACAAGGAATCGGTCGATGCCATCCTCGACCATCCGGATATCAAGGCGATCGGCTTTGTCGGGTCGACGCCGATTGCCGAATACATCTATGGCCGCGGCTGCTCGAACGGGAAGCGCGTGCAGTGCTTCGGCGGCGCGAAGAACCACATGGTCATCATGCCGGATGCCGATATGGACCAGGCCGTCGATGCGCTGATCGGCGCGGGCTATGGCTCGGCCGGCGAGCGCTGCATGGCGATCTCGGTGGCAGTGCCGGTCGGCCAGAAGACGGCGGACGAGCTGGTGCGCCGGCTGATCCCCCGCGTCGAGAGCCTGAAGATCGGCCCCTCGACCGATTCCAGTGCCGATTTCGGCCCGGTCGTGACCAAGGCCGCGCTGGAGCGGATCAAGGGCTATGTCGATCTCGGCGTGCAGGAAGGTGCGAAGCTGAAGGTCGATGGCCGCGGCTTCCGGATGCAGGGCTACGAGAACGGCTTCTACATGGGCGGCTGCCTCTTCGACGAGGTGACGCCGGACATGCGGATCTACAAGGAAGAGATTTTCGGGCCGGTGCTCTCGGTTGTCCGCGCGAAGGATTACGAGGAGGGGCTGCGCCTCTGCAACGACCATGAATATGGCAACGGCGTTGCCATCTTCACCCGCGACGGCGATGCCGCCCGTGATTTCGCGGCCAAGGTCGAGGTCGGCATGGTCGGCGTGAATGTGCCGATCCCCGTGCCGCTGGCCTATTACACGTTCGGTGGCTGGAAGCGCTCCTCGTTCGGTGATCTCAACCAGCACGGGCCGGATGCGTTCCGCTTCTACACCAAGACGAAGACGGTCACCTCGCGCTGGCCTTCGGGGATCAAGGACGGCGCCAGCTTCGTCATCCCGACCATGGGGTGATCCGGCTCCGGTCGGACCCTGCTCCCGGTTGCGGCGGACTCCCCCCGACGCAATCCGAAGGCCCGCCGGAAACGGCGGGCCTTTTTCGTTGAACCGGCAGCCCGCCGGGTGCCGGATTTGCGATTGATTAATTTATACATGCGACAAATCGGATGTTTAAGCACCGTCCTATTGTTCAAAAATCCAGAGTTGAAGTCATGCTGAGATCCGTTTCGATCACGAAGAGTTTCGTGTTGCTTGCCCTTGCGGCCTTTGTCCTTGGCCTCGCCGCGCTCGCCCTCAGTTTCGCGCAGATGCGCTCGGCCATGCTCGACCAGAAGCGGACCGAGATCCAGCATATCGTCGAAGCTGGCGGCACCCTGTTCAAGGGCATGCTGGATCGGGGCAAGGCGGCGGGCCTGACCGATTACGACGCGATGAAGGAGGGGCTGGAAGCGCTGCGCCATGCGCGGTTCGAGGGGTCCAACTACCTGTTCGTGCTGAACCTGCGCGGAGAGATGCTGCTGCACCCGGTCCGAAGGGATCTCGAGGGCCGGAACATCATCGACATGAAGGACAGGAACGGCTTCCTGATGGTGCAGGATTTCATCCGCGTCGTCCGGCAGCAGGGTAAGGGCTTCACCGAGTATTTCTGGAAGAAGCCGGGCGCCGAAGAGGAGACGCTGAAGATCTCCTACAACCTGCGGCTCGAGGGCGTCGATGCCTTCATCAATGCCGGCCTGCATGTGGATGATGTCGATGCGGCGCTGTGGCGCGAAGTGCGTTCGGTCCTGCTGAAGCTTCTTCCGCTTGCGGCTCTGTTCGTGCTGTTCGCGCTGGTTCTCGGCCGGAGCCTTTCGCGGGCGGTGCGCCAGCTGACGGGCTCGGTGGAAGGCATCGCGGCCGGGCAGCTCGACACGGCGATCGAGGGCGTGGACCGCCGCGACGAGATCGGCGTCATCGCCAGGGCGTTGCAGGTGTTCCGCGACGCGCTGGCCGAAAAGCAGCAGGCGGAAGCCGAGGCGCGGGCCCGGCGCCTGGCCGAGCGCGAGCGCCAGGCGCGTGTCGATGCCGAGATTTCGGGTTTCGAACGCAGCGCCGATTCCGTTGTGCTGACCATCTCGTCGGCGGCCAACCAGCTGGAGTCGGCGGCCAACGAATTGTCACAGGCGGCCAAACTGACCACGATGGAGGCCTCGACTGTGGCCGCTGCGGCGACACAGACCAGCACGACCTTCCATGGTCTGGCCGCGGCGGGCGAGGAACTCTCCGGCACGGCAGGCGAGATCTCGCGGATCCTCGCGGAATCGACCAGGGCGGCGGCCGATGCGGTGGCCAGCGTGCGGACGACCGACCAGAGCGCGCAGGCGCTCGCCTCGGCCGCCTCGCGGATCGGCTCGGTGATCAGCCTGATCAACGGGCTTGCGGAGCAGACCAACCTTCTTGCCCTCAACGCGACGATCGAGGCGGCTCGGGCTGGCGATGCCGGCAGGGGCTTCGCCGTGGTGGCGAGCGAGGTCAAGGCGCTGGCGAACCAGACGGCGAAGGCGACCAGCGAGATCTCGGAGATGGTCAACCAGATCCAGCAGGCGACGAGCGACACCGTCATCGCGATCAAGGAGATCGACGGCGC
>JAPZSB010000012.1 GCA_027531565.1 Beijerinckiaceae bacterium
CCTTGCCCGGGCCCTATTTCGGACCCGGCCAGGAAACCCATCTGCGCATCGCTTTCGCCAATGTCGGCGCGGAACGACTGGCCGAACTCGGCACGCGGCTGGCAGGAGGCTGAACCCCTGACCCTGCCTCGGGCTTCGCCCTCGGCTTCCCTCTCCCCGCGGGGGAGAGGCCGACGGCGCGAAGCGACGGCGGGTGAGGGGGCCTGACCCACCCCGCGATGAGGGGCCTCACCCCTCGGGGTAGCGATGCACCTGCCCGCGCGAATCGCGCACCAGCGCCACGCCGTTCTCGCGCCCGACCACGGCATCCGGGCCGATCTCCACCTTGCCATGCCCGCCCGGAAGGTCGAGCACATAGGCTGGCAGGCCGGGCCCGGACAGCTTCCCGCGCAGCCGCCCGTACAGCGCCTGCCCCTCGGCGAGGCTGATCCGGAAATGGCCGGTGCCCGGCGCGAGATCGGGATGGTGCAGGTAGAGCGGCACGATGCGATGCGCGAGCATGGTGGCGAACAGCTCGAGCAGGTCTTCCTCGCTGGCATTGACGCCCTTGAGCAGCACGCTCTGGCCGAGCAGAACGATCCCCGCCCCATGGAGCCGCGCGAGAGCCACCGCCGCCTCCGGCGTGAATTCCCGCGCATGGTTGGCATGGACGGCGACGTAATTCGCCTTGCCGGGAAAGGCCAGCGCGTCGGCCAGTTCGGGCGTGATCCGCCCCGGCGCCACCACCGGCACCCGGCTGTGCCAGCGCACCATCCGGACCTGCGCGAGTGGCGCCAGCCTTTCGCCCAGCGCCCGGATGCGCCGGGGCGAGAGCATCAGCGGGTCGCCACCGGTGACGATCACTTCCCGCACGCCGGGCTGCCCGGCGAGATAGGCGCCGATCGCATCGAGTTCCGCCGCATTGAGATTGCCGTCACCCGCCGGGCCAACCATCTCGCGGCGGAAGCAGAACCGGCAATAGACCGGGCAGCTATGGGTGATCTTGATCAGGACCCGGTCGGGATAGCGGTGGACGAGGCCCTTCACCGGCGAATGCGGGTGATCGCCGATCGGATCCGGGCTTTCTTCCGGCAGGGTGGAAGCCTCGTCCATCCGGGGCAGGAACTGCCGGCCGATCGGATCCTCGGGGCTCCCGATCAGCCGCGCCATGTCCGGCGTGACGGCTACGGCGTAACGCCGCGCGACCGGTTCAAGAGCCGGAAGGGTATCGGCGGGGATCAGCCCCGCCGCCGCCAGGTCCTCGAGGCGCGTCAGCGACCGGGCGCTCATGCCGGGTCCTCCGGGAAGGGCCACGGCGTGAAGATCACCTCGGCCACATCGTCCGCTCCCGTCGCCAGCAGGGCCAGCCGGTCGAAGCCGAGCGCGATGCCGGAAGCCGGCGGCATCTCGGCAAGGGCGTCGAGGAAATCCTCGTCGAGCGGATAGCGTTCGCCATAAAGACGCTCCTTCTCGGCCATGTCGGCCTCGAAACGGCGACGCTGCTCGGCGGCATCGGTCAACTCGCCGAAGGCATTGGCGAGTTCCACGCCGCAGGCATAGAGTTCGAACCGTTCGGCGAAGCGCGGATCGTCCGGGCAGGGGCGGGCGAGGGCGGCTTCCGAAACGGGGTATCGGTCGAGGACCGTCGCCCGGCCGATGCCGAGGCAGGGCTCGATCCGCTCGCTGATCACCCGGCTGAACACATCGCCCCATGTATCATCCGGCGCGATCCGCAATCCCGCCGCCATGGCCGCCGATGCCAGCCCGTCGCGATCCGCGAGATGGGCATCGAGATCGATCCCCGCATGGCGCCGGAACGCTTCGCTCACGCTCAGCCGTTCCGGCTCGGCGAGCGGATCGCAGGTCCGGCCCCGGAACCGGAATTCGCGCTGCCCGCCGGTTTCCGCGGCGAGGCGCAGCAGATCGGCGCAATCCGCCATCAGCGCGGTGTAGTCCTCGCCGCTGCGATACCATTCGAGCATCGTGAATTCCGGCGCATGGAGCCGCGAGGCCTCGCGCGCCCGGAAAACCGGTGCGAACTGATAGATCCGCCGCTCGCCGGCCGCGAGCAGCTTCTTCATCGCGAATTCCGGCGAGGTATGCAGGTAGCCCCGCTGCATCACGTCACCCGACGCCAGCCAATGCGCCTCGAAAGCATGCAGATGCGTCTCGTTGCCGGGGGAGACCTGCACGATCCCCGTCTCGACCTCGAGGAAATCCCGCGCGTCGAATTGTGCCCGGATGGCGGATTTCAGCCGTGCCCGCCGGACGAGACGGTCACGCCGCGCAGCATGCCGGTCGGGGCGCCAGAACGGATGAACGGGTGACGTCATGGGGGAGGAACGGGCCTTCGCCGGATTTTCATGAGGCCGGTGGCTTGGCCTTTCGGTGCGAATTGGCTATGGAGCGCCACGAATTTCATTTGGAACAGGTCCGGCCCGGCGTCAAACGCGCGTTGAGCTCCCTGTGCCGTTTCCCTGAACCCGCGCCTTTCGCGCGTCAAGAAACCGAGGACAAACGTGGTCAAGGTCATCGCCTCTTCCATCCGCAAGGGCAACATCATCGAGCTGGAGCACGGGCTCTATTCCGTCATCTCCGCCGAGAGCTTCTTCCCCGGCAAGGGCACGCCGACGACGCAGATCGACTGCCGCCGCCTGTCCGACGGCGTGAAGACGCAGGTCCGCTACCGCACGACGGAGCAGGTCGAGAAGGCCTTCGTCGAGGACAAGGACTACACCTATCTCTATGGCGACGATGACGGTTTCACCTTCATGGACCAGGAGAATTTCGAGCAGGTCATCGTCCCGAAGGACGTGATCGGCGATCAGGCCGCCTATCTCCAGGAGAGCATGGTCGTGCGCCTCGGCCTCTATAACGGCGTCGCGGTCACCGTCATCCTGCCGCAGCGCGTCGTGCTCGAGATCGTCGAGACCGAGCCGGTCACGAAGGGCCAGACGGCCTCCTCCTCCTACAAGCCGGCCATCCTCTCGAACGGCGTCCGCACCGCCATCCCGCCGCATGTCACCGCCGGCACCCGCGTGGTGATCAACACGGAAGACGGCTCCTACGTCGAGCGCGCCAAGGACTGAGGGGGGTACACCCCTCACCCGGCGCTCCGCGCCACCCTCTCCCCGCAAGCGGGGCGAGGGATTCAGGCGCCCACCGCCGCCGCTTCTCCTCCCCGCAAGCGGGGCGAGGGGAAGCACCCGGCCGCTGCCGTTTGTCCTGCCAACCCGCCCCTCCAGCCGGCCTCCCACCTCTCCCCAGCGGGGAGAGGTCGCCGGCGCGACGCGACGGCGGGTGAGGGGGATGCCACTGCCCCCGCAACCTCCCGTTAGCCAACGCCCGATTCTCTCCGGTTCCGTTCAACCCGCCTTAGGACCTTCTCCCTAACGTCCGGCGCAAAGGGCCGGAACAGGGGAAAACCATGGCGGACGAGGCGATGATCACGGGCGGCGGTGCAGCAGCGGAGCCGGCTTCCGGCCCGGCCCGCCCGGCGATGACGCTGGCGGTCTTCACCCTCGCCATCTTCACCTCGGCCTTCCTGCTTTTCGCCATCCAGCCGATGTTCACCAAGATGGTGCTGCCGCTGCTCGGCGGCTCGCCCTCGGTCTGGTCGGTGGCGATGGTCTTCTTCCAGGCGTTGCTGCTGGCGGGCTATCTCTATGCCCACCTGCTCACCACGCGCCTGTCGCCGCGCATTGCGGCCTTCGTGCATCTCGCCCTGATGGCAATCACGCTTCTCGCTCTGCCGATCGCGATTTCCGACCGGCTCGGCACCCCGCCCGCCGAGGGGCAGGCCCTCTGGCTGATCGGCCTGTTCCTTGCCTCGGTCGGGCTCCCGTTCTTCGCGATTGCCGGCAACGGCCCGCTGCTGCAGGCCTGGTTCGCCCGGACCGGGCACCCGCATGCCAATGACCCGTATTTCCTTTACGGCGCCTCGAATCTCGGTTCCTTCGCCGCCCTGCTGCTCTACCCGGTCGCGATCGAACCCATGCTCAACCTGCGCGCGCAGACGCTGGGCTGGTCCGCCGGCTTCGTGCTGCTGGCGGGGCTGATCGGCCTCGCCGCGCTCCGGCTCGGCACCGTCACGCCCTATACCCGCGCCGAAACCGAGGCCGCCGCGGCCGATCGTCCCTCCGCCCGGACCATCCTCGGCTGGATCGCGCTCTCCTTCATCCCCTCGGGCCTGCTGGTGGCGGTCACGGCGCATCTCTCCACCGATGTCGCCGCCGCGCCCTTCATGTGGGTGATCCCGCTCGCGTTGTTCCTGCTGACCTTCGTGCTGATCTTCCGCGACCGGCCTCTGGTGCCGATGCCGGCGATCGAGCGCATCCTTCCCATTCTCGCAGCCGGGCTCGTCCTCATCTCCTATTTCGGCAACCGTGTCTTCCTGCTGGTTTTCGCGATCCATATCGCCTTCTTCTTCGCAGCGACCCTCGTCTGCCATGCCCGCCTCTATGCGGCCCGGCCCTCGGCGCGCCACCTCACCACCTTCTATCTCTGGATGAGCTTCGGCGGCGTCCTCGGCGGGCTGTTCTGCGGGCTTCTGGCCCCGGTCATCTTCGACCGGATCATCGAATATCCGCTGCTGGTCATCGCGGCGGTCCTTGCCCTGCCGGCGCTCGGGCAGATCGGGCGCGCCGCCCTGCTGCGGCAGGTTGTCCCGGTTCTCGCACTCGGCGCGATCTATCTGGGCGCGCTCGTTGTCATCGCCAGCCAATGGGGCAGCGAGATCGGCCCGGTCCTGCCGGCGATTTTCGTCCTTTCAGGTTTCTTCTGCCTCATCGCCTATCGCCGGCCGGCCATCGTCGCGGCGATGCTGCCGATCCTTTTCATCGCGCTCAACGTGATGCAGCAGGTCGTCAACCAGCGCGAGCATGAGCGCTCCTTCTTTGGCGTCCACAAGCTCGAACTGCGCGAGAACGGCCAGCTGCGGATCCTCTCGCATGGCACGACCGTGCACGGCGCGATGCGCGTCCGCAATCCGGACGGGACGCCCTATACCGGCCGGCCCAGGCCGCTGACCTATTACCATCCCGAAGGGCCGATCGCCGAGGGACTCCGCGCCGTTCCGGCCCGGCCGGAAGGCCGCCGCATCGGCGTCGTCGGGCTCGGCGCCGGCGCCCAGGCCTGCAACGGCGAGGCTGGCGATCACTGGACCTTCTTCGAGATCGACGCTGCCGTGGTGCGGATCGCGCAGGACCCGCGCGAATTCCGCTTCCTCTCCGAATGCGCGCCCGCCGCCCGGATCGTGCTGGGGGATGCCCGGCTGACCTTGGTCAACGAGCCGAAGGGCAGCTTCGACAGCCTGCTGATCGATGCCTTCTCCTCGGATTCGATCCCCACCCACCTGCTGACGCGGGAGGCGCTGGCGCTTTATCTCGACCGGCTGGCCGAGGACGGTGTGCTGACGCTGCATATCTCGAACCGCCATCTCGAACTCGAAAGCGTGGTCGCCGCCCTCGCGCGCGATGCCGGTGCCGTGGCGCTCTACAAGGCCGATCCGGGCGAGGGCCGGCCGACGCTGGAAGCCCGCATTCCCTCGATGGTCGTGGTCATGGCGAAATCCGCCACGCCGCTGAAGCCCTTCGAGGCACTCGACGGCTGGCGGCCGATCCGTGATCGCGGTGTGGCCGTCTGGACGGATGATTTCTCGAACATCGTCGGCGCGCTGATCCGGCATTACCGGCAGTAAGACGGCCTGACCGGCGGTGGGCTGGTCCTCAGCCCATCGCCTTCCGTACCGCTTCCATGCGCGGGATCGGCGCCACGGCGCCATAGCCTTCGGTCGAGAGCGCTGCCGCCACGCCGGCATAGCGGGCGGCCTCGGCCGGGGCATCCCCGGCGACCAGCCGCGCGACGAAAGCCCCGCCGAAGCAGTCGCCGGCGCCCGTCGCGTCGATCGGCGTGCAGCGATGCGGCTTCACGCGTGTCCGTCCCTGCGCATCGGCGACCAGCGCGCCCTCGGCGCCCAGCTTGAGCGCGACAAGCTTCGCCCCGCGGGCAAGGCACCAGTCGGCCAGCGCATCGGGCTCGGTCAGCCCGGTAATCGCGACGATGTCGTCATAGCTCGGCAGGACGAGGTCGCTCAGCCCGATCACGTCGGTCATGATCGCGCGGGCCCGGTCCTTCGACCAGAGCTTGAGGCGGAGATTGGTATCGAACGAAACGAGGCACCCCGCCGCGCGGGCGGCATGGATGGCGATATAGGCCGCATCGCAGGCGCTCGCGGAAATGGCGAGCGAGATGCCGGAGAGATGCAGCGCCTTCGCCCGGGAAATCGCCTCGACCGGAACATCGCCGGGGCCGTAGAGCGAGGCGGCGGAGCCGGCGCGGGCGAAGGAGAATTCATGCCCGTTTGGCCCATGGGTCACGAAATACATCCCCGTCGGCGCGGAAGGATGCTCGCGGACGAGGCTGTGATCGACGCCCTCCGCCTCCCAGAGCGCGCGCAGCATCCCGGCATTGGCATCGCGGCCGAGCGCGCTGACATAGCCGACCGAGGCGCCCTGCCGTGCGGCGGCAATCGCGAAATTCGAGGTGTCGCCGCCGAAACCCTGCAGGTAAGTGCGGCCATCGCCGCCCTTCACCTGGTTGAACTCGATCATCGGCTCGCCCATGGCGAGAATGGCGGGGAAGGCAGGCGCGGACATGGGAGGACAACCGGAGCAGGATAACCGTGAACAGCCGCCTGACCGGGTGGAAAGACGACATCAAGGCTTTTATGCGTAATGGAAACGCGATGAAAGGGCCCGGTGGCAAGAATGACCGGCAGGCAAGAATGCATGGCAGGCAGGAATGCCAGGCAGGAATGACCGGAAAGAAGCCGCCAGCCCCGGGGAGAAGACGATGATGAACGATCCGGTTCTTGTAGAGGTCACGCGCGGCGGCATCCCCGAATCGGTGCATCGCGGCGCGCTGGCGGTGCTGGATGCCGATGGCGCGGTGGTCATGGCGCTGGGGGATATCGACCGGCCGGTTTTCCCGCGTTCCGCCGTGAAGGGCCTTCAGGCGCTGCCGCTGATCGAGACCGGCGCCGCCGACCGATTCGGGCTGAGCGAGGCCGAACTGGCTCTCGCCTGCGCCTCGCATTCCGGCGAGCCGGCCCATGCCGAAACCTCGGCCTCCGCCATCGCCAAGGCCGGGCTCGAGGTGGCCTGCCTCGAATGCGGCGCGCATTGGCCGATGGGCGAAAAGGCTGCCCGCGCGCTGGCCGCCTCGGGCGGGCAGCCCTCGGCCCTGCACAACAATTGCTCCGGCAAGCATGCCGGCTTCCTCTGCGTCGCCGTGGCCGAGGGCAAGGATCCGAAGGGCTACATCCAGCCCGATCATCCGGTCATGCAGGCGGTGAGCGGGGCTTTGGGCAGCATGACCGGCTACAACCTCCGCAACACGGCGCGCGGCGTCGATGGCTGCTCCATCCCCACCTATGCGATTCCCCTGCGCAATCTCGCCCGGGGCTTCGCGCGGTTCGGCACCGGCCAGGGCCTCGGCCCCGAACGGGCCCGGGCGGCCGCGCGGCTGCGCGCGGCGGTGGCGAAGGAGCCCTTCATGGTCGCCGGCACCGACCGGTTCGACACGGTGGTGATGACCGCGCTCGGCGCCCGCGTCTTCATGAAGACCGGGGCGGAGGGCGTCTATTGCGCAGCGATTCCCGAGCTCGGCTACGGCATCGCGTTGAAAATCGATGACGGCGCCGGCCGCGCGGCCGAGACTGTCATGGCGGCGCTGCTCCGCCGGTTCCTGCCGCTCTCGGAGGCCGAGGCCCGCATTGTCCTGCCGCGCACCGACCACGTGATGAAGAACTGGAACGGCATCGAGGTCGGCCGGATGCGGCCCGCCCCCGTGCTGGTCAGCTGAGCGCGGCGTTACCGCCGCCGCGCTCGGCCGATTTCCGCCTGCACCAACGCCGTGATGGCGCGGATCATCGCCGGCAGGGTTGGCCGCGTCTCGTGCCGCCGCTGGCCCGGACGGCCGGGCAGGGGGATATGCACGAAGACGATGCGCGTCTCCCGCGGCATCGCGCCGAGCATCCACCAATAGGCGGCATTGCAGACATAGCGCCCGGCATCATGCGAAATCCCGGTCGGAACACCGGCCTGCCGGAGATCGCGCATCAGCACGGGGCCGGCATGCCGCCCGGGCCGGATCGCGCCCGCGCCCGGCTCGAGCACCCGCCGGTTGACCTTCCGCCCGGCGGCATCCCGCGCTGTGGCCGAAACGCGGTTCCGCGCGACCCTCTCCACCCGGAGCCGCTGCGACCGCGCCGCCACGCCGAGCATCACCACGAAGGCGGGCGGCTCCTGCGCCACCGCTCCGATCCGCGCCTCGACATGGCGGTAGTCGGTCGGGAAGGCGAGGCCCTCGACCCGCCAGCCCAGCCGTTTCCAGCGGCCAGCGCCGTCAAGGGCCCGGGCGATCTCGCCGCTCGGATTGTGTTTCACGCCCGGAAAGGGACCGAACCCGGTGACCAGCGCGCGCCTCGCCCGTTCCCGGCTCATGCGGCTCTCCTTGTTTTGGCCGGATTCTGCCGGCACCAGCAGCGGAGGGGGCAATGCAGCGGGACGTATTTACCAATCCTCAACCTTTGCCCTCCTAGTTCTTCGTCGGGCCCGATCTCCAGGCCTTTCGAAAAGCGATTTTAAATCATAGGCTTGATGCCTGAATCTGTCGTCGGTCCTTACTCTGCACGAGGCCCGGCCCAACCACAACCGGCGGGATCGTTCCCGCAGACGAACAGGTGCACAGGGAAACATCGATGCGCGCCCCCGCCATCCCGACCAGCCCCGCCCGATCCGGCCCCTCGCGCCGGCGCGTCGTGCTGGCCGGCCTGCTGGGCCTGCCGCTGGCGGGATGCTTCGGACGCGGCACGCCGATGGAGGCCCGCGCCGGGGCGGAAACCCTCTCGGCCGATCCGGTCCTGCATGTCGTCACCACCCGCCGGCTCGTGAAGGGCGGCGAGAAATCCCCGTTCTTCGATGCCACCCGCGCCGGCCTCTCCTATGCCCGCGCCAGCCTCTCCGCGCCCGATGGCTCTGTCCTCGGCCAGCTCAATGCGCTGGTCAGCAGCGAATTTGCCGTCCGTCGTGTCGAGCCGCAGGGCGGTGCCGCCGCCGCGGGCTTCGCCGAGGCCCTGCGCGGCCGCGACACGCTGCTCTTCGTGCATGGCTACAACCAGACCTTCGAGGCGGCGGGCCGTGATATCGCCCAGCTCTCGCAGGGCATCGCCTTCCGGGGCAACACGGCCCTGTTTTCCTGGCCCTCGCGCGGGGGCCTGCTCGATTACGGCTATGACCGCGAATCGGCCCTGCTCGCGCGGGACCCGATGGCGGAAATCCTCGCCGCGCTGCTGCAGGACGAGTTCGGCGCGCGGCTGCATCTCGTGGCGCATTCCATGGGCACGCTTGTCACGCTGGAAGCCCTGCGGATCTACCGCGACCGGTTCGGCGACAAGGGACTCGACAGGGTCGGCGCCATTGTTCTGGCCGCGCCGGATGTCGATGTCGACGTGTTCAAGGCGGCCCTGCAGCGGCTGGGCCCCTGGCGCGAGCGGATGACGATCATCACCGCGACAAATGACCGCGCCCTTGACCTCTCCCGCCGCCTTGCCGGGAATGACCGCGTCGGCGCGTTGCCGCGCGAGGCGCTCGCCGATACCGGCGTGCGGGTGATCGACGCGACCGATTTCGCCTCGGGGCTGATCCGCCACGATGTCTTCGTGGCCAATGCCGATGTCCGGGCGGCGATCCGCCGCGCGATCGAGCGCGCCTGATCGCCCGGCAGGGTTAATCGGTTTTCATCCTTTTTCAGAGGTTACTTTAGAGGGCCTGCAAGTTCCGTCGCGTAAAAGTTTAGACAAATGCATGTCGAACTTGAGCGAGCGGTGCCATGTATTACATCGACCGGGAATCCCTTACGAAAAACAGTAACGCCGGATTTTCGCTCGGTCTGGCTGCTCTCCTCGCTGTCTTTCTGCTTCTTGTGTTTTCTCACGCGCCGGGCATGACGAAGGGCAAGGTGGTCGGGCATGAATTCGGCACAGCCGCCATGATCGGCCCGCTGCGTGTCCCGCTTGTCCGGCCGGTCTATCTCAAGGCCGGCGAGTCCCTGCGTTTCGAATACACCGCGACCGTCCGCTCCGGCCATCTCGTGCTGAACAGCTATTTCGGCCGCAACATCATGGAGGCGTTGACCGCTGATCCCGACGCGCCGGCCCTCTCGCTTGGCGTGACGCAGGACGGCGCGACCCGGTTCACCGCGCCCCGGTCGGGATACTACCTGTTCTGGCCGACCATCCGTGCCACCGGCGGCTACCGCCGCGATTGCCGTGAACCCTACAAGGCGTTCTGGCGCGCCCTCGTCCATGAGGCCACGGATTGCGCGACCTACAATGTCAGCTACTCGATCCGCTGGCATTGACCGCCTCCGGCGTTCCGCCCTGCCTTGGGCGCTGCCCTCGGGCTTCACCCTCGGCGTCCCTCTCCCCGCAAGCGGGGCGAGGGGTGTACACGACGGTCTTCATTCTTTGCGCCGCCGTTTGCGTTCCTGATCCCGCGCCTCCAGCCGGCCTCCCGCCTCTCCCCCTCGGGGAGAGGCCGACGGCGCGCAGCGGCGGCGGGTGAGGGGGCGCGCCTCAGACGAACGGGCTCAGCCCGGGAATGGCGCCGACAATCGCGCCCCCGATCGCGGTTGCCGCAGGCAGGCCGCGCAGGAGAAATCCGATGGGCGCCGGTGCGGCCCAGGCGTCAGACGAACTGGCTCAGCCCCGGGATCGCGCCGACAATCGCGCCCATCGTGTCCTCGCCGGCCTTTTCCTGGCCATAGGCGAAGACTTCCTTCGAGAGGGCGGTGATCTGGCCCATGCCGATGCCGGCGCTCATGAGCTGCTGGCCGAGCGCCATCACGCCGCCGCCCTGGCCCATCATGTTCATCAGCCCGCCCATCAGGCCACCGCTTTCGCCGGCATTGGCCGCAGCGAGTTCGGCCGCGCCCGGCATGGCGGCCAGCATCTGGCCGACTTCCTCGGCGGGGCCGTTCTTCTGCAGGAAGCTCAGGATCATGCCGACAGCCTGCTGCGCCATGGCCGGGTCCAGCCCGACATTGGTGGCCACGCGGTTGATGAGCTCGTCCATGGTCTCTCTCCCTGTCACCGGCCCGTGCCGGATTCGCTCCCGCGGGATTACGACAGACCCGACCGGCTGGCAAGCGAAAACAGTTTAGTCATGAACTATCTCAGAAGAAGTCATTTCTCTGCGAACAGCACGCCGGGCCGCGGCGTCGCCGGCGTTTTCCGGCCACTGCGGACCATGGCGAGAAATTCCGCCGCCATCGCGCCGATCAGCCGGCCGGTTGGCGGGTTGCGGCGGCCGCCGAGATCGAAATGGTTGGCCTCGTCGATGACGGCGAGGCGCTTGCGTCCGGGCGGAAGGCCGTCAAAGGCGGTCAGCCGCAGGGCATAGCCGACGCCCTCGCCATCATCCCGCGTGCCGGTGATCATGAAGACCGGCTTGCGGATGGTGGCCATCGCGCCTTTCGGGAACAGGCGCGAATTCTCGCCGGCCGGCGAGATGGCGAGATAGGCATCGAACCGGTCGGCGCCCTTCATGCCGTTGCGGTTGCCGGCGCCGGCCTCCAGAAGCGTGGTGCGGGCCCCCATGGAATGGCCGCCCAGCACCTTGAACGGCACGGCGCATCGCCTCGTCTCGGCCGCGAGGATGGCGGTGACATCCGCCTCCCGCGCGCCGAGCAGGACCGGATCTGCCGCGAGGTCGAGAATCCGTTCGCGCGGGCGGCCGGGCCCCAGCGCGCCGAGCAGGGCGCGGGGGCCGGATTCGGGATGGCTCGGCAGGACAACGCGGTAGCCGGCGCGGTTGAGCGCCTCGGCCAGCTGCGGATTGCCTTTGGAATTGCCGCCGAACCCGTGGGAGATGATCGCCAGCGGCGCGCAGCCCGGCGCATCCATCACGCGGGCCTCGATCCGGGTGCCGTCGGCGCGAATGTAGGTCCCCGCCGTCTCGGCCCGGGCGGCGCCGGGGATGGCGACAACGAGGGCGGAAAGCAGCGCGAGGGAACAGGGTCTGGGCATCATTCCGGTGTCTTTCCTCGATATCCCGCATCCCCCGGGATCCAGCTTCGCCGCCCCGGCCGAACGGCCTGATGGAGAGGAGATGACAATCCGGAAAGGAATTGCGTCTCCGGGGCCTTTCCGCCGGGCGCGAGTTCCGGTTATAGCGGGGAGGGTTAACGATCCTCTCTCGGAGAACGCGCCGTGGCGGCACCTTCTGGCACCATCCTTATCGGCAAGAGCGAAACCAAATACGAGCAGCTCGTGCTCAAGCTGGCCAACCGGCACGGGCTCGTCACCGGCGCCACCGGCACCGGCAAGACCGTGACGCTGCAGAAGATGGCGGAGGGCTTCTCCGCCGCCGGTGTTCCGGTTTTCACGGCCGATATCAAGGGTGATCTTGCCGGTGTCGCGGCGATGGGCAATGCCCTGCCGCCTTTCGTCAACCGGGCGAAGGAAATCGGCGTCGAGTACAGGGCCGAGCAGTTCCCGGTGGTCTTCTGGGATCTCTTCGGCGAGCAGGGCCACCCGATCCGCGCCACCGTGGCCGAGATGGGCCCGCTCCTGCTGGCCCGCCTGCTCGAGCTGAACGATGTGCAGGAAGGCGTGCTGAACATCCTGTTCCGCTATGCCGACGAGCAGGGCCTTCTCCTGCTCGACCTGAAGGACCTGCGCGCGATGCTGGCCGAACTCGGCAGCAACAAGGAGTTGCAGGCCCAGCTCCAGGCCGCCTATGGCAACGTGTCGCCGGCCTCGGTAGGCGCGATCCAGCGCCAGCTGCTCGTGCTGGAAAACCAGGGTGGCCAGAATTTCTTCGGTGAACCGGCGCTCGAGATCGCCGATTTCATGCGCGTCGACGAAGATGGCCGCGGCCATATCAACGTGCTCGCTGCCGACAAGCTGATGAAGTCGCCGCGGCTCTATGCCACCTTCCTGCTCTGGATGCTCTCGGAACTCTTCGAACAGCTGCCGGAAGTCGGCGATCCGGAAAAGCCCAAGCTCGTCTTCTTCTTCGACGAGGCGCATCTGCTGTTCGAGAACGCGCCGCCGGCCTTGCTCGATTCGATCGAGCAGGTCGTCCGCCTCATCCGGTCGAAGGGGGTCGGTGTCTATTTCGTGACGCAGAACCCGCTCGACGTGCCGGACAAGGTCGGCGCGCAGCTCGGCAACCGCGTGCAGCACGCCCTCCGCGCCTTCACCCCGCGCGAGCAGAAGGCGGTGAAGGCCGCGGCGGAAACCTTCCGCGCCAATCCGAAATTCCGCACGGCGGAGGTGATCACCCAGCTCGGCGTGGGCGAGGCGCTCGTCTCGGTCCTCGAAGGCAAGGGCGCACCCTCCATGGTCGAGCGCACCCTCGTGGCTCCGCCCGGTGGCCGCGTCGGCCCGATCACGCCGGAAGAGCGCAGGGCGCTGATGCGCGAAAGCCCGTTCCGCAACAAGTATACCGAGACGCTGGATCGCGAGAGCGCCTTCGAGATGCTGGCCCAGAGGGCGGAGGCTTCCGCCAAGGCCGCCGAGGAGGAGCAGGCCGGCAGCGGCGGCATCCTCGGCAATGTGCTCGGCGGCATTCTCGGGGGCGGCAGCACCAGCACGGCCGGCAAGCCGAAGGGCCGCCAGCCGCAATCCATGACCGAGAAGATCGTCACCTCGGCTGCGCGCTCCGTCGCCACCTCGGTCGGCCGGCAGATCGGCACCGCCATCGTGCGCGGCGTGCTTGGCAGCCTGCTGGGGGGGAAGCGCTAGGCGCCCTTCACCCGGAGCCTCTGGCCCTCACGCGGCGCTTCGCGCCACGCTTTCCCTTGGGGGGAGAGAGCAAGCGCGCGAGCATTCCGTTTTCCGCCATGGCCGGGCTCGGCCCGGCCATCCACGACGTCCCATGTGAACCTCAAAGTCGTGGATGCCCGCCCCGAGGGCGGGCATGACGGGAATCCAGCCAGCCTCCCGTCTCTCCCTTGGGGGGGAGAGGTCGACGGCGCGAAGCGGCGTCGGGTGAGGGGCCTCACTCCGCCTTCGGCTCCGCCGGCGGCGCCCAGACGGTGATCTCCGCCTCGATCACCCGCATCAGGCCATCGCTGAAGACAAGGCCGAAGCGCGTGCGCTGGAGACCGTCGGCCTTGCCGGAAGCCTCGTAGAGGATCTCGACGGCGGCAATCTGCCGCTGGTTGCAATGGTAGCGCGGGTTGTTGTAGCCGAACCCGCCCCTGGTCGTGGTGTCCTTCGCGAAGAGGCGCCCCTGCGCCGGCGCCTCGATCACCGCGAGCCGGATCTCGCCGCTCCGCGTGCAGTCCCGCTCGGTATGGTAGGCGATATAGACCCGCACGGTCTCGCCGGGCAGCACCGACCGGACAACCTTCTCCGGCTCGGCGGCGATGCCGGGAAAAGCCAGCAGGGAAAGCAGCGCCAGCGCGCGGGCCAGCCTCACGGGCCGTCCTCCGGCTCCTGCGGGGCGGGCCGCGTGATCCGGACCGTGACGGTGTAGTTCCAGACCGTCCCGTCCTGGAAGAGGGCCGCGAAACCGAACCGGTCCTCGCCGCGGCTGCCGGGCTGGCTGGCATAGCGGATATCGAGCGACGGCACGCGGCGGGAGCCGCATTTGCGCATCAGGTCGCTGTCATCCCCGTCCATGAAATCCTCGACCGGCACCGCCTCCAGCGTGCCCTTGGCAGCCTGGCTGGTCACGACCATCCGGATCGGCGCGTTCTGCGTGCAATCATCGTTGAGATGCCAGACATTCTGCAGCCGGATTTCCTGCCCGGCCACGGCGTTGAGATCGAGCGTGTTGTTCTCGACAAGGCCCAGGCTCGAGCCCAGCGAGAGCAGCAGCGACGAAAGGAACCCGGCGGCCGAGTTCGCCATGGCCTACCAGACCTTGATGTCGACGGAATAGAATTCGGCGGTGCCGTCGTAATAGACAAGCGCGAACCGGAACCGGTCATTGCCCCGGAAGCCAGGCTTCGCCTTGTAATAGGCGCCCACGCCCTTGATCCGGCGTTCGTTGCAGGGCAAACGCGGATTGTCCGCCTTGTAGGTCGGGAACATGTCCACCGGCCGCTCCGTGAGCCGGCCATGCTTCGGGGCCTCGATGATGCCGACGCGCGGCCCGGAGCGGGCCACGCAGTCCCGCGCAAGGCTGATGCCGTTCGTGACCTGGATATCCTGGTCGCCCACCGCGTTGAGCGAGAGCTTTTTCGGCTCGTTCGCCAACGCCGCGCCCGCCCCGGCGAGCCAGAGCACCAACGGAACCACAACCCAGCCACGCATGACGGTTTCCCCCCGGAAAGGCGGCAGGATTTGGCAGCGGACCGGGCAAGTCAAGCCGGTCCGGGCCGATCCCCCGGGATTATCCGGCGCGCATGCGCGGTGCTGGCCTTTTTGCGCCGGGCCGTGTAGCGGACACCCATGCTCTCTCCTTTCGTTTCCGGCTTCCTCATCGGCGGCGGGCTGATCATCGCGATCGGCGCGCAGAACGCCTTTATCCTGCGGCAGGGTATCCGCCGCGAGCATGTCTTTCCGCTGGCGCTGATCTGCTCGCTGTCGGATGCGCTGCTGATCGCGCTCGGCGTGGCCGGGCTCGGCGCGCTGATCCAGCTCGTGCCGGCGCTGCTGACGGGCGTGACCCTGTTCGGCATCGCCTTCCTGCTCTGGTATGGCTGGAAGGCGGCCCGCCGCGCGCTGGCGCCGCAGGCGATGGAGGTGGGCGAGAGCGGGCCGGTCCCGCTCGGCGCGGCCATCCGCACCTGCCTTGCACTCACCTTCCTCAACCCGCATGTCTATCTCGACACGGTGGTTCTCGTCGGCGCGCTGGCGGCGCCCTATGCCGGCCTGCCGCGCCTTGCCTATGCGACCGGCGCGATGACAGCGTCCTTCGCCTGGTTCTTCAGCCTCGCCTATGGCGCGCGCGTGCTGACGCCGGTTTTCCGCAACCCGCTCGCCTGGCGCATCCTCGATGCATTGATTGCATTGGTCATGGTTTCCATTGCGGGGAAGCTGGCGCTCTGGCTATTCTCGCGCTGAAACGCCGCGCCCCGGAGGTGTGGTCCCCTCCTCAGAACGAGTCCCTGATATGAATGCCCATGCCCTTCCGCTCGATGCCGTTCTGGCGCGGCTTGACCGCGACCTCGACAAGAGCCTCGAGCGCCTCTTCACGCTGCTGCGCTTCGAATCCGTCGGCGCCGATTCAGCCTATGACGCTGAGACCCGCGCCTGCGCCGATCATCTCGTGAAGGACCTGCAGAGCCTCGGCTTCGAGGCTTCGGCCCGGCCGACGCCCGGCCATCCGGTGGTGGTCGGCCATCGCCGCCGCCCGGGCAAGCCGCATGTGCTGTTCTACGGCCATTATGATGTGCAGCCCGTTGACCCGCTGGACCTCTGGGAGGATCCGCCCTTCGCCCCGAAGCTCAAGGAGCTCGAGCCCGGCCGCACGGTCATTACCGGCCGCGGCGCCTGCGACGACAAGGGCCAGGTCATGACCTTCCTCGAGGCCTGCCGCGCCATCATCGCCGAGACGGGCGACCTGCCGATCTCGCTCTCGGTGATGATCGAGGGCGAGGAGGAGAGCGGCTCGGTCAACCTGCCGCCCTTCCTCGCCGCCAACAAGGACGAGTTCAGGGCCGATATCTGCATCGTCTGCGATACCGGCCAGTGGGATCGCAACACGCCGCAGATCACCTCCTCTTTGCGCGGGATGCTCTATGAGGAGATCATCATCAAAGCGGCCGACCGCGACCTTCATTCCGGTCATTTCGGCGGCACGGCCCAGAACCCGATCCATATCCTCTCGCGCATCATCGCCTCGATGCATGATGCCGAGGGCCGGATCCAGGTGCCCGATTTCTATGCCGGCGTGCATGACACCGGCGCGAACCGGCTGGCGCAATGGGAGGCGCTCGGCCTGACCGAGAGCGAATTCCTCGGCCAGATCGGGCTGAAATACGCCTCCGGCGAGAAGGACCGCACCCTGATCGAGAAGATGCAGTCGCGCCCGACCTGCGATGTCAACGGCATCTGGGGCGGCTATACCGGCGAGGGCACCAAGACCGTCATTGCCAGCGAGGCGCGGGCCAAGATCTCCTTCCGCCTCGTCCATGACCAGGACCCGGTGGCGATCCAGAACAATTTCCGCGCCTATGTGGCCAGCCAGGTCCCGCCGGATTGCTCGGTCGAGTTCATCGGCTACAAGGGCAGCCGCGCCACGCAGGTGCGCGAGGAAAGCCCGGAGCTGAAGAAGGCCACCGATGCCCTGCGCGCCGAATGGGGCGTCGAGCCGGTGGTGCTGGGCGCCGGTGGCTCGATTCCCATCGTCGGGGATTTCAAGCGCGTTCTCGGCCTCGATGCGCTGCTGATCGGCTTCGGGCTGGATGATGACCGCATCCATTCGCCGAATGAGAAATACGACCTCTCGAGCTTCCACAAGGGCCAGCGCAGCTGGGCGCGGATCATCGCGGCGCTCGGGGGCTGAGCGGCGGCGAGGCCTGCCCCTCCGCCCCTCCTCACCCTGCCTCGGGCTGCGCCCTCGGCTTCCCTCTCCCCGCAGGCGGGGCGAGGGGAAGCGCGCGACCGCCTTCGCTTCTGCTCCCCGCAGGCGGGGCGAGGGGAAGCGCGCCACCGCCTTCGCTTCTGCTCCCCGCAGGCGGGGCGAGGGGCAGTGCACCCGCGTTTGCGGCTTGGCAACGATGGGGTCAGCGCTTCCTCCAGCCAGCCTCCCGCCTCTCCCCCCGGGGGAGAGGCCGACGATGCGCTGCATCGGCGGGTGAGGGGGTCTTCAACGGCGGGTGAGGCGGCCTACACCCCCTCCAGCCCCTCGAGCCCTTTTCGCACCGAAACCGGGGGGAAACCGGGATATTCGTCCGGCTGGCCGGTCCGGTTGATCCAGAACGCGCGCCAGCCACAGGCGCTGGCGCCGGCAACATCCCAGCGGTTCGACGAGGCGAAGGTGATCTCCCCCGGCGCGCCGGCCCCGGCCTCGCGCGCGGCATGGGCATAGACGGCCGGGTGCGGCTTGAAGCAGCCGACCGGCTCCACGGTCACGATCCCCGCAAGCAATGGCCCGATTCCCGCTGCCGTCACCGCCGCGTCGATCATCCCGCGGGTGCCGTTGGTGAAGATGAAGGCGCGATGCCCGCCGGCCTTCAGCGCCTGCAGAAGCGGGATCACGTCCGGATAGGCATCGAGCCGCTGGTAGGCCGCCAGCAGGGCCGCGCGCAGGGCCGGATCGGCGATGCCATGCCGGGCCAGGGCAAAATCGAGCGCGGCCGCAGTCAGGGCGGCGAAATCCGCCGCCGCGCCGCCGGCCTTGCCCATCAGGCTCAGCGTCCAGGTATATTCGAGCTGCTTCACCCGCCACAGCTGGCTGACGGAGTCGGCCTTCGGGCCGAGCGCCTGCCCGGCCTTCGCCACGGCGCTGTGGACATCGAACAGCGTGCCATAGGCGTCGAACATGAAAATGCGGGACATCGCTTCCTCGTGATCTTTTGTTTCGTGCGCCGGCGAAGGAAGAAAAAATTTCTGCCATCCCGGCCGCTTCCGATTGACCGACCCGGGGGGAGACTATCGAATGCCTCGTGAAATCCAATTCCTCTCTTCCGGAGTGCAGCATGGCCTGGTCGGAAACCTGGACCTATTTCAACGGCGACTGGCACGAGGGCAACCCGCCTATCGTCGGCCCGCGCAGCCACGGCTTCTGGCTGGCTTCGTCGGTTTTCGATGGTGGCCGCGTCTTCGAAGGCACGATGCCGGATATCGAGCTGCATGCGAAGCGGGTGATCCGCTCCGCCGCCGGCATCGGCCTCAACGCGCCGGTCGATCCGGAAACGATTGTCGGCCTCGCCCGTGACGGCGTGAAGAAATTTGCCCCGGGCACGGCGCTCTATGTCAAGCCGATGATCTGGGGCGAGGGCGACAAGGGCTCTGCCATCCTGCCGGATCCGGATGATTCCCGTTTCCTGCTCTGCCTCTTCGCCGCGCCGATGCCGGAACCGAAGGGCGGGGCGATCACGCTGTCGCCTTTCCGGCGCCCGACCATCGAATGCATGCCCACGGATTCGAAGGCCGGCTGCCTCTATCCCAACAACGCCCGCGCCCTGCGCGAGGCGAAATCGCGCGGCTTCGACAATGCGCTGGTGCGGGATTTCCTCGGCAATGTCGCCGAGCTGACCACCGCCAACATCTTCATGGCAAAGGATGGCGTGGTCTACACGCCGGAGGCGAATTCCTCCTTCCTCAACGGCATCACCCGCCAGCGGGTGATCCGGCTCCTGCGCGACAGCGGGGTGACGGTGGTCGAGAAATCGCTGACCTATGCCGATTTCGAGACGGCGGACGAGATCTTCCAGTCCGGCAATTACGCGAAGGTCCTGCCCATCACCCGCATCGACGGGCGCGATCTCCAGCCCGGCCCCTTCTTCGCCAAGGCCCGGCAGGCGTACTGGGATTTCGCCCATGCCGGCTGAGACCTGAACGATGGCCGATCCCTATGAACCGCCGCAGCAGAGCAAGCCTCTCGCGCTTGCACTGCTGGTCATCACGACGGTTCTCTTCGCCGTGGGGGACACGATCGCCAAGCTGGCGGTCACCACGGTGCCGCCGGCGCAGATCCTCTTCGTCCGCTGCGTGATCGTGGTCGCGATCACGGTGCCCTATGTCTGGTGGCGGCGCGGACCGGAAGCATTCCGCAGCCAGCACCCGAAGACGCAGGTCTTCCGGGGCGTCGCCATCCTCGTCTCCTCGCTGCTTTTCGTCAGCGGCCTGTCCTATCTGCCGCTGGCGGATACCAGCGCCATCAACTTCATCTGGCCGGTGCTGATCACGGTCTTCTCGGTAATCATCCTGAAGGAGCAGGTCGGCATCCGGCGCTGGGGCGCGACGCTGGTCGGCTTTGCCGGGATGCTGCTCATCATCCGGCCCGGAACCAGCGCCTTCCAGATGGCGGCCCTGCTGCCGATCGGCGCCGCGATCGCCTGGTCGATGGCGGCGGTCGTCACCCGCTCCGTTTCCTCGCGGGACCGCGCCGAGACCACCCTCGTCTGGACCAGCCTGACCATGCTGGCCGGGGCCTGCCTCATCATTCCCTTCTACTGGACAGATCCGACGCCGCGGGAATGGCTTTTCATGGTCCTGATCGGGCTGATCTCGGTGGTCGGGCATTCGATGCTGGTCTTTGCCTATGAACGGGCGACCGCCTCGTTCCTCGCGCCGTTCGCCTATATCCAGCTGATCTGGGCAACCCTGCTCGGCTATCTTGTCTTCGGCACCCTGCCGGACGAGTGGATCGCGGCCGGCTCGGCGCTCATCGTCGCCAGCGGCGTCTATACCGTCCACCGCGAGCGGGTGCGGTATCGCGAGCGCCTGCGCAGCCTCGCCGAGCCCAGGGAATGACGGCCGGAGCCTGTGCCAAACTGAACCACGGCCCCGCGCAGCACCTTACGGCTCCTTAAAGCCGGCCTGCTAGAACGGGTTTCGTGGCTTCGGGGCTCATGCCCCCCATTCGAATTCCCGGTGCCACCAAAGGTTCGAGACCCCTTTGACGATTGGCCGCGACCTTCGGGTCGCGGCCTTTCTCGTTGAGGAACAGGCTTACTGCCCCTTCTTCTTCAGCCAGTCGCGCATGAAGGCGATTTCCTTCTCCTGCGCGGCGATGATCTCCTCGGCCAGCTTGCGCGTTTCCGGATCCTTGCCATGGGCGAGGACCACGCGCGCCATGTCGATCGCGCCCTGGTGATGGGGGATCATCCCCTTGATGAAGTCGATATCCGCATCGCCGGAGAAGCGGATATCCATGTCCTTGTGCATGCGGTCATTGGCTTCACGGAAGGCCTTGGTCGAGGCGGGCTCGTTCGCGGCGGCCGGCCGGCCGTGTTGCCCATGCTGGCCATGCTGGCCATGGCCGGGCATCGCGCCGGGGCCGGGGCCGGGCATGGCGCCCGGGCCGGGACCATGATGGCCCCCGTGATGGCCGCCATGGTGGCCGCCATGCGGCTGGGCGGAGGCGGACAGGGTGAAGAGCGCCAGCACGCAGCCGGCAAGAAGCGTCGTTTTCATGATTGTCTCCTGATCAATAGGGAAAGCAGCCGCCCTGTGGCGGCAGGATCAGGCGGGGAGGCGGGGTGGCCGCTCCTGCCGGGGCGGAGCAAGCCCTTCGCCCGGAGGCATTTCGGCCGGCCGGAGCGCCTCGATGGCGAGGCTGTGCGGCGCCGGCACATCGACCGGCCGGACGGGAACGACCATCCCGGCGGTGGCGCAATGCAGGCTGGCATGGGCCAGTTTGCTGGAAGGGGCAGGGTGGTCCGGATTCCGGTCATCCGATGCGGGGGCAACCGGCGCAGGCTCGACCGGACCCGTGTGGTGCAGTCCGTGCGCGGCCGGAAGCGGGTGTCCGGCGCGATGGCCCCCGGCATCATGGCAGGGCGGCGCCGGCTCGTTGAGGGCAGCGGCCGCATGAACAGGCCCGGCAATCATCAGCCCGTGTAGCCGCATCGGCAGCGCGAGCGCCAGAACGAGCACAGCCAGCAGGAGGGGGCGAATGCGCAACAGCATCCCATAAAGATGGGGGAGGACAGGGCAGACTGCAAGTTTCGGACGCGGAGCCTCTTCACCCCATCCGGAGAATCCGGCAGGAGGGGAGCAGCAAATCGGCCCGGACGGGGCCATGTTCGGCGCTTCTGCCGGCAATCGGACAGGATGGATGCCATGAAGACATTTCGTTCCGTTGCTTTCGCGCTGGCTTTCGCCGGCCTCGCCACGCCGGCTGCAGCCTGGTCGCCGCCGGCCGTCGGCACGGCCTGCGCCGGCACGCGCGGCCCCGGCCCGGAGCGGGTGGCCATTGCCGGGAACTATCTCGGCGGGCGCGCCCTCCGTCACGGCATGGTGGATCGCAAGAGCTTCCAGGGCTGCTTCCGCTCGACGGCGGATTGCGAGCATTGGCTGGCCGGCAAGGCCCGGCATTTCCCGCTCCAGCCGGGTTTCGCCACCTGCACCCGCGTCGTTCTCCGCTGAGTGTTCCTGCGCTGATCGGCGCTACCGGAGCCGGAGCGGCAGCCTTGCCAGCGTGAAGGCGAGCGCCACCGCGCTGGCATAGAAGATCGCGCCGATCCCGGCGATGATCGGCAGCCGGGCCAGCGGCGAGAAGCTGGCATAGGCCCGGTCCGCCGCGACGAGCATCCCCGCCAGCAGCAGGGCCGAGACCGACAGCGCCAGGGCCGCCTTGCCGACCATCCGGTCCGGCGCGGCCTTGCCCTGCCGCTTCGCCAGCACGAACAGGATGCCGAAATTGACGATGGCACCGATCGCCGTCGCCAGAGCCAGCCCGGCCGCCCCGAGCCGGTTCCAGACGACCAGCTTGATCGCGAGATTGAGCGCGATCGCCGTCAGCGAGGCATAGAGCGGCGTCTTCGTATCGCCGCGGGCATGGAAGCTCGCCACCATCGAGCGGATGCCGACAATCGCCGGCAGTCCCACCGCATAGGCCGCAAGCACCGCCGCGGTAGCCGCACTGGCGCGGGCATCGAAGGCGCCGCGCTCGAACAGGGCGGCCACGATCACCTCGGGGATCGCGAGGAAGCCGGCGAAGAACGGCGCGGCCAGCAGCCAGCTCAGCACCAGCGCGCGGTTCTGCTGGGCATGGGCTTGGTCCGGCTTTCCCTCGGCGATCAGGCGGCTCATCTCCGGCAGCAGCACCGTGCCGGCGGCAATGCCGATCACCCCGATGGGCAGCTGGTAGAGCCGGTCGGCGTAATAGAGCGCCGAGGCCCCGCCCTGCGGCAGGAAGGTGACGAGGATCGTATCGGCGAACATCGCGATCTGCACGCCCGCCGCGCCGATCACCGCCGGTCCGAAGGCGCGGAAGAAAGCCCGCACATCGGCATCGAGCCGGGGCCGGGCCGGCGGGGCGATCAGCCCGGCGCGCCAGGCGGCGAAGCCGAGCAGCGCCGCTTCGAGGAAGCCGGCCAGCAGCACGCCCCAGGCGGCGGCATGGGCGAGGGTGGTGAAGGCCGCCCCGGCCAGCAGGGTGGAAATCATCGCGAGGTTGAGCAGGACCGGCGCCGCCGCCCCGGCGACGAAGCGCTTCTCGGCATTGAGAACGCCGGTCCAGAGCACGACGAGGGTGATCAGCGCGAGATAGGGAAAGGTGATCCGGGTCAGCTCGGTCGCCAGCGCCATCGCGCCCGGCCGGCCGGCAAAACCCGGCGCGAGCAGCCCGACAAAACCGGGCGTGAAGGCCAGCACCAGCCCCAGCAGCAGGAGCTGCGTCATCAGCACGAGGCTGAGGATCCGCCCCTGGAACAGGGCAGCCGCCGCCTCGCCGGATTGCGTGCGGAGGCGGGTATAGGCGGGAATGAAGGCGGTGGAGAAGGCGCCCTCGGCGAAGATCGCGCGGAAATGGTTCGGCAGCCGGAACGCGACGGCAAAGGCATCCATCAGCAGCCCGGCCCCGAGCACCCGCGCGAGCAGGATATCGCGCAGGAACCCGGTCAGCCGGGAGAGGAGCGTCCAGGCCCCGACGGAGAGGAAGGCGCGGATCATCGAGGCCGCGCTCCCGGCGGCTCAGCCGGAAGGCGGCACCGCATCGGGCGCGCTGCCCGTCGCCTGCATCCGCGCGGTCCCGGCTTCCCTCGATCCATGCCGCCCTCCGACCTCCTCCGCCACGATATAGAGCGGCCGCCGTTTCACCTCGGCGAAGATTCGGCCGACATATTCGCCGATCACGCCGAGAAACACGAGTTGAATGCCGGAAAAGAACATGACGGAGACGATCAGGCTGGGGAAGCCGGGCACATCGACGCCCAGCACCATCGTGCGGAGCAGCATGGTGATCGCGTAGGTGAAGGCGAAGATCGAGATGCCGAGGCCGATATAGGTGGCAAGCTTGAGCGGCAGGGTGGAGAAGGAAGAGAGGCCATCAAACGCGAACCGCGTGAGCTGGCGATAGCCCCATTTCGACGTGCCGTGCAGGCGCTCCTGCACCTCGAACGGCACCCCGATGGATTTGAACCCGACCCAGGCATAGAGCCCCTTCGAGAAGCGCGCCCGCTCGCCGAGGCGGCGCAGGGCCTCCACCACCTTGCGGTCCATCAGGCGGTAATCGCCCGCGCCCGGCGGCAGCGGCGTTTCGCCGAACCGCGCGAACAGCGTGTAGAATTTCTCGGTCATCCAGCGCCGGATCGGCCCATCGGTCGAGCGGTCGACGCGCTGGCCATAGACCATGTCATACCCCTCGCGCCATTTCGCCACGAAGGTGGCGATCGTCTCCGGCGGATGCTGGAGATCGGCATCGATCATCACCACCGCCCGGCCATGCGCATGGTCGAGCCCGGCCGCAAGCGCGATCTCCTTGCCGAAATTCCGGCTGAAGGACACGGCCCGCAACCGGCTGTCCGATTCGGCGGCACGGCGGATCCGCGCCAGCGTGTCATCCCGCGAGCCGTCATCGACGAAGATGATCTCGAAACTCGCGACGCAGCCCTCCAGCACCGGCACCAGCGCGCCGACAAGCGCCTCGATATTCTCGCCCTCGTTGAAGACGGGAACCACGACCGACAATTCGGGCTGGAGGCGATGCGGCATGTTCAGGCTCGGTTTGGCGACAGGACGGCTTCCCGCCGGGCGGCAGGCAGGGTAAGCCCCTGAAGCCGGCCGGCATTCCCCTGTTACTCGCATGGGCCGCATGAATGGAAGCTTGATGGTGCCGCTCGTTCTCTGCGCCGATGACTACGCGATGACACCCGCCGTCAGCCGGGGCATTCTCGCGCTGCTCGAAGCCGGGCGGATCACCGCCACTGGCGCCATGACCAACCGCCCTTCCTGGCCGGAAGCCGCGCCGGAACTCCGCGCCTTTGCCGGCCGCGCCGATCTCGGCCTCCATCTCTCGCTGACCTGCGGCGAATCCCTGACCGCCGGCGAGGGCTGGACCGCGAACCGCGCCCAGCCGAAGCTGCCGGCCCTGCTCGCCCGCGCGCTCTCCGGCACGCTGCCGCTCGACGCGATCATGCGCGAGATCGAGGCCCAGCTCGACGCGTTCGAGCAGGCCATGGGCATGCGCCCCGATTTCGTCGATGGCCACCAGCATGTCCATGCCCTGCCGGGCATCCGCCGCGCCCTGCTGGCGGTGCTGGCCCGGCGGTATCCCGGCCGCGAGCCCTGGATCCGCGATCCCGGCGACCGGCTCGCCGCGATCCGCGCCCGGGGCCGCTTCTCCCGCAAGGCCTGGCTCCTCGCGCGGCTGGCCGGGCCGTTCGGCCGCCGCATGGCCGAAGCCGGCTTCCGGCTCAATCAGGGATTCGCGGGCTATTCCGCCTTCGACCCGGCGGCTGATTACGGTGCCGATTTCGCAAGCTACCTCGTCGCGCCCGGCCCGGCCCATCTGGTCATGTGCCATCCCGGCGAGGTGGATGACGCCCTCCGCGCCCTCGACCCCGCCACGGACAGCCGCCTGACGGAGCTGGCCTTCTTCCGCTCGGATCGCTTCGACGAGATCTGTTCGGCTGCGGGGATGCAGCTGGCGCGGATGGCGGGGTAGGGGCAGCACACGAGCGTTCCGTTTTCCGTCATGGCCGGGCTTGGCCCGGCCATCCATGACTTCCCATGTGAATGGCCAGCCATGAGAGCGGCCAAGTCATGGATGCCCGCCCCGAGGGCGGGCATGACGTCGAGGACTCCAGCGAGCCTCCCCGCCTCTCCCCATCGGGGAGAGGCCGACGGCGCGCAGCGACGGCGGGTGAGGGGGCAATGCGACGCGCGGATGATGGGGCCCCGGGAAGGCATGACATTCCCGGCCAAACCGGCCACGCTTCCCGGACGATTCCCTTGCCCCTGATTCCCAAACCCGAGTGCGCCCATGCCCGCCATCAACCCTGCCTATCTCTGGCCGATCCTGCTGCTGCTGGCCTCCAATGTCTTCATGACGCTGGCCTGGTATGGCCATCTGAAGTTCAAGACGACGGCCCTGCCGATCGTCATCCTCGCGAGCTGGGGCATCGCCTTCATCGAATATTGTCTCGCCGTGCCGGCGAACCGGATGGGCCACGCGGTCTATTCCGCCGCCGAGCTGAAAACGATCCAGGAAGTGATCACGCTCATCGTCTTCGCCGGCTTTTCCGTGCTCTATCTCGGCGAGAAGCTGACGCTGAACCACGGCATCGGCTTCGCGCTGATCTGTGCCGGCGCCTGGTTCGTATTCCAGGCCAAGTGACGCTCTCCGCCAAGGGGAGGATTGCGGCCCGGCCTTCCGGGCTGTTAAGGGAAGCCATCGCCGGAATCGTTCGGCACGCGGTGAGGAGACGCATCATGAGCCAGATTTTCGACCGGCCCAAGGAAATCATCGAATACTGCCTGAAGCCGCTCAACCTGCCGAAGGAAGACGCGACCTATCAGGAGGTCTATCGCCGGCTCGAGCATGTCATCAAGACCTATCAGGTCCAGATGATGAAGGCGAAAGCCCCGGTTGCGGTGGATTTCTCCCAGATGCGCACCATCACCATCAACGAGGATGCGCACGGCCACGATTGAGGCCGGCCTTCGCTTGCCCGGCGGATCATCGAGGAGTGGTCGGATGTTTGTGCGCACCGGTCTTGTTGTCGCGTCGCTTGCCACGCTGGTGCTGCCGGCTGTCGCCCAGCAGCAGCGGTCCCCGGTCGAGTGGGTAAACATGCAGACCGGCAGGGCGTTGCCTGCCAATGTCGTGATCGGCGGCGATAATGGTGACGGGCGCGTGCTGCATGTCTGCCGGGGGCAGCACCGGAACGGCTGGCATACCGGCAAGCTGCTGAACGGCCGCTGCAATTTTGGCTGGGGTGGCGCGGAAATCGTTGCCGGCCAGTATCAGGTGTTGCGGGGCTACGGCGTCTGGCGCCGTCCGTTTGGTGATCTGGACCGCGCCTATATCGGTGGCGGCAGCGGCAACGAGCGTTACCGGATCTGCCGTGCGCCCTACCGCGGTGGCGTGCATCCGGGCAAGGTGGTCGCCGGCCGCTGCAATATCGGCTGGGGCGGGCGTGAGCTTGTCATCGACGGGTTCGAGGCGCTCTACCCGCGATAAGGCGCCTGTTTCCGGAAAGCAGTGCGGGGGCCGAAGCCCCCGCCTCGTGTTCCTGTCGTGCCGATGCGCTCAGGCTGTCGCCTTGGCATACATCTCCGCAACATATTCCCAGTTCACGAGATGCTCGACGAAGGCCTTGAGGTAATCCGGCCGGCGGTTGCGGTAATCGATATAGTAGGAATGCTCCCACACGTCGCAGCCGAGGATCGGCGAGGCGCCCTGCACCAGCGGGCTTTCGCCATTGGCGGTCTTCATGACGACGATCTTGCCGTCCTTCACCGCCAGCCAGTTCCAGCCCGAGCCGAACTGCGTGATGCCGGCCTGGATGAAATCTTCCTTCATCTTCTCGACCGAGCCGAGATCCTCGATGATCTTCTTCTCGAGCGCGCCGGGGATCTTGCCGCCGCCATTCGGCTTCATCCAGTTCCAGAAATGGATGTGGTTGTAATGCTGGCCGGCATTGTTGAAGAGGCCGGCATTCTTGCCGAACGAGCCCTTCACGATCTCCTCGAGGCTCTTGCCCTCGAATTCCGAGCCCTTCAGCAGGTTGTTGCCGTTGTTCACGTAAGCGAGGTGATGCTTGTCGTGATGGTATTCCAGCGTCTCCTTCGACATGTACGGCTGCAGCGCGTCATAGGCGTAGGGGAGGTCGGGAAGCGTGAAGGACATGGGAGGGTTCCTCGAACATCTGAATCCGGTCAAGCCGGCCGCGATCGGCCGCGCTGCCTCCATGTAAGTCGGTCCGGGCAGAAGGGCAATCGGCTGTTGCCCCTTGATCCGACAGACCGGGCTTTCGCGGGGCCGGGCGGCCCGGAACAGCCGGCCCACAGGCGGCGTTTCTCCGATGTTTGCCCTGCCTTTGCGGAATGTTTACCTTGACCTGTCGTTCTTGATGGAATTCTGGCCGGACAAAAAAGGCGAGCCGATGATTTTTGCGATCTTTCTCATCGCTGCCCTTCTTGTCCTCGGCGGCGTCCTTGGCCTTATCAGTGCCCTCAACCTCATCCCCACCGATCTCGGCCTGGTGCATTTCCAGGCGGGCACCATCGCGCTGGTCGCCGGCATGGTGACGCTGGCGATCGGCTTTTCCACGCGGGCCCTTCTGGTGGCCCTGCGCCGGCTCGCGACGCCGAACGCCCTTGCCGCCGCTTTGGATGGCCGGCCCCGGATGGCCGAGCCCGCGGTCGAGATCCCGCTCCGCGGCGGGCGCGAGCCGGCCCTCGCCGGCGGCATGCTGGCGGCGGGCGCGGTGGCCGGCGCCGCTCTGGCAACCCCCTCCATGCCGGAACCGGCCGCCGAGCCGTTCCTGCCGGTGCAGCCGCTAACGGGCGAAAGCCCGGAATCGCCGCCGGCTGACCCGGATCCCGTGATCGAGCTGCCCCCCGTCGCCCTTCCGGAGGCGCTGGAATTCAGCGTGCCGGGCGAGCCACCGGAGGAGCCGCCGACGGTTGCCATGCCCGTGGACGCGCCGGTTTTCGAAGCGCCGCCTGTCGAGCCCAAACCGGAGCCCGGGCCGTCGCCGCTGGTCCTGCCGGACCTGGCGCCGATCCCCGCACCGCCGGACCTGACCCTCCAGGCCATTCCGGAGCCGCCGCTCCTCTCGATCGAACAGGAGATCCGCGCCCAGCTTGGCCGCGCGCCCGTGGCGGAACCCGAGCCGGCCGATCCGGTCGAGCCACCCGCCGGGCCGGACCCCACGCCGGCGCCGGGCCTCATTCCCGATGCCGATCTCGCGGCGCTCGACGAAGGGCGGCCGCCGCTCGCGCCGTTGGAGACGCTCGAAATCGTCGGCTCCTATGATTCGGGCGGTACGCGCTTCACCATGTATTCGGACGGCTCTGTCGTGGCCGCCGGCCCCGAAGGCGAGACGCGCTACCCGACCCTGCAGGACCTGCGCCGCCATCTTGACCAGCTCGCCGGCTGAGCGGCCGATTGCCGCTCACCCGGCTTCGGGCTTCGCCCTCAGCCACCCTCTCCCCGCGGGGCGGGGCGAGGGAAGCGCACGACCGTCGTCGCGCCACACCTTGCTCCAGCCAGCCTCCCGCCTCTCCCCTCGGGGAGAGGCCGATGATGCATGAGCATCGGCGGGTGAGGGGGAAATTCCGGGCGAGCGCTTACCCCGCCGCCAGCCCCGTCACTTCCAGCGCAAAGGCGAAAACCCGCGCGATATCATCGAGCTGCTCGAACCGCCCGGACGAGCCGCCATGGCCGGCCCCCATCTGCGTGTACAGCAGCACCGGGCCACCCCCGGTCATCGTGGCGCGCAGGCGCGCGACGAATTTGGCCGGCTCCCAGTAGGTCACGCGCGGATCGCAGAGCCCGCCGATCACCAGCATGGGCGGATAGTCCTTCGCGGCGATGTTGTCATAGGGCGAATAGGCCCGCATCGCGTGGAAAGCAGCCTCGTCGGTGATCGGGTTGCCCCATTCCACCCATTCCGGCGGCGTGAGCGGCAGGGTCGGGTCGAGGATCGTGTTGAGGCTGTCGACGAAGGGCACATCGGCGATGATGCCGGCGAATTTCTCGCCGGCCAGATTGGCGACCCCGCCCATCAGCATCCCGCCCGCGGAAACGCCCTGCGCCACGATGCGCCCCGGCGCGGCATAGCCTTGCGCGACCAGGAAATCCGCAACGGCGATGAAATCGGTGAAGCTGTTGATCTTCTTCTCGCGCTTGCCTTCGCGGTACCAGCGGAAGCCCTTTTCCGTGCCGCCGCGGATATGGGCGATGACATAGACAAAGCCACGATCGACGAGGCTCAGCCGTTCCGTCTCGAAATCGGCATCCATCGCATAGCCATAGGCGCCGTAGCCGTAGAGCAGGGCCGGGGCGGTGCCATCGACCGGCGTATCCCTGTGCCTGAGGATCGTCACCGGCACGCGCTCGCCATCCGGCGCCGGGGCGAAGACCCGCTCGGTCACATAGGCGGAGGGGTCGTGGCCGGAGGGGACATCCTGCACCTTCAGCACCGTTTCCTCCCCGGTGACGAGGTCGAGATCGAGCGTCACTTCCGGGTCGACCGGCGAGGAATAGGCCAGCCGCAGGATGTTGCTGTCATATTCGAGGCCCACGGTCGCGGCGATATCGCCGATCGCCGCCTTCGGCGCCAGCACGCGCTCGGCGCCGCTCTCCCAGTGGCGGACATGGATGCGCGGCCCCTCCTCGCCGAGGCTCGACCAGATCAGCCAGTCCTTCAGCACATGCACCGAGAGCAGCATCCGCCCGGGTGTTTCCGGCACCAGCACGCGCGCGCGGTCGAGATCGGTCTCGCCCACCGGCAGCGCGACGATCCTGAAATCCGACGCGCCGCCATGATTGGTCCGGATGATCAGGTCGCCGGCATGGTGGTCGATCTCGTATTCCACACCCTGCACGCGCGGGAAAACCGGCACCGGAACCTCGGCCGCGTCGTCGAGATCGAGCAGCAGTACCTCGCTGGTCTCGTGATCATGGATCGAGATGAAGCCGTAGCGGTCATCCTGCGTGACATCGAGCCCGACGAACCAGCCCGAATCCGCCTCGCGGTAGATCTCGACATCGTCGCGCTGCGTCTCGCCAAGCCGGTGCCGCATGACGCGGAAGGGTCGCTGCGAGGAATCCAGCTCGATATAGTAGAAGAAGCGGCCATCCCGGCCCCAGACCACCTCGCCATTGCTCCGCGAAAGCCGGTCCCTGTCCTTGCCGGTGGCGAGATCACGCACGCGGAGGATGTAGCTTTCCGACCCCGTCGTGTCTGCCGCCCAGACCATCAGCCGGTGATCGGGCGAGGGCTGGGTGGCGCCGATATCGAAGTAATCGACATCCCGCGCCTCCTTCGGCCCGTCGAGCAGGATCTGCTCGCGTTTCGTGCCGATCTTCCGGCGGCAGAAGACCGGATATTGCTGGCGCTTGCGGAAGCGTTCGTAATAGAGCCACTCGCCATCCTTCATTGGCGGCTCGGCCTCGTCCTCGCGCATGCGGCCGCGCATTTCCGCCATCAGCACTTTCTGAAGGCCGGCCAACGGCCTGAAGGCTTCGCGCGCGAAGGCGTTCTCGCGGCGGAGATAGGTGCCGATGGCCGGGGGCACCCGTTTCGGATCCTCGATCACCGCCTGCCAGTTCCGGGCGCGGAGCCAGGCATAGTCGTCCACCAGCGTCACGCCATGCACCACGCGCTTCACCGGCTTGCGGGCCGCGACCGGAGGCTGGCGCGTGAGATGGGCGAAAGGCGGCAGGCGGGACATCGGCGAATCCTCATCAATCCGCGCGTATCTAGCCGGATTCCCGGTGGGGCGATACGGGGGCGGATCGGACGAGGCGCGATGGACCGAAGGCGTAACCTCGCCGTCATGGCCGGGCTCGGCCCGGCCATCCATGACGTGTCCCCGCGTCAGGGAAGTCGTGGATGCCCGCCCCAAGGGGGGCATGACGGCGATACTGTCCCCGCTCCAGCCTGCCTCCCCACCTCTTCCTGCCGGGGAGAGGGCGCGAGCGAAAGCGCCGGGTGAGGGGAGACCTACTCGCCTTGATCGGCGCGGAAGGTGAAGGCCGCGCCATTGGTGCAGTAGCGCCGGCCGGTCGGCTTCGGGCCATCCGGGAAGACATGGCCGAGATGCCCGTCGCACACGGCACAGCGGATCTCGATCCGCCGCATCCCGTAGGACCGGTCCTCGTGATAGCTGACCACGCCGTCCTCCACCGGTTCGAAGAAGCTTGGCCAGCCGGTTCCGGATTCATACTTGCTGTCGGTCCGGAACAGGGCGGTGTCGCAGCCGGCACAATGGAAGGTTCCCGTCCGCTTCTCTTCGAGGAAAGGTCCGGTGAACGCGCATTCGGTGCCGTGCTCGCGCAGGACGCGGTATTGCTCCGGCGTCAGCAGGGCCCGCCACTCCGCATCGGACTTGATCACCTTCTGAATTGCTTTCATCCCGCTGCTCCATGCTTGCGAATGCCGAAAATGGGCCACGCAACGTGAGACAGCAAGTGTACAAACGACAATGTGAACTGCCGGATGGCCGCGCCCTGTTCTAGGAAAATCATGCTGCGCGGGTGAAAATTATGTGATATTTGTCACAAAACCGCTTGCAGCTATCCGAAAATATTGCTGAAAGAAAACTGAACGGTTGAAAATCTCGAATCGAGTGTTCGGAAGATATCCCTTTCGTTGATCAAGGTAACCCCTTTTTCAGCCGTTGGCCCGAATAAAAACAACGGAATAAGGGTGGTACGCTCTGCCCGGCCATAAGAGAAGGAAAGCAGCTCATGGCAAATACAATCGAACAGGGTGATCTGATCGAATTGGCGGCGGAGATTGTGTCTGCCTATGTCAGCAACAATTCGGTTCCCGCTTCCGATCTTCCGGCGTTGATCAACGAAGTCTACACCGCGCTGACGCGGGTGGGCACGCCGATCATCGAGGCGGCGGCCGAACCGCTGAAGCCGGCCGTTTCGGTCAAGAAATCGGTGCATAACGACTACATCATCTGCCTCGAAGACGGGAAGAAGTTCAAGTCGCTGAAGCGCCATCTCCGCACGCAGTACAACATGTCGCCGGAGCAGTATCGCGAGAAGTGGGGCCTCCCGGCCGACTATCCGATGGTGGCGCCGAACTACGCGGCTGCCCGTTCGCGCCTGGCGAAGGAAATGGGCCTCGGCCAGCAGCGCCGCCGCGCACGCTGAGCGACGCGCGCCCCCCGCGCATCCCGAGATCGGCAGGAAGGCGCCCCGGACGGGCGCCTTTTTTGCGTCCTCTCCTGCTCGGACAGAATGCGGATTATTGCGCGGTTGCTTGCGCGGCCCGGCGGGACGCGCCCTTGATCTTGCCGGGCATCGGGCGTCACCGCCGGCGCTGTCCACAAGGCGGACGAAAGCGGGGAATTCTTTTTTTCGGGCTGGCCTGACAGCCCGCTTCACCATTGAGCTGCGCCCCGGCCGGGCCCTAGCCTTCGCGCGGGGAGATTGGTTGCGGAGCAAGAATGATGGAGCAATTATCCAGTATTTCTATAATATTCGGAAGATTTAATTTTATGGAACCGCCGCGCCGGAACCGGCCTGTTCCTGCCCCGGTCGAGCCTGCATCGCTCGATCCTGCCCGGCGATGCGCCCGGGCCCTGCAGCGCCAGATGCAGCAGCAGATCTGCCGCGCCTCGGCAGCGGCATGGAAAGGCGTTCCGTCCGGCGCCCTGCTGCGGCCGGAACGCAATGGCGCCGCCATCGTGCAGGCGCGCCATACGGCGATCTACCTCGCCCATGTGGTTTTCGGCTGCTCCCTGACGCGAGCGGGTGCGATGGTCGGCCGCGACCGGACCTCGGCACGCCATGCCTGCCTCCGGATCGAGGAACGGCGCGAGCATCCCCCGGTCGACCGGGCGCTCGATGCGCTCGAGGCCGGAATCCGCCTCTGGTTCCGCACCTTCGGCACGGGAGAGGCCTCATGACGCAGCTGCATGAACCGCCCGCCGGCAAGAAACCCGCCGGCAAGACATCCGCCCGCGCCGCCACGCCCCGGACGCGGCCTGCGCCGGATCCCGATCCCCGCGAGACGGCCCGGTTGCTCGAGCGCCTTGCCGAGCCCGGCATGCGGGTCGAGGCCCAGCGCGGCCGGCTGGTCTTCCGCGACGAGCGCCGCCGGGTCTCGCTGGCCAGCCGTTTCCCGGCCAGCCTGCTGGAGCCGCTGCTCGGCGCGGGGGCAATCCGCGCCCTGCCGGGCGGGGCGCATGTCATCACGCCGGAAGGCCGGGCACGGCTGAAGCGCGAGGCGGGCGGCGAGGTGGCTTCCCAGCACCGGGAGATCGTCTTCCGGCCGGAACCGGAGCTGGCGGGGCAGGTCGTCGCGGTCAATCTCCGGGAGGATCCGCTGCAGATGCTGCGTCGGCAGCGCCATGTCGCCCATCTCGTCGGCCCGGCGGAGATCGAGGCCGGGCTCCGTCTCCGGGCGGATCTGCGCCTCGCCGGCACGATCCCGACGATCACGATGGACTGGACGCGCCCGGCCGTCGATGGTTCGGCCGGGGAGGGGCTGGCCCTGGGCGAGCAGGTGGTTGCGGCGCGGCAACGCGTCGACCGGGCGCTCCGGGCGGTCGGCCCGGATTTCTCGGGCATCCTCGTCGATATCTGCGGCTTCGGCAAAGGCGTGGAAGCGCTGGAGCGCGAACAGGCCCTGCCGGTCCGCTCCGGCAAGATCGCGCTGGCTTTCGCGCTCCGGGTCCTCGCCCGGCATTACGGGCTCGACAACCTCGCGACAGGCCTCCGGGCCGGCCGCATCCAGGCGGTGACCCTCGGCCGGTGAGCCGGCGCGATCAGGTGGCGCGGGCGGCCTCGGCCTTGATCCGCGCCACCATCGAGGCGAGGCCGTTGGCCCGCTGCGAGGTCAGGTGTTCGCGCAGCCCGATCTCGCCGAAAAAGGCCTGCGCATCCGTCGCCGCGATCTCGGCCGGAGGCCGGTTCGAGAACATCGCGATGACGAGCGCGACCAGCCCCTTCACGATCAGCGCATCGCTGTCGCCCCGGATGGCGAGGTGCCCCGTTGCCGGGTCGCGGTCCATCATCAGCCAGACCTGGCTTGCGCAGCCCGGCACCTTGTAGGCGTCGGAATAGGCGTCCGCCGGCAGGGCGGGCAGGGATTTCCCCAGATCGATCAGGTAGCGGTAGCGATCATCCCAGTCGTCGAGGAAGGCGAGATCGTCGCGGATGGTGTGGAGCGCGGGCGGGATATCCATGCCGGTCACGTGTCGCGTGGCGGCGGGAAGGTCAAGCCCCTTTTCGCGCCGGCGGCATGGCCGGGCGGCGCGGCGGCAGCGGCACACCCTCGACGACCTGCCGCCCGGGCTCGGCCCGTGACGGGGGCTCGGTCTTTGCCTGTGGCTCCGGGCCGGCCGGTGCAGCCGGCGCAAGGGCTGTTCCGGCCTGCCGCAACGCCTCGGCACAGAGCTGCGGTTTCTCCTGGCACAGGCTGAGGGTACGGGCCGGCACCTGCCCGGCCGCCGCGCGGAGTTCCGATTCGGCCTGCCGCCGGTCTTCCGCCGGAACCGTCACGTAATAGAGCGCCGCAATCGCCAAGGTGGCCCGCCAGAACATGGTGTTTCTCCCATCCCGCTTCCCGCATAAGGCACGGACCTCGCGATTCCGTTCGCAATTTTCGTCGAATTTTATCGATCCGGCCTTCTGCGCGGAGCTTGAACGCCTTTGCGTCCGGCTGGGTGGATATGGAGAGAGGTTGTTCACCATAGTCGCGGAAAGGGCGGGGCCGCCCCGTCTCCGGGCCGGAAACCGGGGCTGCGGGCCCCTGCATCTTAGCACCCGTTTAAGACCGCCCGACGCATGGTCGGAGCCGGGGAAAAGGACCAAACAGAACGGGACGTGACGGGCCGATGACGATCGACTGGACCCAGACCTTGATGGGCGCTTCTGCCCTCGCCAGCCATGGCGGGTCGGGCATGGCTGCGGCTCTGGCGGGCCGGCGCCTTCTCGGGGTCCTCGCCGGATCGCTGGCCATGGGCCTCTCGCTCGCCACCCTGCCGTTCCGTGGTCTCGGCACCGTCCTGCCGGAATGGATCGGCCTCAGCGGCGTGCTCGCCGCCTCGGTCTGCGGGTTCGTGCTGCTCTCGCGTGAACGCCCGGTGGCCCGGCTGGCCGGGCTGTTCAGCGGGCTGCTCGTCCTGCCCTTCGCGGCTTTTGCCGGTGTCGGCCTGCCCGTTCTCGCGCTGCTCTCGCTGCTTGCCGCTGCCCTCGGGCTGGCGGACTGGCTTGTCCTCCGGCATCGCCCGCGGCCCGCCCGGGCCATGGCCGGCATTGCCGTTCTCGCAACAATCGCCTGTTTCCTGTCCGGCCCGCTGGATCTCGCGGCCGTGGCCCCGGCCATCGCGATGACCGTGCCGCTGGCCCTGGGCGCCCTCCGGCAGCCGGTGGCGGGCATGCCTGCCGCAGAGCCCGATCCCCGCCACCGTCTCGCCCGGCTGGAGGCGCTGAACGGGTTGCTTCTCCGGGGTGGCGCCCGGCAGGTCCTCGTCGTCGATCAGGTCGGCACGCTGGATGTCGAGGGCGAGGCGCCGTTCCGCCGGCATCTGCTCGACACGCATTTCCCCGAACGCTCGATCGTCGCAGCCACGCTGATCGCCGACCGCGTGCCGTTGCTCCAGGCCCTGTCCCGGGCGATCCACGAGGACCGGACCACCGAGGGCCTCGTGCTGCGCCTCCGCCGTGACCCTGCCGGCGCCGGCTTCCCGCTGCCACCGCGCTATGACCGCCATGCCTGCACCGTGGCGCCGCTTCCGGGCGAGCCGGGTTTCGCGGTCTTCCTCTACGAACCGGCGGAGATCGCCGCCTCCGAGCCGGCCCCCGCCCGCAAGGTCGATTCGGCGCTGCTCTCGCGCGCGCTGCATGACAGCGTGGCGCCGTTCAATGCCGGCCTCGGCTTCCTGGAAATGCTGGCGGATCCGCGCCTCGCCCCGCGTGATCCGGCCTCCTGCCATGATTTCGCCGCCGAGGCCCACAAGGCGATCAGCGAGGCCCATCGCAACACCCATCTGATGGGCCGCTGGCTCCGCGCCGTGCAGGACGGGCCGGGCGAGCCGGCCGACATCCTGCCGCACCGCCTGCTGGCCGATGCGATCCGCGCGCTCAACCTGCGGGACGCACAGGACAAGGGCCTGCTCGCGGTCTCGGCCCCGGCGGGGCTGCCGGCGGCAAGGCTGCCGCTGCCGGCGGCGCGCTTCGCGGTGGAGATCATGCTGCGCCGGGCCATGGCCCGCGAGGGCGCGCGGCTCGAATGGCTGCGCGACGGCACCGACCTGCTGGTCACCTGCCATGGCGCGGCGACGGACGAGGCACCGCTGGCCGATCCGTTCGAGGCGGCCCTGTGCCAGGCGCTGGCGGGCGAGGAGCGGATCGGGTTCTCGGCGGCCGGCGGGCGTGACCTGACCTTGCGCTTTGCCGGGGCCTATGCCGGCAGGCTGCCGGTGGCGACGGGCCACGAGACATTTGGGGACGAGCCGATCCGCGTTGCGGGATGAACGGGATCGCAAGACGGACAGGATCGACGGGGGTAGTGACCATGAAGCAACGGAACCGGGCCCAGGAACGCCGGATGCCGGAGGACGAGGATCGGCCGCGCCGCTCGCGTCGCCGACTCGTCACGGGCGGCCGCGTGGTTGCGGCCCTGGCCTGCCTGTTCGGCGGCACGATCATCGTGAATGCGGTGATGATGCAGAACGAGAAACACCCGACGCCCCTGTTCCGCAATGCCATCCGCGAGGCGGAATCCTTCCCCGCGCCGCCGCTCCGGCCGGAGCCGTCGGCCCGGCAGGTGGCGCATGCGCAGGCGGCCACGCCGCCCGCGCGCCCGGCACCGACGACAACGGCGCCCCTCGCCGCGAAGCCGGCCGAACCGCCGCCCGCCGCCGCGTCTCCCGCCGATCCGCTGCTGGCGGAGATCCAGCGGGAACTGGCCCGCCGCGGCTTCTACAAGGGCGAGGCCCATGGCCGCCCCGGCACGGCGACGACGCAGGCGATCCGCGACTACCAGTTCGCCCAGCGGGTTCCGGTCGATGGCAAGCCGAGCGAGGCCTTGCTGAAGGACCTGCAGACCGCCTCCCGCGCGGCCATGCGGGACGAACTGGCCGACCTGCTCAAGCGCAACGGAACCGAACGCCCGGCCGTCGAGGACAAGCCCAGCCGCACCGTGCTCGACGT
The DNA here is from genome assembly GCA_027531565.1 of Beijerinckiaceae bacterium. Taxonomy (GTDB): domain Bacteria; phylum Pseudomonadota; class Alphaproteobacteria; order Rhizobiales; family Beijerinckiaceae; genus Rhabdaerophilum. The sequence goes on from JAPZSB010000012.1 coordinate 37,743, forward strand.
GCAGCGCGCGCTCAACAAGGCCGGATACGGCCCGTTGACCGAGGATGGCCAGATGGGCCCCTCGACACGCAATGCGCTGGCGAAATTCGAGGCCGACCGCAAGCTTCCGCCCCGCGGCGAGCCGAAAGGCCCGGTCCTCAAGCTGCTCGCCTCGACAACGGGCATCGCCATCGCCAATCCCTGACATGCGGCTGACGAGCGACTTCTTCGTCTCTGCCTATCTCCGCCGTGCCGCGATCGAGGGCGCGTTCGGGGCGCTCCGCCGCCGCGGCGGCACCGAGGCCGGCACGGTTTTCGTGGTGGTGGACCATCTCGACGGCACCGCCGCGCTCTATGGCCCGGCGCCGATGTCGAGCTATGCGGGCAAGCCGGAGGACCGGGTCTTCACCCGCCTCCATGCCGCGCCGGTGCTGGAACGGCCGGCCATCGAGGCGCGGCTGGAGAAGGAAATCCGCTTTGATCCGGATTGCTGGATCGTCGAGATCGAGGACCGCCAGGGCCGCCATTTCCTCGATCCGGTGATCGAGCCCGGGGGGTGAGCCCGGCCCCGGGCGGCCCGTTTCGGCACGCTCCTTAAGCACCTCTTAAGACATTGCCCGCAATTTCCTCAAGGAAGGGTTGATTCGACGCCGCCAGCCGGCGTGCGGCTTCCCTTCCGAAGGAGTTATGGCCATGGGCGAACTGATCCGCTTCCGGCCTCGTCAAGGGGCCAAACCGGGCGCATTGCCGGCGGGAGAACCGCTGGGCGAGGGCGCTTCCGGCGCAACCATCCTGCTGTTCACCGGCGTTCGCTACGAACGCCACGACGACCCCCCTGCTCGTGCCCCCAAGAGCCAGAGCCCCCGCTCCGGCCGGCGCAAGCGCGCGTAACCCTGCGTACCCCGTTCCCGCCCTGAGCCCGCCATGCGGCGCGACAGGGAAAGCCCAACCGCATGCGCGCGGTGGGCCCGCCCTCGCGCGTGCTTCCGCACGCCCGGCCCGGCGCGGCCTGCTGGCGAGGAGGCCCGATGCAGCCCGTTTCCACCCCGATTCTCCGCCTGGTCCGTGCGCCCGGTCTCGCCGCGATCCTCGCGCTGCCGCTTCTCGCCTGCATGCCGACCACGGGGGATTTCGGGCGGCCCCAGCAGGGCTTCACCAATGACGTGCTGCTGCCCTTCACCGGCACCGTCTCGGCGCGGATGCGGGGCGAGCCGTCGTCCTTCTATGCCTATACCGAGGACGAGAAGGAACTGCGCAACCGGGCCTGGAATTTCCTCATGCCGGAAACCGATGCCCCGCGCGGCACCTGGCAGGAGCGCAACCTCGCCTTCCACCGCATCATCCCGCCGCGCGAACATGATGTGACCCTGTTCCACCGCACGATCATGGGCGGGCCGCATTTCGGCGCGCGGAACGATTCGCCGATCCTTCGCCGGATCAGCAATCCCGGCCATGCCTTCTCCTCGCTGGTCTCGCGCTACAACCGCGTGAAGGACACGATCGCCGCCGATCACGCGCTGGTGCCGCATTTCCGGCTCGTCGCCTCGCAGGTCATCCAGGCCGATCACGTCCGCGCGCGGAGCCTCGGCCAGGTCGGCCACCTCACGGAGGAACAGCGCAACGAGGCGCTGGAGCGCATCTGCGAGAACGCGCTGATCATCGCCCGGGTCAACTGGTCCTTCTATGACCGCGCCGCCCAGTATCGCTATTCCCTCGAGCATCTTCTCGTCGAGGGGCCGGAGCGCGAGGCCATCCCCTCCGAGCGCACGCTCATGGCCTTCGAGGCCGATATCGGCCGCCTCACCAAGAGCGCGATGCAGATCCCCGGCCATTGCCTGCGCGAGGTGGAGATGCCGCCGGTCATGACGCCGCGCCCGCTGGTCCGCAAGGGCTGAGGGGGCCTCCCCCTCAATCCGGCAGCCGCTCGCTCTCGCAGCGCGCGGCGCGCAGCACGTCCTGCGCGCGGGCGCGGCTGCTCGGCCGGTCGACGAAGACCTTCAGGATGGCGAGGCCGGAGATCTGCCGCGCGGGAATGCGGATTTCCTCGATTGCCTGCTCCTCGTCATCGAGCCGGGTGATCCGGTCGAGCTGGGCCTGCGTCGCCACCACGAGGTCGAGGCTGCCGCCGGTGGCGGCCCGGTCGGAGACCGAGGCGTAGATTCCGCGATGCCGCTCGGCCAGGCTGATCGACAGGAACGTCTCGGACAGCGGCACGCGCAGCCGCACCGGCCCGGCGGAAAGGTCGTAATGGCAGACCGCCATCGCCACCGCCGGATCGACATAGGGCAGGCCTTTCAGATCTTCCGCCGCGATCAGCGCGATCATGTTCGTGGCGGCGCCGCGTTCGAGCCGCGAGAATACATCGTCCTTCGTGGCGAACGGCAGGGCGAACAGGCTGAGGATATGCGCCAGCACCGCCATCAGCACAAAGACAAGGGCCAGCAGCGAGACCGGCATCACGGGCACCGGATCCGGCTGAGCCGCGGGATCGTCCGCGGATCGAGCTGTGTGGCCGTTGCGGCGAGCGGCGTCTCGTAGAGCCGGACGATGATCTGGATGTCCTGCACCTCCCGCCCCGTCGGCAGCCAGTTGCCCGGCAGGGGCTCCGGCCCGATCTCGATCGTGAACGGCCCTTCCGCCGGCCGGACGATCTCGGCCGAGGTGAAGCCATGCCGCTCGGCGAGGTTCGGCACCAGCCGCCCGGCGGCGTCGACGAGCGTCACGGTCCAGTAGCGGGCGGCCGGGAAGGGGGCCCAGAGCCGGTATTCGCACGCCGAGGACAGGGTGTTTCCGTCGTTGTCCGCCCTCGCCCGCAAGGCGAAGCCCTCGCCGGCCGCCAGCGGCAGCTCGCCCTCGTGGAACATCCGCGCGCGGCTGTAGGGGTCGATCTCGGGCGAGCCCTGCCGGGGCAGGAACAGCCAGCCGCCGGTCAGGGCATGCGGGAAGGCGGAAGGTCCGGCCACGGCGAGGAAGGTCAGGGCGCCGCCGCTGGCCAGCCCCGCCAGGGCCACGATCAGGAGAAGCAGCAGGCGCATGATCGAGGCCGGGCCCTCACGAACGCGGGGAGGAACCGGCGCCGAGGCCGGAAACCGGGCCGGCCGGCCTGTCCTCGGCGGCAGCCTCGATCTCGCGCAGGACGGCCTTGCCGCGCGGCGAGAGGCGGTAGAGCCGTCCCGCCTGCGGCGTGTTCGCTTCCAGCGCGCCGGCGAGTTCGGCGAGCTTCGGATCGCGCACCGGCTTGTCCTCGTCGCCGAGGCCGGGAATGTTCTGCGCCTCGATATCGAGATGGGCGAAGGCCATGGCCTGCTGGAACAGCATGGCCGGAAGCGAGCCGCCGGTCATGTTGTTGGTGGCGGTGTAATCGTCGTTCCCGAACCAGACCGCCGTGGTGAAATTGCCCGAATAGCCGACGAACCAGGCATTGCGGTATTCATCGGTCGTGCCGGTCTTGCCGGCGGTGGGAATGCCCGGCAGCGCGGCCCGCCTTCCCGTGCCGGCCGTGACGACCTGGCGCAGCATGCGGTTCATGTCGAGCGCGACATAGGATGGCAGCACCTGCGGCCGCTTCGCCAGGTCCTGCTCGGCGCGGTAGATCACCTCGCCGGCGGGGGTCAGGATCTCGCGCGCGACATAGGGTTTCGCCAGTCTGCCGCCATTGGCGAAGGCGTTGAAGCCGGTGGCCATGTCCACCACCGTCACCTCGCTGACGCCCAGCGGCATGCCGGGAATGTCGCGCACCTCGCTGGCGAAGCCCACCTTGCGCAGCACATCATGGACGCGCTCGCGGCCGGCCTTGTGGTTGCCCTTGCCGAGCTTCTCGTTCAGCTGGATCGGGATCGTGTTGATCGACTTGGCCAGCGCCACGATGGCGGGCATCGAGCCGGCATAGGAGCGGCCGTAATTCTGCGGGCACCAGGGCCGGCCGATATTCACGCAGGTCGGCCGGTCGACGACGATGCTCTCGGGCTTGATCACGCCGTCATTCAGCGCCGCCGCATAGACGAAGGGCTTGAACGAGGAGCCCGGCTGCCGCATCGCCTGCACGGCGCGGTTGAACTGGCTTTGCCCGTAATCCCGGCCGCCGACCATGGCGCGCAGCCCGCCGGAATGATCGAGCATGACGAGGGCGGATTGCTTCACCCGGTAATTCGGCCCGTGCTGGCGCAGGATCGAGTCCGATGCGCGCTCGACATGCTTCTGCAACCCGGGATCGATCGTTGCCCGGACGATCAGCGTGCGGTGATTGCCGAGCCTTCCGGCAGCGGCCAGCTGCTTGATCTCCTCGAACCCGAAATCGAGCGCGTAATCCGCGATATTCTGGTTCGCCCGCTCCACCGGCGTCGCCGGGTTGCGCAGGGCCGTGGAAACCTGGCCCTGTGTCAGGAACCCGGCTTCGACCATGTTCGAGAGCACATCGGCCGCCCGGGCGCGCGCCGCCGGCAGGTTGACGTTCGGCGAGAATTTCGACGGCGCCTTGAACAGCCCGGCAATCATCGCCGCCTCGGCGAGGGTCAGGTCCCGGACATTCTTGCCGAAATAATGCTCGGCAGCGGATTGCACGCCGAAGACGCCGTTCCCCAGATAGGCGCGGTCGAGATAGAGCTTCAGGATCTCGCGCTTGGACAGGCGGGATTCCAGCCAGAGCGCGAGGAAGGCTTCCTTGATCTTCCGCTCGAGCGAGCGCTCGTTGTTCAGGAACAGGTTCTTGGCCAGCTGCTGGGTGATGGTCGAGCCGCCCTGCACCACGCCATTGGCCCGGGCATTCGCGATAACGGCGCGGAAAAGCCCTTGCGGATCAATGCCCCAATGTTCGTAGAAGCGGCGGTCCTCGGTGGCGAGCGCGGCCTTGACGAGATGTTCCGGCAGGTCCTCGATCGCGATCGCCTCGCTGTGCAGGATGCCGCGCTTGCCGATGACCGCGCCGGTCTGGTCGACGAAGGTGACCGCGAGGTCCTGCTGCTTCAGCCAGTCCTCCTCGTTCACCGCCCGGAAGGCCGGTTTTGCCAGCGCCGTCATGAAGATGCCGCCGATCAGGCAATAGGTCAGCAGCTCGCAGGCGAGGGTCACCGCCACCCGCCCGCCCGGTGAGGGTTCCAGCCGGTCCGAGGCATGGCGGATCCGCCAGAGCCCCTCCTTGATCCGCTCGCCGAGCCGGTGCAGCGCGTCTTCCAGCCAGGCATCGGCATCGCGCAGGCGGCGCGCCAGCTTTTCCCGGGTGGACAGGGTGCGGAACTCGGTCATGCGTCAGGCGTCAGGGCGGGAACAGGGCTGCGGAACGGCCGGCAACAGGATGGCAACAACATTCGGAAGTTCTCATAACACAGCGTTGCCGGTGCGTCCAAAACGAGGCGCACCCTTGACGGCTTCCGCCCGGCTTGCACACAAGTACGGATGGATGCGCCGCCGCCCTTCTGGAAGACCAAGACGCTCGCCGAAATGAACGAGGCCGAGTGGGAAAGCCTCTGCGACGGCTGCGGCCGCTGCTGCCTCATCAAGATGGAGGACGAGGATACCGGCCAGTATTATTTCACCGACGTGGCCTGCCGCCTGTTCGACGAGGCCGGCTGCCGCTGCCGGGATTACGCGAACCGCGACCGCGAGGTGCCCGATTGCGTGCGCCTGACGCCCGACAATGCCGGCAGCTTCGGCTGGATGCCGCCAAGCTGCGCCTATCGCCTTCTGGCGGAAGGGAAATCCCTGCCGGATTGGCACCCGCTCGTCAGTGGCCGGCCGGAGAGCGTGCGCGAGGCCGGCGCCGGCGTGGCCGGCCGGGTCCACGCGCTGGAAGACCAGCTCTCGCTGCCGGAGCTGGTCGAGCGCATCCGCGCCTGGCCGGGCCGCTGGCCGCGCCGTCCCCGCCGCCGCCAGGACCGGAATCCTGCGTGACCGCGAGGCGGATTCTCCCGGTGCCTTCCACCCGGAAAGGGCGTCAGGCTGATTGGGAATGGGCCGCCGCACCCCGGGAAAGCTGCGTCCAAGGCCTTGGATAATCTCGGAAACAAGAAATTATTCCGGTAAAAAGAAAATAATCCTTGACGCCGTGACGGGCTTGGGGCATAAACACCGCACGTTCCAGAACTGCGCCACAGCATATCCGTGCTGAAACGCGGCGGGCGGATCGGAGCTCCGGCCTGTTCCCGCGCGCTTCCCGCCTCTCGCCAGCCGGGGAGAGGTCTTCACTGTCCGTCGCCTTCGCTTTTGGCGAAGCGCTGGCGGGTGATGGGGCAGAACGGACGGGCGAGGGGCACAACCCGACTCTCCCGCTGGCCTCCCGCCTCTCCCCGCCGGGGAGAGGTCTTCACTGTCCGTCGCCTTCGCTTTTGGCGAAAGGCTGGCGGGTGATGGGGCGGAACGGAATACATGCAATTCAGGGGAGAGTGACGAGGTCTCGCCATGGCTTCACCCCTCGCGCGGG
>JAPZSB010000006.1:5000-250953 GCA_027531565.1 Beijerinckiaceae bacterium
TCGGTGCCGCCATCGTCGCCCGACGCGGCGACAAGCTGATCCGCAAGGTCAACCTCGTGGCCGCGCGGCAGGATTTCAAGGCGCCGGTGCAGGTCCGGATGGGCGATGCCGAAGTGACCCGCCTCGCCGCCTATATCCGTCTCGCCTCGCCGCTGGCGCTCGAATCCCTCGGATTTGCCGATTCGATTCCCGCCTTCAATCTCGCCAAGCTGGTCTCGCTGGCCAGCGAGGATCGCGCCCTGTTCGAGACCGATGGCAGCCTTGCCGGTGACACCGAGGTCCAGCTGTCGACCCGCGACATCGCGGCGGCTTCCGGGCTGTCGAACAGCGGAATCACCCTGAATGACGATGATGCCCATTCGCAGATCATCGACGCGCTCGCCGAACGCCGCCAGCCGAATCCGGTGGCCGGCCAGTCCCGCCTTGCCAAGGTGATGCGCGCGCCGAACGAGGGTTCGACGCTGATGGCGTTCAGCGCCGGTGTCGGCGATCCCTTCTCCAAGCTGGTGGTGAAGATGGTGCCGGAGAACGTGTCGCATATCCCGCGCCGCGATTCGGTCCTCACGCCACTGCCGATCGAGGAAAAGCTCGTCCTCTCGCGCAGCGAGCAGGCGACGACCCAGACGCTCCGCAATGCCGGGCTGAAGCCGCAGCAGATCCGCGAGATCATCGCCGCCCTGACGCGCAACGGCAAGGCCGCGACGCTGGACGGGAACCGCATCCTCAAGCTGACATTGCAGCCCTCGGAGCCCGGCTCGCCCAAGGAAGTGATGCGGGTCGAGCTTTTCGCCGACGAGCAGCTTGTCGCCTCCACCGGCCGCCGGGATGACGGCTCGTTCTGGCCGGTCGAGGTGCGGGATATCGCCACGGCCGAAGCCGCCCGGAAATCGCCGCAGGGCGAGGAGGACGAAGACGAGGGCAACGAGGCCAATTCGGGCCGCCTGACGCTCTACCACTCGATCCACGAGACCGCGCGGCGGCACGACATTCCGCCCGCCATCATCGACGAGGCGATCCGCACCGTCTTCTTCGACGTCGATCTCCAGCGCCGCGTCGCCCCGGGCGATTCGATCGAGATGCTGGTCTCGAACAACGAGGGCGACAATGCCCGCCCCGAATTGCTGCTGGTCTCGCTGGTCACCCAGGGCGTGAAGCGCCGGTATTACCGCTTCAAGCTGCCCGAGGACGAGGTGGTCGATTATTTTGACGACCAGGGCCGCTCGGTGAAGCAGTTCCTGCTGCGCAAGCCGATGGATGGCGGTGAATTGCGCTCGACCTTCGGCATGCGCCGCCACCCGATTCTCCGGTATTACCGCCTCCATTCCGGCGTGGACTGGGCCGGCCCTGTGGGCACGCCGATCCGCGCCGCCGGCAATGGCGTGGTCCGCATGGCGGAATGGGATTCGGGCTATGGCCGCCGGGTCGAGATCGAGCACAACCACAACTACATTACGACCTACAGCCATCTCTCCGCCTTCGGGCCCGGCATCCAGGCCGGGGCGCGGGTCCGGCAGGGGCAGATCATCGGTCGCCTCGGCTCGTCCGGCCTCTCCACCGGGCCGCATCTGCATTACGAGGTCATGATCAACGAGCGCTTCGTCGACCCGCTGGCGATCAAGCTGCCCAAGGGCCGCGAGCTGGCCGGGCGGCAGCTGGCGAATTTCCGCCGCGAGCGTGACCAGATCGAAGCCGTGCTGAAACTGGCCCCGGGCGCCTCGGCGCTGGTCGCCCAGAACTGACCGCGCATGGCCCCCTCACCCGGCGTCGCTGCGCGCCGTCGACCTCTCCCCGGCGGGGAGAGGCACAACCCGCGGTAGCCCGGAGGCGAGCATCCGCCCCGTCAGGCCGCCGGCTTGCGGATATCCTGCGGGCCGCGGACAGCCTCGAGAACCGCGCGGACATTGACCGGCTTGCGCACGGCGGCATCGACAAGCGCCGGCAGGCCCGGCACCGATTCGACCGGATCGGCGCTGACGACAACGATCCGGGGCCGTTCTTCCGGGGGTCGCGAGGCGACCCAGCGGATCAGATCCGTCCCGTCACCGCCATCGAGCCGGAGGTCGGTCACCAGATGCGCCGGACGGTGCTCGCAGAGCAGACGGGTGGCCTCCTCGACGCTGGCAGCCTCGAGGCAGGGAAGACCCGCCGCCTGCAGGATGGTACGCAGGACCGCTCGGGAGGCGGCATGATCATCCACGATCAGGCAGGCCGGCTCGGCCATGTCGGGCAGGACTGGCCAGTCGAACCGGAAGACGGCGCCGTGGCCGTCGCAATTCGGGCCGCCCGCCAGCGTGCCGCCCCGCGCCGCGACGAGCCGGCCGGCAAGGCTCAGCCCGAGGCCGGCGCCGCCGGGCCGGCCGGCGAGATGGCCGCCATCGCGGATCAGGCTGCCCGCCTCCGCCTCGGTCAGGCCCGGACCCGAATCGGACACGCGGAAGGCGAGGCGTCCGCCGGCTGCCGGCGCGACAGCCAGCACGACACGCCCCTGTTCGGTAAGCCGGATCGCATTGTCGATCAGGTTTTCCAGCACCTGCCGCAGCGGCACCGGATCAATATCGGCCGTCAGCGGCAAATCGCGCGATTCGAGCAGAGCGAAGGTGATGCCCTTCTGCGCCGCCCGCGCTTCGGCGGATCGGGCCAGCCGGTTCAGGAACGGCCGCAGCATCATCCGGGCCGGAGCCGCCGGTGCCGCGGGGTCCGTCTCGCCGAGCAGGCGGTTGGCGATCTGGCGCAGATGCAGCGCCGACGCGCCGAGCGCCTCCAGAACCTCGCGCTGGCTGGCATCGAGTTCGGTCTCGGCCAGCACCTCGATCATCGCTTGAAGGCCGCCGAGGGGCGCGCGCAATTCATGCGCGATCTCGGCCATCTCCCGGGGGCTGTAGGTCGGCAAGGCAATCATGATCGAAGCTCGGCACAATTCTCGGCGGGCATCCCCGGGGGATGGCGGGCCCTGCTGGCCCTTTGGCCCGAGTCTAGGCCGGCGCCGTTAACCCTTGCCTAAGCCGCGGCGCCAATTTCGCGACAACCCGGCCGGCGGGGGAAAAGGCGGAAAATCCGCGTGCCCGGCAGCCGGAACGGGTTCAGTCCGGCGGATTTTCCCTCTAAGGAAGCCGGGAAAGGGAGTTTCCGCTTGCTGCTGGCCGCGCTCGCCATTGTCGCGCCGATTTTCGGCCTCGTCGCCCTCGGCTATGGCGCCGCCCGGACCCGCCTTGTCAGCGGCGAAGCCGGCAATGCCCTGTCCGAATACGTGTTCGTGCTGGCCATTCCCGCCCTCCTGTTCCGCACCGTGGCCAGCGCCGATTTTCCGGCCCTGAACCCTTTCCCCTACTGGGCCTCCTATTTCGGCGCGCTGGCCCTGTGCTGGACCCTTGCCGGCCTGCTGGCCCGCCGCGATGGCCGCGACGCCCGGGAAGCTGCGGTGATCGGCTTTTCCGCAGCGCAGTCGAATACCGTGCTGGTCGGCATCCCGCTGATTCTCGGCACGATCGGCGAGGCCGGCACCCTGCCCATCATCCTGCTGCTGGCCGTGCACCTGCCCGTCACCATGACGGCGGTGACCCTGCTGATCGCCCGGGGCGAAAGCGGACCCGGGGCGTGGAAAGGCCTGATGCGCTCGCTCGTCACCCACCCGATCCTGATCGCCATCGGCGGCGGGCTGCTCTGGCGCTATCTCGGCATCCCCATCCCCGACCTGATGCGCACTCTGCTGAAATATCTGGCGGATTCCGCCGCTCCCTGCGCGCTGGCCGCCATGGGCATGTCGATGACGCGGGTTTCCCTCGCCGGCAACCGACGGATGATCGGGCTGATCGCCGCGATCAAGCTGCTGCTTCACCCGCTGCTGGTCTATGGGCTGACCGTCCATGTCATGCGCCTGCCGCCGCATTTCGCCGGGGCGGCGATCCTCTTCGCCGCGTGCCCCACCGGGATCAACGCCTTCCTCGTTGCCGAGCGCTATCGCGTCGGCGCCAGCCTCGCCTCGGGCGCGATCACGCTATCGACGCTGCTCGCCATCTTCACCATGACGCTCGCCGTCTCGGTGACCATGGCTCTCGTCAAGTAGCCGGTCGATCCCGGCGAGCACCCGGATCTCCGCCGGGCTTGCCCCCTCCGCCCGGTACTGGCGCAGCGGTTTCGAGGCCAGCGATTTCGAGAGCTTCTTCCCGTCCGGCCCGGCAATCAGCGGATGGTGCCAGTAGCGCGGCGCCGGCAGGCCGAGCTGCTCCTGCAGCAGCCGGTGGACGGCCGTCGCCGCGAACAGGTCCTGCCCGCGCACCACATGCGTCACGCCCTGCAGGGCATCATCCAGCACCACCGCGAGATGGTAGCTGGCCGGGATTTCCTTGCGGATCAGGATGCAATCGCCCCAGGCCGCCGGATCGGCCGGCACCCGGCGCTCCGGCCCGGTGCCCGGCAGCCCGCCCTCGATCCAGCCCAGCGGCGCCTCCGCGCGCCCGGCCAGCGCGCGCGCCATGTCGAGCCGCAGCGCGAACGCCTCGCCCGCCGCGAGCCGCCGGGCGCGCTCGGCGGCGTCGAGCCCCCGGCAGGTGCCGGGATAGAGCGTCGCCCCGTCCGGATCGCGTGGAGCCAGCGGCCCTGTGGCGCGGATGATCTCGCCGCGCGTGCAGAAACAGGGGTAGAGCAGCCCCTCCCCCTCGAGCGTTTCCGCCACGGCGCGATAGGCCGGGAACCGGGTGCTCTGCCGCAGCACCGGCTCCTCCCATTGCAGGCCGAGCCAGGCGAGATCCTCGAGGCAGGCTTCGACAAGCTCCTCGCGGCAGCGCGTGGTGTCGATATCCTCGATCCGCACGAGAAACCGCCCGCCCGTCCGCCGGGCCAGCTCGGCATTGATCAGCGCCGAACAGGCATGGCCGAGATGGAGATGGCCGTTCGGGCTGGGGGCAAAACGGAAGACGGGGGACATGCCGGTGGAATCGGGTTGCCAAAGAGGATTGCAAAAGCCGGCAATCCGGCTTTGGCTGGAAAAAACGAGGATGCCATGAGCGTGATCACGAATGATGCCGACATCAAGCGGGGAATGGATGTCCTCGCCGGAATCTGCCCGCATATGCGGATGATCGGCGAGACCATCGGCCCGCCGCCGCTTCGCTGGCGCGAGCCGGGCTTTGCCGGCCTTGTCTCGACCATCACCGCGCAGCAGCTCTCGGTCTCGAGCGCGAACGCGATTCGCACCAAGCTGATGGCGCGGCTGGACCCACTGACGCCGGAAGCCCTGCTTGGCGCGACCGAGGCGGAGCTGCGCGCCTGCGGCCTCTCGGGCCCGAAAATCCGGACATTGCGCGCGCTGGCCGGCGCCATCGTCTCCGGCGACCTGCCCTTCGACCGGCTGGCCGACATGCCCGTCCCGGAAGCCCAGGCGGCGCTCGTCCGCGTCCATGGCATCGGCCCCTGGACGGCGGAGGTCTACATGATGTTCTGCCTTGGCGTGCAGGACATCTTCGCCCCGGCCGATCTCGCCCTGCAGGAGGGCGCGAAACTGGCCATGGGCCTCGAAACCCGCCCGACCACCAAGGAAATGGCGGAAATCGCCACCCGCTGGGCCCCCTGGCGGGCTGTCGCTGCCCGGATGCTCTGGGCCTGGTACGGCCATGTGAAGCGCCGGCAGGGCGTGGTCAGCGCGTAGGGCAGACCGCGCCCCTTGCGATATCGCAAGGCCATATTCAGGATCTGTGATACGATAGCCCCATCATCATCGAAGGGAGATCGCCATGACGAAGAACATGGGAACCATCGACCGCGCCTTGCGGGTCGTTCTCGGCCTCGTGCTGCTGGCCTATGCGCTGAAATTCATCGGCGCCGGCTCGTCCTGGTCGTGGGTTGGCTGGTTCGGCGTGGTGCCGCTGCTTACCGCGCTGATCGGCAATTGCCCGGCCTATTCGATCTTCGGGATTTCCACCTGCCCGGTGGAACGCAAGTAAGCCGGGCCTTCACCTGCAATGAAGGCCGGTAGCCTCGGCGAAGCGCTGCCGGTCCGCCGTTGGCTGTTTCATCAGGATCGCGCAACCGGTAAAGTTCCCGACAAGGCGTCCGGTTCGCGTGTCGCGGTAGGACCAGTCAACGATCTGTTGCCGGGTGAAGGTGACGGCATCACCCATCGAAAGATGCTTCGCATGGTTTGGTCGATTGCCGATCCTGCCGGAAAAGCCTGCTGACGTCTTGCGCAGATCGGAAATCCAGATGAATTCCGTGGTTCCTGCGCCTGCGAATCCGACCTTGACGGTCAAGCCCTCGACATGGGCCGGCTGTGCTTCGACGAGTTTCAGGAAACCCGGCAAGGTCGAGCGGGCCTTGGCGTAGGCTGTTCGCATGGCGGGGTCTCTTGAGGACACATCGGTCGTGAGTCCGCGCTCCTGGCGCTCGAGGATCGTCTGGGCCCCGGCCGGGTCGAGGCCGGGCGCGAGAAGGCCGATCACGAGGGCAGCATAAAGGCGGCGGATCATCGACTGGTCTCCCGGACGCAAAAGCTATCCCGAAGAGAACGGTAGCAGAGCCCTCCCGCGCGGCAAACCGGCACGGTGATGGGGAATTCGCGCAAAAAGCCGTTCCCCCGTGCCGCCTTGCCGGGTATACGCACCCGCAGAGGTGCCGCATGCTGCTGAAGAACGAACCCGAGATCACGCCGGAACTGGTCAAGGCCCATGGCCTGAAGCCGGATGAATACGAGCGCTTCGTCGCCCTGATCGGCCGGACGCCGACCCTGACCGAGCTCGGCATCGTCTCGGCCATGTGGAACGAGCATTGCTCGTACAAATCCTCGCGCCTCCATCTGCGCGGCCTGCCCACCAAGGGCAAGCGCGTGGTCTACGGCCCCGGCGAGAATGCCGGCGTGGTGGATATCGGCGACGGCATGGTCGTGGCCTTCAAGATGGAGAGCCACAACCACCCCTCCTATATCGAGCCCTACCAGGGCGCGGCGACCGGCGTCGGCGGCATCCTGCGCGACGTGTTCACCATGGGCGCCCGCCCGGTCGCGGCGCTGAACGCGCTGCGCTTCGGCGATCCCGGCCATCCCCGGACGAAGCATCTCGTCTCCGGCGTCGTGGCCGGCATCGGCGGCTACGGCAATTCCTTCGGCGTGCCCACCGTGGGCGGGCAGGTCGGCTTCCATCCGCGCTATAACGGCAACTGCCTCGTCAACGCGATGGCCGTAGGCATCGCGAAGCGCGAGATGATCTTCACCTCGAAAGCGACGGGCGTCGGCATGCCGATCGTCTATCTCGGCTCGAAAACCGGGCGTGACGGCATCCATGGCGCCACGATGGCCTCGGCCGAATTCGACGACAAGTCGGAGGAAAAGCGCCCGACAGTGCAGGTCGGCGATCCCTTCGCCGAGAAGCTGCTGCTCGAGGCCTGCCTCGAGATCATGGCCAAGGGCTGCGTCATCGCGATCCAGGATATGGGCGCGGCGGGCCTCACCTGCTCGGCCGTGGAAATGGGCGCCAAGGGCGATCTCGGCATCGAGCTTGACCTCGACAAGGTGCCCTGCCGCGAGCCGGGCATGACCGCCTACGAGATGATGCTCTCCGAAAGCCAGGAGCGCATGCTGATGGTGCTGCACCCGCACAAGGAAGCGGAGGCCCGCGCCATTTTCACGAAATGGGGCCTCGATTTCGCGGTGATCGGCAAGACGACCGATACCCTGCGCTTCATCATCAAGCATGGCGGCGAGGTGAAGGCCGACCTGCCGATCAAGGAACTCGGCGACGAAGCGCCGATGTATGACCGGCCCTGGGTGGAAACGCCGAAGCGCTTCAACATCCGCCGCGCCGATGTCGATCCGCCCTGCTCCACGAGCGAAGCGTTGCTGAGGCTCCTTGCCTCGCCGGATTTCTGCTCGAAGCGCTGGGTCTGGGAACAATATGACCACCTGATCCTCGGCAATTCGGTGCAGCAGCCGGGCGGCGACGCCGCGATCATCCGGGTGGAAGATGGACCGAAGGGCCTCGCGGTGACCTGCGATGTCACGCCGCGCTATGTCGAGGCCGATCCGTTCGAGGGCGGCAAGCAGGCGGTGGCGGAATGCTGGCGCAATCTCTGCGCGGTCGGCGCGGAGCCGATCGCCCTGACCGACAACCTGAATTTCGGCAATCCCGAGCGCCCGGAAATCATGGGCCAGTTCGTCATGGCGGTGCGCGGCATCGGCGAGGCGGCGCGGGTACTGGAATTCCCGGTCGTCTCGGGCAATGTCAGCCTCTATAACGAAACCAACGGCCAGGGCATCCTGCCCACGCCGACCATCGGTGGTGTCGGCCTTCTGGCCGATGTGACAAAGCACGCCACGCTCGCCTTCAAGGCCGCGGGCAATGCCATTGTCCTGATCGGCGAGACCAAGGGCTGGCTCGGCGCCTCGGCCTATCTCGCGACGATCTGCGGGCGCGAGGAAGGGGCCCCGCCCCCGGTCGATCTCGATGCCGAATTCCGGCATGGCACGCTCGTGCGCACCATGATCGAACAGGGCCTCGTCAATGCGGTGCATGACATTTCCGATGGCGGCCTCGCGGTGGCTTTGGCGGAAATGGCGATGGCCGGCAATCTCGGCGCGGATATCCAGGATTTCGCACCGGAGGTGCCGGGCCATGCGCTGTGGTTCGGCGAGGACCAGGCCCGCTACATCGTGACCACCGACGGCAAGACGGCGGCGCAGATCGAGCATTACCTCAATGCGGCCGGAGTGCCGGCGCAATTCATCGGCATCGTCGGCGGCGACGCCTTGAAACTGCCGGGCACGGACCCGATTTCGGTCGAGGCCTTGCGCAAGGCCCATGAGAGCTGGCTGCCGGCCTATATGGGCCAGGCGGCGGAGTGAGGCTGCAGCAGTCAAGTCGTGGATGGTCGGGCCAAGCCCGACCATGACGGAAGACAAACGTCGCTGGACCCCGCAAGGATCCGTGCGACACAGACAAACACCCGCTGATCCTTCCGAAGGCCGAATGGCCGCCGGGCGGTCAGCCCGGACAAGCCGCGCAAGCGGCAAGGGAAACAACCGCCGCGACAGCGGCAAGGATAAAAACCATGCCGATGCAAGCCGCTGATATTGAACGCATGATCAAGGAAGCCATCCCGGATGCGAAGGTCGAGATCAAGGACCTCGCCGGCGATGGCGATCACTATGCCGCCACGGTGGTGTCGAGCGCGTTCAAGGGCCTCAGCAAGGTGAAGCAGCACCAGATGGTCTATGCGGCGCTCAAGGGCAACATGGGCGGCGTGCTGCATGCGCTGGCCTTGACGACAAGCGCCGAGTAGCCTTCAAAAGAGACGCGCCTTGCATGGCCCGTCACGCCGGCCTTGACCCGGCAGGAGAGAACAATGACCGATATCAATGCCTTCATCGACAACGAAGTGAAGTCGAACGACGTGGTGCTCTTCATGAAGGGCACGCCGCAATTCCCGATGTGCGGGTTTTCCGGCCAGGTCGTCCAGATCCTCGATTATGTCGGCGCGCCCTACAAGGCCCATAACGTGCTCGAGAATGCCGATCTCCGGCAGGGCATCAAGGATTACGCCAACTGGCCGACGATCCCGCAGCTCTACATCAAGGGCGAATTCGTCGGCGGCTGCGATATCATCCGCGAGATGTTCCAGTCCGGCGAACTCCAGCAGACGCTGACCGAGAACGGCATCGCCGTGAAGAAGGCCGGCTGACCCGCGCGTGATCGTCGAATTCACCGCGCCGCTGAAGGTCTGGTCGGGCCCGGCGGCGTGGTTCTTCCTGCCCTTGCCTCAGGCCGAAGCCGGAATGATCCGGCTCGCCGTGCCCCGGCGCGGCTTCGGATCCGTCCGGGTCAAGGCCCGGATCGGCGGGTCCAGCTGGGCCACCTCGATCTTTCCCGACACCAGGGCCGGCACCTATCTGCTGCCGGTCAAGGCCGCCATCCGCAAGGCGGAAGGCCTGTCTGACGGCGATCCGGTGACCGTGGAACTCCTCATCGACGCCTGAACCGGCGCAGGCCCGCTCAGCGCGGCCGGATACCGCGCGCGAAGCCGGTCACGGCACCGACCATGCGGCCATCGATGCCCGCGAAACCATGATGCCCGCGCGCCTGGCAGGGATCGCCCTCGTCGCGGCCGCCATCGAGCCAGACCACGCGCACCCGCGCCCCGCCCCATTGCTGGAACGGCGGGACCAGCCCCGGCAGGGTGACGCGGCAGGAATCCTGCCGGTGATGGACGACCAGCGTCGGCGGCAGGGCCTCGGCCGATCCGACATTCGACTGGAAATGATCGAGCATCCCCGAGGTGATGACGAGCGCATCCGCCTCAAGCGCGCGATGCATCCGCGTGGCGGCGCGGCTGGTACCGACCACGACGACCGGCCGGGCGATTTTCCGCATCGCCGCGATGGCGCTGGACGGGCTGCCCGAGGAGGAAAGCGAGAGCGTCGCGAAGCCGGCCGCGGCGAAACTCCGGCGGTTGCGAATAAGCGAATTGCCCATCAGGCTGGTGATCTCGCCGCTGGCCGTAATGCCGAGATCGCCATTGCCGCCGCCCATCAGGATGATGGAGCCGCGCGGCTTGCCGGCGGGCCGGTCCAGCACGGCATCGGTTCCGAGTTCGGGCAGGATCTCGCCCGCCTGCACGGGCAGGCCCGCAAGAAGGAGGGCCATCAGCGGAAAAAGGAAGCGCATGGTTCCCTCCGGTGCAGGAAAAAGAGTGACGCCGAGGCTAAACCTGCCGGGCGGGGAAGGCAAATCGCACGCTTGCGCTCCCTCACCGCCCGTCTTGCCCCTCACCCGCCGTCGCTGCGCGCCGTCGATCTCTCCCCCGCGGGGAGAGGCGGGGGCCTGCCGTCATGCCCGCCCTCGGGGCGGGCATCCACGACTTCACTGGAACGGCAGAACAGTCGTGGATGGCCGGGCCAAGCCCGGCCATGACGTCCGGAACAGCGAAAGGAAGTCCCCGGTTGCCCCCTATCGCCCGAGCGCGGCGCGGATGAAGGCCAGCGCATCCGGGCTTGCCCATTCCGCCGGGCCGGCCAGCCAGGCCAGTTCGCAGCCCTGCGCGTCGATCAGCAGCGTGGTCGGCATGCCGAAAGCGCGGCCGGCCGCCTTGAGGTCCTGGAAGATCTTCGCGGAGGCATCCGAGAAATAGGCCAGTTTCTGCACCTTGATCTCGTCCAGGAACTGCTTCGGCTTGTCGAAATTCCGTGTGTCGATATTGACGGCGACAACCTCGAAATCGGCGCCGCCCAGTTCGGCCTGGAGGCGGTCCAGAGCCGGCATCTCGTGCCGGCAGGGTGCGCACCATGTCGCCCAGAGGTTGAGCAGCACAGCCCGGCCCTTGAAATCGGCGAGCGTCACCGGCTCGCCGGCCGCGTTGCGGAAGGAAACCGGCGTGGCGGGCACCGGCTGCCCGGCCACCTGCAGGGCCGCGATCTCGCCTTTGACCAGCGGCTTCAGGCGCTGCGCGACAGGCTGCGCCGCCCGGCATTGTGCCGATTCTCCGCCGGCTTTCCCTTGCAGGAGGTTGCCGATCCCGCCAAAGGCATATAGCGAAGCGCCGAAAAGGAACGCGAGCACGATCAGCGGCGCGAGGGGCAAGCCTCTCCGGGCCGGTGCGGGTTTCGGGTTCTCCGGTGGTTCACTCAACGGTCTGTTCCCTTTTTCATCGAGGTAGTCACGTGGCAAACGAAATGTGGGGCGGCCGCTTCGCCGAAGGCCCGGCGGCCATCATGCAGGAAATCAACGCATCGATCGGCTTCGACAAGCGCCTCGCAACGCAGGATATCCGCGGTTCGATGGCCCATGCCGCCATGCTGGCTGCCCAGGGCATCATCGATCCGCAATCGGCCGAAGCGATCATCCAGGGGCTCGGCCAGGTCAAGCAGGAAATCGATACCGGCGCGTTCACATTCAAGACATCGCTGGAGGACATCCATATGAATGTGGAGGCCCGCCTCGCCGAGATCATCGGCGCCCCGGCCGGCCGCCTCCACACCGCGCGCTCGCGCAATGACCAGGTCGCGACCGATTTCCGCCTCTGGGTGCGCGACACGATCGACGCCATCGATGCTGCCCTCGTCGACCTCCAGCAGGCACTCTGCGAGAAGGCGCTGGCCCATTCGGGAACGGTGATGCCGGGCTTCACCCATCTGCAGAGCGCGCAGCCGGTGACCTTCGGCCATCACCTCATGGCCTATGTGGAGATGCTCGGGCGCGATCGCGGCCGCTTCCGCGATGCGCGGGCCCGGCTCAACGAATGCCCGCTCGGCGCGGCGGCCCTGGCCGGCACCTCCTTCCCGATCGACCGGACACGCACGGCCCTCTGGCTCGGCTTCGACCGCCCGACCGCGAATTCACTCGATTCGGTCTCGGACCGCGATTTCGTGCTGGAAACGCTCGCCGCAGCCTCGATCCTCGCCATGCATCTCTCGCGCTTCGCCGAGGAGATCGTGATCTGGACGACGCCGCAATTCGCCTTCATCACCCTGTCCGACAAATTCACCACCGGCTCCTCGATCATGCCGCAGAAGCGCAACCCCGACGCGGCCGAACTGGTCCGCGCCAAGACGGGGCGGATCTTCGGCGCGATGGTCGGCATGCTCACGGTGATGAAGGGCCTCGCCCTCGCCTATGCGAAGGACATGCAGGAGGACAAGGAGCCGACCTTCGACGCGCTCGATGCCCTTGCGCTCGCCTTGGCCGCGACCGCCGGCATGGTGCGTGACATGGAGCCCGATGCGAAGCGCCTCAGGAAGGCGGCCGGTTCGGGCTATGCCACCGCCACCGACCTCGCAGACTGGCTGGTCCGGACGCTGAAGATGCCGTTCCGCGAGGCCCATCACGTGACGGGGCGGATCGTCGGTCTCGCCTCCGAACGGGGGGTCGATCTCGAAAAGCTGACCCTGGAAGAGATGCAGGGCGTCGAGCCGCGCATCACGGCGGAGATCTTCGATGTCCTCGGGGTGCTGAACTCCGTCAGGAGCCGCACGAGTTATGGCGGCACGGCACCGGCGAATGTCCGCAGCCAGGCCAAGCGCTGGCTGGCGCGGCTTGCCAAGGAGAACCCGGCCAGGGAAAATCCGGCCGGTCAGGCGCGGCCCCTCGCCTGAGGCGGGGCTTCGTGCTAACGCTTCGCCCCTTGGACATCCCTGCTCCGGAAACCAGCATGTCTCGACCTGTTCGCCTTGCCCTCGTCATGATCCTGCTCGCCGGCGGCCTCGCGGCCTGCGGCAAGCGCGGTCCTCTGGAGCCGCCCCCCGGCAGCGAGGCGGCCCGCCCGAAGCAGGAGCAGGCCGGCGCAACCACCCCCGGCGACCGCCCGGCCGGCGAAACGCGGATCGGCGGCAACAAACGGGTGCCGATCACCCCGCCGAAACGGGAATTGCTGATCGACCGCCTGCTCGACTGATCCGCCTGTTTCCTGCCCGCATTTTTCCAGCCCATACGAGGCTCCGATGCACCATTTCGACTATCGCGACGGCATCCTCCATGCCGAGGACGTGCCGCTTCCCGTGCTGGCGGCCGAACTGGGCACGCCCACCTATGTCTATTCCAGCGCGACGCTGGAACGGCACTACACCGTCTTCCGGGATTCCCTCGGGCTGAAGGATCCGCACATTTTCTATGCCGTGAAGGCGAACGGCAATCTCGGCGTGCTGATGACGCTGGCCCGGCTCGGCGCCGGCGCCGATACCGTTTCCGAAGGCGAGATCCGCAAGGCGCTGGCGGCCGGCATCCCCGCCAGCCGGATCGTCTTTTCCGGCGTCGGCAAGACCGAGGCGGAACTCGCCTTCGCGGTCGAGGCCGGCATCTATCAGGTCAATGTCGAGAGCGAGGGCGAACTTGACCTCCTCTCGAACGTGGCGGCCGCCCGCGGCAAGCGCCAGCCCATCGTGCTGCGCGTCAACCCGGAAGTCGGGGCCGGTGGCCATGCGAAGATCACCACCGGCGGGGCGGCGAACAAGTTCGGCGTCTCGTTCTCGGAGGCCGAGCGGCTCTATGCCCGCGCGGCCAACATGCCGGGCATCTCGGTGCAGGGCCTCGCCGTCCATATCGGAAGCCAGATCCTGAAGCTCGACGCGCTCGAAGCCGCCTTCCGCAAGCTGCGCGGCATCATTGAAACCCTGCGCGCCCAGGGCCATGGCGTGACGCGGCTCGATCTCGGCGGCGGTCTCGGCATTCCCTACCAGATGCAGGCGCCCTACGCGCACGGCCCCGAGCTGCTGCAGGATTACGGCGCCATGGTCCGCGCCGTCACGCAAGGGCTCGATGTCGAGCTGGGCTTCGAGCCGGGCCGGCTGATCGCCGGCAATGCCGGCATCCTGCTGGCCCGCGTGCTCTACGTGAACGAGCGCGCCGACAAGCGCTTCCTCGTGATCGACGCGGCGATGAACGATCTCGTCCGTCCCGCCATGTATGACGCCTATCACGAGATCTGGCCGGTGAAGGAACCGCAGCCCGGCGTCGCGCCGGTGGCCTATGACGTGGTCGGCCCGATCTGCGAATCAGGCGATACCTTCACCACCAATCGCCTGCTGCCCCCGATGGCGCCGGGCGACCTGCTGGTCTTCAAGACGGCCGGCGCCTATGGCGCGACCATGTCCTCGACCTACAACCAGCGCCTGCTGATTTCCGAAGTCCTTGTCCGGGGCGCGGACTACGCCGTCACGCGGCCGCGCCAGACCTACGAGCAGCTGCTGGGGCAGGACCGCGCGCCGGGCTGGTTCTGAGCCGGCTCGTCCAGCCTGTTGATCACGCGATTGCGACAGCATGGCCGCCGGTTTGGCACTGGTCAGATCGCGCAGCCGTGCTAGCTTGGTGTGATCCGGGTATGGGGAACGGGGGCCCCTTTCCCGCCTGAGATGGATGGGAGCGCCATGGCCGATCAGCCCCGCGACGCCGCGCCGGATACACCGCCGACACAAGCCGGCACATCGTCCCTGTCCAGCCCCGCTGCCCTGTCCAGCCCCGCCCTGCCGCTCCGCCTCTCCGCCTGGACCTGGCGCAGGACCGCCCTCGGCCTGACGCTGGAAGCCATCCTGCCGCGCCTGCTGGCGCCCGCTGCTGTCCTGGTCGCCTTCCTCGTGACGGCATGGCTGGGCCTGTTCGGCGAGATCGGTCCGCTCTGGCGGGCAGCCGTCACCGGCCTGTTCGGCCTCGCCTTCCTCGTGTCGCTGAAGGGGCTGCTCGGCATCCGCCTGCCGGATGAAGCGGCCATCCGCCGCCGGCTCGACGGCTCGCGCCCCGACCTGCACCGCCCGCTCGCCACCTTGGGCGACCGGCTCGCCGCGAAGGGGGACTCCTTCGCCGAGGCCCTCTGGCAGGTGCATCAGCGCCGGGCCGAGGCCGCCAGTCTTGCCCTTGCCGCCGTGCCTGCCGATGCGCGCATCCGCCGGCGCGACCCGGTCGCCCTGCGCGCCTTTGCCGTGCTGGCGCTGGTGGCCGCGGCCTTCGTCGCCGGCGAGGACCGTCAGGCCCGCCTCGTGCAGGCCTTCGACTGGACGACGCCGGTCATCCCGCCCGTGCCGCCCCGGCTCGATGCCTGGATCGATCCGCCCGCCTATACCGGCCGGCCGCCCATCTTCCTCTCGGCCACGGCCGACGAGGTGATCCGCGCGCCGCTGGGTTCGACGATCACCGTCCGCTCGACCGCGCCCCGCGTCGAGGGCCGCGAGAGCCTGCCGCCCGCCATCACGGTCACGCATGGCCCGGGCCTCGAGGCGCCGAAGGTCGAAGCGCCGGCAGAAGGCACGCCCGCCACGCCGCCGCGCCCGAATCCCGGCATCGTCGTCGAGAAGCGCGTCCTCAAGGCCGATTCGGATCTCCGCGTCCTCCGGCAGGGCCAGGAAATTGCCCGCTACCAGCTCGCTGTCATTCCGGACCTGCCGCCCGGTGTGGCACTGAAGGAAGTCCGTGCCGAATCGGCCAATGTCGAGCGGCAGAGCCCCGGTGGCATCCGCCTCGCCTACGAGCTGACCGACGATTACGGGATCGCCAAGGCCGAACTGGTGATCGAGCGCGCCAGCGCCCCGTTCAGCCGCCATCCGCGCACGCTCTTCCCGGCCCCCGCCACCTCGCTGCCGCTGCGCCTCGGCGCGGGCGAAGCCGCCCTGCCCACCGAGGACCATCCCTGGGCCGGCGAGGAAGTGCGCGTCCGGATCAAGGTCGAGGATGATGTCGGCCAGAGCGCCTTCAGCGAGTGGAAGACGGTGATGCTGCCGCAGCGCCCCTTCAGCCAGCCGCTGCCGCGCGCCCTCGTGGAGCAGCGCCGCCTGCTGAATTTCTCGCCGATGGATCTCGCGCCGATCCGCCTCGCTTTCGATGCGCTGCTGTTCGAACCGGAGAAATTCACGCCGCGCGTGGGGGATTTCATTGCGCTGGACATGATCCGCACCGGCCTGCGCACCGCGCGCAACGAGGACCGGCTGCGCGGCATCGCCGACCAGATCTACGATTTCGCGCTCTATCTCGAAAACGGCGACATGACCGATGCCGAGCGTCGCCTGCGCGAGGCCGAGGCCCGCCTGCGCGATGCGCTGGAGCGCGGCGCCTCGCCGGAGGAGATCAAGCGCCTGGCCGAGGAGTTGCGCCGCGCGATGGACCAGTTCCTGCGTGAATTCGCCGAGCGTTCCCTGCGCGACCAGGATCAGAACGCGCGGGACCAGAGCCCGGTTTCGCCCGAGCGCCTGCTGACCCAGCGTGACCTTCAGGACATGCTCCGCAAGATCGAGGAAATGGCGCGGTCCGGCAATACGGCGGAAGCCCAGCGCCTGCTCAACGAACTGCGCCAGATGATGGAGAATCTCCGATCGGCCCGGCGGCAGGATGTCGATCCGCGCATGCGGGAGCTGGGCCAGCAGCTCGAGGAGCTTGACCGTCTCCAGCGCGAGCAGCGCGACCTGCGCGACCGCACCTTCCGCGAAGGCCAGCAGCAGCGGGGCCAGCGCCAGCAGGGGCAGCAGGGCCAGCGGCAACAGGGTCAGCAGGGCCAGCAGCAGCGTGGCCAGCGCCAGCCCGGCCAGCAGGGACAGGACGGCGGCAGCCTCGAGGAGCAGCAGCAGGCCCTGCGGGACCGTTTGCGCCAGCTGCGCGAACGGCTCCAGCAGCGCGGCATGCAGGAAGGCGAGGGCTTCGGCGAGGCCGAGGAAGGCATGGGCGATGCACAGGGCCAGCTGGGCCAGGGCAATCCCGGCGATGCCACGGAAGGCCAGCAGCGCGCGCTGGATGGCCTCGGCCGCGCGGCGCAGGGCATGGCGCAGGAACTCCAGCGCCAGCTGGGCCAGGGCAACGAGCCCGGCGAGGGCGAGGGTGAAGGCCCCGGCCTCGGCCAGCCCGGCCCCGGCCAGCGCGGCCGCGCCGACAACCGGATGGACCCGCTCGGCCGGCCGCAGGCGAACCAGCGCCGCGATTTCGAGGACAACACGACCAACCCCGATATCGGCCGGAACGACCTGCAGGGCTCGATCAGCGAGCGCGCCGAACGCGTGCTGCGCGAGTTGCGCCGCCGGCTGGGCGAATTCGAGCGGCCGCAGGGCGAGCTGGATTATCTCGATCGCCTGCTCCGCCAGCGCTGACAGCGTCCAAAGGTAGCGGGTCCGGGCCCTTCCCGGCGCGGCTGCGCTCGCCTAGAGAGGGGCGTGCCCGGGCGCTGGATTGACCGGGCAGGCATGGGCGAAACGAGGGGGAAGCATGATGAATGCCGTGGTCGGCGTGGCTGTCGGAGCCGTCACCCTGGTCCTGCTGCTGGGCCTCGTGAACATGATGCGCGGCGGCTCGCCCAACCGCTCGCAGCAATTGATGCGCTGGCGTGTCGGGCTGCAATTCCTCGCCATCGTCATCATGATGGGCGTGATCTGGTACAAGAACGGCTGAACGCGGCCGGACCTGCCGCTTCCTGCTTTTCCATTCGGTTAACCTTAACGATTTCTCGCCATGGTCTCCGGCATGGAGACCCTGCGACGCCTGCTCGCGGCGGGCCTTTGCCTCATGGCAGGATCGGCCCTCGCCGCCGACCCCCCGGTTCTTGCCGGCCCCCGCCCGGCAGGAGGCTGGCTGGCCGAGGCGCGGCTCGGTGTGGCCGCGCATGATCCCTGGAGCCCGGAAGCCGGCTCGGCCACGCTCACCGGGCTGTTGCTGTTCCGGCGGCCCTTCCTGCCGGCCAGCGCTCCCGCTGCCCTCGTGCCCCTGCCGCATCTCGGCTTTTCCGCCAATCCCGTCGGCAAGACCAGCCATGCCCATGCCGGCCTGACCTGGCAGGTCGAGCTCACCGCCCGGCTCTTCGTCGAGGGCAGCCTCGGCGCCGCGTTCCATGATGGCCGGACCGGCCGCGCCGTCCCGGCAGGCCGTAATGCGCTGGGCTGCCGCGCCCTGTTCCGCGAGGCGGCAGCGATCGGCTACCGGCTCGAGGGCGGCTGGACCGTGACCGCCGGGCTCGAGCATCTCTCGAATGCCGGACGCTGCAACGCCAATCGCGGATTGACGAATGTCGGCGTGATGCTGGGCTACCGGTTCTGAGCGGTGCAGCGGGCAGGAAGCCCACGCCCCTTGAATTTCCGGCGCCCCCGGCCATAGTGCCGGCATGGTCAAGCTCAATCGAATCTACACCCGCACCGGCGATGCCGGCACGACCGGCCTCGGCGATGGCGCCCGCGTGCCGAAATTCGACCTGCGCGTCGAAGCCTATGGCACGGTCGACGAAACCAACGCCGCCCTCGGCCTGGCCCGGCTGCACAGCGCCGCCGATCCCGAGATCGACGCGATCCTCGCGCGGATCCAGAACGACCTGTTCGATCTCGGTGCCGATCTCTGCACGCCCGATCGCGGCAAGCCCCTCGGCTGGGAACCGTTGCGCATTGTCGATAGACAGGTCGAGCGGCTCGAAGCCGAGATCGACCGGATGAATGCCCGCCTCCAGCCGCTGAAATCCTTCACCCTGCCCGGCGGCAGCGCCCTCGCGGCCTATCTCCATCTCGCCCGGACCGTGGCCCGGCGGGCGGAGCGGCAGATGTGCCGCCTTGCGGATCTGGCGGATGAACCCGTCAGCCCGGCCGCGCTGAAATACATCAACCGCCTCTCCGACCTGCTCTTCGTCCTCTCCCGCAACGCCAACGGTGACGGCGCGGGCGATGTCCTCTGGGTGCCCGGCCTGACGCGCGAGCAGCCCGCGGCGGAGTGAACGGCGGAAATCATGCGGAACGGTCGTCTACTTGACAGAAACGGCAGCGTCGTTGACCTATTTCCCGCTCCGGCGATACCCCGGCGAAACGGAACGGAGCCTCTTTCCTTCGCCGGATAGTTCATATATAAACTATCTACGATCAGGTCGGTTCCCGCTTCCTTCGGGAACCTTCGAGAGGAAACAGACAGGACGAGCGCCATGAAGATTCTGGTCCCCGTGAAGCGGGTGGTCGACTACAACGTGAAGATCCGGGTGAAGCCGGATGGGTCGGGCGTCGAACTGGCCAATGTGAAGATGTCGATGAACCCCTTCGACGAGATCGCGGTGGAAGAGGCGCTGCGCATCAAGGAAGCCGGAAAGGCGACCGAGGTTGTGGTGGTGTCGATCGGCCCGGCCCAGGCGCAGGAGACGATCCGCACCGGCCTCGCCATGGGCGCCGATCGCGGCATCCTGGTGAAGACCGACGCGACGGTCGAGCCGCTCGCCGTGGCGAAGCTCCTCAAGGCGGTGATCGCCAGCGAGGCGCCGGGCCTGGTGATTCTCGGCAAGCAGGCGATCGATGATGACATGAACGCCACCGGCCAGATGCTGGCGGCCCTGCTCGGCTGGGGCCAGGGCACCTTCGCCTTCAAGGTCGCGGTCGACGGGGACAGCGTCGCCGTCACGCGCGAGATCGATGGCGGCCTGCAGACGGTGTCGCTGGCCCTGCCGGCGATCATCACCACCGATCTCCGCCTCAACGAGCCGCGCTATGCCTCGCTGCCGAACATCATGAAGGCGAAGAAGAAGCCGCTCGACGAAACCACGCCGGAAGCCCTCGGCGTCGATGTCAGCCCCCGCCTCGAGGTGCTGAAGACCACCGAACCGCCGACCCGCAAGGCCGGGGTGAAGGTGGGCTCGGTGGCCGAGCTGGTGCAGAAACTCAAGACCGAAGCCGGAGTGATCTGACATGGCGATCCTCGTTCTCGCGGAACATTCGAACGCGGCCCTCAACGAGGCGACCGCGAAGGCCGTCACCGCTGCGGCGGCGATGGGCGGCGATGTGCATGTGCTGGTGGCCGGCAACGGCGCGAAGCCGGCGGCGGAAGCCGCGGCGAAGCTTGCCGGCGTCGGCAAGGTCCTGCTGGCCGAGGGCGATTCGCTCGCCCATGCCCTGCCCGAAACCGTGGCGGACCTGCTGGTCAGCCTCGCGCCCGGCTATGACGGCATCGTCGCCCCGGCCACGGCCAACGGCAAGAACATCCTGCCCCGCGCCGCAGCCCTGCTGGATGTGCAGGTGATCTCCGGCGTGACCCGGGTTGTCTCGGCGGACACGTTCGAGCGGCCGATCTATGCCGGCAACGCGATCCAGACCGTGAAGTCCCGGGATGCGAAGAAGCTGGTCTCGATCATGACCGCCAGCTTCGCGGCGGCCGGCGCCGGCGGCGCTGCCGCGATCGAGAGCGTGGCCGCGCCCGGTGCTTCGGCCAAGGCGCGATTCGTCTCGGAGGAAGTGGCGAAATCGGACCGGCCGGAACTCGCCTCGGCGAAGATCATCGTCTCGGGCGGCCGCGCCCTTGGCTCGTCGGAGAAGTTCCGCGAGGTGATCGAGCCGCTGGCGGACAAGCTCGGCGCGGCGATCGGCGCCTCCCGCGCGGCGGTCGATGCCGGCTATGCCCCGAATGACTGGCAGGTCGGGCAGACCGGCAAGGTCGTGGCGCCGGCGCTCTATATCGCCTGCGGCATTTCCGGCGCGATCCAGCATCTGGCGGGGATGAAGGACTCGAAGGTCATCGTCGCCATCAACAAGGATGCCGAGGCGCCGATCTTCCAGGTCGCGGATTACGGCCTCGTGGCGGATCTGTTCGAGGCCGTGCCGGAACTCGGGAAGTCGCTCTGAGCGGCGTCTCGTCCCGTTTCGACTGGGACAAATTCGACGAAATGGCATTCCGGCGCTTGAGCCGGAATGCGCGCCGTCCTACCCTTGCTTCCGTTGCGTCGAGGGAAAAACAGGGCCATGCAAGGCGGAATTCGGAAAGTGGGCGTCATCGGCGCCGGGCAGATGGGCAGCGGCATTGCCCATGTGGTGGCGCTCGCCGGTCTGGATGTCGTGATCAACGATGTCAGCGAGGAGCGCGTGCAATCCGGCCTCGCGACGATCAACGGCAATCTCTCCCGCCAGGTCCAGAAGGGCAGCGTCACCGACGAGGCCCGCCATGCCGCCCTTGCCCGGATCAGCGGCTCGCCCGACATGGCCGCCCTCTCCCAGTGCGATCTCGTGATCGAGGCCGCGACGGAGAACGAGGAGGTCAAGCGCAAGATCTTCCAGACGGTCACGCGCACGCTGAAGCCCGAGGCCCTGCTGGCCACGAACACCTCTTCGATCTCGATCACGCGGCTCGGCGCCGCGACGGACCGGCCGGAGCAGTTCATCGGCATCCATTTCATGAATCCCGTGCCGGTGATGCAGCTGGTCGAGATCATCCGCGGCATCGCCACGGACGACAACACCTTCAATCTCAGCCGCGATTTCGTGCAATCCCTCGGCAAGACCGTGACGATGAGCGAGGATTTCCCCGCCTTCATCGTCAACCGCATCCTGCTGCCGATGATCAACGAGGCGATCTACACGCTTTATGAGGGTGTCGGCACGGTCGAGGCCATCGACACCGCGATGAAGCTCGGCGCCAATCACCCGATGGGCCCGCTGCAACTGGCGGATTTCATCGGCCTCGATACCTGCCTCTCGATCATGCAGGTGCTGCATGACGGCCTCGCCGACAGCAAGTATCGCCCCTGCCCGCTTTTGGTGAAATATGTCGAGGCCGGCTGGCTCGGCCGCAAGACCAAGCGCGGCTTCTACGATTATCGCGGCGAGAAGCCTGTTCCGACGAGGTAACTCATGTCAAGCGCAGCCGTTGAAAACTGTCGCCAATCGGTTGAGCGCATCCAACTATTCGACGTTCTAGCGCTTGTGAGAAAAGAAGATCTTGGTCAACTTTCCTTCGCAAATGCCGTTGATCCAGCAAAAAGAATTGTCGATTTTTTTAAAATTATTCCTGTTGATCATCTAAATGAACTCCCTGATAGCCAAGCTGACGAGCTTAGACGTCACGCCGATCATGTCTTTAGTGTATTTGACTCAATTTTAAATTTTTCAGCGCTCCACAATTCTGCTAGCGATCGAGATAGTCTGATTGAGGCACTTAAGAATAGCTATGATCCAATTTTTAATAGCTTATTCCATCTTGTTTCATTCTTGACAAGCCGCCAAAAAGATTTCGCATCGCTAGAAAGAGATGCGCGTGCAGCGGCCCAAGCAGCAAAAGACGTGGCAGAAGCTCTAAAACTCGATCTGCAAAAATCTAAAGAGACCGCCGACCAAATATTGAGCGACATTAGGACGACGGCATCAGAACAAGGCGTGTCACAAAAGGCGATCTACTTTAAATCAGAAGCGATCACACACGCACAAGAAGCCAACAAGTGGAAAAATATAACGATTGGCCTTTCCTGTTTAATGGCTGGTTTTGCCACACTAAGCTTCTTCCTACATAAAATTCCGATTTTATCGCCCAACAATGTCTTCGAGACAACGCAGATTATTTTCGGAAAAGTTCTTATAGCAGCCAGCATCGGGTACATGCTTGCATTATCCGCAAAGAATTTTTTGTCGCATAAACACAATGAAGTTGTAAATAAGCACAGACAGAATGCACTATTGACGTTTAACGCGCTCGTAGATGCCACAAAAGACGATGGCAAGAGAGATGTAATCCTACAGAATGCTGCCTCGTGTATTTTTATGCCGCAGGAAACAGGCTATGCTAAAGGTGGCTCGTCAAACGACACTGGCACCGTAAAGCTCATAGAAATTGCGCCCAAGGTTTCCAGCACCGGGTCATAAAGTAACTCCCAGACCTTGACCCAGATCAACGACAGCGCCGCCCGCCCGCGGCATTGTCTTCCTGCATCGTGGAGGAACGGGATGGCCCCGGCCCCTGGCGCAACACCCGGCTGACGCCCCCTCGCCAGCCGGCAGGTTCCCGGACCGCGTGTCCCCGAACCCGGCGCCATCGGACGGACCACCCCGTTCCCCCTCCCCTGACTTGGTTTCCTCGTGAACCGGCGCCGGCGTCTTTCGCCGGCGTTTTGTTGTTGGCCCCCCGACGCATGGGGTCGCAAGCAGGATCAACCTGGCGATTCCCGCCTGCGACGGGGCTCCCCCTTCACAGGGCTGTCACATCGGCCCTACACTAAGAGCCGGAAATGACGGGCGGCGATTCGTCCCCGCCCGAACAGGAAGAGAGACCGCGTAGCCGAACATCTGCGTAAACCACGACCTGCGTATCGAACTGGGGGCCTTGCGTGACGATCCATGTCCACCCTCCCGTCTCTCCGGAAGCCTGCCCGGCGCTTGTGCTGAACGCCGATTACCGGCCGCTTTCCTACTACCCGCTCTCGCTCTGGTCCTGGCAGGATACGATCAAGGCGGTCTTTCTCGACCGGGTGAACATCGTCTCCGAATATGACCGCGCGGTCTGCTCGCCTTCGTTCTCGATGCGGCTGCCCAGCGTCGTCTCGCTGAAAACCTATGTGAAGCCGTCGCGGGTCCCGGCCTTCACCCGGTTCAACGTGTTCCTGCGTGACCGTTTCACCTGCCAGTATTGCGGCACGCGCGAGGAGCTGACCTTCGACCACGTCATCCCGCGCTCGAAAGGTGGCCTGACCACCTGGGAGAATGTCGTGGCGGCCTGCTCGCCCTGCAACCTCCGCAAGGGCGACCGGCTTCCGCATGATGTGGAGATGCTGCCCTTCCAGAAGCCCTATGCGCCCAGCGTGCAGGACCTGCATCAGAACGGCCGGCTCTTCCCGCCGAACTACCTGCATGACAGCTGGATGGACTATCTCTACTGGGATACCGAGCTGGAGCCCTGATCAGCCCCGGCGGAAAAGCTGCGCCGCACGGCCGAACAGCCCGGCGATGATCAGCGATGCCACGGCATTCCACCCCGCGAAGGACAGGCCGAGCACGCGCATCGGCGCCTCGTCGCACAGGACCACGCGGGCTTTCTGCAGCGATTTCTGGAAATCCTGGAAGCTTGGCGCCGTGAGTTCGACCCGCCCGCCGCAGCCCGCCGGCCCGGCCCAGAGCTTCCATTCCACGCCTGCGTGATAGAGGCCCAGCCCGGCCGAGACGAGAAAGACGAGGGCAAGCCCCAGCGCCAGCCAGCCGGTCACGCGCGGCGCCCGGCCCCCCGCCACGAGGGCCAGCGCCACCAGGGCCGGCAGGGCCGCGACGTAATACGGGATGCGCTGCCAGAGGCAGAGCATGCAGGGCACATAGCCGAGGCCAAGCTCCGAGAACCAGGCGCCACCGATCGCCGCGCCGGCCAGCGCGATCCCGGCAAGGAGGAAGGAAACGGGGCGGTCAAGCATCGGCACCAGCCTTAAGCATTTTCCGATCAGGTGGATACCGGTTGATCGCAGAAAATGCGTCAACAACAGGAAACCGGAGCGCACCACCTGATTCAGTCAGGTCGAGTTCCGCTCTAGAAGAAGAATTTCGCTGCGGCAAAACCGCCGATGATCGCCACCACGGTGACGATGCCGACCAGCGTGAGATTCGCCTCGATAAACCGGCGGATCGGCCCGCCGAACCGGTTCATGACCCCGGCGACAAGGAAGAAGCGCGCCCCGCGGGTGATCGCGGAGAGCAGCACGAACATCAGGAAATCATAGCCCGCCAGCCCGCTGGCAATGGTGATCAGCTTGAACGGGATCGGCGTGAAGCCCTTGATCAGGATGATCCAGTGCCCGTGCTGCTGGTAGAGCGCGCGGAACGCCTCCATCTTGTCGCCATAGCCGTAGAGCCGGATCAGCCATGCGCCGAGCGTGTCATAGAGCAGCGCCCCGATCAGGTAGCCGGCGATGCCGCCCAGCACCGAGGCAATCGTGCAGATCGCGGCGTAATGCCAGGCGCGGTCGGGCCGCGCCATCGTCATCGGCACCAGCATCACATCCGGCGGCACCGGGAAGAACGAGCTTTCCGCGAAGGAGACGGCCGCCAGCGCCTGCGGCGCGCGCCGGGAATTGGCGAGCCCGATCGTCCAGTCATAAAGCTGCTTGAACATGCCAGATCCTGCCACCCGCCTTGCGCTGCCGCTTCATAGAGCATTTCCGGTGCCGGAGCCTATCGGCCCGGACAGGAAAAATGCCGTCAGGGTGAAGATCCCGCGTCGAGAGCCCTTCAGGGCACCAGCACGAGATCGAGATAGGCCGCACCCTTTTCCGGCTGCTTGAGCAGGGCAGCATAGGCGGCATCGACCGCCGCAAGGTCCATGCGCTCGCCCGGGCGCACGGTCTCGATCCGGCCGCAGCGCGCCAGCACTTCCCGCAGGCGCGGATAGCCGGCCACGCGGTCGAGCCCGTAGGGCCAGAACTCGATCACCATCGGCACATGATGGGCCAGCAGGCTTTCGGCCCGGCTCAGCACCTGGCCCTCATGGCCCTGCGTGTCGATCCAGACCAGCCCGATCGAGCCCGGATCCACCCCCTGCTCGGCCAGGATGTCGTCGAAGGTCCGCGCCGGCACCTGGACATGCTGGCGTCCGGATTCCCGGAAATGCTCCTCGCCGGGCTGGCTGCCCCGGACGCGGTGATCGCCGAGATTGTCATCGGCCAGCTCCAGCGTGATCTCGCCGTTGAAATCGGTCACCGCGGCCATGACATTGCGGCACCGCGCATCGAAGCCGTTGAGGATCTGGTTGACCCGCAGCAGCCGGAAATTCCGGGGCTCCGGCTCGATGCAGAGGGCGTGGCCGAAGCCATTCCTGAGCGCGAACAGCGAATGCGTCCCGATATTGGCGCCGATATCGACGAACCATGGTGTTGCGGCAGGATCCACCCCGAGGCGCCGCACGACCTCGCCGACATGATGCTCCTCGAAATGGCCATTCCAGCGGACCTGCATCCCGATCGCGTCATCATGCGTATGCGTGACGAAGCAATGCGGCGGCTCGCCGGTCAGCTGCATCGAACCGGCCGTCCATTCGCGCACGCGGTGGCGGTATTCCGCCGAACCGAGCAACGCATTGAGCAACCCGCCGACGGTCCTCGACGATTCACGATGCGAGCGGATGGCCTCGGTGCTCTCCGGTGCCCGACGCAGGATCGCCTGATACAGGGCTTCGACATCCGCATCCTCGAGGGGCTTGTTCAGGAGATCGCTCATGGGGGACATCGCCGGGGCGCAGGGCTGGATGGAAAGCCGGGAGCAGGCCCGCACGCCCGGCAACCGGGAGCCGGCCGCTGCCGGAGGGCGGCGCGGCCATCCGGGCTCCGGCGTGATCGCCCCCGGGCGCGGTTATCGACCGAATTGACCAGCCGGTCAAACGCATGATACGCGGAGCACGCATTCGGCCCGGCCGATGCCCCTGTGGCGGAACTGGTAGACGCGTCCGACTCAAAATCGGATTCCGCAAGGAGTGCTGGTTCGATTCCGGCCAGGGGCACCAACTCACGGTCCAAATTCATCCAGCCATGTCCGTGAATGTCTGAAATATCGACGAAATTCCGAGATTTTACGCACCTCGTTGACCAACTCGACCGCCTTATGGCACGCAAGCCCAAGAGCGATGATCCGGATTTTCCCCTGAACGCGATGGGCATGCGCTGGAGCAGCTACGAGAAGCACCTCGCCAAACTCGACCGCCTGCATATCGGGATGGACGTTGCCATCCTCCAGCGGTTCGGAATATCACCCGATGCCATCCTCAAAAACGCAGGAAATTTTGATATGGCATAGGGCCAGGAGCGAGTTGAAGGTTCGCCAGATCTTGAGGGAATTGCGTTCGACACTGAATCAAGCATCATATCGCGCAGCTCAATAATTTACTGCTCGGAGGCGAATTGGAGAAAGCGCCGAAACTTCAATTCATCGCCGAGAGGGCCGATGCCGAGCTTAGGGCATTAGACCATCTATTTTTGATCAGAGTGCATTTGGATTCGATCGCGAAAGCAGTTTTTGACACCTCGACAAACAAGGTATCTGGCCCATGGTTAGTGCTTGCCGTGCGGCAGGCTCAGCTTAACATCCGGTTCGTTGTCGAAGAGCTAATGCTGCTCAGTGTCTCAGCACTTCAACAAGCAGGAGAAACGGTCAGCAGCAGCATCCGGACGGAATATAGGGCGGGAAAGATTGCAAAAAAGCTCGCGGAAATAAATCCAAATTTCTTTCCAATTGCGATATCGCTTATCAAATCCGAAGATCCCACTGTATCAGGTCAATTTGTGAGACGCGAAGGCCAACACCTTACCGTCGCGCACGCTGTCGATTATTGGAACAAGTCAGGGGACCTTCTCCACGCAAATCACCGCACACTTTCTGAAGCGAAGATCGTAGCCTCCATCCGACAAGCGCAAGAATTTCTTCATTTGACCATAGGCTTGCTAAGCATGTTCGAGGTGGATGTATCGGGCAAGGGAATGTGGATTGGTGGCTACCTTAACTTTGGCGAGGATCGCGCGCCTGAGCTGTTCTACGCACCTACGGTTAGATAGCCGCGGGCTTTGATTTTTGCTCGTGGTCACGGACAAAACGTATTTCCGGCATCTCCTGTAGTTGATCAAACAAATTTGCCCGCAGCATGGATAAGGCTCAGCAGCCGCAGGCATCATGCCTGGCGATCAGAGAAAAAAGACCAAGCCATCCTCGCCGAATTCCGAGCCATCACCGGCCAGGGCAAGTACCTCTTCCCCGGCAACCGCTCGGTGCTCCAGCCGATTTCAGACAACACGCTCAACGCCGCCCTCCGCCGCCTCGGCTATGCCAAGGAGGAGATGAGCGCGCATGGCTTCCGCGCCACGGCCTCGACCCTGCTCAACGAGAGCGGGAAATTCTCCCCCGACGCCATCGAACGCGCCCTCGCCCATCAGGACAGCAACGAGATCCGCCGCGCCTATAATCGTGGTGCATATTGGGCCGAGCGCGTTGAAATGGCACAATGGTGGGCCGATCATCTCGACGGGCTGAAGAAGGGCGGGTGAGTTCGCCCCGCCCGGAACCGGAGCAGGCAGGATGGAATGGCATCGGCAATTCTGGGAGGAGCCTCAGGCGAAGGCCGATTTCATCTACTGGGCCAAGGTGCCGGACTGGTCGCTCGAGGAAATCGTCGCGCTGTCATTGAAAAAGGACCCTCGGGCTGTCAGCTCGGACAAATTCGTCCACGGGACACGGGGCACGACATTTTCGGCTGCGTATTTCGAGCGGCTGGATCTGGTCCAGCGTCACCACGCCGCCGGCAATCTGGATGATCGGACCCGCACAACAAAG
Source organism: Beijerinckiaceae bacterium (assembly GCA_027531565.1). GTDB lineage: Bacteria > Pseudomonadota > Alphaproteobacteria > Rhizobiales > Beijerinckiaceae > Rhabdaerophilum. Next base: position 33,451 of record JAPZSB010000006.1, read on the forward strand.
GTGATCGAGTGGGCCGAGGAATACGATTTCGCGTTGCCGGAGGAACTGGTCGAGCGTGTCCAGCAGTTGGAGCAAAAACGAATGAAGAAGCGCAATATGCCGGGCGACACCATTGCTGCGTCCACTCCTGAGGAAGCTACGTCGGTCCCGCAACCCTTGCCGGATCACATCACCGAGGCCGTAAACGCGACCTCAGAACCAGGCGATAGGCAAGATCACCCCATTGACGCTCCTAGCCTTCCTTCAACGCCAAAGGAGCTGGAGATCCTGGATCCCGACGAACAGCCACTCCATCCGAAGCAACGGAAGACCCTATTGATACTCATAGGTGCCATGGTGCTGAAATCTTACCGGTACAAGCCGGGCTCGGATATGGGAACGCTCATGCGCACGCTTGAAACCCAACTCAACGATCTTGGTGTCCCATTGCACAAGGACACAATCCGAAACGTCGTGAGATCAGGGCTCGGGATGCTCGAGGAAAATCAATCCAAGAAAAAATAGAGACGAATTCGTCTGGAATTAGACGAATTCGTCTCAATCCTCACGAACTCGTCCTGCGCCGTATCGTGGCGAAATACCCCTGCTCCGTTCACGAACGAACGGAGACAGACAATGAAAAATCCCTTCGGACGCCCTTTTTCTGAATTGCCGCTTACCGGCTATCTTCGGCTGCGCGACATCATCAAGCCACACGGCCCGATCCCGGTCAGCCGGTCGACCTGGTATCAAGGCATCAAGGACGGACGCTTTCCCCGGCCGGTGATGCTCGGCCCCCGGCTTCCGGCCTGGCGCGTCTCGGATATCCGCAATTTTATCGAAAACGGGGTTGGCCCCAATGACTGAGCGGCCAACCACGTCAGGTCGGAAGCCGGCTGGGCCCGAGCCGGGTGGCGCCCTCAAGAATGGCAAAGGAGCCGGTATCGAGCAGCCGGATCTTTTCGACTTCCGGCAAACCAAGAAGGACGAAATCCCGCCTTCCGCGCCCCCTTGCGGAGGCAGCCCCCCGTCAGACCGACAGAACATCGCGGCCCCCAACGCCGTGACAGACAATGAGGCCCACCCGACCCCGGCACTGGATGCCGCGACCGGGCCTGACCAGCCCGGAATGGAGGCCAGCAAGGACCTCGATCCGTTGCCGGACCCCGCTTCGTACGAACCCCTTGCACAGATGCCCTCTCGTACTCTGCGGAAACGCGGCCGGCCGCCGGGCGGGCAAAAGCCCGTCCCCGCTTCCGGGCCGGGGAGGGCCGCCCGGAAGCCGCGCGCGGACAGCCCGCCGGCTCAGGAGCGTGCCTTTCTCTCCGTCGAGAACGTCGCGCTTCGATACGACGTGTCCCGCGCCACGATCTGGCGCTGGCTGAAAACGCGCGGGTTTCCCAAACCCCGGAAGATCGGCCGCCTGACGCGCTGGGCTCTGGCCGATCTCGAAGCCTTTGATCAGGCGATGAGCAATCCGTAATGGCCACGCCAGCGCCTCCCCCCGGTAGCCCGAAACGCAAGCGGCGTCCCTTCAAGCGGCGGCACACGATCCGGGCCCGCGGCGATCTGGTTTATTCCCTGACGGAGATCACGCGCCTTTGCGGCATCTCCGAGCAGACGGTCCGCAACTGGTGCCGGGCCGGCCTCGAGCGCGTTCCCGGAACATCCCGCTTCCTGGTTTGCGGGGACAAGTTGAATGCCTTCCTGGATGCCCGGCTCGCTGCCTCCCGGCAGCCAATGGCGGCAACGGAATTCTTCTGCCTGAAATGCCATCGCCCGCGGGAGCCCTCCCCCGGCAGCGTGAGGATGGCACATCAAGGCCGGCGCAGCGCCAGCCTGAAAGCGCGGTGCCCGGCCTGCTCCACGATGATGTTTCGCGGCGTCTCCAAGGAGACGGCCGAAGCGTTTCTGGCCCGGCGGAATCCCGGGTCAGCGAGCATGAGCACAGCAACAGCACAGCCCTCGAACCCGACCGGCTTGCCGCAGGAAATGCGACGGAATGATCCGAACTGCGATTCCGTGATTCACGGTGAGCCGCGTTTTTCCCCGAAACCCACCCAAACAACAGAGCGGCCTGCAGACACTAAGGAGTCAGCGCAGCTCCCTCTGCCGTTTGAGGTTTGAGCCCCGAAAAAGGAGGCCCCCATGCAAATCCGATCCAACGCCGAACTGCGACGCGACTGGCAGGTCGCTCTCGAACAGGCGCAGGGCCTCAAGCTGTCGACCGTCGTGGCGAAGCTTGCGGCCCTGCGCGATTTCGAAGCCTTCACCGAAGGGCGTTCATTCCTGAAGCTCCGGCGGGCCGATGTCATCAGTTTCAAGGAGCATCTCCTGACCACGCCCAGTGCGGTGACTGGCGAGCGCCTCGCCTCGTCGACGATCGTCCATACCCTCGATCATTGCCGGGGCTTCTTCCGCTGGCTGGCCAACCGAAAGGAAGGGCGCCATCTCGATCGGGAGACCGTCGAATGTCTCACGGCCTCGCGCGCGGACAAGGAGCGTGCCCGTGCCGTGCCGCCGAAACCCGTGCCCGGCAAGGAAGAGGTGGAAGCCGCCTTCGCCGCGATGCCGGCGGAAACCCTGCACCAGCGTCGGGACCGCGCCGTCTTCGCGATGCTGCTCCTCGCGATCGTCCGCGCCAATGCGCTCGCCTCGCTCACCCTCGGGTCGGTGAATCTCGAAGACAACTCGGTTTGGCAGGACAGCCGCATCGTCCGGACCAAGAATTCGAAGAGCTTTATCGCTTTCCTGTTCCCCTTCTTTCCGGAAGCGCGGGTGGTTCTCGAAGCTTGGGTCATCGAGCTGCGGGCCCTCGGCCTCTCCTCGAGCGACGCCCTCTTCCCACGCGACACGGAACTTGAGCGGATTGAGACCGGTGAGCACCCCGGTCCGGGCGAGTATCCGGTTTGGCAGGGATCAAGCCAGGTCCGCGCCATCATCCGAAACGCGTTCAAGGCGGCCGGGCTGCCGGCGCATAGCCCCCATGTCTTCAGGCACTTGCTCACCAGGATTGGGCTTTCACAGGCCAGGTCCATCAGCGAAGCCGTGGCGATCAGCATCAATCTCGGACATTCGCGCCTCGAGACGACCTTGATGCCCTATGGCCGGCCGGATGACGAGACGCGCGGCCGGCTGATTGCCGGGCTGGGCAAGCATGCGGACCTGCCGGCGAATTTCGACATGGATGCGCTCATCAAGCGCATGTTCGAGGAAAATCCGCAGGCGGCAGCGGAGATCCTGAGCGCGCTGGCGAGGCGGTAGATATCAGCCGGCGCGAACGACTCGCCACAGCGCACCACAAGTGCCAATACCAGCTGTTCGATGAACGGGTATGCACCAGTCCGGAAGCGCTCGGCATGATAATTCACAGGATGTCATCGTCTCTGACCCGGCGCTGTTGATGCGGATTCTTCGAGTCTCAGTGGACACCCTTCGGCCTGCATTGCAGAAAGCAGCTCGATCGCGCGAATGCATTGCTTCTCGCTCCCGATCTTGCCCGGCGCCGCGACCGCCTGAATTATGCCTGCGTCGGCCGGTGTTAGTCGGAAATTGGCTTTGCCCCATTTGAGCACTTCGGACCAGAAGGCGTGGCCTGCCCTCACCGCCAAACTCTGCGCTTCTATTCCGCCGACCATCTTCTTCTCGAGACGAGCTGACCTGCGGTCACCGTCGTTGTCGGCCTTCATGACGAGCGCCCCGTCAATGTCATCCGGCCATTCCACGGTGAGGTCCTGTACTCGTTTCCAGCAAGCGGGCTGCTTTGCCCACTCCGTGATGCTCTGGCTGGCCACCGAGGGTTGCGTGATCACCGAGTTGACGGCAGCAGCCGCAACCTCGAGCGCTGTTCGGAGAGCCTTTGGGAGCGCCTGCATCCTCCAGACCAATTCGAAGTTCACGGCATCATCACGACGACCGACATCATGCGCAAGCTTGGCAATCGCATAGGCGACGATCGGTGCGCGCGATCCACCACCCGTGTACCATGGCTGGTCAGATACGATCTGCTCCGTTTCACGGAAGATGATGGCCTTTGCAACGCATTCGCGAAAAAAGGCCTCATTGAAGTCATCCTTCCGAGATTCCCATGCATCGCTAATCTGCTTAGCAAATTCAACGAAATTCTTCTGCGCGCCGCGTGCCACTATATGTGGCTGGCCTCGCCACAATCCAAGAAATTTCGCCAGATCAGTCTTCGTCAGAAGCTGTGACTTCGGAAATTCAACGTCGAACTTTTTCCTTTGTGCTTCGGTCCGCCTTCCGCGCTCATCGGCATACTGACCGCGCGCCCGCTCATAGAACCACTTCGTCTGGATGAAGCCACCATCAGGTGAGGGGGCATATACGCGGCGTGATAGCTTCTCGAGTTCGATATGAAAGGGATGATTGGCGAAGAAGTCCGCAGCATTCACTTTGTTCTGGCTATTGGCGTATTCAGAGATTTTGGGAACGACCTCTTCCGCCCTTTCCGGAGAGACGATCGAAAGCTTCATCTGAACAGAGACACGCGACAGATCGCTACCCTTTGCCTTGCTGGCGGCGTGGATGGAAGCCGTGGTCTGTCCACCATTGACGATCTGGAGGTTCTTGATTTTCGTAATCATGAGGACGCCAGCAGTGTTTGGTTCTACTGGCTCGATGGCTTCGGCGGTTGCCGTGAGACCGTTATTGTAGGCGAAGAACATGTCGGGGTTGTCATCTATGGTGCGTCTGATGCCCTTGTTCACGCTGCCCCGCGCCTGAAGAAAGCTCCGGACATTTTGTTCGAGAAGGCGCGGACCCCAGCGGTCGTAGATGGCCGCGAGCTGCCGTCCAGGCACAACCATGATGAATGCATCGTAGGTGCTATTGCCGAGATTAGCCGGCAGGGCCGGTATTGCGCCCCCGAAGTCGGCGACGAGATCGATGTCACGGTCTTCCTGCGCTCGCCCGGACATCACAAGCCGATGCAGTCTCGCGATGTCCCACACATTATACGTCGCTTCCACGCCATCGATTTCACCAGCCTTGATGCCATCCACACGGGCGCGAAGCTCCCGGTTAGTGAAGAGCATGAGCCGGATTTTTGTGAGGGAGCCCCACCTTGCGGCAATCATGTCGGCGAGCCCGAAGACCGGAGAACTGTCCTCAAGGGCGGTGCGGAAGGCCGGATCACGCACTTGCCTTACAAAGCGGACCAGCCGTTCGAAAATGTTGGCGATATCGCCGGAACCAAGACGCCCCAGTTCCAGCGACGACTGAAAGTCGCAGATGATCAGCGTAAGAACGCCATCTGCTTCGCGTGGATCACCTGCATATCCATCGACCCGCGCATCCTTGCGACCGGAAATCCAAGGCACGTAGTCGGCAGTTTCAAGCTCCCCTGTTCCGATTACGTGCTCGGCCATTCGCTCGAAGAAGACGACTGGCTTGAAGTTGCCACTGGCACCAGCCGAGCCAGCGATCTCTCGAAAAAACTCGGCGTGAAACTCCGCTAGGTCCATTTATTGGTCTCCTCCGATGTGCTCGGCCAGATAACTGCTTCGTCGATTGCGTACGGCCGCGCCGGAGCAACAGACAGCGCATATCGGACGCCACTGATCCCCGCTGGGAGCGACTGCGGAACAAGGCGCGGGAAGTCAGAATCAACATGGACTGTCAGCACAGGCCCCTGCGACCAATGGTCTTCGCAATATGTATCCCCCGGGCGGATGCCTGCCGCCTCCAGTCGTGCGGCAACGAGATCAATCACTGGCTGGCCGAGTGGCGCGGCTTGCGCGACCACGTCATCAACAACATCGGACAGAGTGAAGGATCCGCGCGTGCCGGCTTCGGACTGCTGCAACTCGACGACCCGCAGATAGAGTGGCCCTCTTGCAGGTGGATCAAGCTGGTACTCCGACGAGATTGCGACAAAAGGCTCGCTGCTGCCACGCACTGCCTTGCATTCGATCGATGCATGGGGGAGCCGGAAGTCGTGAACAGCGCCGAGCGGTCCGACCCATGCCTGCAAGGCACCAAGGATGCCGGTCCTCGGAGCCACCAAATCGCGCAAGGTCAGAAGCTCAGCAAGCAAGCCTTTTTGCTGCTCCACACCGAGGCGACCACTGCCACCACGAAGGAGGTGATGCCAGCGCCATGTTCTTGCGACGGCGACCGCAAGGGCTTCGTTTTCCGTAGCTCGCCGGTTGGACGCATCCATGATGTCGAGGCAGAGCCTGATAAAGGGTTCCCTGAGCTGGTCATCAAGCAAGCGAAAGGACAGGGCAGCTTCTGTCGCTGACGCGTTAGTTTGGAGCACGTCGAAGCCCTTGAAGGACGGTAGCTTCACGGGCACAAAGGAGAATGGCTCGTGCTGGAGGATCAAAAGACGCCTTCCTTCATGGTCCAGCGCCCAGAAGAACCCCCATGGTCCGCCCGCATCGACACGGCGGGCATTGATCTCATGGGGCAAGGTCGGGCGCGAGATGTCACGCCACGGATCGTCAGGCAGTGTCATCGCTGGGCTCATCATCTTCGTCGTCTTCGCCGAGGTTTTCCCGCATCCAAGTCGTGTTCACGATATACTCGACCGTGTTCTCTGGCGTCCCGGTGGTCGGGAAGCTGATGCCCCAAGCAACGACTGGACGATCAAGACCGGCAAAGGAGCCGGTACGCTGGCCTTCCTTCTCAGCTTCAGTATTGGCCTTCAATTTGAGGAGGTGGACGATGAGGAGAGGGTTTGGCCGAACCGCTCGATAGATAAGGTCGGGGAAATTCGCGATACTCGCTTTGCCCTCTTGGGCCAGATAGCCAGCCTCGGCTGCGCGGGCGGCGTCCTCAGGCACACCGATGCGTTCCACACCCCTCGATGCCACGCGCTGCTTCTCCCCGACATGGATCGCAGATGCTGTGGTTCGCACACCGGCCCGCCGCTCCTGTCGGATGACGGGAAAGCCGAGATCCGAACAGGTCAGCGATCCGCCCTTGTCCGAAGACAGGCTTGCGAACAGAACCTGCCAATTCGCGAGCTCCCCTCCTGCGCGATCAGCGATGTAACGAGCGACGGGATCGCCCAATGTCAGGAGCGAGCCGTCATGATTGCTGAACCTCCGGATGAAAGTCAGCACGTGTTCGACCGGCACGTCCAGGAATAGCCGCCCTTGGCGTGTGCTCTCGTGTGGCGCATTGGTCGTGTCGATGGCCCTCGCCAGAGCCTTGGCTGCCTCGAGGTTTCCAGACAGCGACGCCTCGTCCGCTCGCAGGATCGTGGTTTCGATGAAATTGTTGGCGAGGCCTACCCGCTTGACTAGCTTCTTGCCGGAACCCATTTTGTTCCGAGCAGTCACGATAAGCGTGTCGGGATGGCTCCTGACACGCAGACCGAACTCCCTAGGTGTCGCGTTTGCCTTCTCCATAGCTCGCAATTCACCGCGAAGTTCCTCGATGGCTTCGGTGATGTGCTCGTACCAGCCATCAGCTTCCTCGGGCAGCCAGAGTCGGCACAAGTCATCGTAGCCGCCACGGTAACCGAACCAGCGCCCCATTTGCATAAGTGTGTCATACATTTTTGAGTTGCGCAGGAAGTAGCTCACCATGAGCCCTTCAAGTGTCAATCCGCGCGACAGTGAATACCCACCGACCGCGATCACGGACAAACCGGATCTCGCATGACCATCGTAGTCGAGCGCTCCGGAGGAACGTGAGTTGACCGTAACCACCCTGATGGGCGCCGCCGCTTCGTTCAGGACAGCTTGGATTTCGGGCCATGGCGTATCCGAAAACTCTTCCTGCCAAGTCTCGTATAGTTCCGCTATATAGGGGTTCTCGAGAGCTTCTTCGAAAGGAAGCCCGCCATCTATGCGCACGTTCCGCTTGATTTCGTTCAGGCGCGCATCAATCTCGTTACGAAGTCGCTCCTGAACTTCCGTGAAGCGCGAAGCGTTGACGAGCATTGAACAGTGCTGACCGTGCTGGCCACGGACAAGGCGGATAGCTCGACCAATAATGAAGGACCGAATGGCCTCCATCAGGCTATCGGGAAGGGTACCAATCCGGTGTTCCTTGTTGTGGACCAGCGGCAGCAGATCTTCGTTGTCCTCGATATGCCTGACTATGTCGGGCTGTCGATGTGCAAAGATGCGGGTTGCACCGACATAATTGGAGGGAGGATCGAGGCTGATGATGAAATCGCTTGGAAAAAGGTCCTCCCCCAACATCTCGTCCGTGGTCTCCGGATCGATGAAGATGTTGGCAAATGGTGTGGCCGTGTACCCGACATAGCAACTTCGTTCGAATGCCCCGAGCAGTTCGCGGATCTGGCTGTTAATCCGGCTTATCGCCCCCTTGTCACTGGCAGTGTTGATCGAGGCGTTATCCGCCTCGTCGTCGATCAGGAGCATCGGAGCTGAAATGGACTTCGTGCCACGCTTGGCGTTGTGCTCCTTGAGCCATTCGATGACGTTCTTCAGCGTGCTGGTGTTCTTCTTGATCACGAGGATAGCTGGCACCCTGAGATCATCTAGCCGGATGCCAGGATCCGTTGCGGATCGCGAAAAGTCCTTGATGGAATTTGTGAAGAAACCGGGTCGATTCCGCGCGTCGAACCGGCCGACGCCGATTACGCCGTCGTGCATCGATCCTTTCAGTTTCTTGGCCGTATCCCAGCCAATGAACCCCTCGTCGATCCTGATCTGCGTCTGGTTGCGCAGATTATTGTGAATTCCCGCGATGACGATGATCAAACGGTACCCGGCATCCGCCGCCTTGCAGATCACACCGGTGTAGTTCGCGGTTTTTCCGGATTGGACATGACCGACCACCATGCCCCTGCGCTTCCACGGCCCGGCTTTCGACGGGTTCTCCAGAAGTCCGACGATACGATCCGTCACTTCGTCGGTCTTGGCGATAACGTCGCGCGCAAAGCTCTTGTGGACCAGATACTTCTGGTAGCGCTCCCAATAGAATGGATCGATTGTCGCCTTTGCGGCGGGAAGCCAGGGTTCGAAATCGGGTGTCACGAGTTGTGCGCCGATCGTCATTGTGATGCCAAGCCGCTCTTCCAGAACGCGGGCCACCATTTCAGCATGCTGATCGTCGATTGCCGTGAACATCGGCAAGCCGCGCAATTGGGAGATTATGCCCCGGATCGCCACCGGCGTCGGTAGCACGGTCGGGGGAAGGCCCATGCTTGCCATGTCCTCGAGTTGCTTCATCAGGCCATTCATTTGGTAACCCACCCAAATTCGTTCGCAAGCAGCGCGCGCACTTCGGGAAAGCGCGTGCGAAACGGATCGATGACAGACATCATGTCGAGAACCCGAGCATCGGGGTCGGCGAGCGATTTTGTTAGCTGCCGGTATGTGGTCACAGCGGTATCGCGGAGACCGCCCTCGGAAATATCCGCCCCCGCGACTTCCTCCGGTTTTCCAGACAGGTCGACAATCAGCGTATCGATGGGTAACGCCGCCGCCGCGAGCTCGAATGCATGCCGGAGTCGAAGGGCGATGTCTTGATCAACATCGTCCAGAAGCTGAGACATGACAGGGTGGTCGAGATTCAAGCGGTATCTGATCTCGCCGCCCTGCTGCACACGGTTCCAAACTGGAAGACGCGTATCATTAGTGAGAATTCGGCCGCGGTGTGTGTAGACGCGCTTCGATGTTGCCCCAATTCGCTCAACCAGTGCCCGGAGATGGTCGCGCAGTTCCTGCGGGAGCTGTGCCGAGGCTTTCTTGACATCGATCTTCCAATACTGATCGAGCTCCCGCGGCGTATCGATGCGAACTCGGGCCAGCTTTGTGGCTTCTGTTTGTCTTGCGAGCCCAAACCACGTGCCATGAATAATCAGACGCCGCTCCCGGTAGACATAGAAACCCTGGTTCTTGGTATAGCCGGCCCTACCCGCGTACCTTTCCCACTCTGCCTTGCCGACCTTGCGGTGATGAGGCAGCGTGAAGGCTTGGATCAGGATATCCTTCCCTCGAAGACGAAGTGGCTCTGGCTCCTGTGGCTCACGCTGTGTGGCGGCATGATCCGAAAAAAATGGGTCGAAAGGCTTCAACGCCCGACCGTTCAGCTTTATTGCGATCTTTCGTTGCCCGGGCTCTCCCGAAAGAAAGCGGTGAAAGACAAGCTCGAGGTGTTCACGCGCTTCGTCTAGCGCAACGCCAATCGAGCCCCCAGACTTTTCCTTTCCCGTTGTGGCAACTCGGTCCAGCTTTTCCCAGACAACAAGGGTGCCTTCGCCAACCAGCTTATCGGCAAATGGAACCTCGATAAGCGTCGCGGGAAGGAGAACCTCCCATCTGTTTGCTTCGGAAACATGATCCAAGTCCCAAATCGCACAGGTGACGATCCCAGCCTTCCTCGTGACCACGGAAAGACGCCTCGCTTGGGAGAACGACGCGGTCTTCAGTCCCAGACCAAACCGGCCCAGATCATGTGGTCGATCATCGGAGGCCGGGTTTCGACTGCCCGGGCGCATCGCCTGAAGAAGTTCGTCGCGCGACATGCCGCAGCCGTCATCTAGGACCGAGATCACCGGCTGCTCACCCGATGTTCTCGAAAGGATCTCGATCCTTGTTGCGCCGGCCGAGATCGAATTGTCGACGATGTCGGCTAGCGCCGTGTCCAGCGAGTAGCCGATGTCGCGCATACTCTCGATGAGCTTCGATGCTTCAGGCTCGAGTACCCAGCGCTCCACTTTCAACCCCACCGTCGACAAGATTTCTGTCAGGCACGCTCCAGCTCGTTATTGGCAGTCAGGACATCACCCTGTGATCCCTGAGCGCCGTTTTCGAATCTGTTCTTCAATATCTGCCAAAGCGTAGAAGCGATGCAATGAGCCAGCAATGGGGGTACGGCATTTCCGACTTGGACATACTGTTCAGTGCGATTGCCAAGGAAAAGGTAATTGTCCGGGAACGTCTGTAGTCTTGCAGCTTCGCGGACTGTCAGACTGCGACACTGTGTTGGGTCCGGATGGATGAAATAATGTCCGTCCTTCGAAATGTGGCTGACAACAGTTGTGGCAGGTGCATCCCAAATCTGCACCCGGAACCGATCCGCAAATTTTCCAGTCTGCCAGTTGGCGTGCCGCGGCGCCAGGAACGAGGGAAACTCCGATGCTTTCGGGGATCGACCCGCAGCTTCCGCGAAAATGGCTGCAAACAGATAGCGCCCGAGATCGGACGGCATGTGGCCGCGCGTGTCATGGTTCAACGTGACTGCAAGCCGTGGATCCATTAACCACTCGGTCAGAAGCCCCGGACAATCGGGCAAAGGCCGTGCAGCCTCCGCGGACATGCGGCAAAGCGGTTCATTGCGCTGGCGGAACGCGATGCGCATGCGCGCGATAGCCTCGTCATATGCCGATTGACGCTCAGGAGGACCGGAAACACGGACCATCGAGAGCTGTTCGAGTGCATTCGCGATAACATCCGCCCACTGCCCTGCCGCATCCGGCTTTCCACTGAGACCACTGCGCAGCTTGGGCAGTCCTTCGAGGACATGACGAACCGTTGCCCGGGAATTCGATGTCTTCAGGCAAAGGTCTTGATTGAGGTGCGGCTCGCGATCGAGTCGAATGCCCACGACGATCACCCGATGGCGGGCTTGCGGGAGGCCGTGCTCCTCTGCACGAATAACAAAGTCCTTCGCTTCCGGCTCTGCACCATCGGTGGCAAGCAATCCGTTTCGCGGAGCCGACAACGCGACTAACCGATATCCTTCGGCTTTCAGGTCATCGAGAACACGCTTGAACACGGCGACGCCATCCACCGTAGATGACAATATTCCCTTGACATTTTCCATCACGAAGGCCGCCGGCTTCAGCCGACGCAAGGTCGCGATATAGGCCCGATAGAGAAAGTGGCGTGGGTCGTTTTTTGCCTCGTATTCGGCATTGCCGGCATTTCGTGCCCGCCCCACGAGTGAATAGGCTTGGCACGGGGGGCCCCCGATTAGGATGGTCCTGTCACCGAATTCCCGTCGGATGTCATCGACCTGCGAGTCGATCTTCCTCTGGTCGACTTCGTTGCCGAGTTCCCGACGGATGGCAATGCGATTAGCATGTTGCCATTGTTCGGGGTGTAGCCTCGCCCAGTCCGGTTCTTCACCGCGCTTATTCAGCCAAGAGTAATAGGCTTCCGGAAAGCCACCCTCGAATTCACGCAGAAACGTACGCAACAACAGCGTCCTATGAGCTGCGGGATCCTTTTCAACCGACAGGCGAACCCGGAACGGATGCCTACCGTTGTCCGAGAACGCCGAAAAGCCCTCTGCAAGGCCACCTGGACCTGCAAAGAGATCGACTATGCCATATTGCGTGGTCAAGCCTGTGCTCTTCATATCTCTTCATGGGATATACCCATATCGACATAAATTGCGAGCCTCGCCAAGAAACATGAACGACATCGTCGACAGGGAAACCCGATCCCGCATGATGGCAGGGATCAAAGGCAAAAACACGGGGCCAGAACTAATGCTGCGGCGACTTCTCCATCAAGCTGGCTTTCGCTATCGAATTCACCCCAAGAATCTGCCGGGCAAGCCGGATATCGTACTGCCGCGCTACAGGGCCGCTGTCTTCGTGCATGGCTGCTTCTGGCACCGGCATCCGGGCTGCCGATATTCGACGGTTCCGAGCAGCAACACGGAATTCTGGAACGCCAAGTTTGCCGCAAACGTTACTCGCGATGCCAAGAAGGAGCGGGCGTTGATTGCCGCTGGGTGGCGGGTCGCGGTTGTCTGGGAGTGCGAGTTGAAGCGTGACGCAGTTGGATTGACTGCCAGTGTGGTGAATTGGTTAGTCTCGCGCCCATAGGGCGAACGGTGACAACCATTGCATGATAGCGGTCTTTGTATCGGGTGGTCGACGGCAAGGGACTGCGGTCGCCTTTAACCGGGAACAGGTTCTGTTGCTTGGGCCAGCGATCATCGCAGATCGGCTAGAGGTTCTGCTAGGCATCCGCGAGCCAGCCATAGGCGAGATGCCCGTTTTCGCCCTGGTGCGGTTCGGCATAGCTGGTCGGGCGGAACCGGGTGGGGCGTCATGCTACCGGGGCTCTCGCAGAAGGCACAGCAATACCCGAAGACGCTGCCGAGCTCCTCGGCCAGCGGGCCGTTCTTGCCCGCCAGCCGTGATGGCAGATGCCGGTCCGGCGGCCGCGTCAGTGCATGTTCCCGCGGATCGAGTTCAAGGAACGCCAGATATTCCAGCCGCATCTGCACGAATTCGCTGCTGGCCAGGAGTTTCGGCGGCAGGGCCGGGCGTTTCACATAGCGCACGGCTGGACCCCGCAGGATTGGACGGTACGAGAGTGAAGCCTCCGCCTTTCGCGCGTCTGTGGCAATGTCCACATGGCTTGTTCGGGGCCGGAAGGGGACAGGCAGCTTCATTGCAATCGAGCTAGCAAATCTGCCGTCGCCGGTTAGTTGCCGGGCACAGCAGTTGTGACCCGCTCCCTAGCGCTGCGCGACCAAATTCCAGTCTCAAAATCTAAACCTTGCGCTTTCACTAGAGTACGTGGGTAGTTATCGGACAACCACTGCTTGCCAGGAGAGCCTGCATTCGCGGGGTACGACTTTTGGGGATCGCAATCGCGAGAAGGCGCTGGGCTCTCGAGGCGGCGACGTAGATCTTCCTTGCATCTTCGGCAGAATTTCCTCCACCGCTCCCCTCAAGGTGCGAAAGGATATCTCCTGTCTTTTGGCTGGTCAGCACCACGCAGACAGCGGGAAACTCTAGGCCCTTTGCCGAATGTATCGTCCGGGCGGGATGGGACTCCGCCGGCGGCGTCGCCAAGGCAGTTCCAAGGTCGGCACTCGATCTCAGGCGCTGACCGATCGTGCTGGTTCCCGAAAGTCCGCGTGCAAGCAGGATTCTCGCTCTATCGAGCCATCGCGTGGCGTCCATGCGGGCGTCAAAGCGAAGCGCTGCAGCGATTTCGATGATCTCTGGCCGCCATCGACCATCCTCAAGGCCATTGGCTGCAACATAGCTATAATATGCGCCAGCGGTGTCGATGTGACCTTGCACCAACAAGATCGCCTTGTGGAGGTTGACCAGCGCCTCGCGTCGGTTCCCGGCCCCGAACGAGAAATGGTAGTTTGTCGCTGCCTGGGCGAGAACCAATGTCATATGCTCGGTAGGGCCGAGTGTCGGACGGCCGATCGCCTTGGCGGCACTCGCCAAGGTCGACGCCAATATCGGGGCGTTCGTCGGCAGTATCCCGAGCGATTTGACGAGTTCGGTAAACTTTGTGCCTATCTCAGCCGGTACGCCGGTGCCGCCATATGAAAGGACATGTACAGGAGTCGGATCGGCCTTGTACCGGCCGAGCGGCTCGTCGGGATGGTCGCGCAGCCATGGTGGTCGAAGGGCTACGATCGCAGAGCAGATTGCGGGCGTGGAGCGGAAATTTCCCCTCATTGGGAGACGATCGGTCGCAGAGAAGCGTTCGGCGAACGCGGTTAGTTCGTACGTGACGCCCCCGCGGAACTGATAGATCGACTGATTCGGGTCGCAGATCACCTTAACGCTCAGACCCGAGTCGCGAAGCCACTGTACGATCTCAAGGTCAGCGGGATTGCAATCTTGCGCCTCGTCGACAACGATTTCCTTGAAACGCGCTGCGAGGGCCTGCCCCAACCTCTTGGCGAAAGCCGTGTCGTTCAACCGCTCTCTAACGCATTCCCGAACGTCTTCGAAGTCCACAAGACCCTGCTGTCGCGCAGCCGCGAGGATGTTGCGAGCGCGCGTCTCGTGGCGGGTCCCGTCACGACTAGGCGGAAACCCAAGATCGGCGGCGAGCCGCCGGTCCAATGCGCTCGTCTTTCTGTTGAAGGCACTGAGGGGCAAGGCCTGCGCCCCCGGGAATGGCTGAACGGCCCAATCCGGCTTGTCGGGGATAAGGCGGGGTGCCTCGTTGCATCCGGGAATGCCGAAGGGCACTACAAAAAATTGCCAGAGGAACCGGTCGAACGTGCCGATGAAACTCGGGAACAGCGGCGACGGCAAAACGCCGAAGGCTCTGAGCCGCATCTCGAGCTCGTCGATCGCGGCGTTGGTAAAGGAGAGGAAGGCGACGCCCCGGCGGTCCTTGCGATCAGCGAGGACATGACGCGCACGTTCCACCATGGTGCGCGTCTTGCCCGCGCCAGGACAGGCGGTCACGAATGCGGGGCCGTCGTGGGCGACGATCGCGAATTGCTCGTCCGTTGGCAAATAGGTGTCGGTCACGTCTCGACCAACCGTTCGATCGCGGTTGCTATATAGGCGGGGACTGTGAACGTCTCCCCATCCTCGATAAGGCGCGCGAGCACTTGCGCGAAGTCGCCTTTGCGGGCGGCTTTGAAGATTTTGTGAATTGCGCGGGCCCGGTCGTCTCCGGATTTCGAGACCGCATTTTGCCACTTTTTCTTCGAGCGCGGGTGAAGCTCGAGATAGGCCTTTTCGAGGATAGCAGCATTGCCCGCTTCGATCAGTTCGGCCTCAAGGGAATAGGTGCTGGTAATGGCGGCGAATATATCGTTTGCGCTCATATCGGCAGCGAGCTTCTCGAGCGCCGCTTTGCGCCGTTCGCCCGGGATAATGGCTTCATCATCCTCAATGGAGAGCGCCACATTGTTGCCCTCGGTGAGGGGCGACACCTCATCCGCAGCGTCGGCATCAGCTTCGCCCTCGTCCTCATCGTCGATCTTGAGGCCCTTGTCGCCATCGGTGACGACCACTACCCGGTCAGCGATCCGCGCATCATCGAGTTTGGTAAGAAGGAGCCTGACATAGGGCGCGAAATCGACCCCATCAATCGGAATGAAAACGGCTGACCGAAAAAGCCTCAACTTCTCGAGATGACCTTTAAGCACATGATGTTTGGCGATCGCAGGCAAGAGAAGCGCCTCCGCGATCCCTTCGACGAGCAACGCACGTCCCCCAAACAGCAGAGCCGCCTTGGTGACGTCGAGATATCGGTCGACCTTTCGACGGTCGTCTTCCGCCAGGGGCATATTCGCAAGTGGCATACAGCGCGTGGCCCGTCGCGGTACAGTCGCCGATACGGTCGCCGCAACAGACTCCATTCCGGCGTTTGGATCGGCCGATGCGTCGGAGGAAAGGACATTTTCGATGGTTTCGGCGTCAAGCGATGCGGGTTCAGTTTTCTTCTCTCCCTTCGCGAGCGTTCGAGAGCATGTGATCACAGACTTGAACACGACGAGCCGGTCGCTGCTGACCCACGCCGACAAATTGGGCGAGTGGGTGGCAACCACGACCTGCAACTCGCCAGCTGGGCCGTGATCGGTCGGCGGTGTCTTGCGCGACTCTTGCGCCTGCTCGCTTAAGAACGACAGAACCGCTGCCTGAAGCTGGGGGTGGAGATGGGCCTCAGGTTCCTCAACAAGAAAAAGGGTCAGGTCTGCCGTGCGAACCTTCTCTAGTTCGACCGCGATGATCGCCATGAACAGCAGGTTCGCATAACCATGTCCCGAATAACGGAGATCCTCGGGATCAACGCCGTGATCGGCGAGCTTGAACCGCAAGTCGCGGGCGATATCGATAAGGGCTTCATCGGCGGCGAAACCCAGCGATGCCGACTGGCGGCGGACCCCTCCTGTTAGCGCTGCGAGCCCCTTTTCGACGGCGGCGTCGACCTTCGTAAGAACTTCGTGGGAGTGCGAGCGACCAAGTTCTTTGGCGAGTTCGTCGGCGGACGTATCTTCAAGAAAGTGATGAAGAAGCGCCATGATGCGCGTGGGGTTTCCTGATGCCAGAGCACGTTTCGCGTCTCGCAGCGTCGGCAGATAGACGTGCCGAACCATGTCGTGACAGTTCGCTTCGGGCGCATTGCCTTCCTTGCCCGCCCACAGGGCGGGCTTGGCGCCAACCTGTGAGCCGTCATAGCGCAGCCCGAAGCATGCGCTCGTCATGCTCGCATCCGTGACAGCCGACAGAAAGCGCCCCTGCTGACCTACTAACAGCCCGGAGAAATAAGCTTCGAGTTCAAAGTAGCGGGAGCCGCATTGAAAGCGGACGTCGGTCGGCTCGCAGTAAATTTCGCGGCGTCCGCTAAGCGGTGCCGTCAACAGTCTGATAGCGTCGATCGCGTTGCTCTTGCCGCCGTTGTTCTCCCCAACGAATACCGTCAAATCCTTCTGCAACTCGAGTTGGGCGGAATCGAATGATCTAAAATTTTTGAACTGAACGCGCTTTAGATACATGGTGCCCCCATCGTCCTCCTTCAGCATAGAGCAGGTGATGAACAGTAGCGATAGTCAATGATGAACCGATCGCGCGCGCATTCTGCCACACATCGAGTATAATGGCGGATACCTGCGAATAGCCAAGGGACATGTATGGGAGAGAGCCACTGCGGTGGACAGACAGATGCTCAAGAAAATCTGGGACCAGCGCGATATCCCGGTCATCCTGCGTCGGGCAGAAAAGGGAGAACTTCTACGCGCTCGACTGCCCTATTCCGACGAAAATCGCTCGTGGCTGCAAAACGGGCGGCGCACCGCCCCAGTGTGGATCTCCGGGCCGCGCTATTGGGAGATCCCGAAGGCTTGGTTCAACGATTTCGTGGAGCGCGCGCTAGAGACGTTCGGGCGGGTCTATGTGATCCAACCCTATCGCGAGCAAGAGAAATGCTCGCATGCCTGCCTGAACGCCGTCGGCCATGAATGCCAATGCTCGTGCATGGGCAGGAATCACGGCGTCGGCAATGACGGAAGCTGGTTCGAGATTTCCGAGACCTTCGCGACACGCTGGGGGGATCAGATGCTCGCATGCCGATTGATAACGATAAGAACTCGGTGACGGGGTTGGCACGATTGTGAGATCAAATTGCGCGGATACGGTGCAGATGCTTGATCCGCGGTGGATCGGTGACCTTTCCTGACAAATGGGGGATGCCGTGCAATCCAGTAACCAGCGCCCAACTAGTGCTTGTGCGTTTCTGTTCGACGGAAGTTTCGAAGGACTACCCGATCCGCAGCTGGCCTACTTCACGAGCGAGGTGCTCGCCGCTCTCGGAGCAGCCGACCCCTTGGGAGGCACACGCTCGCAATTTCGGGTCGGGGTACCGACCTTGTCGGGATTCGCTGAGCGAACGACCGGGGTCCACGGTTTCAAGGATGGGAGCGGTCGAACCGTCTCACACGACAAGGACATCTACAAATATGTGATCTGGGAATGGCTCGACTCACTCGGCGAGATTTGGAACAGTATCGACCGCCATTCTGGTTTGGACATCTTCAGGCTTCATACCGGAGAGTGCATCGCGCTCTCGGCGCTCGATGTCGATGTCCGTAACGCGATCGATGCAATTCTGCGCGCGGTGCCGGGCTATGTCGGCGCCTTCGTGATTGATCCCGGCAATCCCGTCCATCGCGGTGGCTTTTTCGACAATCTGATCTACGCAGCTGCCATCGAGGATGGGACGATCGTGCAGGAGCTCAGCTACGAGGGAGAGCAGGATTGGCCTCTGGAGGGATCTGCCGCGTTCAAACCCGGTGGTCAGGTATGGCAGCCTTATGGTTGGCTAGCGAGCTCCGGGCCGGATGGGCTTCCGCGCGGCTCAGTATCCGAACGCGGAAAGAAGGCTGCCGAGGGTGTAGAGAGCAAACAAGCTGGGAATGTCGAGCAGCGGATTCTCGAAGAGATGAGCCGCGCCTTCTTCCTGAACGCCGGATGCAAGACGTTCGAGTTCAAGGCCGTCGCGGAATCGTCCAACATCCTCCAAGCCGTCATGCCCGAAGGCAAGTTCACCAAATATCTGTTCGATCGTACCAGCAAAGACGGGAAGTCGAAGGCTGCCTTCCTGATCGATGATCTTGGTATCGATCCCGAGGACTGGCGATATCTAGCGGCGCAGTTTTATTCTGGTCTGCTGATTGCCCAGCCCAATTCGGTGAAGCTCAACGAGTGGAAGACCGGATACGGGGTCCGCTTCGAGGTGCCGATGCGCATCCGCAACCGCGCGGGAAAGGCGGCAGTGCTCGTCACCGGATGGAACATGAATCCCGGTGCGCTGCCGTCACTTTCGACCGCCTTTCCTGGCCCGCGTGATGTGGAAGCAGTCGAGCCGGGCGAGCCGCCGATCCTACCACCAGGTACGCGAGGCGATGCCGAGTGGTCTCAGCTCTGGGCTTGGGCGAACGCGGACGGGGTCCGCGCCAGCGAGAGTCACGTCCCTACGCCGATGTTTCTATCGAGGATCGCCGCCATTCCGGAAGGCGAATGTGGGACTGCACTGGTGCGTGTGTTCGACGCTAGGCGTGGGTTCGCGCGTTGGCTAAAGCGACAAGGCCTCGGCGATACCGACGGTTCTGGCGGGGTGGTCGCGTTCAGCCCCATTCCCAGTCAATCAATCGAACGCGCATACGCATGGGCGCGGACCGTCGCGTCAATCCTGCGCCTCAACGGCATCGAAGCCGACACCCAGTCGTTTAACAACTGAGACGTCCGGCCCTAATCGTTCTATGTTTGCGGGTCGCCACTAAGGCCGGCGAGGAATGGCTGGCTTTTTGAACCGCGCAGCATCGACATAGACGACTGAGACGGGGGCGCAATCCGGCCGCCCCCTGACAATCGATCCTCACCGTTTAGTTTCGCAGAATGCCAAATCTCTGGATCGCCCCGATCGCGTAAATGCGAGCATGTTCCTCGCGCTCATCGAGCCGAACTCGTTTCTCGAATTTGCCAATGCTGTGCCATTCAATGATGCTGGCGGCCCGATCGAGCGCGGACTCCTGAATGACGAGGGCAAACTCTCCGGCCGGGCCCAATCAGCGGTCCGCCCTATTTCGATCGCCGACTTCAATCGCATTATCGATCGTGGTCTTGAAGATCGACTGCCACTTCTCCCCCGTGAAGGCATTGCCGCGCCACTGGCCGACATCGCGGGAACCTCGCCGCCACCCGCAATTGAACAGCAACGCGAACGCATCTTGCAGCTAACTTCACGAACGGTCCGAGATCGCGTTTTCCGGCGGATCGTCTTGCGCGCTTACGGCGAACGCTGCGCCGTGACCGGCCTCAAGCTGATCAATGGCGGCGGCCGGGCCGAGGTGAATGCAGCGCATATCCGGCCGGTGGAAGCCAATGGGCCCGACACGATCCATAATGGCCTTGCCCTTTCCGGTACCGCGCACTGGATGTTCGATCGCGGCCTGATCAGCCTCGGCGACGATCTGCAGATCCTCGTCTCACGGCAGGCGAACGACCCGGATGGTGTCCGCGCTTTCATCAACCGCTCCGGCTTCGCAATCCCGCCGATCATGGGCAAGGACAGGCCACACCCACAGTTTCTGGCCTGGCATCGAGAGAATTGTTTCAAGCAGTGACGGCGCGGACCAACACGCGATAGGCGAAGCGCGCCGGTCGATCCCCAGCATTCGGATGGCTCAAACTGAAAACTGTGCCACCGCCCGCTCGAGGCGATCAGATAGCCGGCCCGGCATCACATTCCGATAGACCTCGGCCAGCGACTGGTAGTACCAGCGCGTGCCCTCGGCGCCGCCATTGAACCGCTCCCAAAGCTTGTCCCCTTGAAGCCGAAAGTCGAACAGGATCGCCTCGGCATTGTGCGTCTTGTCCGCCAGAGACACGAGGAGGCTCTGTGGCGATTTCTGAGGCAGCTTAGCAAGGTAGAGCTCCTTACGCGGGCGCCAGGACGGCTTCGGCTCATCCCAGGAATCGGTGCAATCATAGACGATATCGGCAACGGCCGGCCCGAACCGCATCCGGATCTCGTCCAGCGTCTCCTGCCCGCCCTGGTCTTCGGCCGCATCATGCAGGAGCGCCCCGATTGCCTGATCCTCGCTTCCCCCATGTTCGATCACGAGGGATGCGACGCTCATCAGGTGCGAGATATAGGGAATGGTTGTGCCTTTGCGCAGCTGATGCCGATGGAGGTCATGGGCATAGCGGAAGGCTTCGTCGTAGCGGTTTGTGAGCATTGTTGGTCCTCGGGTTGAAATGAGACGTTTAGCCAATCAGGCTGTCTCAATCTGATTTCGCAAGGCGCATAATCAGTGCCATTGGAATCTGCCTCAGAATGCCCCGCGCGCAATAGAGGCCTGTGGCGAAGTCGATTACGGCGAGATCGAATATCAATTTTTCTCGAAATTTTACCTTCCGCTTATGATCTGAAGATGCCGTAAATCTACTTCCGGATCGGTCGAACGCCTCCATTCTTCATCAATATTTCAAATTCAGCAGCTTCGCGCTCGCGCTGTTGAAACCGCTGGACTTCCTTTTCGAGGGCAAGGTTTCGTATCTTAAGTGTTTCAATGCTGTTTTGGGCAGCAACGAGATTGCGCTCAACGACTTTCTGCGATTCCAAGAGAATAGATAAATTTCGCCTTTCATCATCCAGATCAGATTGAAGCACACTGTTTAATCGAACTAGGGCTTCAATCTGAAGCAATCGATCATTGATTTCAGCCTCTAGTCGGTTGATTTTTTCATCCTGACTATCAATTTTGAGCTGCCGATTGATTTCGGGATCCGTTGCATGCTCCAGAATTTCATCAAGCTGTTTTATAAGTTTGACGCTCCACCGACTCATACTTTCTTGAACATACTGCAGTTGATGCGCCGCCTTTTCAGGCGCCGAATCAACAGAGCGCACATCAAGTCGCGTATCGCGAAGAGATACTGCGTGATCCCGCAGCTTATGAATGTCTTCAAAGTACTTTGCCCATCCCATACAGTCAGCCCCCTCGTTCGCTAAACGGATGCAATTGGAGAATAAATTAAAAATATTGTTGATCAAAAATTTAAAATCAATAAATTAAAAATTTCGAGCAGAGACATAATCTAATGAACTCAATGTTTTTATCCAGTATACAGTACTTTTTGTAAAATTCGGCCTTCAAATTATATTTTACTTAACGCCTCGGATGATCCATGAAGCGCACACCCTCGGCAAGACAGAGCTTGTTCGATGCCGCCGATCACCCTCAATCCACCACCGGATAGAACGGCACGCCCCAATCCTCGTGCGGGTTGTCCATCATCAGGTTAACGAAGACTGGCATGAGGAAGCCAAGGATCGCCGCGCCGTCACGCACCTGCTCGCGGTTGATTTTGCTGTTCCAGGTCGAGCCGCCATGCATGATCTGGTTTCGGAGCACATAGAGCCGATCGAAAACATGGCTCAGGACTTTCACCGTATCTCCCGAAGAGAAGGCGGTGCTGAAGGCCCGCCCCGCTGCCTCGTGACGGAATTTCCAGTCCTGCATACCGACAACACCATTGTGGTGCTGCCAGAACGGGCCGAACACATAGCGGTTCTGCATGAGCAGGCGGACAGGACCGGAAAAGCGGCTCCAGAGCGCCTTGTAGATCGCCTTCTCGGAATCCAGACGCACGAGCCGGTTGAAATACTCGACAAAGGTCGTGCGCTCGCCCTGAGGGTTCCGGGTGAACTCGGCCTCGTCGGCATAGGCTGCGTTGAAGGCGATCCAGAGGAAGATGAAGCGCGCATCATTGTCCTCGCCTGCCGTTTCCGCTCGGCCGATCCAGCTGATGGCGCGGTGGACGCGCAGGCCCATCGTTTCGGGGAAACCATCCCTGAAAGATCGCTGCTTCTCCTTGAGTGTCTGATAATTCATGCTTGGGCCCGCTCCCTCGCTCTATTCTGGAACCCCGCCTCGCCCGTTGGCAACCAGGGCGAGATCCAGCAATTCGGAATAGAGGGCACGGAGTTCCGGCGGGCTGATGATCTCGACCTCCTGCCCCCAGCGGAAGAGATGCCAGCACATTTCCTTCAGGCCGCAAGCACGGAAGCTGACCACCAGGCTGCCATCCGGCTCATCCGCCATGGTCTGGCTGGGATGGAAGCGGTAATGGCGGGCTTCAGGCGCAGCATCGGCGGAAAAACGCCAGACGATATCGTGCTCGTCTTCACGCCAGAGGCCGAAGGATCGGCTCTGCCATGCCTTGAGATCGAATCCCTGTGGGCGCTCGAAGGTCTGGTTGGTCAGGGTGATCCGCTCGAAGCCCATCAGCGCGAACATGCGCGCTTCGTCGGCCCATTCGCTCCACGCTACGAGATATTGCCGTCCCTCGCCGAGGAGGAACGCAATCGGCCCGAGGCGCGCATTCCGGCTGAGAAGCCCGGTGGCCCTACTGCGGTGATCAACCTCGATCCAGACCCCTCGGAGAATGGCCTGACGCAGGTCAGAAAGCGTTTCCGGCGGAATCTGTTCGCGCGGGCCCGGCCGCAGGGCGACACCATCCGCTTCGAGCAAGACCTCGATATCAGGATCGAGCCGGCGACGATCGCCCGGTGACAACCTCGCCCTGAGGCGATCCGAGAGAATGCGCAAGTGATTGGCCGTGTCGTCATCCCCCGTGCTTGTCGCGAGTTCCACTGCCCGGTTCAGCGCGGCAAGATCGTTGATGGTCGGATTGGCCATGCGCCCGGTAGTGCCGGGCGGCATCCGCCAGCGCTTGCGGCCGCCGGGTTCGACGATTTCCTCGATCTGCGGAAAAACCTCGATAAGCGCATCACGCATGCGCTCGGCCGTGCGCCGCGAAACGTGGTAGGTTTCGCCGATCTCGTCGAGCGAAACGCCATCGGCGCGGCCCTGCATCTGGTTGGCCAGCCTCACCAGTTCCGCAAGTCGGGCGAAGCGCATGATCCCCTTCCCTTCTTGTGGATGCTGGCGGATTCCCGGCGCCGGTTCAAGCAACCCGGAAGCCGATCGCCGTCCGTGCATTCGGTTTGGCCGCCTGTTCCCGCTCGAGCTCGGCGACAATCTCGCGCGGGTCACTCAGGCCGAGCACGGCAACCCGGCGCTGGACGACCGCGAAATCACCCGGCGTGAGCAGATCGAGTCGGGCAAGGCCCGGCGTCGGATCCTGGCCGAAGCAGCGCCGGAATGCAGCCTGACGCTGCCCGGCGTCGAGCGGCAGGAAGGTGATGCGCAAGCTGAACCGGCGGAGGGCGGCGGGGTCGAGCCTGTCCGGCAGGTTAGTTGTGCAGGCGAAGGGCAAGGGGTGGCTTTCCATCCAGATCAGCATCTCGTTGACCTGGGAGATCTCCCAGCTGCGGGTTGCATCGGCGCGGCTGCCGATCAGCGAATCCGCCTCGTCGAAGATCAGGAACGCACCGGTATCGCGCGCTTCGGCAAAGGCAGCGGCGATGTTCCGCTCGCTTCCGCCGACATACTTGTCGAGCAGGTCGGAGGCCCGCCTTTCGAGGACGGGCAGGTTCATCCGGCTCGCGAGATGGCGCGCAAAGGCGCTCTTGCCGGTTCCCGGAGCGCCAATCAGGCAAAGCGAGACCGCAACCTCGCTCCTCGTCGTTGCGAGGCGTTCTGCAAGGCGCGGCAGGTCATGGTCGGCCCGGGCATTGGCGGGGTCGAATTCATGGGCGTTGGATGTGCGCGGAGGGGTTGAACGGCCACCGCGCACCGCCCGGGCCAGCGCATCCACCGCCAGGTCCAACCCTGCCGGCCCGGCCTTGGCAATCCGTGCCGCGCGCAGGGCGCTGCTGACCAGAGCAGGCGGAAACTCGATCTCATGCGCCAATTTCGTGCAGGCCTCCGGCGGAAGCGGGATACGCTGCTGCCTGGCCAACCGGCTCCACACCCGGGCGCGGATCTCCGGGGTCGGTGTCCGCAATTCCAGCGTAAAGGTCATGCGCCGCAGGAAGGCGGGGTCGCAGAAATCGATGTCGTTGGTCGTCCACAGTGTCGGGACCGGATTCCCTTCGAGCAAGCGGTTCAGGTGAACTTTCGAGCCGAGATGCTGCCGCGGCATGCCGAACCGCGAGAACAGGCCAGGAAAGAGATCCTCCATCTCGTCGAACAGGACGAGGCTCCGCCCCTGCGAGGCAAGCAGGCGTTGCCCAAGCCGCAATTGCTGGATCCGATCAATTCGGGACGGCTCGTCGCCATCGGCATCGGCTTCTCCAACCGCGTGAAGGCGCGCACCCAACCTGTGGGCCAGCACCTTGCAGAACTCGGTCTTGCCGGTACCGGGCGCGCCATGGAGCAAGATGTTGATCCCGGGTTCAAGGCGCCGCATGGCACCATCAAGGAGCTTCAGCGCGAAATCGCCCTGTGCGCCGAGATGGGCGAAATCGTCCCATTCCACCGCGGCTGGCGCAACCGGCGCCAAGAGTTTGGCCAGAATATCCTCGAGGTCCCGCAATGGTGGCTCGAGGCTGGGCAGCAGACGCGATGTCAATTGCAGGCCAAGCCCATGGAAAGGCCGCCGCTCCCGCGCCAGCAACCCGGTGATCATCAGCCGCGACGACGGACGAAATGCGCGAAGGACAGCGGAAAGCGACAACCCGGTGAGATGCCGCACGGCTTCCTCCGTCGGCAGGCCAGCATCTTCGGTCAGGATGTTGCTGAGGCTGATGAGAGGACCATACCGGAACGAGCGGACGGCCAGTGCGAAGATCTGCGTTTCAACCGTACTGAGCCGCAGATGCGCAGAGAGCGTCAGGACATTGCGCTCGAACGCATCCGGACGGACCGAGCCAAGCGCCTTGATGCTGGCAGAGAGTGAATCCTGGAGTTGCCGCCAACGTTGCGGCGCGACGCCGGCGTGCGGCAGGCGGTCCTTCTGCGAATCCCAGGTGAAATCCGGGTACAGGCCCTCGGCCCAATCCGACAATTCCCGCGCGACCCGACCGCCGGCGGGGAAACTCCGTGCCACGTTGCGGGCGGCTTTGAGGAGGAAGGCGAGTTCGAATGTGTTTCCCATGCGTTGCTCCGTGTTGGTACGGAACAGGTAAATGGGTGGTGCGTCAGAAACGGACGTAGAGCCGACGGCCGTCACATTTTTCGGGCTTACCTTGTGAGCCAAATTAGGTAAGCTTGTGTTGCTCGATCTAGCCTAGGTCTTGCCTTTGCCAACGAAAAATCCGGAAATCCTCTTGTTGCCTGCTTCGCCTGTACAAGAGCACAAACCGCGCCGATGCACCGAAATTCGATCAATTATAGGTAGAAAATCTCGAAATCTTGAATAGGATAATCGAGCTCGCTAGCAACGTCGAGAGGGCCCAGAAAACTCAAATGCAGCACAAGCAAGATCTTTCAAACCGATTTTATGAAATTCTTTGGACTGCAGAACAAAATTTTGGTCTTTGGGATTACGAAAAATTTGAAAATCAAGCAGACGAGCTTCCTGCAGCAGGAGTATATTTTTTCTTCGAACCAGGCGAACTCCGCGCAAACCATGATAATTGGCACCGAGTAGTGCGCGTCGGCACACATCAGGTCAGCCAAGGCTCGAAATCGTCATTCAAAGATAGGCTCCGCAATCATTTTGGCGCCTCTGAATCAGCGATTGGCAGAGGTTCTGTTTTCAGAGACCATGTGGGCGCGAGCCTTTTCGGACGAAATGGCTGGGAGGTCCACACGGACGAAGTTTCGCACCAACGCCACTCAATCGTGTCCACCTATATTCGCAGCATGAGTTTTGTCTTGGTTCCCGTCGATGACGAGGCAGGACGGGAAAGTGAGCGCCGAACAATCGAGCTTGGTTCTATAGCATTGTTGTCCAACTATAGGCTGTCGCAAGCAGAGCAAATTGATCCGCCATCAGAAAATTGGCTTAGGCTGCGTTGTGAATCGCGCGCTGAGCCGGAGGATCATGTTCGACGCTCAGGTCTTTGGAATGTTGATGGTGTTGATCGGGAATACAGCCCCGAGTTCCTGAATATTCTCGAGAAAAGAGCTTCAAGATGATACCGGAGCCCGGAAAACCTGAACCTTTCAAGAGCTGGATCGGGAGCGAGTTCCACCGGACGCGTTTCATGCTGCTTGCCGAGAGCACATACGATTGGGAAGAGGACGGACAGATGTACGTTCCGGACCTGGATCACTCGACCGGCATTGTGGAGCACGCGATTGGCAGCTTCGAAGAGGCGAGCCGCTCCATGATGACGCTGACCAGGGCCCTGTGTGCAAGCGCTGCACCGACCCAGGAAGAGCGCGCTGCCGCATGGGCCAAGGTTGCCTTCAACAATTTCGTTCCAGGATCGATCGGGTTGGGCGCGCGGCTCCGGCCATCGCGCGAAGCATGGGATAACGCCCGGGCTTCCTTCCTCAACACCCTGCCGTCGCCGAGACCCACGCGGCTCTTGGTGCTGGGCAAGGCGAACTGGGACAACCTGCCTTGGGATCACTGGGACCAGGCCACCCAGACCTACAGGCTGCCGGACGGCTCGTGCATCCTGGTCGACCATATAGCCCATCCGGCAGCGGTCGGGATGAGCTGGGCGAAATTGCAAGAAGCGATTGAGAGGTTACGATCCGCGCCACTGCCCGATTGAGCCCCCGATTCCCCCACCGGAATTCAATCGGAATTTTGCATTACTCCTTTTCCAGCCCGAAATTTTGTTGGTCTTTCTGTTGGTCTTTCGGAAAAATCGAATTGGTTAAGTTGTTGATTGTCAGCAATATAATCGATTTATTCGATTCCGGCCAGGGGCACCAAATCCTTCAGGACGATGCCGCTCTTGCCGGCCCGGCCCGGTAATCGTCGCGGATCTGGCGCTTGAGCAGCTTGCCTGTCGGCGAGCGGGGAAATTCCTTCCGGAAATCGACGCTGCGGGGGCATTTGATCGCCGAAAGCCGCTTCCGGCAGAAGGCGACCAGCTCGTCGGACAGGGCCGCGCTGGCCTCGCGCCCGTCGACCAGCTGGACCACTGCCTTGACCTCCTCGCCGAATTCCTCGTTCGGGATGCCGATCACGGCAGCGTCGAGGACCGCCTCGTGCTGGAGAAGCAGGTTCTCCACCTCCTGCGGATAGATGTTCACGCCGCCGGAAATGATGACGAAGGACTTGCGGTCGGTCAGGTAGAGATAGCCGTCCTCGTCCAGCCGTCCGATATCGCCGAGGCTGGTCCAGCCCCGGGCATTCCGGCTCGACCGGGTCTTGTCCGGATCATTGTGATACTCGAACTGGTGGCCGTTCTCGAAGAAGACCTCGCCCTCGGCACCGACGGGCAGTTCCGCGCCGTTCTCGTCGCAGATATGGATGACGCCCAGCTTGGCGCGCCCGACCGAACCGACATGATCCAGCCATTCCGCCGTGTTCAGCGCCGTGAAGCCGTTGTTTTCCGTGCCGGCATAATATTCGTGGATGATCGGGCCCCACCACTCGATCATGCGGCGCTTCACGTCGACAGGGCATGGTGCCGCGGCATGGACCGCCATCGTCATCGAGGCGGTCGAATAGCGGCGGCGCGTTTCCTCGGGCAGTTTCAGCAGCCGCACGAACATGGTCGGCACCCATTGGCTGTGGGTGATCCGCTCGGATTCGATCAGCGCCAGCGCGGCCTCGGCATCGAATTTCGGCATGATCACCGCAGAGCCGCCGGTGCGGATCGTCACCATCGTGTGCCGGAGCGGCGCGGCATGGTAGAGCGGCGCCGGGCAGAGATAGCGCGTACCCGGCCCGTAGCCGAACAGGCCCGACAGCAGCTCGATCAGCATGGACGGACTGCCGGCCGGCTGGTCGGGCAGGGCCCATTTCACGCCCTTGGGCCGCCCCGTCGTACCGGACGAATAGAGCATGTCGAGGCCCTGGGACTCGTCGGGAACCGGCAGGGTCGGCGCCTCGGCCGCAAGGGCCGCGAAACCGGGCAGACCCGCCGCGCCTTGCCCGACGACCAGGACCGGGCACTGGCGCTGCAGCGCGGCTGCATAGCCCCGGATCCGCTCCACCAAGGCCTCCGAGACCAGCACCAGCGAGGCGCCGCAATCCTCGATGATATGGCGGATCTCGTCATCGGCGAGATGCGTGCTGGCGGTGGTGTAATAGAGGCCGGTCCGGTCCGCCGCGAAGCAGATCTCGAGAAATTCGCGCCGGTTCTCCATCAGGATCACGAGATGGTCGCCCCGCTTCAGCCCGAGCTGGCGGAAAACATGGGCCGCCTGGTTCGCGCGGGCCTCGAGTTCGGCGAAGGTGACGCTCTCGCCGCTGGTGCTGATCCGGAAGGCGACATCGCCGGGCCGTTCGAGCGCATGGCGGCGGGGATGAAAGGGCGGCAGGTCAGGAATCATGGGCGTCGAACCGGATGATGGTCTTGCCGAGTCCGGACGGTTTCGCCGTCTCGTCCAGCGCGGCCCTGAGCTCGGCGAAGGCGAAGACCTTGCCGATGACCGGCCGGACCTGATGCAGCGCCATGGCGCGCAGCATGGCCTCGAAACCGTCGCGATGGCCGACCGTGACACCCTGCAGCCGCACCTGCCGCGTCACGATGGCACCGAGCGGCAGGGCCGGCGTCAGGCCGGACAGCACACCGATCAGCGCGATGGTGCCGCCGACACGGATGCACTTGATCGACTGGGCGAGCGTGGCCTCGCCGCCGAGTTCGATGATCGTGTCGAAGCCCCCCCGCCCCGCCGCGATATCCCGCGCCGGCCGGGACCATTCGGGCGTGGCCTGGTAATTGATCGTTGCATCGGCCCCGAGCGCCCTCGCCCGCTCGAGCTTGGCATCGCTGGAGGAAATGACGGTCACATGCGCGCCGTGCAGCTTGGCGAAGGCCAGCGCGAACAACGCCACACCGCCGGTCCCCTGGATCAGCACATGGTCACCCGGGCGGGTCGCGGCCAGCCCTGCAACCGCGCTCCAGGCGGTCAGGGCGGCACAGGGCAGCGTCGCCGCTTCCGCATGGGTGAGGTAGTCGGGCACGCGCACCACGCCCTCTTCGGACAGGCAGACGAGATCGGCCATCACGCCGTCCAGCGGTCCGCCCAGCGCGGTGGCAAATCGCTCGGCGGAGGGTTCGCCGGAGATCCAGCCCTGGAAATAGGTCGGGCAGACCCGGTCGCCGACCGTCACGCGCGTTACCCCCGGGCCGATGCCGACAACCGTGCCGACCCCGTCCGAGACCGGGATCAGCGGCAATTCGCCCGTGGCCCGGCCATAGCCCCGGAGCGGGACGATCAGGTCACGCGCATTCAGCGCGGCCGCATGCATCCGGACCAGCACCTGCCCGGCCTGCGGCACCGGATCCGGCCGCTCGGCAAGCACCAGATGGTCGAAGCTCCAGCCGCCCTCGATCTGGAATACGCGCATGCGTCGTTCCTTCCGCCTTCACAAGTTGATGGGTGTGGGATCCCAGCGCCCGAGCCGGTCCAGCAGCATGGCCGTGCTGCCATCGGCGAGGGCAGCGATCTGGGCCGCCCCGACATGCCGGGCGAACGGGTGGATCTCGCGCAGCCCTTCGGCCCCCATGGCATGCATCAGCCGGGGCAGTTCCCGCTGCGCGAGGGCCACTGCATTCACCTTGGCCGCCGCCGCGAGATGCCGGACATCGCCGCCGGTCTCGGTCGCGGTGATCGCCTGCTCCACCAGCGCCCAGGCGGCCGCAAGCGCGGTGGCGCATTCCGCCGGCTTCTCCCGCCAGCTGGCATGTTCGTCGAGCGGCTTGCCGAAGGTCCGCCGCGTCCCGCCATAGGCCTGGACGATCCGCAGCGCCGCCGACACCATGCCGCAGCACATCGCCGCGACATAGATCCGCGCGCCGTTGATCTCCTCGAGAATGGCCTTGAAGGCGGTTCCCGCCGGCAGGAGCAGGCGCGCGTCCGGGACGAAGCAGCGCTCGAGCCGGAATCCGCCGGTGCCGGTACTGGCCTGCGGGATGACGGACTCCACCGGATACCGCGTCACGGCGGCATCGGTGAGGTCGACGAGGAATGCGGCAATGCCGGCGCCCTGCCCGGGCTGCCCGGTCTGGGCATAGACGATGGCATGGCGGGCATGGCGCGCATTGACGATCCAGCGTTTCTCGCCATCCAGCACCCAGCCGCCGGAGGTCTTCTCCGCCCGGCATTGCATGGCCGCCGCATCCGAACCCGCGCCGGGTTCCGTCAACGCGGTGCAGGCACTGGCCCGGCCGGAAAGCAGGTCCGGCAGCAGGGCACGGGCGAGATCGGGCGGCGCCGAGAGGACGATGCGCTTCGCCACGTTATGCGTGTTGACCAGCGCCATCGCGAGGCCGAAATCGACCGCGGCGAGGATGGCACAGGCCTCGACCTTGGCGCGGAACGAAAGGCCCCGCCCGCCGGATGCGACCGGCACCTCGACCGCCGTCAGGCCGATCTCGCCGGCGCGGGCGAGGAAGGCCGGGTCGGGCATCCCGCCCCGCGCCCAGCCGGGCGCTGCCGGCGCGACAACCTCCCGCGCGAAGGCCCGGACCTCGGCGAGGAAGAGCCCGGTGGCGTCATCCGCCATGGCCGGCCTCCCGGCGGGTAAGGCGGGCGAAAGCGGCCTTCGCGATTCCCACAATGCCGATCGGCATGAAGATCGTCGCAAGGACGAGGATCAGCCCGTAGAGGATCAGCCGGAAACTGTCGGCGAAGCGCAGGATTTCCGGCAGGAAGACCACGAGGAAAGCCCCGATCGCTGGTCCGGCTATCGTGCCCGACCCGCCGAGGATCACCGCGAGGATGGCATCGAGGGACTGCGCGACGCCGAAGATCTCGGGATTGATGAAGCCCTGGAAATGGGCGTAGAGCGCGCCGCCAAGGCCGGCATACATGGCCGAGATGACGAAGGCGAAGAGCTTGTATTTCCACGCGGCGATCCCGAGAGCGGCCACGAGATCCTCGTTCTGGCGGATTGCCAGCAGGATTTCCCCCACGCGGGACCGGGCGATCAGCGCGGCGAGCCCCGTCAGCGAGACCGCCAGCGCGAGGGCGAGATAGTAGAACGCCTCGCGATTGCCGCCCCAGGGCTTGGGGATGTTGGAGATCCCGGCTTCGCCCTTGGTCAGCTCGGAATAGTTCACCAGCACGATCACGATGATCAGGTTGAAGGCCAGCGTGACGATGGCGAAGTAATGGCCCTTGACCCTGAGGCTGGGATACCCGGTCGCGAGGGCGAACAGGGCGGTGATCAGCGGCGCCATGACCATCGTCGCCCAGAGCGGCCACTGGAAGTTGAGGCCCATCAGCGTCGAGCCATAGGCGCCGATGCCCATGAACCCGGCCTGCACGATCGAGACATAGCCGGTAAAGCCCTGGATCAGGTTTTGCCCCTGCGCGACGATCACCCAGATCAGCGCGAGAATGCTCAGATGGAGATAGTATTTCACGCTCAGCACCTGCGGCAGCACCGCAAGCAGGGCGAGGGCCAGAAGCCAGGGAAGGAGGACGAGGATCCGGTTCATGGCGCGCGCCCCAGCAGGCCCTGCGGCCGGATCAGCAGCACGAGGATCATCACCACGAAGGCGATGACATCCTTGTAGGCGGAGGAAATGAAGCCGGCCGCGATGGATTCGGTGATCCCGAGCACGGTCCCGCCGAGGATCGCGCCGGGGAAAGAGCCGAGCCCGCCGAGGATCAGCACGGCGAAGCCCTTGACGACCAGCCCCTCGCCGATGCCCGGGGCGATGGCGAACAGCGCCCCGACCATGATGCCGGCCGCGACGCCCAGGGCCGTCGACATGCCGAACACGATGAGGGGAATGGTGCGCACATTGACGCCCATCAGGATGGCCGCATCGCGGTTCTCGGCCACGGCGCGGATGGCCTGCCCGGTCTTGGTGCGTTCGACGAAGATCATCATCGCCACGACCAGCACGATGGCGGCGACGATCACATACAGCCGGAGTTCCGGCACGGTGATCCCGCCGAAGCGGAAGACCCGGCTCAACCCGGTCGGGATGACGACCTGCTCATGCCCGAAGAGCTGGAGATTGATGCCCTCGACCATCATGGTCAGGCCGAGGGCAACGATGAAGGCGTTGATATGGTTGGCATTCCGCACGGGGCGATAGGCCAGCACCTCGACCAGCACCCCGAGAAGGATGCCGGCCGCCAGCGCGACCGGGATGGCCGCCAGAACCGGCAATCCCTGCGAGGTCGCGAGGAAATAGGTCAGATAGCCGCCGAACATCGAGATCGAGCCATGCGCGAAATGGGCGATCCCGAGAATGCCGAAGACGGTGGTCAGGCCGAGGGCGATCAGCACATAGACGCCGCCGATCGCCAGACCGTTGATCGTCTGCTGGAGGATTTCGATCAGCATCGGCCTGCCCGATCCGTCAGTTCAGCGTGCTGAGGAACTGCGAATAGGCCTTCGAATCCGAGGGCAGATCCTCGACGAACACCCATTTGCCCTTCTGCCACTGGAAGGCGCCGTTGGACGTGTAGGCCTGGCCGTTGACGTCGAACATCTTCCCGTCGACCGGCTGGTACTGCATCACCACCTGCGGCGGAACGGCGAGGTTGCGCAGGGCCTTGGCGACAGCGTCCGTATTGTCCACCGTACCGGCAGCCTCGATCGCCGCCTTCAGCGCATAGAGCTGGTCATAGGCGTAGGGCGAGCTGGGCGACGGCGAGGCATTGTACTTCTTCGTGTAATTGGCGTGGTAGGCGATGCCGTTCTTGCTGGCGGAGAGCAGCGTCAGCTCGGTCGGGCGGAGATCCCAGACGCCTTCCATCTGCTCCGACGTCGTCACGCGGAGGAACTGCTCCTCGCTGCCGCTGGTGAAGCCGTAACGCGGAATGTTCATCCCCAGCTCCACCGCCTGCCGGTAGACGAAGGCAGCCGGCTCGACATAGCCGACGACGAGGATCGCATCCGGGTTGAGCCCGCGGATCTTCGTCAGCTGCGGGGTCATGTCGCGGTCCTTGAGCGAGAAGACTTCGCGGGCGATGATCTCGCCGCCGGCCTTCTTGATCTCGCGTTCGACCGAATCGACATATTGGGCGTAGAAGCCGACATCGAGCGCGCCGAGCACGGCGATGCGCTTCTGGCCTTTCCGCGCGATGAAGGTACCGGCCGCCTGGCCGGTATAGTCCGCCGGCGGGCGGGTGCGGACGAGATTCGGGATCTTCTTGGTGGTGATGGAACGCTCGGCAGCATTGCCGACCAGCATCACCGCCTTTTCATTGCCGATGAACGAGGCGACGGCGCTGGTCGAGCCCGAGCAGCAGAAGCCGAGGATATATTTCACGCCGTCGCGGTCGATCAGCTTGCGGACCGCGTTGGTCGCCTCGGTCGGGTTGGCCTTGTCGTCATAGGCGATGACATCGATCTTGTAGGTATCTGCGCCGACCTTGATGCCGCCGGCCGCGTTGATCTCCTCCGCCGCCATCTTCACGGCATTGGCCTGCGGCAGGCCGTAGACGGCGCCACCGCCGGTCAGGGCGTCGGCGACGCCGACGGTGAGTTTCTTTTCCGCCGCCAGCGACGAGCCGGCAACGAGAGTCAGCGCCAGAGCGGCACAGGCACGCGTGAACTTGTGTTTGGACATGGTTTCCTCCGTTGTCGTTTCTTGTCGGTCAGTGACCGAGATAGGCACGCATCACGTCCGGGTGGTTCTTGAGGGCACCGGCGGCGCCCTCCATCACGATCTGCCCGGCTTCGAAGAGGTAGGCGCGGTCTGCCAGGTTCAGCGCCATCATCGAATTCTGCTCGACCAGCAGGATGGTCATCCCCATCGCCTTGATCCGGGCGAGCGTCTCGAACACGCTGGCCACGATCTTCGGCGCAAGGCCCAGCGACGGTTCGTCGAACAGGCAGATGCGCGGCCGCGCCATCAGCGCCCGGGCGATGGCGAGCATTTCCTGCTCGCCGCCGGAGAGCTTCCCGGCCGCCTGGGACTGCCGCTCCCGCAGGATCGGGAACATGTCCATCATCCGGGAGAGATCGGCCTCCTGCTCGGAATCGTTCCGCGTGTAGGCGCCCATGCGCAGGTTCTGGATCACGCTCATCTGCGGGAAGACCTGCCGGCCCTCCGGGCACATGGTGATGCCGGCGCGGACAATCGCATGGCCGCTGGCGCGGGTGATGTCGCGCCCCTCGAACGTGATCGCGCCGCCCGAAGCCGGCACCAGCCCGCAGATCGCCTTCAGCGTCGAGGATTTCCCGGCTCCATTCGCACCGATCAGCGCCACGCATTCCCCTGCGGCCACATCGAGGCTGACACCATGGACCACCTCGATCCCGCCATAGCTCACCCGGAGATCACGAACCGCCAGCATGTCAGGCTGCCTCGCCGAGATAGGCATCGATGACGGCCCGGTTGGCCCGGATCTCGGCCGGGCTGCCCTCGGCAATCTTGGCGCCGAAATTCAGCACCACGATACGGTCGCACAGGGCCATGATCAGCGCCATGTGATGCTCGATGATCACCACCGCGATGCCGCGCTGCCGGATGCCGCGGATCAACTCCGCGAGGTCCTGCCGCTCATGCTCCACCAGCCCTGCCGCCGGCTCGTCGACCAGCAGGATCTTCGGCCGCGCGGCCAGGGCCGTGGCGATCATCAGGAAGCGCTGCTGGCCCGAGGACAGGCTGGCAACGGGGCGGTCTGCAACCGGATGCAGCGCGCAGAGCCGGAGAATTTCGTCAACCTGGCCGTCGATGCCGGCCTGCTCGCCCCGCCACGCGCCGAAGGGCAGGATCGAGGCGAACGGGTTGACCTGCCGGATCGCATGGCAGCCCATGGCGACATGCTGCCGCACCGTGAATTCGGGAAAGACACGGGCCGTCTGGAAGGTGCGGCTCAGCCCGCGGCCGACGCGCTGCGCCTCCGGCAGGCCCTCGATCGCCTCGCCGCCCAGCAGGATCGAACCCGCCGTCGGCGGAAACACGCCGGACAGGACATTGACCGTTGTTGATTTTCCGGAACCGTTCGGCCCGATCAGGCCGAGGATCTCGCCCGCCGACACCGTGAAGGACAGGTCCCGCACGGCCCTGACGCCGCCGAAACTCTTGGCTAGGCTGTCCACGCGAAGGATCGGCTCGGTCATGATGCGGTTCCACCAGCGACGCTACCCGGAGGAGTGTAGGCAGGTCCGGTGCGGGCGGGGTATCGCAAAGATTTGCGCTAGATATTCAATTTTTCGATGATACGCTGGCGCGAGAACAGAAGCCTTCAAGGCCGCCCATGGTCCGCATCCGGAATATCAATTCCATCCATGTCTTTGACAGCGTTGCGCGATTTGGCAGCGTGACGAAGGCGGCGCATTACTCGGGCAGCACGCAGAGTTCGGTCAGCTACCATATCAAGAAACTCGAAGCCGATCTCGGCGTGGTGCTGTTCCGGCGCACGGCCCATGGCCTGGAGCTGACCGAGGACGGCGCGCGGCTGGCCAGCCATGTCGATGCAGGCCTCCGCCAGATCGGCAAGGGGATCGAAGAGGTCGCCCGGCGCCGCGCCGCCGTCCGGGTCGCGCTCGTGCCCATGTTCGCCAGCCGCTTTGTCTCCGCGCGGATCAGCCGGCTCCAGCAATCCTGCCCGGATGTCGAGGTGGTCCTGCTCAACCACAACAATACGTTCGTCGATTTTCCGGATCCACGCAGCTTCGCCGATTTCGGCATCCAGTGGGGCCGGGGGCATTGGCCGAAATTCCACGTGGTCAGGCTGTGGGAGGAGCGGCTGGTCGCGGTCTGCAGCCCGGATTACCGGGCGCGTCTCGCCATCGAACACCCTTCGGATGTCCAGCGCTGCACCCTCCTGCATGTCGATGACAAGCGGATGTGGGCGGAATGGATGGAGCGATGCGGCGCGGTGCTGCGGCCCGACCAGGCCAGCATGATGCTGGAAGACCGGCATTTCCAGCTCAGTTCGACCATCAACGGCCTCGGGATTTCCCTGTTCGCGGAATGGCTGGTCCGGGGAGAACTCGCCTCCGGGGCGCTGGTGAACCCGTTCGGCCAGTCCTGGCCGACCAGCTTCAGCTACCACCTCGTGACGCCAAAGGGCGCCCCCCTCCCCCCCGGCGCCAAGCGCGTGCGGGACTGGTTCCTCAGGCTCGCCGGCGAGACCGAACGGTAGCCCGGCCCGGTTCAGGGCAGGAAATAGCGGATCGCCAGCCCGCGCGGGTCGAACCGGGCATGCCAGCTCTCGACGGTATAGTTCTGCAGGAAGACCCCGCGTGACGATCCGTTCGAGTAGATCTTCGTCTTGCCGACAGGCACGGCCGGCGTGCCGACGATCCCGACATGGCCGGTCACGCCGCCGGCAGTGGGGGAAATGACGATGGCCCCGGCCACCAGCGCGTTCTCCGGCAATTCCTGATGCTTCGCCACCAGCACCTTCGCCATCTCGGCTGTCGCGAGATTGCCGCCGATCGGCTTGCCAAGCGCCTGGCTGGCCAGTGTGTTGACCGCCCAGGCACAGGCCAGCTGGCCGTTACTGGTGCCTTTCACATGGCGCGAGACCAGCATGTTGACCGCGGCGACGGCCGCTGCAAACAGCCGCTCCGCCCGTTCACTGGCCGGGACGGCGATGCCGGGTGTTTTCCCGACTGGCTCGGGACTCTCGATATCGCTTTCGAGATCGGCAACAACCTCGGAGGGCAGGCCAAGCCCTTTCAGCGGAACAACAAGCGTGTCGCGCTTGAGGACCCGCACCTCCCCGTCCGAGCGCTGCTCGATCAGGACCTGCCCGGGCACTTCACCGCCCTCGCCGACCAGCCAGAACTGCCGCTTGCCGGCATGCGCGCTGGCGAGCACGCGGAAGGGCACGGCGGCCTGCAGCAGGCCGGTCGCCTTCACCGGCAGCGGGCTGATGGCGGCACCGGGCTGGCCGCCAGCCCGATAGAGGTCGAGCGCGAGGGTCGCCCAGCGTTCCCGGCTGGGGAAGTTCTTCACTCCGGCCTTCTCGTAGGTGGCCTCGAAACGCTCCACCGCCGCGGAGAGCGTGGTGGTCTTGCGCAATTCGGTGATGGCAACGGCATGCGTCGAGCGGAGCTCATGCATCAGGAAGCCGAAATTGGCCTCGTCGGAATAGACCGTGAGCCCTTTCTCGGCCGCGAAGGCTTCGAACGCGGTCCGTCGCGACTTGGACCATTGCGCCCAGCCGAGCCCGCCCGTGGCGCTGCTCATGCCCTTTTCGTGCATGTCGCGGAAGCCGGCGCATTCATGCCCGAGATTGCCGAGGATGCCAGCCACCTGGAAGCCGGTCAGGTCAAAGGCATCAACCAGCCGGACCATGATCCAGAGGCACTTCTCGGCGAACAGCTTCTCGGAGGGCTGGATGCCGGGCCCGGCGCCAGCCCCGGTCCGGGGCGGGATGTTGGGATCGTCGCCGGCCAGATCCGCCTCGCCGGGTGCGATGGCAGGATAGAGCACGGCAAAGGCATCGACGATCTCCGCCCGGGTGGCATCGAGCGCGGCCTGCAGCCGGGCGTCGAACCCGGTGACGGCGATATCCGGATCATCCGGCCATGCCGCCCTGTAGAGTTCCACGCTCGTCGGGTGCCGGCCCTGTTCCTGCGAGAAGGCCTGGCTGACGCGCAAGGTCCGGATGGCGGCATGCAGCACCTGCACGAAGGGCATTTTCCGCCTGTCGGCCGTGAGATGGATCTGCAGGTCCGGAAGCGAGCCATCGGCATTCCATTCGGCCTCGGTGACGCGATAGGGGCCGATCGCCTCGCCACCCGTCTGGTTGACGATGCCCGTTCGCAACTGCGCCACAGCCATCAGGAAATGTGGCTGGACCCCCACCCAGACCCCGCTCTCGACGCATTGCTGGGCAAAGTCTTCGCGGTTGATGGCCATCGACGCCTCCTCAGCGCTTGCAGGTGATGCCGTCGCTCTTCATCTG
Source organism: Beijerinckiaceae bacterium (assembly GCA_027531565.1). Taxonomy (GTDB): domain Bacteria; phylum Pseudomonadota; class Alphaproteobacteria; order Rhizobiales; family Beijerinckiaceae; genus Rhabdaerophilum. The sequence continues at coordinate 71,932 of JAPZSB010000006.1, forward strand.
CCGGAACAGGGCGCCGTCGAGCGGCGTCAGCCGGTCCTTCTCGCTCTGGTCCTTGAAGACCTCGCCGGTCGAATTGTTGCCGTTGAGGAAGGCGAGCAGGCCTTCGCGCACCGGCTTCGTCAGAACGCCCGAGGGCTTCAGGCAGGCAATGGTCTCGAACTGCCGGATCAGCGGCGCGCGGAGGCCGGTCTCGTAGGCGCCCAGCGGCACGCCCTTCGGCGGGGGCGGCTTCGGCCGGTCGAACGGGTGGACAGGATCACCCGCCGCGCCGATCACCGTCGCCTCGATGGTCGAGCCGTCGATCAGCGGCGAACGGACCATGCCACTCCGCTCGAGCGTGGTGAGCGTGGTGTTGATCTCGGTCTCGATCGTGAAAGGCATGCAGAGGCGGAGATATTGCCGCATCGCATGCACCGCATCCGGGCGGTTGGTGATCAGCAGCGGCCGGATCTCCTCGCGCAGCCGCCTCTGCGCGCCCAGCACAAGGGACTGGACGGTCGAATGGTTGACCTCCAGCACCAGCCGCGACTGGAAATTCGTGAAGCTGCTCGTCGCGAAACCGAACGCCGCGCTGACAATGGCGATCGGATCGACGCCGACCCCGGTCGCCGCGAGGATTGCCGTGGTCGCGGTCCGGGCATCGGCCAGCTGCTGCTGGATGGGCCTCGCCGAGCGCCTCTTGTCATCGAGCCAGGCCAGATAGGCATCGCAGCGCGCGTCGATATCGTTGAGGCCGGCCTGCACGATGAGCTTCCAATCGGAGGGGCGGGTGGGCCGGCAGGTCTCGGCGGGGCCGGGAAAGCCGGCCTGGACGCAGAGCTGGCCGAGATACTGGTCCTGCATCGCCATGGCATCGGACTGGCCTTCCCAGGCCAGGGTGGTGCCGGCGCCCTCGCGCATCCGCGTCACATCGCCCATGCAGGCCGAAAGGAAGAGAAGGGGCAGCAGGGTCAGCCCGAACCGGGGCAAGGACCGCCCACGGAATGGTGCCGTTACGCCGGGATGACCTGCTTCCATGCTCGCGTCCCCCTGCCGAAGGCCTCGCCTGACGAGCGAATGCCCGAGCCTAGGCCCGGGCTCCCCGGTGTCGGTGGCGATTCCCACAGAAAGGAACGGAAAATTAACCCTCAGAGCGGGACCGGCACCGAAAGCGCACCCGGCGCCCGGAAATTCAGCGTGATCCGGCCGTTCGAGGCGGCAGCCATCGCCTTGAGGAAGGCGGTCTGCGCGGCCGTTGCCGGATGCGTCTCCTCATAGGTCAGGTGCACCGTGAAGCGGTTCTGGCCGCAGGCCTTCTTCAGCGCGTCGAGGGTGAACATGTCCGGGTTGTCATGCTTGCCATTGGCGCAGAACACATAATGCCGGGCCGGGAACAGCCGGAACAGCGCCTCGGAATTGTTGGCCGACGAGCCATGATGGGGAACCTTCATCAGGTCGATGGGGAACGGATCGAGCGTGCCCGTCCGGGCCTGCCAGCCCTCGATGATGTGCTCGGCAAGGCCATCGCCGGTGAGGAGCAGCGTCTTCCGTTCGATTGTCGCAAGAAACACGATCGAGGAGAGGTTCGCGACGGACGTATCGATCTTGCCGCGCACGAAGGCCTGCAGCGCCGCGTCCGATCCTGTCGCTTCCGCCCATTTGGTCTTCAGCGCGTCGAGCCTCGGCTGGGTCGGCGTCAGGATCTCCAGTTTCGGCCCATTGGTGCCGAACCGGATCACGCGGGGGGCCAGCGCCTTCTGGTGCGCCTCGTTCCCGAAACTCTGGTTGAGTGTTTGTGGCACACGCCCGCCGGGCTTCAGGGCGCCGAGATTCCGGAGCAGCGTCTCGCCATCGCGAACGCCCTGGATGAACATGGCCGTCTCCGGCCCGGGGGCACTGGCCATGAACACATCATTGCTGGCCAGCGAAGCCACCGAGCCGGCGGCCTGCGTGATCGTGCCGAACGTCGCCTGGAAGCCGTTGAACCAGAATTCCTGGAACAGGACCTCCGGTGTGCCGGCCGGCGGCGGGGTCAGCGCCATGGCATTGATCAGCTTGCCGATCCCGTCGATATGGTCATCGTCGATATGGGTGACCACACCGAGCCGGATCCGGAGCGGGCCATTGCCGCCCTGCGCGGCCCGAAGCGCGCGCAGTCGCGGCGCGAGCGACGTGCGGTAGGTCTCCGTTGGCCCGCCATCGATCAGCCAGAGCTGGGGCTGCTTCTGGCCGGCCTCGTCCTTCTGGACGTAATGCACCATCAGGCAATCGCCATGGGCGGCATCGAGCGCTTCGAACGTGACCATCCGCTTCTCCTTCCGGCTTGGCCGCCCGGTGGCGGCCTTAACGTCCTGACTTTCAGACCGATTGCAGCGCCCGCAGGGCGTCGAGCAGGCCCGCCCCCTGGAAAGCCGGCAGCCGCCCCAGATCCATGGCCGAGTCCATCAGGATCGCCTTGATCCGCAGCGGCTGGCCGATCAACTCGCGGTTGCGCGCCATCAGCATGGCCGCTACCGCGCTGACATGCGGCGCCGCCATGCTGGTCCCGTCGAGCAGTTTCAGCGCGTCATTGCCTGGCACGGGCCCGAGGATCTTCTCGCCCGGCGCGACGAGATCCGGCTTCATCCGGCCATCCGCCGTCGGCCCGCGCGAGGAGAAATAGCTCACGCCATAGGTATGCGGCTTGTCGCGGTGGGTCGCGCCGACCGTGATCACCAGATCGGCATTGCCGGGATCGGTGATGCTGATGTCGCGGGCATTCTGCCCGGTCGAGAGAAGGCCGGGATCGCCCTCGAAGCCCATATTGCCTGCCGCCGCGACCACCACAACGCCGGATCGGACCAGCTGGTTGCTGGCCTGGCAGACCAGCGTCTGGCCGCAGGCATAGGCCTGCACGTCATGGCCGACAGCGAGCGAGAGGTTGACACCGTGGATGACCGGCTGGGTGCTGGAGCGGTTTAGATGCTCGATGAATTGCAGCGCATAGATCAGCGTGTCCTCGCGCCCGCGCCCGTCGGAATCGAAGGCGCGGATATCGTAGAGCGCAAGCCTGGGACAGACGCCCTGGAACCCGTCCGGCCCGCATTCCGCACCCTGCGCGGTCTGGCTGGCCTGGGGCCAGTCTCCCGCGAGGATGCCGGCCACATGCGTGCCATGCTCGTTGAGCGGCGGCCGGTAATGCGGCGCGGCATGGGGGATCTCGAGCAGCGGCTCGATCAGCGACCAATCCACCGGCGCGCCGCTTTCCCGGCGGATCGCCACCCGTTCCAGCGCCACGGATTGCGTGGTCGCCATATGGGCGAGGAACGTGGTCCAGCGGTTCTGGAGAACCTGCAGCTCGCTGTTCCAGCCGGCAATCTCGATGTCGAAACGCCGCCGCCGCTGCGGCGGCAGGTCGGACAGATCCTCGCCCTGCAGGATGGTATCGAGCGCCCTGCGGTTCGTCGCCGGCAGGTCGGGCGCGATCACCGGCAGCCGGGCCGTGGCAAGCAATTCCCGGGCATAGGTGAAATCGTAGCTCCTGACGATGCGGCTGCTGTCGATCGCAAACGCGGCAGGATCATCGCCCTCCCGGCCGCCGAACGCGGCGTGCCGCGCATCGATGCCGCTGTCGACCACCGCCCAGCGGATGCCGGACGTGTCGGTCTGGAACAGGCGGTGCGTGGCATCCGCCTTCACCGTCCGGCGCGAGCGCGTGGCGGCATGTTCGGCCCGGCGGTTGAGGGCAACGCTGTGGATGCGGAGCCGGGCCAGATCGCCCTGCTGCTGGACGAGCCGGTCAGCGCCTGACCGCTGACTGCTGCCCTGCAGCCGGGTGCACCCCTTGTCGATCGTCTCGAGAACGACGCCCATGGCCTCGTTCAGCACGGCCAGCAGTCCCGGCAGGGCAACATCCGGGTTGGTGAGCGACCGCGCCACCCCCAGCATGACCTGCCTCGTCTCCAGCACCGCCGTGAGGCTCTGCCCGGCAGGATCGGAGCCCAGCCGCCGCTGCCAGAGCACGGTGAAGCTGGCCAGGGCCACGAAGCGGTAAAGCTGGAACGAGGTCCGCCTCTCCTTGATCGCGTCATCGACCGTGTAGCGGCTGCCCCGGTCCTTCAGGGAAGCGGCGAACGCGGTCACGGATTGAAGCAGGGCATGGCCGAGGGTGGCCACCGGCACGACTTCCTCCATCGGGAGGGAGGAGGTCCCGGTCTCCGCGAGCCGGTGCCACCAATCCGTCATCGGCACGACCGCGCGGATGAGCTCGGCCACGGTGAGATGGGCATGGACGGTCGAGCGGGAATAGGCCAGCTGCGTCCGCCGCCGCATGGCCAGCTTGAGCGCGGGATTGTCGGGATCCTCGACGAGGTTGAGTTCCATCGCCACCGCCACGCTGCCGGCCGGAACGCCGTCGCGCGGCTGGATCATCAGGTCCGGGCGCGGATCGGCGAGCCCCTGCGCGAGATCCTCCCAGAGCGACAGCCAGACATCGGGCCGGACGGGGCTGTCCTGCGTGAAGCGGCTGTGGCCGAAGGTCCGGTGGACGAGGTCGGTCAGGACGGCCCGCTCCTCGCGGGCCAGAGGGGCAGCGCTGCGACCGGGTTCCATGCTCCCCTCCTCAGCGCCGGTTGGCGGGGCAGGTGACCGGCGCCACCTCCGCCCAGGTATTGAGCTGGCCCTTCACTGCGGTCACCACCTTGAGGCATTCCCCGGGCGCGACCTGCCCGACCACCGGGTTGTTGGTGCCGGTGACGGAGGTGTTGGTCTTGCGGACATTGACCTGCCAGCGCGGTTCGATGATGGCGCCGACCTCGTCGACGCTCGCCTGTGGCTTGTCGAGCCTGTCGAAATTGGTGTCGCTGTAGCGCTGCGGCGGAATCCGGCCGGTCGCAACCCAGCCGAGCCGGGCGGCGGCGGCGGGTGGCTCATTGGTCTCCATCGCATCGACAACCATCGACAGAGCCGGCCCCTGCGACGGTTTCCATGAACTCTTGATGTAGCGCAGCCGGTCCTCGCTCAGCGCGCCGCAGGCCTTGCCATAGGTTTCGAGCCGGTAATCGACGAGGTTGTTGGTGCGGTCCGTCAGCGTATTGGCGCTGACGAAATCGAGGATCTTCGAGAACATCTCGTCGCAGGACTTGCCGATCGTCACATTGGCCTGCTCGCGCGAGAGCAGATAGCCCCCGAAAGCCAGCGCGATGGCGACGACGCCCTTCTGCACGATATCGGCCAGCCTCTGCAGGGTCTCCAGCATCGCGGGCCCTCACCGGTCATCCAGCGGGAAGGCCGGCACGGGAAGTGTCGTCGGCACAGCCGCCCCGGGAACAAGGAACGACCGGGCCGCGACATCCATCGCCAGCCAGCCCCAGTTGATCAGCTGCCCCTGCTCGGCCTCGGAGAACGGGTTCAGCCGCGTCCGCATCCGGGCCAGCGCGCGGATGCGCTCCGGCCCGGCCGTGATCACCTGCAGCGCCGGATAGGCGGCGGGGTCGCCGTCAATCCCCGCATAGACCGGCTGGCGGCCCTTGGCCGCGCATTCGGCGAAAAGCAGCCGCTTGCGCAGCCCGCGCGCCTGGTCCGTCGCGATATCGAGCGCGCGCATCGCCTGTTTCGGCCAGAAGCCGCTGGCCTCCTCCTCGGTGCCGAACGGCGCCCCGGCATCGCTCACGACAATGGTCCGGAAATCATCGACCGTCTCGAGCCCGAGATTGTCATAGGTCCCGCCATCGGTCAGCGACAGCTTCCGCGTGTAGGCGGGGTCCCCGTGATGGATCGCGCCCTCGAGCTTCCGCCACGCGCCGGGATCCGTGACAATCTCGACCGGGGAGAGCACGGGCGGAAAGGCACTGGATGCCGCCACCGCGACCGCGATCCGGACCTTCGGGCCGGGAATCTCCCCGATCGTGTAATCCGCCAGACGCCGTTTCTGCAGCCGGACAAGGCGCCCGGTCTGGAGATTGGTGGCGTTGAACACGAATTGCGGCGTATCGGGCAGATCCTGCAGGGTGATGCCGCCGAAGAGATCGTCATAGGCATCGGCCAGCATGTCGCCGACGCTCACGCCCGGCAGCAGCGCACCCCATCCGACAGCCGAGGTATCGAGCGAGCGCGTGCAGAAGACGCGCAGCGGATCGATCACCGCCGCGCCGAGATTGACGATCACACCGTCCTTGACGACGAGGCGCTTCCACGCGGCGGCCAGCATGCCCGCCGTGATCGATCCGCCGGAAACGGAAGAGATCCGGACGAACCGGGTCAGCAGGCCGAGTTCGTTCAGGCGGATCAGCGCCCCGCAATGGAACAGGGTTGCCCGGAAGCCGCCGCCGGACAGCGCGAGGGCGGGCTGGCTCCTGTCGGCACTGTGCTCGCTTCCGCTGCCTGGCATGGAACGCCCTCCCCTCTGGCTGGACCCCTAGATCCGATGGACGAGATCGATGATGGCCCGCCCGGCGAAACGGCCGACAAACACCGTGTCGGTCTGCACCGCCTTTTCCCGGGTCTGGTCGCGCTGGACGATCCGGGCCGCGCGGGCCGTGATCCGGTAGACCGGGCCGGCTTCCACCGAATAGCCGCCGGAGGGGGGAAAGCGCAGCGGATCGGTCATGAAGACGGAGCGGATCCGCTCGCCGATGCTCTTCTCGCCGAGCACGCCGGAGAGCGGCGCGGTGGCCTTCTCCTCCGGCGTCGGTTCGGCGATTTTCTCGATGAAGATCTCGGCCGGCCCGACAAGGCTGATCGGCGCGATCCGGACGGAAACCCAGGCCCGGTCCTGCGGCGGCAGCGGCCGCTCCGCCTCCGGCTTGACGGGCGATCGCAGGCCCAGCCGGGTGAAAAGCTCGAACACGGCGGCACTTCCGCCCGCCAGGACCAGCGCGGACAGGATGCCGGAAACCGGCGTGACCGCCTCCTTGCCGCCGGCAAGGACGATGATCCGGGCGATGACATCATAGCTGAAGACCGAGACGATGATCCCGCCGAACAGCACCATCACCACGGTTTTCACCGCGCGCCCGTTGAAGAATTCCCGGTAGAGCCGCCAGTTGAACAAGGTGGTCAGGGCGGTTTCCATCACCGTCGCCACCGCGAGCAAACCCGCCAGCTCCGGCAGGAGCTTGTCGGTCAGGACCTTGGGCAGGCCTGCCGGGTCCGGCGCCGGGTTCTGCGCCAGGGCAGAGCCGAGACATGCAAGGGTGATCAAGCCTGCGGCACAGAGCCGCCCGTTCCAACCCGCCTTCATGCTGCACCCCGTTTCCCGTTGCTGCATTCGCGCGAGGCGCAGCGTGGGCCGGGTCGGAGCCCCTGTCTGTGGCAATCGCCACACCCGGATCAGGGAGCGCACGGATGAAGCGCGGCACCAACCGGATTTCTCAGTCTCCTGAAAGGATGAAATTTTTTGCAGCCCCCGGTTGTAAAATTATGTTGCCATTAATGATTTGGGCCGCAATCTGGCACAAGATGTCAGGAGATCATCGATGGAACACGAAGGTCTTTCACTGCATAAATCGAGCAACTGGTTCGCCAATCTCAAACTGGTCCACAAGATAACGATTGTTCTTGGTGTGATCCTGGCACCGTTGACTGCATCAACAATTTACTCGATGCAACAAGTGAACATCGTCGACAGGAAACTCGACCATGTCGTCGAGCAAAGACTGCCGACCATTGTCCATCTCGCGACCATTGCATTCGAAATGGTCGATTCCGTCGCGGCGATCCGCGGTTACATGCTGTCCGGCGATCCTGCCCTGCGTGAGGCGCGCGCGGAATCATGGAAGTCGCTCGACGGGCACCGCGTGGCCTATCGCGAGGAAGCCAGGACCTTCACGATGGAGATCAACCGGACGCGCTGGGCCGAACTCGATGCGCTCCTCTCCGAGATCCGGACGATGCAGGACCGGCTGGAAGCGGCAATCCCGGTCAATGGCCGCGCCAGCGCCGAGCAGATCAAGAGCTATGGCGAGACGCTGGCTCCGAAGATCCGCCGGGCTATCGAGATCATCGAGGGCGACGGCAAGGGCGACGAGGGCCTGAAAAAGCGGCAGGTCAGCCTTCTGACAAACGAGACACGCGAGGCGAAGGCAACGATCGACCACATGATCATCGCCAACGAGATCCTTGCCGGGCTTTCGCTGCTTGTCGCGGCAGCGGTCGTCTTCGTCATGGTCCGGACGATCTCGCGCCCGATCGTGGCGATGACCGATGCGATGCGCGCTGTCGCGGCGAAGGATTACGGCGTGACCATTCCCGCTGTCGGCCGCCGCGATGAACTCGGCGCGATGGCCGGCGCCCTCGCGACCTTCCGCGACGGGCTGGTCGCCAATGACAAGATGGAGGCGGAGGCCGCACGCCGCCGCGAGCTGGATGCGCGCCGCGCGGCGGAGATCGAGGCAGCCATCAGCGAATTCGAGCGGACGGCGGAATCGGTCATGCTGACGATTTCCTCGGCCTCGACGGAACTCGCCGCAGCGGCGGACGACCTCACGAAATCGGCCCGGGAATCGACGATGGAGGCCGCGAGCGTCGCCGCCGCCTCACAGCAGGCCAGCGCCAATGTCAGCGGCGTCGCGGCCGCCGGCGAGGAACTCAACGCCACGGCGGGCGAGATCGCGCGGCAACTGGAAACCGCCACGCATTCCATCCGCTTCTCGGTGGAACGGATGCGCGCGACCGATACCGACATCCAGGCCCTCGCCCTCGCGGCGGACAAGATCGGTACGGTGGTCGAGCTGATCAACAATCTGGCGGGCCAGACGAACCTGCTCGCGCTCAACGCCACGATCGAAGCCGCCCGCGCCGGCGAGGCGGGTCGCGGCTTCGCGGTTGTCGCCTCCGAGGTGAAGAACCTCGCGGCGCAGACCGCCAAGGCCACGACCGATATCGCGACGATCGTGACGGAGATCCGGAACGTGACCAACTCGACGATCGACTCGATCCAGGCGATCGACGGCTCGCTCCAGAGCATCGACCGCGTGAGCACCGAGATCTCGGGCACGGTTTCGCAGCAGCAGAGCGCGACGCTGGAAATCGCCGCCAATGTGCGCGAAGCCGCCAAGGGCACCGAGGATGTCACCACGTCCATCGGCCATGTCTCCAGCGCCGCCGGCAACACGGCCGCGGCGTCGAGCCAGGTCCTCAGCGCGGCGCAGGAACTGGCCCAGCAGGCCGAATCCATGCGCGAGAATGTCTCGTGTTTCCTCGCGCGGGTGCGCGCGGCCTGAACGGCCGCCCTCACGGGGCGCGGAACAGGTTCCGGTACCGCGCCGGATGGGCGCGGAGATATTGCGATGCCGCGTTGACCGTGCCGCCGAGATGGGCCGCGGCATGCCAGGGCCAGCGCGGATCGAACAGCATCGTCCGCGCCAGGCCGACCATGTCGGCATCGCCGGTGGCGACGATCGCCTCGGCATGTTCGTAATCGGTGATCAACCCCACCGCGACGACCGGCAACCCGGCGCCCTCGCGGATGCGCCGCGCCAGCGGCACCTGGTAGCCGGGCCCGATGGGAATCGAGGCCCGCGGATCAATCCCGCCGCTCGAGACATTGATCGCCGCGCAGCCCCGCTTCCGGAGTTCGCGCGCGAACAGGATCGAGCTCTCGACATCCCAGCCGCCCTCGATCCAGTCGGTCGCCGACACGCGCACGCTGACCGGGCGCCCCGCCGGAACCACCGCGCGCACGGCCTCGAAGATCTCGAGGGGGAAGCGCATCCGGTTCTCGAGGCTGCCACCATAGGCATCCTCGCGCCGGTTCGAGATCGGCGACAGGAAATTGTGCAGCAGGTAGCCATGCGCGGCATGGATCTGGATGCCGTCCAGCCCCAGCCGGACGGCCCGCCGGGCCGCCGCAGCGAAGGCATCGCGGATCCGCTCCATCCCGGCCCGGTCGAGGATTTCGGAGGGATGGTCACCCTCGATCATCGGATGGGCGCTGGGCGCGACGGGGTGCCAGCCATCGGCGGCATCGGGCGGGATCTGCCGCCCGCCCCGCCACGGGCGATCCGACGAGGCTTTCCGACCGGCATGCCCGAGCTGGAGGACAAGCGGGATGCCGGACCAGGCGCGCACGCTCTCGATCATCGCCTTCATCGCCGCTTCCGTGGCATCGTCATAGAGCCCGACGCAGGCCGGCGTGATGCGGCCGATCGGTTCGACCGCGGTCGCCTCGATGGTCAGCGCGCCGGCGCCGGATTGGGCGAGCATGCCGTAATGCTGGATGTGCCAGGAATTCATGCAGCCATCGACAGCCGAATACTGGCACATCGGCGAAATCACGATGCGGTTGGCGAGGTCAAGGCCGCCGACATGGAGCGGCGTGAACAACTGGGGTGAAGCCAAGGTCGGGACTCATCCGTGCGGGGGAAGGGAAACCGGAGGGCGAGGACCGCCCGCAGCAGCGGATCGCCATCTGAATACATTATGCATGACGCGCCGATCGAGGCAATCCAGCAGGCCCGGGCTGCGGCCATGACTCCGTCCGGCGCGGCGGATTTCCGCCACGCGATCAGCGCCTTGCGGCAGGATTCCGCCGGGCCGCGGGAATGCGCAGATCCACAACTCACTGTTATATATCAATAATCATCAGATCAGCGCTCTGGCACGAAGCGTGCTGCAGGCCTCGGCGGAAATGCGCCGCTCCGAGAATGCGCATCCATCAAGGGAGACGACCATGTTCAAGCCGATCCGCCTTCTTGCCAAATCCATCCTCGCCACGTCGGTTCTCGCGCTGCTGCCGGCCAATGCCGCGCTCGCCCAGGCCTACCCGTCCAAGCCGGTCTCGCTGATCGTGCCGTTCGCGGCCGGCGGCCCCACGGATACGATCGCCCGGCTTTATGGCGAGCAGCTCTCCAAGGCGCTCGGCCAGCCCTTCCTCGTCGAGAATGTCGTCGGCGCCGGCGGCGTCACGGGCACCAACCGCGCCGGCAAGGCCGCGCCCGATGGCTACACCTTCCTCGTCCATAACGTGGCGCCGCATGTCGCCGGCCCGGCGCTCTATGCCGGCGCCACCTACAACCCGGTGACGGATTTCGAGCCGGTGGCCTCGCTGGCCGAAGCGGCGATCTACATCGTGGTCCGCAAGGATTTCCCCGCGAAGACGCTCAAGGAATTCCTCGATTACGGCAAGGCCAATCCGGGCAAGATCAGCTTCGCCTCGGCCGGCTCGGGCTCGGCCACGCATCTCGCCTGCGAATTGCTGAAGCTCAAGGCCGGCATCGACATGCTCCATGTTCCCTATCGCGGCACCGGACCGGCGCTGAACGACCTGATCTCCGGCAAGGTCGACATGATGTGTGACCAGGGGCTGAATGTCGGCCAGCAGCTCAAGGCGGAAACCGTCCGCGCACTGGCGATCGCGCAGGATTCCCGCTCGAAGGCGTTCCCGGAGGTGCCGACCACCAAGGAAGCCGGCCTCGAAGGGCTGATCGTCAATGCCTCGACCGCGATCTACGCGCCGAAGGGCACCCCGGCGCCGGTCATCAAGGCGCTGAGCGACGCACTGGACAAGGCAGCCAGCTCGGACCTGATCAAGCAGCGGCTGGAACAGCTGGTCTCCGAGCGCCCCTCGGGTGACCGGATGACCCCGGAAGGCCTGAAGCGCTTCACGGCCGAGGAATTTGCCAAGTGGACAACCACCATCAAGTCCTCTGGTATCAAGATCAACTGAGGGTAATGTCAGCCCGGGGCGGCCCTCCGCCCCCCTCGGGATGACGGATCGTGCAGCCAGCCCAGAAGCCCAGACATGCGGCGATGAAAGCCGCGATGACATCCGCCCTGATGGCGGGTGTCATCCTGCTTCTCGCGGCCGGTGCCGCGCTCTGGGCCTGGCTCTGGACCGCCAGGGCCATCGTCGACAGCGCCCGCGACCGGCTGGCGCTGTATGAGACCTCGCTTGACGCGGCGGTCGAGCGCTTCCGCTACCTGCCGGAATTCATGGCCCTGACCGAGCCTGTCCGGGCCCTGCTCGAGGCACCGGATGCCGCCCGCGCCGACGAGGCCAATGCCCATCTCCTGCGCATTGCCCGCTCGGCCGGTGCCGACGTGCTGTTCGTGATGAACGCGGACGGGCTGACCCTCGCCGCCAGCAATGCCGGCGAACCGACCTCCTTCGTCGGGCAGAACTATGCGTTCCGGCCCTATTACCGAGCGGCGATCGAGGCCGGTTCCGGGCGCTACTATGCCGTCGGCGCGACCACCGGAAAGCCCGGCTATTTCCTCGCCTCCCGGATCGACGGACCGGCGGGCCCGCTCGGCGTGGCCGTGGTCAAGGTCGATCTCGCGCCGCTGGAAGCCGAATGGCGCCGCACCGCCGAGAAGGTCGCGCTTGTCGACGAGCAGGGCGTCGTCTTCCTCGCCACCGACCCGGCCTGGCTCTATCACCCGCTCGCACCGCTGACGCCGGAGGCGCTGAACTATCTCGAGGAGACGCGGAAATACGGCTCGCCGCCGCAGATCGGCCCCCCGCTGACGCAGGGCAGCAGCATCCGCTTCGGGCTGGCCCTGACCACGCTGGAACCGTCGCCGGGGCGGGCCGAGACGCTGTTCGAACTGGCCCATCCGCTGCCCGGCCATGGCTGGCGGCTGATGCTGCTGGCTCCGGTGACACGGGCCGGCGAGATGGCCTCGCTCGCCGCCTTCTCGGTGCTGGTCCTCGGCCTCGTCGCCTTTCTGGCCAGCACCGTGCTGGCCCAGCGCCGTGCCCATGCCCGGGCGCGGGAGCGCGCCCATGCCGAGCTGGAAGTGCGGGTGGAGGAACGGACCCTGGCCCTCCGCCAGGCGCAGGACGGGCTTGTCCAGAGCGCGAAGCTGGCCGGCCTCGGGCAGGGCCTCGCCGGCATCGCGCATGAGATGGCGCAGCCGCTGGCGGCGATGCGCGTCTCGCTGGCCAGCCTCTCGCATTTCATCGGCACCGGCGACAGGGCCAAGGCGCTGGGAACCGCCGAGGGCCTCGCCGCCATCGCCGACCGGGTCGAGAAGCTTGCCGCCCAATTGCGCAACTTCGCCCGACCCGACAAGGAGGCGCCACGGCAGGTCAGCCTGCAGGATCTCGCGCATGGCGCGGCCTCGCTCATCGAGCATCGCCTCAAGGCGCAGGAAATCACGCTGGCGCGCCATCTCCCGTCCGAACCGGTGATCGTGGAGGCCAGGCCCAATCGCCTCGAACAGGTGATCGTGAACCTGCTGGCCAATGCCATCGATGCCAGCGAGGAAGCCGCACGGCTGGAACCGCGCGCACGGCGGATCGATATCCGGCTGGCCATCGAGGGGAACGAGGCCTGCCTCCGCATCGAGGACGAGGGCACCGGCCTCGGCGACGTTCCGCCGGACCGGGTGTTCGAACCGTTCTTCTCCACCAAGGCCACGGGGCGCGGCCTCGGCCTTGGCCTGTCGATCTCGCGGGGCATCATGGCCGAGCATGGCGGCGGGCTGACCCTTGCGCCGCGGGCGACGGGCGGAGTATCCGCCGGTTTGCGAATGCCCCTCGCCTTCAGGGAAGGCAACCTCCGATGAGCCCGAACCCCGCCCTGCCGGAGCCCGGCCGCATCCTCGTCGTCGAGGATGACCGCATGGTCCGCCACGCTCTCGTCGAGTGGCTCGGCATTGCCGGGCACCAGGTCGTCGAGGCCGAGGATGGCGCATCGGCGCTGGCACAACTCGCGCAGGCCGCGCCCGAACTGGTCCTGTCAGACATCCGCATGCCCGGCCTGTCCGGTCTTGACCTGCTGGCCCGGCTCCGCGCCGTCGATCCCGACCTTCCGGTGATCCTCCTCACCGGCCATGGCGATGTGCCGATGGCCGTCGCCGCGATGCAGGGCGGCGCGCATGATTTCGTGACGAAGCCCTATGATCCGGACCATCTCGCGGCGATCATCGCCCGGGGCCTCGCTTTCCGCCGGTTGCGGGTCGAACTCGCCACCCTGCGCTCCGGCACGGCGGGCGCGAACCCGATCGAGGCCCGGCTGCTCGGCCCCTCCCGCGCCATGGAGCAGGTCCGGCGGCAGGCGCTGAAACTGGCCGCCCTGCCAGTGGATGTGCTGATTGCCGGCGAGACCGGCACCGGCAAGGATGTGCTGGCCGAGGCCCTGCATGCCGCCAGCCCGCGGGCGCAGGGCCCCTTCGTGGCGCTCAACTGCGCGGCCATTCCGGCTGACCTCGCCGAGAGCGAGCTGTTCGGCCATGAGGAAGGCGCCTTTACCGGCGCCCGGGCTGCACGGCCCGGCAAGTTCGAGGCGGCGCAGGGCGGCACGATCTTCCTCGATGAGATCGAGAGCATGCCGCTGGCGCTCCAGGTCAAGGTCTTGCGCGTCCTGCAGGAACGGCAGGTCGAGCGCCTCGGCTCCAACCGGCCGCGCCCGCTCGACCTGCGCGTCATCGCCGCCTCCAAGGCGGACCTGCGCAGGGCCAGCGAGGAGGGGCGCTTCCGGGCGGACCTGTTCTACCGCCTGAACGGCGCGGAGATGCAGCTCCCGCCACTCCGCATGCGTGATCAGGACGCGCTGCTGCTGTTCGAGCTTTTCGCCAGCCGCGCGGCCCGGAGCCAGGGCCTGACCGCGCCGGCCCTTGGCCTCTCCGACCGCGACGCCCTGCTCACCCATACCTGGCCGGGCAACGTGCGCGAACTGAAGGCCGTCGCCGAGCGCTTCGCCTATGGCCTTGTCGAGCCGCAGGGCGGTCTGGCGCGGCTGCTCCTCGGCGCAGAGGCCCCGGCGGGCGAGGGCCCGGGCCTGATCCCGCGGCTGGAAGACTACGAGCGCATGCTCATCCGCGCCGCCCTCGCGGAAACGGGTGGCACCGTCTCCGCCGCCGCCGAGCGGCTGGGCCTGCCCCGCCGCACCCTCAGCGACCGGATGGCCCGGCTCGGCATGGCCCCGCGCGACGCAGGCAGCTGAAATCGGTTCCGCCTACCCTGCCCGCAAGGCTGCGCTCAGCCGCGCCGCCCCGGCCTGCACCAGCCCGGCGAGACGGGGCACAGCCGCCGCATCGAACCGGGTGATCGGGCCGGAAAGGCCGAGCGCCCCGAGCAGGCGCCCATCCGCGCCGAAGACCGGCGCCGCCACCGCCGCGCTGTCCGGATCCCGTTCGCCCCGCGAGACGGCATGCCCCGCCGCGCGGATTGCCGCCTCCCGCGGATGGCCGATGCCTGACCAGACCGAGAGCACATGGCCGCTGGCGCCGAGGGCAAGCGGAAGCAGGCTGCCCTCCTCGAGATGGGAGCGCAGCGGCCTCGGACCATTGACACGGTAGAGGCAGAGCCGCGCCTCGCCCTCGCGGGTGTAGAAGGCGGCGGTCTCGCCCGTCTCGCGCGCGAGGTCCTGAAGGGCCGGCCGGATGATCCCCTCCAGCGGAGAGCCGAGGCGATAGATCCGCGCCAGCGGCAGCACGGCGGGGCCGAGCCGGAACCGCCCGTCTGCCTCGCGCCGGAGATAGCCGGACCGTTCAAGCGAACCGGACAGCCGCAGCACGGTGCTGGCATAAAGCCCGGCCGCATCGGCCAGTTCCTTGAGGGTGAGATGCGTGCGCCCCTCGCGGAAACAGGCCAGCAGCGCCAGCGCCCGCTCCACCGCCTCGACGCGCGGCAATTCGGCTTCACTCCCCGTGCGGGGCTTGGGTGGTCGCCCGGCCATGGTCACTCCCCCGCCGCCCTTGACGCAAGCCTGTCAATGCGCTTTGTTTAAAAACAGAATAATAATTCTGTCCAGCGGAATTTTAATGAGCCAACCTGACATCATCATCAGCGAGGTCGGCCCGCGTGACGGGTTGCAGAGCGTCGCCCGCGTCATGCCGACCGAGGCCAAGACGCGCTGGATCCGCGCCCTCGCCGGCGCGGGCCTGCGGGAGATCGAGGTCGGCTCCTTCGTCAATCCGAAGCGCCTGCCGCAGATGGCCGATACCGCCGATATCGTGGCCGATGCCATCACCCTGCCCGGCCTGTCGGTGATCGCGCTCGTGCCGAACCTCACCGGCGCCGAACGCGCCTTCGCGGCCGGCGCGCATCGTGTCTCGATGCCGGTTTCGGTGTCGGATTCGCATTCCCGGCAGAACATCAACCGCAGCTCCGAGGAAGCGATCGCCGAGGTCCGCGCCGTCGCTGCACGCCGGAACAGCCTCCCGGATGCCGCGGATCGCGGCGTCGAGGTCGGCCTGTCGACGGCGTTCGGCTGCACGATCGAGGGCCCCGTGAGCGAGGACCGCGTGATCCGCCTCGCCGTGCTCGCCGCCGAGGCGGGGGCGGATTCGGTCGGCCTTTCGGATACGACTGGCATGGGCAATCCGGCGCAGGTCCGCCGCCTCTTCACGCGGCTCCGCAGCGAACTGGGCCCGAAGGCCGGCGGCGCGCATCTCCACAACACGCGCGGCCAGGGCCTCGCCAATGTCGTCGCGGCCCTCGAAGCGGGCGTGACCACCTTCGATTCCTCGCTCGCCGGGATCGGCGGCTGCCCCTATGCCCCGGGCGCAACGGGCAATATCGTGACGGAGGATCTCGTCTTCATGCTGGAAGCCTCGGGCCTCTCCACCGGGATCGACATTGACCGCCTCGTCGCGGCGCGGGCCATCCTCGCCGAAGCCCTGCCGGGCGAGCCGCTCTATGGCCATGTCGCCGAAGCCGGCCTGCCGAAGGGCTTCCTCTATGCCGGAGGCCGCACATGACAGGCCCCTTGCCGCTTGCGGGAATTCGCGTCGTGGAATTCTCGCACATGGTCATGGGGCCGAGCTGCGGGCTGGTCCTCGCCGATCTCGGCGCCGATGTGATCAAGGTCGAGCCGGCCGGCGCGGGCGACAATACCCGCCGCCTTGCCGGGTCGGGCGCGGGCTTCTTCGTCAGCTTCAACCGCAACAAGCGCTCCATCGCGCTCGACCTCAAATCCCCGCGTGGCCTCGCTCTGGTCCGCCGGCTCATCGCCTCGGCGGATGTGATGACCGAGAATTTCCGCCCCGGCGCGCTGGAAGCGCTCGGCCTCGGCTACGAGGCGCTGAAGGCAGAGAATCCCCGGCTGATCCATTGCTCTCTCAAGGGCTTCCTGACCGGGCCCTACGAGCATCGCGCCGCCCTCGACGAGGTGGTGCAGATGCTCGGCGGCCTCGCCTACATGACCGGCCCGCCCGGCCGCCCGCTGCGCGCCGGCGCCTCGGTCAACGACATCATGGGGGGAATGTTTGCCGCGATCGGCATTCTCGCCGCCCTCAACGAGCGCCATGCCACCGGCCTCGGCCGCTCGGTCAAGGCAGGGCTGTTCGAGAACTGCATCTACCTGATGTCGACGCATATGATGCAGTTCGCCGTCACCGGCAAACCCGCCGCGCCGATGCCGAACCGCCTCGCCGCCTGGGCGGTCTATGACGTGTTCGATGTCGCCGATGGCAGCCAGGTCTTTGTCGGCGTCGTCTCGGACACGCAATGGTCGGCCTTCTGCACCGCCTTCGGGCTGGACGATCTGCTGGCCGACCCGGCCCTTGCCACCAACCGCGACCGCGTGCTGGCGCGCGAGCGTTTCATGCCCCGCCTGCGCGCCCTTTTTGCCGCGCGGAGCCGGGCAGAGATCCTTGCCGAATGCGAGCGGATCGGCCTGCCCTTCGCGCCGATCAACCGGCCGGAGGACATGTTCGACGATCCGCATCTCGCCCATCCCGGCGCGATGGTGCCGGTGACGATCCCCGGTGGCGGCCCGGCCCGCGCGCCGGCCCTGCCGCTGGAATTCGACGGCGTGCGGCCGGGCCTGCATCGGGACATCCCGAAAGCCGGCGAGCAGGGCATCGAGCTCTGCCGGGAACTCGGCCTCGGCGAGGACGAGATCCGCGACCTGCTGGCGAAGGGCATCCTCACGGTCGAGGGCGCCTGAAGCTGAACGCCCCTGAAACGCGAACAGCCGGCGCAGGGCCGGCTGTCCTGACATTCTGTCGTCTTCAGGCCTCAGGCGAGGTCGAACCGGTCGAGATTCATCACCTTCGTCCAGGCCGCGACGAAATCCTTCACGAATTTCGCCTCGCCGTCGCGCGAGGCATAGACCTCGGCGAGCGCACGGAGCTGCGAGTTCGAGCCGAAGACCAGGTCGACGCGCGTGCCGGTCCAGGTCACGGCGCCGGTCTTGCGGTCGCGGCCCTCGAACAGCGCCTCGGCCGGGCTGGTCGGCGCCCAGACAGTGCCCATATCCAGCAGGTTGACGAAGAAGTCATTCGTCAGCTGGCCCGGACGGCGGGTAAAGACGCCATGCGCCGCACCGCCGGTATTCGCCCCGAGCACGCGCAGCCCGCCGACCAGCACCGTCATTTCCGGCGCCGTCAGGGTGAGAAGCTGCGCCCGGTCGACCAGCATTTCCTCGGCCGAGACGGAGTAATCCTTCTTCTGCCAGTTGCGGAAGCCATCGGCCTGCGGCTCCAGCACCGAGAAGGATTCGGTGTCGGTCTGTTCCTGCGTCGCATCGGTCCGGCCGGGCGTGAACGGCACCTCGACCGCGAAGCCGGCATCGCGCGCCGCCTTCTCGACCGCCGCCGAACCGCCGAGCACGATCAGATCGGCCAGCGAGACGCGCTTGGCGCCTTTCTGCGCCGCGTTGAACGCCTTCCGGATGCCTTCCAGCACGTCGATCGCCTTGGCCAGTTCCGCCGGCTCGTTGACAGCCCAGTCCTTCTGCGGGGCGAGGCGGATGCGGGCGCCATTCGCGCCGCCGCGCATGTCCGAGCCGCGGAAGGTCGAGGCCGAGGCCCAGGCCGTGGCGACGAGCCGCGACAGCGACAGGCCCGAGGCGAGGATCTTCGCCTTGAGATCGGCGATATCCGCCGCATCGACCAGCGGATGATCCGCCGCCGGCACCGGATCCTGCCAGATCAGGTCTTCCGCCGGCACTTCCGGGCCGAGATAGAGGCTCTTCGGCCCCATATCGCGATGGGTCAGCTTGAACCACGCGCGGGCGAAGGCGTCGGCGAAGGCCGCCGGATCCTTGTGGAAGCGCCGCGAGATCTTCTCGTAGGCCGGGTCCATCCGCATCGCCATGTCGGCGGTGGTCATGATGGTGATCTGCTTCTTCGAGGGATCATGCGGCATCGGCGCCATGTCCTTCTCGGACACGTTCTTGGGCACCCATTGCCAGGCGCCGGCCGGGCTCTTGGTCAGTTCCCATTCGTAGCCGAACAGCATGTCGAAATAGCCGTTGTCCCAGCGGGTCGGGTTCGGCGTCCACGCACCCTCGATGCCCGAGGTGATCGTATCGTCGCCCTTGCCGCTGCCGAAGCGGCTCATCCAGCCGAGACCCTGCTCGGCAAGGCCTGCGCCTTCCGGCTCGGGCCCGACCAAGGCGGCATCGCCCGCCCCGTGGCAGCGGCCGAACGTGTGGCCACCGGCGGTGAGCGCCACCGTTTCCTCGTCATTCATCGCCATGCGGGCGAAGGTCTCGCGGATGTCGCGGCCCGAGGCCACCGGATCCGGCTTGCCATTCGGGCCTTCCGGATTGACGTAGATCAGCCCCATCTGCACGGCCGCCAGCGGGTTCTCGAGGAACCGGTCGCCGGAATAGCGCTTGTCACCGAGCCAGCTGTCCTCGGTGCCCCAGTAGATATCCTCTTCCGGCTCCCAGACATCGGCCCGGCCGCCGCCGAAGCCGAACGTCTTGAAGCCCATGGATTCCATGGCGACATTCCCGGCGAGGATCATCAGGTCGGCCCAGGAAATCGCGTTGCCGTATTTCTGCTTGATCGGCCAGAGCAGGCGGCGCGCCTTGTCGAGATTGGCATTGTCCGGCCAGCTGTTCAGCGGGGCGAAACGCTGCGTGCCCGACCGGGCGCCGCCACGGCCGTCACCCGTGCGGTAGGTGCCGGCGCTGTGCCAGGCCATGCGGATGAAGAGCGGGCCGTAATGGCCGTAATCGGCCGGCCACCAGCCCTGCGAATCCGTCATCAGGGCCGTGAGATCCTGCTTGAGCGCGGCATAGTCGAGGCCCTTGAAGGCCTTCGCATAGTCGAAGCCGCGGTCCATCGGGCTCGACAGGGCGGTGTTCTGGTGCAGGATCTTCAGGTTGAGCTGCTTCGGCCACCAGTCGCGGTTCGACCGCCCGCCGAAGATCACATTGCCGCCGCCGCCATGCATGACGGGGCAGCCGCCTTTCGGGGTTCCGCTGGTTCCATCCATGTTGCTCTCCAATCGTGCCGGTTATTCTGCGTGAGATCGGGACGCTACCGGCGTGGGGTGACGGAAATTCGTCAGGTCACGGCGGCGGTCCGGAAGGCTGGACCGCTTCTAGCAAGCCAGAACGATTAGATTAAGTTTTATTTTCTGATCACTGTGATAAGTTTTGCTATGCTCAACCTGACCCTGCGCCAGCTCCGCTATTTCGAGGCCCTGGCCCGGCATGGCCATTTCGGCCGCGCGGCCGAGGCCTGCGCCATCTCACAGCCGGCTCTGTCGATGCAGATCCGCGAACTGGAACAGGCGCTCGGCACCGGCCTGTTCGAGCGCGGCGCGCGGCAGGTCCGGCTCACGGCGTTCGGCGAGGAGGTCGCGCAGCGGGCGCGCGGCATCCTGCGGGCGGTGGATGAACTGGGCGATCTCGCCCGTGGCGCGCGGGAAGGCCTCGCCGGGCGGCTGCGGATCGGCATCATCCCCACCGTCGCACCCTATCTGCTGCCGCGCATCATCGCCGACCTGACGCGCGTCCACCCGGCGCTGGATCTCCATGTCCGCGAGACGATGACACCCAAGCTGATCGAGGAACTGAACGAGGGCCGGCTCGACACCGCCATCGTGGCGCTGCCGGTCTCCGAAGCCTCGCTGGAGGAAGTGGCCCTGTTCTCGGAGAGTTTCGTGCTGGTCCGCCCGGGCGATCAGGAGGGAATGCCGGTGCCGGACCGGCGGCAATTGCCGGAAATGCGGCTGCTCCTGCTGGAGGAGGGCCATTGCTTCCGGGACCAGGCGCTCGCCTTCTGCCACATGCCCTCGTCCCGCCCGCGCGAATGGCTCGACGGCTCGTCGCTCTCCACGCTCGTGCAGATGGTCGGGGCCGGAATCGGCATCACGCTGATCCCGGAAATGGCGCTGCCGGTGGAAACGCGCTCGGCGCCGGTCTCCGTGGTGCGCTTCGAGGGCGAGCAGCCCTCGCGCACCATCGGCATGGTCTGGCGCCGCACGAACCCGCTCGCGCCGCGCCTCGCCGACATCGCATCGCTGGTCCAGGCCGCCGCCGGCCCCGACTGAGCGGGCTCAGCCCGCCCGCGCCACGCCGATGAAACGCTCCACTTCCTGCTGGACGATGCCCGATGTCCCGGCCACGCGCTCGGCGCTCTCGCGCACCTTCCGGGTCACGTCCTCGACGCGGCTCATCTTCTCCTGAAGCGAGCCCAGCGAGGCGGTGACGCCGGCAGCATTCGAGGCCGCATCCTGCATCGTCCCGGAAATCTGCTGCGTCGTGGCATCCTGTTCCTCGATCGCCGCGGCGATCGAGGTCATGAACTGGTCGATCTCGACCACCCGGCCGACGATCACGTCGATGCCGCCGGCCGAAGCCCGGGTCGCGCTCTGCACCGCCTGGATCTGCTGGCGGATTTCCTCGGTGGCTGCCGCGGTCTGGGCCGCGAGGGTTTTCACTTCCTGCGCCACCACGGCAAAACCGCGGCCGGCCTCGCCCGCGCGAGCCGCCTCGATCGTCGCGTTGAGGGCGAGCAGGTTCGTCTGCGAGGCGAGGCTCTCGATCAGCGTGATGACATCGCCGATCCGGAGGCTGGCCTCCGTCAGTTCGGCCATGCTCGCGCGCGAGCCCTCGCCGGACTGCCGGACTGCGCCGAGCGCCTCGCTCGTGCTCTGGACCTGATTGGCGATCTCGCCGATCGAGCGCGACAATTCGCTAATCGACACCGCGAGATTGGAGACATTCGCCGCCGCATCGCTGGCCGAGCGCGCCGCCTCGGCCATGCCGTCCTGCGCGGCATCGGCAATGCCCGACAGGCCCTCGGCAGCCTGCCGCATGCCGCTGGCTTGCGTTCCGGCCTCCTCGAGGGTGCGGCGGATCGCCGGTTCGAACCCGTGGATCGCCTGTTCGAGCGCCTGCCGGCGCATCCCGTCTTCCTGCTGGCGGCGGGCAACATCCTCGCCCAGAGCCTGGGCCTTGCGGCTGGCTTCCAGAGCGGCGGCCAGCGAGGCATCGCTGACGGCGAAGGCCTTTTCCAGCATCAGCACGAGCAGGGTCAGCGCACCGGCCTCGACGACGAGGATCACGGCATGGATGATGACGCGCAGGAAATCCGCGCCGGCATTGAACACGGCGGCGGGCATCAGGAAATTCAGGCCGAGATGGTGCACCGCGACAACCAGCGTGGCCGCCACGATGCTCGGCCAGCAGCACAGGCCCGCCACGAGGCCGAGCGCGGCGAAGAAGGCCATATGGATATCCATCTGGTAGGCGTGGCCGGACAGCACGCCCACCAGCAGCATCACCTGGCCCATCAGGGTCGTTGCCAGCAGGTTGCGCGTCCAGAGTGCTTCCGGCTTCAGGCGGAGCGTCAGCGTCGCGCCGACCAGCAGCACCAGGCCGGCCAGGGCCGGCAGCGTGCCGAACCCGCGGCTGAACCCGATCAGCGTGACCAGCGCCAGCAGCGCGACCTCGGCGCCGAGAATGTAGGCGGCGCAGATCCGGCGGATACCGGCCATGTCGAGAGCGGGCGCGGCAGCGGTGGCGGGAAGGTTGGGTGTCACGGGCTGCATCCTGTAAACAAGTCGCCGTTGAGAACGAGAAAGGCACCGGCCGCATAGAGCCGGCGGACGAGATCGGGACCATCCGGCGCCACCAGCAGCGTGCCGTCGAAGCGCCCCCGGCCAAGCAGGCGGGCATCCGCCGTCGCGAGGATCTGCATCACCTGCGCCTCGCTTTGGCCGGGCGGCGCGATCAGCAGCACGGGCGTTGCCGCGCGCGGCATCGTCGCCACCCCGAGCGGCAGCGCGAGCCCGATCAGGGCGCTGGCAAGAATCGACCGGCAGGATGAGGAAAGGGCCATGGCTCCCAGAGCTAGGCCGAAAAGGTTAAAGGTGGATCACCATAACGGTGATTCGGAATACGTTCCTGCAGACGCGCCGCCGCGGGACCGCTGTCTCCGGCTCAGCCGGTCGCCCCGCCCACCCGGCGCCCCTCGGCATCGATGAGCAGCGCGCCATCCTCCTTGTGGAGCGGGCCGGGCGGCAGGCGATCCATCAGGTCGAGCACGGTCTCGCTCGGCCGGCACAGCTTCACCCCGCGCGGGGTGCAGACGATCGGCCGGTTGACGAGCACCGGGTGCTCCAGCATCGCCGTGAGCAGCGCCTCGTCCGTCACACCCGGTTCGAGCAGGCCCAGCTCGGCGGCGGGCGACTTGGTTTCGCGCAACGCCTCGCGCGGGGTCAGACCCGCTGCCGCGAAAAGCCCGAGCAGCTGCGGCCGCGTCCAGCCCGTCTCCAGATACGGGATCACTTCCGGCCGGTAGCCTGCCGCCTCGAGAATGGCGAGGACATTGCGGGACGTGGCGCAGGCCGGGTTGTGATGGATCACGACGGGAAAGGCATCAGGCATCGGATTTCTCCCCGGAAAGGCTGGCGGCCAGCCACCGTTCGGCCTGCCACGCGGCCAGCGCGCCGGCCATCTGCATGATCATGAAGGCCGGCACATCGGCCAGCGCGATGCCGGCGAAGCTCGGCGTGAAGCCGCGCGCCAGCGTGACGGCGGGGTTGGCGAACGAGGTCGAGGCCGTGAACCAGTAGGCCCCGGTGATGACCAGGCCGACGATCACCGCGACATTCCCCGCCTTGTGCCGCAGCGTCAGCAGGATGGCCAGCACCAGCGTGAAGGTTGCGATGGTTTCCGAGAACCACAGCGCGGCCCCGGTGCGGGTCGCACCGCCGGCCATCAGCGGCGCCATCCCGAACATCAGATGCGCGATCACGGTGCCGGCAAGGCCGCCCAGCACCTGGGCGGCGATATACGGCGCCAGCGCGGACCAGCCGAGTTCCCTCCGCAGCGCGAAGACGAGGCTGACCACCGGGTTGAAATGCGCGCCCGAAACCGGGCCGAACATCGTGATCAGCACGACAAGCATCGCCCCGGTGGCGACCGCATTGGCGAGAAGCTGCACACCGACATCGCGGCTGAGCTGCGTCGCCATGATGCCGGAGCCGATCACCGTGGCGACCAGCAGGGCCGTGCCGAGAGCCTCCGCCACCAGCTTCGCCCGCAACGCTGCCATCCTGCCCTCCCCGCCGGCAAACCTTTCCGCTGCGCCTAACGCGGCAGGATGACGGTTCGATGACAGGCGGGCAAGCCGGTCACGGAACGGTCGGCGGCACGACCCCGTTGTCGCGGCAGAAACGCTCCAGCCGGCGGAACGCCTCCTCCTTCACCGGGCCATAGCCGCGCAGGTCCATCGGCGCCTCGGCCAGCGGCACGAGCGCCGCCACGCCCCGTTCCGGCAGGGCACGGATCCATTCGGCGATCCGCGCCTCGTACCAGCCGACCAGCGCCCGTTCCATCCGCCGCTCGCGCGTCCGGCCGAACGGATCGAACCGGGTGCCGCGCAGGCGCTTCATCGGCGCCAGCAACCGGAAGGCCCCGAGCATCCAGTTGCCGAAGGCCCGCTTGCGCGGCCGCCCCCGGGCATCGGTGCCGCCCGGGAGGAAGGGCGGCGCGAGATGGTAACGCAGGGTGAAATCCCCCTCGAAATCGCGGGCGACCTGCTCGGTGAAGCCGCCCTGCGCATGGAGCCGGGCCACCTCGTACTCGTCCTTGTAGGCCATCAGCTTGAACAGGCTCCGCGCGACGGCCTCGGTCAGCCGCGTCGAGCCGAAGGCAGCCTCGGCCTGACGCATCGCCTCGACCTGCCGGACATAGCGCGCGGCATAGGCGGCATCCTGATAGCCGGTCAGGAAATCGACGCGGCGCGCCACCAGCGCATCGAGCGGCTCGGGCCCCGCGCCTTCCGGCATGGCCAGCCGTTCCGGGCAGGCCATGGCCATCCGGCCCAATGTGAAAGCCTGCCGGTTCTGCGCCACCGCCACGCCGTTGAGCTCGATCGCGCGCTCGATCGCCGGCAGGGAGAGCGGCAGCAGGCCCTTCTGCCACGCCGCGCCGAACAGGATCATGTTGGCGAAGACGGCATCGCCGAGCCAGGTTTCGGCCAGCCGGTTGGCGTCGAACGCTTCGATCATCCCCTTGCCGGCTACGCGGGTGATCGCCTCCAGCCGCGCCTCCACAGCGAGATCGGCATCCCTGTGGCGCACCACATCGCCCGTCGGCATCTCGGCGAGATTGACGACGCCCCGCATCCCCGCGCGATAGGTGCCGGAGGCTTTCGGCGAGGAAGAGACAACGATGTCGCCGCCGATCAGCGCATCTGCGGCGCCCTGGTCGATCCGCACCTGGCGCAGATCCTCCGGTCGCGCCGCCAGCCGGAGATAGGAGAGGACCGGCCCGAATTTCTGGGCGAACCCCGTGAAATCCAGCACCGAAACGCCCCGCCCTTCGAGATGGGCGGCCATCGCGGCCACCGCCCCGATCGTGATGACGCCGGTGCCACCGACCCCGGTAACCAGCACGTCCCATCCGCCCGAGAGATCGGGCAGGACCGGCATCGGCAGGCTTGCGGCCTCCGGCACGGTCCGGCCCGCCGGTTTGCGCCGCCGCCCGCCCTCCACCGTCACGAAACTCGGGCAGAACCCGTCGAGGCACGAGAAATCCTTGTTGCAATTGGAGAGGTTGATCTGCCGCTTGCGGCCGAACGGCGTTTCCTTCGACTCGACGGAGAGGCAGTTCGACTGCACCGAGCAATCGCCGCAGCCCTCGCAGACGAGATCGTTGATCACCACGAACCGCGCCGGATCCGGCATCTGCCCGCGCTTGCGCCGGCGGCGCTTTTCGGTGGCGCAGGTCTGCGCGTAGATCAGCACGCTGACGCCGGGAACCTCGCGCAGTTCGCGCTGCACCGCATCCATGGCGTCGCGCGGATGGAGCGTGGTGCCCGCAGGGAAGGCGCCGGGCGCGAAGGCCTCGGGCGTATCCGACACCACGGCGATGCGCTGCACCCCCTCCGCCCGCACCGAATGGGCAATCGCCTCGACCGAGATCGGTCCGTCCACCGGCTGGCCGCCGGTCATCGCGACGGCATCGTTGAACAGGATCTTGTAGGTGATGGTCGCGCCCGCCGCGATGGCCTGCCGGATCGCCATCGAGCCGGAATGATACCAGGTGCCCTCGCCGAGATTCTGGAACACGTGGTTCCCGCCGGTGAAGCGCGAGGAAGCGACCCAGTTCACCCCCTCCCCGCCCATCTGGATCAGCGAAGAGGTGTCGCGCTCCATCCAGCTCGCCATGAAATGGCAGCCGATCCCGGCCAGAGCCGTCGAGCCCTCCGGCACGCGGGTGGAGGTATTGTGCGGGCAGCCGGAACAGAAATACGGCGTGCGTGTCGCCCCGGTGATCTCCAGCACCCGTTCCGCCTGCGGCTGCAATCCGGCAGCCCGCGCCGGCAGGCCGAGGTCGGGGAAGAACCGGTCGAGCCGGCCGGCGACGATGGGCGCCAGAAGGCGCGGCGAGAGTTCGCCCGTCCAGGGGATGAGCCTTCGGCCCGCCTCGTCATGCTTGCCCACCATCCGCTCCGGCTTGGAGGACGGCGCATCGTAGAAATATTCCTTGAACTGGCTCTCGATGATGCCGCGCTTCTCCTCGACGACGAGGATCTCCTGCTTGCCCGTCACGAAGGCGAGCGCATCATGCAGGGGCAGCGGCCAGACCATGCCCACCTTGTAGATATCGATGCCGAGCCGCCGGCATTCGGCCTCGTCGAGGCCGAGCAGGCTGAGCGCCTCCATCAGGTCGAGATGGGCCTTGCCGGTGGTGACGATGCCGAACCGCGCCCCGGGGATATCGTAGATCCGCCGGTCGATGGGGTTGGCGCGCGCGAAGGCGTAGACGGCATGCTTCTTCGCCTCCATCCGCGCCTCGATCTGCGGCCCCGGCAGATCCGGCCAGCGGTAATGCAGACCGCCCGGCGGGGGCACGAAATCCGGCGTCGCGAAAACCCGATCGGGCGGCAGCACCACGCTCGCCCCGCTCTCGACCACCTCGGAAATCGCCTTGAACCCCACCCACATCCCGGAGAACCGGCTGAGCGCATAGCCATAGGCGCCGAATTCCAGATACTCCGCCACCGAGGCCGGATGCAGCGTCGGCATGAAGAAGCTCATGAAGGCGACATCGCTCTGGTGCGGCATCGAGGAGGAGACGCAGCCATGGTCATCCCCCGCCACGACCAGCACGCCGCCATGCGGCGAGGCGCCATAGGCATTGCCATGCTTGAGCGCATCGCCGGCCCGGTCCACCCCCGGACCCTTGCCATACCAGAGGCCGAACACGCCCTGAACCTGCCGGCCCGGTTGCGTCTCCACCTGCTGCGAGCCGAGCACCGCCGTGGCAGCGAGATCCTCGTTGACCGCCGGCAGGAAGGTGATCCGCTCCTGCGCGATCAGCTCCTTCGCCCGCCAGAGTTCCTGGTCGACCGCTCCGAGCGGCGAGCCGCGATAGCCCGAGACGAAGCCCGCCGTGTCGAGTCCCGCTGCCCGGTCGCGCCGGGCCTGGTCGAGCAGGATCCGCACCAGCGCCTGCGTCCCGGTCAGGAAGACGCGGCCCTCGCGCGCCGTGTACCGATCCTCGAGGCGATAGGCCTCCGGCCCGAAATCCTGCGGCGCGCGGTGCTGCATCGTATCCTCCCGAATTTTCGGAGAATCATGCCGCATCCACCGGAAAGATCATGCCGGATTTCGCGCGAGGCTTCCCCTTTTCGGAAATTTCTGCCACATTTTGGCCAGATCACGAAAGACATTGCCATGCCACAATCACTCTCCGACGGCGACCTCCGCCTGCTCCGCCTTCTCCAGCGGGACGGCCGCATCTCCAACCAGGATCTCGCCGAGGCCGCCGGCATGTCACCCTCGGCCTGCTGGCGCCGCGTCAAGGCGCTGGAAGAGGCCGGGCTGATCACCGGCTATGCCGCGATCCTCGCGCCCGAAGCCGCCGGCTTCACCTTCTCGGCCATTGTCCATGTGAGCCTCGCCCGGCACGAGCGCGCCCCGGTCGATCATTTCATCGAGGCCGTCTCGCGCCGGCCGGAAGTGCTGGAATGCTTCGCCACGACCGGCGAGGCCGATTATCACCTGCGCGTCGTCTCGCCGGACAAGGACAGCTACAACCGTTTCCTCGACGAGTTCCTCTTCCGCCTGCCCGGCATCGCGCATGTCCGGACCAATGTCGTGCTGAAGGATGTGAAGCTGACCACCGCCCTGCCGCTCTGATGCTGTTCGGCCGCTTGCGATTTGGTGCCGTCAGGCCCGCCCTTGGGGCGGGAATCCACGTTTTTACCGTCCAGCACAAAAGTCGTGGATGGCCGGGCCAGGCCCGGCCATGACGAGAGAAACAGCGGATAGGTCCTACCCCTGAACCACCCGGATGCGCGGGCCGCCGCCCGGCGCGGGGGAAAGCCCGCGTGCCACCTCGCGGGCGCCGGCCTCGATCATCGTCATCACGAGATCGGCAAAGGCCTCGTGGCTGACGGGGCCGTTCTCCCGGAACCACATGAATTTCCAGTTCATCATCCCGAACAGGTTCATCGTCAGCGGCGTCAGCGCGGCGCGATGCCCGGCAAGGGCCGGCTCCAGCGCCGCGATGGCCCCGGCGAACCGCCGCACAAGCACCCGCTCACGCTCGATGAGCTCGGCCTTCTTGTCCTCCGGCAGCCGCTTCATGTCACTGATCTGGATCTGGTGTTCCTCGTCGGCATGGCGATAGGCCTCGAGCAGGGCCGCGATCATCGCCCGCAGGGTCTCGGCCGGTTTCAGGCTGTCCGGCACCGCCTCGATCGCCGCGACGAGATCGTCGAGATGCGCGCGGATGATGTCGAACAGGAGCTGCTCCTTGTTCGTGTAGTAATGGTAGAGCAGCGCCTTGGAGACCCCGCAGGCGGCGGCGATCTCGTTCACCGAGGCCCGGTCGAACCCGTTCCGCGCGAACATTGCCGCCGCGGCCTTGAGGATGGCCCGGCGCTTGTCATCATGATCGGCCGCGATGGGGCGTGCCATATCCTTATCCTTTCGGCCTCTGGTCGATGATCCGGCGGGCCTTGCCGGCCGACCGCTCGATCCCGTCCGGCGGCAGCACGTCAACCCAGGCTGAAATCCCGATCTTGTCCTTGATGCGCTGGGCAAGCAATTTTCCGGCCGCCTTGGCGGCATCGCCGACCCCCGGCCGCGCCTCCACCCGGACCTCCATCTCGTCCATGCGCCCCTCGCGGGTGAGCACGATCTGGTAATGCGCGGAAAGCGCCTCGAGAGTCAGCAGCATTTCCTCGATCTGGGTGGGGAAAACATTGACGCCGCGCACGATCATCATGTCGTCGGAGCGACCGGTCACCTTTTCCATCCGCCGCATCGAGCGGGCCGTCCCCGGCAGCAGCCGGGTCAGGTCGCGCGTGCGGTAGCGGATGATCGGCATCGCCTCCTTGGTCAGCGCGGTGAAGACCAGCTCGCCCTTCTCGCCATCGGGCAGCACCGCGCCCGTCTCCGGATCGATGATTTCCGGGTAGAAATGATCCTCCCAGATATGGAGGCCGTCCTTGGTTTCCACGCATTCATTGGCGACGCCCGGCCCGATCACTTCGGACAGGCCGTAGATATCCACGGCATGCATGTCGAAGCTCTGCTCGATCTCGCCGCGCATCGCATTCGTCCACGGCTCGGCGCCGAAAATCCCGATCTGCAACGAGGAGCCGCGCGGATCGAGCCCGGCCTTCCGGAACTCGTCGAGGATCGCCAGCATGTAACTCGGCGTGACCATGATGATGTCCGGCCGGAAATCCTGGATCAGCTGGACCTGCCGTTCCGTCATGCCGCCGGAGATCGGAATCACCGTGCAGCCCAGCTTCTCCGCGCCGTAATGCGCGCCAAGCCCGCCGGTGAAGAGGCCGTAGCCATAGGCGACATGGGCGATCATGCCGGGCCGGGCTCCGGAGGCGCGCAGCGACCGCGCGACCACATCGGCCCAGGTCTGGATATCGCGTGCGGTATAGCCGACGACGGTCGGCTTGCCGGTCGTGCCGGAGGAACCATGGATCCGCACCACCTGCTCGCGCGGCACCGCGAACATGCCGAACGGGTAGTTGTCGCGCAGGTCCGCCTTGGTGGTGAAGGGGAATTTCGCCAGATCCGCCAGGCTCTTCAGATCATCCGGATGCACGCCGGCATCGTCGAACTTCTTCCGGTAGGCCGGCACGTTCCGGTAGGCATGGTCGAAAGACCATTTCAGCCGTTCGAGCTGCAGCGCGGCGATCTCGTCGCGCGAGGCGGTCTCGATCGGATCGGTCAGCGGCCTGTATGTGGAAATCGAAAACATCGCCCCTCACCCCTCGATCGTCACACCGGGAAAGAACTCGCCCTTCACCGTGCGGGAATGGCCGCGGAACAGCGCGATCGTCACGCCGTCCTGGTTGGTCACGGTGATGTCGTAGATGCCGCTGCGCCCCTGCCGCGACGTTTCCTCGCCCCGCGCAACCAGCCGGTCACCCTTCCGGCCCGGCGCGAGATAGGTGATCGAGCAATGCTGCGCCACAACGCGCTGGTTATGCGTGTTGCAGGCAAAGGCGAAGGCCGAGTCCGCCAGCGCGAAGATGAAGCCGCCATGGCAGGAGCCATGACCGTTGACCATATGGTCGGCCACCTCCATCGCGATCTCGCTGCGGCCCGGCCCCACCGAGACCAGCACCATCCCCTGTCCGGCCGAGGCATTGTCCTCTGCCCACATCGCCTCGGCGCAGGCTTTCGCCAATTCGTCCCGTGTCATTGTCGTCATGTCAGCGCCCCTCGAAACGGGCTTCCCGCTTCTCCATGAAGGCGCGCACGCCCTCGGCATAATCCGCGCTGCGGCCCAGCCGGCGCTGCGCATCGCGCTCGTCGTCGAGCTGCCTGTCGAGCCCCTGCGTGAAGGCCTTCTGGATCAGCGCCTTGGTCTCGGCGAGGCCGAGGGTCGGCGCGGCGGCGAGGCTTGTGCCAAGCGCCTTCGCCTCGTCCATGAGGGCCGCATCCTCGACGGCGCGATAGATCATGCCGATGCGCTCCGCCTCTTCGGCCGGAACCGGAATTGCCAGCATCGCCAGCGCCTTGGCCCGGGCCTCCCCGACAAGCCTGGGCAGCATCCAGGTGCCGCCTGAATCCGGCACCAGCCCGATCTTCGAGAAGGCCTGGATGAATTTCGCGCTCTTGGCCGCCAGCACGATGTCGCAGGCGAGGGCGAGGTTGGCCCCGGCTCCGGCGGCAACACCGTTGACCGCCGCGATGACCGGCTTCGGCAGGGCCCGGATCGCCCGGATGAGGGGGTTGTAGAAGCTTTCGAGCGTCTGGCCGAGATCCGGCGCCTCGCCGCCTTCCGGCCGCACGCGGTCGGACAGGTCCTGCCCGGCGCAGAAGCCGCGTCCGGCGCCGGTGATGATGATCGCGCGGCAGCCGGCATCCGCTGCCAGCGTGTCGATCGCGGCCCGGAGCGCGCGGTGCTGCGCCTCGTTGAAGGAATTCAGCCTGTCCGGACGGTTGAGCGTGACCACCGCCAGCGCCCCATGCGACTCCAGTAGAACCGGCGCGGGTTCAGCCATCCTGCACTCCTTTTCGTTTCGTCCCGCCGGTCTTCTTTTTGGGGGTGCCACGAGCGCTTTTCGCAAAACCCACTTGACTAACTGACCGGTCGGATAATTATCTTGGGAAGACGACGGACTTGTCAACGGGCTTGTCGGGCCCGGTCAAAAACAGATCCGATCCACCGCCAAGGTGGACGGCAGGTGGAAACGCAACGGATTGGCTGACCGGTTGGTCAGGCCATCCCAACAGGGAGAGAGTGCATGTCCATGCATACGGGAATGACACGCCGCCTCGCGCTGGCGGCAGGGTTCGGCGCCATGATGGCCGCCGCGCCGGCTTTGGCGCAGGGCGAGATCAAGCTCGGCGCGGTCCTTTCGGTCACCGGCCCGGCCTCCTTCCTCGGCGATCCGGAAAAGCGGACGCTGGAAATGGAAGTCGAGGCCCTCAACGCGCAGGGCGGCCTGCTCGGCCGGAAGGTCCGGCTGATCGTCTATGATGATGCCGGCGATGCCAATGCCGCCCGCACCTTCGCGACCCGCCTCCTCGAGGAGGACAAGGTGACCGCGATGATCGGCGGCTCGACCACCGGCACCACCCTCGCCATGGTCCCTGCCTTCGAGGACGCGCAGGTGCCCTTCATCAGCCTCGCCGGCGCGATCCAGATCATCCAGCCGGTGAAGAAATGGGTGTTCAAGACGCCCCATACCGACACCATGGCCTGCGAGAAGATCTTCGAGGACATGAAGAAGCGCGGCACGACGAAGATCGGCATGATCTCGGGCACCGACGGCTTCGGCAAGTCGATGCGCGATCAATGCGTCGGCGTGGCCGGCAAATACGGCATCGAGATCCTCCACGAGGAAAGCTACGGCCCGCGCGACACCGACATGACGCCGCAGCTGACCAACATCAAGAACAAGGCCGGCGTGCAGGCGGTGATCAACCCGGGCTTCGGCCAGGGCCCGGCCATCGTGACCCGGAACTACCGCCAGCTCGGCATCACCGTGCCGCTCTACCAGAGCCATGGCGTGGCCTCGAAGCAGTTCATCGACCTCGCCGGCCCGGCCGCCGAGGGCGTGCGCCTGCCGGCCGCGGCCCTGCTGGTGGCGGACAAGCTGCCGGACAACGATCCGCAGAAGAAGGTCGTGGTGCAGTATACCGCCGATTACACGAAGAAGACCGGCCAGCCCGTCTCGACCTTCGGCGGCCATGCCTATGACGGCTTCCATATCTGGAAGCAGGCCGTCGAACGCGCCAAGACCGACAACCCGGCCAAGGTGCGCGACGAGATCGAGAAGACCAAGGGCTATGTCGGGACCGGCGGCGTGGTGAACATGTCCCCGACCGACCATATGGGCCTCGATCTCTCGGCGTTCCGCATGCTGGAAATCCGGAACGGCGACTGGACGTTGGTGCAGTAAGGCAAGCGCGCTCACGCCTTCTGTCGTCCTGCCCGCCCGGTTCTTTCCCTAGGATGTCGGGGCGGGCATCCACGACTTGGCCTTGCGCGCCCGACAAGTCGTGGATGGCGGGGCCAAGCCCGGCCATGACGAAAGGAGACCACGGCGGAATACTTGTCGTCGCGGGAAGGGACCCACAGGAAAGACCATGCCCGAATTGCTGCAATTCGCCTTTTCCGGCCTGACAGTCGGCGCGGTCTATGCGCTGGTCGCGCTCGGATTCACGCTGATCTACAACGCCTCGGATGTCGTGAATTTCGCGCAGGGCGAATTCGTCATGCTCGGCGGCATGATCACCGTCTTCCTGCATCTTGCCGGGCTGCCCATTCCCGTCGCCGCCTTTGCCGCGATCGTGATCACCGTGCTGGTCGGCCTCGCGCTCTATGCCTTCGCGATCGATCTCGCCCGCGGCTCGGGCGCGGTGCAGATCATCATCATCACCATTGGCGCCTCGATCTTCCTGCGCGGCGTGGCGCAGGTGATCTTCGACAAGCGCTTCCACGCCCTGCCGGCCTGGTTCGGCAGCGACCCGATCCGCATCGGCGGCGCGGCCATCCTGCCGCAGAGCCTCGTCGTTCTCGCGGGAGCCGCGCTGATCGTC
This sequence comes from Beijerinckiaceae bacterium, assembly GCA_027531565.1. Classification (GTDB taxonomy): domain Bacteria; phylum Pseudomonadota; class Alphaproteobacteria; order Rhizobiales; family Beijerinckiaceae; genus Rhabdaerophilum. The sequence continues at coordinate 105,566 of JAPZSB010000006.1, forward strand.
GCGCTGATCTTCCTGATCATCGACCGCACGATCCTCGGCCGCGCCATCCTCGCCACGGCCACCAACCGGCTGGCCGCGCGGCTGGTCGGCATCCCGGTCCGGCGCATCGTCGCCCTGTCCTTCGCCCTCTCCGCTGCAATCGGCGCCGTGGCCGGCCTGCTCGTCACGCCGATCACACTGACCAGCTACGATGTCGGCACGCTGATGGCGCTGAAAGGCTTCGCCGCCGCCATGCTCGGCGGCATGGGCAGCGCGCCGGGTGCGATTGTCGGCGGGGTGCTGCTCGGCCTCGCCGAGAGTTTCGGCGCCGGGCTGATCTCCTCGAAATACAAGGATGCCATCGCCTTCCTGATCATCCTCTTCACGCTGTTCGTGCGGCCGCAGGGCCTCTTCGGCAAGAAATCGACGGAGCGGGTCTGATGGAACGCCTGCTCCGCAACCGCTGGGCGCTGGTGCTTGCCCTTGCCCTTGTTCTCGCCGCCCTGCCGCTGGTTTTCCCGTCGAATTACTATTTCCGGGTCGCGGCTCTGGTGAACATCTTCGCCCTCGCCGCCATCGGCCTCAACCTGCTGATGGGCTATGCCGGGCAGGTCAGTCTCGGCCATGCCGGCTTCATGGGCATCGGCGCCTATGCCGTGGCCATCGGCGCCAGCCGCTTCGGGCTGAACGGCGCGGTCGCCATGCTGGCAGGCGCGGCGATTGCCGGGCTGCTCGCCTTCCTTGTGGGCCGGCCGATCCTCCGGCTGAAGGGCCATTACCTCGCCGTGGCCACGCTGGGCCTCGGCCTGCTGATCTCCATGGCGCTGACCAACGAGGCCGGGTGGACCGGCGGACCGGACGGCATGGCCGTGCCCCGGCTCGAACTGTTCGGCACGCGGCTGCGCGGCCCCGATACCTGGTACATGATCACCGCCGGCGCGCTGGTGCTCGGCGTGATCCTCGCCCTGAACCTGATCGAGAGCCCGACCGGCCGCGCCATGCGCGCCATCCATGACAGCGAGATCGCTGCCCGGGTCGTCGGCGTGGATGTTGCCGCGTACAAGCTGAAGATCTTCGTGATTTCGGCAGTCTATGCCTCGATCGCCGGCTCGCTCATGGCCTTCCTCAACGGCCATATCACGCCCGATGGCACCGCCGGATTCCTCCGGTCGGTGGAGCTGGTGACGATGGTTGTCCTCGGCGGGCTCGGCTCGGTTCTCGGCGCGATTGTCGGCGCGGCAATGCTCGTCATCCTGCCGCAGGCGCTGACGATCTTCCACGAATACGAGCATCTCCTGCTCGGCCTGATCATCATGGCCAGCATGATCCTGCTGCCGCGCGGGGTGATCCCCTCGTTGCTCGCGCGCCTTCGCGGAGGCGGAGCATGAGCGCCCTTCTTGAGACCGAGAACCTCTCCATCGCCTTCGGCGGCATCACCGCCGTCGACCAGGTCTCGCTTGCCGTCGCGCCCGGCCAGATCCACTCGATCATCGGCCCGAACGGCGCCGGCAAGACCACGTTGTTCAACCTGATTTCCGGCCTCTACCAGCCCTCGGGCGGCCGCGTGAAACTGGCGGGCGAGGAGGTCACCGGCCTGCCGCCGGAACAGCTGGCCCGGCGCGGCCTGTCGCGCTCTTTCCAGAACCTGCAGATCTTCTTCCGGATGAGTGCGGTCGAGAACGTGATGGTCGGCTGCCACAGGCATGAGCGCACCGGCATCCTCAGCCATCTCCTCGCCCTGCCGACGGTGCGGGCCGAGAACCGCAACTCGCGTGAGATCGCCATGGCACAACTGGCGCGGGTCGGCCTGGCCGATCTCGCGGAGAAGGAAGCGGGCTCGCTCTCCTATGGCGCGCTGAAGCGGCTCGAGATCGCCCGGGCGCTCGCCACCGAGCCGCGCATCCTCCTGCTCGACGAGCCCGCCGCCGGCTGCAACCCGGTCGAGACCGAGGAGATCGACCGCGTGATCCACGATGTCGCGAAGGCCGGCATCGCCATCCTGCTGGTCGAGCATGACATGCGGCTGGTGATGCGCATCTCGGACGAGATCACCGTGCTGGAACGCGGGCGCAAGCTGGTTTCCGGCAAGCCGGATGCGGTGCGCGAGGATCCGCGCGTCATCGCTGCCTATCTCGGAACCTTCGGCAGCGAGGAGGCGAACCGTGCTTGAGATTTCCGGCCTGTCCTCGGCCTATGGCCGCATCGAGGTGCTGCACGGCATCGACCTTGCCGTGCCGGCCTCGCAGCTTGTCTGCCTGATCGGCGGCAACGGCGCCGGCAAGACCACCCTGCTCCGGGCGATTTCCGGCGTCCAGCCGCTGAAATCCGGCGCGATCCGCTTCGACGGCCGGGACATCACCCGCCTTTCCGCTGAGGACAGGGTGAAGGCCGGCATCGCGCAGGTGCCGGAAGGGCGGCAGATCTTCGGCACGCTGACGGTGGAGGACAACCTCAATCTCGGCGGCTGGCTCCATGGCGGCGGCACCGCGACGGAGCGCGACGAGATCTATGCCATGTTCCCGATCCTCGGCGAGAAGCGCAACCTCGCCGCCGGCGGCCTCTCCGGCGGCCAGCAGCAGATGCTCGCCATCGGCCGCGCGCTGATGAGCCGCCCCCGCCTGCTGCTGCTCGACGAGCCCTCGATGGGCCTCGCCCCGGTGCTGGTCGAGCAGGTTTTCGGCGTGATCGAGAGCCTCCGCGCGAAAGGCATCACCATGCTGCTCGTCGAGCAGAATGCCGCCGCCGCGCTCGCCAAGGCCGATTTCGGCTATGTCATCGAGACCGGCCGCATCACCCATTCCGGGCCCTCGGCCCAGCTGATCGGCGACCCGAAGCTGCGGGAAGCCTATCTCGGGATCTGACGGCCAGGGCCGCCGGACATTGAAATTGAAGGAGATCGCCATGGGCGTCCAGAGACTGCATTCCTACGCGCTCGGCCATTGGCATGCCGGCACCGGCAGCCCGGCCCTGCTGGTCTCGGCGATTGACGGCACCCCCGTGGCCGAGGCGACCAGCGGCGGGCTCGACATGGCCGCCCTGCTCCGTCACGCCCATCGCCGCGGTGGCCCGGCTTTGCGCGCCCTCACCTTCCACGAGCGCGCCAGCCTGCTGAAAGCGCTCGCCCAGGCGCTGACCGCCCGCAAGGAGGAGCTCTATGCGCTCTCCTTCCTCACCGGCGCCACCCGCGCCGACAGCTGGATCGATATCGATGGCGGCATCGGCACGCTGTTTGTCTATGCCTCGAAAGGCAAGCGCGAATTGCCGAACGAGACCTTCCTCGTCGATGGCGCGGTCGAGGGCCTCTCGCGCAACGGCACCTTCCTCGGCCAGCATGTCCGCGTGCCGCGCGAGGGCGCGTCCATCCAGATCAACGCGTTCAATTTCCCGGTCTGGGGCATGCTGGAAAAGCTGGCGCCCTCCATCCTCGGCGGCATGCCGGTCATCGCCAAGCCGGCCACCGCCACCGCCTATCTCGCGGAGAAGGCCGCGCGGATCATCGTCGAGAGCGGCATCCTGCCGGAGGGCGCGTTCCAGTTCGTCGCCGGCTCGACCGGAGACCTGCTCGACCACCTGACCAGCCAGGACATGGTCGGCTTCACCGGCTCGCTCGCCACCTCGACGCGGCTGCAGGCCAATGCGAACATCCTGAAAAATGCCGTGCCCTTCACGGCCGAGCGCGACAGCCTGAACTGCTCGATCCTCGCACCGGATATCGAGCCCGGTTCGCCGGATTTCGACATCTTCATCAAGGAGGTCGCCCGCGAGATGACGGTGAAGGCCGGGCAGAAATGCACGGCCATCCGCCGGATCATCCTGCCCGCCTCGCGGATGGAAGCCGTGCAGGCGGCCCTGTCCAAGCGCCTTGCCGGCGTGGCCGTGGGGGATCCGCGCGTCGAAACCACCCGCATGGGCCCCCTCGCCTCGCTCGACCAGCGCGCGGATGTCCGGGCGCAGATCGACCGCCTCCGGGCCGAATGCGACATCGTCTGGGGCGATCCGGATTCGGCGGCCATCGCCGGCGTCGATGCGGTGAAGGGCGCCTTCGTCACGCCGGTCCTGCTGGCCGCGCGGAACGCCGACGCCGCCGAACGCCCGCATGATACCGAAGCCTTCGGCCCGGCGGCGACCCTGCTCGCCTATGCCGATCTCGATGCGGCCGTCACCCTCGCGCGGAAGGGCGATGGGTCGCTCGCCGGCTCGCTCGTCACGCGCGATCCGGACATCGCCCGCCGCATCGTTTTCGGCGCCGGCGCCTTCCATGGCCGGCTGCTGATCCTCAATGCCGATTGCGCGGCGGAATCCACCGGCCATGGCTCGCCCATGCCGCACCTCGTCCATGGCGGTCCCGGCCGGGCCGGCGGCGGCGAGGAGCTCGGCGGCATCCGCGCCGTGATGCACCATATGCAGCGCGTGGCGTTGCAGGGCTCGCCCGCCATGCTCACCGCCCTGACCAAGAGCTATGTGAAGGGCACGCCCGAGCCGGTGAGCCCGGCCCATCCCTTCCGCCTCGCTTTCGAGGAACTGGTGCCCGGCCAGAGCTTCCACTCGCCCGAGCGCGTGATCACCCTCGCCGATATCGAGCATTTCGCCGAGTTCACCGGCGATACCTTCTACGCCCATATGGACGAGGAAGCGGTGAAAGGGCACCCGTTCTTCCCCGGCCGCGTCGCCCATGGCTACCTGCTGCTGGCCTTCGCCGCCGGCCTCTTCGTCGAGCCGAAGCGCGGACCGGTGCTTGCGAATTACGGCCTCGACAACCTGCGCTTCCTCAAGCCGGTCACGCCCGGCGAGTCGATCCGTGTTCGCCTGACGGTCAAATCGAAATCCCCGAGGAATGCCGCTTACGGCGAGGTGCGTTGGGATGTAGAAATCACCACGGGCGCCGGCGAGACCGCCGCGACCTATGACCTGCTGACCATGAATGCCTATGCGGAACCGGCCGCGACGGCAGCGGAGTGACGCGCGTGATCCATCTTCACCCCCGGGGCAGGGTGACCCTGCTCGAGATCGACAATCCGCCGGTCAACGCCACCTCGCAGGCGGTGCGGCAGGGCGTTCTCGACGCGATCCTCCGCCTCGATGCCGACCCGGAAGTCGGGGCCATCGTGATTGCCGGGGCGGGGCGCACCTTCACCGCCGGTGGCGACATCACCGAATTCGGCAAGACGCCGCTCCTGCCGCATCTGCCGGATGTCATCACGCGGATCGAGGCCTGCTCGAAGCCGGTGGTCGTGGCGTGGCACGGCACCGCCCTCGGCGGCGGCTGCGAGATCGGCCTTGCCGCGACCAGGCGCATCATCGCCGCCGATGGTTCCGTCGGCCTGCCGGAAGTCAAGCTCGGCCTGATGCCCGGCGCCGGCGGCACGCAGCGCCTGCCGCGCCTGATCGGGCCGGTCGCCGCACTCGACCTCGTCGCCTCCGGCCGCATGGTCGGCGCGAAGGAAGCGCTGGCCCTCGGCCTCGTCGATGCCATCGCGACCGGCGACCTGCGCGAGGAAGCCATCGCCCTCGCCGAAAGCCTGGTCGGCCAGAAGCCCGAACGCCTGTCCGAGCGCCCCGTTCCCCCTGCCGACGCGGCGGCATGGAATGCCATGGTCACGAAGGTGAAAAAGGACGCGAAGGGCCGCACCGCCCCGCTCGCGGCAATCCAGCTTGTCGAGTTGGCCTGCACCGAGCCTTTCGCCATGGGCCAGCCGAAGGAGCGTGCGACCTTCTTCGAGCTGATGGCCTCGCCGCAATCCAGGGCCCTGCGCCACATGTTCATGGCGGAACGCGAGGTCGCCCGCGTGCCGGAACTCGCCGGCATCGCCCCGCGCGAGATCAGGCATGTCGGCGTGATCGGCGCCGGCACGATGGGCTCCGGGATCGCCGTGGCCTTCCTCGATGCCGGCTACCGCGTCACGCTGATGGAGGCGAGCGAGGCCGCCCTTCAGGCCGGGCTTGATCGCGTCAACGGCCTGTATCTCCGATCGGTCAAATCCGGTCGCATCGATGAGACAATCCGGCTCGAGCGCCTCTCGCGCCTGACGCCCACCACCGATCTCGCTGCCCTCGCGGGCACTGACCTCGTGATCGAGGCCGTGTTCGAGGACATGGCGGTGAAGCTGGACCTGCTCTCCCGTCTGGGCGCGGCGCTGTCGGCCGGGACGATCATCGCCACCAACACCTCCTATCTCGATCTGGAAGTGATGGCCGATGCCCTGCCCCATCCGGAGCGCTTCATCGGGCTGCATTTCTTCTCGCCCGCCCATGTGATGAAGCTGCTCGAGATCGTCCGGGCCCGCCGGACATCGAAGGAGGTGCTCGCCACCGGCCTCGCCATCGGCAAGCGGCTGAAGAAGATCGCCGTCATTGCCGGCGTCTGCGATGGGTTCATCGGCAACCGCCTGCTCGCCCGCTATCGCGCGCAATGCGAGTTCATGCTCGAGGAAGGCGCGCTGCCGCAGGAGATCGATGCCGCGCTCGAGGCCTTCGGCTTCGCGATGGGCCCCTTCGCCGTGCAGGATCTCGCCGGGCTCGACATTGCCTGGGCCCGCCGCAAGCGCCTCGCCGCCACGCGCGACCCTGCCGCGAGGGACGTGCCGCTGGTCGATCGCCTCTGCGAGGCCGGGCGCTTCGGCCAGAAGGCCGGCAAGGGCTGGTATCTCTATGTCGATGGCAAAAGGCAGGTCGATCCGGAGATCGACGCGCTGGTCCGTACGCATGCCGCCGGCACCGGGCGGAAGCAGCGCCGCTTCACGGCGGAGGAAATCCAGAGCCGTGTCCTGACCACCATGGTCAATGAAGGCGCGCATATCCTCGCCGAGGGCATTGCCGCGCGCCCGTTCGAGATCGATCTCGTGCTCGTCAACGGCTACGGCTTCCCGAACTGGCGCGGCGGGCCGATGCATTTCGCCGATGAGACCGGCCTCGCCACGATCCTTGCCGAGGCCGAAGCCATCGCCGCGCGCGACGGGGCGGCCTATGCCGTCGCCCCGCTCCTGCGCGAACTGGCTGGCAGCGGCCGGACCTTCGCTTCGCTCAATACTCCTGATCGCTGAGGATTTCCCATGACCAACGCCTATCTCGTCGATGGCACGCGCACGCCGATCGGCCGCTATGGCGGCGTGCTGGCCCAGGTCCGCCCGGATGACATGGCCGCGCATGTGATCGCCGCGCTGATGGCCCGCTTCCCGGCGGAGCTTGCCGGTGCGGTGGACGAGATCATCCTCGGCTCGGCCAACCAGGCCGGCGAGGACAACCGCAACGTCGCCCGCATGGCCGGGCTGCTGGCCGGCCTGCCGGTCGGGATTCCCGGCACCACGGTCAACCGCCTCTGCGGCTCCGGCCTCGACGCCATCGGCATGGCCGCCCGCGCCATCAAGGCCGGCGAGGCCGAGATCCTGATTGCCGGCGGCGTGGAAAGCATGACGCGCGCCCCCCTCGTCATGGGCAAGGCGCAGGAGGCGTTCCAGCGTTCGGCCGAGGTGTTCGACACCACGATCGGCTGGCGCTTCGTCAACCCGCTGATGAAGGCCCAATACGGGATCGATTCCATGCCGGAAACGGCGGAGAACGTCGCCGAGGACTACCACGTCAGCCGTGCGGATCAGGATGCCTTCGCCCTGCGCTCGCAGGCCCGCGCCGCCGCCGCGCAGCGGAATGGCCGCCTCGCCCGCGAGATCACGCCGGTGACGATCCCGCAGAGAAAGGGCGATCCGGTGATCGTGGATCGGGACGAGCATCCGCGCGAGACGACGCTGGAGAAGCTGGCCAGCCTCGGCACCCCCTTCCGCAAGGGCGGCTCGGTGACGGCGGGCAATGCCTCCGGCGTCAATGACGGCGCGGCCGCGGTGCTCGTTGCCTCGGAAGCGGCGGTGAAGCGCTTCGGCCTGACACCCCTCGCCCGGATTACCGGCCTCGCCACGGCCGGCGTGCCGCCGCGCATCATGGGGATCGGCCCCGCCCCGGCGACGCAGAAGCTCTGCGCGCGCCTCGGCGTCACCCCGAAGGATTTCGACGTGATCGAACTCAACGAGGCCTTCGCCGCGCAGGCTTTGGCCAGCCTGCGCCTGCTCGGCCTGCCGGATGATGCAGAGCATGTGAACCCGAATGGCGGCGCCATCGCACTCGGCCATCCGCTTGGCATGTCCGGCGCGCGGCTGGCGCTGACAGCGGCGATCGAGATGAAAGTGCGCGGCGGCAAGCGGGCCCTCGCCTCCATGTGCATCGGCGTCGGCCAGGGCATCGCACTGGGGCTGGAGGCGGTCTGAGGCGCGCGCTTCGCCGGAAGCCCCTCACCTCTCCCCCTCGGGGAGAGGTCGACGGCGCGAAGCGACGGCGGGTGAGGGGCCGCCTCACATCTGGTCGAAATCCACCGCCAGCCTCTCGCCGGTGGGCCGGCATTGGCAGGCCAGCACATACCCGGCCTCGACCTCCCAGGGCTCGAGGCTGAAATTGACATCCATGCTCGCCGTGCCGTCGGTCACCCGGGCGCGGCAGGTGCAGCACATCCCGCCCCGGCAGGAATAGGGCACGTCGAGCCCGGCGCGTTCGGCGGCTTCGAGCACGGTCTCGCCGGGCTGGAGCGTGATCGCATGGCTCTGGCCATCATGGGTCAGGTGCAGCGGAATGCCCGGGGCGGCGCCTGAAGCCGGCTTCGGCTTCGCCCCCGCGGCCCGCGGCGCGTTGCTGGTGAACAGCTCGACATGGATCCGCTCCGGAGCGGCGCCGAGTTCGGCCAGCACCGCCTTCGCCCCGGTGATCATCTCTTCCGGGCCGCAGAGATAGACATCGTCGATCGCCTCGATCCCGCCCAGCGTCCGGACCAGCAGCGCGATCTTCTCCGGGGTGATCCGGCCATTGAGCAGGTCGATATCCTGCGCCTCCCGGCTGAGGATATGGTGCACGGCCAGCCGCCCGAGATTCCGGTCCTTCAGATCCTCGAGCTGTTCGCGGAACAGGATGCCGGCGGAATTCCGGTTGCCGTAGAACAGGGTCAGCCGGCAATCCGGATCCCGGGCCAGCTGGGTCCGGATGATCGAGAGCACCGGTGTGATGCCCGAACCGGCGGCGAAGAACACGAGATGCCGGCCCCGCCCCTCACGGCTCGAGGCGCCGAACCGGCCCATCGGCGTCATCACCTCCAGCGTCGCCCCGGGTTGCAGCGCCCGGTTGGCGAAGGTGGAGAAGGCGCCGCCCTCGACCTCCTTGACCGCGACGCGCAGCTCGCCTTCATCCTCGCCGGTGCAGATCGAATAGGAACGGCGCAGGTCCTCGCCGTCGATCACGGCGCGCAGGGTGAGATATTGCCCCTGCTCGAAACGATAGGCCTCGGCCAGATCCTCGGGCACCGCGAAGGCGATGGACACCGCATCGGGGGTTTCACGGCGGATCTCGCGGATCGGCAGGGCATGGAAGCGGGGCGTGGACATGGCTGGCCTCAGATGCATTTGAAATAATCGAACGGCTCGCGGCAGGTCAGGCACCGCCAATGCGCCTTGCAGGCCGTGGAGCCGAATTCGGAGACGCGCTCGGTCTCGGCCGAACCGCAATGCGGACAGGCCACCTCGTCCACCCCGAACAGGGCCGCGCGGCCCTTCGCCTTGCCGACCGGCGGCGCAATGCCATAGGCGCGGAGCTTCTCCTTGCCGGCCTCGCTCATCCAGTCGGTCGTCCAGGCCGGGCTGAGCGACAGCGTGACCTTGCGCCGGGCAATCCCCGCTTTCTCGAGCGCGAGATCGACCTGCATCGCGATCATGTCCATCGCCGGGCAGCCGGAATAGGTCGGCGTGATCGTGACCTCGATGCCGTTTTCGGTGCGCGTCACGTCGCGCAGCACGCCGAGATCGGCGATGGTCAGGACCGGCACTTCCGGATCGCAGACCGCGGCCGCCGCGGCATGGGCCGTGGCCAGTTCGGCATCGACGACCTTCGCGGGGAAGGATGCCACCTCGCCCATCATGTCACCAGGTCGCGCCGGGATAGGTGCGCTGCATGAATTGCAGGTCGGCCAGCAGGTGGCCGAGATGCTCCGAATGCTCGCCCCGCCGTCCGCCGGTCTGCATCCAGCCATCCCGCGGGCGGGCCAGCAGCGCCTCGCCGAAGACATGGTCGATCGTGGCATCCCAGACCGGCCGGATCGCCGCCGGATCGACCGCGATCCCGGCATCGATCAGCGCCCGCTCGACGCCGTCCACCTCGAACATCTCGCCGGTGAAGGGCCAGAGATCCTCAAGCGCCTCCTTCAGCCGGGCCGCGCTTTCCTCGGTGCCGTCTCCGAGTCGGATCACCCATTCGCCGGCATGGCGGAGATGATAGGCCATCTCCTTGACCGATTTCGCCGCGATCGCAGCCAAGGTCTCGTCCTTCGAGGCCGAGAGCCGCTCGAAATACGGGTGCATGAAGGCGGCATAGAGGAACTGCCGCAGGATCGTGAAGGCGAAATCGCCGCGCGGCCGCTCGACGAGCAGGATGTTCCGCCAGTCCGGGCAATCGCGGAGATAGGCGAGGTCATCCTCGCTGCGGCCCTGGCCCTCGATCGCGCCGGCATGGCTGTAGAGGTTGCGGGCCTGCCCGATCAGGTCGAGCGCCATGTTGGCAAGGGCGAGATCCTCCTCGAGCATCGGACCGTGGCCGCACCATTCCGACAGCCGATGCCCGAGAACGAGCGCATTGTCCGCCAGCCGGAGCGTGTAGGTGAAGAGCGGCGTTTCCATCACATATGCCCCACTTCCTCCGGCACCTCGTAGAAGGTGGGATGGCGGTAGATCTTCGAGGCGGTCGGCTCGAACAGCGCATCCTTGTCCTGCGGGTCGGAGGCCGTGATGGCGCTGGACGGCACCACCCAGATCGACAGCCCCTCGCCCCGGCGGGTATAGACGTCGCGCGCCGCCTGCAGCGCCATCTCCGCATCGGGCGCATGGAGCGAGCCGCAATGGCGGTGGCTGAGCCCGGTGCGGGAGCGGATGAACACTTCCCAGAGCGGCATGGTCTTCTCGGTCATCTCGGACATCTCCCCTTGCCTCATTCCGCCGCGATCTTTGCCGCTGCCTTGCGGGCCGCGCGCTTTTCGGCATGCGCAAGCGCGGCTTCGCGCACCCAGGCGCCGTCGTCATGCGCCTTCTGGCGCGCCTTCAGCCGCTCGCGGTTGCAGGGCCCCTCGCCCCGCACGACGCGGTTGAACTCGCTCCAGTCGATCGGGCCATGCTCCCAATGCCCGGTCGCCTCGTTGAAGCGAAGGTCGGGATCCGGGAAAGTCAGGCCGAGGAAATGGCCCTGCGGCACGGTGGCATCGATGAATTTCTGGCGCAGGTCATCATTGGAGAAGCGCTTGATCTTCCACGCCATGTTCTGGTCGGAATGCTGGCTGTCCCTGTCGGACGGGCCGAACATCATCAGGGCCGGCCACCACCAGCGATTGAGCGAATCCTGCGCCATCTTCTTCTGCGCCGGGGTGCCGCGCGCCAGCGTCATGACGATCTCGTAGCCCTGCCGCTGGTGGAAGCTCTCTTCCTTGCAGATGCGGATCATCGCCCGCGCGTAAGGCCCGTAGGAGCAGCGGCAGAGCGGGATCTGGTTCATGATCGCCGCCCCATCGACCAGCCAGCCGATCATGCCCATATCGGCCCAGCTCGGCGTGGGATAATTGAAGATCGAGGAATATTTCGCCTTGCCGGTCAGCAATTGCCCGACCAGTTCCTCGCGGCTCACGCCCAGCGTTTCAGCGGCCGAATAGAGGTAGAGCCCGTGCCCGCCCTCGTCCTGCACCTTGGCCAGCAGGGCGGCCTTGCGCTTGAGCGACGGCGCGCGGGTGATCCAGTTGCCCTCGGGCAGCATGCCGACAATCTCGGAATGGGCATGCTGGGAAATCTGCCGCACGAGCGTCCGGCGATAGCCTTCCGGCATCCAGTCATTCGGCTCGATCTTTTCCTCGGCATCGACGCGGCTCTGGAACCGGGCCCGCAATTCCGGATCATCGGCATGGGCCTTCTCGGCCACGTTCAGCGCCTGGGCATACATGCGCGGCATCCTCCCTGATGTCGTTTCCGGGAGTATGTTACGAAAAATAATTCTGTCAACGTTTTTGGTTACAAATCCACATGCGCGGCTTCCAGCAGCCTCAGCCGCGCCTCCAGCGCCGCAAGGGTTCCGTCGAACAGGCGGCGTGCCTCGGGCCCCGGCCAGTCGGCCGGCAGCAGCCCTTCCGGCAGGAACGGATCCCGCAGCACAAGCCGGCGGAATTCATGCACCAGAAGCAGCCGCGCGAGGAACGCCTCGCGCCAGCCGAGGCCGGGCGCCAGCGGCAGCAAGGCAGCAGCATGACCGGCCACCATCCGGTAGCCGGCCTGCAGGCTGGCCAGCGGCCAGAGACCCTGCACCCGGGCCGCGAGCGCGGCGTCGCCTTCGGCATGGAAGCCGGTCAGCCCGTCGCCCTCGCGATCCGCGCGGCCGGCATGGACCGGCCGGGCCAGCAGGTTGGCCGCCAGCGCGCCATAGCCGCTCTCGACCAGCTCGGCCCGGAGGCTTGCGCGGTCGGTGCCCTCCTCGATCAGCACGAGATGGAGACGGCCATCCGGCTGCGGCCGGTCATCGCCGAAGATCAGCGCCGCCGCCCGGCCGAAATCATCCTCGGCACCGGGGGAAAGCCGGTATAGCGCAGCTTTGCCGTCGCGCTCGCGGGCCAGCGTGCCGTTCGAGACCAGCCGCGACAGCGCCGTCCTCACCAGCCCGGGCTCGATGCCGAGCGCGCCGAGCCAGTCCTGCAGGTCGGACAGGCGCAACGCCTCGCCGCGCGGCAGCGCCACCACGCCGAAGATGGTCACCAGCAGTGACCACGTTCGCGGCGGCTTGCGCGCATGATGCGCGGCGATCAGCGCCTGCAGGGGTGCCGGGGCCTCGGACATCGGGAAACCTCTTCCACTCGTGCCGCTTCCATGCGGGAAAGCGTGAAGCGAGACAAGCCTTGTCCCCCGGCGGGGATTCCGCCTAGGACAGAAGCGACCGCACAAGAGAAACGGCAAGGAAAACCCCATGCGGCTCCGCCCTCTCGACAGCCTGATCGCGCCCTGCCTCGCGCAAAGGCCCGACCTGCCGGTTCTCCACATGGCCCCGGAAGCCGCGATCGGCCGCCTTGCGGCCTCGGCCATCCGCGCATCCGGGCCGGTTCCTCCGGAATCCATCGCCCTGCGGGCCGGCCTCGCTCTCCGGGCGGAAGATGTCGTCGGCGCCGGGCCGCAATCGCCGGTCCTCGTGATGGACCGACCGCCGGCCCTTGTCCCCGGCGATGTCCTCCCCCGGGGAACCGATGCCCTGCTCGACCCCGATTCCGTGCAGGATCAGGGCGCCTTTCTCGAAATCACGGACAGCGCCGCGCCGGGCCTCAATATCCGCCGGCGGGGCGAGGATCTCGCCGAGGGACAGGTCATCCTGCCCGCCGGCGGCCGGGTGACGCCCGCCCATGCCCTTGCCGCGCGGATGGCGGAGCTCGAAACCCTCCCGGTCTTCGACCTGACCGCCAGCCTCGACGGGTTCGATCCGGTCCTCGCCGCCCTGCTCGCGGCGTTGCTGGAGGAGTGCGGCATCCGCATCGGAACCGGCGGGATGGCCCTGTTCCGGCTCGAACCGGCGCGCGAAACCACGCCCCGTCTCGCACTCCAGCCAGGCGAGACCGGCTGGCTCGAACCGGTTGAGGGCGGCATCCGCCTCGAAATCCCGCCGCGCTTCGATGGTGCGCTGGCAATGGTTCTCGCCGTGCTCCTGCCGATCCTCTGCCACTGGACCGGCGCGCGCCCCTTCCCCCAGGCCGGGACGCTGGCCCGGAAGATCAGTGCCGGCCTTGGCAGTACCTCGATTGCGCTCCTTGCGGAGAATGCGGGCCAGTTGACTCCCCTCGGCATCGGCGAGATCACGCTCGCTTCATGGCTGGCCTCGGCCGGTTACTGCGTCCTGCCGCCGGGCATCGAAGGCTTCGCGGCCGGCGCGACACTGGCTGCCCATCGCCTCGCCCCGCTGCTCGCCTGACGAAAGGATCCGCCGTGACCGAACCCCGCGCCGGCCTCGTGCAAGACCAGTTCCTGCGCATCCTGACGCGCGAGGAGGCCGTGCGCCGCTTCACGGAGGCGGTGCGCCCGGCCCCGCTGGGCCGCGAGACCTGCCCGCTCGCCACGGCCTCGGGCCGTGTCCTCGCGGAGGATATCCATGCGGCGGTCGATGCCCCGCCCTTCGATCGGTCCGTGGTGGATGGGTTCGCCGTGCGCGCGGCCGATCTTGCCGCCGCCAGCCAGGCGGCGCCGGTCCGGCTGCGGCTCAATGCCGAGACCATCACCTGCGGCCATGACCCGGCCCTGACCGTGCAACCCGGCACGGCCACCCCGATCTCGACCGGCGGTCCGATCCCGCGCGGGGCCGATGCCGTGGTGATGATCGAACACACGGATCCGGAGGGCGAGGCGGCGATCTGCGTCACACGCGCCGTCACGCCCGGCCAGAACCTATCCTATGCCGGGTCGGACATCGCCCGCGGGCAGGTGCTGCTCCATGCCGGGACGCAGCTCACCGCCCGCGAGATCGGCATGCTCGCCGCGGTCGGGCTGGCCGACATCCCGGTCTGGCGGAAGCCGCGCATCGCCGTGTTCTCGACCGGGAACGAGCTGGTCGAGCCCGGCCAGAAGCTGGCACCGGCGCAGATCTATGATTCGAACGGGCCGATCATTGCCGCCGCGCTCGAGGAGAATGGCTGCGAGGCTTTGCGGCTCGGCATCGTGCCCGATGACGAGGCCCGGCTGGAAACCGCGCTGCGCACGGCCCATGCCGAAGCGGACGCCATCCTCCTCTCCGGCGGCACCTCCAAGGGCGCGGGCGATCTCACCTATCGTCTTGTCGGCCGGCTGGGCGAGCCGGGCATCCTCGCCCATGGCGTGGCGCTGAAGCCGGGCAAGCCGCTCTGCCTCGCGGTCTGCGCCGGCAAGCCCGTCATCGTGCTGCCGGGCTTCCCGACCTCGGCGATGTTCACCTTCCACGACATCGTGGTCCCCGTTCTCCGCACGATGGCCGGGCTGCCCGCGCGTGAGGAGGCGCGGTTCGAGGCCCGGATCCCGGCGCGCATCCCTTCCGAACTCGGCCGCACCGAATTCGCCATGGTGGCTTTGGCCGAGGATGCGGAGGGCCTCGTGGCCCATCCGGTCGGCAAGGGCTCCGGCGCCGTCACCGCCTTCTCGCAGGCCGATGGCTTCGTCGCCATCGCGGCCGAGGCGGATTCCCTGCCCGCCGGCAGCCGCGTGCCGGTGACCTTGTTCTCGCCGGGCATCCGCATCCCCGATCTCGTGATCATCGGCAGCCATTGCACCGGCCTTGACGCGCTCGTCAGCACGCTGCGCCGGCAGGGCCTGTCCGCCCGCATCCTCGCCCTTGGTTCGCTCGGTGGGCTCGGCGCGATCAAGCGCGCTGAGGCCGATCTCGCGCCGATCCACCTGATGGACCCGGCCAGCGGCGTCTATAACCGGCCCTTCCTGACGCCGGAACTGGACCTCATTCCCGGCTGGAAGCGGCTGCAGGGCTTCGTCCACCGGAAGGACGATCCGCGTTTTGCCGGGCGCAGCCTCGAGGAGGCCGTCGCTGCCGCCCTCGCCGATCCGGATTGCCTGATGGTCAACCGCAATCAGGGCGCCGGCACGCGCACCCTGATCGATGGCCTGCTGAAGGGTGCCCGGCCGGGAGGCTACTGGAATCAGCCCCGCTCGCATCATGCGGTCGCGGCGAGCGTGGCCCAGCACCGCGCGGATTGGGGCGTGGCCATCGCCCCGGTGGCACAGGCGCTCGACCTCGCCTTCATCCCGCTGGCGGACGAACATTACGATTTTGCGGTTCCCCGCATCCCGCGCAACCCCGACGCCATCGCGGCATTCCGTGTCGCTCTCGCGGAATCCGGTGACGAATTACGCCGCCTCGGCTTTAACCCGGTTTAGCCGCAACCTGCCAAGGCCAACGGCCTTGGCGAGGAGCGAATGCGACGCCGAGCAGGCCCGTCAGGGCCGTTGCGAGGGACCCAAAAGAAAGGAACCTGCCAAGGCCAACGGCCTTGGCGAGGAGCAACGCGACGCCGAGCAGGCCCGTCAGGGCCGTTGCGAGGGACCCAAACAAAAATCACCCCCTCACCCTCGGCTCGATCGGCTGGCCGAACGGCAGGCCGAGCAGCCCTTCGAGGAGTTGGGCGCCCGCCAGCGCCTGCGCATCGGCGCGGGGCCGCGCCACCACCTGCAACCCGACCGGCAGGCCGCTGGAGGTGAAGCCGCAGGGAATGCAGACCGAGGGGCAGGCCACCAGCGTGATGGCATAGGCAATCGCCAGCCAATGCACGTAATTGTCGAATTCGACGCCGTTGCAGCGTTCGACATAGCGCTGCTCGACCGGGAAAGGCGGCACGATCGTGCCCGGCGCAAGCAGGAGGTCGTACTCGCCGAAGAACTTCAGCGTCCGCTGATACATGGCGAGGCGCTGCGTCTCGGCGCGGGTGATCTCGTCCATCGTGAGCGAGAGGCCCTTCTCGATGTTCCAGATCACTTCCGGCTTGAGCTTGTCTCGATGGGAATCGAGCAGGGCCTTCTTCGAGATGGCGAATCCCTTGGCGCGGAGCGTGTTGAAGCTCTCATGCGCCTCGGAGAAATCCGGATGCGCCTCCTCGACGAT
This sequence comes from Beijerinckiaceae bacterium, assembly GCA_027531565.1. Lineage (GTDB taxonomy): Bacteria > Pseudomonadota > Alphaproteobacteria > Rhizobiales > Beijerinckiaceae > Rhabdaerophilum. The sequence goes on from JAPZSB010000006.1 coordinate 122,210, forward strand.
CGCCCCGGCTTCGGCGAATCGCGCGGCGGCGGCGCGGCAGATCGCGGCAACCTCGGCATCGACCGGCGTAATGCCGAGATCGGCCGAGAAGGCGACACGTTTCGGCGCCCATCCCCTGCCGAGCGCGGCGAGGAAGCCGGTCTCCGGCTTGGGCAACGAGACGGGATCGCGGATATCCTCGCCGCTCAGCAGGTCGAGGAAAAAGGCGCAATCGGCAACATTCCGCGCCATCGGCCCCTGCACGCTCAGCAGCCGGTCCATCGGCGCGGCGGGCTGCGTGGCGACGCGTCCCGGCGATGGCCGCATGCCCACGATGCCGCAGAAGCTGGCCGGGTTGCGCAGCGAACCGCCGAGATCGGAGCCATGCGCCAGCCAGGCCGTGCCTGTGGCGAGTGCCACGGCCGAGCCGCCCGAAGAACCGGACGCGGAGAGCCTCGTATCCCAGGGGTTGCGGGTCGGGCCGAACACCTCGTTGAACGTGTTCGCACCGGCGCCGAATTCCGGCGTGTTCGTCTTGGCATAGACGATGCCGCCCTCGGCTTCGAGCCGCTCGACCAGCGGATCGGATTGCGCCGGCACGTGATCGGCGAAGATCGGCGAGCCGAAGGTCGTCCGCATCCCCGCCACCTCTGTCAGGTCCTTGATGGCGACGGGCAGGCCGAAAAGCGGGCCGCGTTCGGCCAGAGGCCGGGCCATCAGCGCCTGCGCCGCCTTGCGGGCCCGGCCGAAATCGCGGGTCGGCAGCGCATTGACCGGCGCCTCCACCTTGGCCACGCGCGCTTCGAGCGCATCGAGGCAATCGAGCGGGGTGATCTCGCCCGTGGCGAGGCGACCGACAACGGTCAGGGCGGATTGGAAAATCAGCTCGTCGGATTTCGGGTCGATCGAAGACATGGCACCTCCAGCAGGAGGGCCATCGTGGACAACCCGGCGGCGGCTTGCAACCGCCGCGAGAGGCCTGTCAGGCGGCGGAGCGCATCGACTGCACGAAGCTGTCGATTTCGCCGCGCAGGCGATCAGCCTGCTGGGCCAGCCCTTCCGACGCCTTGAGGATGCTGCCGGCGACCTGGCTCGATTCCGACGCGGCCTGGCTGACCTGCGTGATATTGCCGGCCACCTCGGCCGTCCCGGCCATCGCTTCCTGCACGTTGCGGGCGATTTCCTGCGTTGCCACGCCCTGGTCGGTCACGGCATGCGCCGCCTGCGAGGCCATGGCGTTGATCTGGTGGATCGCCTTCGCGACACCGTTGATCGCGCTCGCGGCCTCGGCGGTCGTGCCCTGGATCTGGTTGATCTGCTCGGTGATCTCGGTGGTCGCCCGCGCGGTCTGCGCGGCAAGTTCCTTCACCTCGCTGGCCACGACGGCGAAGCCGCGTCCGGCCTCGCCGGCCCGTGCCGCCTCGATCGTCGCGTTGAGCGCGAGCAGGTTGGTCTGCGCGGCGATGTTCTGGATCATCCCGACGATCTCGCCGATCTGCTGCGTCGCCTGGGTCAGGGCCTGGACCTTGTTGACCGTATGCTCGGCCTCGCCCATCACCCGCTCCGAGATCTCGCTCGACTGGCGCACCGTATCCGCCACCGCCTGCATCGACTGGGCGAGGGTATCCACCGATCCGGACAGCGCGCCGACATTGATCGAGGTTTCCTCCGATGCGGCGGAAACGATGACCGACTGGCGCGACGTGCCATCAGCGCTTCGGCTGAGATGCTCCGCCGCCTCGCGCATCGACCGCGCGGCCTCCGCCACGGCGACAGCCACGCCAACGGCCTGGCTCTCGAAGGCCTGCGCGCTCTTCTGAAGGCGGTTGCGCTCGGCCTCGGCCGAGTCGCGCGCCTCGCGGACGGCCTGCTCGTTGGCGATCTTCTGGGCGGCTTCTTCACGGAAATGCCGGAGGGCCTGCACGAGATTGGCGACTTCCTCGACCTTGCTTTCCGGGATCGCCCGCTCGCTGAGATCGCCGCGTGCCAGAGCCGCCAGCGCCTCGGAGGCGTTGCCGATCGGGCGCAGGATCCGCTTGTGGAACTGCAGGATCAGCGTGACATAGAGCAGCATGCCGAACGTGAGCATGGCGAGGTTGAGCCAGGACATCGAAGTCCCGTAGGCCGAGCCTTCCTCGACCTGGCGGGCATTTGCCTTCTCGATCGCGCCGGAAACGCGCGCCATTTCGCCTTCCAGCGCCTTGAAGGCGTCGAGGAAGGATGGCAGGGCCGCACGGGCGTCTTTCAGGCTCCCCTTTTCGGCAAGTCCGACAAGCGACTCGGCCGAGGCGATGTATTTCTCCAGCGGCTCGCGCACGGTCTTCAGGGCTGCCCGCACGTCATCCGGCAGGGCAAGCTCGTCCTGAGCCTTGATTTCGTTGCGGAAGGTCTGGGCCGATTCCTTCAAGTCCTCGGCCGCCGCCTTGATCATGTCCAACTCGTCGATCGCAACACCGTACAGCGCCCGGAAGACGATGCCGCGGAGGTTGTCGTGCATCATGTCGGCGGTCATGTGATGCCGCATCGACGTCATCAGCACCGCCGATTGCTCGCCGGCAGCCTGAAAGGTCTTGGTGATCACGAAACTGATCGCCCCCTGCAGGATGGCAAAACCGATCGCGAAGGCGCAGGCGAGATTCACGACAAGACGAGGCTTCATGGACCGCTCCCGACACGGTGAGTTGTCCAAATGTCGCAACAAATAATTTAGTTATGGTAAACTATGATCCAGCAATCGCCTTCCGGTTTCAACGCCATTACTCGGCAGCCTTCGAGTCGACCGAGGAAGGTTGCCGATGCGCATGCCGGTCCGGCTTGGCCTTGATCTTGAGATCGATGAGATCATCGCGCTCGCGCACGCTGTTGCGGAAGATCTGGTCCTTGCCGGGGCGATATTGCACCGGCTGGTGGATATCCGCCTGGTACCAGGCTGCCGCGCGCAACGTGAAAGCCGGATCGGCGAGATGCGGCCGCCCGAGCGCGACGAGATCGGCCCGCCCCGCCGCGATGATCGTGTTCATCTGGTCGGCGCTGGTGATCGCCCCGACGCACATCGTGGCGATGCGGGCCTCGTTGCGGATCCGGTCGGAGAACGGCGTCTGGAACATCCGGCCGTAATTCGGCCGGGCATCATGCACCGTCTGCCCGGTGGAGACATCGATCAGGTCGCAGCCCTCTGCGGCAAAGGCCTCGGCGATCGCCACCGAATCCGCGCCCGAAAGCCCGCCTTCCTTCCAGTCTGTCGCGGAGATGCGCACCGACATCGGCTTTTCTGCCGGCCAGGCGCGGCGCAGGGCGCGGAACACTTCCAGCGGGAAGCGCAGACGGTTCTCGAGACTGCCGCCATAGGCATCCTTCCGGCGGTTGGTCAGCGGCGAGAGGAAACTCGCCAGCAGGTAGCCATGGGCCGCATGCATTTCCAGCATGTCGAAGCCGGCGCGATGGCCCCGTTCCGCTGCCGCGACGAATTCGGCCATCACCCGGTCCATCCCGGCGCGGTCGAGTTCGGCCGGCACCTGGCTGTCGGGGTAATAGGGCACCGGCGAGGCGGAAACGATCGGCCACGCGCCTTCCGGCAGCGGGCGGTCCATCCCCTCCCACATCAGCCTGGTGGCGCCCTTCTGGCCAGCATGACCGAGCTGCAGCGCGATCTTCGCGGCGGAATTCGCATGGACAAAATCGACGATCCGTTTCCACGCCGCTTCCTGTGCGTCGGTATAGAGCCCGGCGCAACCCGGCGTGATCCGCGCATCCCCGGCCACGCAGACCATCTCGGTGAAGACGAGCCCGGCCCCGCCCACCGCGCGGGAGCCGTAATGCATCAGGTGCCAGTCCTGCGGCAGGCCGTCGACCGCCGAATACTGGCACATCGGCGAGACGACAGCACGGTTCACCAGTTTCATCTCCCGCAGCCGGAAGGGTTGGAAGAGCGGCGGCACCGGGCTGCCATCGCGGCGGGCCTTGGCATCCGGCCCGACCGTTTCCGCCACCATCCGGTCAACCGCGTCCACCATCTCCGGCGCGCGGAGCGCGAGATTGTCATAGGTGATCGCCTTGGAGCGCGTCATCAGCCCGAAGGCGAAGCGCAAGGGCTCGAAATGCCAGAAGCGCCGCACATCCTCGAACCAGACGAGGCTGACATCCGCCGCATGCTGGGTTTTCTCGACATCCTCGCGCCGCGCCGTCTCGAAATGCGCGAGCGCCGCCGCAACATCGAGGCCTTTCGCATGGAAGGCCTGATGCAGCGCGATCGAATCCTCCATGGCGAGCTTGGTGCCCGAGCCGATCGAGAAATGCGCCGTGGCCTTCGCATCGCCGAGCAGGACGATATTGTCCTTCACCCAGCGCGCGCAGCGGATCATCGGAAAATTGCGCCACATCGAGCGGTTGGTGATCAGCCGGTGGCCCTGAAGTTCCTCGGCGAAGACGCCTTCGAGGAACGCCGCCGAGGCGGCCTCGTCCATCCGGTCGAGCCCGGCCTTGCGGAAGGCGGCCGGGTCGGTTTCCAGCACCCAGGTCGAGTGGCCCGGCTCGTACTGGTAGCAATGCGCGATGAAGATGCCGTGCTCCGTCTCCTTGAAGAAGAAGGTGAAGGCATCGAATGGCCGGGTCGAGCCCATCCAGGTGAAATGGTTGGGGCGAAGGTCGGTTTCCGGCTGGAAATGGCCGCGATGCGTCTCGCGGATCCGGCTGTTGATGCCATCCGCCGCCACGACGAGATCATGCGTCGCCGCCAGCGCATCCCCGTCGACAACCTCTTCGGAAAAGACGAGGCGGACGCCGAGTTCGCGCGCCCGGGCCTGCAGCAGCATGAGCAGCGTGCGGCGCGAGCAGCCGCAGAAGCCGTTGCCGCCGACGCGGTGGACGCTGCCCTTGAAATGGATTTCAATGTCGTCCCAATAGGCGAAGCTGTCGGCAATTGCCCGGTAGCTCGGGGCATCGGTCGCACGGAACGTGTCAAGGGTCTGGTCGGAAAAGACCACGCCGAAGCCGAATGTATCATCGGGGCGATTGCGCTCGTAAACCGTGATGTCGAGCGAGGGCCAGTCCCGCTTCATCAGGAGCGCGTAATACAAACCGGCAGGCCCGCCGCCGACAACCGCAATGCGCATGGCACCCTCCCGCGATCGAGTGCAAGCATTTTAAGCTTGAAATATTTTTGTGGCAAGCGGCATCCGTGCCGCAGCCGGACATCCCGGGCCAACCCGCGAACGCAACATCATCAAGTACCTGATTTCCCGTCCATATGTTCGGCGGGTCCGGTTCCCGGCCGGCGCGCGGGCGGTCCGACTGGACAATTACTTTGAATATGAAATAATGACCCTCGTCCTTGCATGAGGAGGCGAGATGCCAAGCCTGACGGGCCAACACGCGCTGGTGACCGGCGGCAGCCGGGGGATCGGCCGGGCCGTGGCGGCAGCCCTCAAGGGCGCCGGGGCCCGTGTCACGATCACCGGACGGGATCGGGCGCGCCTGGAGGCGGCTTTGGCCGACGGCGTGGCCGATGCGGCGCTTCCGCTGGACCTGACCGACGAAGCCGCCATCGCGCCGGCGCTCGCCGCCCTCGGCCCGCTCGACATCGTCGTCGCCAATGCCGGCGGCGCCGAGACCGCGCCGTTCCTCAAGGCCGATGCCGCGCATTGGCGGCGGATGCTCGACCTTAACCTCATCGGCACGGTGCTGACCTTCCAGGCAGCGCTGCCGGGCATGATCGAGCGCCGGCGCGGCCGGCTGATCGCCATCGCCTCAACGGCCGGGCATCGGGGCTACGCCTATACGAGCGCCTATTCCGCCTCGAAACATGCCGTGCTCGGCATGGTCCGCTCGCTGGCCCTCGAGGTCGCGCGGCATGGCATCACGGTCAACGCGGTCTCGCCCGGCTTCACCGATACCGATCTCGTGGCCGGCGCGGTCGATCGCCTGCAGGACAAGGGTGGCCTCGACCGCGATTCCGCAAAGGCAAAACTCGCGGCGGAGAACCCGCTCGGCCGGCTGATCCAGCCGGAGGAGGTCGCTGCCAGCGTGCTCTTCCTTGCCGGGGAAGGCGCCACCGGGCTTTCCGGCCAGTCGCTTCTCGTCAATGGCGGGGAATTCTGATGGACACGCCGGAAGCCATCCGCCCCCTCGACCGCGAGACCAAGGCCAGCGAACGCCCGGGCGACCACAAGGACGAGCTGCGCCTCTGGCTGCGGCTCCTGACCTGCTCGACCATGATCGAGCGCGAGATCCGGCGCCGCCTGCGCGAGGAATTCCGCACCACCCTGCCGCGGTTCGACCTGATGGCGCAGCTCGAGAAATCCGCCACCGGCATGACCGTGGGCGAGGTCTCGCAGCGGCTGATGGTCTCGAACGGCAATGTCACCACGGTGGTGGCGGGCCTTGTCGAGGAAGGCCTCGTCGACAAGCGCCCCGCCCCGCATGACCGCCGCGTGCAGGTCATCTCGCTGACGGCGTCGGGCCGCCGCCAGTTCCGAGTCATGGCGGAGCGGCACGAGGAATGGATCGCCGATCTGTTCGCCGGCCTCGGCGGCTCCGACCTGCCGGCGCTGATGCGGCTGCTCGGCACCACGAAACAATCGATCCAGGGCGCCATCCGTCGGGCCGGCGCCGAAGCGGAGGAAGCATGAGCGTCGCCAATGCCACCATCCTGCCGGTCGCGGCGGCGAAGCCGGCCCATTTCCGGCTCGCCGTTTCCGGCAAGCGCGCGACGATCACGCTCGACCGTCCGGACAGGAAGAACCCGCTCACCTTCGAAAGCTACCGCGAGCTGACCGACCTCTTCCTCGCCCTCCAGAAGGAGGAGGCGGTGAAGGCCATCGTCGTGACTGGCGCCGGCGGCAATTTCTGCTCCGGCGGCGATGTCTTCGAGATCATCGGCCCGCTGGTCGAGATGGACACGGCCGGCCTGCTGAAATTCACCCGGATGACCGGCGAACTCGTCAAGGCGATGCGCGCCTGCCCGCAGCCGATCATCGCTGCGATCGACGGGATCTGCGCCGGCGCCGGGGCCATCATCGCCATGGCCTCGGACCTGCGGCTCGGCACGGCCGGCGCGAAGATCGCCTTCCTGTTCAACCGCGTCGGCCTCGCCGGCTGCGATATGGGCGCCTGCGCCATGCTCCCCCGCATCATCGGGCAGGGCCGGGCGGCGGAGCTGCTCTATACCGGCCGCGTCCTGCGCGGCGAGGAAGCCGAGCGCTGGGGCTTCCTCAACCGCCTCGTCGCGCCGGACGCGCTGCTGGCGGAAGCCGAAGCGTTGGCACAGGAACTGGCGGACGGGCCGACTTTCGCCAATGCCATGACCAAGCGCATGCTGGAAATGGAATGGGCCATGTCGGTGGAAAGCGCCATCGAGGCCGAGGCAGTTGCGCAGGCCCTCTGCATGCAGACCGAGGATTTCGCCCGCGCCTACCATGCCTTCGCGGCGAAGCAGAAGCCGGTCTTCGAGGGGAATTGAGGCGATGATCTCCCTCGGCGACACGCTCGACTGGCCCTTTTTCGACGCGCATCACCGTGCGCATGCCGATGCGCTCGCCGCCTGGGCGGATGCTACCCTGCCCGGCCTTCCGCATGACGATGTCGATGCGGCCTGCCGCATCCGCGTCGCCGCGCTCGGCAAGGCCGGCTTCCTCCGCGCCTGCGTGCCGGCGGCCTATGGCGGCCTTCATCCGGGCTTCGACGTGCGCACGCTCTGCCTCACGCGCGAGATCCTTGCCGCGCGCGATGGCCTTGCCGATTTCGCCTTCGCGATGCAGGGTCTCGGCACGGGCTCGATCACGCTTGCGGGCTCGGAGGCGCTGAAGCAACGCTACCTGCCCGCCATCGCGCGGGGCGAGACCATCGCCGCCTTCGCCCTCTCGGAGAAGGAAGCCGGTTCCGACGTCGCCGCTCTGGCCACCACGGCTGTGCCTGACGGCAACGACCATGTCCGGATCGACGGCAACAAGACCTGGATCTCGAATGGCGGCATTGCCGACCATTATGTCGTCTTCGCCCGGACCGGCGAGGCGCCCGGCGCGAAAGGCCTTTCGGCCTTTGTGGTCGAGGCGGGAACGCCCGGCCTGACCATCGCGGAGCGGATCGACGTGATCGCCCCGCATCCGCTGGCCACCCTGCATTTCGAAGGCTGCAAGGTGCCGGTGGCGAACCGGCTCGGTGGCCCGGGCGACGGCTTCCGCATCGCCATGGCGACGCTCGATATCTTCCGCTCGACAGTCGGTGCCGCCGCGCTTGGCTTCGCACGCCGGGCGCAAGCTGAGGCGCTGGAACGCGCCACGAACCGCAAGCTGTTCGGCGGCGTCCTCGGCGACCTGCAACTGGCGCAGGCCGCACTGGCCGAGAACGAGGCGGAGATCGAGGCCGCCGCCCTGCTGGTCTATCGCGCCGCCTGGACCAAGGATCGCGGCGCCGCCCGCGTCACCCGCGAAGCCGCCCTCGCCAAGATGGTCGCCACCGAGAATGCCCAGCGCGTCATCGACAGGGCCCTGCAATTGCATGGCGGGCTCGGCGTCACCCGCGGTGTCAAGGTCGAGGAACTCTACCGCGAGATCCGGGCCCTCCGGATCTACGAGGGCGCGACCGATGTGCAGAAGATCGTCATCGCCCGCGAGGCCCTCAAGGCCCACGGGGCCCGGAAAGGCTAGGAGAGCACCATGTTCAGATCGGGGCATGTGGACAGTTTCTGCCGGGACAGCCTGCCGCCGCCGGAACAATGGCCCGATCTCCGCCTCGCCGAGGCCGGCCTCGCCTATCCGGAGCGGCTGAATGTCGTGACCGAACTGGTCGATTCCCACATCGCGGCCGGGCGCGGGGACCGGGTGGCGATCCTCGCCGGTGGGCTCCGCTGGACCTATGCCGAGCTGGCCGAACGCATCAACCGCATCGCCAATGTGCTGGTGCGCGATCTCGGGCTGGTGCCGGGCCAGCGCGTCCTGCTGCGGGCGCCGAACAATCCGATGCTCGTCGCAGCCTATTTCGCCGTTCTGAAGGCCGGCGGCGTCGCCGTCGCCACCATGCCGATGCTGCGCGCCCGCGAACTCGCCTATCCGCTGATGAAGGCGCGCATTGCCCTCGCGCTCTGCGACCATCGCCTGCTGGAGGATCTCGAGGCTGCCTGCGAGCTTGCCCCCGTGCTCGAACGGATCGTCACCTTCGGCGGCGGGGAGCTGGAAGGCCTGATGGACCAGCCGGGCTACGAGGCCTTCACGGCCGTCGATACGGCGCAGGACGATGTCTGCCTGATCGGCTTCACCTCGGGCACGACGGGCGAGCCCAAGGGCACGATGCATTTCCATCGCGACCTGCTGGCCATCTGCGATTGCTACGGCGCCCGCGTTCTCGCTGCCGATCCGGAGGATCGCTTCATCGGCTCGCCGCCCCTCGCCTTCACCTTTGGCCTCGGCGGGCTGGTGCTGTTCCCCTTCCGGATCGGCGCCGCCTCGATCCTGCTCGAAAAGGCTGGCCCGCCCGACCTGCTGCCGGCCATTGCCGAGCATCGCGCGACGGTGTGTTTCACCGCCCCGACCGCCTACCGCGCCATGCTGGACAAGCTGGGCGAGCAGGATGTCTCCAGCCTGCGCATCTGCGTTTCCGCCGGCGAGGCCCTGCCGAAAGCCACATTCGAGGCGTGGCAGGCGAAAACCGGCATCCCGCTGATGGACGGGATCGGCGCGACGGAGATGCTCCACATCTTCATCGCCGCCCCGCGCGGGAAGATCCGTCCCGGTGCCACCGGCCTGCCGGTGCCGGGCTACGAGGCGCGGATTATCGACGAGGCCGGCAACCCGGTGCCCGACGGCACGCCCGGCCGCCTCGCCGTGCGTGGCCCGACCGGCTGCCGCTACCTCGCTGACCAACGCCAGGCGAAATATGTCGCCGGCGGCTGGAACATCACCGGCGATACCTATCTGCGCGATGCCGACGGCTATTTCTGGTATCAGGCCCGGTCGGACGACATGATCATCTCCGCCGGCTACAATATTGCCGGGCCGGAAGTGGAGGCGAGCCTCCTCACCCATCCCGCCGTGGCGGAATGCGGCGTGGTTGGTGTTCCCGATGCCGAGCGCGGCATGATCGTCCGGGCCTATATCGTGCTGCGCGAGGGGAATGCCGGCGATGCCGGGATGACGAAGCGCTTGCAGGACCATGTGAAGGCGGACATTGCCCCCTACAAATACCCGCGCGACATTGTCTATGTCGCCAGCCTGCCGAAAACCCAGACCGGCAAGTTGCAACGGTTCGAATTGCGGCGCATGGCTCTCGCTGAGGCCAGGCTCGACAGAACGAGACAGGCGAGTTGACGCCGGCAGAAGATCGGCGCAACGGCGCCAGACGGAGGAAGACATGTCGATTTCGGCGCTGAAAGGAGCCGTCCTGCAGGGCGGCGGCCCCGTGGCGATCCAGCCCGAGGGCTGGCCCCGCCCGCGCGGCTATGCCAATGGCATGATGGCCCGCGGCACCCTGGTCCTGACCGGCGGCGTGGTCGGCTGGGACGCGGAGGAGCGCTTTCCCGAAGGCCTCGTTGCCCAGACGCGGCAGGCCCTCGCCAATATCGTCGCGATCCTCGAGGCCGGCGGCGCGCGGCCGGACCAGCTGATGCGTATGACCTGGTATGTCACCGACATGGCCGCCTATCGCTCCAGCCTGCCGGAAATCGGCGCGGCCTATCGGGAGACGATCGGCCGGCATTTCCCGGCCATGGCCCTGGTGCAGGTGGTCTCGCTGGTCGAGCCTCAGGCCGTGGTCGAGATCGAGGCTACGGCCGTCATCCCGGATTGAGCAGAAGCAGAACAGGCGAGAAGGGCGGGAGCGCAGCATGGCCAAGGCAGGATCCCCGGGCACCGGCAAATCGGGCAAGGACGGCAAGAACAAGGGCATTGCGGGCAAGAAGGCCAAGGCCGGCGCGAAGGCCGCGAAGCCGACCCGCGCCATGGTCGTCGTGAAGCACCCCGCAGCCCAGCCCTTCCATTCGCCGCCCAAGGTGCTGATCGCCGGCGCCGGCGTCGGCGGCCTGACGCTTGCGCTGATGCTCCATGCCCGCGGCGTGTCCTGCCGGCTCTACGAACAGGCCAGCGCGATCCGCGAGGTCGGCGCCGGCATCAACGCGCTGCCGCATGCGATCAAGGAGCTGGCGCTGCTCGGCCTGCTGCCGGCCCTCGATGCCGTGGGGGTGCGGACGAGCGAACTCTATTACATGAACCGCACCGGCCAGGTCGTCTGGCGCGAGCCGCGCGGCATCGCCGCCGGGTTCGACGTGCCGCAATTCTCGATCCATCGCGGCCGGCTCCAGAAAGTGCTGCATGATGCCGTGATCGAGCGGATGGGGCCGGATGCCATCGTCACCGGTCGCAAGCTCACCGGCTTCGTGCAGGACGAGGGCGGCGTCACCGCCTGGTTCACCGACAGCATCGACGGCTCCGGCAGCGAGACCGTGCGCGGCGAGGTGCTGGTCGGGGCGGACGGCATCCATTCCGTGATCCGCAGCCATTACCATCCCGATCAGGGCCTGCCGCGCTGGAACGGCGTGCAGATGTGGCGCGGCTGCGCCGATTTCCCGGCCTTCATGGACGGGCGCAGCATGATCATCGCCGGCGGCATGAGCGGCAAGCTTGTGCTGTACCCGATCGGCGACGGGCTCACGCCGGAGACACGGCTGACCAACTGGGTCGTCAATGTCCGCATCTCCGATACGCCCCATCCGCCCGGCAAGGAGAGCTGGTCGCGCCGGGGCCGCCTAGACGAGGTGCTGCCCCATGCTGCGCGCTTCGCCATTCCCGGCTTCGACGTGCTCGGCCTGATCCGCTCGACCGACGCCTTCTTCGAATACCCGATGTGCGACCGCGATCCCCTGCCCCGATGGACGCATGGCCGCGTCACCCTGCTGGGCGATGCAGCGCATCCGATGTATCCGGTCGGCTCGAACGGCGCCGGCCAGGCCATTCTCGATGCCCGCTGTTTCGCGGATTGCTGGGTGAAGGCGGAGCATCCCTGGCAGGCCCTGCTTGCCTATGAGGCCGATCGCCTGCCGAAAACAGCCGAGATCGTGGCCCTGAACCGCAAGGGCGGGCCGGAACGCGTGATCGACGAGGTGGAAAAGCTTGCCCCGGCCGGCTTCACGGATATCGACCGCGTGCTGGGCTACGACGAGCGCAAGGCCATCGTGCGCGGCTATGCCGGCAAGGCCGGCTTCACGGTGCAGCAGCTGACGAAGGTGTAGCCCCCCTCACCCGCTCGCTTGCGCTCGCGACCTCTCCCCAATAGGCAGAGGGAAGCCGAGGGCAAAGCCCGAGGCAGGGTGAGGGGATAACCTCACGCCTCCGGCGGCGGCAGGAAATCCACCTCGTGCTTGGCCGAAAGCGCCACCACCTCGGCGGGGTTCTGGTCCTTCATCGAATGGATCGCCCAGAACAGGTCATAGAGCCGGCGGGTCGGCGAGACCCAGAAGAAGCATTTCACCACCTGGTCCGACTTGTTGAAGATGCCGTGCGGCAGCCCCATCGGCAGGCGGATCAGGTCGCCCGGGCCAGCCTTCACCTCGCGGCCGTCGAGCAGCAGCTCAAAATTCCCCTCGAGCATGTAGATGAACTCGTCCTGCGTCGCATGGATATGCGGCGGCACGAAGGTGCCCGGCGGGAAGGTCGCATGCCAGGAGAAGGAAGTTTCGCAAACCTGCTTCGGCACATAGGTCTGCCCGAGAATGTTCCAGGCGATCCCGTCGATCCCTTCGCCGGCACGGGTGATTCCGGGGGTGAGCTTCATGGCCATTCCTTCCTTCGGCTGTCGCGGTCAACATTCAGACATGCAGATAGCGGTCCTTGAGCACCGGGTCGGCCATCAGGGCGGCGGAATCGCCCCGCCAGACAACCTTGCCCTTCTCGAGAATGACATGGCGATCGGCGAAGCTGGCCAGGGCATCGACATTCTTGTCAATCACCAGGATGGCCTCGCCCTCCCGCTTGAGTTGCCGGAGGCAATCCCAGATCTCCTGCCGGATCAGCGGCGCGAGACCCTCCGTCGCTTCGTCGAGGATGACGAGCCGGGGGTTGGTCATCAGCGCCCGGCCGATGGCGAGCATCTGCTGCTCGCCCCCCGAAAGCTGGTTGCCCATATTGCTGCGCCGCTCCTTCAGGCGCGGGAACAGCGCATAGACCGTCTCCAGCGTCCAGCGCGGCGTGCCGAACCGGCTGGCGGCCGTGGCGACGAGGTTTTCCTCCACCGAGAGCGTCGGGAAAACCTGCCGCCCCTCGGGCACGAGGCCGAGCCCGCCCCGGGCGATCCGGTAGGGCGGTGCGCCGGTCAGGTCCCGCCCGTCGACGCGCACGCGGCCGGCCCGCGGCTTGAGCAAGCCCATGATCGACTTGATCGTCGTCGTCTTGCCCATCCCGTTGCGGCCCAGCAGCGTGACCACCTCGCCCTGCCCGACCGAGAGATCGACCCCGAACAGGATCTGGCTGTCGCCATAGGCCGCCTCGAGCCCCTCGACTTCCAGCATCAGCCGCCCTCCTCGCCGAGATAAGCCGTCCGCACATCCGGATCGTCCCGCACCGCCGCCGGCGGCCCGGAGGCGATGATCCGGCCATAGACCAGCACGGAAACCCGCTCGGCCAGCGCGAACACCGCCTCCATGTCATGCTCGATCAGCAGGATCGTCATCCGCCCGCGCAGGCGCTGCATCAGCGCGATCAGCACCGCGCTCTCCTCCGGCCCGGTGCCCGCCAGCGGTTCGTCGAGCAGCAGCACGCGCGGCTGCGCGGCCAGCGCGATGGCGATTTCCAGCTGGCGCTTCTCGCCATGCGAGAGCAATCCGGCCCGCACGCCGGCCCGCTTGCCGAGGCCCACTTCCTCGAGCGCCTGCATCGCCGGATCATTGAGCCGGGCCTCGTCCCGCGCCCGGCCGAAGAAGCGGAAACTCGACCCCTCGCGCGCCTGCACGGCGAGGGCGACGTTCTCCAGCGCCGAGAAACCCGGCAGGATCGAGGTGATCTGGAACGAGCGCACCAGCCCGCGATGGACGCGCTCCGGCAGGGAAAGCCCGGTCACGTCGCGCCCGCCGAGCCAGACCGAGCCGGAATCCGACGGCACGAGCCCCGAAATCTGGTGGATCAGGGTCGTCTTGCCGGCGCCGTTCGGCCCGATAATGGCGTGGAACTCGCCATCCGGCAGCGCCAGCGAGACATGGTCTGTCACGGTCAGGGCGCCATAGGCCTTGTTGAGGTCGCGGAGTTCGAGCGCCGGCTCAGCCATGGCCGCCTCCGCCAAGCCGCCGGATCGCGCCCATCAGCCCGCCGCGCGCGAACAGCACGACCAGCACGAGGAAGGGCCCGAAAATCATCTTCCAGTGTTCGGTGAAGCCGGACAGCCATTCCTCCAGCAGCAGGAAGGCCGCCGCGCCGATGATCGCACCATGCAGCGTGCCGAGCCCGCCCAGCACCACCATGACGATCAGCTCGCCCGAGCGCTGCCAGGTCATGTAGGCCGGGCTGACGAATTCGGCCTGGTTGGCCAGCAGGAACCCGGCCAGCCCGCACAGCGTTCCGGCAATGACATACCCGACGAGCTGGTAGCGGAAGAGCGGAAACCCGATCGCCGCCATGCGCTGCGGGTTCTCGCGCGCGCCGCGGATCACCCGGCCGAAGCGCGAGACGACGATCGACCGGCAGAGCCCGTAAGCGCCCAGCAGGGCCAGCAGCACGGCATAGTAGAAGGCGCGGTCATTCTTGAAGAGATCCAGCCCGAACAGGCGCGACCGGCCGGACAGCGTCATCCCGTCATCGCCGCCATAGGCCGCCAGTGAGACCGCGAGGAAGAACGCCATCTGCCCGAAGGCCAGCGTGATCATGATGAAATAGACGCCCTTGGTGCGGAGCGAGAGCGCCCCGGTGACCAGCGCGAACAGTGCCGAGACGGCCAGAGCCACCGGCAGCTGGACAAGGGCATCGGTCTGGCCATGCGCCGAGAGGATCCCCACCGCGTAGCCGCCGAGGCCGAGGAAGGCCGCATGGCCGAACGAGACCAGCGCGCCATAGCCGAGGATGAGATCGAGCGAGAGCGCGGCAATGGCAAAGATCATCACCCGGGTGACGAGCGAGAGCAGGTAGCTCTCGGCGCCCAGCACGGCCACGAAGGGCAGCAGCGCCAGCAGGGCAAAGACGACGACCGGAACGGCCTCGCGCTTCAGGAATCCGGGGCCGCTCTCGGGAGGCATCGTCATTTCTTCGCCGGGAACAGGCCGCCGGGCCGGAAGAACAGGATCGCCGCCATGAGGATGTAGGTCAGCATCGGGGCCAGAGCGCGCCCGGCCTGCGATGCGGCGGACGGATCCATCAGCGCCCGCAGCAATTGCGGCCCGAAGACCCGGCCGAGCGTATCGACCAGACCGACCAGGATCGCGGCAATGAAGGCGCCGCGCACCGAGCCGATCCCGCCGATCACGATGACGACGAAGGTCAGGATCAGCAGGTTGTCGCCCATGCCCGGCTCGACCGAGAGGATCGGCGCCACCATCGCGCCGGCAAAGCCCGCGAGCATGGCGCCGAAGCCGAACACGATCATGAAGAGCTTGCCGATATCGACGCCGAGCGCAGAGACCATCGGCGCGTTGCTCGCCCCGGCCCGGACCAGCATGCCGATCCGGGTGCGGCTGACGAGAATGCCGAGCAGCACGGCGATGGCGAGGCCCGAGCCGATGATCGCCAGCCGGTAGACCGGATAGAGCAGCCCGTCCATCAGCCGGATGGAGCCGCTCAGCGCCTCGGGGATCGGCACCGAGAGCGGCGCGGCGCCCCAGATCACCTTCACGGCCTGGTTGAGGAAAAGGATGATGCCGAATGTCGCGAGCACCTGGTCGAGATGGTCGCGGTCATAGAGATGGCGGAAGATCAGGAATTCCAGCAGCAGCCCGAAGGCGAGCGCCGAAGGCAGGGCCAGTGCCAGCCCGTAGAAGAAATTGCCCGTCATGGCGGTGAACATCGCCGCCAGATAGGCGCCGATCATGTACTGCACGCCATGAGCGAGATTGATGAAATCCATCACGCCGAAGACCAGCGTCAGGCCGGCGGCGATCAGGAACAGGAGAACGCCCAATTGCAGGCCGTTCAGGGTCTGCACGTAGAGGAGCGTCATCGACATGGCGGACCCGCGGGGCTGGGGCGAGGAAGGGAGCGGAACGGCTGGCCCGCCGCGCGCCGCCTTCCCGCCCGGTCAACCCGGAAACCGGGTCGGCCGGACGGATGGCAGGCCAGCGGGCCGGCAGGCGGGCGGGAATGTCAGTTCGGCTGCTTGCAGTCCTTCGCGTACACGTCGACGTAGTTCTCGAAGATCTTCTGGCGGATCGAGGTCTGGAACTTGCCATCCGGCCGCGGCACGGCCTGGACAAGGTAGAAGTCCTGGATCGGGTAGCCGTTATGGCCCATCTTGAAATTGCCGCGCAGCGACTTGAAATCCGCCTTGCGCAGGCCGGCCCGGATCGCGTTGCGGTCGCCCAGCTTGCCGCCGGCGCTGCGGATCGCGGCATCGATCAGCATCGCGGCATCATAGGCCTGCATCGCATAGGTGCCCGGCACCGAGTTATAGGCCGCCTCGTAGGCCTTCACGAAGGCTTCCGATTGCGGGTTCTTCATGTCCGGCGCCCAGTTGGCCCCGCCGAAGAAGCCGACCGCCGCTTCCTTCTGCGCCGGCAGCGTGGATTCATCCACGGTGAAGGCCGAGAGGAACGGGATGGCATCCGCAAGGCCGGCCTGACGGTACTGGCGGACGAGGTTCACGCCCATGCCGCCCGGCATGAAGGTGAAGAGCGCATCCGGCTTGGCGGCGGCGATCTGCGCCAGTTCGGCGGAGAAATCGAGCTGCCCGAGCGGGGTATAGACCTCGGCGACGATCTCGCCCTTGAAATGGCGCTTCACGCCGGCCAGCGCATCGCGGCCGGCCTGGTAGTTCGGCGCCATCAGGAACAGGCGCTTGTAGCCCTTGTCCTGCGCATACTTGCCCAGAACCTCGTGGTTCTGGTCATTCTGGTACGAGGTCACGTAGAAATTCGGGTTGCACTGCGCCCCGGCGAAATTCGACGTGCCGGCATTCGGGCTGATCAGGAACGCGTTCGAATCGACGACCGGCTTGTGGATGGCCTGCAGGACGTTCGAAAAGATCGGGCCGACCACGAAATTCACCTGGTCGCGCTCGATCAGGCCCTTGACCTTGCCGACAGCGACATCCGGCTTCAGCTCGTCATCGACGACGATCACCTCGGCATCCATGCCGCCCAGCTTGCCGCCCAGCGTCTTGACCGCAAGGTTGAACCCGTCGCGCGCCTGCTGGCCGAGAACGGCCGAGGGGCCGGACAGGGTCACCATGATCCCCACCTTGACCTTCTCCTGCGCCACCAGGGCGCCGGAGGAGAGGGCCAGCAAGGCCGCCGGCAACAGCATCTTTGTCTTCGCAAACATCGTTCCACCTCCGCTGACGAGGGCTAAGCCCCGCATGAAACTTGGCTTTTTGTGGCCGGCTTGACGCCCGGTCTCGTTCCTGAATTTTATTTTAAGCTTGAAATAAATCGCTTGTGAAGCCCCCTCCCGCGCGAATCTTTCAGGCCTTCTCGAAACGGATCGGCTGCGCCCCTTCCCAGAGGGTCTTGCGGCCGAGCGTGTAGAGATTCTCGAGGCCCGAGGTCAGCGTCAGGAAATGGTTGCCCGAAAGCTGGCCGGCCTTGGAGGCGAAGTTCACATTGCCGTAGGCGAGCAGGATCTCGGTCTCGCTGACGCCGCCCGGATAGAGGATGATCTGCCCAGGCGAGGGGTAGCAGGTGTTGTTCTCGTAGCCGACGCCGAAATCCATGTCGCCCAGCGGAATCCAGACGCCCTCGCCCGACCAGCGGACATGCACGATCTTGCTCTCGAACGGCAGGTGTCGAAGGAAGGCCTCGCAGGTCTTGGGCGCCATCTCGCGCTCGAGGCGCGCGGCGAAGCGGAACGGGCCGGCAGTGACGATCAGGTCGGACATAGGCAGGTCATCTCCTTGAGGAAAGCGACATCGTAGCCGCTGCTTCGGCACAGGCCAGCAAAAAACATACAGGCCTGCCCCGGCGATCCCTGCGGCGGAACGTCGTCAACGCCGCCCCATCGCCATGGCGATGGCCTGCGCCGCTTCCTGAAGGGCCGGCAGGAAGTCGGACAGCATCTGCGCCTCGCTGACCCGGGCTGCCTGCGCGCTGACATTGATCGCGTAGCGCGTGCGCGTTCCGAGATCCGCCACGGCCACCGCGATCGAGCGCAGGCCCAGCTCGAGTTCCTCCGAGACGATCGCATGGCCATCCTGCCGGATCTGCGCCAGCCGCTGGCGCAGGGCGGGCTCGTTCGTCACCGTGTTCGGCGTGAAGGCAACCAGCCGCGCCTGGGTGAAATAGCGTTCGAGTTCCCGGATATGCAGCCCGGCCAGCAGCATCTGCCCCATCGAGGTCGCGTGGGCGGGCAGCCGCGTGCCCACGGAAAGCCCGATCGCCATGATGCGGTGCAGGGCCGGCGACCGGGCGACATAGACAATCTCCGTCCCGTCGAGCATTGCCGCCGAGGCGGATTCGCCGGTCCGCCGCGTGACCTCGACCAGCACGTCCCGGACAATCTCCAGTTCCGACAGGCCCGACAGGAAGGCCTGCCCGATGCCCAGAATGGCCGGTGTCAGCTGGAAATACTTGCCGTCCGTCCGGGCAAGCCCCAGATCCGTCAGGGTCAGCAGGAAGCGCCGCGCCGCCGCGCGCGTCAGGCCGGTATGGGCGGCGACATCGGTGATCGTCTGGCTTTTCCGCCCGTCGAAACTCCGGATGACCTCCAGCCCGCGGCGAAAGGATTCAACGGTCTCGTCTCTCGGCAAGCGGGCCTCGTTCGACTCTCGAACAAACACGATCGATGCGAACCAAGGATTGACCCTTTCCCGGGCGGGCGCAACAGTAATTTCGTCAACGGCATGCCCGCAGGAAAGGCCCGCACTGGGGCCTGGGCAAGCCCCGGGGGAACGGATATGCGCACTGAGGTGGCGATCATCGGGGCGGGCCCGGCCGGGCTTCTGCTCGGGGCCCTGCTGGCGAAAGCCGGCGTGGAGACGGTGATCCTCGAACGGAAAAGCCGCGATTATGTCCTCGGCCGCATCCGTGCCGGGGTGCTGGAACAGGGCACGGTCTACCTGCTGGCCCGGGCCGGGGTGGATGCGCGCCTGCACCGCGAGGGGCTGATCCACGAGGGCTTCTTCATGGGCTTCGCCAACCGCCGCCTCCGGATCGACCTGACCGGGCTGACCGGCGGCCGGCATGTCACTGTCTATGGCCAGACCGAAGTCACGCGGGACCTGATGGATGCCCGCGCCGCGGCCGGCCTGACCACGATCTACGACGCCGAGGATGTCTCCATCCAGGATTTCGACCGCGATGCGCCCTTCGTCACCTATGTGAAGGACGGCGTCAGCCATCGCCTCGATTGTGAGTTCATCGCCGGCTGTGACGGCTTCCACGGCATCTGCCGCGCCAGCGTGCCCTCGGGCGCGATCCAGCTGTTCGAGAAGGTCTATCCCTTCGGCTGGCTGGGCGTGCTGGCCGACGTGCCGCCCTGCAGCCACGAGCTGATCTATGCCAATCATGCCCGCGGCTTCGCGCTCTGCTCGATGCGCTCACCCACGCGCAGCCGCTACTATGTGCAGGTCCCGGCCGACGAGGATGTCGGCGCCTGGTCCGACCAGCGCTTCTGGGACGAGCTGCGCCTGCGGCTTGACCCGGAGGCCGCCGACCGCGTGGTGACCGGCCCGTCGATCGAGAAGAGCATCGCCCCGCTCCGCAGCTTCGTGGCCGAGCCCCTCCGTTTCGGACGGTTGTTCCTCGCCGGCGATGCCGCGCATATCGTTCCGCCGACCGGCGCCAAGGGCCTGAACCTCGCCGCCGGGGATGCCTGGTACCTCGCCGAGGCGCTGACCGAGCATTACCGTGACCGGTCCGATGCCGGGCTCCGCGCCTATTCCGAGAGGGCCCTTGCGCGGATCTGGAAGTCGGAGCGGTTCTCCTGGTCGCTCACCATGCTGCTCCACCGATTCGATACGATGAGCCCGTTCGAACAGCGCATGCAGGAGGCCGATTTCCGCTATATCGAGAGCTCCCGCGCCGCCCAGACCGCCATTGCCGAGAACTATGTGGGCTTGCCACTCTGACGGCCCGACCCGGGTTCGCACCGTGGATTCCACACCTCTTGGCCCGGCCCGAAGGGGACTTGTCGCCATCATCCCTTTCGGGATATGAGCGCATTCCGCAGGAGCGGCATCCAGGGGATTTTCGTCCTGCCGGCAGTTTAGAAACGTTCAATTTCTCAATAATTTCAATGCATTCACATGCTTGAATTTGTTTGCAGTGCCGCAAGGTTTTGCTTGCATGGCAGTGTATTTAGTGAAAGTCTCCGCGCCGCGAGGGACACAGAATGAACCGAAGCGAGCCGAAGGCCCCCCTCCTGGGAGCGGCACGGACCGAACCCGACGCCAATGCGGCGAACGGGCTGAACAACGAGGCACTGGATTCGATCCTGCTTTTCACCCTGCGTCGGACGCAGGCGGTGATCATGCAGGATTTCGTGAGCCGTTTCGACGCGCTCGATCTCCGGCCGATCCAGCTCGGCGCCCTTCTGCTGATCCGGAGCAATCCCGGCAGCCGGCAATCCGACATCGCCGCGGCGCTCGGCATCCAGCGCCCGAATTTCGTGACCATGATGGACGAACTGGACCGGCGCGGCCTGACCCAGCGCACGACCTCGAACAATGACCGCCGCTCCTATTCCCTCGGCCTGACGCCGCAGGGCGAAGCGCTGGTCAGCAGGGCGCTCCAGCTGCTGGCCGAACACGAGGCCTTCGTGTCGTCGAGGCTGGATCCGGCCGAACGGCGCCAGCTCTTCGACAATCTCAACCGGATCGAATCCGGCCTGTCCTCCGGCGGGCGCTGACCCCCTCCCCCGGCAGCGCTCACCCGGCAAAGCGGGCGAAAGCGCGGACGACCGATTCATAGACACCGCGCTTGAACGGAATGATCAGGCCCGGCAGATTTTCCAGCGATTCCCAGCGCCAGTCGATGAATTCCGGCTTGTGCTGGCCTTCGCCAGGCGCCCGGACATTGATCTCGCTCTCGTCCCCGACAAAGCGCAGCGCAAACCATTTCTGCGTCTGCCCGCGATAGCGGCCCTTGAGAGCCCGGCCCATCGTCTCCGGCGGCAGGTCATACTTGTACCATTCCGGCGCCTCGGCCAGAAGCTTGGTCGAGCGGATATTGGTTTCCTCGTACAGCTCGCGCAACGCGGCGGGATACGGGTCCTCGCCGGGGTCGATCCCGCCTTGCGGCATCTGCCACTCATAGACCGCATCCCGGTATTCGGGCCCCTTGTCCGGCCGGCGGCGGGCGATGAAGACCTTGCCCTCGGTATTGAACAGGGCCACGCCGACACAGGGGCGATACGGCATGCTGGCAAGGTCACGCGCCATTCGGTTCCTCATTTCCCGCGGACCGGGCAGAGCCGGACAAGCTCGACCAGGAACAGCCCGACCTGCGTTCCGCATGATGTTTCTCAAAGTGATGTCGACCCCCGGAAGCAGCCGGGACGAGTCACCGCGTCTTCTCGATGATGGCGGAAACAGGCGCAAGGACAAGACCGCGCGACTGAATTTCGCGTGACCAGGCGACAACCTTGTCGACATTGGCCGGAACCGTGGGGATGGTGATGATCGCCTGGCCTTTTCGCTTGGCAACCACTTCAACTTCGGCGAGCACCGATTCCAGCGAACGGCCGGCAGAGGCATCATAGACATGGTCCCCGATCGCGGCCGGAACATTGGCCGTGCGCGCCAGGTCGCGCGTCCGCGAGGTCGGATTGGAGCCGTCATCAAGGAAAAGCAGGCCACGACGGCCCATTTCCTCCAGCAGGGCTGCATACGGACCGGGCGTGCTCATCAGCTTGCCGCCCATGAAATTCGCGAGCCCGACATAGCCGCCGAGCCGGGACATCAGCCAGTGGAGCTTCTCGAGATTCTCGCGCGGTTCCGCGCCGGCCCTGAGGGTATGCGGCCCGGGGTCGCTCTCGGGGTAATCATGCGGCTCCATCGGCACCTGGAGCAGGATTTCATGCCCCTCGCGCCGGGCCCGCAACACCTGGTTCTCGAGATCACGGCCATAGGGCGCGAAGGCCAGCGTCACGTCGCGCGGCAGCTTCAACAGCGCGTCGGCCGTACCCCGCGCCCCGACGCCGACCCCCGTCATGACCACCGCGATCATCGGCTTGCCATTCGGCGTGAAGGCGCGCGCATAAAGCTTGCGGGGCGTGAGGCCGCCTTCACCGATCCGCGGGATGAATCCGGACTGGCCGCGCTCGACAACCCGCGCATCCATGCTCGCCATCATCCGCTCGCTGGAATCCGGAACGCGGATCACCATGCCGGTCTGGCCGGCCGGCCCGCCGTTCTGCCGGATGACATTCACGCCATGCTGACCATCGCCGCCCCGATTCGGCGTCATCGCCGGATCGGCCGGCGGGACCGGGGCGCGTTCGATATTGGTCGAGACATGCCGCTCGATCACGGCGACGGCGCCCGGCTCGGTCCTGTCGCGCAGGAGATAGGATTGCGCGGTGACACCGCCCAGCAGCAGGAAGCCCAGGCCGACGAGGCTCCAGCGCCGGATCGGGGACAATCCCCGCCGGCTCGGCCCTGGTTTCATGCCCAGGGGCGTGGCCATGCCGTCGAACGCCATTCCGCCTGCTTCCTCATCGGAGTTTCGCGCGGCAATCGCCACGAAATCCATGACAAACCGTAAACAGGCTTGGTTAAGGCGTTGTTAAACGAACGGGAAAACTGCACGTCACGGATGCAAAAACCCGCCGGGTCCCGGCGGGTTTCCTGAGGCTGCGGCAGGCAGGCCACACGCCTTCCGGGAAAGGCGTGCAGGCCGTTCCCGCAATCAGTTCTTGGCGTTGGCCGGCTTGCCGGTATTGGCCTTGGCTTCCGGCTTCGGCGCACGCGGCTGGAGCGTGGCGCCCTCGCCCGGATTGTCGCGGCTGACGGTACCGTTCAGGAAGTTCACGGCCCAGATCAGCTGCTTGTCCTTGGCCCGGTCCGCCGGGACATAGCCGGACGAACCGCCGCCCTGCTCTTCCTCGTTCACCTTGATATGGCCACGGATCGAGGCTTCGCCCTTGATCTCGTCCTTGCCCTTCAGCTCGTCCGGAATGTCCTGCGGGACCAGCAGGTCGGGGTTGATGCCCCGCCCCTGGATGGAGCGGCCCGACGGCGTGTAATAGAGCTGCGTCGTCAGCTTCAGCGCGTAGGAGCCACGCAGCTGGAAGATCGACTGGACCGACCCCTTGCCGAAGGAGCGCGAGCCGACGATCGTCGCGCGCTCGTGATCCTGCAGCGCGCCGGCGACGATTTCCGATGCCGAGGCTGAGCCACCATTGATCAGCACAACCAGCGGCTTGCCGCCGGTAATATCACCCGGTCGCGCGAGGGCGCGGTTCGTCTGGTCCGCGCTCTTGCCGCGGGTCGAGACGATCTCGCCCGATTCGAGGAAGGCATCGGCGACATAGATTGCCTGGTCGAGCAGGCCGCCCGGATTGTTGCGCAGGTCGAGCACGAAGCCCTTGAGCTTGTCCTTGCCGATCTCGGCGGTAAGCTTGTCGACTTCCTTCTTCAGCCCCTCGAAGGTCTGCTCGTTGAACGAGCCGATCCGGAGATAGCCGACGCTGTCGCCTTCCTTCTGGGCGCGCACCACCGGCGGGCGGATCGTGTCGCGGGTGATCTCGACCTCGACCGTGTCCTTCTTGTTGCGGAGCAGCTTCAGCTTCACCTTGGTGCCGCGCGGCCCCTTCATCTTGTCGACGGCCTGCGACAGGGTCAGGCCCTGCACCTGCTCGCCATCGATGGCCGTGACGAGGTCATTGGCCTGCACGCCGGCCTTGGCGGCAGGCGAATCATCGAAGGGCGTCACGACCTTCACCAGTCCCTCTTCCATCTGGACCTCGATGCCCAGCCCGCCGAACTCGCCGCGGGTCTGCTGCTGCATCTCCTGGTTGGACTTCTGGTCCAGGAAGCTGGAATGCGGATCGAGCGACTGCACCATGCCGTTGATCGCGGATTCGATCAGCTTGGCCTCGTCGGGCTTGTCCACGTAATCGGAGCGGATCTTGTCAAACACGTCGCCGAACAGCGTCAGGCGACGGTAGGTATCGGACGCCGCGGCATTGGCCCCGGCCGTCAGGCGCATGTGGTCGATCGCGACAAGCGCGAGGGCGCCGAGCGCCACACCGGAGAGGAAAACAGGAACCTTGCGCATTATCCACGTGCCTTCTCGGCCGATTGGGTTGACCAGAACGGGGATGGATCGACCGGAGATCCATCCTTCCTGAACTCGACATAGAGCGCCGGCCCGGACGCTCCAAGACTTCCCCCTGCCCCGGGACTGCCCCCCGAAGCAGCGCCGTTCGGCACTGCAGCAGGAGATTGGGCATTTCCCGGCCCCGTGGCAAGGGGGGGACCCTGCCCGTCGCCCCGCGTCGCGGAACCGTCGCGGCCGGCAGGAAGGAAGCCGACAGGCTCGCCGGCCAGCACGAACTGGCCCATTTCGACCGCGAGTCGCTCCATTCCGGCGAGAACGACATGGTAGCCGTTGCCCCCATTGATGATCAAGAGCTGTCCGTAGCCGCGATAGGGCGCGGCAAAATGCACCCAGCCATCGGCCGGCGCCGTGACAACGGCACCGGGATTTGACGCGATTGTGATCCCGCGTTCGGTGCCGCCGAGCCCGTCCGGCGCCCCGAAGGCCCGCGCCACGATGCCCGAGGCCGGCAAGGCCATCTGGCCGCGCCGTTCGGCGAAACCCTGCCGGGGCTGCAAACGCGGCGCCTCGCGCCCGGCTTCCGGGCGCAGGGTCGCGACCTGCTGGCCGGAACGGGGCGGCGCCGGAGCCCTTCGCGCGATCTCCACGGCGCGCGGATCCCCCAGCATGTCATTCTCGTTCCGGGCGATGAGATCGCGCAGGGAGCGGGCCTCGCGCGTCAGCACGGCCACGCGCTGCTTTTCCGAATCAAGCTGCGCCTGCGACACGGAAAGCTGGGATTGCCGGGTCTCGACAAGCCCGGCGAGCCGCGTCCGCTCGACGGTCAACCGGTCGCGCCGGTCGCGCATCTGGTCGACCAGCTCCGCATTCTGCCGCCGCAGTTCGGACAGCGTCTTCAGGTCGGCCACCAGGATCAGCGCCTCGTCACGCATATCCGGCAGCACACCGCCCAGCAGGATGGCCGCCCGCATCGCCGAGAGCACGTCCTCCGGGGCGACAAGCAAGGCCGGCGGCGGCTTCCGCCCGATCCGCTGCATCGCCGCCAGCACTTCCGCCGTCACCCGCTCGCGCGACTGGAGCGACCGCCGCAGGGTCTGCTCCTGCCGGGTCAGGCCGTCGAGTTTCTGCTGCTGCTCGGCCAGCGCCTGTTCCGAATCCTGGATCCGTCGCGCCACCTCGATCATCGATTGGCGCAGCTTCTGGGCTTCGGTGGAGAGATTCTCGATCTCGTAGGCCAGCCGCCGCTGTTCGAAGCCCGATTTCTCGATCTCGGTCTCGACGCCGCGCAACTGGTCGGCCGAGGGCTTCGCCTCGCCGGCCGGCGGAGGCGCCTGGGCCTGGAGGCCGGGCGCGGCAAGGAGCGCCAGCGCGCCGGCCATGCTCCTCAGCCTGTTCGGACCTGCCGCCACCTTGCGCCTCTAGTTCCGGTGATAGGGATGGCCGGACAGGATCGTTCCCGCCCGGTAGAGCTGTTCCAGCACCAGTACACGGACCAGCTGGTGCGGCAGGGTCATGGCCCCGAAAGCCAGGATCTTCGCGGCCCGCTCGCGCAGGGCCGGATCGAGCCCGTCAGCCCCTCCGATGACAAAACTCGCCCCCGGAACGCCCGAATCGCGCCATTCCCCAAGCATGCCGGCAAACTGGCCGGAATCCAGTGCTGCGCCACGCTCGTCGAACAGGACCAGCCGGTAGCCCTCGCGGAGTTCCGCGAGCAGGGCCCGCGCTTCTTCCTGTTTGCGGTCGAGATCGCGACGGGCCGGGCTTTCCGCCAGTTCGACCAGCCGAGGCCCGTCAAGCCCGATGCCGCGCCCGAACGCCTTCAGGCGCTCGGCATAGCGCGTCACGAGATCGCGCTCGGGCCCGGCCTTGAGCCGGCCGATCGCAAGGACATCCAGCTTCACGCCGGCCCTATTCGGCCGCGTTGCGGGTCCGGACCACGCGCCGCTTCGGCTTCTCCGCCGGGACGTCGGGAGCCCCTTCCTGCGGCCGGCCGAGACCCCAGAGCTTCTCGAGATTGTAGAAGCCCCGGACTTCCGGGCGGAACAGGTGGACGATGATGTCGCCGGCATCGATCAGCACCCAGTCGCAGACCGGCATGCCCTCGATCCGCGGCGGCGGCAGCCCTCTTTCCTTCAGGGCAAAGGCCACGCGGTCGGCGATGGCGCCGACATGGCGGTCCGACCGGCCCGACGCGATGATCATCGCATCCGCCAGCGAGGTCTTGCCTTCAAGATCGAGGGAAACGATGTCTTCGGCCTTGGCGTCATCCAGGACAATGCGCAGGGCCTCGACGAGCGAACCGGCAGGCGGGGCAGCAGGGCCCGGGCCGGCTTTGGACGGCGCAGATGTCGTCCGGTTCATGGGAGTCGTGATCAGTGTCGCTGTTCCTTCCGGTTGCGCTTCACGATCCCGAATCTAACCGCAAAGCGGAAAAAACACCAGCCATTCCCGCGAACGGGCAGGGAGGCGGCTCAGGCGGGATGGCGAGCCGGCAAGCGGTCCGGAGGCGGAAAGCGGGTCAGGCGAACATGCCCAGCAGGCCATCGGACTGGCTCTGCATGGACTGGACGTCCTTGAGAACGAGGTAGCGCTCGACAAGCTTGCGCGTGTAGGTGGCGTCCTTCAGCTTTTCCATGTCGAGCTTGTTCTCGAGCGTGACCTTGAGCCGCTCGACCTTGGTGGCGGCGGCGGAGCGGGGCAGGTTCAGCGCCGTCAGCGCGACATCGAACAGCACCGGATCGCCGATGATCTCGTAGCCGCTTTTCACCGCCCCGATCTTGCGCTGGAAGTACATCGCATCCGATACGGCGGGGTTGAGATCGCCAAGGCTGATCTCGTAGCGGGCATTCTTGTATTTCTCGATGACCCCGTTGATGAAGGTCTGGTCCTTCAGCTTCTCCGTGCCCTTGGTGAAGAACGCGAAATCGGCGTTGATGGTCCGGTAGCCGGCATTCGTCATGCGGTTGACGAGGGCCGCCGTGTCATTGGGATTGTCGCGCAGGATCTGCTTGATGCGGGCCGGATATTCGAGCTGGTCCTCCATGTCATAGGCGGTCAGTGCGAATTTCAGCAGGCGATAATCCTTCAGGAAATCCTCCGGCGTGGCCATCGTGCCGACGCGCTCGCGGAAATACTCGATCTCCTTCTCGACCGTGGCACTCTTGGCGAACCGGGCCGTATTCACGGCGACCTTGTCGGCGCTGAGGCTCTTGAAGAGCGCATAGCCCGAGATGATATTTCCTGCCAACATGCCAATCGTTCCTGGATTGGAGACGCGATACTGGCAGAAACCTTGGCACGGGCGGGGTTAAAACACCGTTAGCCCTGCCGATTAAGGAAATGTTGAAATCTCGGCTAGAATTGCCGCTTCTGCTCTGCCCGGAGCCGGGTGGAGGATTCCTCCGAACGTCGCCCGTGCAGGAACAGCCAGGCCGGCGGCGTGAGGCCGGCCAGCAAGCCGGCTGACCGTTCGGGCACGCGGAACGGTGCCAGGCTGCGGGCCGCGGGGCTGGCCACGGCCCGCAGGGTCGCGCCCGGCCGGTCGATGATCGCCATCGGTACGGAAGCGGCAATGGCCTGCCATTTCTGCCAGCGATGGAACCCCGCGAGATTGTCTGCCCCCATGAGCCAGACGAACGAAACTCCGGGACAGCGCGCGCGGAGATAGCGGATCGTCTCCTCGGTATAGCGGGTGCCGATCGAGGCCTCGAGCCCGGTCACGACGATCCGGGGATCGGCGCCGATCAGCCGCCGGCACGCGGCCATCCGCTCCTGCTGCGAAGGCAGGCCCCGGATATCCTTCAGCGGATTGCCGGGGGTGACCAGCCACCAGACCCGGTCGAGCCGCAGCCGCCGCAAGGCCGTTTCCGCCACGAGCAGGTGCCCTACATGCGGCGGATTGAACGAACCGCCGAACAGGCCGATCCGCTGGCCGCTCTCGAAACGGGGCAGGAAGCGGGGCGTGAAGCGGGGCATCGCAGGCGTCAAGTCAGGGCCTCACCGTGCCCTGCCCGCGGACGACATATTTGAAACTCGTGAGCTGCTCGACACCGACCGGGCCCCGCGCATGCATCCGGCCGGTGGCAATGCCGATCTCGGCGCCGAAGCCGAATTCGCCGCCATCGGCGAATTGCGTCGAGGCATTGTGCAGCACGATGGCTGAATCCACCTCGCGCAGGAAGCGCGTCGCCACGGCTTCGTCGGCCGTCACGATGCAATCGGTATGGTTCGAGCCGTAGCGGGCGATATGCGCGATCGCCTCGTCCGGCCCCGAAACGACCTTCGCGGCGATGATCGCGTCGAGATATTCGGTCGACCAGTCCTCCTCGACAGCTGCCGTCACGCGAGGGTCGGCTGCCTGGCAGGCCGCATCACCACGAACCGCGCAACCGGCATCGAGCAGGGCCGAGAGCAACGGCTTGAGATGCGTTCCCGCGATGGCCGCATCGACCAGCAGCGTCTCGGCCGAGCCGCAGACCCCCGTCCGGCGGAGCTTGGCGTTGAGCAGCACCGCCTTCGCCATCGCGAGATCGGCCTTCTCATGCACATAGACATGGTTGTTGCCATCGAGATGCGCAAAGACCGGCACGCGGGCTTCCTGCTGCACGCGGGCCACGAGGCTCTTGCCGCCGCGCGGCACGATCACGTCGATCGCGCCGTCGAGCCCGGCCAGCATCTGGCCCACTGCCTCGCGATCCCCGAACGGCACCAATTGCACCGCCGCTTCCGGCACGCCTTCGGCCACGAGGCCGCGCAGCATGGCCGCGTGGATCGCCAGCGCCGAACGCAGCGCGCCCGAACCGGTCCGCAGGATGACGGCATTGCCCGCCTTGAGGCAGAGCGCGCCGGCATCGGCCGTCACGTTGGGACGGCTCTCGAAAATCACGCCGATCACCCCCAGGGGCGTGCGCACGCGCGAGATGCGCAGGCCGTTCGGCCGGGTCCATTCCTCCATCACCGACCCGACCGGATCGGGCAGGCCGGCAATATCCTCGATCGAGGCGGCAATCGCCTCGATCCGCGCCTCGTTCAGCAGCAGCCGGTCAAGAAAGGCCGCGCTCTGGCCTTCGGCCGTGGCCTCGGCACAATCGAGGGCATTCGCCTCGAGGATGGCCGGCATCGCCTGCCGGACGGCCGCTGCCGCGGCACGGAGGGCCCGCGCCTTCTTCTCGGCCGGCATCAGCCCGAGCAGCCCCGCCGCCTCGCGCGCCTTGCGGCCCATGGCCCGCATCTCGGCGGTCAGCCGGGCCTTGTCGGCCGGGTTCGGCACATGCCGGTTCATCACTCGTCTCCGTTCACCGCCATCGCCCCGTCGCTCGAGAGCACGAGATCGTCGCGATGGATGATTTCCTTCCGCCCTGCATAGCCGAGAACCGGCTCGATGTCGCGGGTGCCGCGCCCGGCGATCCGGATGGCATCGACGGCGTCATAGGCGACCAGCCCGCGCGCCACCTCGCCGCCATCGGTCCCGCGGACGACCACACAATCCCCCCGCGCGAACGACCCCTCGACGCGGCGCACGCCGGCCGGCAGCAGGCTCTTCCCGTCCTGGATCGCCTTCACCGCCCCGTCATCGATCACCAGCATGCCGCGCGGCTCCAGCGTTCCGGCAATCCAGCGTTTGCGCGCCGTCACCGGGCTCGACGGCGAGAGGAACCAGGTGCAGCGCGCGCCCTCGATCACCGCCCGCAGCGGATTGAGGCGCAGTCCGTTGGCGATGAGCATCGCTGCGCCGCCGGTCGTGGCGATCTTCGCCGCCTCGATCTTGGTCATCATGCCGCCGCGCGAGAGTTCCGACGCTGCGCCGCCGGCCATCGCCTCGATCCGCGCCGTGATGCGCGGCACGACCGGCACGAATTCCGCCTGCGGGTCCTTCTGCGGCGGGGCCGTGAACAGCCCGTCGATATCCGAGAGCAGCACCACGCAATCCGCCGAGGCCATGGAGCCGACCCGCGCCGCCAGCCGGTCATTGTCGCCGTAGCGGATCTCGGTTGTGGCGACCGTGTCATTCTCGTTGATCACCGGGATGGCCCG
The DNA here is from genome assembly GCA_027531565.1 of Beijerinckiaceae bacterium. Taxonomy (GTDB): domain Bacteria; phylum Pseudomonadota; class Alphaproteobacteria; order Rhizobiales; family Beijerinckiaceae; genus Rhabdaerophilum. The sequence continues at coordinate 152,553 of JAPZSB010000006.1, forward strand.
GTGCCGCAGCAGGGTGCCGAGCGTGGCCCGGGCATTGAGATAGCGGCGGCGCTCCTCGGTGTCGCCATAGGTCAGCAGGATCTGCGCCGCGGTGATGCCATGCCGCGCGAGGCTCTCCGCCCAGACGCGGGCCAGCGCGATCTGCCCGACCGCGGCCGCGGCCTGCGCCTCTTCGAGTTCGAGCGCCGGCTTCTTCAGGCCCAGTACCGTGCGCCCCATCGCAATGGCGCCGGAGGAAACGACAAGCACATCCGCACCCCCGGCATGGAGGGCGGCGATATCGTCGGTGAGGGCTTCGAGCCACGCCTTCTTCAGGCCGCCCTTGCGCTCGACGAGCAGCGACGAGCCCACCTTGATGACGATGCGGCGGAAGCCGGAGAGCGAGGGCATTGACAAAATTAACGCTTTCTTAACTTTTCCGGGCACGCCGTCACAATCCGGATATAATGGTGGTATGCCATTATCGTCGGATTGTGGGGATAGCCGAGTTTTGCTAACTAGCAGCCTCTCTGGAAACCTGCCACCCGCCGTTTGCGACAGGAAGCGCCATGAATTGGGAATTCCTCAAGATTCACCGTGAAGGCCGGAACCGTCAGGATTCGGCCGCGCAATCCGGCTCGGACCGGCAGGCTGCGCAATCCGGTGGCGTGCAGCTGCTGAAACCGTTCGATTCCCGGGCCCTCGGCACGGCGCGCGAAGCGGTGCGCGGCAATCTCGACGAGTTCGAGGCCACGCTCCAGACGGTGTCGCGCCTGCCGGAACAGTTCCGGCTGGTGATGGCGCCGATCGAGAATGCCGTGAACACCATGGCCCTCCTGCGCAACCGGCTGGAGATCGCCGAGGAGAACCTCGCCGCCGAACAGCGTCGCGCCGGGAACCTTCTCACCGATTCCGCCCGCCTCGAGGCGGAACTCGACCGTCTGACGGCGGCGCTCAAGGCCGAGGAAAGCAACGCCTCGGCCCTGCGCGAGAAGAATTCCGCGGTCGAGACCGCACTGGCCCAGTTCCGGCAGGACAATGCGGAATTGCTGGCCAAGGTGAACCGCCTCGAGCCGCAGCTGCGCGAATTGACCGCCCTGCGCGACACGCACGAGAACGAGCTGGCCGATCTGCGCCGCGCCAAGGCGCAGGCGGATGACCTGATCGTCGGCTACAAGGCGGAACTGACGGCCGCGGCGGACGAGATTGCCAACCGCGACAATCTCCATGCCACGCTGCAGCTTGCCCATACCAAGAACCAGGAGCGGCTGGACGAGGCGACGAAGTCGATCGCCGAGCTGGAAGCGGCCCTCAAGCAGACCGAGGACAAGTTCTCCTTCGCCAGCGCGGCGCTGGTGCGCGAGCGCAACGCCGCCCGCGCGCTCCGCACCGAGAACGAGCAGCTCTACAAGGAGCGCGACGAAACCAAGAACCAGTTCGAAAGCCAGATCGAGGCGGCCAAGGCCCGCTACGATTTCGTCGAGAAGATGCTGACGGAGGCCCGCGCCCGCTTCCACGAGGAAACGCGGCAGCTCTCGGTGGCCCGCCGCGAGCGCGCCGAGCGTGACCGCGAGATCGGCCGCCTGACGCTGGCGCTCGAAGCGGCCCAGCGCGATGCCACCGAATTGCGCAGCCAGATCGCGGCGGCGAACGAATCCGTCGCGGCGACGAGCCAGCTTCTGGCCTCGGAAATCGAACAGCGGCGCAAGCTGGAGCTGGAAATCGACATGATCCGCTCGGAAAACTCGACGCTGCTGCTCAAGCAGAAGACGTTGAGCGATTCCGCCCGGTCGATCGAGGCCACGGTGGCGGATGCCACGCAGAAATTCCAGGCGAAGGTCTCGCAGCTCAGCGCCGAGAACGAGCAGCTCCGCGCGGCGGTCAATGCCATGCAGAACCGTGGCGAGAAGACCTACGACGACGAATTCGCCTTCCTGTTCGACCGGAAGGACGAGGAAGGGGCCGCCGACCCGAAAGAGGGCGGCGACGACAACATCATCCCCCTTCGCTGAGCCGGAAACGCCGCGCGGCCTCGATCACCCGGATCGCCAGCCGCGCGCCGTCCTGCGCGTAGCCGGGCTCGTCGTGATAGAGCACCTGCGCCAGCGTGCCGTCGAGAATGACCGCCAGTTCGCGGGCATAGGGCTTCGGATCCGGATGCCCGTCCTCGGCCAGCACGCCCTCGAACAGCGCCTCGACCGTCTTCTTGAAGCCTGAAACCACCAGCCGGAGCGGATGGTCGCGCCGGTTGCCAAGGCTGGCGCCGACACGCATCACGCCGCAGCCGGAGAATTCCGGCGCGCGCGCCACCCGTTCCAGAACCTCGAAAACCGCGAGGATGCGGTCATGGGCACCGATCGGCCGGCCGAGAATGCTGCGATAGATCGTCAGGATCTCGCCGGCATAGACGAGATAGCACTCGACGACGAAATCGTCCTTCTTGCGAAAAAACTTATAGAAGATCTTCTTCGTGACACCGGCTTCCCGGACAATATCCTCGACCAGAACTTCATGAATAGATAATTTATTAAAGAGGCGAAGTCCGGCAGCCAGGATGCCGGCCCGCGTTGCCTGATCATAATCCACAGATACACCGGAAAAACATCAATAAAGGAATCCGGGGACCATAGCAGAGCATCAGGCCGGCACAAGCCCGCCCGGCCCATCGCCATCAGGTTGTGATGGCGTCGTTCACGGCTGCCAGGGCTGTTCTTCCTGTGGCATTTCCTCCTGACGCGCCTCGTCGATGACATCCAGCAGGGCCCGCAGGGCTTCCGGCACGCCCTGCCCGGACACGGCGGAAAGGAGCAACGGCTTGCGGCCCGCAGCGCGCTTCAGGCGGTCGACCTGTTTCTTCAGTGTCTCGTCATCGAGCGCGTCCACCTTGGACAGGGCGAGGATCTCCGGCTTCTCGTCGAGGCCGTGGCCATAGGCCTCGATCTCCTTGCGGACGACCTTGTAGGCCTTGCCGGCATGCTCGCTGGTGCCTTCCACGAGATGGAGCAGCACGCGGCAGCGCTCGACATGGCCAAGGAAACGGTCGCCGAGGCCATGGCCCTCATGGGCGCCCTCGATCAGCCCGGGAATATCGGCCAGCACGAATTCACGGCCGTCGGCGCGGACAACGCCCAGCCCGGGATGAAGCGTGGTGAAGGGGTAATCGGCGATTTTCGGCTTGGCCGCCGTGGTCGCCGCGAGAAAGGTGGACTTGCCGGCATTGGGCAGGCCGACAAGCCCGGCATCGGCGATCAGCTTGAGCCGCAGGATGACCCAGCGCTCCTCGCCCGGCTGGCCGGGATTGGCATGGGTCGGCGCGCGGTTGGTCGAGGTGGTGAAATGCAGGTTGCCGAACCCGCCATTCCCGCCCTTGGCGAGCCGCACGCGCTGGCCGATCTCGGTCATGTCGGTGATCAGCGTCTCGTCCTCGGCATCGAGGATCTCGGTGCCCTTCGGCACTTTCAGCACTACATCCGCGCCCTTGGCCCCGGCGCGGTTCTTGCCCATGCCATGGGTACCGGTCTTCGCCTTGAAATGCTGCTGGTAGCGATAGTCGATCAGCGTGTTGAGCCCGTCGACGCATTCGACCCAGACATCGCCGCCGCGCCCGCCATCGCCGCCATCCGGCCCGCCGAACTCGATGAATTTCTCGCGCCGGAACGACACGCAGCCCGCTCCTCCGTCACCGGAGCGGATAAAGACCTTGGCGGTATCGAGAAACTTCATGACGGGGCTTTCCGGGCGATCGGCAGGCCGCATCCATGCGATGCGGCCCCGGCTGCGCATCGATAGCCGCGCAGCCCGCCCAGGTCAAAGCCCCTTGATGGTCAAAGCCCCTTGATGGTCAAGGCCCCTTGATGCTCAGGGCTCCCGCGCGGTCAATGCCCGGGGCGGATGGCGCGCGCGGCCGCTTCAGTCCGGGCGAAATTCACCTTTACCCGCGCGACGGGGATGAAATACTTCGAAACCCAGGCCGTATTGCGCAAGGTGCCATCCGCCTCGAGCAGCAGCGTGTCGGAGAAGCGCACGATATTCGGCTCGCCCTTCGGGTTGAGATTGACGTCATAGGCGAAATCGGCGCGGTTGCCCGACACGGTGACCAGCGTTTCCCCGATCACATCCTCCCGGGTGCCGATATAGGTCGTCGGGCTGGTCTTGCGGAACACCCAGGTCTTCGTGTCGCGCTCGCCATCGGTATAGACGAAATCTTCCCGCAGCCGCAGCACACGGCCATCCCAGCGCCCGGTCAGATCCACCCGGAAGCTGCGCGAGACGCCGTTGATCGCGGAGAACTGGCCATAGGCATAGGTCTTGCCGCGGAAGAAATCCTCGAGCTTCAGCGTGGCGCCCTGCGCGAGGGCCGGGCTGGCCTGCAGGGCGGCGAGACCAAGCGCGAGGGTGAAATGGCGAGCCGGCATTCTCTTCTCCTGTTGTCAGGAAAGATACGCCTGCCGGCTCGCGGCGGATCAGCCGATGGCAGCCATCGGGGCCGGCCGGCTCGGCACCGGCGCCCGCCATCCCTTGAGGCTCTGCCACAGGTTCCGCGTCAGCCGGTAGGTTTCCACCGGCACCGCGCCGTTCCAGGCCGGCAGGCTCAGGAAATCGCTGCCGGTAGGCTGGAAGCCGCAGCGTTCCAGCACCCGCCGCGAGGCCGGGTTGATCACCCGCACCGAGGCCACCAGCCGCTCGAGCCGGGTGAACAGGAAGGCCACGTCCACCAGCCCCTGCGCGGCTTCGGTGGCATAGCCCTGCTGCCAGTAGGGCTGCCCGAGCCAATAGCCCATCGAGGCCTCGCCCGGCTCCGTGAGGCGCAGGCCGATCATGCCGATCAGCACCTCGGGCTCGCGGCGCTCGACAATCGCGAGCTTGAGCTTGGAGCCCTCGCTGTTCCATTGCCGGGCATCGCCGACATAGCGGGCAGCCATGTCCTGCGAATACGGGTGCGGGATGATGCCCGTCATGTCGGAAATCACGCGGCTTCCGGCCAGGCTGGCCAGCTGGGCGACATCCTCGACCTTGGGCCAGCGCAGGAACAGCCGGGGGGTCTCGAGGGTCAGCACGTCATCACGGAACAAATCGGGCATCATGGCATTCATCCGGTCCTTGCCCGGGCGGGAACCTCGCAAGCATTCCCGCCGGGTGTTGCAGACTTTCCGGCCCATGCAGTGCCGGAAAAAGCGAAGGGAGGCTCGGTTCCCCGGCCTCCCCGATCAGTTTCGCTTCGAATGGGGCGTTCTGGTGCCGCCCGATGCTCTGCTCGCCGCCGGTTCGGTTCCCTGGGAACCACCGGCGGGGAGGATCATGCTCGTCCGCCGGTTATTCTGCTGCTTCGGCCGTAGCCGGAACGACGTTGACGTATTGACGCGGGCCTTTCTGTTTGAAGACCACGACACCGTCACAGGTCGCAAAGAGCGTATGGTCGACGCCGATGCCGACATTGGTGCCGGGATGCCACTTGGTCCCGCGCTGACGCACGATGATGTTGCCGGCGAGGACAGCCTCGTTGCCGAACTTCTTCACGCCCAGGCGCTTTGAATGCGAATCGCGACCGTTGCGCGACGAACCGCCAGCTTTTTTGTGAGCCATGGTGGTGCTCCTTCAATCCCTCAGCGGGAAAGATCAAATCCGTTCGGATGATCCTTACCCGAAAACAGTTTCCATTTCACCCGGAAAATGACAGCGGGGCTGACCTTTGTCGCCCCCTGCCTTCCGGTGTCAGCGATCTTCGCCCGACGCGAGCTCGGCCTGGTCGGCCTTGGCGCGCGGCGGCTTGCCGGCGAGGAGTTCCTTCGCCTGCTCGACCCATTCCTCGCGCGTGGCACGGCCGCGCAGCTTGAGTTCCTCGTCCCACTTGGCAATGTCGGCCTCGCCCCAGGCCGCGATCTGCGACCAGGAGGTGATGCCCGCCGCGCGGAGCTTCTTCTCGATCGTCGGGCCGATGCCGGCGATCAGCGAGAGGTTCGATTCGTCGCGGGCTTCCCCGGCGGCGGCGAGCGCGACCGGCTTGGCGGCCTTGGCGGCGCTCGGCTTCTTGCCATCCGTCAGGATCTCGGTGATCCGGACGATGGTGAGGTCCTGGCGGTGGCCCTTCTTGCGCTTCGAGTTCTGGCGGCGGCGCTTCTTGAACGAAATGACCTTCGGACCGCGGGCCTGTTCGACCAGTTCCCCGGCAACCGTGGCGCCGGCCACGGTCGGCGAACCGATCACGGCCTTCTCGCCACCCAGCATGAGCACGGTTTCGAAAGCGATCACGTCACCCGGATTGCCTTCGAGGCGCTCGACGGTGATGACGTCATTGGCAGCAACAGTATATTGCTTGCCGCCCGTCTTGATGACAGCGAACATATCCATCTTCCTTCTTCACTGCCCTGAGATGGACCGAGCCACCCGGCAGTCTTTTTGCCTGTCCGCGCCTTCGTCAGGTGGACCTGATCCCCGCGCAAGACGAAAAGCGCGGTTCTGCTGCCGCGCTGCTGCCGTCTCCTTGATCCCAACGCCGGCCAAAGTCAAGTCGGCCCTGCCGGAAACCGCTCCGCCCGGCCGCCCCGGCACGCTGCACCCGCTTGCCTGCAGCCAGCGGCCGGCCTGCCACCCCGCTACCCGCCACGCCCCCTCGCGAGGGCGGCCCGCAGGAGGCGGCGACAGGATCTTCCGGAACGGGCTGAAAACAGCCTTGCATTGCACCGCAGGCTTCTGTATCTCCCGGCGCCTGACCACGCGTTCGCGCGTCCACGGAGAGGTGGCAGAGTGGTCGATCGCGCCGCACTCGAAATGCGGAGTACGTGCAAGCGTACCGGGGGTTCGAATCCCTCCCTCTCCGCCATTTTCTCTAACCAAACCATTGAAATAATTATATTTTCCCAAAGTATTCCTGCTTCAGCCCCACATCTGGCCCCACATCATCGCTGCGCTGCCCGGATCATCCAGCCCGAAATCAGGCTCAGCTTTCCTCGGCGCCTTTCGCGCAGAGAGCGCTTTCTGTTGAAAAGGCTGTGTTCGCCCGTCCGGCCCCGGCAATTTCAGTTGCTTCCGACGCAGGCTGTTGCAAATAGTCTCATCTAGGCTCAGCCGAGACGGCTGATGGATTTTTGATCGCGCATGATGTGCACAGGGACGGCAATGGCCGCAGTGCACCATGAGCGCTCGCAAATCACTCGAACTCCAGCTCGATCTCCTCGACCGCCTGCCTTCATCGGATCGTGGTGACGAGCTATCGTTTCCCGAGGGCGGCAACGCCGGAACGGATTGCGCGATCGGCGCCTCGGCTGGTTCCGGCCAACCCCCGTCATTGTCTGATCGGGCTAAGGCCAGTCCTGTTCCGGCCAAGACCAACGCGTGCATCAAACACGCGTTTGCTGGGCAGGACGCAATCGCTAATTGCCCGGTCGATACGCCTGAGCCTCCGATCCCGCCATCAACTGGCCTCGTGCCCCGCAAACGCGGCAGGCCTCGCGGGATCCGGAACAAGCGGAGCCTGGACAAATCGACAAGAAGCACTGCCCCGGGCCTCGTAGCTGATCAGGTCCAAACATGGACCAGGACAGGCGATGGCGGCGTGCCTTCTGTCAAATTCCTCAACGTGGTGGAAGTGGCTGCTCGCTATAGCATAAGCGTTTCCACGATCTGGCGTTGGCTGAAAACCAACCCGAATTTTCCAAAGCCAGTCCATCCGTCAAATGGCGCAACGCGGTGGCGCGTTGCCGATCTTGATGTCTTTGACGATACGCTGGGGGCCCATTATCGGCCACAAATCCCAGATGACATCTCTACAGCCGATCTGGCCGGTCAACCGAGGGCAAAGCCGTCCCAGCGGGCGTGGGATGGTGGAGGCACCCGAAAAAGACACGGGCGCTGACCATGGCGCGCTCGTATCGCGGTATTCGCCCGAAACAGCACCATGTCTACAACTTTGCGCAGATGTTTCAGCTCTATGGGATCACGCGCAACACAGGCACCAACTGGCAGAAGGCTGGTCTGCGGGTGGTCGATGACGGCCACCCGCTCCTGGTAACAGGGGCCGAGTTGACCCGGTTCCACACGGAACGGAAATTCACCGGGCACCAGCCGCTCAAGACTGGGCAGTTCATATGCAGGCGCTGCGGAACCAGGGTCTATCCCGATATCGAGACGGTGTCGGTTCCTGAACTCGGGCGGCCCGAGCGTTTTGTGCGGGGCGTGTGTCCGGACTGCACGGGAACGGTCCTAAAACTCGTCAGCAGGACGACCTGCGAGGCCATTCTGGCTTGCCAGAATTCCAATACCCCCCTGCGGTCCCTAGACGAAGACGACTCCCCGAGCCCCGGCGGTATTGGGACTCACACGGAGGTAACCTGCATAACCTGGACGCCGGATAACGAGCGGGTGCTGTACCTGTATCTGAAGTTTCTTGGCCAGTTCCATGAACACACGGTTGACGCCATCATGGCCACGATCCGGAAGTTCGAGAGCTTCCACAAGGGCAAGCGCTTTGACCGACTCAAGCCGGACGACGTCAGCGCCTGGCGCGACCACATCCTCAAGCGCGGATCGCCGGGATCGCCAATGGCTCTCAGCCGTTCGACGGTCCGTCATCACGCATCTCATATGAAGCAATTCCTTGAGTGGCTCGTGAAGCAGGACGGTTACCGACGGCTCAACGCTAGTCTTGGTGATTATGTCAAACTGCCCAAGGGCCAAAGCGCTGCGCTGTTGCAACCCCAGCCTGATCCCTATCCGACAGCCCAGGAAGCAACCGCGATGGTAAAGGCCATGCCCGCGGATGATCGCGTCCAGCGGCGCGACCGCGCCATTGTTGCGACCGCCTTCCTCACGGGCTTGCGCGCCGGCTCGCTCGCCTCGATACGCTTCGGCGACATCGACCCGACCGAAAAGGCGGTTCGCGTCGATGCGCGTTTTATTCGTGCAAAGAACGGAAAGTCGCAGGAAACCGTCTGGTTTCCCGTCGGACCTGTGTTCGAAGACATTGTCACTGACTGGCTGAAGGAGCTTGAAGCTCTTGGAGCCCGAGCCGATGACGCGCTGTTCCCGCCAAACGGAGCTCTTGTCAGTCGCCTTCGCATGACACGCCAGCTCGGGCAGCCCATCGCATGTTGGAAAACGGAAGACGGTATCGGCCGAGCATTCAGCATCGCCTGCGAGGCAGCCGGCGTTCAACCCTACACGCCGCATTCGGCACGCCATTTCCTCGTGGCACTGGGCAACGAGATCTGCAGAACCGAAGAGCATCGTGAAGCCTGGTCCAAGAACCTCGGCCACTCGAAGCGTCAGATTACAGTCTCGCACTACGCCAAAATGACGCTGAATGAGCACAAATCGGTTATGGCCCGGCTACGCCTCGGCGATATCGAAACGGAAGATGAAAAAGACTTGCTGCTTGCCTTCCATGAACACAGACTTGTGCGCGGCTCTCAGGAATTTGAAATGGCTCAGCGTATTCATATCGCGCGACTAACGAGGTTCGAAAAATCCTCCAAAGACGGTTGAGTGCAAATAGATCTGTGGCCAACACCGTCGAAGCAGGCGTCTCACCGTGTGTGCCAGAAACGGTTTCAATTAGCGTTAAATTAGCTGATCCTTACACATTGTTGGGGGTCTGGTATGGGGCCGGAAGCGGAACGGCAGGTCTCACCTTGTTGGGCAAAGATGGCGGACATTCCATCGATCAACATGAATGTCTGTTCTGCACGATGAAACGGTTGTCCAGGGGGCGCAACGCAGAAATAAGTCAGGTCAGAGGCGAGGGATGGATAGACCTATAACCTCGGATCCACCGGCTCGCTCTCCAATGCCAATACCCCGAAAGCACATTCGTGCACGCGCCGCAGCGGCTCCTTTGCCACGAAGCGCTCAAGCCCCTCTATGCCCAGCGCGAACTCGCGGAGCGCGAGCGAACGTTTTGCATGCAGACCGCGCTTCCTCAGGCGCTCGAGGTTGGCGGCTGCATCGTAATCCGGGCCATAGATGATGCGCAGATAGTCCCGTCCGCGGCATTTGACGGCGGGCTGGATGAGGCCCTTCGAACCGTTTGCAATGAAATCCATCGGCTTCACGACAATGCCTTCGCCGCCCTTGGCCGTCTTGTCCAGCCACCAGGCGATTGCTGCATCAGTGGATGCTGCGTCCGCCAGATCGACGATCTGCGTTTGCGTCGCCTGGAACAGCGGATCATGGCGCTCAAGCACTGCCAGCGTCTGCATATGCCAGTCATGCGGCTTGTCGTGATGAACGGCGCCTTCGCTCGCAAGAAGATGGAAGGGCGCGACTTTCACGCCGTCGAGGCCCGCTGTCGGCCAACAATACTGGCGGACAGCTGCGGCATAGCGTTCGCTGCGCGCAAGCTGCCCGGACAGCCGATCGCCAAGGTCGCCAACATCAACGCCACGTTCAGCGGCTGCCGCAAACGCTGCCTTAGCTGCCGTGAGGCCGGCGCGTGCCGAGGCAGCGACAGGCCCATACTGCTGTTCGATCAGCGCCTGGGCCTTGGCGGACCAGGGCATGATCTCTGCATCGAGGCACAGCCAGTCGGTATTCAGCGTGTCAAACAGGCCCGCCTTTGATGCTGCTGCGGCGGAGCGCTCAAGGACCGCCCGCTCATGTGTGCGATCATTGAAGAAGGTGCGGCCAGTGCGCGTGTAGACCGTGCCGATCGCATCGCCTGTGACGCCGAAGCGTTTGCGCGCGGTTTCAGCATCACGGCAGACCACGATGACCGCGCGGGAGCCCATGTGCTTCTCCTCGCAGATCACCCTGGAGATGCCAAGCTTGCGGAAATAGTCCAGCGCCTCCCGCGGATGCTCCAGATAGCCGTCCTCCTTCGACGTCTCCGAGGGTGACATGGTCGGCGGCAGGTAGATCAGCCAGCGAGGATCCACCGCGAAGCGCGCCATCACCTCCAGCGCGGCGGCAGCGTTGCCCTCGCGGATCGTCACCGTGTTCCAGAGGCGTGTGTGGATGATGCGCTTGCCCATAACATCGGCGAGGTCGAGCGCAGCGTCATTCTCCTGCTGCGCCGACAGCGCCGAGGCGGGCTTTGCGAGCGGCCTTATGGGCTCCGCATAGACGCGCCGCGCGGGCTCCGCCACCAGCTCCATCTCGGGATAGCGTAGCGCCGTCAGCCTGCCGCCGAAGACGCAGCCCGTGTCGAGGCAGATCGTGCCGTTAAGCCACTCCGCGTCGAGCACTGGCGTATGGCCGTAGACCACTCTGGTCTTGCCGCGATACTCGGCCGCCCAGTTGTGGCGCACCGGCAACCCGTACTCGTCGGTTTCGCCGGTTGTCTCGCCATACATGCAGAATTCGCGGATGCGGCCGGAGGCGCGGCCCTGCATCTGCTCCTTGATGCCGGCATGGGCGATTGCGAGCCGACCGGCGTCCAGCATGTAGTGGCTGACCAGCTTGCCGATGAAGCCCTTGACCCGCGCCTTGAAGGTTGGGCCGGCGGCGCCAATGTCATCTACCGTCGCCTGCAGGCCGTGGCTCATCTTCACGTCCTTGCCGGCAAGCCATTTCTCGACCTTGGCTTCGTGGTTGCCGATCACGCAGAAGGCTTGACTATCATCCACCATATCCATGACGATGCGCAGGCTGTCGGCAACACGCGGACCACGATCAACAATGTCACCGACAAAAAGCGCCTTGCGGCCTTCAGGCGGTGTAACTTGGCATCGGCGATCGCCGTCCTGTTCCGTCCAGGCCAGCGCATATCCGAGCTTGCCGAGCAGTGCCTCCAGCTCGTCCGCGCAACCGTGAACATCGCCGATGATGTCGAATGGGCCGGTTTCATCTCGCTTGTCTGTCCAGAGCTTCTGGCGCGTGATGATGGCGCCGTCTATTGCGTCGAGCGACATCAACTGGTGGATTTCACGGAAGCCTTCGCGCTTCAGGCCGCCGAGGCCCTTGCGCAAGGCCATGCGGTGATTGCGCACGACATGCGGGCCGAACTGCCGGTCCGGCCGCAGTTTGTTGCGCTCAAGGCAGATGTCCTCGCCGGGGTCGATGACAATGGCGGCACAGAGCGCATCCCAGCGCTTGGCGATGGCGGTAAGCTTTGCCCGATCCTCGGCGCGCACATTCGTGGCGTCCACCACCGTCAGCAGGCGGCGGCGCATGCGGATCTCGATCAGATTATGTACAAGCTCGAAGGCATCCGCCGTTGCCTCAAGACTGTTTTCGTCATCGGCCACCAGCCCGCGCGCCCAATCGGACGAGACGATCTCGGTGGCCTTGAAGTGCTTCCTCGCGAAGGTCGACTTGCCAGAGCCGGAGGCGCCGATAAGCAGCACGAGGCAGAATTCGGGGAGGGAAATGGAGCTCATCGCGTGAACACCGCCATTTGCGACGGTGCCCCAAGCGCCTCGTCTACTGGTCCCAGCGGCTCCGTCACCCAGCCATAGCCATAGGCCTCGCCAATCCGCGCACACCACGCCGCAAATTCCGCCCGCGTCCATTCGAACCGGTGATCCGCATGGCGGAACTGACCGGCGGGTAGCGTCGGAAACAGCGCGTTGTAATCGGCGTTCGGGGTCGTCACGATCACGGCCTTGGGCTGCGCGTCACCGAAGACCGCGCGCTCCAGATGGTCCAGCCGGTCCGGCTCTACATGTTCGATCACTTCGACCAGCGCAGCCGCATCAAAACCGCGCAGCCGTTGGTCCCGGTAGATCAGCGCACCCTGCAGAAGCTTGATGCGGGCGCGCTGCAGCTCCGGCAGGCGCTCCAGCTTCTCGTCCGCGCGGGCGAGGCTGACGCTCGATACTTCAACGCCCACGATCTCCTCGAACTGCTTGTCCGCGACCAGCCGGCGGATCAGCTTCGCCTCGCCGCAGCCGAGATCGAGCACACGCTTCGCGCCAAGGTCCTTCAGGCGCTGCGCGACGGTGTCGAGGCGAAGGTCATGCAGCCGCAGAGGCTTCTCGATCGCCTCCTCGGCGGTGTCTTTCGGCGCGGCGTCGAGCGCGGTTTCTGATTCGCCTTCATCGCCGGCAAGCTGCACCAGCGCATCCTGCACCAGAGAGCGACGGCGCTTGAGATACCGGCTGACGATCAGTTCCTTCAGCGGATGATCGGCCAGCCAGCCCTCACCTTTGGCCATGAGCTTCTGCAGCTCGTCGTCGCCGACGAAATAGTGCTTCCGGTCGTCAAGGACCGGGATCAGCACATAGAGGTGGGTGAGCAGCGCCGACAGCCGCGTCGTGGCCTTGAGCGTCAGCGCCACATAGGGACTATCGCCCCAATCTGTCCGTACCTGATCAAGGGCGATAGGAGCGACGGTAACCTCGTATCCTAACGGAGTGAAAAGATCGCTGACCAGGCCCGCGCCGCCTCGCGCCGGCAAAGGCGTCACATGAGCCTCCAGCGGGATCGCGGCATCTGCCAAATCCTGTCGATCCTTGCTCTGCCCGGCGATTGCCTCGCGCCAGGCACGACCCATGCCGACAGACAGAAAAGACGAAGCAGCATAGGGGCGATCATTGACGTACTGGTCAATGAGGCCGCCAGCGTCGCCCTTGCCGCGAACCAGACCGACCGGGTCCACCTCCAGCACCAGGGCGGCCGTGCAACGCTCGTCCGATGCCTCGGGATAAAGCGTCAGCGCGCGGCCGAACGACAGTTCAGTTTCGTGCATCCGCGCTGGGTTCTTGCGGAGCAGAAAGCCGAGATCCGTTGCAGGGTAGTGTGTGGTTGTAACGGAGAGAAACATAAACCGGAGGACTTCGCTTCATCGGAGTAGATCAGTTAGAACGTTTCCTGAGGCCATACAACGCGCCCGCCTATTGCGGGATTAACGGTCTTATTCAGTAATTGTTTTTCGCCAACCGAAGCGGCCGCAGCGTGGCGCAACCAAGAAAGATTTCGTTTGCTCGCGAGTGTCTGCTCTTGGGTTGCGGCCAGGAATCTTGAACGACCGAAAAGCGGGCACATGGCGGTCATTTCCGATGGCGTGGTTTACCCGCGCCGCCGGAAATGACCGCCTTCGTAGATGCGGACGGGATTACCACGCTCGATGGCAATTTTTGCCAGCCAGTCCCGGAAACGCGCCGCATCCCGGCTTCGCTCGTGTACCGCGCCCAGCAACGCCTTGATGCGCTCGACCGCAAGAGCCTTGTTCCGATGCTGTGAGCGCTCGTCGCGCGCGATCACGCTGAGGCCGGTCGGAACATGGATCACGCGCACCGCACTTTCGGTTCGGTTCTGATGCTGCCCGCCTGGGCCGCCAGCGCGCATGGTCTCGAAGCGGAGTTCGTTCGCGGCAATCTCCGGTGCCCGCACAGGCGGATCAATCCGCCGAACCGCGATGAACCAGTTCTTCCGCTTGTGGCCGGGACGAACGTCGCTACGTGCGATCCACTGGATCGTTCCAACCCAGGAGCGGCAGAAGACGTCACAGCCTTCCCCCGCGATGGTCAACAGCACCGAACCGGAATTCCGGTCAGGTGCCTCTTCGCCGAATGTCAAACCGGCTGCTTCCGCTTCGCTCCGGATGGCGTCGATGACATGTTCGACCGCGAGGCGGCATTCGGCGGGGCCTCGCCCCGCCGTCACACAAAGAAGGATCTCGCTCATCGCCGGCCCCTCCAGCCCCTGCGCGGCTCAATCCGACGGCTCTCCCGGGCCGTCTTGAACGTCAACAGCGGACGGAGGATAGCCACAACCCGCACAAGGTTCATCGCTTCAAGATCGGCAACGACCTTGTGAATGTCCTTGTAGGCATCAGGGGCTTCCTCGATCAGCAATTGTCGATCCGAGCAGATCACCCGGCCCCCGAAGGCGTTGCGCGCAAGCCGCTCAAGATCGCCCGGTGACGTGCGGACGCGCTTCTCCATCGAGCCGCGGTCATGTTTGCGCCCAGCGCCGTGGGCAATGGAGCGAAGAGCCTCCGGCGGTGCTTCAAGGGGTGCCACCAGATACGTCACAGCACCACGCGAGCCGGGCACAGGGACAAGGCCCCGATCCGATGGCGCCGCCCCCTTGCGATGGAGGATGCGGGCTCCTTTCCGCTCCGCTAGGTTATGCGGGGCGTCGAGCCGGAGAACTCCCTCCGTCCGGAGGGCCGCCATTGCCCGCTCAGCAATGATCTGCCGGTTCAGGCGCGCATAGGCGAGCGCCCGATCATGATCCGCAAGATAGGCAAGGCCACCTTCCTCAAGCGGAAGCCCATCCGTTCCGGCATGATAATGTTGCGCCAGGACGGCCGCACCAAATCCGCGCGAGCCGGAATGGACCAGCAGGCCAAGTGCGCCCATTTCAAGCCCGGCTGCCGAAGCCGCATCCGCATCAACGATCTCGGCGACGGCCTGCACTTCACTGAAATGGTTGCCTCCGCCAATGGTACCGAGCGCCCCGGCATAAGGGCTGACAGCAACACCTTCTGCGGAGAGCCCTGCCTCCTCCAGGCGCGCTTCGGCATGCCCGCTCCACGGCCCCTCGAGCGCCATGAGGCGTTCAGCGGCCTTGTCGAGACGCAGCTTGCGCTCCGGCAGATCCAGCGACCAGAATTGCATGCCACACCCGATATCGGTGCCAATGATATCGGCATGCACGATGCTTTCAGCCTCGGCGGCACAGCCAACCGGACCATGATGGCCGGGATGCAGATCCGGCATGCCAGCCACCGCGCATATGCCTCGGCGATTGGCGAGTTGTTCGAGCTGCCGCACGGCAGCATCCTCGATCCACGCGGTGGATGAGGCAAAGAGGTGGATGCGCGACGAAGCGCCCACCAGACGGGGATTGCCCATTGCAAAAAATCCGAAAAGAGCCGCCGTGCTCAGGCAGGCAGCAGAAAGCGTTCGCCGTTTCCGGCTTCCGAGGTGGTCAGATGTCGGCCCTGACCGGGCTGCAGCTCATCATCGTCATGGCTGTTCCCTCACGCTTCTTGTGCAAGACACGAGGCTTGCATCATATGAAGTCGAATAGCGGCCACTCCCTGCTTTGGCTAGTGCGCAAAGGTCACAGTGTTGCCGGATTGTCGATCGCGCCCGAAGTGCGATGCAGTCATGTTTTAGGTGTCGAACGTCCGGTGTCGGAGCCAAACGATGAGGGCGTCAGCGACCGCGATGGGGGCGCGAAGCAGAACTCGGCTCGCGTGACTGTTATTGTGCACAAGGATCGCAAACAGGTTTCTTGGTTGCGGTCCAAAAGAAAACGCGTTTTCATATATTGAAAGCGATCGCTCACTAATATATATAGACCACATGAGTGATCATGTCCGCTCCCGCCCCGGTCGCCCCGTTGACCATTCCGCACGCGCGACAAGGCGCCAACAAATCATGGATGGCGCGCGCGCCTGTTTCCACCGGCATGGCTTCCATGCCGCAGGGACGGCAGACATCGCAGCTGCCGCAAAGGTCAGCGTGGCCAATCTCTACCAGTACTTCTCAAGCAAGGACGAATTGATCATCGCGATCGCGGAGGAAGATCTCAATGCTGACCTCGCGCTGCTCGGCACGATCAAGTCTGCTGGATCGATCGAAAAGGCGATGGAACTGGCGGTTGAGGCAATCACACGGGAGGCGAGCGACCCTTCCGTTTCACGCTTGCGGCTGGAGGTCTCGACCGAGGCAACGCGCAACCCTGGTGTGGCAGATGTGGTTCTCCGCGCCGAGCACATGCAGCGTGCGGCGCTGGAGGAGTGGATCCGGCAAAGTCAGGCGAAAGGCGAATTGGCGGCCGATCTCGATCCGGAATTGTCCGCTTTTGCACTTCTGTGTCTGATTGATGGCGCGTTCGCCCGTGTCGCCACGGGCGTTTTGCAACCGGGCTCCGCGGCCCGCGATCTTATGTGCGCCATCCGGGCCCTTTTTCGCATCTGAACGAAGACGAAAGACATGCCAAAGGCTTGTATAAATTATGAATAAGTCCTCATTTATAAAAATAAAAAGCCCGTTCTGGGCCTCTGTCGCCACTGGAGCCGGTTCTACCTTCGTGAGCGGAACCGTGACCATGGCGGTAACATGGTCGCTTCTCTCGGGCGGGGTGAGTGCGGCCTATGCCGGCTTAGCCGCGGCCTGCCTTGCCCTTCCGGTCTCGCTCGGCATGTTTGTCGGTGGCCGGTTGATTGATCGCATAGGAGCGAGGCCGGTTCTGTTGGCCTCCAACCTGCTGACACTGGGCGCGGCCTTGGCTGCCATGTGGGTCATCACCACACGGTCGGAGGCCCTCGTGGCCATCATCGCACTGCTGGCGGTTTCTAACGGGCTCGGCGCGCCGGGGGTGGTCGCGCAAGATGCACGCATGCCACAACTGGCGAGGATAGCGGGCCTGAGGCTGGAGCAGGCGAACGGCCTACGTGACCTTGCCAACCAGCTCGGCACGATCGGAGGCCCGGCATTGGGTGTACTCGCTGTTGAGCTCACCGGATTGGCAGGCGCTCTCGGTGTGTCATTGGTGATGCTCACCATCATTGCCTTGATCGATGCCCGGTTCTTCCCTCGCTTTCGTGACATCCGGCGAGCGGCGACCTCAAACACCAAGGATCCGTTGAAGCGGATCCTGAGCGATCGTTCGCTCCGTGCGGTGGTGCTCCTCGCCTTACCGATGGTCGCGATCTTTACGTCACTCGACGAGATTCTCGCGCCAACCTTGGCCCTTTCCGCCGGGCTGGGCGGTATGGCGCTGACTATCTTCCTGGCATTGACCGGCGTTTCGGCCTTCTCCTCGGCTGCCGCATTTGCCAGCGCCGGCCACAGGATAGCGAAACGAACAATCGTGATTGGCGGCATGGCTATCTCTGCCATGGGCTTTATCGGGCTTGCCGCCCTGCCGTCGCGCGAGAGCTTTTTCATCGCCCCGGTGCTGATCGGCTGCGGCATCGGCCCGTTATGGCCGGTCATGCTCACAGCCATCCAGTCCCGCGTGCCGCGTGCCGAGCTTGGGGGCGTGATCGGCGCGCTCGCCGCCGTGGCGCTATTGGCGCAGCCGGCCTCCTCCTTGACGACCGGGCCAGCGGTCGCGTCCCTTGGGGCCGAGACGGTCGCATGGGTGATCGCGCTGATCGCGGGCAGCCTCGCCTTGCTTGCGCCCCTTCTCGGAGGGCTTCGTGAACTCGATACACCTGCCTCCCAGCATAAAACCTTGCCGCTTGGTGCCGGCTATCGGCCGAGGTTAATCGCCGTTGCGCTGTCGGCAGCCGGTGCTCTTTGGTTCGGGTATCAGCATGTTTCGGGCACGGTCGTCCGACATACGGACCCATCCATCGTCGCATCCGCGCATGCGACCCAGACGGTCACGGGAATCGGCGCGCTCGGTCGCATTGAGCCTGCATCGCGGATCCTCAGGATCAGCGCGCCACTCGGCGCCGAGCCGCCGCGCATTGAACGCGTTTATGTGCGTGCCGGCGATACCGTTTTGGCCGGACAGGTCATGGCGGTCATGGCTGATCACTCCATTCGAACCGCGGCTGTCGCGACCGCGGAGGCGCACGTGAGGGTCGCAGAAGCGGAACTCGCCCGCATCCGGGCTGGCGCGCGTCCCTCGGAACGTGCGGCACAGCGGGCGCGGATCGAAGCTTTGGTGGCACAGGTCCAGTTGGCCCGCATGACGCTCGACCGCCGCGTGGCGCTCATGCGGTCTGACGCTGCCTCCGCCGCGCAGTTTGACGATGCCAACGCCACGCTGTCGCGCTTGGTGGCGGAACTCGCGGCCGCCGAAGCGGTCTATGAGACTTTGGCGGATGCCAGGGCTGAGGATGTCGCCGTGTCCGAGGCTACGCTCGGCCGGGCGCGCGCCGACCTCGCCCAACGGCGCGCCGAACTCGAACTGAGCCAGATCCGCGCGCCGATGGACGGCACTGTTCTGGTCGTGAATGCCCGCGAAGGCGAGCGTGCCGGGTCGGATGGTTTGCTCTCCCTCGCAGACCTCCGTGCCATGGAAGTCGTCGCCGAGATCTATGAGAGCGACGCACCCCGCCTGCGCATCGGCCTAGGAGCCGAGGTGCTTCTACCGGGCATCGAGGCGCCGCTCTCGGCTCATGTCAGCGAGATTGGCTGGCTCGTGCGCCGAAACGATGCGATCGGCACAGATCCTGTGGCCCGTATCGATGCACGCGTCATCGAGGTGCGCCTGCGCCTCTCACCAGAGGTGAGCGATCGGGTCACGCGGCTTTCCAATATGCAGGTTGCGGTACGCATCCATACCGACGAGAAGCCCGCAGTCTCGGGACCGCGATAATGCGCTCTATTTGGCTCGCATCCCGCCTTGCTTGGCGACAACTGACCCACCAGCCGGCGCGGCTTGCGAGCGCCGTGGCCGGCGTGGTCTTTGCCTGCCTGCTTGTTTTCATGCAGCTGGGCTTCCACGACGCCCTTTTCGACAGCGCGACCTCGACCGCCCGGGCGATCCGTGGCGACATCATCATGTTCAGTCGCCAGTCCGAGACGACCTCGCGAACCTCCGGCTTGCCTCGCGCCCGGCTGATGCAGGCGCTTGCCGATCCGGATGTCGCCCGCGTGACGCCCATTTATCTGGGCCAGGTCATCTGGAAGAACCCGGAAACGGCTGTACGCCGCTCCATCATGGTTTTGGGGGCAGACCCTGATTCAGGGGTATTCGCGCTCGAAGGCGCCAGTGCGGCTGCCGAGCGATTGCGCCAGCGCGATACGCTGCTCTTCGATGCGCAATCCCGGCCCGAATACGGTCCGATCGGGGAGCGCTTGGCCCGCGGTGCAACGACGGTTGAGGTTGCCAACCGCACCACGGAAGTGGTGGGTCTTTTCCGGCTCGGAGCCTCCTTCGCGGCCGACGGCAACCTGCTCACGAGCGACGTCAATTTTCATCGGCTGGTGCGCGACCGGATGCCGGACATGGTCGATGTGGGGGCTGTGTTCCTCAAGGCTGGCGCGGATGTGAGTGCGGCTAAAACGCGGCTTCAGCGGCTGCTTCCTGATGATGTCCGGGTGATGACCCGCGATGAGTTCATTGCGAACGAGCGTGCCTATTGGGCGAACTCGGCCGCCATTGGCTTCATCTTTCTCTTCGGCGTTGGTATGGGCCTGATTGTGGGCTTTGTGATTGTCTATCAGATCCTTTTCACGGATGTCGCCAACCACCTGTCCGAATACGCGACGCTAAAGGCGATGGGCTACTCGGATCATTATCTGCTCGCCGTGGTCTTCAGCGAAGCCCTGATGCTCGCTGCGCTCGGCTTCGTGCCCGGCCTTGCCCTCTCATGGTGGCTGTTCGATGTCTCGGCTGATGCGACCTTCCTGCCAATGTTGCTGCGGCCGGACATGGCGGCTTTCGTCTTCGTGCTGATTTTCGCGATGTGCGCCGCATCCGGAGCGGTTGCCGTTCGGAAGCTGCGCGACGCCAACCCTGCCGATATGTTCTGAGAGTTGCGCCATGATGCCTGCCATCGAGATCAAGGGCCTGGAACATTGGTTCGGCAAAGGCGAACTCCGGCGACAGATCCTGTTCGACATCGATCTCTCGACTGCACCGGGGGAGATCGTCATCCTCACAGGCCCATCCGGCTCCGGGAAGACGACGCTGCTGACCCTGATTGGTGCCCTTAGAGCAGTGGAGCAAGGAAGCCTCCGCCTATTCGGACGTGAGCTGCGTGGCGCCAGCGATGATGACCGCATCGCGGTGCGCCGCCGCATCGGCTTCATATTCCAGCAGCACAACCTCCTAGGTTTCCTTTCAGCCCGTCAGAATGTCGAGATGGCCCTTGAACTTGATCCTACAATTGACGCCGGCGAACGCCGGAGCCTTGCGTCCGTTATGCTTGCCAAGGTCGGGCTGGGTGAGCGGCTTGATCACCCACCATCGAAACTGTCCGGCGGGCAGAAGCAGCGCGTGGCCGTTGCCCGTGCACTGGTCGGCAATCCCGACCTCGTGCTGGCCGACGAGCCGACCGCCTCGCTCGACAAGGTCACCGGGCAAGAGGTGGCTACGCTCATCGAGCGTCTCGCCCGAGAACGTGGTGCCTCGATCCTGCTTGTGACGCATGATCCACGCATCCTCGGGATAGCGGACCGCATAATCGCCATGGAAGACGGTCGCATCGTGAATGCCGCCGAAAATCCGTGTGATTGACGCTGAGCTAGCTCAGGTCCCTAAAATGGTAGCTGTATAACCGCCACTGCCTTTTTGTGCTTGGCGTCGTTCACTGGCATTCGCCGCTAGCTCCAGATTTTTTGTGGGCTAGCCGTTGCTCAGTTCTTAACACGAGCGAATGACTGCTTTCGATGAAGGTCGCCACAGCCCCGAACGACAGCAATGCGCCCCCATTGCGGACGCTCGCTCGCCCAAGCAGATTGACCAAAAACCGGACCTTCAATGTATCTAGAAGGCAAAGGTTTAATCACCTAAATCGGTCTCGCCCACCGAACAATGCGAAAGGTCAGGGCGAACACTGCCTGCGTCGAGCGAGTTCCCGGTAGAGGGCTTCGGGCGAAACGCCAATCTCATCCGCCAGCGCGAGCCAATGTCCCTTTCCGGGCATGGCCCCCTCATGAAGGACAAGCCAAGCGTCAAGCCGGTCCCCAACCTTGTGCAGCGAGAGAATCTCGGCGCGGGCGCGGGTTCTTTGAATTTGCGCGGCCAGATGTCGTGCCAGTTCCTCCACGATCTGCGGGTAGGCTTGCGACGTTGCGTTTAGCTGGTTGATCGGAACGCTTGCAACTTCTGTCTCCGTGATCGCGATCGCATCACAGTGGTAGGCAAAGGCAAAGACCGATGCTTCAGCCACGATATCACCTGGTCGGGCGCGTTGCAGGATAAGCCTGCGGCCTTCGGGCGAATTTCGTTCCAGCGCGATCTGTCCCTGAACAACAAGATAGAGTCTTTGAACCTTCTGACCGGCTCGGAAAAGTTGCTTGCCTGCTGCAAGCTGCTGTCTGTTTGAACCAGGGCCAAATAGGCGAGATGTGAGCAAAGACATGATTACAATCATGTGCCACCTCACGCCTTCGTGCAATTGAGATTGCCATCCATCGCGGAGGTTCTCCATGAAGACGTTCAATCTTGCTTTCCCCGGATTGCTGGTCGTCAGTTGGCTGGCGCTGGCAACAGGTGCTTCGGCCCAGCATCAGGGGCACCATCAAAACCCGCAGCACTCGCCTTATTCCGGGTTTGAAACCCGGTCGATCAAGGCGTTATCGGAAGCTCAGATCGCTGATCTCAAGGCAGGGCGTGGAATGGGCCTCGCGTTGGCGGCCGAGCTCAACGGTTATCCTGGTCCGATGCATGTGCTGGAACTGGCGGACAAGCTTGGACTGACGCCTGATCAGCGCATCCGCATGCAGGATTTGGTCGATGCGATGAAGCAGGAGACCATTGGGATCGGCGAAGACGTCATCATGGCGGAGCGAGCTCTTGACAGTCTTTTTTCCGAAAACCGTGCCGATGCCGCATCCTTGGCGTCAGCGGTGAAAACGGTAGCGGAGGCACAAGGCCGGCTGCGCCAAGCCCACTTGCGATACCATCTCGAAACGAAAGCCGCGCTTAGCCCCGAACAGATCAGGGATTACGCGCGGCTTCGGGGCTACACGAAGAACCCGTGACGCGTTCGCTTCACAGCTTCAGGGTTCGCAACCGCAAGGCGTTCATGATGACGCTCACGGAGGATAGCGCCATCGCTGCCGCTGCAATGATTGGCGAAACGAGAATGCCGAAAGCGGGGTAGAGAATACCAGCCGCAATCGGCACGCCAGCTGCGTTGTAAAAAAACGCGAAAAACAGGTTCTGCCGGATATTGGCCATGGTTGCGGCGGAGAGCTGGCGTGCCTTGACGATCCCATTGAGATCCCCCTTGAGCAGCGCGACCGAAGCGCTTTCGAGCGCGACATCAGTGCCGTTGCCCATGGCGATGCCAACATCGGCGGCAGCAAGCGCTGGGGCATCGTTGACGCCATCGCCCGCCATCGCAACGATCTTGCCCTCGGCACGAAGACCAGCAACCACCGCCTGCTTGCGCTCCGGCGTGACCTCAGCTTCGAACCTGCTGATGCCGAGCCGTTTCGCGATGGCTTCTGCTGTGCCTTTCGCATCGCCGGTCAGCATCATGATTTCGATACCTGCCTCGCGCAGAGCAGCCAGTGCTGTCGGAGTTGACTGCTTGATGGGATCTTCAATGCGGAGAATCCCGGCGAGATGTCCGTCAACCGCGACGAAAACCGCTGTTGCGCCTTCATACCGCATGGTCACTGCCGCTTCGGAATTCACAGCCACACCGATCTCGGCGAGGTAGCGCTCCTGGCCGATGGCGATATCGCGGCCGTTGATCTTCGCGCGGGCACCTTTGCCAATGGGCGAGTCGAATTCGAGCGCAGGCAGGAGGGCAACGCCACGCTTCCCGGCTTCCGAAACGATGGCATGCGCCAGCGGGTGTTCGCTGAGTTTCTCCACCGAGGCAGCGAGTTGAAGTAACTCGTTCTCTTCGATGGAGCCCGTCGTGACAATCCCAGTGACACTCGGCCGCCCTTCGGTCAGCGTGCCGGTCTTGTCGATCATCAACATATCGACCTTTTCCATCCGCTCCAGCGCTTCGGCGTTCTTGACCAACACGCCGGCGCGCGCACCTGCACCGACGCCGACCATGATCGACATCGGCGTCGCCAGCCCGAGGGCGCAGGGGCAGGCGATAATCAGCACTGCGACTGCCGCGATCAACGCGTAGGAGAATTGCGGGGACGGGCCAAAGACATACCAGCCTGCGAAGGCTAGAACAGATATCAGCATGACGGCAGGAACGAACCAGCCGGATACCGTATCCGCAAGGCGCTGGATCGGTGCACGCGAACGCTGCGCCTGCGCAACAAGCTGGACAATCCGCGCCAGCATCGTATCGCGCCCCACAGCGGTTGCCTCGATGACCAGCGAACCAGTGGTGTTGATCGTGCCGCCAATGACGCGCGTGCCAACAGCTTTTGCAACTGGCACCGGCTCGCCGGTTACCATGGCTTCATCAACGTTCGATCGCCCTTCGACCACAGTACCGTCGACCGGGATTTTCTCGCCGGGGCGGACGCGCAGCCGATCGCCAAGATGGACGTGTTCGAGCGGGATATCATTTTCAACGCCCTTCGCATCGATTTTCCGGGCGGTTTTCGGTGCCAGACCCAGCAGGGCCTTGATCGCACCGGAGGTCTGCTCGCGGGCGCGCAATTCCAGCACCTGACCCAAGAGCACGAGCACGGTGATCACGGCTGCCGCTTCGAAATAGACCGCAACCGAGCCATCGCTGGCCTGGAAAGCGGGCGGGAACAGGCTGGGGGAGAGGGTCGCAACGATGCTGTAAACCCATGCAGCGCCGGTTCCGATCGCGATCAGCGTGAACATGTTGAAGTTGCGGGAGACGAGTGAAGCCCAGCCGCGTTCGAAAAACGGCCAGCCTGCCCAAAGCACAACGGGGGTTGCAAGTGCGAGTTGGACGAAGTTCGAAGTCTGGCCGGCCATCAGCGTATGGAAATTGAAGACATGTGCGCCCATTTCGAGGAAAAATACCGGAATTGTGAGCGCCAGACCGATCCAGAACCGGCGGGTCATGTCCGCCAGTTCAGGATTGGGGGCATCGGCGAGGCTGACGGTCTCGGGCTCAAGCGCCATGCCGCAGATCGGGCAGGAGCCTGGACCTTCCTGCCGCACTTCCGGATGCATCGGGCAGGTATAGATCGTACCTTCCGGCATCGGCTCGGCGACATGCTTGGCAGCGGGTTCAAGATATTTCTGCGGATTGGCCTCGAACTTCGTCCGGCACCCAGCCGAGCAGAAATAGTAATCCACTTCTTCATGGCTGAATTGATGTTTCGCAGTCGCGGGATCGACATCCATCCCGCAAACCGGGTCCTTGACCAGACTTGGCCGACCGGCTGCATCGTGCCCGTGATGCCCTGGCCCATGGTGGTGATGCGCATGTTCGCCATGACCGCTACAACATCCTCCTGCCGGCTTTGCGGGGTTTGAACCGGTGTCCAGCGTCGCTTTGGTCATATGATTCTCCTGTAATCGAATTCGGAAAAGACGTTCTTGAAACCAGTCAGCACCTTCCCATAATGGGAAGGTCAAGGACAAAAATGGGAGGCATCCGGATGCAGATCGGAACCGCCGCCAAAGCCAGTGGCGTCTCTGCGAAAATGATCCGGCATTACGAAGCCATTGGGCTCATCCAGTCCGGCGCCCGACAGACAAACGGATATCGCGACTATGAGTCCCGCGATGTCCACGAGTTGCGCTTCATTCGCAGCGCGCGCGATCTCGGGTTCTCGCTGGATGAAATCAGGACGCTCCTGGATCTATGGCGCAACAAAGGTCGAAGCAGTCGCGACGTTCATCAACTGGCATCGAGGCATCTCTCCGATATCGAGCGAAAGATCGTCGAATTACAGGCGATGGCAGCAACGCTTCGAGAGCTGCTCCATGCCTGCAAGGGCGATTCTCGGCCCGATTGCCCGATTCTTGACGGGATTGGCAGATAGACGGCGAAAATTATCCCAAATCAACGAGGTAACGAGAATCCATTTGGGTAGTCGAGAAACACGCTTTGTCCTCCGCCCTTGGCGAAGGACATGACTTTGAACGGATCCGGTTTCATCCCGAGAGCCTCCATGCCGGGCGAGCCACCGGGCATGTCCGGGACGGCGATCCCGAGAATGGGTGGCCTCGAAGCCAACATTTTCTCGATCGCCTCGATGGGCACATGCCCCTCCACGACGTAGCCCTCGATAAAGGCGGTGTGGCAGGATTGCAGCGTCGCTGGCACACCGGCCCGGAGCTTCACCGGAGCGAGATCATCCTCGTTGACAATCGTGACCGCAAAGCCAGCCCGTCGCAGATAGTTTGCCCATGCACCGCAGCAGCCACAATTCGGGCTGCGATGGACGACAACAGATGGGCGCGCCGTCGCGGCCAGCGGGGAGGCGATGGCGGCGGCCAGAAGGCTTAATGTCAGGCGCCGGGTGATCATGGGCGCGTCTCCATTTTGCCATCTGTCGAATTCGTCAGCGCGAGAATCCAGAGCGCGATCAGGTTGACGCCCGGCACCAGCGCAAGCACCGACCAGAAAGGCGAAAACCCGAGCCGCTTCAGGATCAGGCCAACGGGATAAAGGATCGCAGCAGCCATCAGCGCGAACATGAGCCAATGGCCCAAACCCCAACCGTAACCCATCATCCAGCCATATCCGTCATTCCCGTAGTGAAACATGATCATTCTCCTTCATGGATGAAGTCAGGAAACAGAAAGCTCGGTCATCATGCCGGTCGCCATGTGATAAAGGTGATGGCAATGGATGTACCAGGCGCCCGGCTTATCGGCATCGAAAGCCACCATCACCGGCGTATGTGGCGGCACAATGATTGTATCGCGCACCGGCCCGGAAAAGCGCCCGGCGCGGGAGCCGACGACCTGGAAATGATGCCCATGCAGATGCATGGGATGCATCATCATCGTCGGATTCATGAACATGATCTCGATACGCTCACCAACCCTGGCTTCGAGCGATTGATGCTCCCCGTGGATTTTACCGTTGATCGTCCAGCGATACCCTACCTCCTCGCCGAGCATCAGATGATAGGTCCGATCGGCCTTCCGCTCCGGCAGCGGTGTCATGGCTCGCAGCCGCTCATCCAAGGCGAGAGACGTGTAAGGCGCATCCTCGAGAGCACTTTTGTCGAGTTTGGCGATTGCAGCGCCAGCTGTTGTCAGGATGATCCCGGTACGACGACGATCGGCCTCGACCTGCGCAAATATGGGGAAGGCCCCGCCTTCCCTTGGGATCCTAACGAGAAGATCGATCCTTTGGCCCTGAGCCAGCGGAAACCGCCGGCTCTTCAACGGCTGGCAGCGCGACCCGTCAACTGCGATGCACTCGGCTTCGAGAGCGCCCGTGTCGATGAAAAAGGCTGTCGCTGTTCCGCCATTCACAATCCGAAGGCGCGCTGTGCCGCCCTTCTCGACGCGGACAACCTCCGGATCATCGAGGGTCCGATCATTGGCGAGATAGGCATCATAACGGACATCGTTAGCGTGCACGCGCATGCCGGCCATGCTTGGCATCATTCCGCCGCCACGATGGTTCATTTTGCCGTGCATCATGCCACCCATGGGCATGGAGCCATGGTTCATCCCGGGGTGTCCCGGCATTGGCGAGGAGGCTCGACCACCCGGAAGAGATCCTGTGGAGCCGTGAGCACCTGCCTCGTGCGCATTGGCGGCGCCAAGCTCGGAAAGAATTTCGGCCGGGGAACGAAATGCAAAGTCATGCAGCATGACAGCAATGTCCTGCACGTCGCCGGCATCGCGTTCCCTTGTGATCATCGGCGCAGCGAGCAATTGCTGTTCAGTCAGTTGATGCGAATGCATCCAATGCGTTCCGGGCGTGAGCAGGAAATCATGGATGTCTTGGGCTGCCGGTGCGAGTGCACCGCCATTCGGCCGCGCGCGATCCTGATCTGCCGCGGCATGAACCTGGCCATGCCAATGCATGACGAGGGGATCGGCGGTAGCATTCCGAACAATGCCGGAGAAGCGCTCGCCTTCGTTCGTGATGAGACCCCTATGGCCGTTGCGCCCTTCGATGCCAAAGACCTTGGCTGGCTTGCCATTTACCTCCAGGGTGCGGCTCGCCACAGTCAAAAGCGGGGTTTCAGCCGAGGACGGATGACCGGAAAACGGCGCCACGAAAGCGGCAACGCCCGTCGCAGCGACAAAAGATCGACGAGTGATCGGCATGGAGACCTCCTCAGTCCGGCTTCTCAAATGAGTGCCTGAGCTTAGGCCAGCAGCTCGATAATGTATTTGATCTATCGCACGGAAATTATTGCAGAATATTTCAGTTTTGTTTCTGAGTTGCGCGCTGGAAGGGAAGCTTGACGCCCATCCGTCCCAGCAGGCCATCGCGCCAAATGACGACATGGATGAGGGCGCCGACAATGTGAAGCGTGAGCAAGGCATAGAGCGCACGGGTCAGCAGGACGTGGACAGGACCGGCAGCGGAGATGATGTACATCTTCAAAAATCCAGTAACCGGAAGCAGGATCAAGATCAGATAGATGCCGGCATGCGTCAGTTTCGAAAGCGTGGCCAGGTTTGGCTTTGGAAATGATGGAGGTGCCACCGGGTAGCGAAAACGCAGCCAAAGGCGCAAACCGACAAAAAGCAGAATGAGACCACCTGAAACCGCATGAATTTGATGCAATATGAGATCGAATGGGTCAATCGGTAGCCCAAGATGAGGTGCGTGATGCGTTCGTGCAATGGCGGGGTAGGTCCATAATTGTATGAGCAGGAGCACCACGGTGGTCCAATGCAGAGCTTGCTGCGTCCCGGAATACGTTTCTTGCAACGGCTTATCCCGCCTTCTGAAGGATGCGTCCGCCCGCGGAGGGCTCACGCAGACATCGGATAAAACCTTCGTACATCTAAGAAATGAGGGGATTGTTCGTTTTGATGACTCAAAACCGATTTATCTGACCTGTGCGCCTATGTTGGCACCGTTAGGGTCGATGTATCGAACAGCACTTCTCTGCGATGCTTAACCAATGCGGGCGACCAGTTAGGTCGCCCGCCCGGTTAGCCTCGATCAGACCTTCTTGAGGTCGATATAGTCGCCGTTGACTTTCAGCTTGATTGTCACGGTTTCCTTGTCGCGATTGCGCCAGAACCAACCATGCGTCCCATCGAATTTGGCTTCAAGAATGCCCGTATCGCCAGCTACGCCGCGATCCTTCTTATAGCTCTGTTCCTTGCCGCTGCCCGGCGTGCCATGCATGTCATAGTTGACCTTGCCGCTGGTCACGTCCCAGGCATAGTTCACCTTGGCGCCCTTCTTCATGCTCATCTTGTATTCAACCCCTTCACCGGGCTTGAGCGAAATCGTGATCTCGTCGGAGCGTGAAGCCGCCTGTGCAACCTTCAGCTCCTGCGCCTGGGCGGAGCTGATAAACAAGCTCGCAACAAACCAGCCAAGGCCGGACTTCTTCTCCGGCTGTGTCTGCTGGTCCATCTTGCGGTCAGCCTCGGCTTCGGCCGCAAGCTGCTTCTTGATCTCGCCCATTTCGGTGAGCTTCAGCATCTGCCCAATGCCGGTGGGGTCGATCGCATGTTCGGCTGGCAGCACGACTGTGAAGAGCAGAACGATCGCAATTGTAAAGGCGATGATCGTCGACTTGATGAGCTGGGCCGTGCTTGGCAGTTCGGCGCGAGTGGGAATCTCGGAATTGTACATGGGTCAGGTCCTCAAGCGAGTGATTTGATGTAGCCAGCGATATGCATGCCCATCAGGATGAAGCCGGCAGACATCATCGCGACATTGGCGGTGTAGGCGTGGCGCCAGAACCCAGTGGAACGGCGCCAGTAGCTCATGGCAATCAGGATCGCGCCCAGCGCCAGCAACTGGCCGAGTTCGACACCGATGTTGAAGGCGATGAGGTTGGTGAGCAGGCCATCCTTTGCGATCTGGTATTCTTGAACCTTGGCCGCGAGACCAAAGCCGTGGAAGAGGCCGAAAATCAGGGTTGCTGCCTTGGTGTTCGGCTGGAACCCGAACCAACGCTGGAATGCGCCCATATTGTCGAGCGCCTTGTAGACGACCGAAAAACCGATGATGGCATCGATAATGTAGGCGCTGATCGCGATGTTGTAATAGACGCCGAGGATCATCGTCGTCGAATGACCAATCGCAAAAAGGGTCACGTAAATCGCAATGTGGTTCAGCCTGTAGAGGAAGAAGATCACACCGGCCAGGAACAGCAGGTGATCATAGCCGGTCATCATGTGCTTCGCCCCGAGATACATGAAGGGGATGAAGTGGACGCCTGTGATCTCCTGGATATAGCCCTTGTCGCCCTCGGCCACAGCATGCGCGAGAGCATGGCCGGGTAAGGCGAGAAGGCCCAGCGCCAAGGTGCTGAACGCAACAAGCGCAAGGGTGAAGGCGGAATTCCGGCCAAACCGGAAGTCTGCCCTTGAGACAGTCTCTTGCATGGAATTGCTCCTGATGAGGGGATAACTCGAGCGCGGGATCAGTCCGCGCCACTTCATCAGGATTGACGTGGCGGACGTTCCAACCGCGATGGCTCGCCGTCGCGGCCGACCATGGTTTCGAAAATCACCGCTGTTTTGGGCAGTGGACCGAAAAGCGGGTGCATCAGCCGGGCCGCAACGGCGGCTTCGTGGCTGTGATCGCCGGGATTATGCGGTTTTTGGTTCGCATGGCCCGGTTCGTCGTCGTCATGGGAATGTCCGTGATCAGCCTGCCGGTGGTCTTGATCCGCGGTCGGAAGACCAGTCGAGTCGGTCATTTCGGCGCCGGGCTTGCCATGAAGATGAAACTGCGCACGCAAGGGCGGCGCCAGCAGCAAGGCCAGCGTCAGCATTCCCAACAAGAGGGCTCGTAGAACATGCATGAGGTGGTAACTGGTTCGATGCCGGTGAATGGGCAAGGCAATCTCTCGTCTTGAAACCACGAATGCGGTAAAAATTTGATTGCTGTATCCTATCGGGGGGGATAGGACTCTTGGCACATCATTCATCGCTGTGAAAGGCAAGTGGCATGTCGGTTCACCAATCTCACCCCGAGATCATCAAGCGGTTGAAGCGGGCCGAGGGGCACCTTCATTCCGTTATCGGCATGATCGAGGCCGGGCGACCCTGCCTCGACGTTGCGCAGCAGCTTCATGCGGTCGAGAAGGCCATCGCGGAAGCCAAAAAAGCCCTCATCCACGATCACCTCGATCATTGCCTCGAGGATGTCGCCGGCGCGATCTCGCGCGACCAGCGCCATGTGATCGACGAGTTCAAAGCCATCACCAAGTATCTGTGAAACGACGATGCTGGCCGTACTTGCAAGCCGCACTTATCGCCACCTGTTCTTCGCGCAGGTCGTGGCCCTGATCGGGACGGGCCTTGCCACAGTGGCCTTGGGCTTGCTCGCCTTTTCGCTGGCGAGAGAGAATGCTGGAGCGGTGCTAGGTACGGCCTTGGCGATCAAGATGATTGCCTATGTCTGCGTGGCGCCGGTCGCGGCAGCCTTTGCGGAGCGCGTGCCGCGGCGGGCGATGCTCGTGGTGCTTGATCTTGTTCGGGCCGGAGTCGCGTTGTTCCTGCCCTTCGTCACCGAGATCTGGGAGGTCTATCTGCTGATCTTCCTGCTGCAATCCGCGTCGGCGGCTTTCACGCCGACCTTTCAGGCCACGATCCCCGATGTGCTCCCCGATGAAGCGGAATACACCCGTGCGCTCTCGCTTTCGCGTCTCGCCTATGATCTTGAAAGCCTGCTGAGCCCAATGCTTGCAGCTTTGCTGCTCACGGTGATGAGCTTCCACACGCTCTTTGCTGGCACGGTGATCGGCTTTCTGGCATCCGCTGCCCTTGTGCTTTCCGTGACGCTGCCAAGTCCCAAACCAACAATCCCGCGCGGGATCTATGACCGGACCACGCGTGGCATTCGGCTTTATCTTTCGACCCCAAGGCTTCGCGGGCTTTTGGCGATCAGTCTTGCCGTTGCCGCCGGCGGCGCGCTTGTGATTGTGAACACTGTCGTCTTCGTTCAGGCAAAATTTGGCATGACACAGGCCGATACAGCCCTGGCGCTTGCGGCCTTTGGCGCCGGGTCCATGACCATCGCGCTGGCCTTGCCGAGACTTCTGGACCAGCTTCCCGATCGCCCTGTCATACTGGCGGGTGCAAGCCTTCTTTGCCTTGGCACCGCGCTGGCTGCCATGCTGCCCAACTATCTGTGGCTGTTGCCGCTCTGGTTCGCAATGGGTGCCGGATACTCGATGGCACAGACGCCATCAGGCCGGTTGCTCCGCCGGTCGTCGTTGGCGGAGGATCGACCGGCTCTGTTTGCCGCACAATTCGCTCTCAGCCATGCCTGCTGGCTGATTACTTATCCCCTGGCCGGATGGGCCGGCGCAAAATTCGGGTTGCCGATCGCCGCTCTCCTGTTGGCCGGGTTAGCCGCATGCGGTGTTCTGGCTGCCGTGCAACTCTGGCCGTCAGAATCGAAAGCCAAGTGAGCGATGCTGCCTGTAGTGGAACCTTCTTCGCGGCGACCATCCTGCATGCGCGATCGGCGGCCCTGCACGCCGGTTAGAGGATTGCCGGTTACCAACCTGCCTTCATTCCTGCTTATCTTCGCAAGCGAAAAGGATATTCCAGGCTTGTTCTCCATTCTCGCTGATTCAGGGGCGACGGTTCTGCTGACGCTGAATGCCCTGCATATGCTCGGCTCGAATCCCGAAAAGGTGTGAGGACAATCGCATGATCCCTATGGAGGCCGTGAGCTACCTGCTCTTTGTCGTCTATCTTGCCACCTTTTTCGGGTTGACGTTCACAGCGGCAAAACACGTCGGTAGTTCCGTTTGGCTGTTTGGCCTGCCGACATCTGGTCAGGCTTTGCCGGCCATGCTGTTCCGGCTTGGGTTTGCCAGCGCCGCGCTTTGGCCGCCGGTCCGGGTAGCCCTGGATGGCGCTTATATGGATCCTCTCCGAGCCATGCTGGATGGCGTTGCTATGGACATTACCGGGCATCTTCTGATCGCGATCGGCGCCTGTATCGCAGCAGTATCCCAGGTGCATATGGGCGCTTCATGGCGGGTCGGAACGGCAGAGGGCAAGACCGGCGCTTTGGTGGATGATGGTCCGTTTGCGATCTCACGCAATCCGGTCTTCGTCGGACAGATTATCCTGTTTATCGGCTTGTTTGCTGTCTTCCCGGACATCGTCCAGTTCGGACTGACCGCCGCTATCATCCTTGCAGCGCATCTTCAGGTCAAAATTGAAGAGCGTGTTCTCATCGCCAGTCTGGGCGAGCCCTATCAAGCCTATATGGCGAGGGTCAACCGCTGGATCGGTACGCTTTAGAACAGGGCGAAACTCTGGCCTTCACGGGCTTTCCTGCCGGTTTAAGCCTGCTCTCATCCGGAAGCCGTCTGACCTCCGGTGCGGTTCCTGCCAGGCGGCGTAGTGTCTGGAATCAAGAGACGCGCGGCCCAAGGACGATGATTGCGGCTCCGATCAGGCAAAGTGATGCGCCGGATAAATCCCACATGTCCGGCCGCTGGCCCTCAACCTGCCACAGCCATAGTAGAGAACTGGCGATGTAAATGCCGCCATAGGCAGCGAAGGCGCGCCCTGCGGCCGAGCTTTCAACGAGGGTGAGAAGATACGCGAAGAGCGCGAGTGACACGATGCCGGGGACGACCCACCAGGCAGATTTTCCAAGCCGGAGCCAAGCCCAGAAGGCAAAGCATCCGGTGATCTCAGCAAGTGCGGCTCCTACATAAACGACGAAGGTCACCATAAACTTAGAGTGCCATTTTCCATCGAGCGCAGTCTACCGCGCCATTTTTTTATTTGGGAGCGAAATGATTGAACCGCAAGATGATGCCGGGTCAGCTTCGCGCCGCCAAGGCGGTCATATACGTGAGATTGGCCACTGCCCGGAAGCAGACATGAGCACTAGCCACGCAGGCACTGCAAAACGAAGAACTGGGGCCCACGCTTCGCTTCACCCATCGCTGTGTATTGGCGAGAGGACATCGGACTTTGAGGAAAACGCCTCATGGTATGGCAAAGCCTTGACGATCGGGCGATCAAAACCTGCAACTCTGATCCAGTTACCCGCAAGCTCATTTTTTGTCTGACAGGGTTCGTTTTGAAATACCGGTAAATGCGGTCATTGCTCATCCGGTCCAGCTTCCCGCCCTTCTACCGGCAAGCCGATTTTCCTCCGACACCGCCTTTTAGTCCCCGGGCATGAATATGACCGCGCCCTCCTTCTCAGTCGCGTCATGCAGCGGACCGGCGATGGCCAATGTGATGGCGGCCATGAGCTGGTCTTCACTGAAGGGCTTGCGCAGCATCCCCGCCGGGTCCCGTGTCTTGCCGGGATGGATGGCGGATCCGGTCACGAACAGATGGGGGACCATCCGGTCGCGCAGGATCCTTCGGATTGCCATCGTGCCACCGCCCTCGCGCAGCCCGAGATCGGCGATGATCAGTTCGGGCAGCAGGCGTCCGGCCATGGAAACCGCGTCATTCTCGGTCCCGGCAATGCCGCAGACCTGATGGCCGATCTGGGAGATCAATTCGGCATAGAGCATCGCGATCATGGCATCATCCTCGACAACGAGGACGCTCAGGCTCCGGGCGGCATTCACCGGCCCGCAGGCGCCGCCTTCATTGATCCACCGATCCAGCTGGCTATCGAAGGGTAGGTCCGTCATGCCTTTGCAGGCGAATGGGATCCGACAAGCCAGAGCTGCTGGTCGATGTTGCGCAGGATTTCCACGAACAGATCTGCGGTGCCGGCATCGCCGATCAGTGCTGCGCGCGCGGCGGCGCCGCGAACGGATTCCCCGAAGGTCGCGAGGGCGCCGCAGATCACGAAGACATGCTTCGCCTCCTCCTGAACCTGCGTTGGATAGGGCAGCAGGAAAGACCGCGATATCGCGTTCTGGATCGTCCCTTCCGCAGCGCCTCCAAGGACGCGGACACGCTCGGCGAGCTGGTCCGTGAACGCGTCGACGACCGAAGCGACAAGATCGAACAGCGTGTGAAGGCCATAGAAGGCAGGCCCGTCGATGTTCCAATGGGCATGTTTCACCTGCCCCTTGAGGTCGATGGCGGCAGCGAGATGCATGTTGAGAAGCTCGACTGATTGTCGACAGATGGCGTCCTCGAGCGAATTCCGTATGGTACGCATGGGCGGAAAACCTTTCCGGTGAGCCCATCCCGCCCTGTTCCCGTGGCCCGCCTGCCGGACGGGGGGAGGTCCGAGGAATACGGACCACGGGCAGGCATGCCGCGCTTCCGGACGCACGGCAATCCTGGTCAGCGGGGGGCTGGCAGCAGGAAGGCTAGGCCGGATCACGGGGGCGCGGCAGCCTCGGATTCTACGCAGGACCTACAGCATCCGCAGCCTGCCGAATTCCTGACCCGGGCACTGAATTCGTGTTAGGAAAGACAAGGTTCGCAATCGAACCGGCCATGGGAAAGCGGCGCCGTGCCCAAAGAAACGAAACGGCCCTCCAGACCTCCGGCGTTGAAGGCCCGTCCTGACGAAGGACATCCGCTGGACGGCCTGCGCCCCGGTCCCGAACCACAGGCTGTCGTCGCGATCGGTTCGTCCGCCGGCGGGCTCGAGGCTTGCAGCCATCTCCTCGAGGCGATGCCGGCCCAGCACCGGCTCGCGCTCATCTTGGTCCAGCATCTCGATCCGAGCCATCGCAGCCTGATGGTTGACCTGCTCGCGCGGCATACCTCGATGCCCGTGCTGGAAGCAGCGGACGGCATGCCCATCCTTGCCCGCCATGTCTACGTCATTCCGCCCGGCACATACCTGTCCATCAGCCACCGGCGATTGCATCTCTCGCGGGCAGACCGGTTGCACGGCGCCCGGATGCCTTTCGATGTCCTGCTCCAGTCTCTCGCCAAGGCCTTCGGCCGCCGCACGATCGCGGCGATCCTGTCGGGGACCGGCGCCGACGGTACGGCGGGCCTGGCAGCCGTCAAGGAGGCCGGCGGCCTGGTCCTCGCGCAAAGTCCGGAAGAGGCGGCCTTCGATGGCATGCCACGCAGCGCCATGGCTACAGGCAAGGTTGACCGTGTGATCCGCGTGGCGGAGATGCCGACCTTGGCGGCGCTGCATGCGCAGCATGTCAGCATGCAGGATACGGTGGAAAGCGCACTGCTTGCCGAGGGGCTGCCGCCCCCGCCGGAGGAGGATGCGGTTGCTGGCATCATTGCCTTGCTGCGTCGCAAGACTGTCCATGATTTCACCGGATACCGCAGAGGAACGATCCATCGCCGCATCCAGCGTCGCATTTCCGCGACCGGGAGCGGAGATATCGGGACCTACCGGAAGCTTCTCGACCGCGACGACGCCGAGCGGCTGATACTTGCGAACGAGATCCTGATCAATGTGACCGCCTTCTTCCGCGACCCGAAGGCCTTTGCGCTTCTCGAGAACGACATCATCCCGCAGACACTCGGCCAGCACCCGGATGACGAACCCTTCCGTGTCTGGATCGCGGGATGCAGCACCGGCGAGGAAGCCTATTCGATCGCGATCCTGCTGCTCGACGCGATTGCTGCCTCGGGGCGACCGATCAAGTTGCAGATCTTTGCATCCGATGCCGATGCCAGCGCGGTTGCCCATGCCCGGGAAGGGCTCTATCCGGCTGCAGCCGTCGAAAAGCTGCGCCCGGAACAGGTCCAGCGCTATTTTGTTCCGCTCGGCGACGCATTTCGTGTCAAACCAGACCTGCGCGGCCTGGTCGTGTTCACCGAGCAGGACATCCTTGTCGATCCGCCCTTTTCGCGCCTGGACTGGATCTCCTGCCGCAACCTCCTGATCTACCTGGCGCCGCCGACGCAGGAGAAGGTCATCTCGCTCATGCATTTCGCGCTGAAGCCCGGTGGCCTGTTGCTGCTGGGCAGCGCCGAGGCTCCCGGCCCGCTGGAAGGCCGGTTCACGGCCGTTGCCAAGGCCGAACGGATCTACCGGAAAGCCAGCATCGGACCGGTGACCGGTTCGGGCGTATTCCGGACCGGACTCGATTGGCAGCGCCCTGGTGGAAGACCGCCCCACCGGGCGACGTCAACCGCCAAGACGGGCCTGGCGGCCGAGATCTGCCGACAGAGCCTGATCGACGCGTTCGTGCCGCCCTCGATCCTCATCAATGCCGCTCGCGAATGCCTCTATTCGGTCGGCTCGATCGGTGATTTCGTCGACCTGTCCCGCGGTTATCCGCCTGAAGATGTTATGGACATCGTTCCGCCCGGGCTCCGGATCCGGCTCGTTTCGGCCCTTGTCCCGGGCGGCTCCCCGGATGCGATCCGGATCGACGGGGGCCTTGATCGGGCCGGCAATGGCTTCATGGTTGAGATCCGCCATCTCCAGGCCGAGCAATCCGGACTCGTTCTACTCTCCTTCCTGTCCCGAACAGCCTTGCCGGCCGCCGTGCCATCGCCAGCAGAGCCGCCGGGTGCATCCTCGCTTGTCGAACGACAGCTGACGCAGACACGGAACGAGCTGATGGAGGCTGTTCGTGCCCTCGAGTTGATGGCGGCGGAGCACAAGGCGATCGAACTCGAGGCGCTGTCGGTCAACGAGGAATTCCAGGCCACCAACGAGGAATTGCTCGCCTCGAAGGAAGAACTGCAATCCCTCAATGAAGAGCTGAGCGCATTGAACAGCCAGTTGCAGGAAACTCTGGAGCGACAGCGTGCCACGGCCAATGACCTCCAGAACATCCTGCACAGCACCGATATCGCGACCCTGTTCCTCGATCTTGATCTGAATATTCGCTACTTCACTCCGGCGACGCGAGCGCTGTTCCGCGTCATCCATGGCGATATCGGACGTCCCCTCGCGGATCTTGCCTCCCTCGCCCATGACCCAGGCCTCGTGGACACCGCCCGGCAGGTCCTTGAAGACCATCAGCCCCGGGAATCCGAGATCACGACACGGGTCGGGGATTGGTTCATCCGCCGGATCCTGCCCTATCGCTCCGAGACCGAGGCGGTGGAAGGTCTGGTGATCACCTTCACCAACATCTCGGACCGCAAGGGCATCGCCTCGGCGCTTGAAGCCGCCAAGGCCGAAGCCGAAACCGCGAACCTGGCCAAGTCGCGTTTCCTCGCGGCCGCGAGCCATGACCTTCGCCAACCGCTGCAATCGCTTGCCCTTCTGCATGGATTGCTCGGCCGGCATGTCGAGAGCGACAAGGGCAAACATCTCATCAAGCGTTTCGGCCAGGTGCTGCTGACCATCAACAGCATGATGAATACCCTGCTCGACATCAACCAGATCGAGGCCGGCGTTGTCGTGCCGCAGATCATCAGCTTTCCGGTCAATGACCTGCTGGTTCGGATGCGGGACGACTTCCTTCCCCATGCGCAATTGCAGAAGCTGGAATTACGCATTGTCGCGTCATCCAGGATCATTCGCTCCGATCCGCGCCTTCTGGAACAGATCGTCCGCAATCTGATCTCGAATGCCCTCAAATATACCCGGCGCGGGAAGATCCTGATCGGTTGCCGCCAGAAGCAGGGCAAGCTGTCCATCGAGATCTGGGATACCGGGATCGGCATTCCCCAGGAGCAATTGCAGGCGATCTTCCGGGAATATCACCAGATCAACAATGATGCCCGGGAGCGCAATCGTGGTCTCGGACTGGGGCTTGCCATTGTCCAGCGGCTTGGCGCGCTGCTCGGTCATCCGATCGGCGTCCGCTCACGCCTCGAACGTGGCTCGGTCTTCGCGGTCGAGGTCGCGCTGACCCCGGAGGATGACGGGGCCGGACGCCTGGCCTTGCCAATGCCGCCTCCCGTGCCGATGGCTGGCCGGGCCGGCCATATCGTGATCATCGAGGATGATACGTCGATCAGCGATCTGCTGGCCATGCATCTTTCCGGCGAGGGGCACCGGGTCGAGGTCTTTGCCGACGGGCGCGCCCTGATCGCAAGAAAGGGCGAACCCGATCTCCGGCCGGATCTGGTGCTTGCGGATTACAATCTGCCCAACGGGCTGGATGGCCTGGCGCTGACCCGTCATCTGCGCGAGCAATTCGGTCAGGCCCTTCCCGTCATCATCCTGACGGGGGACGTCTCGTCCGACACGTTGCAACGCATTGCCGCGGCAGGTGCGGTCCATCGCAACAAGCCGGTTTCGATGCGCGATCTCTCGGAAACGATCCGGATGCTGCTCGCCGCGTCGGTGCCGATTTCCGTCCAGCCCAGGGAGAGCCCGCCTGCCGGCCTCCGATCCGACAGGATCTTCGTGGTCGATGATGATGCCGCCCTGCGCGAGTATATCCATGCCGGCCTTCTCGAAGCGGGTCTCGAGCCTGTCGATTTCGAATCCGGGGAAGCGCTTCTGGCTTCGGGGCAAATCGCCAATGGAACCTGCCTCCTGCTGGATGCCTATCTTCCGGGGATGAGTGGCCTCGACCTGCTCCACCAGATCCGGCAGGGTGGGCACGCTATCCCGACCATCATCATGACCGGGCATTCCGATGTGGCGATGGCCGTCGCGGCGATGAAGGCCGGCGCGTCGGATTTCATCGAGAAGCCGGTCCGGCTTCCGGAATTGCTGTCCTGCATCAACGTTGCACGAAGCGCCGGACAGGAAGCCAGCCGCGAGCAGGAAATCCACGCCACGGCGCGGAAGCGGCTCGCCGGGCTCACGCCCCGGCAACGGGATATCATGGCGCGGGTGCTTGAAGGGCATCCCAGCAAGAACATCGCCGCTGATCTGCGGATCAGCCAGCGTACGGTGGAGAATCACCGCGCAGCGATCATGAAGAAGACAGGGTCGACGTCACTCGCAGCCCTGGCCCGTCTCGCCTATATCGCCAGCGAACCGGCCTGAGCCACAGGCTGGCCGGCAGGGCATGGGTAGTTTCCGATCCTGTTGCCCCGCGGCGCGCCGTGAAAGGCTGCCCGCTCAGCTGGTTTCAGCAAAGCAGGAGAGCCGGCATGAGCCTTGGCACCATTCTCATCATCCTTTTGATCCTGATGCTGGTCGGCGCCTTGCCACGCTGGCCGCATAGCGTTTCCTGGGGCTACCTGCCCAGCGGGGCCCTCGGGACGATCCTGATCGTGCTGGTGATCCTGCTGCTGATGGGACGACTCTAGACCCTGGAAACCAGCATGGAAGGCAGGACCGGCGCTGCTGGTCTCTTGTCCCGTGACCGTTCGCTGCAAGAGCCTTGCAGATGAAAGAACCTCGCTCCGGTGCCGTCGGAGCGAGGTTTTCTGTTTTCGTCGCCGGCCTTCTGCCTTCGTGGACCCTGGCCTCGTGACGACCAGGGTGCCCTTGTTTCAGGCCTTGTCGATCACCGACTTTATGACATCCTTGGCATTGCCGACTGCCTGCTGCGCCTGGCCCTTGCGCTTGAGAATTGCCCCCTCGGCCTCCAGCCGACGGTTGCCGATCAACCGGCCGACGCCCTGGTTGATCTTGCCCTGGGTCTCCTTCGCGAGGCCCTTCATCTTGTCACCGGTACTGCTCATGGCATTGCTCCTTGAGGCAGGCCCCGAACGGGCCGCCCGATGATTAACCCGCATCATGCCGGTTCGTTCCCAACGGGCCGGTCGACCGGAGTTTCATGCAGAAGGCAGGGAAAACCCGCCACGGGGGTCAGGACGTGGCGGGCTTCCGGACGATGGGCGCGGGCACGGGGCCCCAATGTCAGCAGGACACGCGATAGCGGTTGCCATAGCTGTCATAGGCCTCGCAGCCGCGCTGACGGTATCGACGGTTGTAGCGCCGGTCGCGTCCGGTGGCATCGCCGATGACAGCCCCGCCAACGCCGCCGATCACTGCACCGGCCAGGGCACCCTCGGTCCGGCCGGTCACGGCACCGCCAACTACGGCGCCGGCACCGGCCCCGAGAACGCCGCCATAGAGCGCGGAGTCGTTGCGCCCGTATTCATTCATGCATCCGGCCAGGCTGGTCGAGAACAAACCGGCCAAAAGAAGCTTTCCCATACGTCGGCTGATGATCATTTCCCTGTCTCCCTGCTGAACGAGCCACGCGAGAATTCGCGTGGCTGCCTGTCCTGGATGGCCGGATGGTCATTCGCGCTTGGCGCTGCGCATCGATTTGTAGACCGGCGCCGTCTTCAGCATGTCCTTGGTGACATCGACGACGAAGAGCGGCTTGCCCTTGTCATCACGCGACAGCTTGATGGCGCGATAGCTGACCGCGACATCGCGCTCGCCCATGCCGAGAAAGCCTCCGACACCGATGATGGCAGCCACGACGCGGCCATCGCCATCGATGAGCAGATCCTTCACTTCGCCGATCCGGTCCTTCTGGACATTGTGGACGGCTACATCCATCGCCTCGGTGGCGCGCCAGCCGGTGCTCTGGAGCGGTCCGTTATAGAACGTCTCCACCGGAACAGGCGGGGAAGGCACCTGCACCGCGGGATTGTTTGTCGGCCCGGAGGCTTGTGCCAGAGCCGACACAATCAAGGCCGTGCTGAAGGTTGTTGCCAGAGCGGCAACACGGAAGGCGGTTCTGATCGAAACCATGAGATATCCTTTCGCGGGGGAAGCCCCGCCGGTTCCGTTGCTGGGAGCGATATCGCTCCCCTGGCAGGGCGATCAGGCGTTGAAACGGCAGTCGTCCTGCAAGGGATAAACGTCCACCCGGTCGAACCGTTGCTTCGGTGTGCCCAGAAAGAAAGGCGCAGGGACAGGGAACGGTTTCGCGCTCATGCCGTTGAGCAACGGGGATTGTCCCCAACGGAGCTCGCCTCATGCATATTCGCTATGGCTATCGGATTGACATGCTCTGCGATGAGCCGATGCCGCTGCTCGCCATGATGGACATCCATCCCTCGCGCCGTTCGGACATCACCATGGCAGATGCGCTTGTGGCCCGGCAGACCCGGAATCCGCGCGAGAGCGTCCCGTCTGTCGAGTTTCTCGACGGGTTCGGCAATCTCTGCCGCTGGTTGATGGTTCCAGCGGGCGGGGTCATCCTCCGGGCGCGCGGGATCATCTACCATTCCGGCTTCGCCGAGGAGCAGGGTCCCGGGGCGGAGGCCATCGCGCCCGAACGGCTCGCGCCGGATCTCCTGCCGTTTCTACGGGCCAGTCGCTTTTGCGAGACCGACAAGCTCGCCGCGACAGCTCGGGAGCGGTTCAGCTCCGTTGAATCGGGATGGGCACGTGTGGTTTCGATCTGTGATTTCGTCCATCAACACCTCCGCTACAACGCAAGGCTGGCGACATCGAGCCGGAGTGCCTTCGAGGTCTTCGAGGAAGAGACCGGCGCCAGCCGGGACTACGCGCATCTTGCGATCACGCTGTGCCGATGCATGGATGTGCCGGCCCGGTATTGCACGGGTTACCTGCCCCCGATCGGGGTCGACAAGGATTATCGGGAGGATGGATTCAGCGCGTGGTTCGAAGCCTATCTCGGAGACCGGTGGTGGACCTTCGATGCCAGCGACGCCCTTCCGCGCATCGGCCATGTGCTGATCGCCCGTGGGCGGGATGCCAGCGAAGTGCCCGGCCTGACGCCCTTTGGCCCCCAGAGGACAGTCCATTTCCAGGTGATTGCCGAAGAGGTCGACGGCGCCCGGTTCCCGATATCCTCCGCAAGCCGTCGCGAGCACAGCGCCCGCCACGGCCTGTTGTCCGGATCAGGCCGCTAGCATGGGCGCGGTCGATGGCAGGACCGGGAACGCCCAATCCAGCGCTGCTCCTGCTGTCGGAGGCTCAGCGATCGCACCGAGCTGGGCCTTCAGGCCCAGCATGACCCGGCTCGGAGGTGGAAAGCAGGCCTGAGATCCTGCAAAAACCAGTGTGATGCGCGCGTCATCCTGTGGGTTCCGCTCGAGACCGAGCGTGACTTCCGCATCTGGCAAAAGCGCGACGCCGATGATCGTTGCCTCGACGAGGGCAAGACCCAGCGGGATGGCACGGTCGAGCGGAAGGCTGCCGGGCATGGTGGCCGAGAGATAGATCCGCTGATCCGGAACGAGAAGGACCAGCGCGCTCCTGACCACCTCCTCCAGAAACCGCTTCACGCATAATGCGTGCTCGGTACCCTCGCCGAGTGCCATCCGGTAGGCGCCCGAAATCACAAGGACCTTGGCTTCCGCTTCGGCGAGATGGGTATTGCGCTCCGGCAGACGTTGCCGCCGCGAGAGGGCCAGATAGCTCTGTATGACCTGAAGCGAATTCTTGATCCGATGATGGAACTCCCTCGAGAGCCTGTCATGGGCCGCGACGGTCTCGCGCAGATTCTGTTCGAGCTGCTCTGCACGGGCTTCGGACATTGCCAAGGCCTTTTTCAACGCCCTGTTTTCGGCA
Organism: Beijerinckiaceae bacterium; assembly: GCA_027531565.1. Lineage (GTDB taxonomy): Bacteria > Pseudomonadota > Alphaproteobacteria > Rhizobiales > Beijerinckiaceae > Rhabdaerophilum. Next base: position 195,310 of record JAPZSB010000006.1, read on the forward strand.
ACACTCGCGGGAATACGGGAGAAGGCCTCCGTCATCGGGCAGGCAGCGGGCTGGACCGGCGAGGAGCGGTGACGCCCGTTTCCGTCAGGTCGAAGGATGCAAGACCGAGCAGAGCTGCCAGCCGTACACGCCCCCGCGAAACGCGGCTCTTGATGGTTCCGGCCGCCACATCGCAGATGATTGCCGCCTCCTCGTGCGAAAGCCCCATCGCGCCGACCATGACCAGGGCTTCTCTTTGTTCGAGCGGCAGCGCGAGCAAGGCCCGGCGGAAATCCAGCAGATCCATATGGAACTCCTGATTGGCCTGCACAGCGACCTGCCCGGCATGAAGGCCGTCGGTATCGGCGACCTCGCGTCCGTACCGTCGATGATGAGTGTAGTAGGAATTCCGCAGGATCGTGAAGAGCCAGGCGCGGAGATTAGTTCCGGCCATGAAGCTGCCGGCATGGGCCCAGGCTTTCAGAAGCGTCTCCTGCACCAGATCATCGGCCAGTGTCAGCGAGCCGCACAGCGAAGCCGCGAAGGCCCGGAGATGGGGGATCTCGGCAAGAATGCCGGTCTTGAAACTGCCGCTGACAGACGGCGAGGCGGTTTCGGGGCGAGCCGCAGGATTACTCATTGCTGAGCGCCCCGGCTTCGAGTTCCGCCAGCAGATCGATCAGGCGGTTGGGGATCGGTTCAAGGACCAGCGCCTGGTAATGCGCCTGCAACGCACGACCGATCGTATCCTGGATCTTGCCATGGATATCCGTACGCGGATCGAAATGGTCAGATCCGTGATCCATTGGGGTGCCGGCGTTTCGGTTGTTCATCAAGCCCCCTGTTTGGGTTTGGCCCGCACGCCAGTAGAAGGATTGACGGCGCTGTGCGGCAGGACCGGTCTTTCGCAAACGTCCCTGCAGTGATTTCGTTCCCCCGTTCCGGAAAAAGAAATGGCTTGCCTGCCCGGAAAACAGGTCGATGCTCCCAGCCTGCATCCAGGAGGCTTGGAAGATGTCCGTCGCGGTCGAAATCTCAGCCTACCTCCCGTATCTCAGGCGCTTTGCGCGCGCCCTGATCGGTTCGGCGGAAGGGGGCGATGCCTATGTCGTGGCGACCCTCGAAATCATCGTGGCGGAGCCGGCTTCCTTTCCGCGGACACTGGACAGCCGTTCCGCGTTATACCAGCTCTTCCTTCGACTCTGGTCCTCCACGAGCGCGACTCTACCTTTCCGCCGCAGCTTTGTCCCGCATGGGCCGGCAGAACGGAATTTGCAGCAGCTGGCGCCGCTGCCGCGCCAGGCTTTTCTGCTCCGCGCCATGGAAAACTTCAGCCTTCAGGAAACAGCGGCCATCCTGCGGCTGCCAGAAGCGAAGGTGAAGACCCTGCTGCGGCAGGCCAATGCGGAGATCGCCTCGCAGGTCGCGACCGATGTCCTGATCATCGAGGATGAGCCGATCATTGCCCTCGATATCGAGGGCCTTGTCCAGGATCTCGGCCATAATGTCCTCGGTGTCGCTACCACGCAAGGCGAGGCGATCAGCATTGCCCGCTCAAACAGGCCGGGCCTGGTGTTGGCGGACATCCAACTGGCCGATGGCAGTTCCGGTCTGAATGCCGTGAATGACATTCTCCGGGAAACTGACATGCCGGTTGTCTTCATCACCGCCTTTCCAGAGCGCTTGCTGACCGGGCAGAAGCCGGAGCCGGCCTTCCTGATCACCAAGCCTTTCGAGCCGGATGCCGTGAAGGCGGTAATCAGCCAGGCGCTCTTCTTCGATCAGAGAGCCAGGCGGAAGGTCGCCTAGGCAATCCGGCCGCCGCATCGCCTGTCCGTTCGGTAGGCCTGAGTAGATTCCGGTTCTGGCTCAATCCAGCCGAACCTGCACATTGTCCGCATGTCTAGCGGGACGGGTGGCAGCCTGCCGCCCCTGCTGCCTGAAGAGCCAGAGGATGACCTTCATGACCGACGCCATCGCCGACTTCAATCTGCAGCTCAAGACCCATATCGCGGCGCTGGAGGATCGCCTCTCGGCCTTCAATGCGCGGGTGAGCACGAATATCGATCATGCCGACAGGGAGATCAGCCATCAGCTCACGGTCCTGGAAGGCATGGCCGCCTCGGCCAAGACCTCGGCAGAAGCTTCGGCTGCCGTCGTCAGCCAGTGGGTCGCGGACTCCATCCACTCCGTCGAGGTCTGGAAGGAGAAGTTCGATCTCGACATGCTTGCGGCCCGGGCCGAGCGTGCGGACAAGCATGCCAAGGCTGCCTCGGAAGTCGCCATGGAAGCCTTCTTTGCCGCCGAACGGGCCGCCCTCCACGCCCGGCTTGCCCATGCGGATATGGAGAGCGTCAAGACGGCCAAACCCTCCTGAGGGATACCGGCATTCAGGCCTGACGGGCGGGCCCTCTCTCCAGCCGTGGGGCTTCTCCTGCCTCAAGGTGCTGACAATGTTCACGAAAGCCCGCTTGCCATGCTTCCCCGAGGCAGGCCGGGCCTGATCAAGAGGAATCCCTTCGTGACACTGAGCCGAACCACCCTGATCGTCATCATCATCGTGATTGCCGCCCTTGCTGCGGCGAGCCTCGGCGGGCTTCTTTACCAGCGCAACAAGGCCGGAACCGTCGAAATCCGGCTCGACAAGGGTGGAATCCGGATTGAAGGGAACTGAGGCTCCGGCAGGTGCGATCTCTGTCGTCGATTCCGGCCTTCCGCATCCCGACACCGCAAGGCTGATCCGATGCTTCTTCGGGTTGGCCGCCGGGTTCTGGTCGGGCCCCCAATCCCGACGGGCATGGGGACTGAGCACCGGGTTCGTGCTGAGTCTCGTCGCCAACATGGCCATCGCACTGGCGATCAATCTCTGGAACAAGTTCTTTTTCGATGCGCTCCAGAACCGCGACGAGGGTGCACTCCTCTGGAGCATCGTCTACATGGTTGCGCTCGCCATCGGCGCCGCTCTGGCAGCGATCGCGCTCCTGCAGACCCGGATGCGCCTGCAGCTCCGATGGCGGGAATGGCTGACTTCCGAACTGATCTCGCTCTGGCTCGGCGGACGCAAGCCGGCCTGCGCCGATACGCCCGAATCCCTCGATAATCCCGAAGCCCGCATCGCAGAGGATGGCCGCCTGTCGATCGAGATCCTCGTCGATCTCGCAGGGGGCGTGATCAACACGCTGCTCGCCCTGTGCTCCTTCAGCCTCGTGCTCTGGTATGTCGGCGGCGCAATTGTCGTGAACGGCATCACCATCCCCGGCTATCTGGTCATCGTGGTTGTCATCTATACGGGGCTGACGTCGGTCGGCATGTATCTCCTCGGCTGGCCACTCATCGCGCGCGTCGAGGACAAGGCACAAGCCGAAGGCAATTTTCGCTACGAGCTCACCAAGGCTCGCCAGAATGCCGGCTCGACTTCGGGCTTCGGCAAGGACAGGGGGCTCCTCACCCGGTCATTCGATGCCCTCGCATTGCTCTGGATGGAACTGATCGGCCGGCAATCCAAGATGGCGTGCTTCTCGAGCGGAAGTTCGGTCCTTTCGGCCGCCATCCCACTCCTGCTCTGCGCGCCGAAATTCCTTGCCGGAGAGATGAGCCTCGGCGATCTGATGCAGGCTTCCGCGGCCTTCGTGCAGGTTCATGCCGCGCTGAACTGGCCGGCGGACAATGCCATGGGGCTCGCCCATTGGGCGGCCTCTGCCCGCCGCGTGGCCGCGCTCGATCTTGCTTGCCGGCAGGATGCCGGTGTGTCGTGCAGGGAAAAGATCAATAAGTAGAATTGCATCGCGCCCCTCTGTTAGGCGTTTGCCTTGCGCGCCGGCATCTTGGTCCCAGCGGATCTGGCCGCGATGGGAACGAGTTGGCAGGGTTCCGGCTCCTGCCAGGCATCGACCGGAAGTCGGCGAAAGGGTTGGTGTGAGAGCTAGTCCCCTGCCTGTTCAGCAGATGGCTGAACGAGGAAGAGCACGATCATGCCGGCCAAGGCGGACAGGACCGAGGCGCTGAGAACGCCCAGCTTCACGGATGGGATCAGCTCCCTTCCGAAGGCGATATCGGCGATGAACAGGGCCATGGTGAATCCGATCCCGGTCAGCATGCCGCCGCCCGCGAGCAAGCCCCACGAGAGTTCGGGAGGCCTCACGCCCACGCGCGACTTCACGGCAAGATAGCTGAACAGCACGATGCCCGCAGGTTTTCCCACGACGAAGGCAGCGATGATCGCCGTGGTGAGTGTGGGATCGAATGTCGCGCTGGCAATGGGGATAGCCGCATTGGCCAACGCGAAAAGTGGCAGGATTCCGAAGGCGACCCATGGGTGAAGCAGGATCTCCAGCCGCTCCACGGGTGACAGCGCTTCCCGCGTGGCAATTCGCGCTCGATGGAGATCGTCGCGGGCGATGCCGTCACCGGTCCAATGTTCCCCGGGCGGATAGGCGACAACCCGATCGAGGATGGCATGCAAACGCCTGTCACTGACCCAACTACGAGCGGGCGTCATCAGCCCGAGAATGACCCCCACGAGAGTCGGGTGGATTCCGGATGAATCCAGAGCAAGCCAGATCGCACCGCCGACAATGAAGAAAACTGGGACGCTACGGATGCCCATCCAGCCCAGGGCGAGAACGGCCATGAGCCCGAATATCGCAAGGCCCATGGCCGGCCAGGATAGCGCCCCTCCATAGCCGATCGCCACAACCATGATCGCGCCGACATCATCGAAAATCGCAAGCGCCAGCAGAAAGAGGCGCAAGCTCTGCGGGAGCCGCGACCCAAGAATTGCAAGGCAACCGATCATGAATGCCGTGTCCGTGGACATCACAGTGCCCCAGCCATGCGCTCCCGGGCCCTTGCCGACGATCGCCAGAAACACCGCGGCAGGAACAAGCATGCCACCCAGCGCAGCAGCGAAGGGCAAGGCGGCAATGCGCCGGTCGCGCAATTCGCCGAGGGACAATTCGCGCTTCAGTTCGAGTGCGATGACAAAGAAGAAGAGCGTCATCAATGCATCATTGATCCAGTGCTTCAGCGAGCGCGAGATGACGGTCTCGCCCCAATGCAGGCCTGCATGCAGCTCCCAGAAGGCAAGATAGGGTTCCGACCAGCGCGAATTGGCGAGTGCAAGCGCCACAAGCGTACTCGCCAGCAGCACGCCACCAGCGACAGCCTCGATCCGCAGAAACCGCATGAACGGAACCGTAAGACGGTCCGCAGGCATGCGGGGCAGCACAGAGAGGTTCGTCGTCATCGAAGTTTGCCCCTCGGCCATTGCCCCTTGCCAGGAAGATCCGACCTCTGTTGAGGACCCTGCACCTTATAGGTCCAGTTCCCGGGCCTGATGGACAGAACGGAGGCAAACAAGCGGCGTCGCCTATGCACCATTCACAGTGATTTCATAGCCATATCGAATCAGCATTTGCGCGTGCGCGGGATCTTGGAGTGATCGGCGGCCAGAACATCACCCGGCACGTTGGCGAGGCGGCTGGCGGCAGAAATCCGAGCGATGCGCCGTTTGTTCGTCTTGGCCACGGCATCGTCAGGAGACCCTCGCTCTGTGCGCGGATTGCCCCGCGCCAGCGGAATGGATCCGCCTTCGTTTTCCCATACCCGGATCTCAAGGTCGCAGCGTTCCGGTATCGATACCTCCAGGTAATGCGCCAAGACACCCTTCACCCCGGTCGCCAGATCGCACGATCCATCGAGCAATTCCGCATGAAGCGGCCGGCCCTGTTGATCCCTGATCGCGAAGGCGTCCGGACTTTGTGGCATGTGGAGGGAGAGACCCATCCGGCGGCCGATCCCGATCGCGTCTTCGAGACCGTTTGCGTCCACCCTCTCTCGTCCCACGAGAGCTTGCGCATCATCTGTCCGTCGGATCCTGAAGAATTCAATGACGAAGACCATGGGATGCCTTTCCGGGGTCGCAGTCATGCCTGGCTGCGTGAGCGGCCATCCTGGCCAGCACTGGGCCCGAAGAATTGATCAAGGGGGCTTTTCCGCGTTTCGAGCACAATCCCGAGATGAACGCCTTCGACGAGTTCGAGATCGTCTTCTGTCGCCACGCGTTCATGGCGCTCGCTTTCGGTCCGGATGCGATAATGGAGCGATCCAAGGCTTTCCGGCAGCATTGCGGTGATCCTGAAAATGTCCAGGTGCGACAACGGATTTCCAGATCCGCGTTTGCGTCGAACGGCCTGGCCGACGGCGAACATGTGCGATTGCACCACCGGTGCCGGGAAACCGGACCGCAGGCCAGTGAATGTCTTTCTCATTAAGTCGTATCCTTTTCGAGTGCGGCATCGAGGTCCGCAGGGGTGATCGGCACCATTTCCCTGGTCTCAACACTGGGACCGATGGCAGGGAGATGGAGAAAGGCGCCAGTGCGTCTCCAAGCCAACCTTGTCTGGAGGTCGATCAACTCTTCGTCCTGATCGACGCGGTAATCTCCGGCAGGTTGCATGGCTTCCGTACCGGGCAAGAAGAATGGCGAGGAGAACCGGACGGTGAACTGTCTCGTTCGTGTCGTCATTGCCGGATGTCTCCAGAGGAGGAAAGGGCGAGCGGGACGAGATGGGCGTGGACTGTGTGTCGCCGAGACGATTGACGCGCCACAGCAAAAGGTCTGTAGCCAACGTCGCGTGCAACATTCCAGGCAAAAACAGGAGCGGTCTGATTTCGACCACAATTGGTAAAACAGACAAACTTCAATCGCAATTCAATATTACATTTCTGACAGAAATTTGATAGATTTATTTTCAGAATTTCGAAAATCGGTGGTCGGTTTTTTGAAATTCTGCATTTTTAAATTTTTGATGACTGACCAACGACCCTAAAATTCATTCTGGATTGGATATAATTTGTCAAAAACTGATCCGAGAGCATTCTCTGGACCGCCCTAGGGTCGAGTTTTCAGGCATTGTCTCATGCTTGCCAGGATCATTCGGCATTGGTTCTGAGCGGTAGTCACCTATCTCGCAAGGCGCGCCGAAATTCCTTTCCGGCGAGATGAGCCTCGGCGATATGATGCAGGCTTCCACCGCTTTCGTGCAGGTTCATGCGGCCTTGAACTGGCCGGCGGACAATGCCACTGGGCTGGCCAATTGGGCGGCCCCTGCCCGCCGCGTGGCCGCGCTTGATCTCGCCTGCCGGCAGGATGCAGCTTGCCAGGAGCCGATCAAGGGCTAGGCATGCATCACGCCCTTGTATCAGGCGACGGCCGGCCGCAGCGGCATGTTGGTCCTCGCGGAAATCCGGCCATCTACCACCTCGATGATCCTGTCGGTCTGTCTTGCCAGTTCCATGTTGTGTGTGACGATCAGAAAGGTCGTCCTGTTTGCCAGATTGACCTCCCGCATCAGCGCCAGAACGCTTTCGGCCGATTTCGTATCGAGATTGCCGGTGGGTTCATCAGCAAGGATCAGCGCGGGGTTCATGGCCAGCGCCCGCGCAATGGCGACACGCTGTTGCTGGCCTCCGGACATCGCATTGGCGAGATTGTCCTTCCGTGCTGCAAGGCCCACGCGCCCGAGCAGGCTCTCGGCATTCCGGCGCATCGCCTCGTCAGGCCAGCCCCGATCCACGAGCTGGGGCATCATCACGTTCTCGAGGGCCGTGAAGGCCGGGATCAGCAGCGCGTTCTGGAACACGAACCCGATCCTGCGGCTGCGCAGACGGGTCAGCTCGGCATCGGCCAGTCTGTCTGTATCGGCCCCCATGATGAAGACCTTTCCCGCCGTCGCGCGGTCGAGCAGGCCGATGATGTTCAGCAGCGTGCTCTTGCCGGAGCCGGATGGGCCGATCAAGGCGCAGAACTCACCCTGCTCGATGACGAGGTCAATGCCATGGAGGATCTCGATCTCGACATCCGTCCCGATACCGAAGGACCGGCAAACCCCTTCGAGCCTGAGGACAGGCGGAGTCGCCGGGATGTCAGCCACGGATGGCCTCGACAGGGTTGAGGCGCGAGGCGCTGATGGCCGGCATCAGTGCTGCAAGCAGCCCCGTCAGGGTTGCGACAAGACCGGCAATGAGAAACAGTCCCGGCGCCAGCGTGATCACAAAGAACGGTGTGCCATCCGGATTGCGCGCGAAGATGCGCCAGAGCTGCACGAAGCCGGCCCCGAGCGCGGAACCGACGATCGAACCCAGCAAGCCGACAATCGCGCCCTGCAACAGGAAAATCCGCAATATCTGGCCGCGCGACGCGCCCATGGCCCGGAGGATGCCGATCTCCTTCGAACGCTGGACAACGGACACGACCAGAACGCTGGCTATGCCGAGCGCGACCGCGAGGCCGACGAAGAACTGGATGGCGCGGTTTGCCGCCGTCTGGGTCCTGAGAGACGTGAAGAGCTGGTCGAAAGTCTTGATCCAGCTGTCTGCCTGCAAGCCAGTTTCCGCCGCCATCCGGACAGCCATGCTCTCCGCGGCCATCGGGTCCGCCACGTTGATGTCGAGCGCATTGGCCCCGCCTTGCAGGCCAAGCAGGTTCTGCGCGGCGCGGAGCGGCACAAAGACGCTCCGCTCGTTGGCGCCCCGGTTCCCCAGATCGAAAATCCCGGAGATCGTATAGATCTCGTCGATCCCCGTGGCGCTCCGGATATGGATCTTCTCGCCGAGGCCAACGCCGAGATTGATCGCCAGCTGGCTGCCCACGAGCATGTCATTGGCCGCAAGCCGGGCCGAGCCCGAGATGATCTTCTCGGGGAGATTGACGATCTTGTAGAAGGGCTCGCTCTCGATCCCGCTGAGGGTGATGGCCTTGCTGGCATCGCCGCGCACCGCGAAGGCGGCGCCGGACACCGAAGGCGACACCACGGTGACATCCGGGATGGATTGCAGCAATGCCCGGATCTTCTGCCATTGATCGATGGAGCGCAGCTTCTGGGCCGGGGCCTGGATGGTGGCAATCTCTCCGGCAATCCTCGGGTCCCGCAACGGGCGCGCCTCGTCTTTCGGCGGCGAGATGGCGATATGGGGCTGCGTACTCAGGATCCGGGTGAAGATATTGGCCTGCACAGCCAGAAGCAGCGCGGACATGAAGACCACCACGGCGACACCGACCGATGCGCCGACCACCGTGAGCAGGGTCTGCGCGCGCCCCTCCTTCAGGAAGCGGACAGCGGCGATCCATTCGAACGGCAGAAGCGGGTTCATATCAGCCTGACCCGGACCCGCTGGCCCGATTTCGTGCCGACATCCATCGCCGGCACGACGGCCTCGCCCTCGACCACGCCTTCCCGGATCTCGATCAGGGCTGCGCCGCGGGCGCCGAGCTTCACCGGCTTGCGGATGGTCCGGTTGCCGGCCACGGCAAGGACCCATGGCGCAGCCGAAAGGCTGTCCCGTACGGCATTGGCGGGCAGGACCAGCACAAGGGACCGGCGCGCGACCTCGATATCGACCGAGACGGTCATGTCCTCGCGCAGATAGCGCGGCGGTTCCGGCACGGAGAGCTTGACCTCGACCGAGCCGCGTGCCGGATCCACAGCTGGATTGATGAAGACAAGGATCGCCTTGAAATGTTCGGCCGGATAGGCATCGGCCGAGGCAAGCGCTGGCTGGTCCTGCGCAATGAGCCCCAGATTGCGCTCGTCGATCTGGACGACAAGGCGGGTCTCCCGGGCCGGCGAGACGACAAGCAGGGCCTTGCCCGGCTGTGCCACGGCACCTGGCTCGACATTGCGCGAGATGACAAGCCCGTCGGCCGGTGCCCGGATCGTCATATAGGCGAGCCGCGCTGCGGCGAGCTGCAATGTTGCACGGGCCTGGTCGAGGGCTGCCTCGGCCAACTTCACTTCGGAGCCGCCGGGTGCTGTCGCGACCACCTGCAATCGCGCCACCAGAACCTGCGCCGTCCCGACATCGAGCGCCCGCCGGGCCTCGTCCAGCTGGACCGGCGTCGCATAGCCACGACCCGCCAGCTGACTGACCCGATCGAACTGGTTATGGGCATTGAGCTCGTTGGCCTTGGCCTGTTCCAGAACCTGCTGGGCGTTCGGCGCCTTGATCTCGGCCATTTGCAGCAACTGGGCTTCTGCCTGCTGGATCCCTGCGCGGGCGAGCGCGACATTCGCCCGGACTTCCGCATCCTGAAGCTGGATCAGCACGTCGTTTGCCCTGACGCGCTGGCCTTCGATAGCGGGAATCTCGGCCACGACGCCGGCAATCTGCGTGCTGATCTCGACGCGCGACGGGGTTTCAACCCGTCCTGTGGCGACAATGGTCTGCACGATGTCCCGCCGTTCGACCCGCGAGACCGCGACCACATCGCCGAAAACCTGCTTCCAGCCGAAGGCCGCAGCCAGGCTGCCCGAGGCAAGGGCAAGCGACGTCCACAGGAGAATGCGGAGCGGGCTCATTGGTTGGGTCTGCCGAACGGGCCAAGTCGGGTCAGCATGGATACTCCGATGCGCGCAGGACGGTTACGGGCACACGGCCATCTGCGCGCGCCTCTTCGGAAGAGAAACGTGCTTGCGGAAAGTTGGTTCCGGATCCCGGAACGGAATTTGCCATTCCCGGTGGAACGTTTGGCGGGGTCCGGCGTTTCATTTCCCGAAAAGCCGGGAGAGCCCCATGTCCGTCGTCGAGATCAGCACCGCAGGCCCTGTACCCCGGCGCGCCGAAGAGGCGCGAACCCTGGGCCGGGGCCTTCTCACCGCCCTTGTGATCGGCTCGATGATCGGAGCCGGCGTGTTCTCGCTGCCCCAGAACATGGCGGCCAAGGCGGGGCCCCTCGCCATTCTCATCGGCTGGGCGATTACCGGCATCGGGATGCTGGCCCTGGCGCTGGTCTATCAATCGCTGTCCCGCCGGATGCCGAGGCTGAATTCAGGTCCCTATGCCTATGCGCGGGCGGGCTTCGGCGACTTTGTCGGCTTCAACAGCGCATGGGGCTACTGGCTGAGCGCATGGCTGGGCAATGTGTCTTATGCCGTCGTGCTCTTCGGGGCGCTGTCCTATTTCTGGCCGGCCTTCGGCGATGGCAATACCTGGCAGGCCATTCTCGGCGCCTCAGCTGTCCTCTGGGCGATCCATTTCCTGATCCTCGGGGGTATCCGGACGGCGGCGATCACCAATCTGGTGACAACTATTGCTAAGATCGCGCCGATCGTCCTTTTCCTTGCGCTGATCCTGCTGGCCTTCCGGATCGACGTGTTCACGGCGGATTTCTCCGGCCTCGCCAAACCGGAGCTCGGTGGCATCCTCACCCAGGTGAAGAGCACGATGCTGGTCACGCTCTGGGTCTTCATCGGTGTCGAAGGGGCCAGCGTTGTCTCGGGCCGGGCCACCCATCGGCGGGATATCGGATTTGCCACCCTTGTCGGGTTTCTGGTCTGCCTTGCGCTCTATGCCGGCGTTTCCCTGCTCTCGCTGGGCATCCTCTCGCAAGGTGAACTGGCGGGCATGAAGAACCCCTCGATGGCCGGCGTCATGGCGGCGGTTGTCGGGCCCTGGGGCGCCATTGTGATCAATCTCGCCCTTGTCGTGTCTGTGCTCGGCGCCTTTCTCAGCTGGACCCTCCTGGCAGCCGAGATCCCGTTCGCGGTGGCGCGGGACGGGCTGATGCCAAAGGTCTTTGCGCAGGAGAACGCATCGGGCTCGCCTGCGGGCTCTCTCTGGATCACCAATGGCCTGGTCCAGCTTGTGCTGATCGTCGCCTATTTCGCGAACTCGACGTACCAGGTGCTGTTCTCCATCGCCTCGGTCGCCATCCTGGTGCCCTATGTCCTGTCCGGCGCCTATGCGCTGAAACTGGCCGTTGGGCGGCAAGGCTATGGTCCGCAGGAGGAATCGGGCCGCGACATCGCCATCGGTGGCCTTGCCACGCTGTATGGCGCCTGGCTCGTCTATGCGGCCGATACCAAATATCTTTTCCTCTGCGCGATGCTCTATGCCGCCGGTGTCATCGTGTTCACCTGGGCCCGCATAGAACGCGTGTCCCTGACGCGCAGGGTCCGCGTCTTCACCTTCATCGAATTTGTTCTCGCCGTTGCCCTGGTTCTGACCGGGCTCGCCGCGGCCTGGTTCAGCTTCAACGGCACCCTTTCGCTTGCCTGAGGCAGGCCCGGCCCGAGGAGGCTCCCGTGGAACTGACGACAATGCCCAATCGTTCTGTCGAACCCGCGAAGGGCCGCAGCCTGATGGCGGCCGGGCTGGGGGTTCACTCCGAAATCGGCCAGCTCCGGCGCGTCCTCGTCAACAAGCCGGATCTGGCGATGAAGCGGCTGACGCCGTCCAATTGCCGTGACCTGCTGTTCGACGACGTTCTGTGGGTCAGGAAGGCCCGGGAAGAACATGATGCCTTCACGGACATGATGCGGGAGCGCGGCATCGAAGTGCTCGAGGTTCTCGATCTGCTGGCCGAGACGCTCGAACAGGACGAGGCCCGCAAATGGCTGATGGAACAGCGCTTGCCCGCCCATGACCTCGATGTCGTGCTTCAGGGAGAACTTCACGCCTGGCTTTCCGAAAAGTCGGCCCGGGCACTCGCCACCCTGCTGATCGGCGGCGTGACGAAAGCGGAAACGCCCTTCAACGGTGGAAGCCTGGTGCTTGCGGCCATGCAGGGCAGCGATTTCCTGCTGGCCCCGCTGCCCAACCAGCTGTTCACGCGCGATTCCTCCTGCTGGATCTACGACCGGCTTGCCATCAACCCGATGTATTGGCCGGCGCGGCGGCCGGAGGCGCTCAACATGGCAGCCATCTACCGGTTTCACCCGGTCTTTCCGGATATCGGCTTCGGATTGTTCGGCGAGCCCACGGGAGGCGGGTCAGGGAAGACCTCGCTTGAGGGTGGCGACGTGATGCCGATCGGCAAGCGGGTGGTTCTGATCGGAATGGGCGAGCGGACGACCCCCCAGGCCGTCATGCGGCTGGCAACAGCCTTGTTCGAGGCCGGGACGGTCGACCGCGTCATCGCCGCGTTGATGCCGCGCGATCGCAGCTTCATGCATCTCGATACCGTCTTCACGTTCTGCGATCATGATCTCGTGACGGTCTATCCCCCCGTCATTGACCGGATCCAGGCCTTTGCCATCATGCCGGGCAAGGACAAGGCCCATCCCGATGTGATCGAGGAAGGCGCCTCCTTTCTCGAAGTCGTCAAGGATGCCCTCGGCCTTCGCAACCTGAGGATCATCCCGACCGGGGGTGATGCATTCGAGGCCGAAAGGGAACAATGGGATGACGGCAACAATGTCGTCGCGCTCGAACCCGGCGTGGTCGTCGGCTACGCCCGGAACGACGATACGAATACGCGACTGCGGCACGCCGGCATCGAGGTGATCACCATTTCGGGAAGCGAACTCGGGCGCGGGCGTGGCGGCAGCCATTGCATGACCTGCCCGATCTCGCGCGACCCAGTCTGAGAGAGGTTGAGCCATGCCGATGAACCTCAAGGGCCGCAGCCTCATCAGTCTCGATGACATCTCTGCCACAGAAATCCGGCATCTCCTCACGCTTGCTGCCGAACTGAAGGCGGCCAAGCATGCGGGAACCGAAGTGCCGCGCCTCGCGCGGAAGAACATCGCCCTGATCTTCGAGAAGGATTCCACCCGGACCCGTACCGGCTTCGAAGTGGCTGCCTATGACCAGGGCGCGCATGTGACCTATCTCGGTCCGACCGGGAGCCAGATCGGCCACAAGGAGTCGATGAAGGATACCGCCCGGGTGCTGGGCCGCATGTACGACGCCATCGAGTATCGGGGCTTCAGCCAGGACCTCGTTGAGCAGCTGGCCCTGCATGCCGGTGTGCCCGTCTATAACGGCCTCACGGACGAGGCGCATCCAACGCAGATCATCGCCGACATGCTGACAATGCGGGAATATACTCACAAGCATCTCTCGGATATGGCCGTGGCCTTCCTCGGTGATATCCGGAACAATGTGGCCTGCTCCCTCAGTGTCGGGGCGATGAAGGTCGGTCTCGACCTGAGGCTCTGTGGACCGGCCGAATTCCGGCCGGATGACGCTTTCGTCGATCATCTGAAGGCGCTGGCCGCTGCAAGCGGCGCGCGGTTGACGATCACTGACACCATCGCAAAGGCCGTCGCGGGAGCCGACTTCATCTACACCGATGTCTGGCTGTCGATGGGGCAGCCGAAATCCCTCTGGGGCGAGCGCATCGAACGGCTGGGCCCCTATCGCGTGACGGCCGATGTCATGCGGGCGAGCGGAAACCCGCATGCGAAATTCATGCATTGCCTGCCCGCTTTCCATAATGCCGACACGGAGATTGGAGCCAGCCTCGAGAAGGAGTTCGGCATTGTCGGGCTCGAGGTCACGGAAGAGGTTTTCGAAAGCCGGGCCTCGATCGTCTTCGATCAGGCCGAGAACCGGATGCACACAATCAAGGCGATCCTTCTTGCCACTATCGGCAACTGATTTTCCGGAGCCACCCGATGCTGCCGCCCCGATCCACCCCCGAAGACCGAAAGATTCGCCTTGTCGTTGCGCTCGGTGGCAATGCACTTCTGCAGCGGGATGAATCGCCCACGGCAGAGAACCAGGCGCGCAACCTCGCCCTTGCAACGGAAGCGCTCGCGCCACTTTTTGCCGCTGGCCACCAGATCATCCTGACCCACGGAAACGGGCCGCAGGTCGGTCATCTCGCAGCAAGGGCCGAGCGATGGCAGGAAGAGCCCGCGCCGCTGGATGTGCTCGATGCGGAGACAGCGGGCATGATCGGCTATGGCCTGGCCCAGAGCCTTAGGAATGCGATCGGGGCCTCGTCCGAGATCGTCACGTTGCTCAACGAGGTGGTGGTTGATGGCCATGATCCCGCCTTCGAACACCCTTCCAAGCCGATCGGCCAAGTTTATTCGGAAGCCGAGATGACGGCCGTAACCGGCAGGTACCCCTGGATCATGGCCAGGGAAAGCAAGGGCTGGCGGCGCATCGTGCCATCGCCGATGCCGATCGAGATTCTCGGTCTGGGCGGCATCCGGCTCCTTGTGGAGCATGGATATGTGGTCATCTGCCTTGGCGGTGGCGGCATTCCGGTCATGCGCGATGGCAGCGGCCGGATGCGCGGCGTCGAGGCGGTGATCGACAAAGATCTGGCGAGTTCGTTGCTGGCAAGGGAACTGAATGCCGACTGGCTGCTGATGCTGACGGATGTTGACGCCGTCTATGCCGACTGGGGCACACCGCAGGCCAGCGCGATTCGAAACATAGCCGTGCCGGAACTGCCCAATCATCTCTTCGAGGCCGGCTCGATGGGCCCGAAGATTGCGGCAGCCGAGGCCTTCGTCCTGACAACACGCGGCAAGGCGGGTATCGGGCGTCTTCAGGATGCCTCCCTGATCATCGAAGGTCGTGCCGGAACCCGGATCCTCCCGACATGACAAACGATGCCCGTCCGGATGGCTATGGCGCAGGAAAAGGGCGATCGTGGAGACCGCGCGCTTCACAGACGGTTGGAGCGGATCGCTCCAATCAGCGCGCCGTTCGATGTGCCGGTGAAGCCTTCAGATCTTCCCTGAGGCCTGCGATCTCCTCGTCCGATTCATCCCGGCGCTTGGCGCGTGGCAAACCCGCGATGCCCTGCAAGAAAAGATCCGCGCCTTGGGCTGGACAATCTCCCGGATCAGGACGGATGACGGCTGCTACAAGGTCAATGGCACGGACGAAAGGGCCCGCGGATCAAGGCCAAATTCAAGCCGGCAACCTCGAACTGATCAAGCGCGACGATGACGATTGAAGCGGAAGCCAACGCAGTTGAACCTTGTCTGCCTGCACTCATCATGGACGAATGACGTTGACCTGAATCGAGGCCCCCATGCATCCCCTTCATCGTGAAACACATCTGATCGAGCGGATCGGCTGGCTGCGGGCAGCTGTTCTCGGTGCCAATGACGGCATCATCTCGACTGCGAGTTTGCTGGTCGGCGTGGCGGCTGCGGCCAAGGCCCCGGGCGAGGTGCTGGTTGCCGGTTTCGCCGGTCTGGTCGCAGGAGCGATGTCAATGGCGGCAGGCGAATACGTTTCCGTCAGCTCGCAGTCCGATACCGAGGCCGCCGATCTCGCCCGAGAGCGGCGCGAACTCGCGGAGCAGCCCGAAGCCGAACTGTCCGAATTGACCGCGATTTATGTTGCGCGCGGCGTCGAGCCGGCATTGGCGCGCCAAGTCGCCGGGCAGATGACAGCGCAAGATGCCTTTGCCACCCATGCCCGCGACGAGCTTGGTCTTTCAGCACATGGGGTGGCACGGCCGGTGCAGGCTGCGTTGACCTCGGCACTGACCTTTGCCCTTGGTGCGGCTGTGCCATTGGTCATCGCGATCTTCGCGCCTTCGACTGGGGCAGCGGCAACGATTTCCGTCGGATCGTTGGTCTGCCTTGCCGCGTTGGGGGCCGCCGGTGCCTTGATTGGGGGCGCATCGATCTGGAGACCAACGCTGCGGGTAACATTCTGGGGCGCCATTGCCATGGGCGCCACCGCTGCGATAGGCACGCTGGTAGGCCACGCGGTCTAGGCGTCGCCTCGACATGGGTTTGGGCTGGTACGAGCTTCACTGGCGAAACATTCTGTTCCTCGTACGAGTTCGTATCCTTCAGCCCACGCATCGGTGATAAAGAAGATCGGCGTTGCGCATTCGCCACCGCGAGGGCGAAGCATGACAGACGGATCACGCAACCAGATCGAAGCTCCACACCGCTTGAGGCGCACGCTCACACTCACGCATGCTGTCCTTTATGGGTTGGGTGTAACGATCGGCGCAGGGATTTATGTTCTTGTCGGAATCGCTGCGGGCCGCAGCGGCATGCACGCACCGCTCGCATTCCTCGGTGCTGCACTGGTGATGAGTTTCAGCGCCGCTGCTTTTGCCGAACTGGGGACGCGCATGCCCGTCAGCGCCAGCGAGGCCGCCTATCTCGAGAAGGCGTTCAACCGTGGCTGGCTGACGCTTGGCGTCGGACTTCTGGTGATCGCAACCGCAATGATTTCTGCAGCAACCGTTGCTGCGGGCAGTGTCGGCTACATTTCCGTCTTTGTGGCTCTGCCCGAAGGTCTGGCTATTGTCGTTGTCGTACTGGCGATGGGACTGGTCGCCTCTCTGGCAACCGTCCAGTCCGTGACATTCGCCGGTGTGATGACGATCGTCGAAGTCGGCGGGCTTCTTCTGATCATCCTGGCTGGTTTTGGCCAGGGGACCGACATTGTCACGCGTCTGCCGGAGATCCTGCCGTCCATCGGCGATACACGCGCATGGATCGGGGTCGCAGGAACCACGCTCCTTGCGGTGTTTGCCTTCATCGGCTTTGAGCATCTCGTCAATATCGCCGAAGAACTCAGGCAACCCAGCCGCACCTTGCCACGCGCCTTGTTCCTGACGCTTGGAATGACGGCGCTGATCTACACATTGGTCGTCTGGATTGCCGTGGCGGCTGTCCCGCCTTCCGAACTTGCCAGCTCGCCCGCGCCGCTCGCTCTCGTGTTTGAGCGCCTGACCGGCATGCCGCTCGTGACAATCAGCTTTATCGCCGTCATCGCTACGCTGAATGGCATCATCGTGCACATGATCATGATTGGCCGCGTAATCTACGGCATGGCCGAACAGGGGAAGTTTCCGAAAGTTCTGGCGGTTCTCAATCCATTGACACAAACGCCCCTTCTTGCCACCGCGGTTGGCGTTGGTGGCATCCTTGCGCTGGCACTTGCAGTGCCGCTGGCGGGGCTGGCCGATCTCACGGCGCGCTTTACGCTTGTGGTTTTCGCGTTGATCAATGCCGCTCTGATCCGCATCAAGAGCAGGGAAAAGATGCCTCCGGCCGGCATCTTCGTCTGTCCGCGATGGGTGCCTTTCGCGGGCCTGCTTTCAAGCATTGCGCTGCTTGCATTCGATTTCCTGGACTGAATTCCGAGCCTGTCCTGCGGTCGATATCAGGATTGTCATTTACGCCATTCCGGATCCTCGATGCCTTGCCGCATCTGCGGAAGCATCGAGACTCCATGCATCCGGAAGCGTCTTTGGGTGTTTCGATCTGGCTAGCTGCGACCGCGCGACCTGCCAAGCATCGCAAGGACGGCGCGGCACCGGTTGCCACCAATCTATTGAATGCGTTGCGGGCCGATCCACGACATGTGGGAAAGATGTCGGCTTTGGCCGCAGCCCTGCCATATACCAGACTGACCGCAATCGGCCCCCAAAGGCGACGATAGCGCGAGTGAGCGCGTCCCGCGCCCGCGCTAGGACTTTGCGGACCCGGCCCAGAGCGCCCATGCCTCCATCATGGCCCGGCGCTGCTCGAGCAGGTCGGTGCGGTGATAGGCGGCCTCGACGGCATTCTTCACGGTATGCGCCAGAGCGCGCTCGGCGAGGTCCCGGGCATAGCCATGCTCCGAGGCCCAGTCCCGGAAGGTCGAGCGGAACCCGTGAACCGTCGCAGTCCGACCGGGCGTTTCGCTGGCAATGCCGGCATCGCGCATGATCTTCGTCAGGGTCATGTCGGACTGAGGCGTGCCCTTGCGGGAGGGGAAAACGAAGGGCGCGCCATCCCGTTCCGCTGCCATCCGGTGGAGGATCTCCAGCGCCCGGGGCGACAGCGGGACGCGATGTTGTGTCTGGGCCTTCATCCGCGAGGCCGGAACGGTCCAGATGGCGGTGGCGGTATCGATTTCGTCCCAGCGCATGCCGCGCGCCTCGCCGGAGCGGCAGGCGGTCAGGATGACGAATTCGAGCAGAAGCCGCCCGGTGCTGACTCGCCCGTCCTGAAAGAGCGTCGCGCAAACCGCAGGCAAGGCCCGCCAGGCGACCGCAGGGTGGTGCTCGACCCGTTGCCTCTTGCCCTTCTGGCCCGGCAGCAGGTGATCGACAACGCCGAGCGGGCTTGCCACGATGATATCGCGCGCAGCGCACCATTTCATCACGACATCGGCGCGCTGTTTCACGCGCGAGGCGGTTTCCGGTTTGCTCAGCCAGTTGGGACGCAGAGCCTCGGCGAAATCCGATGCGCGCAGTTCGGAGACGAGGCGAGGGCCGAGGGCGGGGAAAAGATAGGTCTCCAGCGTGGTCATCCACTGGGTCGCATGCTTTGCATTGCGGAACCCCGCCTTCAGCTCCGAATAGGCCCTCTCCGCGGCGTCACGGAATGTCATGTCGGCAATCGCGGCACGCTTTTCGATTTCGGCGATGCGGCGGGCTTCGATCGGATCCTTTCCCTCGGCAAGCAGCGCGCGGGCTTCAAGCCCCTGCCGGCGCGCCATGGCAATTCCGGTGGCGGGGTAGGTACCCAGCCCGAGGTCCCGGCGCTTGCCCGTCACGGGAGAGACGAACCTCAGGATCCATTTTCCCTCGCCGCGTCGGGCCGAAGGAAGCAGGAACAGGCCGGTCACCCCACCGGCCGCGAGGGGCTTGGCACCGGGGGTAATCTGTCTGGCCTTGGCATCCGAGAGCATCGCGGTCCCCCAATCCTGATCGACAGCCCCACATCCAGCCCCACACAAAACCTGCGATGCCTTGCGACGGGATAAATCTCAATGAGACAACGAGACAGAAATTATCGATATAAATCAACAAAAAAATCCGAAAAATGAAACAAGATGAAACGCGATGAGACTTCAAAATGGCAGACTCCCTCTCCGCCATATTGTCCCTTACGGCAGTTTCGCTTGGCTCGACATCTTTGCGGGGGCGGCCCTGTGGCCGGTCGTTCAGTCGCGCTCGTGGCCTGACGCCCGGACTGACATCCGAATTCTCCGGGAGCACGGCTCCGCACAGGGTGGCCTCACGTCGCGGAATGCCTCGCCGGCGCCAGTCATGCCCGTTCGAAATCCATGATCCAGTTCGTCTCCCAGCTGACGCCGCCGTCATCGGACAGGGCCTGCTCCCAGCGCGGCGTGCGGCTTCGCGTGTTCAGCCACAGGAACCGAACCAGCACCGGACGGCCATTCAGCATGTCCTCGGCGAAGAACGTACCGACATCCCCCTCGAAACGGCCGACAACCGGCGTATCGAGCTGATGCGGAGTCGCGGAGGAAAGCCACCAGATCGCCCAGGTCAGGGTGCCAGGGTCGAAGGCGCGGATGGCGATTGCCCGGCAGCTTCCGCTCGGGAAGTCGATCAGGTTGTCCTCGATACAGCCGCTTCCTCCGAGAACCGGTCGGGTCTCGGAAAGACCGGAGAATTCCTCCCAATCCCGGCAGCCCGCCAGCCGCTCCTTCAGGCGACGGTGCCGCACCCGCCAGCTGCCGAATTCAAAATCGAAATCTGTCGACACCATCTCCACTCCGCTTCGTCCCGGCTACCCTGGCGCCGGCTGTCTGCTGGCTTTCTGGCCGGATGGTTCTGACCGTCCCGGTTGCACGCGCGCGGCTCAAGCCGCCGGCATCATCCACAACCCGATGCCGTCCACCCGAAGCCGGAAAAAGCAGAAGGGCAATCCTGCCGGCGCAACCTCACTGCCGTTCGGCGCGGCGTGCTGGAGCATCGGCGGAGCACCCCTGTGCCACCCGCTTCAGGCCGGCCTCGATCCCCGCAACACAAGATAGATCGCGGGAATGACAAGGACTGTCAGGAGGGTCGACGAGGCGAGCCCGAACAGCAGCGAGATCGCCAGCCCCTGGAAGATCGGGTCGGTGAGGATCGTCACGGCGCCGATCATCGCGGCAAGTGCCGTCAGGAGGATCGGCTTGAAGCGGATCGCGCCGGCCTCGATCAGGGTCGCCACCAGCGGCACTTCCGGCCTGCGGGCGTGGCGGATGAAATCCACCAGCAGGATGGAGTTGCGCACGATGATGCCCGCCAGAGCGATGAACCCGATCATCGACGTGGCCGAGAACGGCGCCCCGAAAGCCCAATGCCCGAACAGGATGCCGATGAAGGTGAGCGGGATCGGCGTCAGGATCACCAGCGGCACCTTGAAGGAACCGAACTGCGCCACGACGAGGATGTAGATGCCGAGCAGGGCCACGGCAAAGGCGGCGCCCATGTCGCGGAAGGTCACCCAGGTGACTTCCCATTCGCCGTCCCAGAGCAGGGTCGGCTTCGAGAGGTCATCCGGCTGGCCATGGAGCCGGATCACCGGCTTCGGCAGCATGCCCCAATCCGCCTTGTCGATCGCACGCTGCACGGCGAGCATGCCGTAGAGCGGAGCTTCGAAAGCACCGGCGAGTTCCGCCGTCACCATTTCGGCCGGGCGCCCGTTGCGCCGGAAGATCGGAAAGGAGGCCTGCTCGGCCACAATGCGGGTCACATCGCCGAGTTCGACCGTGGAGCGATCACCCGGCAGCAGGTTCGCCGGCACCGGAATGGCGAGGGCGCGCTCGTCGAGCACCATCTGCCCCTTGGGCAGCCCGAGGCGGATCGGAATCGGCTGCCGCCCCTGCCCCCGATGGGAATAGCCCACGGCCTGCCCGCCGAAATAGAGCCGGATCGTCTCGTAGACATCGCGCTGTTCCACCTTGAAGAAGTCGAGCTGGTCCTCTGCGATGGCGAGGCGGCTTTGGGCCGCGCGTGTGCCGAAACTGTCATCGATATCCACGATGAAGGGCACGCTTTCGAAAATCCCGCGCAGCTTGGTGGCCACAGCGCGGCGGGTTTCCGGGTCCGGGCCATAGATTTCCGCGAGCAGCGTGGCGAGAACCGGCGGGCCCGGCGGCGGCTCCACCACCTTCACACGCGCACCGGCCGGCAGGCCAGCCTTGGCGATGCGCGCGCGCAGGTCGAGCGCGATGGCATGGCTGGTGCGGCTGCGGGCAGCTTTCGCCTTCAGATTGACCTGGAGATCACCCATCTGCGGCTCGTTCCGGAGATAGGAATGACGCACGAGGCCGTTGAAATTGAACGGCGCCGCAGCACCGGCATGGCTCTGCACGCTCTCGATCTCCGGAACCGGGCGGAGGGCGTCCGCGATCTGCATCAGCACCCGGTCGGTTTCCTCGACCGAGGCGCCACGCGGAAGGTCGAGCTGCACGGCCAATTCCGGCTTGTCGTCGAAGGGCAGCAGTTTCACCGTCACATGCTGGGTGTAGAAGAGCGCGAGGGAACCCAGGGTCGCCACCCCGACCATCAGCAGGAAAATCCACGCCTTGCGCTTCGTCGCCAGGATCGGCGCGGCCATCCGCGTGTACAGCGCGCCGAGCCTGCCGCCTTCGGCATGCCCGTCGCCAGTCGGTGCGTGGTGGGACGCGCCGAGCTTCATCATCAGCCACGGCGTCACGATCACGGCGACGAAGAACGAAAAGATCATCGCCGCCGAGGCATTGGCGGGGATCGGGCTCATATAGGGGCCCATCAGCCCGGAAACGAACAGCATCGGCAGCAGGGCCGCGACCACTGTGAGTGTCGCGACGATCGTGGGATTGCCCACCTCGGCCACCGCGTCGACCGCCGCTTCCGCGCGGGAGCGGCCGTCCTCCATCGCCCAGTGGCGGGCGATGTTCTCGATCACCACGATCGCATCGTCGACAAGGATGCCGATCGAGAAGATGAGCGCGAACAGGCTCACGCGGTTGAGCGTGTAGCCCATGATCCAGGCCGCAAAGAGCGTGAGCAGGATCGTCACCGGAATGACGATGGCCACCACCATGGCCTCGCGACGGCCGATCGCGAACCAGACGAGCGCGACGATGGAGAGCGTTGCAAGGCCGAGATGAAACAGCAGTTCATCGGCCTTTTCCTTGGCGGTTTCACCGTAATCGCGGGTGATGTGCAGATCGAGATCCGCCGGGATCACGCTGCCCTTCAGCGTCCCGGCAGCGGCGATCACCGCATGCGCGATGGTGACGGCATTGGCACCCGCGCGCTTGGCAATGGCGAGCGACACCGCCGGCGCCCGCTCGAAACTGCCATCGGCCTTGCGCGCGAGATGCGCCACCCGCGCTTCCCTCGTATCGGTGGCGAGCGTGACCTCCGCCACATCGCGGAGATAGACAGGCCGGCCATCGCGCGTTGTCACGGTGAGATTGCCGATCTCGTCGAGGGTGGAGAGCGTCTGCCCGGCCATCAACGCGATCTGCTGGCCCTTCTCGCGGATCTGCCCTGCGGGGAAGGCGCGGTTGGCGCCCTCGATCTTGGCGGCCAGCGCCTGCAGCGTCAGGCCGGCCTTGGCGAGCCGTGCCGGATCGGGCGTGATCCGGATTTCCTCGGGCTGCTCCCCCACCAGATAGGTCAGGCCGACATTCTCGACCCGGGCGATCTCCACGCGCAACTCGCGCATCACGCGGGTCAGGTCATTGGGTGTCCAGCGATGCGCAGCGTCGGGCTTCGGCGTCAGCGTCAGCACGACAATCGCGACATCGTCGATGCCACGCCCGACCACCAGCGGCTCGGGAATGCCCACGGGGATCCGGTCCATATTGGCGCGGATCTTCTCGTGCACCCGCAGGATCGCGGCATCGGAGGGCGTCCCCACGAGGAACCGCGCCGTCACCATCGCGCCGTTGTCGCGCGTCTGGCTGTAGACATGCTCGACGCCGGCGATCGACTTCACGATCGTTTCCAGCGGCTCCGTCACGAGCTTCGCGGCATCCTCGGCGGAAAGGCCCTCCGCGCGGACATGGATATCCACCATCGGCACGGAGATCTGCGGTTCTTCCTCGCGGGGCAGCGCGCCCAGCGCGACAAGCCCGAGCGCCAGGGCCGCCACGAGGAACAGCGGCGTCAGCGGCGACGCGATGAAGGCGCGGGTGAGAAGTCCGGCAAGGCCGGGAGATGCAGGCTTCACGGTGTCACCACACGATCACCGGCCTGAAGGCCGGTCAGGATCTCGATCCGGTCGCCGGCATGTTCCGGCCCGGGAACCACCACCATCGGGCGGGGGCCGGCAGCCCCCTGCACGGTCACGAAATCAAGGCCGGACCGGCGTGAAACCGCAGCCTTGGGCACGAGCAGGGCCATGCGCTCACCCACCGGCACATCGGCGAGAACACGGGCGCCGACGAAGAAGTCGCCGATGCTGGCCAGCTCGACATCCGCAATCACGCGGCCATTCTCGATCTGCGGAAACACCTTGACGAGCTTGCCCTCGACGCGGGCACCGCCTTCCAGCGTGATCGGTACGGCCGAGCCGACCCGCAGATGCGGCGCATGGCGCTCCGGCAGGGCGAGGCGCAGGAAAAAGCCGCCGCCGGCAATCAGGGCGATCTGTTCGCCCGGCATCACCACGGCGCCGCGCGTCACCGGAACTTTCAGCACCCGGCCGGCAATGGGGGCGAGAACCTCGCCCTCGACACCCTGCTGGACGATGACAGCCTTCTCGGCCTCCGCCGCGCTGATCTGGTTGCGGAGAACCTCAAGCTGCGTGCGGAGCGCATCCACGCGCTGCTGCGTGCCCGCTCCCCGCTCGAGCAAGGTGCGCGCGCGTTCGTATTCGGCCTGCACATTGCCCTGCTCGGAGCCGAGGGCGCGGATGCGCGCCTCCGCTGCCTGCAATTGCAGCGCGAGCTTGTCGTCGATGACGGTGGCGATGGATTGCCCTTCGACGATCCGCTCACCCTCCGAGACCGCGAGACGCACGAGCGTGCCGCCGATCCGCGGCCGCGCGGGGATGACATCCCTCGCCTCGATCCGCCCGACCACGGCCTTGGTCTCGACGATCCGTGTCGGCGCGAGGACCAGCTCGGCCGCGAGGCCAGGCAGGACACCAGAACCCGGCAGGACACCAAGGCCGAGGGCGGCGATCAGGAGCAGGGTCCGGTGGAGGGTCATGCGCGCGGCACTCCGGTCAATGGAAGACGGAGCCGGCCTTCAGGCCCAGCTTCTTCAGGATGATCGCCGCAGGGCAGAAGCCGGTAAAGGCCGTCTGGAACAGGTTGGCGCCCACAAAGGCAGTGAGCAGCAGGAACCATGGCGAGACCAGCCAGGCCAAAGCAACGGAAATCAGGATCATCAGGCCGGCAAAGGCCATCACTGCGTTCTCGACCTGCATGGGAAGCTCCTTTCGGTGTGTCTGATGCTTCCTACATATTCCTTATTTCATATATGTTCAACAGTGAATTCGAGAAAAATCAGGCCGGGCAGCCGCAGCACCCTGCCCGGCTCGGCGCGGGCCTCTGTGCTGCTGCGTGCGACGGGGCATGCCTGTCGCCTCGAAATCCCGCGCCTGTTGCAGGCCGGATGACCCCATGGAAACCGGACTGCCCGCTTGACGATCCAGGGTGCGGACGGGCAGGTGGCGCCGATCCGCGGCTGGGAAGAGGGACTGGCCGGTGCGATTGCCCGGTTCGAGACCGGCCCCCGCGCCGCCCCGGAGCGAAGGCCCGGCAAAGGCGGATGCCAGAGGGCCCCTGGCGGCTGCCTGATCTCAACGGCAATGTCTGGGAAGGGGTCGGCACCTGTGCGCCGGACCCGACCCCGGATGCCGAGTTTCCGCCCCGCAGCGGCGGGCCCGGGCCCCCCCGGTCGTGCGGGATCAGGTTGCCACTTCCGGCTGGTCCGCGAACCGTAGCGGCGCGCGGACGGAATCAGCCGGAAACGCTGTAGTATTTCACGACCTTGCGCTCGTTCTTCCAGGCATAGGGCGCGCCCTGCGGCACGAAGATCACATCCCCTGCCCGGAACCGGGCCGGTCCCTCGGTCTGGTGCGTCAATGTCACCTCGCCTTCGAGAAGATGCATCAGTTCATGGATCCGGTGCGGTACGAAACGCCGCTCGCAGGGCGTCGAGACATCCCAGATCCCGGCGCGCAGGCCCGACGCATCGGTAAAGAGGTTCAGCGAATGGCATTCCGGCGGAGCGCTGACCAGCACCTCCGGCGCGGGCCCTGCCGAGCGGTTGCGCGGCAGCGTGGGGTCAAGCGTGATCGCGGCGGCTTCGCTGGTCGGGGCATCGGCCATGTCCTGCGCCACGAAAAAGACCCGCGTGCCGGGCGCCGCCTCGACGCACCCGGCAAACCCGCGCGGCAGCACGAAGGCGGAGCCGGCGCCATGGGCCCGGCCATCGATGACGATCCGGCCCGCGCCCACGGTCATCAGTTCGGCATGGCCAAGCGCGGTGACCGTAACCGCGCCATCCAGCCATAGATGGCCGGCGCGATGGCCCTTGCCGTCATCGAACAGGATCGCCCGTCCGGGTGCGAACGGATCGGCGTCGCTGGCGGCACCGGGTTGGCCGGCGGCCAGCGGCTGGCCGTCGCGGCCGAGATGGATCAGGGTCTTGGTCATGAAGCGCTCCGGATTGGGGTCAGTGGCCGGCGGCCCAATGGGCCAGGTCGGAAATGGCGAGCTTGCCCTCGACCATGTCGAGCAGGCGCTCGCCGATCAGCGGGCCGAACTTGAACATCTGGCCGTCGCATTGGGTGATGACGACCGCCTGCCCGTGGCGCGCGAAAAGGAAACGGCGCGAGGGATCGAGCGTATAATAGCCGACCTGCATCCGGAGCGGCCGATAACCCTCGAAATCGCGGAAATACGGCCGGAATGCCCCGAGGATCGCGCCGCTCTCCCATTCGAGATCGGCATCGAAACCGTCCGTATCCGGCATCGCCCGCCGGCGATGGCCGGAGTATCCGATTTTCAGCCCCGCCCCGCGCCGGTCCGGCAGGGTATAGCCGGTATGATCGCCCAGAGCGGCGATGGCGGGCGCCTCACGCCAGCTCTGGGCATGAGCCGCCGGTGGCGCGACATAGAGCAGCGCCTGCCGGTAAACCGGAACCTGGCCATAGCGATCGGGCATCAGGCGCGGCAGCCAGGCCCCGGCAGCCACCACCACCATGTCCCCCTGGCGCGTCGTGCCATCGGCGAGATGGACGATCCCCTGCGCCTCGTCGACCGAGACGACACTGCATCCGCCCTCGATCGGCACGTTACGCGCCTGCAGCCATGCCGTCAGGTCGCGCAGGATATCGGCGGCAAAAAGCGGCCCGCCCGGAAAGGCCGTGACGCCCCAGGCCCGGGCCGGCAGCACGAGATGCGGACAGAGCGCCTCGACACCCTGCCGGTCGAGCACCGCATGCGGCAGGCCGACATCCCGGAATGTATCGCGTGTCTTCTCCGCATAATCGCCCGGTTCGAGCGAGATGGCGATCGCGCCTGTATTCTCGAAATGGCAGGCGCCGAGATCCTGCCAGAGCCGGTCCCACGCGGCGAAGGCCTCGGTGACCATGCGGGTATAGCCCGTGGCCGCGCCATAGGGGTAGCGGATCATCCGGTGCCGGTCATGCGAGGCGGCCTGCGGGTTGGGCACCGGGCCCTGCTCGAGCACGCGCACGTCATGCCCGCGCAGGGACGCCGCGCGGGCAACGGACAGGCCGACAATCCCGGCCCCGATGACGAGAAGCCGCGCCATGCCGCTCAGCCGCAGAATTTCTCGATCACGCGCAGCCAGTTGCCACCCATGATCGCGGCGACATCGGCCTGCTTGTAGCCCCGCGCCAGCAGCCCGGCCGTGAAATTCGGCAGCTTGGCCACCCGTTCGACGCCGAGCGGGTAGGATTGCCGGCCGAACGAGGCCAATGTCCCGAAAATATCGGGCCGCCGCGTCCGCCAGGTGACGACGCTCGGCGAGGCGACGACCGTTTCCATCTCCTGGTAGAACTCGACATAGTCCATGCCGATCCCGACGCCCTCGACACCGACCAGCGTCACGAAATGATCGACATGGTCGAGCAGGGTATCCAGCGTCGGCCCCTCGTCGGCCAGCGAATGCGGCAGGCCGCAGACGCCGATCATCCCGCCCTTGGCCACCATCCCCTTCACGGTTGCGTCCGTGGTGTTGCGGCCATTGTCCCGAAGGGCGGCAGCATTCGAATGGGTGCAGACCGGCGCCCGCGCGATCGCCGTCGCCTCGGCCCGCGTGCGATGGCCGCAATGCGAGAGATCGAGGATGACCGGCAGCTCGTTGACCCGCGCGATCAGCTCCTCGCCGAGATAGGTGATGCCGGCATCGCGCTTCTCGCCGCAGCCATCGCCGAACAGGTTGGCGGTTGTGTAGGCGAGGCCGAGGATGCGCATCCCCATCCGCACCAGCGTCTCGACGCGCCAGATCTTGTCGTCGAGCATCGTCGCACCCTGGGTGCCGAACATCACGCCGATCTTGCCGGCTTTCTTGGCGGCGCGCAGGTCGGCGGCATTGAGGCAGAGCCGGAGATGCGGGTTCTTCTCGATCTTTGTCAGGTGCTTCTCGGCATTGCGGAGCACCGTGTCCCAATCTTCCTCGAGCGCGAAAGTGACATTGGTCCCGTCGACGCCGCCGGCCAGCATCCGCTCGGTGTATTTCTCGTCAAGCACATAGGCGATGGACAATCCGTCGAAGACATAGGTGTCGCGGTGGAAGGCGAGTACCTTCGCATCCGTCGTCAGGTCATGGGATCGTGTCATGGATGTCCCCCGGTCTGGTTGGTCGCGCTGCTGGCGAAACGGGCAATGGTGAAGGGCTCGATCGGCGTGCTGGTCCGGCCGGTGGCGATCAGCTCGGCCATCACGTCGCCGACGCCGGGGCCAAGCTGGAAACCGTGGCCGCAGAAGCCGAAGGCATAATGCAGGCCGGAGATCCGGGCCGAGGGTCCCATGATCGGGATATCGTCGGGCAGGTAGCTCTCGATGCCGCTCCAGACGCGGATGACATTGAGGCGGCGCAGGGCGGGAACGATCCGCGTGATCTGCGCGAGCTGGCCCAGCGTGTTCTCCGGCTTCACATAGGCGCGCAGGGTTTCCGCGCTGGCCGGGCCCCGGATGCCGCCGCCGAAGACGATATTCCCCCGCTTCACCTGCCGGAGATAGATGATCTCCTCAGGGATGGTGGTGGCGATGCCCAGAACCGGCTCCAGCCCGTAGGGCACCGGTTCGGTCACGGCCATCTGCGGGCCATGGACGACCAGCGGCGCGGGCTCTCCGAATTGCTGCGACAACCGGCTGCCCCAGGCCCCGGCGGTGATGAGCATCTGCTCGGCCCGGAAGACGCGGCCATCGGCGGTCCCGGCGCGGAAAGAGCCGCCCTCCTGCTCCACCGAGAGCACCTCCGCCCGCTCGACGATCTCGGCACCGGCCCGCTTCGCCGCCCGACCGAAGGCGGGAGCGGCAAGGCGCGGATTGGCATGGCCATCGAGCGGCGAATAGGAGCCGGCACGGATTTCCGGCCCGAGAAAGGGGAACCGGTCGCGCAGGACATTGCCGCTGATCATTTCCAGCTCGAGGCCGTAAGGCCGGGCATCGCGGCCATATTGCTCGATCCGGCCGGCCATCTCTTCCGTGTAGGCCAGCCGGAGATGGCCCGAGGGCAGGAACTCGGCATCCTCGCCGAGCAATTCGTTGAGCCGGCCCCAGATCTCGCGCGAGCGGTTCGCCAGCGGGAGTTGCGGCAGGAAGCGCCCCTGCCGGCGGACATTGCCGAAATTCGTCCCGCTGGCCTGCTGGCCGATCAGACCGCGCTCGATCAGCGTGACGGATTTTCCGCGCTGGCGCAGGAAGAACGCCGCCGAGGCGCCCATGATCCCGCCGCCGATGATCAGCACGTCGCTGCGTTTCACCTCGGTCATGGCTCCACCTCCCCGGCGGCAACCGGCAGCGGCTTGACCGGCGCCTGCCCGCGCAGGCGGCCCACCGCCTCGAGCGGAACGCCGGTTGCGGCGGCAACGATCTCCGCCCCGGCATGGCCGCAATAGCGCCCCTGGCAGCGGCCCATGCCGACGCGGGTCAGCGCCTTGGCGCGGTTGACCTCGTCTGCGCCCTTGGCGTTCGCGGCGTCGCGCAATTCGCCCACCGTAATGCCTTCGCAGCGGCACAGGATGGCCTCATCGGGCAGGTCGGCGGCCAGATGGGCGGGCCAGGGATAGGCCTCCGCAATGCCCTCGCGGAACCGTTCCATGATGCGCGCCCGCGCCCTGAATTCGGCGCGGCGTGCTTCCGGCACGGGCCGACCGAGATCCTCCAGTGCGGCACAGGCGGCGAGTGCGCCGGAAATCTCGGCGCCATCCGCGCCCTGCGTCCGCACGCCGTCGCCCGCGAGATAGACGCCCGGTACGGAACTGCGACCGTCGGCATCGATCTCCGGCCAGAATTGCCGCGTCCCCGCATCGAAAGTGAACGCGCAACGCGCGAGATCGGCCAGTTGCGCTTCCGGGCGGAGATGGTAGCCGAGCCCCACCGCATCGCAGTCGAAGCGGCGGATCTCGCCGGAGGCGAGCCGGACGCTGGCTCCGGTCACGCCGGCTTCCGCCTCGCCATGGATCTCGACCGGGGTGACACCGCGATGGATCGCCATGCCGGACGCCATCAGCCCCGCAACGATCCTGAGGCCCTTGAGCAGCATGTCCGGCCGCGCGGCCAGCTTCGGCAACGCCATCACCTGCCGGTGGAACGGCGAGGTATCGAGCAGCGCAACCACCTCGGCGCCGGCCTTGTGATATTGCAGCGCCACCAGTTGCAGAAGCGGCCCGGTCCCCATGAACACGACCTTGCGGCCGATGGCGCAGGCCTGCGCCTTGAGCGCGATCTGCGCCCCGCCGAGGCTGTAGACCCCGGCATGCTGCCAGCCCTTGACCGGCAGCAGCCGGTCGGTCGCGCCGGCGGCGATGATCAGGGCGTCATAGGCAAACTGCCCAGGCTTGCCCGCGCTGATCGTATGCACCACGCCATCCGCCACGTTCCAGGCGAGATGGCGGGGGCGATAGTCGATCTGCGGCTTCAGCTGCTCGAAACTCTCGTGAAGGGCAACGGCGCGCGCCGCTTCGGTGCCGTAGAGCTGTTCGGGCGTGCGGGTGAAGCCTTCCGGCTGGCGGCGGTAGATCTGCCCGCCATCGCGCTGGCCCTCGTCCAGCAGGACGGGACGCAACCCGGCCGCGACCAGCTGTTCGGCGGCGCGGATGCCGGCAGGGCCGGCCCCGACGATGATCAAGCGCGGTTCGGCCATGACAGATCCGGTTGCTCGGTGACGAGGGAAAGCCCGGCCCGGGCCGGTGTATCGCAGGCGCGCAGGCGATGGCCATCGGCGGTCCAGACCCAGCAATCCTGGCAGGCTGCCATCAGGCAGAAGCCGGAGCGCGCTTCCGGCCCGAATTCCGAGCGGCGCAGCCGGCCGCGCGCGGTGAGGATGGCGACAAGCAGGCTGTCGCCCTCCAGCGCCTCGATGGTCTCGCCATCGACCGTCAGCGTGATCGGCGTCCTTCCGGTCTCGCCGAGGCGCATGAAGCGGGGCTGCCCGGGACGGCTCATCACAGCCCCCCGACCAGCATGTATTTCATCTCGAGATATTCCTCGATCCCGTGCCGTCCGCCCTCGCGGCCGAGGCCGGATTCCTTGACCCCGCCGAACGGCGCCACCTCGTTTCCGAGCATGGCGGCATTGATGCCGACCATGCCTGCCTCGAGATCTTCCGCCACGCGGAAGGCGCGGCCGAGATCCTTCGTGTAGAAATAGGCGGCGAGGCCATAGGGCGTGGCATTGGCCAGGCGCACCACCTCCTCCTCGGTCTCGAAGCGGAATACCGCCGCCACCGGGCCGAATGTTTCTTCCTGCGCGAGGATCATCCCGGGCGTGGCTCCGGCCAGCACGGTCGGGGTGTAATAGGTGCCGCCGAGGGGATGGACCGCGCCGCCGGTGGCGACCCGCGCCCCCCTGGCCAGGGCATCGGCGACATGCCGCTCGACCTTCTCGATCGCGCGCGCGTTGATCAGGGGCCCCTGCACCACGCCCTCCGCATCGCCCGGCCCGACCTTCAGCGCCGCGACCGCACGGGCAAAGGCCTCGACGAACCGGTCATGGATGCCGGCCTGTACATAGAGCCGGTTCGTACAGACGCAGGTCTGGCCCATATTGCGGAACTTCGCGGCGATCGCGCCCTCGACCGCCTTGTCGAGATCGGCATCGTCGAACACGATGAAGGGCGCATTGCCCCCGAGTTCGAGCGCGACCTTCTTCACCGTCGAGGCGGCCTGCCGCATCAGCAGCTTGCCGACCGGCGTCGAACCGGTGAACCCGATGAAGCGCACCGCCGGGTGGGTGGTGAAGACCTCGCCGATCGCGACCGCATCACCCGTGACGATGTTGAGCACGCCCGGCGGCATGCCCGCCTCCAGTGCCAGCTGGCCGAGAGCCAGCGCGGTGAGCGGCGTGTCCGGCGCCGGCTTGACCACGAAGGTACAGCCGGCGGCGAGCCCGGGCGCGCATTTCCGGGTGATCATCGCCGCCGGGAAATTCCACGGCGTGATCGCGGCGGCGACGCCGATGGGCTGTTTCTGCACGATGATCCGCGTGTTCGGGAAGGGCGAAGGCATCGTCTCGCCATAGACGCGCTTCGCTTCTTCGGCATTGAACTCCACAAACGAGGCTGCATAGGCCACCTCCCCGCGGGATTCGACCAGCGGCTTGCCCTGTTCGGCGGTCATCAGCCGGGCGAGATCCTCCTGGTTCGCCATGATCAGCGTGAACCAGCGCCGGAGGATCGCGCTGCGCTCCTTGGCCTGCAGCTTCGCCCACGGCTTGAACGCCCGCTCGGCGGCCAGCACGGCGGTCTCGGCCTCGGCCGCACCGAAATGCGGCACCCGGGCAATCTCCGCGCCCGTGGCCGGGTTGGTGACCGGGAAGCTCCCCTCGCCGACCCACTCCCCGCCGATCAGCGCCTGGGAGCGGAGAAGTTCGGGACGGTTGAGGACCGGCACACTCATAGCCCGGCCTCGTCAGCCAGCGCGGCCAGCGTGGAGAAATGGAAATCCGGCTTTGTCAGCGCCTCGACGGCAATCGTGCCGCCGAAGCCCTTCTGGCCCTGCCGCCGCTCGATCCAGCAGGTCGCATAGCCGAGCGCCTTGGCGACGCCGATATCGTGATACTGGCTCTGCGCGACATGGAGGATCCGGTCGCGCCCGAATCCGGACCGGCTGATCCGCCCCCGGGCGAAGCCGAAGAAATTCGGATCGGGCTTCTCGCACAGGGCCTCGTCCACCGTGATGCTGTCCCAGAACGGATTGCCCAGCGTGCGGGCGAAATGATCCAGCGCCCAGCGCTGGGCATTGGTCATCGCCACGAGGCGGTAGCGGCTGCCGAGCCGCTTCAGCGCCGCAACCGAATCCGGGAAGGCCGGCCAGAACTCGGCCGAGTCGCGGAAGCCGCGGGCGAGCGCACGGTCATCCTTCAGCCCGCAATCACGGACGAGGTCGAAATAGGCGCGCTCGAGATCATCCGGATAGCGCAGCGTCTTCCCGGCCGTGCGTGAGGCGCGGTAGGCGTCGAGGATGGCCTCGTCACTGACGGAGGCCGGCGCAGCGCCGGATTGGCGCAGATAGGCCAGCATGCCGCCTTCGAAATCGATCAGCGTCCCGACGACATCGAAGGTGAGGACATCGAAGTGCTGCAGGCGTTCACGGGATGTCATGGGGTGACGGCCCTCCGGCTGTTGGTATTGGACGCAACCGGCACGACGATCCGGTCTGCAAGGAACCGGCCCGGCGTCGTGCCGCAGAGCGATCGAAAATGCCGGCACAGATGGGACTGGTCGCAAAACCCGACCTCGATCGCCGCGATGGCCGGCGGCGTGCCGTCCAGCAGGAGTTGCTGCGCGGCCTGCACCCGGACCATGGACAGGAAGCGATAGGGCGAGACACCGAACCGGCGGCGGAACAGGGTCACGAAACGGAAGACGCTGAGGCCGGCCCGTTCGGCAAGGTCTTCCAGCGCCAGCCTTTCGGCATAGTTCCGTTCGATGAAGGCCCGGATATCATCAAGATCGGCGCGGCGCATCCGCGGCAGGACGGCAGTGGCACTCGGATGGGGATGTCCCAGAGTCTGATGCATCATGCTGCCCTCGCTCTCCGGCCCGGTCACGTCCCGGCCATGTCGTTGCCGACACGGAAAGGTTAGGCGGGGCAGGATGCGCAAAATCCCGAACTCGGGCGGATGCACGGTGATCCATGCTGAATCGGGAGCGGTCGCGGCAGATTGTGCGGCCCGCCGGAAGGCCTCATTCGTCGCGGTTGAACAGCCGGTCGATCGGATAGTGATGCTTCACGAAAGGCGACTTGATGACGATGTAGCTGAAATACTTTTCGATGCCGATATTCCGGTCGAGCAGGGCCTCGATCACGCTCTGGTAATGGTTCACGCCCGAGGTGACGAATTTCAGCAGGTAATCGTATCCCCCGCTGACAAGGTGGCATTCGATGATCTCCGGCACACCCTTGATGGCGGCCTCGAACCGGGCAAAATCGTCCGATCGGTGGTCCGAAAGCGTGACTTCCGTGAAGATCAGCAGCACGTCGCCGAGCTTCCGCAGATGCAGCTGCGCACCATAGCCGGTAATGTAGCCGGCGCTTTCAAGCCGCTTGACGCGGGTCAGGCAGGGGCTGGGCGAGAGGCCCACGGCATCGGCCAGGTCGACATTCGTGATGCGACCGTTCTTCTGCAATTCGGCGAGGATCTTCAGGTCGATCCTGTCCAGCTTCGAAGATGTGGCCATGCGCGCTACTCCTCGACCACCGGGCAGAACGCCCCGGTGTCACGGCATATCATGCCGCGCCTGCAGGCTAGGCCGGAATCAGCCTCGCCAACAACCCCTGTTTGCCCGTCACCGCAACGCCGCACGGACCTCGGCTTCCGCCAGCGTGTCATCGAGAGTGCGTTCCAGCCGGCGGAGGAGTTCGCCCATCTCGTCCTCGGTGCAGGACAGGGCGGGGGCAAGCCCGATCGTCCCGTCGGCGAAGGCCCGGAACAGGATGCCGTTGCGATAGCCGTTGGCGAAGAGCCGGTCCGACAGCTTGACGGCGGGGGCGAACGGCGTCTTGCCGGCCTTGTCCGTAACGAGTTCCAGCGCACCGAGCATGCCGCGCGCCCGCGCATCGCCGACCAGCGCATGGCCAAGAAGCCGGGCGAGCCCCGCCTCGAAAAGCCGGCCAACCTTCTGGCCATTGGCGAGAATGCCGCTCTCGTAGAGGCGGATGACCTCGAGCGCGACAGCCGCGCTGACCGGATGGCCCGAATAGGTATAGCCATGGCCGATCACCGCATCCGGTGCGGCCCCGTCGGCAATGCCTGCATAGACCTTCTCGGAAATGAGCACCGCGCCCATCGGCACATAGCCGGCAGTCAGCCCCTTCGCCACCGTCATCAGGTCGGGCGAGACGCCTTCGGCCTCGCAGGCGAACATCGGCCCGGTCCGGCCAAACCCGGTGATGACCTCGTCGGCCAGGAACAGGATGTCGAGCTCGCGCGCCGTCTCGCGCATCGCCTTGAGCCAGCCGCGCGGCGGCACGATGACCCCGCCCGAGCCCTGCACCGGCTCGCAGAAGAAGGCCGCGACATTCTCCGCGCCGAGTTCCGCCACCTTCGCCCGCAAGGCCGCAACCGAGGAGGTGATCACCGCCTCGTCCGAGGCACCTTCCGGGTTCCGGTAGGGATAGGGCGAGGCAATGTGATGCTGGTTGGCATTGGGCAGGTCGAAATTGCGGTGGAAGACTGGCAGCGCCGTCATGCCCGCGCCCATCGAGGACGAGCCGTGATAGCCCTTCTGCAGGGCGATGAACTGCTTCTTCGTGGGCTTGCCGATCGCATTGTAGTAATGCGTGACCAGGCGAATGGCGCTGTCGATCGCATCCGACCCGCCCTGGCTGAAATAGACGCGGCTCAGCCCCTCGGGCGCGATTTCCGCCAGCTTGGCCGCCAGCCGGATCGCCGGTTCGGAGGCGAAGCCGAAATAGCCGGTCGCGTAGGGCAGCTTGCGCATCTGGGCGGCCGCCGCCTCGACCACGCTCTCATGGCCATAGCCGATATTCACGCACCAGAGCCCGGCAAAGGCATCCAGCAGGTCCCGGCCCTCGGCATCGCGCACGAACATGCCCTTGGCGCTTTGCAGGATCGTCGCGCCCTTGGCCTCGTGGGCCCGATAGGCCGAGACGGGGTGGACGAAATGTTCGCGGTCGAGCTCGATCAGCGAATTGGCCAGCATGGCAACCTCCGGGACAGGGCGCGCTTCCGGGCGCGTGCTGGAAGCCTAGCGGCGGAGCCCGGTGCAGCCTGTCGAATTGGCGGGGATGGACAGCCGAGCCTGTCGTAGTTGGAGGAGCGGCAGCATTTTATGCTGCACGCCGGACGGGTCTCAATAGCCGCGGCGGCGGTCGACAAGCCCCGGAAGCGGCCGGCCCGCGCGATGCGCGGCAATCACCTCCAGCACGAAATCCACGGCCGTTTCCGGGCGGGTCTGGCTGGCGATATGCGGCGTCATCAGGATGCGCGGATGGTGCCAGAACGGATGGCCAGGCGGCAGCGGTTCGGGATCGGTCACATCGAGGAAGGCGGCCGAGATCTGCCCGCTCTCCAGCGCCGCCAGCAGGTCCTCCTGCACCAGATGCGCCCCCCGCCCGGCATTGACGAGCCCGGCCCGCGGCGGAAGCTGCGCGAACAGCCCGGCATTCAGGACACCGCGCGTCTCCGCTGTCAGCGGCAGCAGGCAGACGAGAATATCGGTTTCGGCAAGAAAGCCCGGCAGCGCGGCCTCTCCTGCATGGCAGGTGATGCCGGGAATGGCCTTCGGGCTGCGGCTCCAGCCGGCGACGGTGAAGCCCAAAGCCGCGAGCCGGCGGCAGCACGCTTCGCCGAGCTGGCCGAGTCCCAGCACGCCGACGCGCCGGCTGGCGGCCGGCCGAAGCCGGATGGCCGACCAGCGCTCCGCCCGCTGATCCGCGAGATAGGCCGGCAGGTCGCGATGGAGCGCCAGCACGGCAAGGGTGACATATTCCACCATGCCCTCGGCGATGCCCGGCTCGAGCATCCGAACGACCGGGATATGGGCGGGAATGGCGGAAAGATCGAACTGGTCCACCCCCGCTCCGACCGAGATCACAAGTTCGGCCCCGGGAAAGCGCGCCAGCATGTCATCCGGCGGGGTCCAGACCGCGAGATAGCGGATGGAAGCGGGGTCCCCCGTTTCCGGCCAGACGAAGCAGGGGAGATCCGGCGCCCGGCCGGCCAGAAGCCGCTGCCATTCGGCCCCGCGGACGGGATCCGCCTTGTAGAGAAGGGCCATCAGCCGATCGCCTGGTTGGCGATCGCGAAGGCGAACATATCCCCGCGCGCGGCGAGGGGCGCGCCCCGGACCATGGTGATGACCGGACTCACCGGGGCGAGGCCGAGATCGGTCAGCCAGCCCGACAGCCCGGATTCGCCCGGCACGTCGATGCGCAGGAACATTCCGGCATTCGAGCCGATCCAATGCGCGATCAGCGCCTTGGCCGACAGCGTGTCCTGCGCCACGACCGGCCCGATGGCAAAGCCACGACCGAACCGGCGGTAGAAGGCGAAGCCGATCGTCCGGTCGCCCTCGACCAGCAGCACGGCATCCCCCTGGGCGATCAGCGCGTCGATCACGGCCTCGCGCCGGAAACCGAGGGCGCGCGCATCCAGTTCGACCAGGCTTTCGCGGTCATTGCGGCCCATCGGCCGGATCCGGCAGTTCGGCGCCGGCTGGACCAGCGGCACCTCGAAGGCGGCCCCCTGATGCTGGACGATGGTGCCGACCGGCTGGAACCCCATCTGCCGGTACAATGTCTCGCCCGCCTTGGTGGCGTTGAGCACGAGGCTCGGCGTCGACATCTGCGCGGTAATCGTCTCCATCAGGCTACGGCCGATGCCGGATCGCTGGATCGTCGGGTCGACAATGACCATGCCGATCCGCGTCTGCGCGCCGGCATAGGTCCACCACATCGCCGTGCCGACGAGGCGGTCACCCGACCAGGCGCTGAGCCCCTGCCCGAGGCTGAAGACAAACTGCCAGTCCTCCAGCCGGTGCGGCCAGCCGACAACCCGCGACAGGGCGGCGGCGGACGGAAGATCGACCTCCCTCATCGGCAGGACCTCGAACTGGAAAGCGGGCTGCGGTGCGGTCACGTCGGGTTCTCCCATGGGCCCTGCAGGGATGCCGATCGGGCTGGCGACGCCAGAACCGGCATGGGCCTCTCGGCCCTTCTAGTTCTCACGCCGGAACCCCCGGCGCTAGAACGATCTTGTCGAGCCCGTCATCCGGGCCTTTCCAGCTTTAGGCGCGGGGCGTCGGCATTTTCTCGCGTTTCCCGGGCCGAGTTCGGTGGTTTCGACCGGCATCCCCCGGCGGGCCGGCCGACATCGGGGGTGACAGGCGGGTATCCTGAACTCCTGATGCTGCGGAATACGGAGATGGCCCATGCCCGGATTTGACCCCGATCGTATCGAGATTCCGCTGGGCCATGTCATCGATGGCACGCTGCGCGATGCCGCGCAGGACTGGCTCGAGGTGCGGCGGCCCTCGGATGCGCAGGTCTATGCCCGGTTGCCGGACGGCGATGCCGCCTGCGTCGACGAAGCCGTGGCGAACAGCCATGCCGCCTTCAACGCGCCTGGCTGGCGCCGGATCTCCCCGCGGGACCGCGCCGCGCTGCTGCGTCGCTGGGCCGATCTCGTCGAGCGCGATGCCGGCCCCCTGGCCCGG
Source organism: Beijerinckiaceae bacterium (assembly GCA_027531565.1). Classification (GTDB taxonomy): domain Bacteria; phylum Pseudomonadota; class Alphaproteobacteria; order Rhizobiales; family Beijerinckiaceae; genus Rhabdaerophilum. Next base: position 233,612 of record JAPZSB010000006.1, read on the forward strand.
CTCGAGGCCCTCGGCTCGACCCGGCCGATCCGCGATGCCCTCGCCTGGGACATTCCCTACACCGCCGACGTGATCCGCTTCTTCGCCGAACTCTGCGACAAGCATGGCGGCGAGATCGGCGCGACGGCGCCTGACCATCTCGGCCTGATGATCGCCGAGCCCTATGGCGTGATCGGCGCCATCGCCCCGTGGAATTTCCCGCTGGTCATGGCCTGCTGGAAGGTCGCGCCGGCGCTGGCGGCAGGAAATGCCGTGGTGCTGAAACCCTCGGAAATGACGCCGTTCAGCGTCAACCACCTCGCCCTGCTCGCCATCGAGGCGGGCCTTCCCCCCGGCATCTTCAATGTGGTGCAGGGGCGCGGGCCGGTGGTCGGCGAAGCTTTGTGCAAGCACCCGCTGGTCGCCAAGGTGACCTTCACCGGCTCGACCCGCACCGGCGCGGCAATCATGGAGATCTGCGCCCGCCATGGCACCAAGCCGGTGACGCTTGAACTCGGCGGCAAGAGCCCGCAACTGGTCTTTGACGACGTGACCGACCCGGACCGCACCGCCGGTATTGTCGCCCGCGCCATTGCCGGCAATGCCGGGCAGGTCTGCGTCGCCGGCTCGCGGCTGATCGTGGCCGACAGCATGAAGGCGCGCATCGCCGGCAGGATCACGGAGGCGTTCGCCGCACTGAAACCGGGCGTGACCTGGGATGCGGCAACCACCCTGCCGCCGATCATCTCCGAGCCGCAATGTGCCCGGATCGGCGCGCTGGTCGATCGGGCCGTCGCGGGGGGCGCCACCGTGCTGGCGGGCGGTTCCCGCCTGCGCAACCCGCAGCACGGCGCCTATTTTGCCCCGACCCTGATCGAGCCACCCCATGCCGGCGCGGAGATCGTGCAGGAGGAGGTCTTCGGCCCGGTCCTGACGGTGCAGTCCTTCCGCACCGAGGACGAGGCCTTCGAACTCGCCCGGCACCCGGTCTACGGGCTCGCGGCCGGCGTGCACACGAGGGATCTCAACCGCGCCATGCGCGCCCTCCGCGAGATCCGGGCGGGCACCATCTGGGTCAACCGCTTTGGCCGTTCGAACGACCACATCCTGCCCACCGGCGGCTTCGGCCAGTCCGGCATCGGCAAGGATCTTGGCCGGCAGGCCTTCGAGGGCAACCAGCGGCTGAAAACCGTGCTGATGGCGCTGGAAGCCTGACGGCGATGGCCCGGCCATCCGGCACGAAAACTGCCGGAAATCCGGTCAAATACGGCAGAATCTGCCAGCAGCCCCATGCAACGCTTTCCCCGTCGCGCTGCGGTTCTGGCACTCTCTCCGGGCCAGAACAGGCCGAACGAAAAGACGGCAAGGGATCAGACGGATCATGTCCAGCTTCAGACCGAAATACATCACCTTCGATTGCTACGGCACCCTGACCCGCTTCCGCATGGGCGAGATGGCGCGCGAGATGTTCGCGGACCGGATCCCCGCCGAGAGCATGGACGCCTTCGTCCGTGATTTCGCCAGCTACCGGCTCGACGAGATCCTCGGGCCCTGGAAGCCCTATCGCGATGTGCTGGTGAACTCGATCCTCCGCACGGCGAAACGCTGGGGCATCAAGGCCACCGAGGCCGAGGGCGAAGCCTATTACCTCGCCGTCCCGACCTGGGGTCCGCATGCGGATGTACCGGCCGGCCTGTCGAAGATCGCCGACAGGATCCCGCTCGTGATCCTGTCGAATGCCTCGAATGACCAGATCCACTCGAATGTCGAGAAGCTCGGCGCCCCGTTCCATCGCGTTTACACCGCGCAGATGGCGCAGGCCTACAAGCCGCGCATGCAGGCCTTCGAATACATGCTCGACCAGCTCGGCTGCGGGCCGGAGCATATCCTGCATGTCTCCTCCTCCTACCGGTATGACCTGATGACCGCGCATGACATGCGCTTCGGCATGCGGGCCTTCGTCAATCGCGGGCATGAGCCGCTCACCCCCTATTACGGAGCGGTGGAGATTCCCGATATCGGCGGCCTGCCCGGCCTGGTCGGACTCTGAGGAACGGCCGCATGGCCCCGGGATTCAGACAGAAGGAAACCGTTGGATGAAACTGGAATCCTACTGGCTGGAAACAGCGCCGCCCTTCACCGGAGCCTCTCCCCTTCCGGTGGAGGGCCGCGCTGACATCGTGGTGGTCGGCGGAGGGTTCACCGGCCTTTCCGCCGCCCGCACCCTGGCCCGGAAGGGCGTCGACGTGGTGGTTCTCGAGGCCGGGCGCGTGGCCGCCGAAGCATCGGGCCGCAATGGCGGACATTGCAATAACGGGCTCGCCCATGATTACGGCAGCGTGAAAGCCCGGTTCGGTCTCGAACGGGCACAGGAAATGTACCGCGCCTTCGATTCCGGCGTCGATCTCGTCGAAAGGATCGTGAACGAGGAAGGGATCGACTGCGACTTCGTCCGTTCCGGCAAGTTGAAGCTGGCCGCCAAGCCGGAGCATTTCGACAAGATGCGGCAGGCGCAGGAACTCCTCGCCCGCGACGTCGATGATGACACGGCCGTGATCGAGCCGGGCGATCTGCGCGACGAGGTCGGCACCGATCGCTATGCCGGCGGGCTGCTCTATCGCCGCTCGGCCATGATGCATATGGGGCGTTTCGGCGTCGGGCTGGCCGGCGCCGCGGCCCGGGCTGGCGCCCGCATCCACGAACGCAGCCCCGTCACCGCGATCACGCGGGAGGCCGGCGGCTTCCGCCTGACCACAGAGCAGGGCGACATCCGCGCGAAGGAGGTCCTGCTCGCCACCGGCGCCTGCCAGAACGGGCCGTTCGGCTGGTTCCGCCGCCGCATCGTGCCGGTCGGCAGCTTCATCATCGTCACCGAACCTCTGGGCGAGAACCGCGCCCGCGCAATCATGCCCGGCCGGCGCACCTGCACCACCTCGCAGAATATCGGCAACTATTTCCGCCTGACGGCCGATAACCGCCTGATCTTCGGCGGTCGCGCCCGGTTCGCCATGTCGGATCCCGTCTCGGATCGCAAGGCCGGCGACATCCTGATCCGTGCCCTTGCGGAGGTGTTCCCGCAGCTCGGGCCCTGCCGGATCGACTATTGCTGGGGCGGCCTCGTCGACATGACGCAGGACCGCCTCCCCCGGGCCGGCACAAAGGACGGGCTGCATTTCGCGATGGGCTATTCCGGGCATGGCGTCCAGATGTCGACCTATCTCGGCGACGTGATGGCCCGCCGGATGACGGGCGAGGATGTCGCCAATCCCTGGCGCGACCTGCCGTGGCCGGCGGTGCCCTTCCATTTCGGCAAGCCATGGTTCCTGCCCCTGGTGGGCCTGTATTACCGCTACCGCGACCGGGTTTCCTGACCCTGTAGAATTTCTTGTTTTGAAACAAAGAGTTGATGTGCATTCAAGACCCAGGGAATCCCGACAAGAACGTCCTATCCGGACCCTGCCCGCGCAATAGTGTGGAAAGAGCCGGAACGCTTGGCGGGAGGGTGTTTCTGGCCGGAGGACCGCGGAGGGCGGGCATCCGGCGTCATCAGGTCGACAAGAGGGGAGACCAACCATGAGCGTGAATGACAAGGATTTTCCCGGGATGCTGGGCATGCCGGAACAGGATCGCCTGATGCGCGCGCTGCGCTCCGGCGCCTCGCGGCGGGATCTGCTGGGCATGATGAGCGCGCTGGGCATCGGCGCGGCGATGGGCGGAACGCTGATCGGCGCCGCCGGCACGGCTCTGGCCCAGACGCCGAAGAAGGGTGGCAAGATCCGCGTCGCGGGTTTCGGCACCTCCACCGCCGATACGCTCGATCCGGCCAAGCAGAGCTACTCGACCGATTACTGCCGTTGCACGATGTTCTATAACGGCCTGACCGAACTCGATGACCGGCTGAACCCGAAGCTCGCCCTCGCCGAATCCATCGAGAACGACAAGGCCACCATCTGGACGATCAAGGTCCGCAAGGGCGTGCAGTTCCACAATGGCAAGGAACTCACGGCCGAGGACGTCGTCTTTTCGCTGAAGCGCCACCATGATCCCGCCGTCGGCACCAAGGCCAAGGCCCTGGCCGACCAGATGACCGAGATCGTCGCCACGGGCACCCACGAGGTGAAGATCACGCTGAAGGGCCCGAATGCCGATTTCCCGGTCGTGCTCGGCACCTACCACTTCCTGATCGCCCCGGCCGGCACCACCGACTTCAACAAGGGCATCGGCACCGGCCCCTACAAGTGCAAGGAATTCACGCCCGGCGTGCGGTCGATCGCCGTCCGGAACGAGAATTACTGGCGCCAGGGCGGCGGCCCCTATCTCGACGAGATCGAGTTCTTCGGCATCCCGGATGTCGGCGCCCGCGTCAACGCGCTGCTGGCCGGCGACGTGCAGCTGATCGGCAACGTCAACCCGACCTCCGCCAAGCTGATCCTCAGCGGCAAGGGCTTCAACATCATGGAGACCAAGTCGGGCAACTATACCGACCTCGTGATGCGCCTTGACCAGGCGCCGGGCAACAACCCGGATTTCGTGCTCGGCATGAAGATGCTGATGAACCGCGACCTGATCCGCCGGAACATCTTCCAGGGCTATGCGGAAGTGGCGAACGACCAGCCGGTCCCACCGATGAACCGCTATTATGCGGCGGATATCCCGCAGCGGAAATACGATCCCGACCAGGCCAAGTTCCTGCTCAACAAGGCCGGAATGATCGGCTCGACCCTCCCGGTCGTCACCTCTCCGGCCGCAACCGGCTCGGTCGAGATGGGTCTCCTGCTCCAGCAGGCCGCCCAGCAGGTCGGCCTGAAGATCGACCTCCGGCAGGTGCCGGCGGATGGCTACTGGTCCAATTACTGGATGAAGGTTCCGGTCGGCTACGGCAACATCAACCCGCGCCCGTCGGCGGATATCCTGTTCAGCCTGTTCTACGCTTCCAACGCGTCGTGGAACGAATCCGGCTGGAAGGATCCGAAATTCGACCAGCTCCTGCTCGCGGCCCGCGCCGAGACCGACGAGGCCAGGCGCAAGCAGATGTACACGGACATGCAGGTGATGATCCACCAGAGCTCGGGCATCGGCATCCCGGTCTTCATCAGCGGGCTTGACGCCCATTCCGAGAAGCTCAAGGGCCTCCGTCCGATGGGCACCGGCTCGCTGATGGGCTATTCTTTCGCCGAGCATGTCTGGCTCGACGCCTGATCCTGCTCCGTCCAGGGGCTGCCCCGATCCGGGGGCAGCCCGAGCCCGGGAACCTCTGGAATGAACGCCACGATCGGCCGCCTCCTGCTGACCCGCCTCGTGGCGGCGATTCTCACCTTGTGGTTCGTTGCCACGGTGGTCTTCGTCATCACCAATCTCCTGCCCGGCGATGTCGCGCAGGAACTGCTCGGCCAATCCGCCACGCCGGAAGCCGTGGCCGGCCTGCGCAAGGCGCTGGGCCTCGATCTGCCGCCCTGGCAGCGCTATCTCGAATGGCTCTGGAACATGGTCCGGGGCGATGCCGGGCGCTCGCTGGTCAACGGCTCCCCCGTAGCCGGACTGATCGGCTCGCGCCTCGGCAATTCGCTGCTCCTCGCCGGGATCACCGCGCTTGTCGCCGTGCCGCTGGCGCTGGCTCTCGGCATCACGGCTGCCGTCCATCGCGGCTCCGTCTATGACCGGATCGTCGGCGCCGGCACGGTGCTCGCGGTCTCCGTGCCCGAATTCCTCGTTGCCTCGGCCGCCGTGCTGGTCTTCGCGGTGCAGCTCCGCTGGGTGCCGGCCCTTTCCCAGCTCGGCCGGCTCGACAGCGTGCTGGACGTGATCCGCACCTTCGCCCTGCCGGTCCTGACGCTGACCTTCGTCATCGTGGCGCAGATGGCGCGGATGACGCGCGCCGCACTCGTGGACGTGCTGTCCTCCTCGTATATCGAGATGGCCCGCCTGAAAGGGGCCGGGCAGGCCCGCATCGTGGTCTGGCACGCGCTGCCCAATGCGATCGGCCCGATCGCCAATGCCATCGCCTTCTCGCTCTCGTTCCTGCTCGGCGGCGTCATCATCGTCGAGACGATCTTCAACTATCCCGGCATCGCCAAGCTGATGGTCGACGGCGTCAGCACGCGAGACCTGCCGCTTGTCCAGGCCTGCGCCATGCTGTTCTGCGGCGCCTATCTCCTGCTGGTCACGATGGCCGATGTCGCGGCCATCCTCGCCAATCCCCGCCTGCGGCACCGGTGATCCCATGAGCAGCACCACCCTCCCCGTCGCCCGCCGCCCGCTCGCGCTCCTCTTCAGCATCGGCCGGCTCGTCATGCCGGCCATCGTGCTGTTCTGGCTGGCCATGGCCTTTTTCGGCCATTGGGTCGCGCCCTATGACCCCGCGGGCATCCAGGATGCCGATCTTTTCGAAGGCATCAGCCGGAAATTCTGGCTGGGCACCGATTATTTCGGCCGGGACATGCTCTCGCGCATCCTTGCCGGCGCGCGGTATACGGTCGGCATCTCGCTGATGGCCACCTCGCTGGCCGTCACGGCCGGCGTACTCCTCGGGCTCGCCGCCTCGGCGATCGGCGGCTTCTTCGATACCGCCGTCAGCCGCTTCCTCGATGCGCTGATCTCGATTCCCTCGAAGATGTTCGGCCTTGTTCTGGTGGCCGCCTTCGGCGCCTCGATCCCGGTCCTGGTGCTGACGCTGGCGGTGATCTACCTCCCCGGCTGCTACCGCATCAACCGCTCGGTGGCGGTGAATGTCGCGGCGCTGGATTTCGTCGCCGTGGCCCGGGCCCGTGGCGAGAGCACCTTCTACATCATGATCCGCGAGATCCTGCCGAACATGGTCGGCCCGGTTCTCGCCGATTTCGGCCTGCGGTTCATCTATGTCGTGCTGCTGCTCTCGAGCCTCAGCTTCCTCGGCCTCGGCGTCCAGCCGCCGGAGGCGGACTGGGGCTCGCTCGTCCGCGAGAACATGCCCGGCCTGCCCTATGGCGCACCGGCGGTGATCATGCCGGCCATCGCCATTGCCAGCCTGACCATCGCCGTCAATCTCACCATCGACAGCGCCTTCGGCCGCCATGCGCGGGAAGGAGTCCGCTGACATGGAGCCGCTGATCGACATCCGCGATCTCCGGATCCGCGCGCATACGGCTGAGGGCGGGGACATCGAGATCGTGAAGGGCGTGTCCTTCTCGGTCCGGCGCGGCGAGGTGATGGGGCTGATCGGCGAATCCGGTTCCGGCAAGACCACCATCGCCCTCGCGACGATGGGCTATGCCCGCTATGGCTGCCGCATCGCCGGCGGGACGATCCGGATCGGCGAGACCATGGTGACCGGCCTCGACGAGAAGGGCCTGCAGCGGCTGCGCGGCCGGAAGGTGGCCTATATCGCCCAGAGCGCCGCCGCCTCCTTCAACCCGTCCCGCCCCATCATGGCGCAGGTGATCGAAAGCGCGCTGATCCACGGCCTGATGGACGAGGCAGAGGCATGCGAAAAGGCGGTCGGCCTGTTCCGGGCCATGGCGATCCCGCATCCCGAGACGATCGGCAACCGCTATCCGCACCAGGTCTCCGGTGGCCAGCTCCAGCGGTTGATGGCGGCTATGGCGCTGATCACCGATCCGGATGTGGTGATCTTCGACGAACCCACCACCGCGCTCGATGTCACCACCCAGATCGAGGTGCTGAAGGCCTTCAAGGAAGCGATCCGCGACCGCAACACCACCGGCATCTACGTGACGCATGATCTCGCGGTCATCGCCCAGATCGCCGACAGCATTACCGTGCTCCGGCATGGCGAGGTGCAGGAAATCGCGGCGACGCCGGACCTGCTCGCCCGCCCGGCCCATGAATACAGCCGCAAGCTGCTGGCGGCGGCGGAGCCTGCCCTGCGCGCATCGCCCGTGACCGGGGAAGCCTCCGCGCCGCTGCTGCGCGTCTCCGGCATGTCCGCCGGCTATGGGCTGGTCGACAGGGACGGGATGCCGGCCGTGCCCGTCCTGCGCGATATCGAGCTGACGATCGGCAAGGGCCGCGCCCTCGGCGTGATCGGCGAATCCGGCTGCGGCAAATCCACTCTCGCCCGTGTGATCGCCGGCCTCACCCCCGCCTCCCGCGGGACGGTGACGCTTGATGGCGTCGATCTCGCACCCGGTATTGCCGGCCGCAGCCGCGAGCAGCTGCGCGAGATCCAGCTTGTCTTCCAGATGGCGGATACCGCGCTCAACCCGAAAGTCCCGATCGACGAGATCATCGGCCGGCCGCTGACATTCTTCTTCGGCATGAAGGGCGCCGAGCGCGAACGCCGCGTCCGCGAATTGCTCGACCTGACCCATCTCCCGGCCAGCGTCGGGGATCGCCTGCCGGGCGATCTTTCCGGCGGCCAGAAGCAACGCGTCAATTTCGCCAGGGCGCTGGCCGCACAGCCGAAACTGCTGCTCTGCGACGAGGTCACCTCGGCGCTCGATACCGTGGTCGCGGCGGCGATCCTCGACCTGATGGCAGAGCTGCGGCGCGAACTCGGCCTGACGACAATGTTCATCAGCCATGACCTCAAGACGATCCGCGCGATCTGCGACGACATCATGGTTCTCTATTCCGGCCGCGTCGTCGAGACCATGCCGGCCGCAGCGCTGGAATCGGGCCGTCACCATCCCTATGCGACGCTGCTGCTCGGATCGGTCCCGGCCCTCCGGACGGACTGGCTGGAAACCACTCCCGCGGCCTCGTTGCAGGTCCAGGGTGGGCCGCCGGCCCTGACCTCGGGCGGCTGCGCCTTTTTTCCGCGCTGCCTGCTTGCCGAGCCGGGCCTGTGTGACACATCCGTCCCGCCGCTCCGGGCCTATCCCGGCGGGATCGAAGCCGCCTGCTTCAGGCTTGCGGCGGAATAGCCGCGCCCCTCAGCGCTCCTTCACCGTCGTCAGGATGAACATCGACCGCGTCGCCGCGACGCCCGGCACCTTCTGGATGCCGTCGAGCATGATCTCCGAGAAATGGCTCATGTCCCGCGCGGTGATCTCGACCATGACATCGCAATCGCCGGAGACGATCCAGCAGTTCTTGATCCCCGGCAGCCGGGCCAGCGATTCCGCGACATAGGCGGCGGGAACCTGGGATTCACGCTGGACCGAGGCCAGCACCCGGACGGCCTCGCCGATCGCCTGCGGCTCGATCCGGGCATGGTAGCCCTGGATGATCCGCGCCTCCTCCAGCCGCTTGATCCGGCGCGAAATCGCCGAATGCGACAGCGGGATCCGGGCCGCGAGGTCGAGATTGCTGAGGCGTGCCTCGGCCTGCAACGCCTTCAGGATCTGGTGGTCGAAATCGTCAAGCTCGATCGTCATTGCAAGGTCTTTTCCGGACTGGCCTGACCCTCCCAAGGCCAAGCACATACTTTGCACATAATACCTCAAGTTCGCAAATATTTCGACATTTCTTGCTTCAACCGCGCATATCTTGCGCCATAGAGGCCACTTTGGCACACTCCCTCCACGCCCCGGGAGATGGAGAAACCACCATGGCCAAGACCGACAGCCCCAAAACCGAAAGCGCCAAGACCTATCGCGAGACAAATCTCGGGCAGCACAAGCTGCATAACGAGACGCTGATGCTCGGCTACGGTTATGATCCGGCTCTCTCCGAAGGCTCGGTGAAGCCGCCGGTCTTCCTGACCTCGACCTTCTGTTTCCCGAGCGCCGATGCCGGCCGCGAGTTCTTCGACATCGCCTCCGGCCGTTCCGCCGGCAAGAACGATGTCGATGGCGGCCTCGTCTATTCGCGTTTCAACCACCCGAATGCGCAGATCGTGGAGGAACGGCTCGCCCTGTTCGAGCAGGCCGATGCCGGCGCCGTCTTCGCCAGCGGCATGGCGGCCATCGCGACAATCCTCTTCGCCCATTGCCGTCCGGGCGATGTGATCCTGCATTCGACACCGCTTTATGGCGGCACCGACACGCTGATGCACAAGGTCCTGCCGCAATTCGGCATCACTGCCCTGCCGGTTGCCGATCCGAATGATCCCGCCGGGCTCGAGGCGGCGATGATCGCGGCGGAGGCCCGCGGCCGGCTCGCCATGCTCTATCTCGAAACGCCGTCGAACCCGCTGGCGACGCTGGCCGATATCTCGCTTTCGGCCCGGCTGGCGGAAGCCTCTGCCCGGCGCCAGCAGCACCGGCCGCTGGTGGTGGTCGACAACACGCTGCAGGGGCCGGTCTTCCAGAACGCGATCCGCGCGGGCGCCGATCTCTCGCTCTATTCGCTGACCAAATATGTCGGCGGCCACTCGGATCTCATTGCCGGCGGCGTCGTCGGCAACCGCATCGCCATGACGCCGGTCCGCAGCCTGCGCGCCCTGATGGGCGGCAGCCTCGACCCGCATTCCTGCTGGATGCTCTCGCGCTCGCTCGAAACCGTGACCCTGCGGATGGAGCGCGCGGCCAGCAACGCCATGACGATTGCCCGCTGGCTGGAACGGCATACGGCGGTGCGGCAGGTCCATTTCGCGGCCCTGGCTCCGGAAGGCAGCGTGCAGCACCGCATCTACACCACGCAATGCACGGGGCCCGGCTCGCTGATGTCGTTTGATGTCGGCAGCCGCGAGAAGGCCTTCCGCGCGCTGGACCGGCTGCGCATCGTGAAGCTCGCGGTCAGCCTCGGCGGCACGGAATCCCTCGCCTGTCACCCCTCCACAACCGTGATTTCCGGCGTTGCCCCGGAAACGCGCGAGGCCATGGGCGTGACCGAAGGGCTGATCCGTCTCTCGGTCGGAATCGAGCATGTCGACGACCTGATCGCCGATCTCGATTATGCCCTTGCCGATTGAGGGACGGTCAAACCGGGCGCCGCCTTGGCGCCCGGCCTCCCTTGACGGACCTGTATCTCAGTTGATCAGCCGGGCCTTTGCCATCACCGAGCGGAACATCATTTCCGTGGCCTGGGAAATCTCGCCCGGCGTCGTGGCGAAATAGGCGTATTCCGGCAGGGTGGCGCAATCGCGCATGGTCTGGCGGATCACCGGCTTCAGCATCGACTGGATCTGCACGAAGCGCGTATCGGTCGAACCCGGCGGCGTGATGTATTCGGTGTTCAGCGTCGCGACCGTGATGCCCTTGTTCTTGAAGCCGTCGCACACCTTGGAGTCGATCGCCTGCGAACGTTCGGCACCCCAGTAGAAGCCCGGATTGTTCACGGTGAAATTCGTATCCGGGTTCCAGCTGCCCCAATAGTTACAGATATTTTTCTTCTTTCCATCCACCCAGGCATCCTTGCACTGGCTGTATTCGTTGACATTCCCCTCGACACCATCGGTCATCAGGAGCAGCATCACCTTGGGCGAGGCGGCAGTCTTGCCGTCACCGCTGGAGGGGATCTTCTTCAGCAGGTCCTTCATCGCCACCGTGAAGTTCGATCCGGCGCCGGCAATGTCCATTTCCATGGCGTTGACGGAGGTCTTGACCGTGGACAGGCTGGACGTTTCCTTCTGCACCTCGGTCAGCGTGTTGCTGAACTTGTAGACCGCGAAGCGGAACTGGTCCGGCAGCTTGGCCATGGTGCCGGCATCGTCGATGACATCGGAAAGCGCCGAGCGGACAATGTCGAACCGGGTCTTGGCCCCGATCTTCTTGGCGCAGACCGGCGTGGCGCGGCCGTCATCCCAGCCGCCGGTCGCCTTGCAGTCCGGGTTGAACATCGGAACTTTCCAGCTCAGCGTGTGACAGGCAAAGGCACAGCCCAGCTTGCTGTTCATCAGGGTCTGGTCGGCCGTGCTGGCGCCGATCCCCATGGAACCGGACGCATCGGCCAGCACATAGACGCTGACATAGAGCGGCGGGGCGGAGGACGCCCCGGCGCAGCCGCCGAAATCCATCGTGGCAAACCCGGCAATGGCCACGGCCATCGTCTTCTGCGTGCCCGAATAGCAGACATTGGCAACGACGGTGTTGCCCTTGAGCGTGATCTGGTAGGTCGCGCCGGCCGTGGCACCATCGAGTCCGGCCACCGCCATCAGCGATTCGAAAGTCGCCTTGGCTGCCTTCTCGCTCTCGATCTTCTGCTGTTCCCAGGAATAGGTCGGCTTGACGACCGACTCGGCGACGGCGGAGAGCGCGGCCGCATCGGCAATGCTCTGCACCTTGGCGCGTGTGCCCGCAACGGTCGCGAAATCGACCGATGCGCCGAGCAGGCCGATCACCGGGATCATCGAGAGCGAGAAGGTGGTCGCCACCGAGCCGTGCCGGTTGGCCCGGAAACGGTGGAAGGAGCGGGACATCAGGCGGGACAGGACGGTCATGAAAGCGGCTCCTTGCACGCCAGGATAGGTACAAGGGAACGGCTAATCAGAATTTAATCGGATCGCAGAAGCAACAATTCGAACAAAGATGGATACCGGAATCTGAAACAACTTGATTGCATTTGAAGCAATCATCGGGGCTTTACCGCATCAGCCCGGCGCGGCATGGTCGAAGAGGAGAATCCGAGTCGCATGCAAACCCGTCCTGCCGATCCGAACCATGCTGCCGGCCCCGCCGAATGGGCGCGCGCCATGACCGACCCTGCCGCCTTCGCGGCGGAGCAGGAGCAGCTCGGCCATATCTGGACCTTCCTCGGCGTTGCCGGCGAGATCCCGGCGCTGAATGACTGGTTCACGGCCATGCTCGGCGGCCGGTCGATCTTCGTGCAGCGCTTCGAATCCGGGCTCCGTGCCTACGAGAACAAATGCGCCCACCGCTTCTATCCGCTCCGCATCGGCAGGACCGGGAACGGGCCGGTTGTCTGCGGCTTCCATCACTGGCGCTACAATGCGGAAGGCCGGGCCCTCGGCATCCCGAAATGCATCGAGATGTATGGCCGGACCCCGCGCGACATCGATGCCCGTCTGGCGGAGGTGGAACTGGCCCAATGCGGCGACCTCATCTTCGGCCGCTTCCCCGGCCGGCAGCATTGCTCGCTGGAAGAATGGCTGGGCCCCGGCTTCGCGGTCATCGCGCATTTCGGCACGAATATCGGCAAGCCGGACGGGTTCAGCCGCGAGGTCGAGGCCCACTGGAAGCTGCTGATGAACATCTCGCTCGACGATTACCATATCGTCGCGGTGCACCCCTCCAGCTTCGGCAAGGCGGGCTACCTGCCGCCGGATATCATCCATTACGCGCATTTCAACGCGCACAGCGCCTATCTGCCCGGCGGTTCGCCCGGCACGCTGGAGGCGATCGCGGCCGCCTGCCGGGAGGGCAACTATCTCCCCGAGCGCTACCGCATCTTCCAGTTCTTCCCCGGCCTGCTCGTCGCCCTGATCAAGGCGATCGACTATGTCGGCGATTCCTACTGGTTCGTGCTGTTCCAGCAGTTCGAGCCGATCGGGCCGGGCCGGACGCGCGCCACCTCCCGCTATGTGCCGCTGCCGTTCCGCCGCAAGGCAGGCTTTCTCCGCTCCGCCTTCCGGGCCTTCACGATGCCGTGGATGCGGCTCGGCTTCCGGATCCAGTCCGGGCGCATCCATGACGAGGATAACGGCGCCTGCATCCAGCTCCAGCGCATTGCCCATCAGGCCGACGCGCAGCCGATCCTCGCGCGGCAGGAAACGCGGGTCGGCTGGTTCGAGGCGGATTATGCCCGCCTCATGGCCGGGCAGCTGGAACCCTCGGGCCGGATCGAGACCTTTTCCGGGCTGGACGGCTGATCACAACCGCGTGAGAGAGAGGGCCCGGGGCCCCCATTCCGCAATTCCGTCCAAATGTTAACCCAACGGCAATCCATGCACCGCTAGACGGCGTATATTGCGATGCAGCACGCCGCCCGGACGGCTGGCTCGGGATCACCGGATGACCTTGAACGCGAACGCCCTGTCGAGCACACGGGACCTGCGGATTGATTTTTTCCGCGGGCTTGCGCTCGTCATGATCTTCGCCAACCACGTCCCCGGCAATCCGCTGAGCGCCTTTACCCAGCGCAACTGGGGCCTGTCGGATTCCGCCGACGTCTTCGTGCTTCTCGCCGGCATTTCCTCTGCCCTCGCCTATGGTCGCTTCTTCGACCGCGGCGCGGCCGGAGCCGGCGTGATGGCCGTGTTCTCGCGCATCTGGTCGCTCTACATCATGCATCTCATGATGTTTCTTGTCATCGCCGCGCTCTGCGTGGTCGGTGCGGAACGGCTGAATGATCCGACCTATCTGGAAACCCTCGGCATCGATGTGTTCCTCCAGTCGCCGGCGGGCTTCATCGTCGATGTCCTGACACTGCGCTTCCTGCCCGGCTATCTCGATATCCTGCCGCTCTACATCGTGCTGCTGGCCATGGTGCCGGTCCTTGTCTCGCTGACACGCCGCCACTGGCTGCTGCCGCTGCTGCTTTCGCTTGGCCTGTATGCCGGCGCCAATCTCGGCGGCCTCAACCTGCCGAATACCCGGACGGCCAGCGCGTGGTTCTTCAACCCCTTCGCCTGGCAATTGCTGTTCGTGATCGGCTTCTCGCTCGGCCGCGCCATCCAGGGGCATGCCCCCGTCGGGCGGATCGGCCCTGCCATGCGGCGGGTCCTGACGGCTCTGGCTGCCATCGTCACGCTGGCCGGCATCGTGCTCGCCGCGCCGTGGCGCGAGATCGACGGGTTCGAGAACGCCTTCCTCGTCAATCCCGCCCTGCTCGGCGCCTTCAGCAAGACGAATTTCCACCCGACCCGGCTGCTCGACCTGATGGCCAAGTTCTGGCTCGTGCTGGTCCTCCTGCCGGCCGCAAGCCCGTGGCTGCGCTCGGCCATCGCCGCACCTCTGGTCTGGATGGGCCAGCACTCGCTGGAAGTCTTCGTGCTCGGCAATGTCCTCGCCGTTGCGGGCGGCATCCTCGCCACCGCCTATGGCTTCCATCCCTGGCTGATGGTCGCAATCAATGTCGTGGGCATCGGTGCGATGCTCGGCCTCGCGGCGCTGCTCGAATGGCGCAAGAGCGCGATGGCCAGCCTGGCCGCGCGGCCGCGCCCGCTGCCGGTTGCGGCGGAGTGAAAGCCATGCGAACCTGCCTGATCATGAAGGGCCCGTTGTTCGCCGCCATCCTCGCTGCTACCGCTCTGGGCACCCTGCCGGCCCTGTCGCAGGGCGCGAAGCCACAGGTCCTGCGCGTCGCGCAGCCGGCAACCCTGCCGGGCCTCGGTGCACCGGTGGATTTCGACCTGCGCGTGGCGAGCCAGCCGCTCGCCCTCATCCAGGCCTCGGATGGCACGATCTGGTTCGCAGCCTACACCCTTGGCGCGCTGGGCCGGATCGACAGGGCCACGCGCGAAGTCACCTATTTCCCGCTCGGCACCGGGTCACGGCCATACGGGCTCGTCGAGGCGCCGGACAGGTCGATCCTCGCGGTCGATCGGGCGCTGAACGTGCTGCACCGCCTCGCCCCGGCCAATGGCGAGGTCACCCGCATCGGCATGCCGGCCGACCTGCCGTTTCTCGACCTGTCGAGCCTGCGCCTCGACAGCGAGGGACGGATCTGGTTCAGCGGGGCGTCGGGCTGGCTCGGCAGCCATGATCCGCGCACCGGTGCGACCGATGTCTCCTCGCACGAGGATCTTCAGGGCCTGACACTTTCCGCGGCATCGCCGACGGGCTCGCTCTGGTTTGTGGCAGGCAAGTCCGGCCGCATGATCCGCATCGATCCCGCGCGCTCGCGGTTCGACTCTGCGGTCATTCCGCCGGAAGCGCAGGGGATCCGCAGCATTGCGGTCAGCCCTTCCGGCGAGGTCTGGCTCTCGGCGATGAAAAGCCAGACGCTGGTGCGCTATGCAGGCCGGGCGGCCTGGATGACCGCGAAACTCCCCTGGCCGGAAAGCCGCCCGCAGGCGCTGGTTGTCCGGCAGGACGGCACGATCGTCTTCGCCGATGCCGGGCGCCGCAAGCTCGTGCGCTATCGCCCCGGCCTCGACCGGTTCGAGGATCTGGCGGATCTCGGCGCCGGCGGCGCCATCAAGGCGATGATCGATCTGGGCGATGGCATAGCCGTGGCGGATATGGGCGCCGATCGGATCCGGATCTACCCCGACATCCCGCTGACCCAGAACTGACGCCGGGTGCCGGGTATCCGGCACCACCAGCCCTCAACGCGTTCAGCGGACGGGAATGCGGCTCGCCGAGATCGTCACCGGCTTGGAGACGCTGCTTTCCGCGATCTGCTCGGCCAGAAGCTTGCCGGTGCAGAAATGGGCCAGCTGGGTCATGTGCAGGCCATCGGCCTGGACGAGATCGCCCGGCTTGGCCTCGTCGGTCTCGATCAGGCGCTTCATGATCGCCTGCCGGTGGAAATGCATCACGCCCTGCTTCTTGCCGGCTTCGGTGATCGCCGCCTGCATGACGGGCATGTCGCGGTCGCGGTCAACCAGCGGGGAAACCTGCAGGTCGACAAGCACGACCGGCAGCTTGGCCTGACGGAAGGTCTCGAGGGCCGCTTCCATCCGTGCGATCGCGCCATCGACCCCATCCATCTGGAGCACGTCATTGACGCCGAGCTGCCAGACGACAAGATCCGGCTTGAGGTTCAGGACGTCGCGCTCGATCCGGTCGACCATCTTGGGAATGGTCTCGCCACCCTTGCCCTTGTTGACCACCTCGACCGGGGTCAGCATCTGCCGGGCCAGTTCGCGCTCCATGACGCTGGCGAAAAGCTGCTCGCGCGGCATGTCCGGCGTGCCTTCAACCGAAGAGGAACCGAGCGCCACGATCCGGATCGGCTCGCCCAGATCGACCTTTTCCTGAAGCACCGGCAGGCTTTTCTCGACGCCCGCCACATCCTTGGCCTTGCGGCACCGCTCGGTCGACCCGGCGGCAGATCCGAAGGAAACGGCGAGCACCAGACCGGCCAAGAGGCCACGAACTTGGAGGCCAAAAGCCTCGTTCCGCAACGTCAGACGGCCAGATCCGGTCATCGATCCCCCTGCCCTTGGTCATGCCGATGGCATGCCCTGCCTGGGGAAGAATGACCCGAAAGCCGCGAGGAGTCCAGCCGGCCAGGACGTCGCAGTGCCTCAGGCCGCGCGGACGGTCTGGAGGAAGCGCTGGACCTCGCTCCGCATGGTCTCGGCCTGCCGGGCGAGATCGGCGGCGGAACCCAGCACCTGCTGCGCCGCGCCCTCGGTATGCCCGGCCGTGGCCGACACCGCCGTGATCGAGCGCGAGACCTCCTCGGTCCCGTTCACCGCCTGCTGGACATTGCTTGCGATTTCCCGCGTGGCCCGCTCCTGCTCACCCACCGACCCGGCGATTTCCGCCGTGGCGCGGTCGATCAGCGCGATGGCGCCGTCGATCTCCTTGATCGCGATGACGGTGTCGCTCGTCGCCTGCTGGATCTGGTTGACCATCTCCGAGATCTCGCTGGTCGCCTTCGCCGTCTGGTTCGCCAGCGCCTTGACCTCGCTC
>JAPZSB010000008.1 GCA_027531565.1 Beijerinckiaceae bacterium
CGGTGAGGGGGCTCCGCCCATTGCCCCTCACCCGGTCTCGGGCTTCGCCCTCGACCACCCTCTCCCCGCGGGGCGGGGCGAGGGGGAGCGCACGACCGTCTTCGCTATGGCTCTCACGCGCGCCCCGGCTCTCCCAGCACATTCCTCAACTCTTCCAGCCCGCCTCCCACCTCTCCCCCTCGGAGAGAGTTCGACGGCGCGCAGCGGCGGCGGGTGAGGGGGCTCTTCCGGATGGCGGGGGGATCGGCACTCCGGATGAGGGGATCTCCACCCCCGGCGGCGAAAAATCCGGTGCAGCCGGACCGTTCCCCTCATTCCGCCACATTGCCCTTGTCGGGGTGCGCTTGTATATCCCGGTGCATCAGGTTCACGCCGCAACCGGGGTTCCCTCGCGCGATGGCGGAGTTTTCTCGGAATGGCGATGGATAACTTGCAGGAAAAACCCCAGGCCAAGGATACCGGCGGTCTGGGCGAAACGATCCGCGTGATCATCGAGGCGCTGCTCATCGCGCTGGTGATCCGGACATTCGCCTTCCAGCCCTTCAACATTCCCTCGGGCTCGCTGATCCCGACCTTGCTGATCGGCGATTACCTCTTCGTCTCGAAATACGCCTATGGCTATTCGAAGCATTCCTTCCCCTATTCCATCGCGCCGTTCGAAGGCCGGGTCTGGGGGGCGGAGCCGAAGCGCGGCGATATCGCGGTGTTCAAGCTGCCGCGCGATGGCGAGACGGATTACATCAAGCGTGTCATCGGCCTGCCGGGTGACCGGGTGCAGCTGATCAACGGCCTCGTCTATATCAACGGCCAGCCGGTGAAGAAGGAGGCCGACGGCGTCTTCGAGGAGCGGGACCAGTTCGGCCGCGTCCTGCGGGTGCCACGCTTCCGCGAGACCCTGCCGAATGGCGTGACCTACCACGTCAACGAGCGCGAGGGGAACCGTTCCTACTGGGACAACACCCCCGAATATCTCGTGCCGCCCGGCCATTATTTCATGATGGGCGACAACCGCGACAATTCCACCGACAGCCGCGATCAATCCGCGCAGGGCGTCGGCTTCGTGCCCTACGAGAATTTCGTCGGCCGCGCCGAGATGATCTTCTTCTCGATCGAGGAGGGCACGCCGCCCTGGATGATCTGGCGCTGGCCAAGCGAGGCCCGCTGGGGCCGCATCTTCCAGAAAATCCGCTGATGGCGGCGGACACGCCCTCGCTCGCCGCTCTCCAGCGCCGGCTGGGCTACCGGTTCACCGAGATCGGCCTGCTCGAGGAGGCGCTGACCCATGTCAGCGGCGCCGGGGCCGGACGCTCCTACCAGCGGCTGGAATTCCTCGGCGACCGCGTTCTCGGCCTGATCGTCTCGACCATGCTGTTCGAGGCCTTTCCGGAGGCACCGGAAGGCGAATTGTCGAAGCGCCTCGCCGATCTCGTCCGGAAGGAAAGCTGCGCGGCCATTGCGCGCGAATGGGGCCTCGGCGATCATCTCCGGATGGGCGAAGGCGAGATCCGTTCCGGCGCGCGCAAGCGCGAGGCCATTCTCGGGGATTCCTGCGAGGCGGTGATCGGCGCGGTGTTCCGCGATGGCGGGCTCGCGGCGGCGGATATGCTGGTGCGCGCTGCCTGGACCGCGCGGATGCAGGCGCCGCTCTCGGTGCCGAAAGACGCGAAGACGCTGCTTCAGGAAATCGTGCAGGCCCGTGGCCTGCCGGTGCCGGCCTATCGCGATGTCGGGCGCAAGGGCCCGGATCACGCGCCGGTTTTCGAAATCGCCGTGCGGGTCGAGGGCCAGCCGGAAGTGATGGCCACCGGGCCGTCGAAACGTCAGGCCGAACGTGCCGCCGCCGAGAGATGGCTGCGCGCGGCGGGCCTGTGGCAGGAGGACGGGCAGGCTCGCCCGGGTGGACCGAAACAGAATGACTGATCCCGTGACCGAAAAGCCCACGCGCTGCGGCTTCGTTGCCCTGATCGGCGTGCCGAATGCCGGCAAGTCGACCCTGCTCAACGCCCTTGTCGGCGCCAAGATCTCGATCGTCAGCCGCAAGGTCCAGACGACGCGCACGCAGATCCGGGGCATCGCCATGACCGGCCGGACGCAGGTGGTCTTCGTCGATACGCCCGGCATCTTCGCGCCGAAGCGCCGGCTGGAAAAGGCGATGGTCACCTCCGCCTGGGGCGGTGCCTCCGATGCCGATCGCGTCGGCGTGCTGATCGATGTCACCCATGCCGACAACGATGCCGAGCAGGCGCTCCTCGCCCAGCTCGGTGAGGTGCGGCAGCCGAAATTCCTGATCCTCAACAAGATCGACCTCGTCCCGCACGAGAAACTGCTGGCCATCACCGCCGCGCTCAACGAACAGGTCGCCTTCGAGGCCACCTTCATGATCTCCGCCCTGCGCGGGCATGGCGTGTCGAAGATCCTCGAATGGCTGGAAGAGCGGCTCCCGCCGGGCCCCTGGCTTTACCCGGAGGACGAGATTTCCGACGCCCCCCTGCGCTTTCTCGCGGCGGAGATCACCCGCGAGAAGATCTTCGAGCGGCTGCATGACGAACTGCCCTACCGCTCCACGGTGGAAACCGAGAAATGGACGGTGATGAAGAACGGCGATGTCCGCATCGACCAGACCATCTTCGTCGAGCGCGAGAGCCAGCGGAAGATCGTGCTCGGCGAGAAGGGCCAGACGATCAAGCGGATCGGCATGGCTGCCCGCAAGGAGATCGAGGAAGCCGCCGAGGCCAAGGTGCATCTGTTCCTCTTCGTGAAGGTGCGCGAGGACTGGGCCGAGGATCCCGAACGCTACCGCGAGATGGGGCTGGAATTCCCGCGCGAGCCGAAGCGCTGAGGCGCAGGCCGCGCGAGGCCCGGCAAACCCGGCAGGGAGGCCGCCATGGAATGGCAGGATGAGGGGCTCATCCTTTCCGTGCGCCGCCACGGCGAGCGCGATGTCATTCTCGAGACCATGACCCGTGGCCATGGCCGGCATCTCGGGCTGGTCCGGGGTGGCCGCTCGGCACGGCAGGCTCCCGGTCTCCAGCCCGGCAACCGCGTGGCGCTGACCTGGCGCGCCCGGCTGGAAGAGCATCTCGGCCAGTTCACGGCCGAACCGGTGCAGAGCCGCGCCGGCCTCGTCCTCTCCGATCCGCTGGCGCTGCATGCGGTCATGCATCTCGCCTCGCTGCTGCGGCTCATGCCGGAACGGCAGGTCCATGCCGGCCTCTACGAGGCGGCGGATGGCCTGTGCCAGCTTCTGGCCGAGCCGCTGCTGCTCGGCGCGGTCATGGTGCGGTTCGAGATCACCATCCTCGCCGAACTCGGCTTCGGGCTGGACCTCTCCGCCTGTGCGGCGACCGGTCGCACCGAGGGGCTGACCCATGTCTCGCCGAAATCCGGCCGGGCCGTCTCGGCCGGGGCGGCGGAACCGTACCGCGACCGCCTCCTGCCGCTCCCCGCCTTCCTGCTGGACGAGGGCCTAACCGGAGCGGATTCCGGCGCGATCGAGGCGGGATTCCGGCTCGCCGGATACTTTCTGGGGCGACATCTCTTCGGCCCGCGCGGAATCGACGCCACGGCGACCCGCCAGCCATTTCTGATGGTTCTGCGGGAACGGCTCGCCATTTCATCAAACATCTCTAAAATTTGATCGATTTCCGAAACCGCGCATTGCCTTCGTTTCCTACCCATTTGTTTGCTTCTCGCTGCTAGGAATGAAAGCCAGAGGGAAGAACCCCCGGCAGGCGACACAGATGTTTCAGGCAATCAACCGTTGGGTTGACACGATCAGGGCGCGTTTCCAGCGCTTCGGCAGGGCCGAAGCGGGGACGTCTGCGGTGATCTTTGCCATGGCCCTCCCGACCATGCTGGCCGTCGGTGGTTTCGCCACCGACTACGCCTCGATGGCCGGCGCCCAGAACCGCCTCCAGCAGATCGTCGATGCGGCCGCGCTCGGCATTGCCCGCGAGATGTCGCTGTCCCCGATAACGCAGACCCGCGCCCAGAACCTGGCCGTGCGCTATGCCGAGGCCAATATCCCGGCCAACATCCCGCACAGGATCGCGATCACCGCGACGCTGATCGACAACAATGCGGCGGTGCGGGTCGAGGGCAGCCAGAATTTCTCGACGCCGTTCCGGACCTTCGAGAACGTGATCGGCGTCAGCAGCATCTCGGCTTCCGCCACCGCGCGGCCGGCCGGCGTGGCCGAGCAGATGAAGCTCTGCGTGCTCTCGCTGAACGGGACGCGGAATGCGGCGGTCAACCTGCGGAATGGCTCCACGCTGACCGCCAATGGCTGCATGATGCATTCCAATTCCCAGCACAGGAGCGCAGTTACGCTCGGCGAAGGATCCAAGCTGAAAGCGACCACGATCTGTGCCCGTGGCGGCATCAAGAACATCGGCTCCTCGGTCGAGGGCAATCTTGTCACCGATTGCCCCGAGATCAAGGATCCGCTGGCCAGCAAGCCCGAACCCGCAACCAGCCTGCTGTGCAAGACGTTGCCGAAAAAGATCGCCGGTGGTTCCTTCTCCTTCGATCCGGGCACCTATTGCGGCGGCATGCAGATCCATGGCACTGCCAAGGTCACCTTCAATCCGGGTGTCTATATTTTCAAGGATGGGCCGCTCCGTGTCCAGAACACCGCCGAACTGCACGGCAACGGCGTGACCCTGTTCTTCACCGGCAAGAACGCCTATTTCCGCTTCGAGCATCAGGGCCTGATCAATCTTACGGCGCCTGTCAGCGGCGATACGGCCGGCATGTTGATCTGGGAGGGCAGCGGCATGATCGAGGAGGTTGCCGCGAAGACCGATCCCCTCACCGGCACCACGACGACCGTGAAGATCACCAACCAGAACCGCATCACCTCGGACCGCGCCAAGGTGCTGACGGGGACGATCTATCTCAGGAAGGGCGCGCTGACGATCGACAGCAACCAACCCGTGGCCGATCAGTCGCCCTTCACGATCATGGTCATCGACCGTCTCGATCTCTTCGATGGCCCCAACCTTGTGATCAATTCGAACTACCAGAATTCGCCGGTGCCGGTGCCCGTCGGCCTCGGGCCCACCGGCAACCAGAAACTCCATCTGGAGAAATAGCCGCACGCCTCGGGCGGGGATATCTCCCTTGCCTGCAAGGCAATCCCTTGTCGCGACTCGCATCCTCCGCTAACGCGGGAGGCATGGGAAAACCGGTCGATCCACCGTCATCCGAGGGCGTCGAGGCCATCGCCTTGCGCGAGGCGCTCGAGGAGCGCTACCTCGCCTATGCGCTGTCCACGATCATGCATCGGGCGCTGCCGGATGCCCGGGACGGGCTGAAGCCGGTCCATCGCCGCATCCTCTACGGGATGCACCTGCTCCGGCTTGACCCGGCTGCCCCGTTCAAGAAAAGCGCGAAGATCGTCGGCGATGTGATGGGCACGTTCCATCCGCATGGCGACCAGGCGATCTACGACGCGCTGGTCCGGCTGGCGCAGGATTTCTCCTCGCGCTACCCGTTGGTCGACGGGCAGGGCAATTTCGGCAATATCGACGGCGACAGTGCCGCCGCCTACCGCTACACCGAAGCCCGGATGACCGAGGTCGCCCGGCTGCTGCTGCAGGGCATCGACGAGGACGGCGTCGTCTTCCGGCCGAATTATGACGGCCAGAACGAGGAGCCGGTCGTCCTGCCGGGCGCTTTCCCGAACCTGCTGGCCAACGGCGCGCAGGGCATCGCGGTGGGCATGGCGACGTCGATCCCGCCCCATAACGCGGCCGAACTCTGCGCTGCGGCCATCGCGCTGATCGACGATCCGCAGGCGAGCCACGAAGCCCTGATGCAGCTCGTGCCGGGCCCGGATTTCCCGACCGGAGGCATCATTGTCGAGGGGCCGGCCAGCCTCGCGGAAACCTACCGCACCGGTCGAGGCTCCATCCGCCTGCGTGCCCGCTGGCACAAGGAAGAGACCGGCCGCGGCGGCTATGTCGTGGTCATCACCGAGATCCCCTATCTCGTCCAGAAGAGCCGGCTGATCGAGAAGATCGCCGAGTTGCTCAACGAGAAGAAGCTGCCGCTCCTCGCCGATATCCGCGATGAATCCGCCGAGGATGTCCGCATCGTGCTCGAGCCCCGCGCCCGCACGGTCGAGGCGGAGCTTCTCATGGAGGCTTTGTTCAAGCTCACCGAGCTGGAAACGCGGTTCTCCGTGAACATGAATGTGCTGATCGACGGCAAGGTGCCGAAGGTTGTCGGCCTTGCCGAAGCCCTGCGCGCCTTCCTCGACCATCGCCGCGAGGTGCTGCTGCGCCGCTCGCGCTGGCGCCTCGGCAAGATCGAGGCCCGGCTGGAAATTCTCGGCGGCCTGCTCGTTGCCTTCCTCAATCTCGACGAGGTGATCCGCATCATCCGCGAGGAGGACGAGCCCAAGCCCGTCCTGATGAAGCGCTTCGATCTCACCGAGGTCCAGGCCAATGCCATCCTCGATACGCGCCTGCGCCAGCTGCGCAAGCTCGAGGAAATGGAACTGCGCGCCGAGCATGACGAATTGTCGAAGGAGAAGGCCAGCATCGAGGCGCTGCTCGGCTCCGAGGCGAAGCAATGGAAGACCGTGCGCTGGGAGATCGGCGAGGTGGCGAAGGCCTTCTCGAAAGACACGCCGCTCGGCCGCCGCCGGTCGGATTTCGGCACCGCCTCGGATGTGCCGGTCGATGTGACCGAAGCGCTGATCGAGCGCGAGCCGATCACCGTCGTCGTCACGAAGAAGGGCTGGATCCGGGCCCTGAAAGGTCACGGCGTCGACCTGACCAACCTGCAATACAAGGGCGATGACGCGCTTGCCTTCGCCTTCCCGACCGAGACCACCGCGAAGGTCCTGCTCCTCGCCAGCGACGGCAAGGCCTTCACGCTCGACGCCTCGAAACTGCCGGGCGGCCGCGGCTTCGGCGAGCCGATCCGCCTCATGGTCGATCTCGATGCCGAGGCCGAGATCATGGCGGCCTTCCCCTATATGCCCGGGCAGAAACGCATCGTCGTGGCCAAGGACGCGCGCGGCTTCATCGTCGCGGCGGATGATCTCGTCGCCAATACCCGCAAGGGGCGGCAGGTGATGAATGTCGACGGTGCCCGCCTCTGGCTGGTCGCGCCGGTCGAGGGCGACATGGTTGCCGTCATCGGCGAGAACCGCAAGCTGCTGGCCTTCCCGCTGTCGGAAATGCCGGAAATGCCGCGCGGCAAGGGTGTTCGCCTCCAGCGCTACAAGGAGGGCGGCCTCGCCGATCTCCGCACCTTCTCGAGCGAAACCGGGCTGACCTGGCAGGACAGTGCCGGCCGCACCTTCACGCTCAAGGGCGATGACCTGAAGGAATGGCTCGGCCATCGCGCCGAATCCGGCCGGCTGCCCCCGAAAGGATTTCCGCGTTCGAACCGCTTCACCGGATGATCGTTTCGCGTTTCATTGCGAAAACGCAAAATAATACGGCATGATACACCCTTGATCCTTGCACAGATGCACCCGATCTAAAGGTCATCTGGTTATCAACAAGGGACATTCCCCATGACGAAAGTCGCCATCGTTTATCATTCCGGTTACGGCCACACCGCCGTTGTTGCCGAGGCCGTGGCCGAAGGCGTGAAGCGCGCCGGCGGCACGCCGGACCTCATCCGCCTCGAAAGCGCCGGCCAGGATTTCGGCCCGGCTCTTGACGCCGTTTCCGCCGCCGATGCGGTGATCTTCGGCGCCCCGACCTATATGGGCGATGTCTCGGTGCCGCTCCGCGCCTTTTTCGAGGCCTCCTCGAAGATCTGGATGAGCGGTGGCTGGAAGGACAAGCTGGCCGGCGGCTTCACCAACGGCCTGACCTTCGGCGGCAACAAGGACCACACCATCACCTCGATGTGGATCCTCGCCATGCAGCACGGCATGCTCTGGGCGGGCCCCGGCGTGCCGCTCGGCAACATGGCCGGCAATTCCACCTCGGCGCCGGAAGCCCCGAACCGCATCGGCTCGGCCCTTGGCGTGATCACCCAGTCCGACAATGCCGGCCCGGATGTGACGCCGCCGGCCGGCGACAAGGAATTCGCCCGCCTGCTCGGCGAGCGCATCGCCAAGCTTGCCGCCCGCTGATCGGCAGGCCAGACTGTCCGGGCGGGGGCCGTCCCCGCCCGCATCCTGCCGAGGCTCCATGGAATCCGAAACGATCGACCGTCCGCGTCTGCTCTATTTCGCGGATACGATGTGTTCCTGGTGCTACGGCTTCGCGCCGGAAATGCAGCGCGTGCTGGAGCGTTTCCACCCGGAACTCGACCTGCTCGCCTTCAGCGGCGGGCTGCGGCCCTTCAATACCGAGCCTGTCTCCGACAGCATGCGCGCCATGCTCACCGAAACCTACGGGCGGATCGGCCAGCTGACCGGCCAGCCCTTCGGCACCTGCCCCTCGCTGACCCCCGGCTTCGTCTATGACAGCGAGCCCGCCTCCCGTGCCGTGGTGACGATGCGGAACATGGCCCCGGGCGATGACTACGCCTTCATGCTCGCCATCCAGCGCGCCTTCTATGCCGAGGGCGAGGATATCACCCGGCCGGACGTGCTGGCCCGCCATGCCGCCACGTTCGGCGTGCCCGAGGAGGCCTTCCTCGAAACCTTCTCCAGCGAGGCGATCCGTCAGGCGACCATGGCGGATTTCCAGGTCGCGCAGCAATTCGGCATCGATGGCTTCCCCACGCTCATCCTGCACCGCCAGCGCAGCACCGGCGACAATGCGCTGATGATGGTCAGTCAGGGCTATGCCAAGGCCGATGACGTGATCGAACGCCTCCGCGCGGCCCTCGACGCGGAAATCGGCTGAGCGGGCGCGGGGAGCGCCCTGTTGATCCCGGGTTCATTTCCGTCATGGCCGGGCTTGGCCCGGCCATCCATGACTTTTCCTCGTTTTCGTGAAGTCGTGGATGCCCGCCCCAGGGGCGGGCATGACGGGTTGCAAGGCCAGCCTCCCGCCACTCCCCCTCGGGGAGAGGCCGATGATGCGCAGCATCGGCGGGTGAGGGGGCAGCGCCACACTCCTTCGAATCAACCCCCGGGCGGCTTCCCGAACCGCTCCCAGGCGAGCATGCCGAGCCGCTCCTGCGGGAGGAAGCGGGCCTTGTACGCCATCTTCCGTGAGCCCTCGACCCAATAGCCGAGATAGAGATAGGGCAGCCCGAAGGCCTTTGTCTTCGCGATATGGTCGAGGATCAGGAAGGTGCCGAGCGAGCGGTCCGCCAGGTCCGGATCATAGAAGGAATAGACCATCGACAGCCCGTCGGAGAGGATGTCGGTCAGGACGACAGCGACCAGCTCCTCGCTGCCGGCCCGTCCGCTCGCGGGCTTGCGGTATTCCACCAGCCGCGTCTCGACATGGCTGTCCTCGATCATGGCGGCATAATCCAGCACGCTCATATCCACCATGCCGCCATCGGCATGGCGGGCATCGAGATAGCGGCGGAACAGCCCGTATTGCTCGGCCGTCGGCTGGTTGGAGATCATGCGGGCGCCGAGATCGGCATTCCGCGCCATGATCCGCCGGAAGCTGCGGTTCGGCTCGAATTCATTGACCAGCACCCGCACCGACACGCAGGCCCGGCAGGATTCGCAGGCCGGGCGATACGCAATCGACTGGCTGCGGCGGAACCCGCCCTGCGTCAGGATCTCGTTGAGCTGGAAGGCGCGCTTGCCGACAAGATGGGTGAAGACCTTCCTCTCCTGCCGATCGGGAAGATACGGGCAGGGGGAGGGCGAGGTCAGGAAGAATTGCGGCGTGTCGCGCGGCTGGTCCGTCATCGGCGTCGAAAAATGGCAAGGCCTCCATCATTGGCCAAGGCGCTGCCTTCGGCAAGGGGGCCCTGCCGGTCTTTCCTGCGGCAAAATGCTGGGTCTCAGCCGCCCGGCAGCACGGCGCCGTTCGCGTCGATCCGCCGGATGACATAGCCCTGCGCCTCGAGCTGGCGGAGGATGTCCTCGGCATGGGCGGCATCGCGCGTTTCCACCGTGACATCGAGCGAGACGCCCTTGGCCGGCACCGAGAGGAAGGTGCGCCGATGCGTGACCTCGAGAATATTCGCGCCGAGTTCGCCGAGCCGCGTCGCCACCCGGCCGAGAAAGCCCGGCCGGTCCTCGCCGGTCAGGCGGAAGGAGATGATCCGCTCGCGCCGTTCCAGCTCGCGCACCATGATCGAGGCAAGGATCCGCGCGTCGATATTGCCGCCGCACAGGACAAGGCCGACGCGCTGGCCGCGGAACCGTTCCGGCTGGTGCAGCAGGGCGGCGAGGCCGCTCGCCCCGGCCCCTTCGGCCATCGAACGCTGATGCGTGGCGAAAGCATCGACCGCCCGCTCGACCGCGCTTTCCGGCACGATCATCGTCTCCGCTACCAGCGCCCGGATGATCGGCAGCGTCAGCGCGCCGACATTCTTCACCGCGATCCCCTCGGCGAGGGTGGGCCCCCCGATCGGGCGGTTTGCGCCATGCAGGGCATTGTGGAACGAGGCATAGCTCTCGACCTCGACGCCGATCACCGCGATATCCGGCCGCAGGGCGTGGAAGGCGACGGCATTGCCGGCAATCAGCCCGCCGCCGCCCATGGGGATCACCACGGCATCGAGGTTCGGCTGGTCCTCCAGCATCTCGAGCGCGATCGTGCCCTGGCCCGCCATCACATCGGGATCATCATAGGGATGGACGAGGACCAGCCCCTCCTCGGCGATGATCTGCTGCACGCGCGCCTGGCTTTCGGCCAGTGTGGAGCCATCGAGGATCACCCGGGCCCCGAACCGCGCGGTATTCTCGACCTTCACGAAGGGCGTGCCGACCGGCATCACGATCGTCGCCGGGATGCCGAGCCTCTGCGCGTGGTAGGCGACCGCCTGCGCATGGTTGCCGGCTGACATCGCAATCACGCCGGCCTTCCGCGCCGCCGGGTCGAGCCGCGACAGCTTCACGAAGGCGCCGCGCTCCTTGAAGGCGCCAGTCACCTGCATGTTCTCGAACTTGACGAAACATTCCGCGCCGGTCAGCGCCGAAAGCCGCGGCGCCGGCAGGAAGGGCGTGCGGATCACCTGCCCGCGCAGCAGGTCTGCGGCCGTGCGGATATCATCAAGGCTGACCGCAAAGGCCGGGCTGGCGGACATCATGGGCCTGGCTTTCCTTCTCTTGTCCTATGGAAGATACAAACGCCTGACCGGACGGTCAGCCTAGACTTTCCGCATCGGCCCGTCGGCGAACCCGAAGAATCCGCCGGGCTTGAGGATCAGGGCCAGCGTCAGCAGGATGAAGCTCGCCAGTTCCCAGAGCGCGATCTCCATCACCGCCGACCAGCCGATCTGGAACAGCCCGATGGCAAGGCCGCCAAGCACCGCGCCGCCGATCGAGCCGATACCGCCAAGGATGGCGGCGATCAAGCCTGTTAGTCCCATCATTGTTCCACCGGAAAAGTGGATTCCACCATAATTCAGCGCGATCGTAGCGCCGGCGAGCCCGGCAAGGGCGATGGCGAGGATGGAGGTCCGGACCAGCAGGGCCTCCGGGTCGACGCCGCAGAGGCGCGCTGCTTCGGGGTCGTCGGCGCTGGCCCGCCACGCCCGGCCGAAGGCCGTCCGCTTCATCAGCCACAGCACGGCGAGAACCGCGGCGGCATTGACAAGCGCCATGACCAGCAGGCGCGGATGGAGGATGACCTCGAACGTGCCGGACACGGCGAGGACCCGGCCTTCGCCATGGGCCGGCGGGAGCCAGGTCGTCCCGGCCCCCTGCGTGAGGCGCAAGGCTTCCTGCATCGCGACCATCAGGCCGACACCGGCCACCAGAACCGGCTGGCCGATGCCGGCGCCAGCGCCGGGCCGGGTCAGCGGCCAGAGCAGGCCCCGGCCGAGCACGAGCCCGGCCAGTCCGCACAGGGTCACGGCCAGCCCGGCCGCCAGAACCGGCACCAGCGGCGAACCGGCAAGGCTGAACCCGCCGGGCCCGAGGCCGGAAAGCGCCAGCGCCGCCAGCGTGGTCATGATGCCGCCGAAGGCGAGGAACTCCCCGAGCGCGAGGTTGATCCGCCCGATCAGCCCGTAGATCAGCGCGGTGGAGAGCGCCAGCAGCGCGAGGATGCCGAGGCGGGGCAGGCCGCCGACGAGGTGCTGCAGCGCCAGCGCGACCGGGCGGGGAAGCTCGATCGCCTCGCCCTCGATCCGGGGCGGGCCGGGATCGGCCTCGACGGCGATCTGGGTTTCGAGCCAGCGGTTGCGGAGGATGTAGAGCGCGGATTCGCCGATTCCGACTCCGTCGATCAGCACCGCCGACAGGTCGCGCCGGGCGGCGGAATAGCCGATCCCGCCGAACCGGCAGGTCAGCAGCTGCGGGCGGTTGGCCTCGCCCCCGGTGCGGAACGTGACATGCACCGCATTGCCGGGGCCGTTCTCGGTATCGAGCACGGTGATTCCCTCGTCCTGCGGGTAGAGGGCCGGCAGCAGCATCCGGCACAGGCGGGCCTGTTCGGCATCTGCCCCGGGGCCGCCGACAAGGAACACCGGCACCACGATGATCGCGAGGGCGAGGATCGGGGCGACGAGGATCCAGAGCTCCGGTCGCCGGCGCAGCAGCGTCATGGCCTATCGATGGCGCTGCAACCAGCGGGCCATTGCCGGCGCGAAATAGGTGAGGATCCCGTCCGCCCCGGCGCGTTTGAAGGCCGAGAGGCTCTCCACCATCGCCTTCTCGACATCGATCATGCCCCGGTCGCCGGCAGCATGGATCATCGCGTATTCGCCCGAGACCTGGTAGGCGAAGGTCGGCATGCCGAATTGCGCTTTCAGCCGGTGGACGATGTCGAGATAGGGCAGGCCCGGCTTGACCATGATCATGTCGGCACCCTCGGCAATGTCGAGTTCGGCTTCCATGATCGCTTCCGCGCCGTTGCTGTAATCCATCTGGTAGGTCTTCTTGTCGCCCGACAGCGTCGAGGACGAGCCCACCGCATCGCGGAATGGCCCGTAATAGGCCGAGGCATATTTGGCCGAATAGGCCATGATCGAGACATCGGTATAGCCGTTGCCGTCGAGCGCGGTGCGGATGGCGCCGATCCGCCCGTCCATCATGTCGGACGGCGCGATGATATCGGAGCCGGCCTCGGCCTGGATCACCGCCTGCTGGCAGAGGATCGCGACGGTCTCGTCATTGAGGATTCGGCCATGCTCCAGCAGCCCGTCATGGCCATGGCTGGTATAGGGATCGAGCGCGACATCGGTCATCAGCCCGATTTCCGGCACCTCGGCGCGGATCGCGCGCAAGGCCCGGCAGGTCAGGTTGTCCGGGTTCAGCGCTTCGGAGCCGCTCTCGTCGCGCAGCTCGGTCGGCGTGTTCGGGAACAGGGCGAGCAGCGGGATGCCGAGCGCCACCGCTTCCCGCGCCGCCTCGACGCTGGCCGCGATCGAATAGCGCAGCACGCCGGGCATGGTCGGGATCGGCTGGGTCGGCGTGTCGCCCTCGGTCAGGAAGATCGGCCAGATCAGGTCATCCACCGTCACCCGGGTTTCCCGGACCAGGCGGCGGGTCCATTCCGCCTTGCGGTTGCGGCGCGGGCGCCGGACGAGATCGAGAGCTTCGGAGACCTGACGCATGGACCGTTCCTGCCGGATTGTCATTTTGGAATGAATCTTAAGGAGCCGCCGGTCCAAAGGAAAGCGTTTTGCGCTCGGCTCGCCATTGACGCTCCGCATTCCGCGCTCTACCCCCGCCGGCAGGCAAGGACGGGGAGGAAGGGTTCCATGGGCGACATTCTCATCGAGCGGCGCGGTGCGCTCGGGCTGGTCACGCTCAACCGGCCGCAGGCGCTGAATGCGCTCAACGATGCCATGGTCGATGGCCTGCAGGCCGCCCTGACCGACTTCCGGGATGATCCCGCCATCCGCCATGTCGCGATCCGCGGTGCGGGCGGCAAGGCCTTCTGCGCCGGCGGCGATATCCGCCTGATGCACGAATATGGACAGACCGGACGCCACGCCGTCGCGCTGGATTTCTGGGCGCGGGAATACCGGCTCAATGCCTTCATCAAGCGGTTCCCGAAACCCTATATCGCGCTGGTCGACGGCATCGTCATGGGCGGCGGTGTCGGCGTCTCGCTCCATGGCAGCCACCGTCTCGCCGGGCCGAACTATCTCTTCGCCATGCCGGAAGTCGGCATCGGCTTTTTCCCCGATGTCGGCGCGACCTATGCCCTGCCGCGCCTGCCCGGCGCGTTCGGCATGTATCTCGCGCTGACCGGGGCCCGCCTGCGCCGGGGCGATGCCCTCGCGCTCGGCCTCGCCACCCATTCCGTGCGCGGCGGCGCCGAGGAGGGCATCCTCGACGCGCTGGCCGCGGGCGAGGCGGCCGATGCCGTCGCCGCCCGCTTTGCCGAGCCGGCCGGCGAGACGCCGGTTTTCGGCCGGGCTGCCGAGATCGACCGGCTGTTCGCCGGCGCCGATCTCCCCGCCATCATGGCCGGGCTGGAAGCCGCCGCGCCGGATTCCCCCTTCGCGGCCGAGCTCATGGCGGGCATGGCGAAGCGATCGCCGACGTCGATGGCCATCGCGATGGAGCAGATCCGTCGCGGCGCAACCCTCGATTTCGAGGCCGCGATGGTGCTGGAATTCCGCATCGTCAGCCGGATCGTGCATGGCCACGATTTCTACGAGGGCGTCCGGGCGCTGATCATCGACAAGGACAATCGCCCGCATTGGCAGCCGGACAGCATTGCCGGGCTTGATCCCGCCGCGATTGCCGCGCATTTTCAGCCGCTGGACGAGGATCTGCGCTTTGCTGAAGACTGAATTGGGGCGGATACGGCACGGCCGGCTGTCGATGCTGCTCGGCCGCAGGCCGTCGCGCCGCGAGGAACGGCGTGCCCAGGATCTGGTGATCGAGCCCGGCAGCCGGGACGAACCGCCGATCGGCGCGGAGATGGACAATCCCGGCATCCGCTGGGACCTGATGTATGTGCTGTTCCTCCGGCTCACCGCCGCCATCTGGCTGGTCAAGGGCATCGCGTTCTGGGCGCTGGTTCTCGGCCTCGGCGATATCGCGCTGAACGACGAAAGCCGGGCGCGGCAGGTCATCATCATCGGTTTCGCGCTGGTGGATTGTGTTGCCGCGATCGGCCTCTGGCTGGTCGCGCCCTGGGGAAAGAGCCTCTGGGTCTTCGCCGTGGTGGTGGAGATCACCCTCGGCCTGACAGGCTTCGGCAATGCCGTGGGCATGACCTCCGCCTCCGGCGCAGGCCTGGCGCTGTTCTTCTATTTCATCCTCGCTTTCGCCGTCCGCAAGCGCAGGCTGGGCCTGTTCTGATCGATCTCGGCCGGGCGCCGGGGCTCTGGCCCGAGTCCCGCATAGCAACGTGAATCGCCTTCGGAATCTCGGTAAACAGAATTTTAGATTCACGATTCAAAAATACTAAGACTTTCTCAGTTCAATCTTCTGTTCACTCCAATATCTAAACATCAAATTTACGCTGGAATTTAAACTCATTTTCATCCGGCCGCCCTATGTTGATCCCATAAGACGAGGACGGGCTGAAGCACGCCTCAAGGTAAACAGGGGTAGTGAGTCATGAACAACGCGAATGCCGCGCGTATTGTCGACCAGAAGCCGGAGGGCATGCCTGCCGTCCGTGGTCTTTACCTGGAATCCCTCGCACTGGTGGAGCGCCTTCACCGCCGGTTGCTCGACGTGATCAAGGACGAGTTCGATCGTCGCGGTCGCGCCGATGTCAACAGCGTGCAGGCGCTGCTGCTCTACAATATCGGCGACAATGACGTCACGGCGAGCGAGCTGCGCACCCGCGGCTATTATCTCGGCTCGAACGTGTCCTACAACGTCAAGAAGCTGGTCGAGCTGGGCTATCTCTCGCATCAGCGCAGCCGCGTCGACCGCCGCTCGGTCCGGATCCGCCTCGCGCCGAAGGGCAAGGAAGTCCATGCCATCGTGGCCGAACTCTATGAAAAGCACGTCCGCACGGTCGAGCAGATCGGCGGCATCTCGCCGGGTGAATTCGAGACCCTCAACCAGGCCCTGATCCGCCTCGACCGGTTCTGGACGGATCAGATCCGCTATCGCCTGTAATCACCGCGCGAACCGGTTCCTTTCCTGCCGCAAACCCGGCAACAGCCGGTTTGCGGGGATCTGGACCGACCAGATCCGCTATCGCCTCTGAGTCCGTCCTCCGGACGATTCCCTTGCCGGGCCCAATCCCCGGCCGGACCCCTGGAAGCCCGCCCCGATGGCGGGCTTCCGTGCGTTGGCGCACCCCCCGTCGGCGATGAAATCTGATAACGTCCGCGTGAACGGGCGAGATTCGGCGCGAATGCCACATTTTCGCCGGATCGGACGCGCTTCCGATAGTCC
This sequence comes from Beijerinckiaceae bacterium, assembly GCA_027531565.1. Taxonomy (GTDB): domain Bacteria; phylum Pseudomonadota; class Alphaproteobacteria; order Rhizobiales; family Beijerinckiaceae; genus Rhabdaerophilum. The sequence continues at coordinate 16,376 of JAPZSB010000008.1, forward strand.
CGGAACGACGCGGCCGTCGGCATGCAGGTCTGGCCTGCGTCGGCGGCATGGCGTCGACACGCTTGGTTAAGTATGTGGGATTACAGGCTTGTGCCGGACAGGCGGGCCTGACGAGGTTGATGGGGCAGATGATGCAGCAGGATAATCGTTCGACCATGGTCTCCTTCGGGCTGGACCGCCGGCGCTTTCTTCTCGGCACGGCAGGTCTTGTCGGGGCCGGTTTTGCCGGCCCCGCTCTCGCCCAGCAGAGCGGGATGGTCGGCGGTCAGGCGGAATGGGCGCAGAGCTATGATTCCGGTGGCCAGCAGACCCGCACGATCCTGACGCCGCATCCGATCCTCAGCCCGGCGACCACGGCGGCGACCGAGGGTGCGGTCCGTGTCTATCAGGATATCGTGGCGAAAGGCGGCCACCAGCCGCTTCCGTCCGCCGTGCGGCTGAAGCTCGGGACGCGCCATCCGAATGTGCAGGCCTTGCGCCAGCGCCTGATCGAACTGGGTGACCTGTCGCCGAATGTCGGCACCGGCGCGGTGTTCGATTCCTATGTCGATGCGGCGGTCAAGCGCTACCAGGCCCGCCACGGCCTGACGCCGACCGGCGTTGTCGGCGCCCAGACCTTCGCGGCGCTCAACACCCCGGCGGAGATCCGGCTGAAGCAGCTCGAGGTCAACCTGCAGCGGCTGCGTTCCTACAGCGGCAATCTCGGTTCGCGCTTCGTCATCACCAACATTCCCGCCGCCTATGTCGAGACGGTGGAGAACGGCCAGGTCGCGACGCGCCATGTCGCCGGCGTCGGCAAGATCGACCGCCAGTCGCCGATCATGAATGCCCGCATCCTGAATGTGAATTTCAACCCGTTCTGGACGGTGCCGGCCTCGATCATCCGCAAGGATCTGATCCCGCTGATGCGGAAGAACCCGAACTACCTCACCGAGCAGAAGATCCGGATCTACAACCGCCAGGGCCAGGAAATCCAGCCGGCGGCGGTGAACTGGAACTCGGACGAGGCCACCAACTACATGTTCCGCCAGGATCCCGGCGGCGAGTTCAACAGCCTTGGCTTCGTGCGCATCAACATCGCCAACCCGCATGGCGTCTACATGCACGACACCCCGGCCAAGGGCATTTTCGGCGACGATTACCGCTTCGTCTCCTCGGGCTGCGTGCGCGTGCAGAACGTGCGCGACTACATCTACTGGATCCTGCAGGACAACCCGCAATGGACGCGCGAGGCGATCGACGCGGCCATGCGTTCGGGCCAGCGCATCGACGCGACCCCGCGTGAGCCGATCCCGGTCTACTGGGTCTACATCACCGCCTGGGGCACGCCGGAAGGCGTCATCCAGTTCCGCGATGACATCTACGGCAAGGACGGTGTCGGCCCCGGCGCCGTGACCGAGGCCCTGCGCGAGGGCGACGACCGCCCGGCGGAGTGAGGGCGGGCAGCCCCTCACCCGGTCTCGGGCCTTGCCTTCGACCACCCTCTCCCCGCAAGCGGGGCGAGGGGTTTTCCGCCCATCGCCTCCGCTCCTGCTCCCCGCAAGCGGGGCGAGGGGATGCACACGACCGCTTTCGCGACATCCTCTCTCTCGACCCCCTTCCGGCGCGCTCCCCACCTCTCCCCCTCGGGGAGAGGTCGACGCCGCAGAGCGGCGGCGGGTGAGGGGGCCTGAACCCCGCCTCTTCGGCGCGCGTTGAGTGCCGCCGGCATCCGGGCTATCGAGGGGACGAACCCGCTCTCACCGAGTCGCACCGATGTCCGTTCTTCCCGTGACGCATGACGAGATCCGCGCCGCCCATGCGCGGATCCGCAGCCATATCCGCCGCACGCCGGTGCTGGAACTGCCGCGCGGCGCGCTCGGCGGTGATTTCACACCGGTCCTGAAATTCGAGCACAGCCAGCTCTCCGGTTCGTTCAAGGCCCGCGGCGCATTCAATTCGCTGCTGTCGCTGCCTGTGCCGCCGGCCGGCGTCGCGGCGGCCTCGGGCGGCAACCATGGCGCGGCCGTGGCCTTTGCGGCGCAGGCGCTCGGCATTCCCGCGCGCATCTTCGTGCCGGAAATCTCTCCCGCGCCGAAAATCGCCGCCATCCGCCGCTATGGCGCCGAGGTCGTGGTCGGCGGCGCGCAATATGACGATGCCCAGGCCGCCTGCGACATCCATGTCGCGGAAACCGGCGCGCTGAAGATCCACCCCTTCTCCGCCCCGGCCACGATTGCCGGGCAGGGGACGCTCGGGCTGGAATGGTCCGGCCAGGCCGAACTCGACGAGGTGGTGATCGCCGTCGGTGGCGGCGGGCTCGTCTCCGGTGTGGCCGCCTGGTTCCATGGCAGCGGCGTGAAGGTGATCGGCGTCGAGCCGGAAGGCTCGCGCGCGCTCCATGCCGCGCTCGAAGCCGGCGGGCCGGTCGAGGTCACGGTGAAGTCGGTCGCGGCCGATTCGCTCGGCGCGCGGAATGTCGGCCCGCTGGTCCATGAAATCTGCGCGGCCGGTGTCCACAAGGTCGCGCTCGTGACGGATGACGCGATTCTCGGCGCGATCCGCACCGCATGGCAGGATTTCCACCAGATGCTCGAACCGGGCGGTGCGGCCGCTTTCGGCGCCATCCTCTCGGGTGCGCACCGGCCCGCGCCGGGCGCCCGCGTCGGAATCCTGCTCTGCGGCGGCAATGTCGATCTCCATCGCGCGGCGGAATGGGCCGCCTGAGCCGCCGCAGGGAGCGTTTTTGACGCGCCAGCCATGCGGGCAAGAACCTTGCCCGGCCGGTTGCGTTGCGATAAACCGCAGCCTCGCTTGCTGGCCACCCCTCGAGAAGCAGGACATCCCATGACCGCCGCCACCGCTCCGATCCGCTCGAATTCCTTCTTTTCCGCGGGCCTGGCGGATGCCGATCCCGAGATCGCGAAGGCCGTCCAGCTTGAACTCGGCCGCCAGCGCGACGAGATCGAACTCATCGCGTCGGAGAATATCGTCAGCCGCGCCGTGCTCGAGGCGCAGGGTTCGGTCCTCACGAACAAATATGCCGAGGGCTATCCCGGCAAGCGCTATTACGGCGGCTGCCAGTTCGTCGATATCGCCGAGGAACTCGCGATTTCCCGCGCCAAGAAGCTCTTCGGCTGCGATTTCGCGAATGTGCAGCCCAATTCCGGCAGCCAGGCCAACCAGGGCGTCTTCATGGCGCTGATGAAGCCGGGCGATACCTTCATGGGCCTGAACCTTGCCGCGGGCGGCCATCTCACCCATGGCGCGCCGGTCAATATGAGCGGCAAGTGGTTCAACGTCGTCTCCTACAATGTCCATCCGGAAACCCACCTGATCGACATGGAGGAGGTCGAGCGCCTCGCCCTCGAACACAAGCCCAAGGTGATTGTCGCCGGCGGCTCGGCCTATTCCCGCCATTGGGATTTCGAGAATTTCCGCCGCATCGCCGATCTCGTCGGCGCCTATTTCATGGTCGATATCGCCCATTTCGCCGGGCTCGTCGCGGGCGGTGCCCATCCCTCGCCCTTCCCGCATGCGCATGTCGTGACGACCACCACGCACAAGACCCTGCGCGGCCCGCGCGGCGGCATGATCCTGACGAACGATCCGGACCTCGCCAAGAAATTCAACTCGGCGATCTTCCCGGGCCTTCAGGGCGGCCCGCTGATGCATGTCATCGCCGCCAAGGCCGTGGCCTTCCACGAGGCGCTGCAGCCGGAATTCAAGACCTATGCCCACCAGGTCGTGGCCAATGCCAAGGCGCTGGCGGAAGGCCTGAAGACACGCGGCTTCGCCATCGTTGCCGGCGGCACCGACAACCACCTCATGCTGGTGGACCTGCGGCCCAAGAAGGTGACGGGCACCATGGCCGAGAAAGCGCTCGGCCGCGCCCATATCACCTGCAACAAGAACGGCATCCCCTTCGATCCGGAAAAGCCGATGGTCACCTCCGGCATCCGCCTCGGCACTCCGGCCGCCACCTCGCGCGGCTTCGGCGTGGCGGAATTCCAGCAGGTCGCCCAGCTCATCGGCGAGGTGATCGACGGCCTCGCGAAGAATGGCGAGGAGGGCAACCAGGCCCTCGAGGACAGCGTGAAGACGCGCGTCCATGCGATGACCGCGCGGTTCCCGATCTACTGACGCGCGCCTCCTGCCGCCGGCTCGCCTGAACGGAGGGCGCCATCATGCGTTGCCCCTATTGCGGATCGCTCGATACGCAGGTGAAGGACAGCCGGCCGACGGAGGATTCCTCCGCCATCCGCCGGCGTCGCGTCTGCCCGGATTGCGGCGGCCGGTTCACCACTTTCGAGCGCGTGCAGCTGCGTGAACTCACGGTGGTGAAGCGCTCGGGCCGGCGCACGCCGTTCGACCGCGACAAGCTGGCCCGTTCCATCGAGGTGGCTTTGCGCAAGCGGCCGGTCGAGCCGGAACGCGTCGAGCGGCTGATCAACGGCGTCGTGCGGCAGCTCGAAAGCCAGGGTGAGGGAGAGATCACCTCGGAAGAAATCGGCTCGCTGGTCATGGAAGCGCTGAAGGCGCTCGATGACGTGGCCTATGTGCGTTTCGCCTCGGTCTACCGCAATTTCACCGAGGCGCGCGAATTCAGCGCCCTGCTGGACGAGATCTCCGGCGACGGCCGCGTGGAGCCGGGCGGGGAGGGCGCGTGATGCCCGCCTCGTCACGCGACGAGGCCTTCATGCGTGCGGCGCTGGCTCTGGCCCGGCGGGGCCTCGGCACCACGGCGCCCAACCCGGCGGTTGCCGCGCTGGTGGTCGACGAGACGCGCGATCCTCCCGTCATGCTCGGCCGGGGCGTCACGGCACCCAGCGGTCGCCCCCATGCCGAGGATCTGGCGCTCCTTCAGGCCGGCGAGGCCGCGCGCGGCGCCACGCTCTATGTCACGCTCGAACCCTGCTCGCGCCGCTCGACGCGCTATTTCGGCCCGGCCTGCACCGACCTGATCCTCTCCCATGGCATAAGCCGCGTCGTCATCGCCGCGCGCGATCCCTCGCCCTTCGCTGCCGGCGAGGGCACGGCCCGGCTGAAGGCGGCCGGCCTGGCTGTCACCGAGGGCGTATTGGAGGCCGAGGCCGCCGCCCTCAATGCCGGCCATGTCCTGCGCGTGCAGAAGAACCGGCCCTTCCTGCGCCTCAAGCTGGCCGAAACCGCCGATGGCTTCGCCGCCACCCCGGACCGCCGCCCGATCGCCATCACGGGGGAGGGCGCCCGCGCCTATGTGCATCGCCTCCGCGCGGATTGCGATGCGATCCTCACCGGCATCGAGACCGTGCTGGCCGATGATCCGATGCTCGATGTCCGCCTGCCCGGCATGGCCGGTCTTTCGCCCCTGCGCGTGATCCTCGACAGCCATGGCCGCATCCCGTCCGACCGGCGAATCCTCGCCGATGCCGTCCGCGTGCCGGTGGTCATCGCCACGCTCGATCCCGCCGCCCTGCGCGGCCGGCTGGGCGATGTTCCGGGCGTCGAGCTGCTCGGCATGCCGGAGGATCGCGGCCGGATCGACCTTGCCGCCCTGCTCGGCGCGCTGGCTGCGCGCGGCATCACCCGCGCCATGGTCGAGGCGGGGCCGACCCTCGCCGATTCCTTTGCCGCCGCCGGCTTCTGCGACGAATTCGTCCGGCTGACCGGGCCGGATTCCGCGGGCAATGGCCTGCCGGCGATCGGGCCGGGCCTTGCCGGATGGCTCCGCTATGCCGATCTCCGCGAGGAGCGCGCCCTCGACCGCGATCGCGCGCGGGTCTATGCCGGCCAGCGCGCCCATCATGAAGGACAGATGATGTTTACAGGGATTGTCACCGATATCGGCGAGATCGTCCGGGCCGAAGGCGAGGGCAAGCTGCGCCGCTTCCGGATCGCTTCGTCCTATGATCCGGCCACGATCGCGATCGGCGCCTCGATCGCCTGTTCCGGCATCTGCCTGACCGTGGTGGCCAAGGGCGAGTCGGAAGGCACGCGCTGGTTCGAGGTGGAAACCGCGGCCGAGACGCTTCGCCTCACGGCAGCCGGGCAATGGCAGGTCGCCACGAGGCTCAATCTCGAGCGGGCGATGCGCCTTGGCGATGAGCTCGGCGGCCATCTCGTCACCGGCCATGTCGATGCCCTGGCCGAGATCGTCAGCCGCGAGGATGTGACCCCGGATGACGCGAACTGGGGCGCAACGGCACGCTTCACCCTGCGGGTGCCGTCGCCGCTGCACCGGTTCATCGCGGCCAAGGGCTCGGTGACGCTCGACGGCGTGTCGCTCACCGTCAACAGCGTCGAGGAGGATCGCTTCACCGTCCTGCTCATCCCGCATACGCTCAAGGTCACCACCTGGGGCACACGGCAGACGGGAGACCGCGTCCATCTCGAGGTCGACATGATGGCCCGCTACGCTGCCCGCCTCGCCGAGACGCTGAAACAGGGCTGAGCGGGGGCCTGCCCCTCACCCGCCGATGCTGCGCATCCGCAGCAGCGAAGGCGATGGGCGCTTGAATCCCTCTCCCCGTGGGAGAGAGGTGGGAGCGCGCGGGAGCGGCGGGCGGTTTCCGTCCGTCATGCCCGCCCTTGGGGCGGGCATCCACGACTTCATTGGCAATCGGAAAAGTCGTGGATGGCCGGGCCTGGCCCGGCCATGACGGCGGTGCCCTACCGATCTTCCGCCGGCGCATGCAGCCAATTCGCATCCGGGCCTTGCGCCGCCGCGCGGCCCGCTCTATCCCCGCTGCTCGAACAGGAGTTTCCCGATGGCCGAGGCCACACGCGAGGCCCTTCCGGTGGTGGATGCGACAGGCGCGCATTTCGTCATCGTCGAGGGGCGGTTCTATGACAGTCTCAATGACCAGCTGATCGCCGGCGCCATGGCCGCCTTCGCGGCATCCGGCGCGACCAGCGAGGTCGTCACCGTGCCGGGCGCGCTGGAAATTCCGGTTGCAATCGAGATCCTCCGCCAGCAGGCCGAATCCGGCCGCCGCAAGGCCGATGGCTTCGTGGCCCTGGGCGTGGTCATCCGCGGAGAGACCACGCATTACGAGATCGTCTCGAACGAGAGCGCGCGCGAACTGACGGCGCTCGCGACGCGCCATCGCCTCGCTTTCGGCAACGGCATCCTGACGGTCGAAAACATGGCGCAGGCCGAAGCGCGCGCCAATCCCTCCCGCGGGGACAAGGGCGGCGATGCCGCCCGTGCCGCGCTCGCGCTCTATGCGCTGAAGCGGAGCGCCTGACATGACGGGCGGGAAATCCGATCGCCCGCGCCGGGCCCCGGTCTCACGCGGGGAACTCCGTTCCGCCGCCCGGCTGGCGGCAGTGCAGGCGCTCTACCAGATGGAGATCGCCGCCAAGGGCCTGAACGAGGTCTTCGCGGAATTCGAAAGCTTCTGGATGGGCCGCGAGATCGAGGGCGACCAGTACAAGCCTGCCGAGGGCAAGCTGTTCCGCGCCATTGTCGAGGGCGTGCTGGGCGAGCAGATCGGGATTGACCGCAAGGTCGACGAGCTTCTGGCCGATGGCTGGCCGCTCAAGCGGATCGAGGCGATCATGCGTGCGGTGCTCCGCGCCGGCGCCTACGAGCTGATGCACCGGCCCGATACGCCGGTCCGCGTGGCGATTTCGGAATATGTCGATATCGCCTCGGCCTTTCTCGAGCGGGACGAGGTGGGCATGATCAATGCCGTGCTCGACCGGCTGGCCAAGGAAGCCCGCGCCGAGGAACTCGCGCGGCCGGCCCGCGGCTGAAGCCGCCGGGAGGGGAGGGAGCATGCGCGAGACCCTGCCCGAATTCGAGATGATCGCCCGGCTCTTCGCCCCGATGGCGGGGGAGGGCGGCCTCGGCCTGCTGGATGATGCGGCCTGCCTCCGCCCGGCACCGGGGTATGACCTCGTGCTCACCAAGGATGTCCTCGTCGAGAATGTCCATTATTTCGCGGAGGATCCGCCGGCGGAGATCGCCCGCAAGGCTTTGCGCACCAACCTCTCCGATCTCGCCGCCAAGGGCGCCCGTCCGGTTGGCTTCCTGCTCGGCCTTGGCCGGTCGCCGGCGCTGGATACGGCGTGGCTCACCGCCTTTGCCGCCGGCCTCGCCGAGGATTCGCGCCTCTGGGCCTGCCCGCTGCTCGGCGGTGATACGGTGCGGACCGGCCAGCCTTTCCTCTCCGTCACGGCGTTCGGCGAGGTTCCCGCCGGGCGCATGGTGCTGCGCCAGGCGGGCGAACCCGGCGATCTGCTCTATGTCTCCGGCACGATCGGCGATGCCGCGCTCGGCCTCCATCTGCGGCTGCAGCCCGATGCGCCGGCTTGCCGCGCGCTGGCCCCGGAGCATCGTGCTGTCCTGCTCGACCGCTATCTCCGGCCGCAGCCGCGGCTGGCGCTGGCGCCAGTCCTGCTGGCCCATGCCCGCGCCGCGATGGATATCTCCGACGGGCTGGTCGGCGATGCCGACAAGCTCGGCCTGCATCTCGGCCGCGAGATCGCGGTCGAGGCCGTGCCGCTCTCGCCTGCCGCCCGGGCGCTGGTCGCGGCCGATCCGGCCTTGCTCGACCTCGCGCTGACGGGCGGCGATGATTACGAGATCCTCGCGGCCATTCCGCCGGAAAAAACGGCGGAATTCGAACGGGATGCCTTGCAATGCGGTGTGCCGGTCGCCAGAATTGGCACCCTGCTTCGCGAGGGTTCGGGCGCCGTCTGGCGCATGGGGACCGGCCTGGAGAGAAGCTTCCCCCGCCGTTCCTTTGCGCATTTCTAGCTCGCTGGCACGTCGGTCCCGCCCGCCTGCCAGCCGGAGTTCCCCATGCTTGTCGATGATACGCTCGCCCGCCGCAATGCCCTGATTCTCGCCTTCGCCATGGCGCTTGCCGGTGCGAATGCCTCGGTCGTGATCGCCACCGGCACGCTGGTTGGCCGGATGCTCGCCCCCTCGCCGGAATGGGCGACCGCGCCGATCACCACCTTCGTCATCGGCACGGCGCTGATGACCATGCCGGCCGCCAGCCTGATGCGGCGGATCGGCCGGCGCGATGCCTATCGCCTCGGGGCCTTGCTGGGCGTCTTGGCCGGCCTGCTCTCGGCCTGGGCGGTCCATGCGGCCTCGTTCTGGACCTTCATGGCCTCGACCGCCCTCTGCGGTGCCTACCAGGCCTTCGTCATTTCCTACCGGTTCGGCGCCGCCGACAATGCCAGCCCGGCCTTCCGCCCGAAGGCGATCTCGTATGTCACTTTGGGCGGGCTGGCCTCGGCCATCCTTGGACCGCAACTGGTCATCCACACCAAGGACCTGATCCCGCCCTTCACCTTCCTCGCCTCCTATCTCGGGCAGGCGGCGGTGGCGGGTCTCGCCATCCTCGTCCTGGGCCTGTTCGACGGTCCGCCGCCGAAGGTCGATACCAGCCCGGCCGGCGAGGCGCGGCCCGTGCGCGAGATCCTGCGTTCCTCCCGCCTCCGCGTCGCGATCTTCTGCGGCGCGGTCGCGCAGGCGCTGATGAACCTCATCATGACGGCGACGCCGCTGGCCATGCTCGGCTGCAACCATACCGACACGGATTCAACGCTGGCGATCCAGTGGCATATCGTGGCGATGTACCTGCCCGGCCTCTTTACCGGTGCGCTGATCGTCCGGTTCGGTGTCTACCCGATCCTGATGATCGGCCTCGCCCTGCTCGCCGGCTGCGGAATGGTCGCGCTGGCGGGGATCACCGTCTCCCATTTCTTCCTCGCGCTGATCCTGCTCGGCCTTGGCTGGAACCTCGCCTTTGTCGGCGCCACAACGCTGGTGCTGGATGGCCTGCGCCCGGCCGAGCGCACGCGCATCCAGGGCATCAACGACATGATCATCTTCGCCACCACGGCCTTCGCCTCGCTGATGGCCGGCAAGATCCTGACCTGGTTCGGCTGGGCCACGCTGAACCTGACGATCTTCCCCTTCGTGGTCGGCGCGGGGCTGCTGGTCATCTGGCTGATGCGCCAGCCCATGCCCCGCGCGTCGTGAGACGGGCTCAGCGATAGGGATCGCAATAGGTGATCACGCAGCGGCGCGCACCCGGGCGGCGGATGCATTCCCGCAGGGCCCGGTTGGCTGCCGCGGCCCGCGTCGGGTAGCGGGTGCTCCAGCCGCGCGTGGTGCCGTTGCCGCGCGCCTCGCAGCCCCAGGCCGAGGCCTCGGGCGCCGACGCGAGGAAGGCAGTGCTCGCGATCAGGGCGGCGCCGGCCGCAATCATCAGTTTTTTCATGGTCTTCCCCCGTATGTCGCGACAGCCGCGACCGGTGCAGCCTGAGCCGATGCCGCCCCCCGGTCAAGCTATGGCCCGGAAGCCCCCGGAAAGCGTGGGACGACGGGGGCCGGCATCGAAAGTCGGCATGGATTCATCGTGAAAGCTTTGCTAACACCGCCGGGATCAGCAGGCAGGGGCAGGGAGGCCGATTGCCGCGGGCTGACGACATCTGATCGAGCACAGCAAAAAAAGAGTCCAGACATGACAGCTCTTCTCGCGATCATCGCGCTCGGTGCCCTCTCCATCGTCTACGCCGTCATCACGATCAAGTCGGTGATGGCGCAGGATGCGGGCAACCAGCGGATGCAGGAAATTGCCGGCAACATCGCCGAAGGTGCCAGCGCCTATCTCAAGCGGCAATACAACACCATCGCCATCGTCGGCATCGTGATCTTTGCAGCGGCCTGGGCCCTGCTCGGCTGGCAGGTGGCGATCGGCTTCGCCATCGGTGCCGTCCTGTCCGGCCTCGCCGGCTTCATCGGCATGAACGTGTCGGTCCGCGCCAATGTGCGCACGGCGCAGGCGGCGATGCAGAGCCTCGCCAGCGGCCTCGACATCGCCTTCAAGGCCGGTGCCGTCACGGGCATGCTCGTGGCCGGTCTCGCGCTGCTGGGCGTCGCTGTCTACTACATGGTCCTGACGCAGTTCCTCGGCCTTGCTCCTGCCAGCCGCACCGTGATCGACGCGCTCGTCGCGCTCGGCTTCGGCGCGTCGCTCATCTCGATCTTCGCCCGCCTCGGCGGCGGCATCTTCACCAAGGGTGCGGATGTGGGCGCCGACCTTGTCGGCAAGGTCGAGGCCGGCATCCCGGAAGATGACCCGCGCAACCCGGCCGTGATCGCCGACAATGTCGGCGACAACGTCGGCGATTGCGCCGGCATGGCCGCCGACCTGTTCGAGACCTATGCCGTGACGCTCGTCGCCACGATGGTTCTCGCCGCGATCTTCTTCGGCACGCAGGCCTCGCTCGGCGCGGCCATGCTCTACCCGATGGCCATCGGTGCGGCCTGCATCCTGACCTCGATCCTCGGCACCTATTTCGTGAAGCTCGGCGCCAATGGCTCGATCATGGGCGCGCTCTACAAGGGCCTCATCGCCACCGGCGTGCTGTCGGTCATCGGTCTCGGCGCGGCCACCTCGCTGACGATCGGCTGGGGCTCGATCGGCACCGTGGCCGGCCAGGTCATCACCGGCAAGGCGCTCTTCATCTGCGGGCTCATCGGCCTCGCGGTAACGGCGCTGATCGTGTGGATCACCGAATACTACACCGCCACCGGCAAGCGCCCGGTCGTCTCCATCGCCCAGGCCTCGGTGACCGGCCACGGCACCAACGTCATCCAGGGCCTGGCGGTCAGCCTCGAATCGACTGCCCTGCCGACCCTGGTGATCGTCGGCGGCGTGATCTCGACCTACCAGCTCGCCGGCCTGTTCGGCACGGCCATCGCCACGGCCACCATGCTCGGCCTTGCCGGCATGATCGTCGCGCTCGATGCCTTCGGTCCGGTAACGGACAATGCCGGCGGCATTGCCGAAATGGCCGGCCTGCCCAAGGAAGTCCGCAAGTCGACCGACGCGCTCGACGCGGTCGGCAACACGACCAAGGCGGTCACCAAGGGCTATGCGATCGGCTCGGCCGGTCTCGGCGCGCTGGTGCTCTTCGCCGCCTACAGCGAGGACCTGAAGTTCTTCGTCGCCAACGCCGACAAGTATCCCTATTTCAAGGGCGTCACGATCGACTTCTCGCTGTCGAACCCCTACGTGGTCGTCGGCCTGCTGCTCGGCGGCCTGATCCCGTTCCTGTTCGGCGGCATCGCCATGACCGCCGTCGGCCGCGCGGCCGGCGACGTGGTGGTGGAAGTGCGTCGCCAGTTCAAGGAGAAGACCGGCATCATGGCGGGCACCGACAAGCCGGATTATGCCCGCGCCGTCGACATGCTGACCAAGGCCGCGATCCGCGAGATGGTCGTGCCCTCGCTCCTGCCGGTGCTCTCGCCGGTGGCGCTTTACTTCGCGATCAACGCGCTGGCGGGCAAGTCGGCGGCCTTCTCGGCCGTTGGCGCCATGCTCCTCGGCGTGATCGTAACCGGCCTCTTCGTCGCCATCTCGATGACCTCGGGCGGCGGCGCCTGGGACAATGCCAAGAAGTCCTTCGAGGATGGCTTCGTGGACAGCGCCGGCGTGAAGCACCTCAAGGGGTCCGAGGCCCACAAGGCTTCGGTGACGGGCGATACCGTCGGCGACCCCTACAAGGACACGGCCGGCCCGGCGGTGAACCCGGCGATCAAGATCACCAACATCGTGGCCCTGCTGCTGCTGGCGATCCTCGCGCATTGACCGGAAGCGGGCGCTCCGGCGCCCGCGCCTTGTCCGACAGACAGAAAACCCCGCGAGAGCCTCGCGGGGTTTTTGGTGTCTGGCAACGGCAAAGGCGAGGCGGCGTCAGACCGCGCTGGCACCGATCCGGCGGAACAGGCTGGAGATGAAGCTGTTCTCGACGCCGCCGGTCGGCGTGGTGCGCGAGATGAAGTCGAACACCTTGCCGTCCTTCAGTCCGTAATTGGCGACACGCTCCACACGGTTGTTCTTGTCGAGATAGACCGCCACCACGCGTTGGTCGGTGATCTTCTCCTCCATGAACTGGAAGCGCTGGCTGACTTTCTGCGAGATGTAGTAATAGGTCTGGCCACCGACAGTGGAGGTGGTCGAGGGCGTGCCCAGTACCAGGATGACCTGCTCCGCCGAGGAGCCCGGCCGGATCTGGTCAAGCGCCTTCTCGTCCAGCACGAAGCCGCGGACGCCGGGGCTCTGGTCGGCCAGGCAGCCGCCGAGCATGAGAGCGGCAAGGGCGATTCCGCTCAGGCGAAGCGCAAGGGAACGGGCGCGGGGCTGGGCTTTCGTCACGACTCTCACTCCACGATCACGGCCTCTGGGGCCTGTTGGTGCCCCTTCCGGGCACGAGCGAATTGCACCGTTTCCGGAACGCCGCTATGGATGCCCAAAATCATGAACAAACACAATCGACTTCCGCAAGCCGGTCCGGATAGGCGGCAGAATTCCCGTCCGGTTCCCGGTTCGACAGCCTGAAAGAACGCCCTCGATGATCCGACTTCCGTTCTTCACGCCGCGTGAATCTCCCATCGCGGCCCTCTATGGCGATATCGTGGCCGCCTCCCGCGCACCGGAGGCGTTTCGCCATTTCGGGGTCGCTGATGATTTCGAGGGCCGTTTCGAACGGCTTGTCCTCGTGGCCACCCTCGTGCTGCGCCGGCTGCGTGCACTGGGCAGCGAGGCCGAGCCGCTGGCGCAGGCACTGGTCGACCGGCTCTTCGAGGATCTCGATGATGGCCTCCGCCGCGCCGGCGTAAGCGATCTCGCCGTCGGCAAGCGTGTGAAAAAGCTTGCCCAGGGCTTCTATGGCCGCGCCGAGGCCTATACTGCCGCACTCGAGGCCGGGGAGGACGCCCTGCGCGAGGTGCTGGCCCGCAACCTGCTGTCCGGCCGGATCGCGCCGGCGGAAATCCATGCCGGCCTGCTGGCCGAGATCGAGGCCTGGTGCCGCCGGCTCGATGCCGCCGATCTCGGCGCGCTGCTGGCTGGCAACACCCTGAGCGGAGGCTGATCATGGCCGCACGGAAATCGCACGATCTGCCGTTTTCCCATCCCGTCCCCGTGGCAACCCTGCATGGCGAGACGCATCTCGTGCTCCGCCCGGACGAGGCGGCCCGCGCACGCATCGCCGCGATGCTCGGCCTGCATGCGGTCGATGCCTTCGAGGCGGTCCTCGCCATCACGCAGGCGAACAATGGCCGGGTCGATGTCGAGGGGACACTGAAGGCCCGGGTCCAGCCGGTCTGTGTCGTCTCGCTCGAACCCTTTCCGCAGGAGATCGAGGCGCCGGTCACCATCCAGTTCGCGCCGGAGGGGCTGATCGAGCGGATGACCAAGCGCGCCGAGGAGGAGGAGAACGAGGAGTTCGAGCCGCCGGACCTGATCGTCGACGGGCAGATCGATTTCGGGGCTGTCGTCGTCGAATTCCTGGCACTCGAACTTGATCCCTATCCAAGGAAGCCGGGCGCGACCTTTGCCGGCGGCGATCCGGAACCGGTCCGCCAGTCGCCCTTCGAAGCGCTGCTGGCGCTCAAACTGAAGGACGGAGAGGGGTGAGGCGGCGCGTTCGGCGCGAAAAGGCGAGGGTTCGGCCCCGATTTCGCCCTTTTCGGCTTGCACCGCTCGATGAGTAATTCTATGCCGACACACCCCCGCCTGCCGGCAGACGACATCCGGGAGACCGCGACGCCCGTCGCATTCGGAGGCTCTATTCATCCATGAGTGACGCGTCTTCGGTTCAGGTCAGGATTTCGCTCGACGCGATGGGCGGAGATCATGGCCCCTCGGTAGTCATTCCCGGCGCCGCGAAGGCGCTGGAGCGGCATCCCGACACCTTCTACCTGCTCTATGGCCGCGAGGCCGAGATCCGTGCTGAACTGGCGAAGTATCCGGCTCTGGCCGCGCGGTCGAGCGTCCATCACAGCGATATTGCCATCGCCATGGACGACAAACCCTCGCAGGCGCTGCGGCAGGGGCGCTACAAATCCTCGATGTGGCAGGCCATCGATGCGGTGAAGAAGGGCGAGGCGCAGGTCTGCGTCTCGGCCGGCAATACCGGCGCGCTGATGGTCATGTCGCGTTTCTGCCTGAAGATGATGCCGGGGATAGACCGGCCCGCCATCGCCTGCATGTGGCCGACCGCGCGCGGGGAATCCATCGTGCTCGATGTCGGCGCCTCGATCGGCGCGGAGGCCGAGAACCTGGTCGACATGGCGATCATGGGTTCCGCCATGGCCCGGATCGTCTTCGATATCGACCGGCCGACCGTCGGCCTGCTCAATGTCGGCGTCGAGGAGGTCAAGGGCCTCGAACAGGTCAAGGAAGCCGGCCGCATCCTGCGCGAGGCCAACCTGCCCAATCTCGACTATCGCGGCTTTGTCGAGGGTGACGATATCGGCAAGGGCACGACCGATGTGGTGGTGACCGAGGGTTTCGCCGGCAATATCGCGCTGAAGACCGCCGAGGGCACGGCCAAGCAGATCGGCGAATATCTGCGCGGTGCCATTCAACGCTCGCTGCTGGCCAAGATCGGCTATGTCTTCGCGCGCGGCGCCTTCCGGGCGCTGCGGCACAAGATGGACCCGCGCCGCGTCAATGGCGGCGTGTTCCTCGGCCTCGACGGGATCGTCGTGAAGAGCCATGGCGGCACGGATGCCCTGGGCTTTGCGAGCGCCATCGATGTCGCCTACGACATGGTGAAATACGAACTGCTCTCGAAAATCTCCCACGCCCTCGCCGATCGCGGCGAATGGGTGCTGCCCGGCGCGTCCTCCGCGATGGTCGAGGCCGCCGAGGGCGAGGCACAATCCGCCCCGGATCCGTCCGGGAGCCATCGGACGGAAGGCCAGTAATGCGTCGCACGCGAATCATCGGCACGGGCAGCTACCTGCCGGCCAACCGGGTGACCAACGCCGATCTCGCGCGGAAGGTCGACACGTCGGATGAGTGGATCACCCAGCGCACGGGCATCCGCGCCCGGCACCTCGCCGCAGAGGGCGAGACCACGAGCCAGCTCGCGACAGAGGCGGCCCGCCGGGCCCTCGATGCCGCCGGAATCAGTGCCGGCGAGATCGACCTGATCGTTCTCGCGACGGCCACGCCGGATTACACTTTCCCCGCCACGGCCACCCAGGTCCAGGCCAATCTCGGCATTACCCGCGGCGCCGCCTTCGATGTCGCGGCGGTCTGCTCGGGATTCGTCTTCGCCCTGACCACGGCCGAGAAATTCGTCACCTCCGGCTCGGCCCAGCGCGCGCTGGTCATCGGCGCCGAGACCTTCTCGCGCATCCTCGACTGGAACGACCGGACCACCTGCGTCCTGTTCGGCGACGGCGCCGGCGCGGTGGTGATCGAAGGCTACGAGGCGGCCGGGACCATGGCGGATCAGGGCATCCTGACCACACATCTGCGCTCGGACGGACGCCACCGCGAGAAGCTCTATGTCGATGGCGGCCCGTCGACCAACCAGCTTGCCGGCCATCTGCGCATGGAGGGCCGCGAGGTCTTCAAGCATGCCGTCGGCATGATCACCGATGTCATCGTCGATGCCTTCGCCGCCACGGGCTACTCGGCCGGGACGATCGACTGGTTCGTGCCCCACCAGGCCAATGCGCGGATCATCACGGCCAGCGCCGAAAAACTCGACATCCCGCTCGACAAGGTGGTGATGACGGTGCAGGACCACGGCAACACGTCGGCGGCATCGATTCCGCTGGCGCTCGACACGGCCGTCCGGGACGGGCGGATCCGGAAAGGGCATGTCGTGCTGATCGAGGCGATGGGCGGCGGCTTCACCTGGGGCTCCGCCCTGTTCCGGCTCTGAGGGCGATCGGGGCAATCCGATTGACCCGGATGACCCGAAGGCCTAGACTTGTAAGTCCTTGAGTTACATTCAATTATCACGATTTAAGTTATCACGGGGATCAAGCCTATGGCCAACCAGACCATCACCCGGGCCGACCTTTGCGAGGCCGTGTACCAGAAGCTGGGACTGAGCCGTGCCGAATCGTCCGACCTGGTCGAGGCCGTCCTCCGCGAGATCAGCGACACGCTCGCCAAGGGCGAAACGGTGAAACTGTCCTCGTTCGGATCCTTCATCGTCCGGGAGAAGGGCGAGCGGATCGGCCGCAACCCGAAAACCGGGGTCGAGGTGCCGATCACGCCGCGCCGCGTGCTGGTCTTCAAGCCATCCAATGTGATGAAGGCCCGGATCAACGGGCTCGAATCGGCTGACGAGGATTGATCCGACCGGAAGGCGAGGCGGGCATGGACAAGGCACCGGACGCTTACCGGACGATCAGCGAGGTCGCCGAGGATCTCGACCTGCCGCAGCATGTGCTGCGCTTTTGGGAAACCCGTTTCAGCCAGATCAAGCCGCTGAAGCGTGGCGGCGGCCGACGTTACTATCGCCCGGACGATGTCGAGCTGCTCAAGGGCATCCGTCACCTGCTCTACAAGGAAGGCTACACGATCAAGGGTGTCCAGCGCATCCTGAAGGAGCAGGGCGCCCGCGCCGTGCAGGTCTTCGCGCGTGGGCTTGCGGAAGCCGAACCCGAATCCATGCCGCCGCCGGTGGCGGCTCCGGCCGTCCCGGTTCCTCCTGCGCCCGCGATCGTCTACCCGCCTGCGCCCCCGGTCGAGATGCCCGCCATCCAGCAGCCGCCCGCCCTGCCGGTCCTCGTGCCGGCCGTCGAGGCGGCCGCTGCTCCCGCCGTGCCGGACGAGCCGAACCCGGCACTGGAGAACTGGCGGCCGGAGCCGGAGGACGAGCCGGCCGAGTCAGGCATCGCCATCACGCTGGAGCAGGGCCCGGCTCCGCCCCCGCCGCCACAGGTCTCGATGTTCCGGGGCGGTCTCGCGCGCGGCGAAGGCGTCATGCCGGCGCCGCCCGTCATCCGTCCGGCCCTGCCGGTCGAGCGTGACGGTCCGGCCGAGGGCCTGCCGGCCTCCGCCCGCGAGGCGATGCGCTATGCGCTTGATGAACTGGTGGCCTGCCGGGCCATGATCGACCGGGTCCTGGCGCGCCGCCAGCCGGTCTGAGCGCGGGACCCGTTCAAGGCGCCACGTCCGCGATCAGGGCGCCCCGGCCAGCCCCCGCTTCGCCAGCATGCCGCGGATCAACCCGCGCACCGGCTCGAACCGGAACGTCACCTGCCGTGCACCGGCGGGCAGGATGACCGCCCGGAAGATCCCGTTGGCCCGCAGGATCCGGGCTGGAACGCCGTCGATCTCGGCCGACCACCACGGATGCCACACATCGTTCAGCACCAGCATGCCGCCGCCGGGCGCTTCGACACGGATGTCGATCACCGCATGGCCGTAACGCGTGAGGGTCGCGGTTCCGCCCGGGCCATTCCGGGGCAGGGCGGCCGCGCCGGGCTCGACGAAGACCACGTTCCGGAAATCGGTCGAGGGCCATTCACCGGTCCGGATCAGCTGGCCCTGATCGAACGGCCGCGCCTCCGGTACGATCATCACGCGGGGCAGGGTGGCGGGATTCTCGTAGATGAAACCGTCCTTCGTGCGGGCGACCGGTTGCGGCGGATCCGGCGCGAGGGACGGGTCGATCCGTTCGATCGGCACGCCGGTCACGATGAAGCGCAGCCCGAGCAGGTTCGCCAGCGGGGAACGGTAGCCCGGCATCAGCGGGGAGAACCGGCGCTGGTCGGGGTTGGCGGCATGGTCCTGCGCGCCGGTCGCGGCGCTGTAGGCCGCCACCCGCAGCGGATTGTAGCCCAGCACGTTCTCGAATCCATGGACGAGCCCGGCATTGGGCCAGCCGAAACCGAGGCCGGCCAGTTCAACCCGGTCGCGACGCTGCCCGTCCCGCACGACATGTGCCTTGAGCCAGGCCAAGGTCTCGTTGCGATTGCCGGCCTGCAACTCGCTGTAGAGGGCCGGGTCGAGCCCGGTTGAATCATTCGGGCGCAGGTTCCAGCGGAGATCGGCCGTCAGGGCGAGGGCGAGAATGCCGGCGGCCAGCATCGGCCGGGCCTGTGCCTGCCGCCGCGCCACGACAAGCGCGCCCGCCGCCAGGGCGAGCCAGCCGACGGTGGCCAGAAGCTGCGGCAGGGTGTGGTCAAGCTTGCCGAGCCAGAGGGCCATGCCGAGCCCGCCCGCCAGCGCAAGCAGTGCGGTCGTCAGCCAGAACCATACCGTCCCCGCCGGCCAGGGCCCGCTTTTGAGCACCCGATCGAGGCCGAACCCGGCCAGCAAGGCGCCGACCGCCCCGACAAGGAACAGCGCATCCGCCGGCCGCCGGAAAAGGTCGACACCCGGCAGCAGGTGATAGGCGGCCGGGAAGACCGGGGTGTAGCGGCCCAGCGCATAGGCGATCATCAGGCCGAACAGGATCGGCAGGGCGACCATCCGCGAGCGGTAGGCCGCCGGGCAGGCCAGCCACGCGAGGATGCCGGCCAGCGGCAGCAGGCCGGTATAGGTGTTGGCCATGTTCCGCGCGACATTCGACATGACGATGTAGGGCCAGTGCACGCTGGGCGCCCCCCAGAAATCCGGGCCGGGGCCGATTGTGCCGAACAGGTTCGCGACAACGAAAGTCAGCAGGTTGGTCGGATGCAGCGAGCCGATCTCTGCTTCGGCCAGCGAGATCTGCGCCCGGTTCGAGCCATCGGCAAAGCTCAGCACCATCAGGATCGGCAGGGCGATGACGGCCCCGCCAATCACGGCGCCTGCCAGGAGCGGGCGCAGGCTGGCCCTCAGGCGCCCCAACCGGTCGGGGCCGGCAAGGAGATGCGCCAGCGTGAACCCTGCGAGACAGACAAGACCGAGAAACGCAACCTGATCCGGCCCGAGCACCATCAGCCCGGCAAAGAGGCCCGCCAGCGCGCCGGCCCGGACCGAGGACAGCCGCAAGGCCCGGTCGAGCATCCACAGGGCCCACGGGAACCAGGCGAGGCTCAGCACCTGCCCGACATGCTGGATGCGCCAGCCCGCCGCGCCGCCGAAGGCGAAGGCCAGAGCGGCAACCACGGCCGCGGCCGGATGCCAGCGCCGGTCCCGCGCGAAGCCGAGAATGGCCAGCGCGCCGAAGACCAGCGAGCCGAAGGCCACGCCATCGACCATGGCGAAGCTGGGTTCCGGTGTCAGGAAGGCCAGCAGCAGGAAGCCGGGATTGAAGATCAGCGATTGCGGATCGGCGATCTGCGGATGGCCGGAAAACACATAAGGCGCCCAGAACGGGCTCTCGCCGGCATGGATCGAACGGGCAAGGAAGGCGGCCTGGGCCTGGAAATGCGCCTTGCCGTCCCAAGGCAGGGTTACCGCCCCGGACAGCCACGGCCAGGCAAGGAAGGTTGCCGAGGCCAGAAGAATTGCCACGGCAACAAGCCAGTGACGCAGGCTGGCCTCGAATTCCGGAAGGGAGGGGGCAGTCCCGGGAGGGCGCTGCATCCATGGGAGCATGGCCGCCTCCCGCGGGGCGGCTAGCCTTGGGGGCTAGCCGTTGACCGGGGCATGCGCGACCATCGCATCGAAATCGATGAAATGGCCCGCCCGGTCGCGCTTGGAGGCGAGATAGCGGATATTCTCCGCCGTCGGCCGGCCATAGGCGCGGTTATCGGCCACAACCTCGAGGCCGGCGGCCTTGAGGGCGCCGATCTTCTCGGGGTTATTGGTCATCACGCGGACCGAGGCAACGCCGAGCTGCTTCAGCATCACCGCCGCGAAATCGAAGCGGCGCTGGTCGAGGCCGAAGCCGAGAACCTCGTCGGCATCGTAGGTGTCCCAGCCCTGGCTCTGCAGCTTGTAGGCGCGCATCTTGTTGGCGATGCCATTGCCGCGGCCTTCCTGATCGAGATAGAGCAGGATCCCGCCATCGCTCTCCGCCATTTTCTGGACGGTGCCGCGCAGCTGGTCGCCGCAATCGCATTTCAGCGAGCCGAACAGGTCGCCCGTCAGGCAGGCTGAATGCATGCGGATGGCGACCGGCTTCGACAGGTCGGGCTTGCCGACAATGATCGCCACCTGGTCGCGCAGGCCCTCGCCGCCGCGGAAGACGACGAATTCCGTCTCGGCCGCGAATTCGAGCGGCACCGGCGCCCGGCCGACAATCTTCATCGCCTTGACCTGGCTGGCCCGGTAATCGCGCAAGTCGGCAGCCGTCACGCGGGCAATGCCGTCCTTCACCGCCTCGATCGCCACCGGAACGGCATAGACAGCCGGCGTGACGAGCGCGAGCCGCGCCAGTTCGAGCGCAGCCTCGTCCAGCGGCACAACCGGCGCCACGGGGGCGTCGATGCGGCCGTCGATCTTGAGCGCGAGCATTTCCGCCCGTTCCGCATTCGGAACCGGGAAGGAGACGACACCCGGCTGGGTCCGCTCCAGCCCGAGGCGGCGCAGGCGCGCAGCCGGGAGGACGAGGCGCGGACGACCCGGCGCCAGCCGGTCGAGCGCGACGGCCACGGCGGCCTCGAGCGATTCCACATTCAGCGCGAGCAGCGCGTCGCCGCCCTCGATGATCGCCACCGGCCGGCCCGCGCGGTATTCCGCAAGGGCCCGGTCGACGGCCCGCTCGCCGGCGGTCTCGAACAGCCCGAGAATTTCACTGACGTCACCCATTTACGCCTCTTTCGTCCATGTTTACGGTCTTTCGGCTGGGTTATTCCGCCGGATGGACACCGTATCGTTAAGGTCCATGTATGTATGGGGCTCGCAAGATGAACGGCTGATGTCTGATTTCGTGCCGCCCCGTTCAGACGTGAAACCTGCCCATGCCGTCGCCCTGCAAGGACTCCGATGCCTCCCGAAACCGCGAACCTCTTCCAGGCTTTCCGGCGCAGTTCCACCGAAAGGCCCTTCATCGTGGCCCAGTTGGGCCAATCGCTTGATGGCAGGATCGCCACCCGGACGGGAGACAGCCGTTACATAGGGGCGTCCCCCTCGCTTGACCACCTTCACCGCATCCGCGCCCATGTCGATGCGGTCGTGGTGGGGATCGGAACCGTGCTCGCGGATGACCCGCAGCTCAATGTGCGGCGCTGCGAAGGGCCGAATCCGGCCCGGATCGTGATCGATGCCCGCGGCAGGCTGCCGGCTGCGGCCAAATGTCTCGCCGGGGACGATGGCGTCCGCCGGATCGTTTTCCGCGATTCCGGCGCCCGAGGCGAACCGCTGCCGCCGGAGGTCGAGATCATCCCCCTCGCCACCGATGCGCGCGGCCATTTCCACATGCCCGATCTTGCGCGGGCGCTGGCCGGTCTCGGTTTCGGCCGGGTGCTCATCGAGGGCGGGGCCGGTATCATCTCGCGCGCCATCGATGCCGGGATTGTCGATCGCCTTCATCTCATGGTCTCCGCGATCATCCTCGGTTCGGGGCAGGCCGGGCTCGACCTCGCGCCGATCGACCGGATCAGCCAGGCCCTCCGCCCGCGTGTCGAGGTGGTTTCGCTCGGCGATGGCGATGTGCTATTCGATTGTGACCTGACAGGCGCATCACAATCCGGAGAGCGGCATGAGTAATCCATCCTCGCGGCCCATCAGCTATTCCGGAGGGCAGAAGCTGCTCCACTGGGTCATCGCCCTCATGGTGTTCACGCTGATCCCGGTCGGGATCTACATGGTGCAGCGCGGCGCGGCGACGAATTTCGATGCCGTGACCAACCAGCTCTACACGGCCCACAAGACGTTCGGCTTCCTCGCGCTGCTGCTGATCGTGCTCCGGATCGCCATCCGCATCCGCAACGGCACGCCGGCACCGGAACCCGGACTCGCGCGGATGCAGGTCGTCGCGGCGGAATCGACCCACGGCCTGCTCTATGTGCTGATGATCCTCGTCCCGGTCCTCGGCTGGCTCGGCGTTTCGGCCTATGGCGCAACCGGCCTGCTCGGCGGCTTCCATCTGCCGGCCCTGCTCGGCAAGGATACCGTGCTCGGCGAGACCATCCTGAAATATCACGGCTATGCCGCGATCGCGATGGCCGGGCTCGTTGCCATGCATGTCGGCGCGGCCCTGTTCCATCGCCTCATCCTGAAGGACGGTGTCCTGCGGCGTATGCTGCCCTGACGACAGGCAGGCCAGAGCCGCAGGGATGGCTCAGCTGGCAGAAGCTGCCTCAGCCCTGAAGCGTGGCGAAGATGTCGGTATGGCCGGTCATCATCCGGCTGCCTTTCTGGTCGCACATCGCATCACGATAGATGTGCCAGTCCGCCAGGCCATTGTCGGCGATGAGGCCGGTTTCCGTCACCGCCTGGACAATGCCCTTCAGCAGCGCGCGGATCAGCTCGGCATCGGACGGCTTGAGGATCCACGGGGAATCGCCAGTTTCCACCGCATAGCCCTCGCGGCGCAACGCGGCGACGAGGGTCGCCGCGGCTTCCGGGCCGGCAGCCGGGCCGAAGCCCTTGTCGCGGCGCTGGTGCATGGCAAAAGCGCGGATCACGCCGAAATCGAACGGATGCTCGGGGATGAACTGGTCTTGCCCGTTATAGGTGAGCACCGTGTAGAACGCCGATCCCGCCGCCTTGAGGGCAGCGGCGAAGCGCTTCATCCATGCTTCCGAGATCAGGTCGAACAGGGCCGAGGCCGTCACCAGATCGGGCTTGCCGGCGAGAACCGTATCGAGATCGCGGTTGAGATCGACCACGCGGAACTTCACCCCGATCGTCGCCTCGCCCTTGACGAGGACGAGGTCATCGCCAATGGCGCGCGCCTCGTCGGCCCAGCCGGACAGGACCTTCGCCGCCGCCTCGAGCAGCCCGGAATCGTAATCGACCAGCGTCCATTCCTGCCTGTTGCCAAGCAGCGGGGCGGTGGCGCGCAGGTTCGAGCCCGTGCCGGAGCCGAGATCGACCACCCGGGTCACCTCGCGGCCCGCGAACCGGGTTCCGACCCGGCCGGCAAGCTCGACATGGCGCGAACGATGGTCGGCCGGCTCGCGCAGGGCAAGCCAGTCAGCGGAGAAGCCGCTCATGCGGAAACCTTTCTGGACGTGAGGAACGGGGCGAGCGCCCCGGCAATGATGCGGGCCGTATCGGCCCAGTCGGGGAGGGATTGCCCGGCACGATACGCCTCGTCGGCGAGCCGCGCCCGCAGGGCCGGATCGGCCATGGCCTGCTCGAGCGCGCCCTGAAGGGCCCCGGCATCGCCCGGCGGCACCTTGAGGCCTGCCCCCTCTGGCACGGTATCGCTGGCCGCACCGCCGGTGGTGGTGACGATGGGCAGGCCGCGCTGCATGGCCTCGCCAAGCACCATGCCATAACCTTCGAACAGCGAGGACATCACGAAAAGGTCCGCCTTCTCGTAGAGCATGTCGAGATCCCGCTCCCGCACCGCGCCGAGCAGCTGGATCCGGTCGGCGAGGCCCGCCTGGCTGATCTGCTGCTGCAGCGCATTGACGGTGTCGAGCGCATGCGCGGCCCCGACAATGCGCAGGTGCCAGGCCCGTTTCTTCAGCCCGGCCAGCGCCTCGACCAGCACGGCATAGCCCTTGCGCGGCACGATGGAGCCGACCGCAAGCAGGTTCAGCACCGCCTCGCCCGAGCCGGTCGCGCGCGGCTTCCGGGCTGTGCCGGGGATCGCCACGGTGATCTTGCCGGCGGGCACGCCGAAATCCCCCTCGAGGATCTTCGCGGTGAGCGGCGAGGTCACGATCACGTGGTCGGCAAGGCTGAGCGCGGTTGCTTCCGAAGCGTGCAGCGCCTGCGCCCGTGCCGCCGAGATGCCGTTTTCCAGCGCCAGCGGGTGATGGCACAGGGCGATGATCGGCCGGTTGAACGACCGGATCAGCCCGGCGGGCATCGCGCCATAGGCGAGCCCGTCGATCAGCAGCGGGCAGCCGGGCGGCAGCCCCTGAACGATGGCGGCGCAATCGGCGAGATCCTCGTCGCTCGCCATCGGGAACGAGCCGGGCAGGGCGACATGCATCGCCTGCACGCCCTGTCCGGGCAGCAGCCGGATGACCGCGCGGTCATAGCCATAGCCGCCCGTCGGCAGGTTCAGGTCTCCGGGGATCAGGAAGGCGATGTCACTCATCGACGGGCCATCACGTCAGCGGGCCCTCGAACCAGGCGCGGGCGAGATCGGTCTCGTGCAGGGTGACGCGGATCTTCGTCAGGGCCTTGCCATCCTCGCCCAGCGCGCCTGATTTCGCGGCCTTCGCCATCTCGCCGAAAATGTGATGGGCGAGAAACTCGGTCGTCGTCAGCACGCCCTTGAACTGCGGCAGCGTATCGAGATTCTGGTATTTCAGCGGCTTGAGCACGGCCGCCAGCGTATCGAGCGCCGCGCCGATATCGACCACGACATTCTGCTTCGTCATCGTCTCGCGGAAAAACGCGACATCCACCACGAAGGTCGCGCCGTGCATGTTCTGGGCAGGCCCGAAAAACGGGTCCGGCAGCGAATGGCCGATCATGATGCGATCGCGGACTTCAACGGCAAACATCGGTCTTTCCTCAATAACGGATCAGCGTGGCAAGCCCCGGGGCATCCGCCGCCAGCAGGCGGGGAATGGCCGGAGCCAGGTCAGGGAAGGGGAGGGTTTCGGTGATCAACGCATCCAGCCTGTCATCGGCCAATAAGCGCAGGGCCGCCTGAAGGCGCGATGAATAGGTCCAGCCCCGCGCCGCATGCCCGGGCGAGACCGTGCCGACCTGCGAGGAGACAAGGCTGACGCGCCCGGCATGGAACAGCCCGCCGAGCGGTGCCTGCACCGGCTTCGCGCCATACCATGACAGCTCGATCACCCGCGCTTCCGGCCCGGCTGCGCTGATGGCCGTGGCAAGGCCCGCCGTGCTGGCGCTGGTGTGGAACACGACATCCGCACCCTTGGGCGCATGCTCCGGCAGCGCGAAATGCGCGCCGAGATGGCCGGCAATCTCCGCCCGCAACGGGTTGAGATCGACCAGCGTCACCTCCGTGCCCGGCATCCGCGCGGCTAGGGCGGTAACGAGCAGGCCGACCAGCCCGCCGCCGACCACCACCACCCGGTCGGCGGCCGAGACGCCGGAATCCCAGATGGCGTTGAGTGCGGTTTCCATGTTCGCGGCCAGGGCCGCCCTGTGCGACGGAAGGAAATCCGGCACGGGGTTGAGCCATGAAACGGCACAGACGAAACGATCCTGATGCGGATGCAGCACGAAGACCCGCTTGCCGATCCATTCCGCCGGCCCATCTTCCACCACGCCGACGGCGCAATAGCCGTATTTCACGGGGAAGGGAAAATCGCCCTCCTGCAACGGGCAGCGCATCCGGGCCTGTTCTTCCGGCGGCACCAGGCCGGAGGCGACAAGCCGCTCCGTCCCGCGGGACAGGGCGGTGAATTCGGTCCGCACCAGCGCCTCGCCCGGGCGGAGTGCCGGCAGCGGCACGGTTCGGCGCTCGGCCGCCATCGGCGCGGTGTAGAAGAGGGCGGAGGAAGATGGCTGCGGCATGAGAGTTCTGGTTTGCTTTCGTTCAGCTTCCATCCGCGATATCGCACGGACAGGACTTCCGTCCGAGCCATTTCATGCAACGCTGCATGTGGCAAGTCTGCATATGGCACCCGCCGCATGCACCGAACAGACGTAACGCGAAAGGCCCCGCTGACCATGCCCCCGGAGACGAATGCGCCCCGCATCGCCATCCCCCTCACGCCGACCGGCACCCAGAGCGCGGAGGCGCTGACCTATCGCCGCGTGATCGTCGGCGGCCTCAATGTCGCGCTCTATGTGGCGCTGCTCGTCTGGGCCGGCTCGATCCTCGGCACCGGCGGCTGGAGCCTCGTCGATATCCTGCTCTTCATCTGCATGGTTTTCGGCACGCCCTGGGCCGTGCTCGGCTTCTGGAATGCCGTGATCGGCCTGTGGTTGCTCCATGGCCGCCGCGATGCCATGCGCGAGGTCGCACCCTTCGCCGACCTGCCCGCCCCGGACATGCCGGTCACGCTGAAGACCGCGATCTTCATGACCCTGCGCAACGAGGATCCCGCCCGTGCCCTGCACCGGATGAAGCTGATCAAGGCCGAGCTGGATGCCACCCCGGCGGCGGATCGCTTCGCCTATTTCCTGCTCTCCGATACCAACGGCGAGGATGTCGCGGCGGAGGAAGAGGCCGGTTTCGCCCGCTGGAAGGAAGAGGCCGGTGCCGATGCGCCGATCACCTATCGCCGCCGGCAGGAGAATACCGGCTTCAAGGCCGGCAATGTCCGCGATTTCCTGGAAACCTGGGGTGCGGATTTCGACCTGATGCTGCCGCTCGATGCCGACAGCCTGATGGATGCGCGCACCATCCTGCATCATGTCCGGATCATGCAGGCCAATCCGAAGCTCGGCATCCTGCAGAGCCTCGTCGTCGGCATGCCCTCGAAATCGGCCTTCGCCCGGATCTTCCAGTTCGGCATGCGCCAGGGCATGCGCGCCTACACGATGGGGCAGGCCTGGTGGGTGGGCGAATGCGGCCCGTTCTGGGGTCATAACGCGCTGGCCAGGATCGCCCCCTTCCGCGACGAATGCCACCTGCCTGTCCTGCCGGGCAAGCCGCCCTTCGGTGGTCATATCCTCAGCCATGATCAGGTGGAAGCCACCTTGATGCGCCGCGCCGGCTATGAGGTGCGCGTCATGCCGGAGGAGGGCGGTTCCTGGGAAGAAAACCCGCCGACCCTGCTCGAATTCATGAAGCGCAATACCCGCTGGTGCCAGGGCAACCTGCAGTATTTCAAGCTGCTCGACCTGCCGGCGCTCTATCCCGTCAGCCGCTTCCAGCTGATCTGGGCCATCCTGATGTTCCTCGGCATTCCCGCCTGGACGCTGATGCTGCCGCTGGCCGCGCTGAAGCCCTTCGACGGCGAGAGCCTCGCGTTGTTCCCGGTTGCCTCGGCGCTGACGCTCTACATCCTGTTCACCGTGATGAACCTGATGCCGAAGATCGCCGGGCTGATCGACATCATGCTCACGCCGGGCGGCACGAAGCGCTATGGCGGCACCGGCAGGTTCCTGTTCGCCGGTCTCACCGAGATCCTCTTCGCCTGGGTGCTCGGCGCGGCGGATACGTTCAAGACCACGATTTTCATCCTCGGCCTGCTGATCGGCAAATCGGTCACCTGGGGCGGGCAGGCGCGTGATGCGCACGGCGTGCCGTGGGATATCGCGGCCTCCAATCTCTGGCCGCAGACCCTGTTCGGGGTGGTCGTGGTCGGCCTGATGGCGGTCACCTCGGTGGAATTCGCGCTCTGGTCGCTGCCGCTGACCTTCGGGTTCCTTGTCGCCATTCCGTTTGCGGTCTGGAGCGCCGATCCGCAGCTTGGCGAGGCACTGACCCGCCGGGGCCTCTACGCCATCCCCGAGGAGATCGAGAAGCCCGAGATCGTCCTGAAGGCCCAGAGCCAGGGGAGCGCCGCGTGACCCTTCCCGCTGACCGGATCGCCAGCCTCACCACGCGCTGGCCAGGCCTTCGCCGCTCCTTCGAGGTCTATTACGGCGATGCCCCGCGCGACGCCGCGATGGATGCGCTCTATGCGCGCTTCGTGCAGCCGGGCGGCCTTGCCTTCGATATCGGCAGCCATGTCGGCGACCGGATCGGCTCGTTCCGCCGCGTCGGGGCCCGGGTCGTCGCGCTCGAACCGCAGCCGGACTGCGCGGCCGCAATCCGCGAAATCTATGGACAGGACGAGGGCGTCACGCTGGTCGAGGCGGCCTGCGGGCCGCAGCCCGGCCGGCTGACCCTGCATGTCAATTCCGCCAACCCCACCGTCACCACCGCCTCGACCGAGTTCGTTCGGGCGGCCGATGGCGCCTCGGGCTGGGAAGGTCAGGTCTGGGACCGGGCCATCGAGGTGCCGGTGACGACGCTCGACAGCCTCATTGCCGCGCATGGCCTGCCGGATTTCGTGAAGATCGATGTCGAAGGGTTCGAGGCGGATGTGCTCTCCGGCCTGACGCACCCGGTCCGGGCATTGTCCTTCGAATTCACGACGATCCAGCGTGATATTGCCGGCAGATGCATCGCGCTTCTGGCCGCGCTCCGGCCCTACCGCTTCAACATCGCGCTCGGCGAAAGCCAGCAGCTCCATTTCGATGAACCCGTTTCCGCCGGCGACATGGCGGCCCATATCCTGTCCCTGCCACATGCGGCCAATTCGGGGGATGTCTATGCGACGTTTCGCGGTTGATCGACCCGTTCCCGTGGCCGCGCCCCGGGCTGGCAAGGCCCCGTTCCTTGGATTCCTCGTCACGATAGGTGTTCTCATGTGCTGCGCTGATACGGCCTCCGCCCAGACCGCCACCACTCCCGACCAGACGGTACTCGGCGCGCACAACAAGAAGCCGCCGAGCCTCACGGTGAAGGTCGAGAACCATTCCGAACCGGAAGTCTGCGCCGAGAAGGACAATATCGACATTCGCTTCCTCAATCCGGAGGTCCGGAGCTTCCGCGTGCAGGCGGTCCACCCGGCCTATATCGCCACGCTGAAGGAGGATCTGGCCCTGCCGGATTTCACCGATTGCGACATGTCCGGCGATCCGGTCTTCAACCCCGGCAAGCCGCGGCAGGTCACGCTCTACGAAACGCCGTGGATCTCCATTGTCGGGCAGGTCTATCCCAGCTTCTGGCGCCCGGCCGATGTGCCGGTGAAGGTGGGGGACAGGGTCGAGACCGGCCTCCACCTTATCCAGGTCTATCAGCGCATCGGCCAGCGGATGGAGGAGATGCTCGTCGTCTATCCGCCCGACGGCTACTGGCGCGCCCGGCCGTTGCCCCCGGCCCATATGGGCTGGACCGCCTATGGCTCCAGCTTCATGATCGGCCCGGTCACGATGGAGGGCCGCCCCGTCGTGGCGCTGAAGGAGATCCGCTTCGATCCGGAGACCATGACCTTCCATTTCCCCTTCCGCGATGGCGGCGAGGGCAGCCTCAGGCTCGACAAGCTCGACAAGGACCATATCAGCCTCGAGGTCCGGCTCTCCGGCAACCTGCCGAAGGACAGGCCTTTCGCGGCCCTGCGGTCGATGTATGTCACCGACATCAACAACGATGTCTCGCGCGTCGCCTTCCGGCAGGCCGGCAGGACCCGCTGGGGCGAGGAGCATGTGCTCGATTACAAGGGCGGTGAGGCGAACGAGTTCTGGGCTGGCCGCTACTGGCCCTCGCGCCACAACATGTCCTCTCCGGACATGACCTTCTCGCGGTTCGCGAAATAGGCGGGAGACCCCTCACGCCGCCAGCAGCACGCTCCGCATCGAGATCGAGCCGAGATCGAAGCCTTCCGCGAAGAAGCTCGGCTGGTCCGCCTCTTCGGCGGCACCCAGCGTGTAGAGCAGCGGCAGGAAATGCTCGATCGTCGGATGCGCCATGCGCGTCAGCGGATCGCGCGGGTCGATCTCGGCCAGCGCCGCGTAATCGCGCCGCTCGATCGCCGCGGCAATGCGCCCGTCGAATTCCCGCGCCCAGTCGAACGCGTCGATGCCGTAGCGCATGGCCGGCAGGTTATGCACCGCATTGCCGGACCCGACGATGAGCACGCCTTTGCGGCGAAGGGCCCTGAGGTCGCGCGCGAGCGCCATATGGTCTTTCAGCGGTCGCGAGAGATCGAGCGAGAGCTGGTAGACCGGCACATCGGCCTTCGGGAACATCCGCAGCAGCACGCACCAGGCGCCATGGTCGAGGCCCCATTCCATATCCGCCTCGGCATGGTGCTCGCGCAGCAGGTCGAGCGTGGCGGTGGCGATGTCCGGCGCGCCGGGCGCGGGATACTGCGCCTCGTGCAGGGCGCGCGGGAAGCCGCCGAAATCATGGATCGTGCGCGGCTTGCGGCCGATATGCACGAGGCTGACGCCGCGCGTCATCCAATGGGCGGAAATCACGAGAATTGCGGTCGGGGCGGGCAGGCTGGCGCCCATCTCGCCCCAGGCCCTCGAGAACGCGCTGTCCTCGATGGCATGCATCGGCGAGCCATGGCCGATGAAGAGAACCGGCATGGCCGGCGTTTCGGGAAGGGAGGAAAGGGTGAGTGTCATCCCCTCATTATAGTTTGCATTCAAGCAAAAATCACCGGCCAATCATGACCTGAATTGCCGGTTTCGTTGGCAAATTTGCACGCGAATAGACCGCACTGTCGCTGGCCAGCCGCTCCACCGGGTAGCGCGTGCCGATATGCGAGAGGAAGCGCTGCAACGAGTATTCGGTGATGAAATGCATCGGGATCACCACTTTCGGCTGCAACTGGGTGATCACCTCGACGATGCCGTCGAGATCCAGCGTCCACGAGCCGTCCACCGCCGCCATCAGGATATCCACCTGCCCGATCGCCTTGAGATGGTCCGGTGTCAGCGTGTGATGGAGATGGCCGAGATGCGCGATGCACAGCCCGCCCACCTCGAAGATGAAGATCGAATTGCCGGAGAATTCGGTCGCGCCGCCATCGCGGATGTTGGTCGGAACGTTGCGGACGCGCATGTCGCGTTCCTGCACGTCGAAGGACGGCGTGCGGCCCTCATGCGCCCAGCCGCGCAGGACATGCCGGATCGACGGGTCCGGGCGGTAGGTGAAATGGCTGGAATGGGCGTGGTTCATCGTCGCGATGGTCGGCAGGAAGGGCGGCCGGAAATAATCGCTGTAATCCGTCGCGGCCGTCACGCCCTGCGGGCTCTCGATCGTGAAGGTGGAATGGCCGACATAGGTGATGCGCACCTCGCCGTTCTGCAGGGCCGCGACCGAGATCGGCGTTCCGTCCGGCGCGCGGGCAATCGGGCCGAGGCAGGCTTCGGCGAAAGCGGGCAGGGCCGAGAGCATCAGCCAGCCGGCAAAAGCGAGAGGGCGCAGCATGGGACGTCTCCTTCTCCTTGCCAAGAAGATGGCACGGGCGCGCGTTCCGTCAATGCATCCGCCCAGGCAAGCGCGAAGCCAGCCCTTGCACCGTCGCCATGGCGGGCTAAGGTCGCCCGACATCCGAAGGATCCGCCGTGACCAAGCTTGCCTATCGTCTCAATCCGCGCCTGCTCGCGGTCGATTCACCCCCCATTCCCGAGGCGCAGGGCTGGCGCCGTGATTATGACGGGCGCCACGGCCCGATGATCGACCTGTCGCAGGCCGTGCCCGGCGAGCCGCCGCCCGCCGCGATGCTGGAACGCCTTGCGGCGGCGGCGGGAGACCCCGACTGCACCCGCTATGGCCCGATCCTCGGCGATGCCGACCTGCGCGAGGCCTATGCGGCGGAGACGGGCGCGCTGTATGGCGCCCGCCTGCCCGTGGAAAGCGTCGCGATCACTGCGGGGTGCAACGAGGCTTTCATTGTCGCCGTGATGGCGATTGCGGCGGCCGACGATGCGGTGATGCTGCCCACGCCATGGTATTTCAACCACAAGATGGCGCTGGATATGCTTGGCATCGCGGCCCAGCCGCTGCCCTGCCGGCCCGAAGCCGGCTTCGTGCCGGATGTGGCGGAGGCCGCCGCCCGGATCACGCCGGCCACCCGGGCGATCGTGCTCGTCACGCCGAACAACCCGACCGGCGCGATCTATCCGCCGGCGACCATCGCGGCCTTCGCCGAACTCGCCCGCCAGCGCGGGCTGGCCCTGATCCTCGACGAAACCTACCGCGATTTCCTGCCCGCCGGCAGCGGCCGCCCGCATGAGTTGCTGGCGGATGCCGGCTGGGGCGACGTGGTGATCCAGCTCTATTCCTTCTCGAAGGCCTATGCTGTGCCGGGCCATCGGCTCGGCGCCATGGCCGCGGCGCCGGAAACCATGGCCGAGATCGCCAAGGTGCTGGACACGGTGCAGATCTGCCCGGCGCGCCCGGCGCAGCGGGTCGTGGCCTGGGCGATCGAGGGCCTGCGCAGCTGGCGGCACGGGCAGCGTGATGATCTCGTCCGCCGTGCGGCTGCCTGCCGTGCGGCCTTCGCGCCGCTGCCGGGCTGGCGGCTCGATTCCCTCGGCGCCTATTTCGCCTTTGCGGCGCATCCCTTTCCGGGCATGCCGGCGCGGGACGCCGCCCGGAAACTGGCACTGGAATCCGGCGTGCTGGCCTTGCCCGGGCCCTATTTCGGACCCGGCCAGGAAACCCATCTGCGCATCGCTTTCGCCAATGTCGGCGCGGAACGACTGGCCGAACTCGGCACGCGGCTGGCAGGAGGCTGAACCCCTTACCCTGCCTCGGGCTTCGCCCTCGGCTTCCCTCTCCCCGGGGGGGTGAGGCCGCCGGCGCGAAGCGACGGCGGGTGTGGGGCCCCGACTGCCGATTGCCCATCGCCCACTGCCATATTCGGAGAGCCTCAATCCATCTTCACCGGCGGGGTGCCATGGGTGTGGAAGCTCTCGATCGTCTTGAGCCCCCAGGCCTGGCCCTTCTTCCGGTCGGCCTCGGTCCAGATGACCGGCTCCCAGTCCGGCGCGAGGATCAGCCTCGCCCCGGCATTGGCCAGTTCCACCCGGTTGCCCGCCGGCTCCCAGACATAGAGGAAGAATGTGCCCTGGATCGCATGCTTGTGCGGCCCCGTCTCGATATGCACGCCGTTCTCGAGGAAAATGTCGGCCGCGCGCAGGATGTCCTCGCGCTGGTCGGTGGCATAGGTGACATGGTGGAGGCGCCCGGTGCCGCCGCCATGCTCCTCCGTGCAGGCGAGGTCATAGGTCTTGTTGTTGATCGTGAACCAGCAGCCGCCGATCCGTCCGTTATCCAGCTGGATCATCTCCGTCACGCGGCTGCCGAGGCAGGTTTCCATGAAGCGCCGGAACTCACGCACGTCGCTGGCCAGCAGGTTGAGATGGTCGAGCCGGCGCGGGCAAGCCCCCCTTCCGTGATAACGCTGGGCGATGTTCTTCAGCGCGGCCTTCTGGCCCGCCGGCGGCTGGTAGCGATGCGTGTCGTAATAGATCTCGAACACATGGCCGAACGGATCCTCGAAGCGGAAGGCCGGGCCATGGCCGGGATCGCCTTCGGTCCAGCCGTGAACCGGGTACCCGCTGGCCTCGATCGCCCTGACACGCCGCTCGAGCGCTGCGGGAGAACTGGCCCGGTAGGCGACATGCCCGATCCCCGTCGTCGTGTGGCGCGTCAGCTTCAGGCTATGGAACTCGTAATCGTCGAACGCCCGGAGATAGGCAGATTGCCCGTCCTCGGCCGTCAGCGTCAGGCCGTAGATCTCGGTGAAGAAACGCAGGCTCTCCTCATAGCGATCGGTGTACATCTCGACATGGCCGAGATGGGCGATGTCGTGGCAGGGTTCCGGCACGGAACGGGTTTCGGGTTCGGACATGGTCTCGGGCTTCCTCGGAGGCGGGCATTCGGCCTTCTGTGGGCGGCAGGATGGGCGCGCAAAGATGCTGAATCAAATTGGATTTTCTCGCCCATTGATGAAGGTCTTGCATGCCCCGGCTGTCTGCCTCGGAAGCGGAGCCGACCGGCGCAGGCTTTGAATTCAGCTCATCAATCCGTGCAAAACGATCATTTGATTCATCAAACCGGGCGGAGCATCTCTCTCGGGCAATGAGGACAGCCGGCAGGGCGATGCCCGGTGCGGTCCCCGAGGGAAGAAACGGGAAGGCCACGATGCTCCGGGGCGTTCGATGCATGATGATGCGGGGCGGCACCTCGAAAGGGGCGTATTTCCTCGCCGAAGACCTGCCGTCCGATCCCGCCGCGCGGGATGACCTGCTGCTCAGCCTGATGGGGTCGCCGGATCCGCGTCAGGTCGACGGGCTGGGCGGGGCGCATCCGCTGACCTCGAAAGTCGCCATCGTCTCGCGCTCGGTCGAGCCGGGCTGCGATATCGATTTCCTCTTCGCGCAGGTCGGCGTGGACAAGCCGATGGTCGACACGACCCCGAATTGCGGCAACATCCTCGCCGGCGTCGTCCCCTTCGCCATCGAGCGCGGCCTTGTCGCCGCCCGCCATCCCGAAACGCGGGTGAAGGTGCGCACGCTCAATACCGGCACGATCGCCGAGATCCTTGTCGAGACGCCCGGCGGGGAGGTGAACTATCTCGGCGAGGCGCGGATCGACGGCGCGCCCGGCACGGCGGCGCCAATCGCCATCGATTTTCTCGATGCGGAAGGTTCGGTCTGCGGCACGCTCCTGCCCACCGGCAATGTGGTCGATGTCATCCGCGGCGTGCCCTGCACGCTGATCGACAACGGCATGCCCGTCATCGTGATGCGCGCGGCCGATCTCGGCCGGACCGGGCAGGAACCGCGCGACCAGCTCGACAAGGATGCCGAACTCAAGGCCCGGATCGAGGCGATCCGGCTCGAAGCCGGCCCGTTGATGAATCTCGGCGATGTCTCGGGCAAGGTCGTGCCCAAGATCGCGCTGGTCGCGCCGCCGGTGGCCGGCGGCCATATCCTGACGCGCAGCTTCATCCCGCATGAATGCCATGCCTCGATCGGCGTCTTTGCGGCGGTCACGGTGGCGACGGCAGCCGTTCTCCCCGGCTCGCCGGCCGCCGCCGTGGCCCGCATGCCCGCCGGGCGGGTCCGCACGCTCTCGGTCGAACATCCGACCGGCGAATTCTCCGTCCGCCTCGAGGTGGACGATACCGGGGCGGTGCCGGTCGTTACGCGGGCCGGCCTGCTGCGCACCGCGCGCAAGCTGTTCGACGGCACCGCCTTCGCCCGCATGCCGGCCGGGGCCGGAACCCTTCCTCACGCTGCCGAATGATCGGAAATCCCGAATGAGTGCATCCCGCAAGACCGCCCTTGTCGTCACGGCCCATCCCGGAGATTTCGTCTGGCGGGCCGGGGGCGCCATCGCCCTCCATGTCGCAAAAGGCTATCGCGTGAAGATCGCCTGCCTTTCCTATGGCGAGCGCGGCGAAAGCCAGTTCGCCTGGAAGAAGGCCGGAATCAGCCTCGCCGAGGTCAAGGCGCAGCGCCGTGACGAGGCCGAGCGCGCGGCGGCGATCCTCGGGGCGGAGATCGAGTTCTTCGATGCCGGCGATTATCCGCTCCGCGGCACCGAGGCGATCATCGACCGGCTCGTCGATATCAACCACGAGCTGAAGCCGAGCTTCATCCTCACCCACAGCCTCGAGGACCCGTACAATATCGACCATCCCGAGGCGACACGCCTCGCCCAGGAAGCGCGCATCATCGCGCAGGCGGCGGGCCATAAGCCCGATCCCGACCGCGCCTATGCCGCGCCGCCGGTCTTCCTGTTCGAGCCGCACCAGCCCGAGCAGTGCAATTTCAAGCCGAATGTCATCCTCAACATCGATGACGTCTGGGAGGTGAAGCGCAAGGCTTTCGAGGTGCTGGCAGCGCAGAAGCATCTCTGGGAATACTACACCCGTGTCGCGCTCAACCGCGGCATGCAGGGCGGGCGCAATTCCGGCCGCGCCATGACCTATGGCGAGGCCTATCAGCGCCTCTTCCCGCAGGCGCTGGAGGAACTGGCATGAAACCTGTCGTCGTCACCCGGGTCGAGCGGGCCGAGCCTGCCGCCATCGAGCGCCTGGCCGGCCTCGGCGTGTCCACCACCCATGAGGCGATGGGCCGGATCGGCCTGATGCAGCCCTACATGCGGCCGATCTATCCCGGTGCCGCCATTGCCGGCAGCGCCGTCACGGTCCTTGCCCAGCCGGGCGACAACTGGATGTTGCATGTTGCCGTCGAGCAGTGCCGGCCCGGCGATGTGCTCGTCGTCGCCGTCACAGCCCCCTCGACCGACGGCTATTTCGGCGATCTCCTCGCCACCTCGCTGAAGGCGCGCGGCGTGCAGGGCCTGATCATCGATGCCGGCGTGCGCGATGTCCGCACCCTGACCGAGATGGGTTTCCCGGTCTGGTCGAAGGCGATTTCCGCCAAGGGCACCGTCAAGGCGACGCTCGGCGCGGTGAATGTGCCGGTTGTCTGCGCCGGCGCGCTGGTCCATGCGGGCGATGTCATCGTCGCGGATGATGACGGCGTCGTGGTCGTGCCGCGCGCCGATGCCGCGCGCATGGCCGAACTCGGCGCGAAGCGCGAGGCGAACGAGGCCGAGAAGCGCCAGCGCCTCGCCTCCGGCGAACTCGGGCTCGACATGTATTCTATGCGCGAGGGCCTCGCGAAAGCCGGCCTGCGCTATGTCGAGACGCTGGACGAGGCCTGATGGGGGGCGCCTGCCCCACGTCAGGCCGGACCGGCTGATTTCAGGGAATGTGATGGTCGGAGTGGCGGGATTCGAACCCACGACCCCTAGTCCCCCAGACTAGTGCGCTAACCAGGCTGCGCTACACTCCGACGAGCCCCGGCTTATAGGGGGTCCGGCAGGGGCTGGCAATGTCTTTTGCCGGCCCGTCACCACCATCGCGGCGCGGGCGGCGGGAGAAGGGCCTGCGACGCATGTTGGCCGGAAAATTCATGATTTTCCGGTAGGCGGATCGGCCGGGAGGCGGCCCATGCGCATCGTGCTGGTTCTGGATACGGCTTTCGTCAATGGCGGGCAGGCCAAGGTCGCGCTCGATTCGGCGCTGGGGCTGAAGGCGCGCGGGCACGAGCCCGTAATCTTCGCGGCAGTGGGGCCGGCGGCGGAGGAACTCGCGGCGGCGGGCATTCCGGTGCATGTGCTCGGCCAGAGCGAGCTGATCAAGGATGGCTCGGCCCTGCGCGCCGCCTGGCGGGGTATCCATAACGAGGCAGCGGCCGGGGCGCTCGATGCGGTGCTGGCCGCGCAGCCGCGCGGTGACACGGTGATCCACGTCCATGGCTGGGCCAAGGCGCTGTCCTCGTCGATTGCCGGCCCGATCCGGAAATCGGGGCTGCCAGCGCTCTATACGATGCACGAATATTTCCTGCTCTGCCCGAATGGCGGCTTCTACAATTACGTGCAGCACCGGCACTGCAGCTTGCAGCCGCTTTCGGCGGCCTGTCTCGCCACGGCCTGCGATTCGCGCTCGCGCCTCCACAAGGCATGGCGGACGGTCCGGACCGCAGCGATGAAGCATGTCCATCGGCTGCCCGAGGCCCTGCCGGATATCGCCTATTTCCACGCCTACCAGCGTGAGGTGATCGCCCGGCACCTGCCAGCGAACACAAGATTGCACGAGATCGCCAATCCGATCGAGGCCGAGGATCTCGGCCCGAAGGCGGATGCAGCCTCCGGCGAGATCCTCTATCTCGGTCGCCTGTCGACGGAGAAGGGCATCTTCGTCTTTGCCGAGGCGGCGCGGATTGCCGGGATCACGCCGGTCTTCGTGGGCGATGGTCCGCTGGCCGAGGAGCTGCGCCGGCGTTATCCCGAGGCCCGGCTGGTCGGCTGGCAGGATGCGGCCGGTGTCCGCCGCCATCTCCGGGCGGCGCGGGCGCTGGTCTTCCCCTCGCTCTGGCACGAGGGCCAGCCCCTGACCGTGCTGGAGGCGCTTGCGCTCGGCACGCCGGTCATTGCAGCGGATGGATGCGCCGCGCGGGACAGCGTCATCGATGGCGAGAACGGATTGTGGTTCCGGCAGGCGGACCCGGCCGATCTCGCCCGGGCTCTCGTCGCGATGTCGGATGACGGGATGGCGAGGCGGCTTTCCGAAGGGGCCTACCGGCGCTATTGGGCCGATCCCTACAGCCTCGAACGGCATTGCCGCCGGCTGGAGGAGGTCTATTCCGGCCTCCTCGCGCGGCAATAGGCCGATTCACTCCGCAGGTTGTGGCTGAAGGGGCGGCGCTTCGGGCGGGCGGACGCGATCGCGCGCGCTCGTATAGGCGAGGTTCGCGTAGAAGCGGTACTCGTCGAGCCAGCGGCGCGAGGCCGCTGCCAGCCCCCAGCTCAGCCCATAGATCATGAAGAGATGGCGCCAGCGGTCGGTATCGATCTGGAAATTCTGCACGAGATGCGGGATCAGGCCGGCGAAGATCACGACCGCATAGGGCTGGAACGGCGTGCGCAGCAGGACCGTGCGCCAGGAGATGACGACGGTGGAGACGATGAAGGCGAGGAAGGTGATCCCGCCCAGCCAGCCATAGGAGGCGAAGGCCATCAGGTAGGTATTGTGCGGGTTCTCCGGATAGTAGAGCCAGAACCGGTTCGGGCCGTGCCCCAGCGGCCGTGAAAGCAGGTCCGGCAACGAGCGGAGCTGGTTGCCGAAACGCCCGGACGGGCCGGAATCATAGTCCTTCTGCAGGGTGAACCGGTCGGCGAAAACCTCGGCAATCTGGTCGACGGAAAGGATCGCGGCGAAGCCCAGGGCCAGGGCGAAGAACCCCGCCAGAGTCAGCAGCGTCAGCTGCGCGCGTGTCCGGTCGTTGCGGGCCGTCACGAACATCAGGCCGACCAGCACCGCCGTCCCGATGACCATCGCCGCCCAGGACCCGCGGGAATAGGTCAGGAACAGGCCAAGCAGGATCGGCCCCAGCAGGGCCGCGCGCAGCAGCCGCCACCGTGGCTCGCGCAGGAAGTCATGGATGAGGAACAGGGCCGGCAGGACGAGGAACGAGCCCAGCACGTTCGGGTCGCGGAACGTCCCGGAGACGCGCCCTTCATGCATGGTGAAGGCAGCACCGAGCCCGGCAATGTTGAGATAGCCGATGATGCCGGCCAGCGAGGCCGCGCTCGCGCCCGCCAGCAGGCCCCATTTGATCGCCTCGAGGCGCTGGATCGCGTTCTGGTTCATCGCCATGCAGAAGAAGGCGGCGGTCGTGGCGACAAAGCAGGTGCCGATGATGAATTCCCGGCTGTCGGCGAAATCGAGATGCGGTTGCAGCGCGATCAGGCCGGCAAGGTTGAAGACCATCAGGAAGAGCAGGAGCGGGGCATTCCGCCGGTCGAACCGCAGGCCCATCAGCACGAACAGCCCGACCGTCGCGATGCTGGTGACGTTATAGGCGATGTCGAAGATGACGAAGGCTCCGGTAAAGACCATCAGCCCGATCATCAGCAGCAGGATGGGCTCGCCGGCATGGGCAGGCATGAAGAGGCCGGACGGGAAGGGGGAATGGCGCATCCAGTCGGGCCGGGGCAGGGTTGGCCCGGGCCGCTTGCCGCCTTGGATCCTCGAACGCAACGCAAACTCCACGCGCAGGCGGAGACACACCTGCATGCGGGAGGCTAGCCGGCAGCCTTCAAGATCCGGTTAAGCCGGCCGTTGCACCGGCGGCGCGGTCAGGCCTGCCCCAGAACCCGGCGATAGGCGCCTTCCACCGTGCTGACCATCAGCGGAACGGTAAAGCGCGTCTGCACATCGGCTGAAAGCTTCGCAGCCGTCTGTCGGAGCGAATCGAACGGCGACTGCACGGCGTTCCGCATCGCCCCGGCCAGCCGGGCGGGATCGTTCGGCGGGATCAGCAGCGGGTAGTCCCGGGGCAGGACCTCGGGAATGCCACCGACATGCGTGCTGATCAGCGGCAATTGGCCGGCCACGGCCTCGAGCACGATATAGGGCAGGGATTCAAAGCGCGATGGCACGACCATGATCCGGCCGAGCCGGAAGGCCTCGCTGGCGGGCGTAACGCCCTGCCACCGGAAGCTGCCCTCGAGGCCGCGCTCGGCGATCATCTGGCGGATCCGCGTTTCCGAAGGGCCCGACCCGACCATGGTGATCGTCGGGAAGATGCCGTCCGCGGCGAGGAGAAACAGCGCCTCGACGAGGGTGTCGATCCCCTTGGCCTCGCGGAATTCCCCGACATAGAGGAAGTCCGTCGCGTCCTCCCGCGGGACGACCGGCTCGAATTCATGCTGGTGCAGGCCGTTCAGCGCGATGACCACCGGCTTTGTCGTCCGGCAGACGAATTCGGCATAGCGGTCGGTGATGAACCGGCTCTCGAACAGGAAGAGATCGGTCGAGGCTTCGAGCAGCTTCTCGACGAGCATGAACCCCTTGTGGGCCAGCGAGCCGGGATAGTAGTTCAGGCTGCCGCCATGCGGGGTGTAGCAGCGGATCGGGCGCCCCTTGCGCCTCGGGAAGCTCGGGAAGCGCGCGTAGAGGCCGCCTTTCGCGCCGTGCCCGTGCACCACATCGACGTCATGCTCCCGCACCAGCGCGCGGATCTTCATCAGGGCCGGAATGTCCGTCCAATGCGGGTTGCGATGCATCGGCATCCGGTGGATTCCGAGCGGGAGCAGGGGCGCCAGCTGCGCGAGCAGCCGTTCACCCCGCTCGCCGCCGGTCTGGCTGTCGCAGAGCAGCCCGATGGAATGGCCCCGCGCGGCGAGGGCGCGGATCACGTCGAAGACGTTGCGGAACAGTCCGCCGACCGGGGCGCGGAAGACGTAGAGGATCCGGAGCGGCCGCTCGGCGGGCGCAGGCAAGGCTCCGTCGGCCATCAGAAGAAGCGTTCCTTGATGACGATCGTGTCGCCGGGGCGGACAGGCATCGTCATCGGAACGGCTACGGTCACCATGCCTTCGGGCGTCGCGCGCGTCAGTTCGGCATAGTTCCGGTTGGCGCGCGGGGCGAAACCGCCGGCAATGGCGATGGCGGTCTGCACGGTCATGTTGTTGACATAGGGAAACTGCCCGGAGGCATTCACTTCGCCGAGCACGAAGAAGGGCCGGTAGGTCTCCACTTCGACCGACACTTTCGGCTCGCGCAGATAGCCGGCGCGCAGCCTGTCCTCGATCGCACGGGCGAGCTGGAGTGTGGTGCGGCCCTGCGCCTCGATCACGCCGATCAGCGGCATTGCGATCCGGCCGGCCCCGTCGACGGCATAGGAATTGGAAAGGCTGTCCTGCCCGAAGACGATCACGCGCAGCCGGTCACCGCCCGCCAGCGTGTAGGGAGCATGGGCTTCCATTTCGAGATACTGATGATTGTAACGCACGCCGTTCGCGCAGGCCGAAACGGCCAGGGCGAAGGCGAGGGTTCCAAGGATCCGTACCAGGCGCATGACAAGACTCGAGGCGATTTCTACAGCGCCCACCTTGCCCGGTCATGGTTAACGAAGGGTCAATCCGGCGGATCGTCAGCCGCTTTAACGCGAATGAAACCATGTTCGTTCAGCCTTTCTTTCGAAGTGAAAGGAGTTTCCGCATGGATTCGGCGGAACGCGCCCCGGCTGTGCCGCCCGCGACGCATGAGAGCGTCGGGGGCGTTGCCGTGGCCCTGTGGCGGAAGAAGTTCTGGATCATCGTTCCGACGGCCGTTGCGTTCGGCCTCGCGATGCTGGCCGTCAATATCCTGACGCCCCGCTACACCGGCGAGGCGCGCGTCCTGCTGGAGAACCGCGAGACGGTCTATTCGCGGCCCGACCGGGATACCCGGGGCAGCGACCCGGCCATCGACCCCGAAGCGGTGGCGAGCCAGGTCCAGAATGTCATGTCGAAGGATCTGGCGCTCAAGGTCATCCACGAGATGGGCCTGCACAAGCGCGCCGAATATGACCCCGTCCAGAACGGAGTCGGGCTGTCGGGCACGATCCTGATTGCCCTCGGCCTCCAGAAGGACCCGCGCACGATCCCGCAGGACGAGCGCGTGCTGGAAATGTATTTCCGTCGGCTGCTGGTCTATCCGCTCGGCAAGTCCCGCGTGATTGCGATCGAGTTCCAGTCTCAGGATCCGCAGGTTGCGGCGAAGGTCGCCAACCGGATCGCCGAGGAATATCTCGCCCGCGAGGAAGGCGCGAAGACCCAGACCAGCCGCGTCACCTCGGAATGGCTGGAAAAGGCCGTCGAACCGCTGATGAAGCGCGTCCAGCAGGCGGAAGGCAAGGTCGAGGCGTTCAGGGCTTCGAAGGGCCTGTTCGTCAGCACCAACAACACCAACATCACCACGCAGCAGCTTTCCGAGCTGAACACGCAGCTTTCGCTGGCCCGCTCCCAGCAGGCCGATCTGCAGGCCCGCGCGAAGATCATCCGTGATGCCTTGCGCTTCGGCAAGGTTTTCGAGACGTCGGAAGTCATCAATAACGAGCTGGTCCGCCGCCTGCTGGAGCAGCGCGCCTCGCTCAAGGCGCAGATCGCGCTCGAGGAGCGGACCCTGCTGCCCGGCCATCCGCGCATGAAGGAACTGGCCTCGCAGCTTCAGGATCTCGAGGGCCAGGTCCGGGCCGCGGCCGAGCGCGCCGCCCGCGCCTTCGAGAACGACGCCCGGGCCGCCGGCGCCCGCGTTGCCTCGATGCAGGCCGAACTCGACAGCCAGAAAAAGGCGACCGCCCTGTCCAACGAGGACGAGGTCCAGCTCAAGGCACTCGAGCGCGAGGCGCTCGCTTTGCGCGAGCAGCTCAATTCCTACCGGAACAAGTTCCTCGATGCTGCCGCCCGCTCGACCGAAAGCACCCAGCCGGCCGATGCGCGGGTGATTTCGCGCGCCTTCCCGCAGAGCGAACCGACCTTCCCGAAGAAGATTCCGATCATCCTGCTCGCCACGCTCGGCACGCTGGTCGTCTCCTCGACCCTGATCGCCACGCAGGCCCTGATGGCCCGTCAGGCCATGCCGGCCTATCTCGACGCCTATGGCTACGATATGCCGGCTACCCCCGCCGCGGCCTCCGGACCCGGCGCGGCACCGGACCCGCATCCCCTGCCATGGGAGGCACAGAAGCCCTCGCTCTTCAGCGGGCTGTCGCTGCCTTTCGGCCTTGGCCGCAAGGCTCAGGAGCCGCCCCTCCAGACGGCCGCACCGGCCGCCGCACCGGGAATGCGCCGCAAGCCCGGGACCGAGACCGCACCGGCGGATCTTCTCGCCGCCGAACTGGCCATGATGGATTTCACCGGTCAGGGCAAGGTCGTGCTGGTCTTCACGCTGGACGCCTCGCCGCAGCCCGGCCTGAGCGCCCTGCGCTTCGCCCGCCGCCTCGCCGAGGATGGCGCGGCCATCGTGGTTGACCTTGTCGGCCACGAGAAGGGCCGCTCCGGCAACCTGTTCTCG
The DNA here is from genome assembly GCA_027531565.1 of Beijerinckiaceae bacterium. Taxonomy (GTDB): domain Bacteria; phylum Pseudomonadota; class Alphaproteobacteria; order Rhizobiales; family Beijerinckiaceae; genus Rhabdaerophilum. Next base: position 59,925 of record JAPZSB010000008.1, read on the forward strand.
CGCCTGCTGCCGCACGGCGCCCCGGGCCTCGGCGCCTGGCTCGACGGGGTGGCACCGCTGGGCGATGTCATCCACCGCGATGCCCGCTCGCGCCTCCATGTCATTCCCGCGGGCATGGTGCTCGGCGCGAAGATCGTCCAGCCGACCGGCCGCAGCGCCGTTGTCACGCTGGTCGAGGCCCTGCGCCAGAGCTACAGCCATATCGTGGTCGAGCTGGGCGCCCTCGGCGGGCCCGGCGAGTTCTTCACCGAATTGGGCGATGTGGTGATCGTGCTGTCGCAGCGCCCCGATGATGATCCGGTCCTGCAGAAGGTGGTCGCGCGCCTCGAGGCCTGCCGTGATGCGCCGGTCTATGTGCTGGGCGACGAGACGGGCAGCGAATATGCCGCCGCCAACGATCCCATGCCCCGGTTCCAGGAAGAGACGGCCTGACCGAGGCCGTTACGCCGCCTTCCGTCGCCGCCGCCGCCACGCTTCCACCAGCGCCATCAGGCGCGGATTGCGCTTGATCCGCCCCTTGATGCGGCGGGCGATGCGCCAGAGCTGCGCATGGAGCCGGCCCCGGAGGCTGACGCCGAGTGCGGCATCGAAGAGCGTCTGCTTTTCCGGGCAGAACCGCACCTTGTAGCGGGCATCGCCTGCACCGAGATCGAAGCCCCGGCAGCCGGCCTCGATCAGCGCCGGCAGCAGCGCCTGCAGCATCACCTCGCCGGGGCTGTGCTTGGCAATGTCGGGCCGCGGATCATAGGCGGTGAACATGCCGGCGAAATGCCCATCATGCAGGGCCCCGCCGATCAGCGCCACCGGGCGCCCGGCCAGCGACAGGGCGAAGAGCTTCAGCCCGCCGGCCGGGTCATGCGCGGCGCGGACAATGAACCGGCGCACGGCCTCGTCGCCAAAGGCATCGGCAAGGCCACGGGCGGAAAACTGCTGCGTCTTCCAGAAGAAGAACAGGGCGAGGGCGGTCTCGATCGCCGCCGGCTCATCGATCCAGCCAGCCGCCAGCCCGCCCAGTTCCAAGAGCCGGGCCGACTTGGCCCGCAGCTTCTTGCGCGCATCCTTGTCGAGCAGGAAGCCGAGCAGCGCATCGGCATCGTCGCCGAGCGTCAGAAAGGCGGCATCGTTCGGCGCCATGCGCGGATCGAGCGTCATCAGCGGGTTCTTCCGGCCCCGCCAGGCCGGCAGCATGTCTTCGAACAGCAGCACATCGATCGCCCCGGCGCGGGCCGCCTGCCGCAGGGCCGGCACGAGCTCGGCCGCGTCCAGCGCCGGCACCTCGCCGACAAGGCCCGGCGTGAAATAGCTGGCATGGGACCCGCCGATCTTGGTGGCCACAGTAAGGCCGCGCGCCTGCCGCACCAGCAACGGCAGCAGGATCTCGGCGCCACCCGGCGTGACCAGCCGGAGCAGGCGCAGCCGCCCCGTTTCGCGATGCGCCTCGAGAAAATGCCGGATCCAGCCCGTGGCCTGGAACGGTGTCGTCATCGCGCCATCGAGGCGCGCGAAACTGGCCGCCTCGGGCAGCAGGATCTCGGCGCGCAGGAGCGACGGCTTGGCCATGGTGAATTCACGACGACTTGACGTTGGACATGTCTAAGATGGTGCATGCCACGATTCGCTGGAGCCCGCGCGATTCCATGCGCCACGCCCTGATCCGCACTGCCCTGTCCACGATCGCCCTGACGGGGGCCGATCGCTGGCTCGCGCCGCGCTGCCGGGGCCGGGGTGTGATCCTCACGTTCCACCATGTCGCGCCCGAACCGGTGGCGCGGATGCCGGAAAATGCCGGTCTCTCGATCACGCCGGACTTTCTCGACCGGGTACTGCGGCTCCTCGCCGAACTCGGCTATGCCGTCGTGCCGCTGGCCGAGGTGCCGGCCCGACTGTCCGAGCCGGGACCGCCCGTCGCCGCCCTCACCTTCGATGACGGCTACCGCGACAATGCCCGCCATGCCCTGCCGGTGCTCGAGGCGCATCGCGCGCCCTTCACGATGTTTGTCTGCACCGGCTTCGCCGACAGGACCGCCCCGCTCTGGTGGCTGGATCTGGAGGAGGCAATCGAACGCCAGCCTTCACTCCGTCTTGCCTTTCCGGATGGTGTGGTCGAAGGCCCTGCCGGCACGGAACAGGAGCGGCTCGCCCTCTGGCGCAAGCTCTACTGGCGCCTGCGCCGCCATGACGAGAGCGTGCTCGAACAGACCATGCGCGTGCTGGTGGATACGACCGGCCTTGATCCGCTCGGCCGGGTCGAGCAGCTCTGCATGGACTGGCAGGACCTGCGCTATCTCGCCCGGCACCCGCTGGCCACGATCGGCGCCCACACGGCCAGCCATCCGCGCCTTGCGCGGGTTCCGGCCGAGCGCGCCCGGATCGAGATCGAGGAAAGCCGGCGTCGCATCCGCGAGGAGCTGGATATCGATCCGCTGGTTTTCGCCTATCCCGTTGGCGATCCCGGTTCCGCCGGCCCGCGCGAATTCGCGATGGCGCGCGAGGCGGGCTACAGCCTGGCGGTCACGACGCGCCCGGGGGTCCTGAAGCCGGGCCAGCCGGTCCATGCCCTGCCGCGCCTCTCGGTCAACGGTCATTACCAGCATACCCGCTATCTGCGGGCATTGCTTTCCGGCATTCCCTTCGCCCTGAAGCGGTGAATCAGGCCTTGCGCCGCTCCATCCAGCGGATCAGCGGCAGCAGTGGCAGCACCCAGGCCAGCCCGGCCACGAGATAGAACAGCATTTCCGTGACCTTCGACGCGCCCGTCAGGATCCGCGGGGCGAGGGCGGCGATCACGAGGGCGTAGAAGGCCACGAACAGGACCATGGCCAAGGCGCCGATGAACTTCTTGATCCGGGGGTTCATGCTGTCTCTCTGCCCTTCCGCGACCATTGGGCACTTGTCCGTCGCGTTCGATCGTGCATATCGACCATCACATCCGATCCGGCAAGAAGGAAGCGGCACCGTGACGCTGATGGACACCCATCCCCATGCCCTTGGTACCGCCATGGCCCGTGGCCTTCGGGCTTCCGGCGCGCGGGCCTTCCGGTTCTGGCTGATCACGCTCATCGTGCTGGTGCTCGTCATGGTCACGGTGGGCGGCGCGACGCGGCTGACGGGCTCGGGCCTTTCCATCACCGAATGGAAACCGGTGATCGGCGCGATCCCGCCGCTCAACGCGGCGGACTGGGCGCGCGAATTCGCGCTCTATCAGGCCAGCCCGCAATACAAGCTGCTGAATGCCGGCATGTCGCTCGGCGATTTCAAGTTCATCTACTGGTGGGAATGGGGCCATCGCCAGCTCGGCCGGTTCATCGGTCTCGTCATGCTGGGCGGTTTCCTCGCCTTCCTGCTCACGGGCGTGATCCGCGGCTGGCTGGCCGTAGCGACCTTCGGCCTTGGCCTGCTGCTCGGCCTTCAGGGCGCGATCGGCTGGATCATGGTCCGCTCCGGCCTCGAACCCGGCATGATCGCCGTCGCGCCGGTCAAGCTGACGCTTCACCTGACCTTCGCCAGCCTGTTCTTCATCGGGCTGGTGGCCATGGCGACGCGCTACGGCGCCTTCGGTTCCGGCCGGGCGGAAGGGGCGGGGATGCGTTTTGCGGCCTGGGGGCTGGTTCTCGGCATTCTCGCGCAGATCGCGCTGGGCGGGCTGGTCGCCGGTTCGCGCGCCGGTTTCACCTACAATACCTGGCCGCTGATGGATGGCGCGCTGGTCCCGCCGCTGGGCAAGCTCTTCGTCACGCAGCCCTGGGGCGAGAATTTCGTCGATAATCCCACGCTCGTCCAGTTCAACCACCGGATCGGGGCCTATCTGCTCTTCGGACTTGCGCTCTGGCATGCCATCGCGCTGAGGGGCACCGCTCTGGCCCGCCGGGCCTGGCACCTGTTCGGCCTGGTCACCGCACAGGCCGTTCTCGGCATCGTCACGCTGCTTCTGGTTGTGCCGATCTGGGCCGGCCTCGCCCATCAGGCTCTGGCTTTCCTCGTGCTCGGCTATGCCGTGTCCCATGCCATGAAGACGGCGCCGGTCGTGAAACCGGCCTGATGCCCGTCAGCCCGGACCGGTTTCCTCCGGCAAGCGCAGCAATGCCGCCGGTGGAACCGCGAGGACTGCGGCAAGCTTCTCGATGACATCCAGGCTGGCGCTGTAGAGCTGCCTTTCGAGCGCGCTGATATAGGTGCGGTCGAGGTCAGCCCGGTGGGCAAGATCTTCTTGCGAAAGGCCTTGTGCCTTCCGGTGAGCCTTGAGGTTGGCAGCAAAAATCTCGCGCAGGGTCATGCGGCGAGATCAGCGAATTGCAGAGTATGTGACTACGGTGTATACTCGCCAAATTGATTTGCCGATTTTTTCAGGGACCGCGGATGTGGATCCACAAGGCACGATACTGGGCCGAATTGATCTACCTCGGCTGGATGGGCACCGCCGTCTTTGCCGGGCTGGCGATCATGATTTGGGAAGGGCTGAGGCGGAAATGATCCGCCTCAGCCGGCTTTCCGCCAATCACGCCCCGGCGTTCAGCGCCTGATCGAGATCGGCGATCAGATCCGCCACATCCTCGATCCCCACCGACAGGCGCACGACATCCGGGCCGGCGCCGGCGATGACCTTCTGCTCATCGGTGAGCTGGCGATGCGTGGTCGAGGCAGGGTGGATCACGAGGCTGCGGGTATCGCCGACATTCGCCAGATGCGAGAACAGCTTGAGGTTCGAGACCAGCGCGATGCCGGCGGCATTGCCGCCCTTCAGGCCGAAGGTGAAGACGGCGCCGGCGCCCTTCGGCGTATAGCGCTTGGCCAGGGCATGGTACCTGTCGGTCTCGAGGCCCGGATAGGACACCCAGGACACGGCCGGATGCGTCGACAGGAACTTCGCCACGGCGAGGGCATTGTCCGAATGCTTCTGCATGCGCAGGGGCAGGGTCTCGATGCCGGTCAGGATCTGGAACGCGTTGAACGGCGAGATGGCCGGGCCGAGATCGCGCAGGCCGAGCACGCGGCAGGCAATCGCGAAGGCGAAATTGCCGAAGGTCTCGGCCAGCACCATGCCGGCATATTCCGGCCGGGGCGCGGTCAGCGAGGGATATTTCTGCCCGGCCTTGAGCCAGTCGAACGTGCCGCCATCGACAATGATGCCGCCGATGGAATTGCCATGGCCGCCGAGGAATTTCGTCAGCGAATGCACCACGATGTCGGCGCCATGCTCGAAGGGCCGCACGAGATACGGCGAGGCGAGTGTGTTGTCGACGATCAGCGGGATGCCGGCCTTGCGGGCCACGGCCGCGATCGCGGCGATATCGAACACCACCCCGCCCGGATTGGCGATGGATTCGATGAAGATCGCCTTGGTTTTCGGCGTGATCGCCTTCTCGAAGCTGGCAGCGTCGTCATTTTCGGCCCAGACGACATTCCAGCCGAACTTCTTGTAGGCGTGGTTGAACTGGTTGATCGAGCCGCCATAGAGCTTCTTGGCGGCGACGAACTCGTCGCCCGGCTCGAGCAGCGTGTGGAAGACGAGGTGCTCGGCCGCATGGCCCGATGCCACCGCCAGCGCGGCCGTGCCGCCCTCGAGCGCCGCGACGCGCTCTTCCAGCACCGCATTGGTCGGGTTGCCGATGCGGGTATAGATGTTGCCGAAGGCCTGCAGCCCGAACAGGGAGGCGGCATGGTCGACATCGTCGAACACGAAGGACGTGGTCTGGTAGATCGGCGTGGCGCGCGCGCCGGTGGCCGGATCCGGCTGGGCGCCGGCATGCACGGCAAGGGTCGAGAAGCCAGGGGCGTGTTCGGTCATCGGGGTCTCCTCCAGAAGCTCGTTCGTTCTATAAAGCGGAAAATCGTTCGTCAATCGGGATTGTTCGTTTTGCCGAACGATCATTCCCGTGGCCCTACGGAGCCCGGCGCGCGGATGCCGGGATGCACGTCACGTCTTCCGGTCCAGCGTCAGCTTCTGGAACCCCTTGGTCGAGAGGGCCGGCCGCTTGGCGGAGAGGATGCGCGAATTCACGCCCTGCCACGAGATCTCGCCTGACAGACGGCCGAACTCGATCTTGGGGCAGCGGTTCATGATCACCTCGAGCCCTGCCGCCTCGGCCAGGGCGGCGGCCTCGTCATTCCGGACGGTCAGCTGCATCCAGATCACCCCAGGCTTCGGATCGAGGGCCAGCGCTTCCTTGACGATCGGCAGCGCGGCTTCCGAATTCCGGAAAATGTCGACCATGTCGACCGGGCCCTCGATCGCCGCGAGGCTGGGCAGGAAGGGGCGGCCGAGCATTTCCGTGCCCACGCGGCCGGGATTGATCGGGATCACGTCATAGCCGCGCTCGACGAGGTATTTGAACACGAAGAAGCTCGGCTTGGCCGGATTCTCGCTGGCACCGACCATGGCAATACGGCGAACGCGCTTGAGGATGCTCCGGATGGTCGCATCGGAATAGGAATCGTGGTTCATGCCTTTCCTCTGAAGCAGAAGGCGGATTTTCGCTAGGGGGAATATCGAAGCTCAGCGTTTCGGCGCGACGAAGGCGCCGATCCCCTCCTGCGCCTCCCGCATCAGCATGTTCTCGACCATGACCCCGCTGGCATAGGCATAGGCCGCCTCGAGCGGCATCTCGTTCTGGCGGTAGAAGGCCTCCTTGCCGATCTTCAGCACGGCGGCAGGCTTGCCGGCGATCTGCCGGGCCAGCGCCTCGGCCTCCGCCAGCGCGGTGCCGGCAGGCACAACCCGGTTGACCAGCCCGAACCGCGCCGCCGTGGCGGCATCGACAAGGTCGCCGGTCAGCAGCATTTCCATCGCATGTTTCGGGCTGACATTGCGCGACATTGCCACCATCGGCGTCGAGCAGAACAGCCCGATATTCACGCCGGGCGTCGCGAAACGGGCTTCCGCCCCGGCCACCGCAAGATCGCAGGTCGCGACTAGCTGGCAGCCGGCGGCCGTCGCCACGCCTTCGACAACCGCGATGACCGGCTGCGGCATCGACCGGATCTGCAGCATCATCGCCGAACAGGCCGCCATCAGCGCCACGAAGAAGCCGCGGCCCTGATCCGGCGCCGCCCGGGCCGTCTGGATTTCCTTGAGGTCGTGCCCGGCGGAAAAAGCCGGCCCTTCATGCGCGAGCAGGACCACCCGGACTGCCTTGTCCCCGCCCGCTTCCCGCAAGGCCCCGTGCAGCGTCTCGATCATCGCCGTCGAGAGCGGGTTGCGCCGCTGCGGGTTGGCCAGCGTGATCACGCGCAGAGCGCCGTGATCCTCGATGTGGATCAGCGGGGCAGGGGCCTCGACAAGTGCCGCTGGGGTCATCACCTTTGTTCCTCCGTCGAAGCGGGCCGCTGCCCGCTTGCCTTGCCTGCCATCCTCGCCCGACATGCCGTCGCGGTGCCGCCCTCCCGGAAGGGCGAGCCCTTCGCCCTCGAACCGAAAGCGCCTGACAATGCCTGCCGCACCCGGGAAGAAGCCTGCCCTCGACCGCGCGGAAATGGAAGTCTTCCTCGACGAGGTCTTCCCCGAGATCCACCATGGCGGGCGAACGGTCTCCATCGAGGCGGTGGGGCATGGCTCCTGCCGCCTCCGGCTGGCCTATCATCCGCGCCATGTCCGCCCGGGCGGCACGCTCTCGGGTCCGGCCATGATGATGCTGTCGGACCTTGCGCTCTATGTCGCCGTGCTCTCGGTCGCGGGGCGGGTGGCGCTGGCGGTGACGACCAATCTCTCGATCAATTTCCTCCGCAAGCCCGACAAGGCCGATCTCATCGCCGAGTGCCGGCTGCTCAAGGCGGGAAAGCGCCTCTGCGTCGGCGAGGTGACGCTGTTTTCCGAGGCGCATGAGGAGCCGGTCGCGCATGTGACCGGCACCTATTCGATCCCTCCGGCGGCCTCCGGGTAAGGTAAAATAATACCACGTCCGTTAATTCAATGATTTTGCTGATAATTTCGGTAAGAGGACGATTCAGAAAGCCATTGACCGCGCCGGGGTGAGGCCGTATGAGCAAGGTCCGGTGGCGGCGCTTCGGCGTCGCCTCTTGTTTTCGGATGCAACCCTTCGAGGATGACCATGAAGGCCCTGACCTCTGCCACGCGTTCGTTCGTGGCGAAGCCGGCCGAAGTCGAAAAGAAGTGGATTGTGATCGATGGTACCGGCCTCGTTGTGGGCCGCCTCGCCTCGATCATCGCCATGCGGCTTCGCGGCAAGCACAAAGCCAGCTTCACGCCCCATGTGGACATGGGCGACAACGTCATCGTGATCAACGCCGAGAAGGTGGTGTTCACGGGCCGCAAGCTGTCCCAGAAGAACTATTACCACCACACCGGCTTCCCGGGCGGGATCAAGGAACGGTCGGCGAAGTTCATCATCGAGGGCCGTTTCCCGGAGCGGATCGTCGAGAAGGCCGTGGAGCGCATGCTCCCGCGCGGCCCGCTGGGTCGCCAGCAGCTCGGCAATCTCCGCGTCTACAAGGGCGCCGCCCATCCGCATGATGCCCAGCAGCCGCAGGTGCTGGATGTGGCGTCGCTCAACTCCAAGAATACGAGGCTCGGGTAATCATGGCTGAGGTTCTGTCTTCTCTCGCCGATCTCGGCGCCAAGGCGTCGGTCCAGGCTGAAGCGCCGGTCCATGTCCAGAAGCTCGACAAGCAGGGTCGTGCCTATGCCACCGGCAAGCGCAAGGACGCGGTCGCCCGCGTCTGGATCAAGCCGGGCTCCGGCAAGATCACCGTCAACAACCGTGCGCTCGAGGTCTATTTCGCCCGTCCGGTGCTGCGCATGCTCCTGAACCAGCCGCTCGTCGCGGCGGGCCGTGTCGACCAGTACGACATCATGGTGTCGTGCAATGGCGGCGGCCTCTCCGGCCAGGCCGGCGCGGTGCGCCATGGCCTTGCCCGCGCGCTCACCTTCTACGAGCCCGAACTCCGGGGCGTGCTCAAGAAGGGCGGCTTCCTGACGCGCGACAGCCGCGTGGTCGAGCGCAAGAAGTACGGCAAGGCCAAGGCCCGCCGCTCCTTCCAGTTCTCGAAGCGCTGATCGCGCCTCGTCGAACCCAGAATTGCGAAAGGCCCGGGAAACCGGGCCTTTTTCCGTTTCGGGGCAGGCGGTTCCGCCCCGACGGTAATGTTAACGGAAAGGAAATCCGCGCCCGGGGCCTGTCCCAGATTGACGCAACCGCGCGATCGAGTCCTAGTGAAGGCCTGTTCCGCGTGAGAGGTCTGTCCATGTTCCGCGCTCTTCTGGCTTCCGGTGTTCTGGCCTGGTTCGGCGTTGCCGCCCCGGTTCAGGCGCAGTCGCAGCATTACCAGCCGGGCTTCCCGCTGGCTTATTACCACCCGGTGCCGGATGTCTCCTCCGGCGGCATCTACGGCTATGGCCATTACGGCCATTACGGCCGCGGCCATGCGACCCGCCATACGGTCTGGGACGAGAACTGCCGCTGCGCCACGCCCTATGCGTTCGGACATCGCCCGGTTCAGAGCCGCCGTTCGGTGATGGTGGAATACGGCGATGGCCATGTCCCGGCCTATATCGCCCGGCGCAACCACGCCTACCGGCCGGGTTATGCCTATCGCCCGGAAAGCATCCATCCCCGGGCCTATCAGGGCCGCTACGGCCATGCCCGGCACCACCGCCCGGCCTATGGGCACCATCCCCACGGCTATCGCCATCGCGCGGCTGCCCATGCCGATATCTATGTCGAGAACGGGCTCCAGCGCCGGCCGCAGCGCCAATGGGCACAGTCCCATGCCGAGGTGGACCGCCCCTATGGCTATGCCTACCGGCCCCGCCCGCAGCCGCGGAACACCTATTCCTCGGCCTATCGCGAGGATGCCGGCTCCTGGCGCACCCGTCGCGACGGGATCATCACCGTGCATCCCCGCAGCCCGGCAGCCCGCCCGGTCCTGCGCTCGGACGATGCGCTCGTCACGCCCGGCCGTTCCGGCGCCGTGGTGGTGACAGGCCCGCGCCATCGCCAGGGGTCGCAGGCCCACGGGCATGCACCGCAGGCCAACGGACCGGTCCATGTTGTCCGTCCGCGGCCGGAAGGACAGCGCATCCGGCCAGTTCGTCCGGAGTGAAACCCCCGCCCGGAAGGATCGGGCCGGCATCATCCCGGCGGCGGATCAGTCCACGATCGCGAGGCGCGGCGCCGGTGTCAGCACCATCGTGAAATGGCCGACACAATCGGCGCCCATCGGGAAGACCTGCGCGGCGAAGGCCTCCAGCAGGTCTTTTTCGTAGAGGGCCACGCTCCCCACGCGACAGAGCACGTATTTCGCCGCCGCGACGATATCCTCCCGGTCGAGGATCGCGAGAACCCGCCATTCCGGATGCGCGCGCAACCAGCGATGCACGCTCTCGGTGAGTTCGGGATAGCCGGGATGCAGCATGTCATCGAGGCAGATCAGCCCGTGCTCGTGCATCAGCGGCGCGGCGAGGTCGAGATCCTGCGTGACATTCGCATCGTCATGTTCGCCATCGATATGGAAAAAGCGGATCGCGCCGCCGCCCGCCGGCGCGAGCAGGTCCGCGCCCGTCATGGCCCGGGTATTGCCCTTGATCGCGGTGTACTCCGCCGGCCCGAGGCCGAAGCGGCGACAATTCGCGTGGAGATGGTCCAGCACCTTCTCGCTCGGCCAGGTGAAGACATCGACGCCGATCGCATGTTCGCCCGGCCGGAGCCCCAGCGCCATCGCAATGAAGAAACGCCCCTCGAACGTGCCGATCTCCGCGAGATGGCCGCCAATGCCCAGTTCGGCCTGCCGGCGGATCAGGTGCCCCGCAATCGAGGCCGCGAAGCCGGAGGACATGCCCAGCACCTGCTGGTAGCCATGGGCGAGATAGGCGTCGAGGCGGGCATTGCCGGTCGGGAGGATCATGCGAATTTCCTTCTGTCGTCAGGAATAGCTAATCGACTGGCCCCGACAAGCCCAGTGCCAATCCGTCTTCCTCCGGCGCGGCCGGGGGGCCCGGTCGCATTTCCTGCTGGCGGCGATGCGCGCCGCCGGGTAAGGGAAAGCCCGATCCAACCCGAACCGGAATCCCATGCGCGCCTTTTTTCTCGGCCTGATTGCCCTCCTGGTCTTCCTCCCGGCGATCCTGATCCTGCTGGCGCCGGGCAAGCCCCTCGCCATCCGGATCCGCTGGGGCCTCGCGGCGTTCTTCACGCCGATCATCGCCTTCGGACTGATCCAGTTCATGCCCGCCCTGTCGAACAACGCCCCGCAGGCCATGCAGTTCGGGCGGCTGCTCGGGCTGATCCTCGCCGGAAGCGGGCTGATCCTGCCCTGGCTGTTCTTCGCGACATTCCTCAACCGCAGCCGCCGCCCCTCGGGGCATTGAGGCCGGAACGCCGACCGCGTACAGTTTCGGGCGCCTGCAAATCCGCTTGCATTTCCGTCGTGAAGCCGGCATGCATCGCGGCGGTGGCGCCAGGACCGGCGCCCCTGCCATCCGGGAGAGCGTGATGCCCCTCAGGGCCTGTCACATCGCGATGCGACGACGAGGATAATCCGGTAGCCGGATTCATCCTGATGCCATCTTGCGGCTCTACAAGCCGCCTGCCGCCTTCTCCTGGAGTTATCCCATGTCTGCACAGATCTCCCCGCTCAAGGGTGCGAAGCCTGCCGTCTTCATCGATGGCGAGGCTGGAACGACCGGCCTTCAGATCCGGGACCTGCTGGCCCGCGAGCCCGGTTTCGAGATCCGGTCCATCGCCCCGGAGGCGCGGAAGGATGTCGGCGCCAAGAAGGCGCTGATGGCCGGCGTCGATGTCGTCATCCTCTGCCTGCCGGACGAGGCCGCCAAGGAGGCCGTCGCGCTCGGCGAGACGCTTGGCGCGGATTGCCCGCGCTTCATCGATGCCTCGACGGCGCATCGTGTCGCGCCGGGCTGGGTCTATGGCTTCCCCGAACTGGCGCCCGGCCATGCCGCGCGGATCGTCGCGGCCGAGCGCGTCGCCAATCCCGGCTGCTACCCGACCGGCGGCATCGCCCTGCTCAGGCCGCTTGTCGATGCCGGCATCATGGCCAAGGACCATCCGGTGACGATCAACGCGGTGTCGGGATATTCCGGCGGCGGCAAGGGCATGATCGAGGCCTACGAAACCGGCCAGGCCCCGGCCTTCGAACTCTATGGCCTTGGACTCGCCCACAAGCACCTGCCGGAGCTCATGGCCTATTCCACCCTGTCGCGGGCACCGGTCTTCGTGCCGTCCGTCGGAAATTTCCGGCAGGGCATGCTGGTTTCCGTGCCGCTTCACCTTTCGACCCTGCGGTCCGGCACCACGGTCGAGGACCTGCGGACGACGCTCGCCGCGCAGTATGCGGGCAGCACCTTCGTCCGTGTCGCCAGCGAGGAGGAAACCCTCGCGCTGAAGGGCAAGCTCGAGCCGGAAGCGCTCAACGGCAGCAACCGCCTTGAACTTTTTGTCTTCGGCAACGCGGCGCGGGGGCAGGCGGTGCTCGTCGCCCGGCTCGACAATCTCGGCAAGGGCGCCTCGGGCGCAGCGGTCCAGAACCTCAAACTGATGGTCGGGATGTAACCCTTCCTTGCCATGTTCGGGCGATGCTTCGGGGCGGGAGAACCCAGATGCATCGCCTCATCCTGCCTGTTGCCCTTGTTTCCGGCCTGATCCTCGCCTCGCCCGCCCGGGGCCAGGAAACCTGCCCGGCGCCGCCGGTCGCCGTGGTCGACATCACCTCGAACCGCTTCTACTCGGACAAGGCCCATTCGATCGTCGATCAGGCGGCCTGGGATCGACGGATGGCCTCGGTGAAGCCGCTCGAGGATTTCCGGCGCGAGGTCACCCGGTTCTCCAGCCGCGGGCTTGCGGGCAGCAAGGCCTGGAGCCAATGCGCGGGGCGCTGGATCGCCCACTGGGCAGCCGGCAGTGCCTTGCTGGGGCGCATGAACGAGAACCAGGCCCATTACGAGCGGCGATGGGCGCTCACGGCCATCGCGATGGCCTATCTGATGGTCAAGGCCGAAATCCCGGCTGCCGATCGGACCGTGATCGAGCCCTGGCTTGACCGGGTCGCGGATGCGGTCACAACGGAACCGACGCTGCGTTCCCGCAATCCGAACAACCTGACCTACTGGGCGGGCGCGGCATTGGGAGCCGTTGCCAGCGCCACCGGCCATGCCGGGCACTGGAGCCGGGCGAGAACCATCTACCGTGATGCCCTGACCCATATCCAGCCGGATGGTTCGCTCCCGCGGGAGGTGGCACGAGGCCGGATGGCGCTCCATTACCATAACTTCGCGATCCGGCCCCTTGTCATCCTGGCGGAATTGTCGGAACGCCGGGGCGAGGCCGGCTATGCCGCCGGAAACGGCGCGATCCACCGGCTCGCGGTGATCACCTTCACGGGGTTCGGCGATCCGTCAGCCATGACCCGACTTGCGGGGACCGAGCAGCGACCGCTCGAGCGCAATGCGCTGGGTTGGCTGGCCTTCTACGAGACGCGATTCCCGGGCCACCTTGCGGGCGCTGCCGCCGTGCTGGGGGAAAAGGATATCTGGGATGCCTTGACGGGCGGCAATATGAGCCTGCTCGCCCGCAAGGGGATGCCCTGACCGGTCAGCCCTGCCAGGCGTTGAAGAGCTGCTTCTGCTCGCCGAGCCCGTCGATCCCGAGGCGCACGATATCGCCCGGCTTGAGATAGACCGGCGGTTTCATGCCCATTCCGACACCCGGCGGCGTGCCGGTGGTGATGACATCGCCCGGTTCCAGCATCAGGAATTTCGAGATGTAGGAGACGAGGAAGGTGACCCCGAAGATCATCGTCGCGGTGGAGCCGTTCTGCATCCGCTTGCCGTTGACATCGAGCCACATGCCAAGCTTCTGCACGTCGGCGATCTCGTCCGGCGTGACGAGCCACGGGCCGAGCGGGCCGAAGGTCGGGCAGCCCTTGCCCTTCATCCACTGGCCGGTGCCCTCGGTCTGGTAGGCGCGCTCCGACACGTCGTTGCAGACGCAGAAGCCGGCGATGACGCTCATCGCGTCCTTTTCCTCGACATAGCTGCAACGCTCGCCGATCACGATCGCCAGCTCGACTTCCCAGTCGGTCTTCTGCGAGCCGCGCGGGATGGTCACATCGTCATTCGGGCCGACGATGCAGGAGGGCGCCTTGTTGAAGAGAATCGGTTCCACCGGGATCGCCGCACCGGTTTCGGCCGCATGATCGGCATAGTTCAGCCCGACGGCGATGAAATTGCCCACATCGCCGACACAGGCGCCGAGCCGCGGCCGGCCCCGCACGAGCGGCAGCTTGTCCGTCTTCAGCTTGGCAATCTTGGCGAGTGACTTCTTGGAAAGGGCGCCGCCCGCAATATCCGGAACATGGTCCGAAAGATCACGGATCTTGCCCTGCCCGTCGATGAGCCCCGGCTTTTCTTTTCCCGGTTGCCCAAACCTGACCAGTTTCATTGGATACCCCGCATCACGCCTTGATCGTACTCCCCCGGCGCATAGAACGCCGAACGTCAGGGCTTTGCAAGGCGGGACTTTGCGCGGTTTTCGCGAAAAGGCAGGTGGCACCCGGCTGATTGTGGTTTGAGCGCAACACTGGTTACAAAAGCATGACCGGGATCGGACGATTCATCGACAACCGGCCCCTTCCGCTCCGGTCGGATCAACGGGTAAAGTTCATCCATGAACCAAATTTTCCGAGGTTTTTCGCCAGACCCCCCGGAAACCCCCGGCAATTTGCAGGTTTTGGCAGCGCAGCATGGCTCCGGGCGGGGCGATGGGCCCGAAAATGCGACGGTTGCATGACCAAATCGGCTCTGCAAAATGGTGAAGACGGGACAAACGGCGTCCGATTCACATGAGCGCCGGGTAACGCAAGGGGCATGGTATGAAATCGATCCTGAAAACCGCACTCGCCGCAAGCACGGGCCTGGCCCTCGCCGGCGTCCTTGCGGCACCGGCTCTCGCCGGTGGCTTCATCAACTCTTCGCAGAGCACGGTTTTCAACGGCACGGCCTATGCCGGCGCCGCGGCGCCCGGCTCGAGCTCGGCGGCGTCCATGTTCATGAACCCGGCCACGATGACCGGCTTCAACCGGTTCACGCTCGACTCGAACTACACGTTCGGCATCCCGACGACGAAGATCACCGGGACCTATACCGGCGCCTCGCCGCTCAACCCGGGCCTCAATGCCCGCCCGCTCTCCGGTGATATCGGCATGGATTACTTCGTGCCCGCCACCTATGTCGTGTATCCGCTGAGCGAGAAGATCTATCTCGGCGTCTCGCTGAACTCGACCTATGGCAACACCACCAAGGCCGACCCGCTTTCGCGCACCAGCTTCATCGCCTCGACGACGAAGCTGCGCATCATCACGCTGACGCCGTCCGTCGCCTACAAGCTCAACGAGATGTGGTCATTCGGCGTGGGCATGCAGATCCAGTATGCCAGCGCTCGCCAGGTCGTGCCGACGCCGCCGGCCGGTGCCGCCGGGGCCGGGATCACCTCGGCCGATGGCTGGGGCTTCGGTGTGACCGCCGGCCTGACCTTCACCCCGACCAAGACGACGCAGATCGGCCTTGGCTGGCGCTCGTTCATCGACCAGCCGATCGAAGGCACCACGGTGTTCGGCGCGGCCTCGTCGTCGAACTCGAAGGGCACGCTCAACCTGCCGAACCGCGTCAACCTCTCGCTGCGCCAGACGCTGCACACCAAGTTCGACCTGCTCGCCTCGGTGGAATGGCAGAACTGGGGCCGGATCGGCCATGCCGCGCTGAAGAACCAGGCCGCGGGCTTCCCGGCGGTCCTGCCGTTCGGCTACAGCGACGGCTGGTTCTTCTCGCTCGGCGGCGAATACCGCTACAACGACAAGCTGACCCTCCGCGCCGGTATCGGCTACGAAATCTCGCCGGTGACGGATGCCGTCCGCCGCGCCTCGCTGCCGGACAATGACCGCCTCTGGCTGTCGACCGGCTTCACCTATGACTGGTCCGAGCGCCTGAGCATCAACGCCTCGTATTCGTACCTCCACATCAAGAAGGCGCCGATCACGCAGACTCTGACGGCCGGCTCGGTCTTCGTCGGGGAATCGAAGGGCGATGCCCATCTCCTCTCCTTCGGCCTGACCTCGCGCTGGGGCGCTCCGGTGAAGAAGGAAGCGCCGGTTATCGCGAAGTTCTGAGGCGCGTCGCGCGCCTCGTCGGAATAAGCCTGCAGGGGGCAAGGGGACCGGGAAACCGGTCCCTTTTTTTGGGGCCGATGCCCGGTCGAGCGGGCATCCCGCTTCCGCGCGGGGCAAGCCGGGGCTTTGACAGTCCGGTCAGAGAGGCACGGTGCGGCCCGAAGAGGTCCTCGGCACACGCGACCGCTTCATGCGTTTTCGCCCTAGGCCTTGATCCGCACATAGGTGCCGGGCGCATCGGCCAGCGGCTTCAGCTTGCCGTCGCCGGGCATGCGCGCGGGAACCCGCTTGCCGCCCTTGGTCACCCATTCCATCCAGTTCGGCCACCATGTGCCGGGATGCTCGGTTGCCTGGTTGACCCATTGCTCGAACGTGCCGCGCACGGGGCCGCCGGTCCAGTACTGGTATTTCGGCTTGGAGGCCGGGTTGATCACGCCGGCAATATGGCCGCTCCCGGCCATGACATAGGTGACAGGCCCGCCGAACAGGCCCGAGCCGACAAAGACCGACTTGGCCGGCGCGATATGGTCTTCCTTGGCGGCAAGATTGTAGATCGGGATCGTCACCTTCTTCAGGTCGAGCTTCCGGCCGCCGATCACCATTTCGCCCTTGGCGAGCCGGTTATGGAGATAGCAATTGCGAAGGTAGAAGCTGTGATTGGCTTCGGCCATGCGCGTGGAATCGGAATTCCAGAACAACAGGTCGAAGGCCGGCGGCTGCTTCCCCTTGAGATAGTTGTTGACCATGTAGGACCAGATCAGATCATTCGGCCGCAACATGTTGAAGGCGCCGGCCATTTTCTCGCCCGGCAGGTAGCCGAACTTGGCCATGATCTCCTCGACCGCTGCGATCTGCTGTTCGTCCACGAAGGCCAGCAACTCGCCGGCATGGGTGAAGTCGACCTGCGTGGTGAAGAACGTTGCGCTGCGGATGCGCTCCGGGCGCTTGCCCTGTGCGATATAGGCCAATGTCACCGCGAGCAGCGTGCCGCCGACGCAATAGCCGATCGTATCGACCGATTTCTCGCCCGTGGCCTCCTCGATCTGCCGGATCGCCTCGAGCACGCCCTTTTTCATATAGGCTTCGAAATCATAGGTCCGGTGGCGCGCATCCGGGTTGATCCACGAGATGATGAAAACGGTCAGCCCCTGGCTGACAGCCCAGCGGATGAAGCTCTTCTCGGGGTTGAGATCGAGGATGTAGAACTTGTTGATCCACGGCGGCACGATCAGCAGCGGTGTCTTGAACACCGTATCCGTGGTCGGCGTGTACTGGATCAGTTCGAACAGCTCGTTCCGGAACACCACCTTGCCCGGCGTCGTGGCGAGGTTCTTGCCCACCTCGAAGGCGCTGCCATCGGTCTGGCGGATGCGCAGCTCGCCCTTGCCGGCGTCGATATCCTCCGCGAGCATCTTCATGCCGCGCGCGATATTCTCGCCCTGCTCCTGGATCGTGGTGCGCAGCAATTCCGGATTGGTCATCACGAAATTGGATGGCGACAGCGCGCTGGCAAGCTGGCGCACATAGAAGGCAGCTTTCAGCTTGGTATGGTCATCCAGCGTCTCCGCCTTGTCGACGAGGCCCTGAACCCAGTTCGAGCCGAGGAAATAGGCCTGTTTCAGGAAGTTGAAATAGGGATGCTCGTTCCATTCCGGATCGGCGAACCGTGCATCCCGCGCCGGCATCGGCGCCACGGGTTCCGGCTTGTCGCCGCTGACATGATGCAGCGTCGCATTCCAGAGATTGATCAGGTCCAGCGAGATGTTCTTCTGCGCCTCGACCAGCCGCTTCGGGTCCTGAAGCCAGTATTGCGCCACTGCGCCCAGCGTCTTGGCGATTTCCGCGCCCTCATCTGGCACGAGGCTGGCGGCTTCACCGGTCTCGAGCGCCTTCAGCATGGCAGCGCCGGCCTTGCCGCTCTCGGTCAGGATCTCGGTCGAGACCTGCGTGAGCTTTTCCATGTCGAGCGGCGGCAGGGTCGGCTCGGCCGGTGCGGTGTTCTGGTTGGCCGGCGCGGGCCGCTCGGGCGCCGCCGCCGGCTTCGGCGGGGGAGGCGCGGCAGCCTGGACCGGAGCGGCAGATGTGGCCGGCGCAGATGGGGCAGCAGGCGCCGCCACGCTGACCTCGATCACGCCCGCGCGGCCTTTCGCCATGACAGGCGCCACAGCCGCCGCTGCGGACGGGCTCCTATCCGCGGATTTGCTCGTCTGAGCGGATTTTCCCTTTTCCGCAGGCTTGCCCTTTTCCGCAGCCTTGCTCTTCTCCGCAGCCTTGGCTTTCCCTGCGGCTTTCGCCTTTTCGACCGGCTTGCCCTTGTCCGGAGCTTTCGCCTTGCCTGTTGCCTTGGCCTTGCCGGCCACCGGGGTCACGGCCATCGTCGCCGCCGGTTTGCCGGCCTTGGCGGGGGCGGAGCTGTCCTGCGGCCGTCGTGCCTCGGGCGCGACGGCCCGGCCCGGCTTCCGGCGTCCCGACTTGCTTCCCGCGGCGTCCATGGTTTCCTCCGTCTGCCCGGTCAGCAGCCGGGCTTATCCTTGTTCTAACGCGCCCCGCGTTCTTGGCCAGTGCGGAATTTGTCGAAGCGGTCCCGGCGGGCAGGAGCAAGACGGAGCGGGCCTGAATTGTGCCTTGTTCGCGGGTTTAAGCAAACACTAAAGGTGATGCGGTCTGATGGGCCTGACGCTCCGGCGGCATCCCGGCCGACCCGATGAGGAATGTTGCCATGCCCCTGTTGCCGCGCCCGATCCTGCTGGTTCCCGTCCTCGCGGGCCTGCTGGCAGCCTGTGCGACCGACGGGACCCCGCCGCCGCCGGTCGTGGCGGCGCCCGCCGCGACGGAGACCCGCGAAAAGCCAGCCGAGAACGCGCTGGCCAACCGGCTCCGCGTGACCACCACAGTGGGCGAGCCGGCCGCCTTCGTGCGGGAAGCGCGCCCGGCCCAGCAGGATTACATCCCTGTCGGCGTGACGCCTCAGCGGACCGGCGTGCAGCGATCGGCGACGGAATTGCAGTCCATCGAGAAGGAACTCGATGCCCAGCGGCAGCGGAGCCGGGCTTTCGCGAACCGGCCGAAGCCCCCTTCGCCCTATGATGGCCGCGTACCGCCGCGCCTCCGCCCGGCAGCGCCGGCGCAGGCGGAATGAGCCATGCGCTATCTCCTGCCGGTGGCAGCCCTCGTCCTTCTTCCGCGACTGGCGTTCGCGCAGCAGGCCGCGCCCGAGGATTGGCCGCGCGTGAAATGCGAGCGTTATGCGAAAGCCACCGCCGAGGCCCTGCAGCGATTCGGGCGGACGGGCCTCGGCGCGGAATTCCTCGCCCGGCACGAAGCCTTCCTCGCTTCCGGCTGCCAGGGCGAACGCGATGTCTGCCCGAAAAGCCCGGAGGAGCTGCGTCTCGCCAATGCACTGGTCATCCGGGGCATGAATGCCGGCATGGCCAGCACGTTCTTTCCGTTCGGCTGCCCGAAGGGCCGTTGAACGGCGTTCCGGCGCGCAAATCGGCGATCCTGCATCCCGAATCGCCATTTCGTGCTAGACTTGGGCTTCATGCTGCGTCATCGGCATGCTGCCGGTTCCCCGCCGGCTGAGCCGGTCTGCCGGCTGGCAGGCCACCCATAGAGAAGAGACAACGAAAGCCAGAGAGATGAACGAGTTCCACCGCATCCGCCGATTGCCGCCCTATGTTTTCGAACAGGTCAACAAGATCAAGGCGCAGGCGCGAGCTAACGGGGCCGATATCATCGATCTGGGGATGGGGAACCCCGATCTGCCGGCACCCCGGCATGTGATCGAGAAGCTGGTCGAAACCGCCGGCAAGCCGCGCACCGACCGCTATTCCGCCTCCAAGGGCATTGGCGGCCTCCGCCGCGCGCAGGCGGCCTATTACGAGCGCCGCTTCGGCGTGAAGCTCAACCCGGATACCCAGGTCGTTGCGACGCTCGGGTCGAAGGAAGGCTTCGCCAACATGGCGCAGGCCATCACCGGCCCGGGCGATGTGGTGCTCGTGCCGAACCCGTCCTATCCGATCCACGCTTTCGGCTTCCTGATGGCCGGCGGCGTGATCCGCTCCGTTCCGGCCGAGCCGACACCCGCCATGTTCCCCGCGCTCGAACGGGCGATCATGCATTCGGTGCCCAAGCCGATCGCGCTGGTCGTCTGCTATCCCTCGAACCCGACCGCCTTCGTCGCCGGGCTGGATTTCTACCGCGATCTCGTCGCCTTCGCGAAGAAGCACGAGATCATCCTGCTCTCCGACCTCGCCTATGCCGAAGTCTATTTCGACGAGGCCAACCCGCCGCCTTCGGTCCTGCAGGTGCCGGGCGCGATGGACTGCACGGTCGAGTTCACCTCCATGTCGAAGACGTTCTCCATGGCCGGCTGGCGCATGGGCTTCGCGGTGGGCAACGAGCGGCTGATCGCGGCTCTCGCGCGGGTGAAATCCTATCTCGATTACGGCGCCTACACGCCGATCCAGGTTGCTGCGACCGCCGCGCTCAATGGCCCGGATGACTGCATCCGCGAGATGCGCGATGTCTATCGCAAGCGGCGCGATGCCCTGATCGAGAGCTTCGGCAAGGCCGGCTGGGACATTCCGGTTCCGGAGGCGACGATGTTCGCCTGGGTCCAGATCCCGGAGAAGTTCCGGCATCTCGGCTCGGTCGAATTCGCCAAGCTGCTGGTCGAGAAGGCGGAAGTCGCTGTCGCGCCAGGCCTCGGCTTCGGCGAGCATGGCGATGAATTCGTCCGCCTCGCCATTGTCGAGAACGAGCAGCGCATCCGGCAGGCCGCCCGGAACCTCAAGAAGTTCTTCGACGGCGCCGATTCGACCCTGCACAACGTCATCGGCATCAAACGGGCCGTGTGACAGGAACGGGGAAAACAAAAACGGACAATATTCCTTTTGTAGGAATTTAGGTCTATATCATGGCAGCGCATCAAGGAGGCGCTGCCATGACCCCGTTTCCCCGCCAAGCTCCATTCGATCTCCGGTTCGAGCCCGGCTACCAGATCGCCCTGCGCGAGAAGCTGGCAGCAGAAGAGCGCGATCGCGGCAGGATCCTCGCCCATTTCCATCTCCGCCTGTTCGAGCTGAAGGCCGAGTACGAGGCGCTCCGCCGGAAATACAGCCCGAGCCAGCCGCGCGTTCCCGCCGGCAACAGCGATGGCGGGCAATGGACGAGTGGGGCAATCGCCGCTACGCCCTTCAACATATTGGGAATTCTAGACAACTGGGTATCTGAGTTCGCCTCTGGAATGCTGCCTTTGCTTGTCGCTGAGGCCGATATTCCACAACTAAGCGTCTCGATCCTCGACTGGCTCGGCCCGGGCGCCTTCCAACAGAATTCACCTAGAGGCGCGACGCAGTTTTTTTCTGCTGACCGTTCGCGATCGATCCGTTTTGACATCACACCGGAGACCAGTCACGGTCTGCGGCCTCATATCAATATTGAACCCGGCAGGCGGCACATATGGCTGAAATACGTCCAGAGGGACCATTCGTCGATTGGGAATCGATGGAGCCGACCGAGAACAGACGATCAAGCAGGATCATTTCAACGATGAATCAGGTCGCCGTATTCTTGCGGCTAAAAGGGTTCTTTGACGAAGCTATTGAAGTACTGCATGCGCTGTCTTGGGGCGATGAAACCTATGACGCGGGAAGCTATGCATTTGAGCTTGGTCTCTGCTACGAGGCCAAAGGAGACCTGCAGCAGGCACTTCACTATCTCAGGATTGCTTTCAAGGAAAACCCGCATGTGCCGGGGCGTCTCGAGTCGGTAAGGCGACTTGAGAATGCCTTGGGTCAGCCGAGCATCTTCGGCTGAACGCAAACCGTCTGGGCTGAGCCATGTCACTGCCGATGACGGGGACCTTTGAAACGTTTTCCTCCGGGCCCCCTCACGGGATCGGCGGCACCACCTTGTCATAGGACAGCGTGATCGAGGTTTCGTCGCTCACCTGCCGGTAGACGAGGCCATCCTCCACGCCGATCCAGACCGTGTTCTTCGACGGCGTTTGCGGCACGCCGGGCAGGCCGCGCGGCGGCGTCATCATGAATTCATAGACCTTGGCGCGCATGCCGGAGGGGAGGGCCTCCGCGCGGACTTCGCGGCAATCGGTAATCGATGACATCGACAGGATCTGGCTGAGCATGCCCTTCCGGCCGCCGGGCTTGAGGCGCATCCGCATCCACTTGTCTTCCACGCGCATATAGACGGTCTCGCCGATGATCACGCCTTCCATCCGCTCGCCCTTCTGGCCCGTCTCGATCAGCTGCTTGTAGGCGGGAACGCTGGCCACGGCGTTGAAGCCGTTCTGGATGGCGTCGCAGGCCGCCGGGCTCGCCAGGGCAGGCATGGCCATCGCCATAAAGGCGGCAAGGGCGCAGCCGAGGGACGGGGCGGACGATCGCGCAGGCATGGGGGTTCCTCTCTGTTCGGTGACATCCCATACCGAAACCGCCGGGCTGCCAATGTGCGATTGCGCACCTTTCCCGCGGCGCGCCTGCAACGAAATGTTGCACGGCCCCCTGACATCGGCGTGTCGCATCCTTACCTTACGCGCGACCTGCGGTGCCCGATGGCGCCGGCGGGCAGAAGAGGAAGCGATCCATGTCCGATACCGACCAGCTCCGGGCCCAGGCCCATCTGCCCTCGATCCAGCTCGACAAGGCTGCGGTGGAAAGGGCCCGCAAGGAGCTCGATATCGAGGACCGCTCGCAGATCGTGACCTATGGCGACGCCGCGCAGCGGCAGGTCTCGGATTTCGCCGACCGGATCCTTGCGGAAACCCGCAACAAGGAGATGGGCAAGACCGGGGAGTTGCTCTCCGACATCCTCGCCAAGGCGCGCGGGCTCGATCCGGCGGCGATCGGCAAGCTCAACTGGTTCCAGCGGCTTTTCACCAGCATGGAAGCGCGCGTGCGCCGTTTCAAGGAGCGGTTCGAGGATGTGGCCGGGCAGGTCGACCGCGTGACGATCGAGCTGGATCGCCACAAGGAAACGCTCCGCAGTGACATCGCCATGCTCGACGAACTGCACGAGCAGACCAAATCCGCCATTGCCGAACTCGACGTCTATATCGAGGCCGGCAAGGCCTATGGCGAGGAATTCCGCAAGGGCCGGCTGGCCGAACTCAAGGCCGAGGCTGACGCCAAGGCCAACACCACCGAGGGGCTGATGGCCGCGCAGGCCTATCAGGATGCGCTCCAGGCGCTGGACCGGCTCGAGAAGCGCGTGATGTATCTCCAGCAGGCGCGCCAGATCGGCTTCCAGCAATTGCCGCAGATCCGGATCGTGCAGGCCGGTGACGAGACGCTGATCGAGAACCTCCAGGCCACGACGCAGCTGACCATCCCGGTCTGGAAGCAGAAGATGATCCTCCTGCTGGGTCTTTCGCGCCAGAATTCGGCGCTGGAAATGCAGAAGACGGTCACCGATGCCACCAACGAGATGCTCAAACAGGCCTCGGAAATGATGAAGACGCAGGCGATCGAGATCGAGCGCCAGTCCCAGCGCGGCATCATCGATATCGAGACGCTGGAAAAGACCAACCGCGACCTGATCGACACGATCACCGGCGTCCTCAAGGTGCAGGATGAAGGGCGCCGCAAGCGCGTGGAGGTGGAACGCAAGCTCGGCGAGATGACGCAGGAGCTGAAGAAGCAGCTCAGCGCCCGGCCGAACCTCTGAGCCGGGGATGTCCGCTCAACCGATGATGCGCGCCGCCCTTTGCGAGCGCTTCGGCGATGCCTCGTCCGTTCGCGTGGCGGAAATCCCGCGTCCGGTTCCGGGGGCAGGCGAGGTGCTGGTCCGGATCCTGGCCAGCACGCTCGATTCCGGCGACAGGCGCATCCGCGCGCTCGACATGCCGCCCGGCTTCGGGCCGATGGCGCGGCTGGCCTTCGGGTTCCGCCGGCCCCGGCAGCCGATCCTCGGCACCGCGCTGGCGGGAATCGTCGAGGCGGTCGGGCCCGGTGTCAGCCGGTTCCGCCCCGGGGACGAGGTGGTTGCCAGCACCGGTGCCGCGCAGGGCTGCCATGCCGGCTACCGGGTGATCGGCGAGAGCAAGGCCCTCGTGGCCAAGCCGGCCGGCCTCGGCTTCGAGGAAGCAGCCGCCGTGATTTTCGGCGGCATGGCGGCGCGCTATTTCCTCGAGGCCAAGGCGCCGGTCTCGAAGGGCGAGCGGGTGCTGGTGATCGGAGCCGGCGGGTCGGTCGGCGTTGCCGCAATGCAGGTCGCCAGGGCGGCCGGCGCCACGGTGACCGCCTGCTGCAGCGCCGGCAAGGCGAACTGGGTCCTTTCACAGGGCGCGGAGGCCGTGATCGACTATCGCCGCGCCGATTGGCCTCACGCCCATGAGGGGGCGTTCGATCTTGTTATCGATACCGCCGGCGCGATCCCGGCCTCGCAAAGCGTCCGGCTGGCCCGCCCCGGCGGCCGGCTCGTGGCCCTCGCAGCCTCGCTCTGGGACTTTCTGGCCATGCCCTGGCTGAATGCCCGGTCCGGCCGTTCGGTGATCGGTGGCATGGTGCCGGACAATGCGGAAGGGCTGGCCCGCGTGATGGCCCTGGCCGAATCCGGCGTGCTGCGTCCGGCCATCGGCGCCCGCTTTCCGCTGGAGCGGATCGGCGAGGCCCATGCCCTGATCGATGCGGGGCACAAGACCGGCAGTATCCTCATCACGGTGGACTGAGCACAGCGACGTCTTGAGCTATCGCGAAACTCGAATTGGAAGTGGCATTGACCGGTTTCGATTCTTAAGTTTGAATACACACCTCAGTCGAGGTGAATTCGCAATGAATGGATTTTCTATCACCCTGTTGATGAAGCAGGCTTTCAAAATAGATCAAGAACATCTTCATGCTGCCATCGCTCAATTTTCTGGTGGAAATTGCGAGCTTGAGCTTGAAGAGTCTGCAAGTAGCGAACCAACTGTCTTTCTTAAGGTCGATGGGCACACGATTTTCATTTTGAACATGGATACCCCTCACCCTGGTCTGTCGGAATACGTTCCGGACGGTCCAAATTTGTTTTGGTCGACAGTTTCTGAAGATTTGGCTGAACACAGTGCTCACATCATTCTGGCATGTGTGTCGAGAACGAGCGACTACAATTCAGCAATTTCGACGGCTCGAGCTGTTTCAATTCTAGCGGGCGCAATAGCCCGCATGCATGACTGTATCGGTATTTACGTCCCAAGCGCTGAAAATTTTATCAATTCAGAATTCTATTTAAAACAAATTGAGCAATATATTAGAAAAGATGCTGTCCCTATCAACGCGTGGGTGCGCCATTACATATTTGAAGACCAAGATGGTCCGGTTGTTGTAACCAATGGACTGCGTCCTTTTCTTGGAACAGAATTCGAGATTTTTGGTTCCATTTCCTCTCAGGGTGGTTTTCTTGGAAATTTGTTTGGCAAGAAGAAATCACAGATAGTTGCGAACCTGTCCGAATTGCTGCCGACTGCGATGACAATTTCCAGTTATGCGCTTCAAGGCAACGTGGCCCTTCAACGTGGGGAAACGATCGGGGGCGAGGATGGCGGGATCAAGTTCATGATCAGCTACGCAAATGAAGGCAAACTCGATACAGGCCCCGTCACACACTTCAGGCCCATGTCGGTCTCTTGAAAGCAATTCTAGTTTTTACTGGCCCTTCCCCCACCAGCTATTCCCCGCTAAGAGCCTCGCTCGGATTGCGAGAGGCGACTCAGGGGGGGCAGATATGGCAGACGCACTCAGGATCGGCATTGCCGGGCTCGGGACGGTCGGTGCCGCCACGATCCGGATCCTCACTTCGGCCCATAACGAACTGTCGGTCCGTGCCGGCCGAGCGATCCGGATCGTCGCGGTTTCTGCCCGCACGAAGGGCCGTGATCGTGGCGTCGATCTCTCCGGCTATCGCTGGCATGATGATCCGGTTGCGCTGGCGCAGGACCCGGAGGTTGATCTCGTCGTCGAGCTGATGGGCGGTTCGGAAGGTCAGGCGAAGGCGCTGGTCGAGGCCGCGCTGGCGGCCGGGAAGCCGGTCGTGACGGCCAACAAGGCACTGCTCGCCTCGCATGGCCAGTCGCTCGCCCGGGCAGCGGAAACCAGCGGCACCACGATCGCCTTCGAGGCGGCGGCGGCCGGCGGCATTCCCGTGATCAAGGCCCTGCGCGAGGCACTCGTCGGCAACACGATGCGCCGGGTTTCGGGCATCCTCAACGGCACCTGCAATTACATCCTCAGCCGGATGGAGGCCGAAGGGCTGGATTTCCAGCAATGCCTGAAGGCCGCGCAGGACCTGGGCTATGCCGAGGCGGATCCCACCTTCGACATCGAGGGCTATGACACGGCCCACAAGCTGGCCCTGCTGACGGCGCTCGCTTTCGGCACCGAGGTCGATGGCGATGCCGTCTATGTCGAGGGCATTTCCGGCGTCACCCCGCTCGATCTCGAAATGGCCGAGGAACTCGGCTTCCGCATCAAGCTGCTCGGCGTGGCCGAGCGGACGGCGGCGGGCATCGAGCAGCGCGTCCACCCCACCATGGTTTCCCGGTCGAGCCAGCTCGCCGGCGTCATGGGCGTGACCAATGCCGTCGCCATCGATGCCGATCCCGTCGGCACGATCACGCTGGTCGGCCCCGGCGCCGGCGGCGGCGCGACCGCCTCGGCCGTGGTCGGGGACATTGTCGATCTTGCCCGCGGCAACCGCGTGGCCACGTTCGGCCGGCCCTCGCGCGAACTTGACAAGCCGATCCGCGCGCCGATGCAGCGCCACGAGGGCGGCTACTATATCCGCCTCCAGGTCATGGACCGGCCGGGCGCTGCCGCGATCATCGCCACCCGCATGGCCGAGCGCGGCATCAGCCTCGAATCCATCCTCCAGAAGGGCCGCGACGCCCGCCGCAACGCCAATGGCTCGGTGCCGGTGATCCTGATCACCTATGCCACCACGGAACTGCTGATCCGCAACGCCGTCGCCGCGATCGCCGAGGATGGCGTGCTCGACGGTCCGCCGCAGGTGATCCGCATCGAGCGGTAGCAAGAGGGTGACGAAGCCGCGCGGCCCTGCTAGAAGCCGCGCGATCTGTCATCACCCAATCACAAACAAGAACCGCAGGGCTGCCCCATGGTCGATCTCGTCGTCTCGGAAGACAAAATCATCGAACGCATCCTCACGATGGAACTCGTCCGTGTGACGGAGCGGGCGGCGGTGGCCTCGGCCAAGCTGCGCGGCCGCGGCAACGAGAAGGCGGCAGACCAGGCGGCGGTCGATGCGATGCGGCGCGAGCTGAACCGCCTGCCGATCGACGGCACCATCGTGATCGGCGAGGGCGAGCGCGACGAGGCGCCGATGCTCTTCATCGGCGAGAAGGTCGGCACGACCAAGGGCCCGAAGGTGGATATCGCGGTCGATCCGCTGGAGGGCACGACGCTCTGCGCCAAGGACATGCCGGGCTCGATCGCCGTGATGGCGATGGCCCAGGCCGGCACCCTGCTCTACGCGCCGGACGTGTACATGGACAAGATCGCCATCGGCCCCGGCTATCCCAAAGGCATCGTCGATCTCGACGCCTCGCCCGAGGACAACATCATGGCCCTCGCCAAGGCCAAGGGCGTCCCGGCCGGCGAGATCACGGCGCTGGTCATGGATCGTCCGCGCCATGCCGAGCTGATCGCCCGGCTGCGCGCCATCGGCTGCTCGATCCGCCTCATCACCGACGGCGACGTGGTCGGCGTGATCCAGTGCGCCGAAACCGCGAAAACCGGCATCGATATCTATCTCGGCATCGGCGGCGCCCCGGAAGGCGTGCTCGCGGCCGGCGCGCTGCGCTGCGTCGGCGGCCAGATGCAGGGCCGGCTGATCCTCGACACGCCGGAAAAGGTGGCCCGCGCCGCCACGATGGGCATCAAGGATCCGAAGAAGAAATACGAGCTGCACGAACTCGCTTCCGGCGATGTCGTGGTCGCCGCGACCGGCGTCACCGATGGCGCGCTGCTCAAGGGCGTCAAGTTCTCGGGCAATATCATCGAGACCGAAACCATCGTCTATCGCTCGCTCACCGGCACCGTGCGCCGCATCGCCGGCGAGCATCGCCAGCTGGACAAGTTCCATCTGGACTGATCGGCTCCGGTTGCTGGACAGCGGATCGGGTTTCGCGCAAGGTCCGGACGGAGGGGAATTGCTAGAAGGATAGCGCCGATGTCGCTCAACATCCGTTCCCTCCTGCCTGCCGACCGTGCCCGCTGGGAGCCGCTCTGGCAGGGCTATCTCACCTTCTACAAGGCCAGCCTGCCGGCGGAGGTGACCGACACCACCTGGCGCCGCCTGATGGATCCGGCCGAGCCGATGCATGTCTGGGGCGCCTTCGAGGGCGAGACCCTGCTCGGCATCGTGCAATGCGTCATCCACCGCACCACCTGGAGCGTGCAGTGGAACTGCTACCTGCAGGACCTGTTCACGGTGGAAGCGGCGCGCGGCAAGGGCGTGGCGCGCGCATTGATCGAGCATGTCTACCGCGAGGCCAAGGCGATGGATTGCTACCGCGTCTACTGGCAGACGCATGAATCCAACGCCGTGGCGCAGGTGCTCTACAACAAGGTGGCGGAGCGCTCGGGCTTCATCGTCTACCGCCACAATCTCTGAGCATGGACAAGGCCGCCTATCTCGGGGTGACGCGCTCGGTCCTCGGTCGCCGCTGGGCCGACCGGCTGGACGAGGGTGCCGCGCGCGAGGCGGAGGCGATCAGCCGGCTGCTCGACGTGCCGGTCATCCTCGCCCGCCTGCTGGCCGGGCGGGGCGCCACGACGGAGGATGCCGCCCGGCGGCTCGAACCCCGCCTGCGGGACTGGCTGCCCGACCCCTCCACCGTGCTCGATCTCGACAAGGCCGTGCTGCGGCTGGCCCGCGCCGTCGAGAAAGGCGAGCGCGTCGCGATCTTCGGCGATTACGATGTTGACGGCGCCTGTTCGGCGGCCCTGCTTGGCCATGCCCTTCGCCATGCCGGGCTGGATCCGCTCATCCATATCCCGGACCGGCTGACCGAGGGCTATGGCCCGAATGCCGAGGCGATCCGCCAGTTGCGCGGGCGCGGCGCCACGCTGCTGGTCTGCGTCGATTGCGGCACCTCGGGCCATGCGCCTCTGGCCGAGGCGGCGGCGATCGGCATGGATGTGCTGGTGCTCGACCATCACCAGGCGCCGGAAACCTTGCCGGAGGTCCATGCGCTCGTGAACCCGAACCGGTTGGATGATCTCTCGGGCCTCGGCCATCTCTGCGCGGCGGGCGTGGTCTTCCTCGTGCTGGTCGGCCTGAACCGGCAGTTGCGCGGCTCGCGCCACACCCTGCCCGAACTGATGAGCCAGCTCGATCTCGTTGCCCTCGCCACGGTTGCGGATGTCGTGCCGCTGACCGGCCTCAACCGCGCCTATGTTTCGCAGGGTCTGAAGATCATGCGCGCCCGCGAGCGGCCGGGCCTTGTCGCTCTGGCCGATGTCTCGCGGCTCGATGCCGAGCCCGAGGCCTGGCATCTCGGCTATCTGCTCGGCCCGCGCATCAATGCCGGCGGCCGGATCGGTGATGCCGCCCTCGGCGCGCGGCTGCTGATGAGCGAGGATCGCGACGAGGCGGGCCGGATCGCCACGCAGCTCGATCATCTCAACCGCGAGCGGCAGGCGGTGGAGGAGGCCATGCTCGCCGAGGCCGAGGACGAGGCGATCCGCCTCGCCGGTCTGGAAGGCGAGGGCCGCACCGTTCTGGTCGTGGCCGGCGAACGCTGGCATCCCGGCATTGTCGGCATCGTCGCCGGCCGGCTGAAGGAGCGGTTCCAGCGCCCGGCTTTCGCGTTCGCGCCGGGCGATCCCGGCCTGCTCACCGGGTCGGGGCGGTCGATCGCCGGGGTCGATCTCGGCGCCGCCGTTCGCCACGCGGTGGAATCCGGGCTCGCCCGCAAGGGCGGCGGCCATGCCATGGCGGCCGGCATCACGCTGGAGGAAGCGGGGCTTGCCGCCTTTTCCGCCTTTCTCGAAGAGCGGCTCGCTGCGTCTGTCGCCACCTCGCGCGAGGCGGATTTCCTGCGCCTCGATGCGGCACTGACCGCCGAGAGCCTGACGCCGGATTTCGTCACCGAGATCCAGCGGGCCGGCCCGTTCGGGCAGGGCAACCCCGAGCCGGTTTTCGCGCTGCCGGCCCATTCGGTGCTCGATCTGCGTGAATTGCGGAACGGCCATCTGCGCGTCACCCTCGCCAGCCAGGGCGGCGCGCGGCTCGAAGCCATGGCCTTCCGGGCCGGCGGCCGTCCGCTGGGCGAGGCGCTTCAGGCCCATCGGGGACGGAAGATCCATGCCGCTGTCTCGGTCTCGCGCGACATGTGGGGCGGCAAGCCCCGCGTCAGCGCGCGCCTCGTCGATTTCGCGCCGGCCGGCTAACCCGGCCCGGCAGCCTTTTCCCGCGCCCGCACCTGCTCGCGCAGGAAGATGTAGAGGCCGGCGGCGACGATGATGGCCGAGCCGACAAAGACATGCAGCGCCGGCCAGTCCCCGAAGAACAGCCAGCCGAGCAGCACGGCCCAGACGATCAGCGTGTACTGGTAGGGCACCACCACGGCGGCGGGCGCGTAGCGCAGGGCGCGGTTCACGCCCATATGGGCAAGATTGGCCACGATCCCGAGCAGCATCAGCGCCATGAAATCGAACAGCGACGGCGGCACCCAGCGGAACGGGGCGACCAGCAGCCCGAACAGCAGGGCGCTCGCCACCTGCCAGGAGACGAGCGTCACCTCGTTCGTGCCTGCCAGTTTCCGGGTGAGGATGTTCAGCGCCGCGAAGAGAATGGTTCCGGCCAGGGCGATCAGGGCCGGCCAGCCCATCCCGTCTCCGGTCGGGTTGACAGCGATCAGCACGCCGACAAAGCCGAGAGCGACGGCCGTCCAGCGGCGCCAGCCTACCTGCTCCTTCAGGAACAGGACGGCCATCAGCGTCACGAAGATCGGCCCGGCGAGATAGAACGCCACGGCATTGGCCAGAGGCAGGTAGATCACGGCCCAGTAGAAGAAGGCGACCTCGGCCGTCGAGCAGAAGGCCCGGAGCACATGCAGCCAGGGCCGCTCCGGGAAGGCCACCGTGCGCCAGCCGGTGCGGTGGATGGCCGGCGCCAGCATCAAGGCGCCGGCGAAGGAGCGAATCAGCAGCAATTGCGCCACGCCATAGGTGGCGACCAGCCATTTGCCCATCACGTCGTTCAACGAGAAGGCGAACATGGCCGCGAGCATGAATCCGATTCCGGCAAGCGTCCGGTCGGGCGGGGAGGGAGGGGTCACGATGGATCAATCCTGTCAGTTATGCAGGGCAAAACACGAAGTGACGCCATCCGCAAGGGCCGACTCCCCCGGGCGCCGGAAAGGGCCTGAAGGTTTTTCACGAAATCTGCAATCGGGTGCTTGCCCCACCGCGCGAACCTCGCTATTAGACCGGCTCTCGCGGGCGCCCTTCGTCTATCGGTTAGGACGACAGCCTTTCACGTTGTAAAGACGGGTTCGATTCCCGTAGGGCGCGCCACGAGATTTTCCCCTCCTGAATCGACGATGACAGCAGGCTCCTGGCAGGCCGAATGCTGCTGCCGCGTAAGCGCCGCAGAATCTTGCCGGAACGGAATGCTTTCCGCTGGCGAGGCGCCGTCGCGCTCGACTAGGCTTGCGGCTGAAGGCAGCGTCGCGTTCGGAGGACAGTCATCATGGCGACCAATCTGCGGATCGAGGGATCACGCCTGCTGTCGCGGCTGATGGCGCTCGCGGAGATCGGCGCCACGCCCGAGGGCGGCTGCCGCCGCCTCGCGCTGAGCGACGAGGACCGCGCCGGCCGGGACTGGCTGGTCGGCCAGATGCAGGGCCTCGGCCTCGATGTCCGGATCGATGCGATCGGCAACATTGTCGGCATCCTGCCGGGTTCCGAATCCGGACCGTCCGTGATTCTCGGCTCGCATATCGACACCGTCGCGACCGGCGGCCGGTATGACGGCGCGCTCGGCGTCGTGGCCGGGCTCGAGGTTCTCGCCACCCTGCGGGAGGCCGGGATCACCCCGCGCCACCCGATGGCTGTCATCGCCTTCACCAACGAGGAGGGCGCCCGGTTCCAGCCGGACATGCTCGGCTCCTTCGTCTGGGGCGGCGGCCTGCCGCTGTCCGAGGCGCTGGCGCAGCGCGATTCCGATGGCGCGGTGCTGGGGGCCGAACTGGGCCGGATCGGCTATGCGGGGCCGGACGCGCCAGGCTTTCTTGCGGCGCGGGCCTATTTCGAGTTGCATATCGAGCAGGGCCCCGTGCTCGAGCAGGAAGGGCTGCAGATCGGCGCGGTGACCGGGGTTCAGGGCATCACCTGGCTGGAATTCACCATCGGGGGCGAACCGCGCCATGGCGGCACCACGCCGATGAAATATCGCCGCGATGCCGGGCTTCTGGCGGCACGCATCAACGTCTTCGCCCATGAGCAGACGCAGGCGGTGCCCGATCTCCTTGCCAATATGGGCTTCGTCCGGATGCTGCCGGGCAATGTCAATGTCGTGCCCGAAACGGTGACCTGCACGCTCGACCTCCGCAACCCGGACCAGGCCCTGCTGGATGCGGCGGAGCAGGCCATCCGGCATTTCGCGACGCGGGCAGCAGAGAAGGCGGGGCTGACTCTGGCGATCCGCGATCTCGCCCGCTTCCCGCCGACCCCCTTTGATCCGGCCATGATCGGCCGGGTCGAGCAGGCGGCAGGCACACTCGGCCTCTCCTGCCGGCGGATCATCTCCGGCGCGGGGCATGATGCCCAGATCATGGCGGGCCTCTGCCCGACCGGAATGATCTTCATTCCCTCGATCGGCGGGCTCTCGCACAACCCGAAGGAATTCTCCACCGATGCCGATCTCGTGGCCGGGGCGAATGTCCTCCTGCATGTCGCCTACGACGCCGCCATGGCGTGACCCGGAGTTGAGGAATGTCTGACCTGAGCGAATTGACCGTCTCGTCCCTGGCGGAAGCCTATCGCAGCCGCCGCCTGTCCCCCGTGGATGTGGCGCGGGACGGACTGGCGCGGATCGACCGCCATCAGGAGGCGTTCAACGCCTTCTGCCATGTCGAGCCCGGCGTCACCCTCGCCATGGCGGCCGCATCGGAGGCGCGCTGGCGCGACGGGGCCCCGCTCTCGGCGCTCGATGGCGTGCCGGTGACGATCAAGGACAATATCGACGTGGCCGGCTGGCCCAGCCGAAAGGGCTCTGCCGTCGTGCCCGACAGTCCGGCCGCGCTGGACGCGCCCGCCACGGCCCGCCTGCGCGAGGCCGGCGCGGTGATCCTCGGCAAGACGACGATGCCGGAATTCGGCTGGAAGGGAACCAGCGATTCGCCGCTGACCGGCATCACCCGCAATCCGTGGAACGCGGCCTGCACGACCGGCGGTTCCTCGGCCGGTGCGGCCGCCGCCGCCATTCTCGGCATCGGCCGGATCCATATCGGAACGGATGGCGCCGGCTCCGTGCGCATTCCCGCCGCCTTCACCGGGCTGGTGGGCATCAAGTCCACCTATGGCCGCGTGGCGGCGGCGCCGATCTCGGTCATGGGCGTCCTCGCCCATCTCGGGCCACTGACCCGGACGGTGGAGGAGACCGTGCAGGCCATGGCGGTGATCGCCCGGCCGGACCCGCGCGACATGATGGCCGCCCTGCCGCCGCTGGACTGGGGGAGGGGCCTGGAGGATGGGGTTCGCGGGCTCCGCATCGCCTATTCCCCGTCCCTCGGCCAGAAGGTGGAGGTCGATCCCGATGTCGCCCGGCAGGTCGCCGCAGCGGCGCGGACCTTCGAGGCTTTGGGCGCGCATGTCGAACAGGTCGATCCCGGTTTCGAGGATCCCGTCGAGGTCCTGCTGACCTTGTGGAATGCCGGTGCTGCCCTCGCACTGGCCGCCATTCCGCCGGCAGATCGCACCCGCATGGACCCCGGCCTCGTCGCCTCGGCGGAGTCCGGAGCCCGGCTGGACGCCGCCACCTATGTCGAGGCGTTGCTCTACAGGCGGAATGCGCTGGCCGAGACCATGGCCCGCTTCCATCAGCGCTTCGACCTGCTGATCGCCCCGACCATGCCCTTGCCCGCTTTCGAGGCAGGTCGCCTCACCCCCGGGCATGGACGCTACGGCGATGTCTGGACGAACTGGAGCCCCTTCACCTATCCCTTCAACCTCACCCAACAACCCGCGATATCCGTGCCGGCCGGGCTGACCTCCGGTGGAATGCCGGTCGGATTGCAGATCATCGGTGCCTTTGGCGATGATCTGACGGTCCTCCGTGCGGCCCGGGCCTTCGAGGCGGCGAGCCCGTTCCCGATGCTCCCGGCAGGGCTGCGCAATCTGTGATCACTGAAGCTTGCCAGCCCCGGTAATCGGTGGAACACTGCATACCAAGGCAATGGCTTGGCACGCAGTTTGCGACCACGGATCACATTGCCACGAAAACGACCGGCACAGCAGCGTGCCGGCGGGGTGGACCGCATTGGGAGTGAGTCAATGGATCGCAGGACATTCGTGAAATCGGCGGGCGGGGTCATGCTGGCGGCGGCCAGCGGCGGGCTTCCCGCGCCCGCGCTCTCGCAGGGCGCCAATGCGCGCACGCTTCGCTTCGTGCCGCAGGCCAACCTCGCCAATTTCGATCCGATCTGGGGAACGCAATATGTCGTCCGCAACGCGGCGGCCCTCGTCTGGGATACGCTCTACGGCGTCGACGAGACGCTGACGCCTAAGCGCCAGATGGTCGAGAGCGAAACCGTCTCGCCCGATGGCCTCGTCTGGACGTTCAAGCTCCGCGCCGGCATGAAGTTCCATGACGGCTCGCCCGTCCTCGCCAAGGATGCCGTGCAGAGCCTCGTGCGCTGGTCGGCCCGTGACCCGATGGGCCTGATGATCCGCGCGCTCCAGAACGAGCTGGTAGCCGTCGACGACCTGACCTTCCGCTGGTCGCTGAAGAAGCCCTATCCGAAGATGCTGCTGGCGCTTGGCAAGAACAACTCGCCCTGCACCTTCATCATGCCGGAGCGCATCGCCAAGACCGATCCGTTCCAGCAGATCACCGAGTTTGTCGGCTCCGGCCCGATGAAGTTCGTCCGGAACGAATGGGTGCCCGGCGCCAAGGCGGTGTTCGAGAAATTCGCGGATTACAAGCCGCGCGACGAGAAGGCCTCGTGGCTCGCCGGCGGCAAGCGCATCATGGTCGACCGGATCGAATGGGTGATCATGCCCGACCCGGCGACGGCCTCGGCCGCCCTGCAGAACGGCGAGGTGGATTGGTGGGAAAACCCGCTTTCCGACCTGGTGCCCGTGCTCAAGGCCAACCGGAACATCAATGTCGATATCGCTGACCCGCTCGGCAATATCGGCGCGTTCCGCATGAACCACCTGCACCCGCCCTTCGACAATGTGAAGATCCGGCGCGCCGTTCTCGCGGCGATGAACCAGGAAGATTACATGCGGGCGATTGTCGGCGACGACAACAACCTCTGGAAGCCGCTGCCGGGCTTCTTCACGCCCGGCACGCCGCTCTACACCGAATCCGGTGGCGAGATCCTCAAGATGAAGTCGCTCGATGCGGCCAAGAAGCTGCTTCAGGAAGGCGGCTACAGCAACCAGCCGGTCACCTGCGTCGTCGCGCAGGACCTGCCGGTCCTCAAGGCCATGGGCGAGGTGACGGCCGACCTGCTCAAGAAGATGGGCATGAACGTCGATTTCGTCGCCACCGACTGGGGCACGGTCGGCGCACGCCGCGCGCAGAAGACCCCGCCGGGCCAGGGCGGCTGGAACATGTTCCACACTTGGCATGCCGGCGCGGATTGCATCAACCCCGCGCCCTACACCGCTGTGCGCGGCAGCGGCGACAAGGCCTGGTTCGGCTGGCCCAACAGCCCCGGTGTCGAGAAGGAAGTCGAGAACTGGTTCGAGGCCTCCTCGCTCGATGACGAGAAGGCCGCGATCGCCCGCCTCAACAAGGCTGCGCTCGAGGATGTCGTCTTCGCGCCGACCGGCTTCTTCCTGACCTACCAGGCGTGGCGGAAGAACGTATCGGGCGTGACCAAGGGCCCGCTGCCCTTCTTCTGGGGCGTGTCGAAGGCCTGAGGTCTCCGAACGGAGCGCTGGCTCCCTGCCCGCGAGGGCAGGGACAGCGCTCCGGTGTCTTCTCCGTCGCGAGGACCTGTCCCCGATGCTTGCGTTCATCGTCCGGCGGATCATCGCGACAATTCCCGTCATGGGATTTGTCGCGCTGTTCGTCTTTTCCCTGCTTTACATCGCGCCGGGCGATCCGGCCGCGGTCATTGCCGGCGACCAGGCGAGCCCCGCCGATGTCGAGCGTATCCGGGCCGGCCTCGGGCTGGACCGGCCCTACCTCGTGCGCTTCGCCGAATGGCTGTTCCGCGTGCTCCAGGGCGATCTCGGCACCTCGATCTTCACGTCCCTGCCGGTCACGCAGCTCATCGCCCAGCGGATCGAGCCCACCGTCAGCCTGATGGTGGTGACCCTGCTCTTCGCCATCGTTGTCGCGGTCCCGATGGGCGTCATCGCCGCCTGGAAGGCGAATACCTGGATCGACCGCGTCGCCATGGCCTTCGCCGTCTTCGGCTTCTCGGTCCCCGTCTTCGTGGTCGGCTACCTGCTGGCCTATATCTTCGCGCTGAAGCTCGACTGGTTGCCCGTCCAGGGCTACACGCCGCTCTCGGCCGGCATCGGCCCCTGGCTGGAAAACCTGATCCTGCCTTCGGTCACGCTTGGCATGGTCTATATCGCGCTCATCGCGCGGATCACCCGTGCCTCGATGCTGGAGGTGCTCCAGCAGGATTACATCCGCACCGCCCGCTCGAAGGGCGTGGCCCAGCCGAGCATCCTTTTCATCCACGCGCTGAAGAATGCCGCCATCCCGGTCGTCACCGTCATCGGCATCGGCATCGCCCTGCTGATCGGCGGCGCCGTGGTGACGGAGAGCGTCTTCGCCATTCCCGGCCTCGGCCGCCTGACGGTCGACGCCATCCTCCGGCGCGACTATCCGGTCATCCAGGGCGTCGTGCTGATGTTCTCCTTCGTCTATGTCGTCATCAATCTCGTGGTCGACATCATCTATACCCTGCTCGATCCGCGGATCCGGTACTGAGCCATGAACCTGCCCGGACCGCTCCCCCCCGTCGATGAATCCCGCCTTGTCGTGGCGCCTGTCCTGCCGGACATCCTGCCGGCGCGGAAGCCGCGCAAGGGTGTGCTCGGCTTCGTCCGCACCAACCCGGCCATGGCCTTCGGCCTCTTCCTGCTGGCGCTGATGGTGTTCCTTGCCGTTTTCGCGCCCTTCCTCGGCACGGTCGATCCAACCGCACTCTCGCCGGCGCGGCGCACGCGCCTGCCCTCCGAGGCGTACTGGTTCGGTACCGACATGCTGGGCCGCGATATCTATTCCCGTGTGCTTTACGGCACGCGCGTCTCGCTGACGGTCGGCTTCTCGGTGGCCGTCCTCGCCTCGATTGCCGGCCTCGTCATCGGCCTCGTCTCCGGCATGGTCCGCTGGGCGGACAGCCTGATCATGCGGATGATCGACGGCATGATGTCGATCCCGCCCATCCTGCTCGCCATCGCGCTGATGGCCCTGACGCGCGGCTCGATGCAGAATGTCATCATCGCCATCACCATCGCCGAGATCCCGCGCGTGGCGCGGCTGGTCCGCGGCGTGGTGCTGACGCTGCGCGAACAGCCCTATGTCGATGGCGCGATCGCCGCCGGCACGCGGATGCCGCGGCTGATCTTCCGCCACATCCTGCCGAACACGCTCGCGCCGATGATCGTGCAGGCCACCTATATCTGCGCGAGCGCGATGATCGTCGAGGCAATCCTCTCCTTCATCGGGGCCGGCATCCCGCCGACCGTGCCGACCTGGGGCAACATCATGGCGGATGGCCGCACGCTCTGGCAGGTCCGGCCGCATATCATCGTCTTCCCGGCGATCTTCCTGTCGCTCACCGTCCTCGCCGTGAACCTCGTCGGCGATGGCCTGCGCGACGCGCTGGATCCGCGCATGGCAAAGAGGCTCTGAACATGGCCCTGCTCGAGATCGACCAGCTCCAGACCCATTTCCGCACGCCGGACGGCATCAACCGGGCGGTGGATGGCGTGTCCTTCTCCATCGAGGCGGGGCAGACGCTTGCCGTGGTCGGCGAAAGCGGCTGCGGCAAATCCGTCACCGCCATGTCCATCCTGCGGCTCATTCCCGAGCCGCCGGGCAAGATGGCCGGGCAGATCCGTTTCGAGGGCCGCAACCTGCTCGACTGCACACCGGAAGAGATGCGCCATATCCGCGGCAACGAGATCTCGATGATCTTCCAGGAGCCGATGACCAGCCTCAACCCTGTGCTGACCATCGGCCGCCAGATCTCCGAAAGCCTGCGCCTCCATCAGGGCCTCGGCAAGGCGGAAGCGCTGGCGCAGGCGGTCGAGATGCTCAAGCTGGTTGGCATCCCCGAGCCGGGCCGGCGGGTGCACGAATATCCGCACCAGCTTTCCGGCGGCATGCGCCAGCGCGTGATGATCGCCATCGCGCTGGCCTGCTCGCCCAAGTTGCTGATCGCCGATGAACCCACCACCGCGCTCGACGTGACGATCCAGGCCCAGATCCTCGATCTGATGCGTGATCTCAAGACCCGCGTCGGCGCCGCGATCATGCTGATCACCCATGATCTTGGCGTGGTGGCCGAAGTGGCCGATCAGGTGGTCGTCATGTATGCCGGCCGCAAGGTCGAAGAGGCGCCGGTCCGCCAGCTCTTCCGCTCGCCGAAGCACCCCTATACGCAAGGCCTGCTTGGTGCCGTGCCGAAGCTCGGCTCATCGTTGACAGGCGAAGGGTTCCAGCGCCTCGCCGAGATCCCCGGCATGGTGCCCAGCCTCAAGAAGCGGATCGAGGGCTGCGTCTTCGCCGGCCGCTGTCCGAAGGTCACCGAACTCTGCCGCCGCCTTGCACCGGGCCTTGAAATGAAGGCCCCCGGCCAGATCGTCGCCTGCCACCATGCCGAACGGGAGGCCTCGGTCGCATGAGCCAGCCCATTCTCGAGGTCAATGACATCAGGAAACACTTTCCGATCCGCAGCGGCATCCTCTCCGGCGTGACAGGGCATGTCTTTGCGGTCGATGGCGTGTCGTTCTCGATTGCCAAGGGCGAGACCCTCTCGCTGGTCGGGGAGAGCGGCTGCGGCAAGTCCACCGTCGGCAAGGCGATCCTGCGCCTGTTCGAACTGACCTCCGGGCAGGTGGTGCTGGATGGCCAGCGCATCGACGATCTCTCGCCCTCGGCGCTGCGCCCGCTGCGGCAGCGGATCCAGGTGGTCTTCCAGGACCCGTATTCCTCGCTCAATCCCCGCATGCGCGTGCGCGACATCCTCGCTGAGCCGATCACGAATTTCGGCCTGCTGAAAACCCGCACCGAGATCGATGCCCGCCTGCGGGCGCTGATGGAAAAGGTCGGCCTTCCACCGGATGCGATCGACCGCTGGCCGCATGAATTCTCCGGCGGGCAGCGCCAGCGCATCGGCATCGCCCGGGCTCTGGCGGCCGAGCCGGATCTCATCATCTGCGACGAGGCGGTTTCCGCGCTCGATGTCTCGGTCAAGGCGCAGATCGTGAACCTGCTCTGCGACCTGCAGCAGGAGCTTGGGCTGGCCTTGCTCTTCATCAGCCATGACCTCGCCATCGTCGAGCACATGACGCATCGCGTCGCGGTGATGTATCTCGGCAAGATCGTCGAGAAGGGCCCGCGCGAGGCGATCTTCGCCAATCCGCAGCATCCCTATACCAAGGCTTTGCTCTCCGCCGTGCCGGTGCCGGACCCGGAAATCCGGCGCGAGCGCATCATTCTCAAGGGCGATGTGCCGAGCCCGATCAACCCGCCGACGGGGTGCCGCTTCAATACCCGATGCCCCTTTGCGGTTGATCGCTGCCGCAGCGAGGAGCCGGCCTTGCGGCTGGTCGGCACCCAGCATGTTGCGGCCTGCCATCTGGTCGAAGCGGCCGAAGAGCCGTCCGGAACCGACAATGCCTGATTTCCTGCTCAACCCGCATCTCGACCGGGCCCGGCCCTATGGACCGGAGCTTCAGGCCATCCTTTCGCTGGCCGGAGCCCGGGAGGCGCGGGAGACGATCCGCCGGTGGGACGGCTATGCCCCGACCCCGTTGCGCAGCCTGCCCGCCCTCGCGCGGGAGGGCGGTGTGGCCGAGATCCTCTACAAGGACGAGGGCAAGCGCTTTGCCCTGCGCTCGTTCAAGGCCCTCGGTGGTGCCTATGCCGTCGACCGGCTGGTGGCGAAACGCGGTGCCCAAGGCCTGACGGTTACCTGCGCCACCGATGGCAACCATGGCCGGGCGGTGGCCTGGGGTGCGAAGCGTGCAGGCATCCGCGCCGTCATCTATGTCCATGAAGGCGTCAGCGAGGGGAGGGCGGACGCGATCCGCTCCTTCGGCGCCGAGGTTGTCCGCGAGGGCTTCAACTACGATGCCTCGGTGCGCGCCTCCGCCGAGGCCGCCGCGCGCAACGGCTGGCAGATCGTCTCCGATACGTCCTGGCCGGGTTACGAGGAGGTTCCGCGGGATGTGATGCTGGGCTATGCGACGCTCGCCATGGAGGTCGAGGAACAGGGCGGCAAGCCGACCCATGTCTTCGTGCAGGGCGGGGTCGGCGGCATTGCCGCGGCCGTGCTCTCCTATCGCTGGGAAAAGCTGGGTGCGGCGCGTCCGAAGATGGTCGTGGTCGAGCCGGAAAACGCCGCCTGCCTGCTCGCCAGTGCCAGGGCGGGCACGATCACCAACGTCACGGGCGATCTCGACACGATCATTGCCGGCCTCGCCTGCGGCGAACCCTCGATCCTCGCCTGGACAATCCTCGACCCGGGCGCCGATGCCTTCATGACCGTCACCGACGCCGATGCCGCCGCCGCCATGCGCCGGCTGGCGGAGGAGGGCGTGGTCGGCGGCGAATCCGGCGTGGCCGGGCTCGCCGGGTTCCGGCAGGTCTGCGCCCATCCGGAATGGCGGGCGGCGCTCGGTATCGACGCCACCTCCCGCATCCTGTTCTATGGCACGGAAGGCGCAACCGACCCCACCGTTTACACAGCGATTGTCGGCCGGACGCCCGAGGAGGTCGAGGGATGAGCCGCATCATCACCGTCGGGGCCGCGCAGCTCGGCGCCATCCAGCGCAGTCACAGCCGTGCCGATGTGGTGGCGCGCATGATCGCGCTGATGCGCGGGGCCGCCGGCAATGGCTGCGATCTCGTCGCCTTTCCCGAACTGGCGCTGACGACGTTCTTCCCACGCTGGTTCATGGCGGATCAGGCCGAGATCGACAGCTTCTTCGAGCGCGAGATGCCCTCGAACGAAACCGCGCCGCTCTTCTCCACCGCGCGCGAACTCGGCCTCGCCTTCACGCTCGGCTATGCCGAGCTGGTGGAAGAGGAGGGCCGGATCCGCCGCTTCAATACCCAGATCCTTGTCGACAAGGACGGGCGCATCCTGACGAAATACCGCAAGATCCATCTGCCCGGCCATGCCGAGCATGAGCCCTGGCGCGCTTTCCAGCATCTCGAGAAGCGCTATTTCGAGGTCGGAAACCTCTCCTGGCCGGTGGTCCGGGCCGGGGCCGACCTGCAGGGCGGCCTGTTCGGCCAGATGATCTGCAATGACCGCCGCTGGCCGGAAAGCTACCGCGTCATGGGCCTGCAAGGCGTCGAGATGATCCTGCTCGGCTACAACACGCCGGTCCATAACCCGCCGGCGCCGGCCCATGACCGTCTGGGCGACTTCCACAACCATCTCGTGATGCAGGCCGGCGCCTACCAGAATGCCAGCTGGGTGGTCGGCGTGGCGAAATGCGGCATGGAGGAAGGCTGCGAGATGATCGGCGGCTCGTGCATCATCGCGCCGACGGGCGAGATTGTCGCCCAGGCGGTGACGCGCGAGGACGAGCTGGTCGTGGCGCGCTGCGACCTTGATCTCGGCCAGAGCTACAAGAATTCCACCTTCAATTTCGCCCGCCACCGCGAGCCTGCGCAATACCGGATGATTGTCGAGCGCAAGGGTGCAATCGTGCCGGAATGACTACACAAACGCGCCCGAAAAACAGGCTTAACCGGAGGACGCCATGCATGATCTGATCCTGAAAGGCGGCCGGGTGATCGACCCGTCGCAGAACCATGACGGCATCCTCGATGTCGCCTTCACCGACGGCAAGGTGTCCGGCTTCGGCAAGGACCTCAAGGGCGCGAAGGAAACCCGCGACGTCTCGGGCTACATCGTTACGCCCGGGCTCATCGACATGCACACCCATGTCTATTGGGGCGGCACCTCGCTCGGCATCGACGCGGACGAGTTCTGCCGCCTCTCGGGCGTCACCACCTCGGTCGATACCGGCTCGGCCGGGCCGGGCAACTGGCCCGGCTTCCGCAATCATGTGATCCAGAACAGCCAGGCCCGCATCCTCGCCTATCTCCATGTCAGCCATGCCGGGATCTACGGCTTCGACAAGCGCGTGATGGTGGGGGAAAGCCATGACCTGCGCATGATGAACCCGATCGGCTGCGCCGAGGTCGCGGATGCGAACCGGGATCTCATCGTCGGCATCAAGGTCCGCGTCGGGCTCAACGCATCCGGCGAGCAGGGCACCGCGCCGCTCAACATCGCGTTGCAGGTGGCCGAGGAAGTCGGCATGCCGCTGATGTGCCATATCGACCATCCGCCGCCCTCCTACGAGGAGGTGCTGGACATGCTCCGCCCGGGCGACATTCTCACCCACGCCTTCCGGCCCTTCCCGAACTCGCCCGCCACGGCGCAGGGCACCGTCAAGCCGGCCGTGCTCGCGGCCCGCAAGCGCGGCGTGCTGTTCGATATCGGCCATGGCAAGGGCTCTTTCGCCTTCAGGACGGCCCGCGCCATGCTGGCCAACGGCTTCCTGCCGGACACGATCTCCTCGGATGTCCACCAGCTCTGCATCAACGGCCCGGCCTTCGACCAGGTGACGACGATGTCGAAATTCCTCTGCCTCGGCGTCAGCCTCTACGAGGTGGTGAAAGCCTCGACCGTCAATGCCGGCATGATGCTGAAACGCCCGGAATACGGCTCGCTCAAGGTCGGCGCCCTCGGTGATGCCACCATCCTCACGGTGCGCGAGGGCAAGTTCGACTATGTCGACGTGGTGGGCGAGCACCTGATCGGCGACCGGAAGATCGTCTCCGAAGGCGTGGTCCTGAAGGGCAG
The DNA here is from genome assembly GCA_027531565.1 of Beijerinckiaceae bacterium. Taxonomy (GTDB): domain Bacteria; phylum Pseudomonadota; class Alphaproteobacteria; order Rhizobiales; family Beijerinckiaceae; genus Rhabdaerophilum. Next base: position 103,327 of record JAPZSB010000008.1, read on the forward strand.
ATGGTGGCATCCGAAGCGCTCGACCCGCTTCCCGAGGGTGAATGCATGACGCCCGAACAGCGCCTCGCCAGCCTCGGCCTTGTCCTGCCGCCCGTGCCCGTGCCGGTGGCGAATTACGTGCCCTACCGCTTCGCCGGGAACCTGCTCTACCTCTCGGGGCAGGGGCCCAAGCAGCCCGATGGCACCTACCGCGCCGGCCGGCTGGGCCGCGACATCTCGATCGAGGAGGCCTATCAGGAAGCGCGGCTGACCGGCCTGCAATTGCTGGCCGTGGCGAAGGCCGCCCTCGGCGATCTGTCCCGGATCGAAGCCGTGGTCAAGCTGCTCGGCATGGTCAATGCCGAGCCGGATTTCGCGGATCATCCCAAGGTCATCAATGGCTGTTCCGACCTGCTGGTCGATGTCCTCGGGGATGCCGGGCGCCATGCCCGCTCGGCCGTCGGCATGGGCTCGCTGCCGAACCGGATGGCGGTGGAGATCGAGGCGATCCTGCTGGTGAAGAGCTGAGCCATGGCCGACCTGAAAACGCGCATCGCGCAGGAATTCGGAACGCCGCAGCTGGTTGTCGATCTCGATGTAGTCGACCGCAACATCGCGAAGGCACAGGCAGCCTGTGAAGCGAAAGGCATTGCCAACCGCCCCCATATCAAGACGCATAAATCCGTCGAGCTGATGCAGAGGCAGCTCGAGGCCGGTGCGCACGGCATCACCTGCCAGAAGATCGGCGAGGCCGAGGCCATGGCGGCCGGCGGCGCCAATGACATCTTCATTTCCTACAACCTTCTCGGCGACGAGAAGATGGCCCGGCTCGCCCGGCTGATGCAGGGTGTGACGATGCGCGTTGCGGCAGACAACCCGCTGGTGGTCGAGAATCTCGGCCGTGCCGCGGCGCAGGCTGGCACCTCCCTCTTCGTCCGCGTCGAATGCGACACCGGACGCAAGCGGGCCGGTGTCGAAACCCCGGGCGAGGCGATCGCCCTCGCGCGGCAGATCGCGGCGACCCCGGGTCTCGTTTTCGAGGGGCTGATGCTCTACCCGCCGGAGGATGCTGCCGCCGTGACCAACGCCTTTGTGCAGGCCGTGCGCGAGGGGTTGGCCGAACACGGCATCGCCATCGGCACCCTGTCCTCGGGCGGTACGCCGAACCTCCTCACGCTGGGCAGCATCGATGGCCAGACCGAGCATCGTGCCGGCACCTCGATCTTCAACGACCGCATGATGATGGCCGCAGGCTACGCCCGGCAGGAGGATTGCGCGCTGATGGTCTATACCACCGTCGTCAGCCGCGGCGGTCCGGAACGCGGCATCCTCGATGCGGGCTCAAAGGTCTTCACCACCGATACCGGCTGGGGGCTGACGGGCTATGGCCACATTCTCGAGCATCCCGAGGGCGAGGTGGCCCGCTTCGCCGAGGAGCACGGCTTCCTCGATCTCTCCCGCTGCAATGACCGGCCGAAGGTCGGTGACATCGTCCGTGTCATCCCGAACCATGTCTGCCCGGTGGTCAATGTGGTGGGGAGTCTTGTCTTCGTCCGCGGAGACGAGATTGTCGGCCGGACCGAGGTCGAGGCGCGTGGCGCCCTGACCTGAGCCGGGCGCCGGCAAAGTCCCGGCGTGCGGCGCCATTCGCAGCGCAAACAGCAAAAAGGCCGGCATTGCCGGCCTTTCGCGCGTTAACCCGAAGGGGAGAGCTTACTTCTTCTTCCCGTCGGCGCCGTACTGGCTGAGGAAGGCGATCAGGTTCTTGATCTGCGTCTCGTCCTTCAGGCCCGGATAGACCATCTTGGTGCCGGGCGTCACGCCGCGCGGATCCTTGATGTAGACCGTGAAGTTCTCGACACTCCAGACCTTGTCGAGCGCCTTGTAGGCATTGGAATAGGAATAGCCTTCGATTGAGCCCGCCTTCCGGCCGAAGAGGCCATTCAGCTGGGGACCGACGCCATTCTTCGCGTTTTCACCGATCTGGTGGCAGGTACGGCACTGGGCGAAGACCCGCCCGCCGGCCTCGGCATCCTGGGCCTTGGCCGCGAACGGCGTCAGGGCAAGCGCGGCGACCGAAAATACAAGAGCTCTCATGGCATTTCCTCGGCTTGGGTCGCGGCAGAATCCGCGATGACACGTTTTACGCAGGACGGAAGCGACTGGATGACAGGATGTCACGCCGCCCGCTTCAGCCCTACCATGGACCAGATCGAGGACAGCGCTTCGACCAGCTTGCGGATATCCTCGTCGGAATGCAACGGGGTCGGTGTGATCCGCAGCCTTTCGGTCCCGCGCGGCACGGTCGGGTAGTTGATCGGCTGCACATAGATGTCGAAGCGCTCGATCAGGTCATCGCTGAGCTTCTTGCACAGGGCCGCATCGCCCACCATCACCGGCACGATATGGCTCGGATTCGGCATATGCGGGATGCCGGCCTCATCGAGCGCTGCCCGCACCTGGGCCACGCGCTCCTGGTGGCCGATCCGCTCGGCATCGCTGTTCCGCAGATGCCGGATGCTGGCCAGGGCACCCGCCGCGATGGCCGGCGGCAGCGCCGTCGAGAAGATGAAGCCCGAGGCGAAGCTGCGGACGAAATCACACATCGCCGCCGAACCGGCAATATAGCCGCCCAGAACGCCGATGGCCTTGCCGAGCGTGCCTTCGATGATGTCGATCCGGTCGCTCATCCCGTCACGCGCCGCGATGCCCGCCCCGCCCGGGCCATAAAGCCCGACGGAATGGACCTCGTCGATATAGGTCAGCGCGCCGTAATCCTCGGCGGCCTCGACGATCTCACGCACGGGGGCAACATCACCATCCATGGAATAGACCGACTCGAACAGCACGAATTTCGGCACTTTCGGATCCAGCGCGCGCAGGTGACGCCGCAGGTCATCCGGGTTGTTGTGCTCGAACACGATCTTCTTGGCGCGGCTGTGGCGCATGCCCTCGATCATCGAGGCATGGTTGAGCGCATCCGAGAGGATGACGCATTCCGGCAGTTTCGAGGCGATGGTGCTGATCGCAGCCCAGTTCGACATATAGCCGGAGTTGAAGAGCAGCGCCGCTTCCTTGTTGTGGAGCGCGGCCAGCTCCTTCTCGATCATCACGTGGTAATGGTTCGTGCCCGCGATGTTGCGCGTGCCCCCCGCACCGGCGCCGCAAGTGTCGAGCGCTTCGTGCATGGCTTCGAGCACATCGGGGTGCTGCCCCATGCCGAGATAGTCGTTCGAGCACCAGACCGTGACATCGCGCGGCCCGGACGGCCCGTGGAACGTCGCCCGGGGGAACTGCCCGGCCTTGCGTTCGAGATCGGCGAAAACGCGGTAGCGGCCCTCGTTGCGGAGCGAGGCCAGCTCGCGGCGAAAGAAAGTCTCGAATTTCATCGGCTGGTTCCTCCACAGACTAGGGACTTCGGCCAGGTTTCCGGCGCAACGGCGGGCGCCGCTCCCGGCTGGCTTATGGCAAGAAGCACGGGGCAGGCGGCAGCCCTCTCCGCGGCTTCGGTCGGCTTCGGTGCTTCCGGCACCGGCGGACGGGAGGCGAGACCCCAGGACCAGAGCTCGCCGAAAGGCAGGGGAATGACGAGGAACCAGTGCTCCAGCACCGCCAGCGCCATCAGGGCGGCGATCAGGGCATGGCCTGTCGCCTCGAAGCTGCCGGCCGGCGCGGCCAGCATGCTGTGGCACAGCCAGGCGGTGACCAGCGTCGAGATCGTGACCGAAAACGGGAACAGCCCGTTCATCGGCCGTTTCTTGAAATAGGTGGCGAGATAGGCGAGATGCGGCGGCAGGAATTCCACCGTCACGTTCGGCACGCCGAGGAAGATGTTGAATTTCGTGCTGAGCCGCATCAGCCAGAGCACGAGGAAGAGCCGCATGCCGACCTGGTTGGGTTCGTCCCAGGTCACCGCGGCGATCGCCAGCGCCGAGGCGAGGATCAGCAATTCGTGATGGATCAGGGTCTGCGTCGCCGCGACGAACCGCGCCCAGCCGCGGATGCCGGGCGGTGAGGGGGTGCGGCGGCTGCCGGTGACATGCCCGAGCAGGAAGCCGATCTCGTTCCAGGCCCAGACGGCCATGGCGCCGAAAAAGGCGATATAGGCCCCGGCCGGCGTCGTCATGCGCGCGCTGGCGAACAGGGCGGCGAGACCGCCCAGTCCGACCAGCGTGGCGATGGCCATGCTCCAGCCATAGGTCGCGCGCGGCAGCCCGGTCAGGAACAGCACCGCGCCGGTGGCGAACCACCAGACGAAGAGCGTCATGACGATCGGGAGGGCGAGCGCGTCCATGGCCGGTTCCGGTTCAGTAGCTCGGATAGAGCCGGCTGGTGGCCGGGATCGTGTTCGACTTGACCGGCAGGAAGTAGAGCTTCGCCATCGTGGCCGCGATCTGGGCCATGGCGGCATAGCGCTTCACCTTGCCGATCACCCCGCCCTGCTCGTCGGCATCGGCGATCTTCTCGTTCAGGACGAGCAGCCGGTCGAGGCCCTTGCGGAAGGCGGGATGGTCGATATCCAGTTCCAGCGGGAAGCACTGGCGCGAGATCTCCGACGTCACCCGGAAGACGCGCATGCCGTATTCCTTCGGATCGATGCCCAGAGCCTTGTGGAAGGCCGGCCGCGCATGATCCCGGACATACATCGTCGCGAATACCGCGAGCAGGAAGAAGCGGATCCAGTACTTGTTGTAGCCGCGCAGCAGATGCGGGTTGGCCCGCATCAGCAGCGAGAAGGCCTCGCCATGGCGGAACTCGTCATTGCACCATTCCTCGAACCATTTGAAGATCGGGTGGATGCGCAGTTCCGGATGCTTTTCGAGATGCCGGAAGATCGTGATATAACGCGCATAGCCGATCTTCTCGGAGAGATAGGTCGCGTAGTAGATGTATTTCGGCTTGAAGTAGGTGTATTTCTTCGCCTTGGTCAGGAAGCCGAGATCGACACCGACACCGAAATCCTTCAGGGCATCGTTGATGAAGCCGGCATGCCGGGCCTCGTCACGGCTCATATACTTGAAGAGCTCGCAGATTTCCTTGTTGGTTCCGCGCTTCTTCATTTCGGCATAGAGTACGCAGCCCGAGAATTCGGCCGTGCAGGAGCTGATCAGGAAGTCGATCATTTCCTTCCGGAGCTGGCCCTGGAGATGCGACATGTCCGAGTTCCACTCGGCATTGCGCTGGAAATGGCCCTTGTTCGGGTCGCTCTTCATCTCGGCCAGCAGCGCATCCCATTCCTCGCGGACGGGCGTCACATCGACCTTGTCGAGCTCGTCGAAATCGGTGGTGTAGAAGCGCGGCGTCAGGACCGTGTCGGCCTGCGCGATCCGCGTGGCTTCGCTGGTGTCGATCGCCGGGGCATTGCGGACATCGAGTGTGGTGGTCGCGCTCATAGCCGGGTCCTTTCCGAGAAGCTGAATTCAAGCAGTTCCATCATTTCGAGACGGCCGGTGGCCTTGGTCCACAGGCGCTCGATCGGGCCGGCGCGGACGACGGTGGCCGTCCGGCGGATTTCGGCGGTCTCGCCATAGGGCACCTTGACGGGCGAACCGTGGACGATCACCTCGTCGCCGGGATAGATCGGCACGTTGTCGTCAAGCTCGACATGGGCGTGCAGGCTCTCGAACGTATGCGAGACGCGGATCGTGCAGCCGACATCGAATTTTCGGGCGTTGATGTCGGGGGGAGAGTGGGTTCCAAGCTGCATCGGTTTCCTCCGTTTCGTTCGGGGTTTTGCGTTCAGTTCTGGTTCTTCGGCAGGCTAGGCGTGGAAAGGCCGGTCTGGCTTTGTCCCTGGTCAATCAGCCGGCCGACATGCTGGCTGTGGCTCGGGCCGAAGCCGTCAAGTTCGATGCGCTCGCCCGAGAGCGGGTCGATCACCGCGTGGCGGCCATTGGCGCGCTTGACCAGTTGATACGGCGCGTCCCGGTCGAGTTGCCGCATCGCGCGGTCGCGGTTCAGGCTGCGATGGATGCCGCGCATGAAGCCGCTGCCATCGGTGGGCAGGTGTTCGATCACCCGGTCATCCGGCAGGCGGCGGATCAGCATGCTGCCATCCGGCCGGGCCTCGAACCGGATCGAGACCTCGGCGACCACGGGCGGCATCGGTGCCGGGCCGTTGACCGCCTTCTGGTAGCGGCCGATCCCGGCCGAGACCATGGCCAGCACCATCAGGCTGGCGGCACCCGCCAGGAACCATCCCGGAAAGACCGAACCCTTGGTGGTGGTGGCCATGGGCGTCTCCTGTCCTCAGCGGGCGGCCGAAGCGAGGGACGATCCCTCGATCAGCGGCGTTTCGGGCAGCGGCGCGGGGCGCGTCGCCGGCAGGGTGAGGCTCGTCTCGCCTTCGGGGCTGGCGGCTTCGAGGGCATGCGCCAGGATCGAGGCAACGGCGTCGAGATCCGCGAGGGCGCGGAAGCTCGGCTCCGGCTTGCTGAGCTGCCAGGGCCGGGCATGCGGCCAGAGCACGAGCGCGTTCAGCCGGTTGGTCTCGCCCATCGCAAGGCTGATATCGCCCGATCCATCCGCCCAGCGGCGGACGGAGGCGCCCTGGATGCAGCCGAAGGGCAGGTTGAACGTCATCGGCAGGGCCACGCCGATGCGCATCACGACGCGCTTCGAGGTGATGCTGTAGACGCTCGACCGCGCCACCAGCCAGGCGACCAGCGCCAGCAGGCCGATGGCAAGCATGGCGGCCACGGTGATCGGCACGATGGAGCGGAACACCATCGGCCAGCCGCCGCCGACCCACCAGGTGCTGAAGCCGGTCCAGCCGATCAGCACGGCGAAATAGGCCGAGACGAAGCGCAGGTGGAAGCCGCGCCAGGCAAGGACCTTCCAGTCGGGCGCTCCCTGCCAGAGCAGGGTTTCGCCCTCCGGAAGCCGGGCGGGAAGGCCCCGCACCGGCTCTACGGCGAAATCGTCATGATCGCTCATATCAGGGGCTCCGCGCGTTCCGGCGTCGCATAGAGGGTGCCCGAGCCGTAATAGGCACAGATCCGGTCTTCCTCGAGCAGCGTCACGACATCCGCCTTGGCGGTGCCGGGGACGTTCTCGAACTGGGCCCCGGTAATGGCATCCACCACCACGCGGCCCGGCCAGGTCTTCACCACCGAGAAGGTCATCGGCAGCAGGATGCGGCGCTTGCCCTTGGCGGTCTCGACCTCGAGATAGCGGGCGAGGGCTTCGGAGCGGTCGACCCAGATATCGACGACCGTGCCGCCGATCTCGCCGTCACAGCCGACGACTGGCATACCGCGGGGATCGGGATCGCGCGAGGCGGTGGCATAGGACGTTGCCACCCGCATCGGTACGATGCGCGGCGTGTTGTGGGTGGTCATGTCCGGCTTGTCGGCGCGCTCCGCCCAGGAACCCGGGCCGATGCAATCGTTCAGCGGAACGGCATTGTTGGGCTCCAGCGGGGCGCCGGGCAGGATCGAGGTCGGCTTGCCCGGAACCGGGCGGGCATCCGGCCGGCCATCCGGGGCGAGCTTGGTCGTCCCGTCGGGCAGGCGGAACGTCTTCGCCGGCGGATAGAACATGAGGCTCGACAGCCGGAACTTGCCGGGTTGCGTCGCTTCCTCGACCGGATATCCCTCGCGCTGCGCTTCGCGCTGCAAATAGTAGATCAGCCCGGCGAAGAAGATCCAGAACAGGTAGAGCGATATGATCGCGAGATCATAATGGTCGGCGAGACTTTGTGGCTCCATGGGATGTCCTCCTCGAAGCGGGGGTTAACTGGGGAACTCGGCAAGACGCAGTCGGGTCGAGCCCCTTTCCTCGCGGCTGAACCGCGCCCGGACCAACGGGCCAAGCGCGACGAGCGTCGAGAAAAGAAGCAGGATTTCAATGTGATAGACGAAGCCATACGCGGCGGAGGGCGAAGCGAAGGCCGCCCCGAGCGAGCCCGCCTTGCCCAGCAGGGCGATGCTGTCGCGGACGATCCCGCCCACGGCGATGGCGAGGCCGGCGCAACTCGCCTGCACCGCGCCCCAGGCACCGAGCGCGAGGCCGACAAGGCCGCCGGTTTCCAGCGACATCGCCGCCATCAGCGTGCTCACCGCGAACAGCCCGGCCCCGAACCCGATCAGGCCGACACCGGCCCGGAACAGCGTGGGGGATTGCAGGGCACCGGCGAAGATCACCATCGAGAAGGCCACGAGGCCGACCAGCACGCCGATCGCGGCGAGGCGGCAGGGATGGAGGCCCCGGGCCAGCCAGTGTGCCGCCAGCGCGAAGGCCAGCAGCGAGCCGGCGCCGAGCAGGGCGGTGAGCATCGTCGTCGCGCTCACCGACAGGCCGAGCACCTCGGCGCCATAGGGCTCGAGGATGATGTCCTGCATGTTGAACCCGGCGGTGCCGAGACCGACCGCCACAAGGAAGCGCCGCGCCGGACGGTTGGCGGCGAACAGGGCCCAGGCCTCGCGGAAGCTTGGTTTCGTCCCGGCTTTCGGCGGCGGGGCGCGACGCGCCTCCTGCTTCCAGAGCGCGATGACGTTGAGGAAGAACGTTGTCACCGCCGCGCCCTGGATCACCTGGATCAGGCGCATCGGGTTGAAATCGGCGAGGAGCAGCGAGAACACATAGCCACTGACGATCGTTCCGATCAGGAACACCACATACATCAGCGCGACAACGCGCGGGCGCTGTTCCTCCGCGGCGAGATCGGTCGCAAGGGCAAGGCCGGCCGTCTGCGTGGTATGCAGCCCCGCACCGGCCAGCAGGAAGGCGAAGGCCGCCCCGACCTGCCCGACCCAGGCCGGCGCATCGTGATCGTCACCCAGCAGCAGCAGCGCAAACGGCATGATGGCGAGGCCGCCGAATTGCAGCATCGTGCCGGCCCAGACGTAAGGGACACGCTTCCAGCCGAAGGCCGAGCGATGCGTGTCGGAGCGGAAGCCCACCAGCGCCCGGAACGGCGCGGCGAGGAAGGGGATTGCCACCATGATGGCGACGAGCGAGGCGGAAACGCCCAGCTCGACGATCATCACCCGGTTGAGCGTGCCAAGGAGCAGCACGGTCGCCATGCCCACCGACACCTGGAACAGCGCAAGCCGCATCAGCCGGGCAAGCGGAAGCTCCGGCGTCGCGGCATCGGCAAACGGCAGGTAGCGGGAATCGATCCGCTTCAGCCGGTCCAGGATCAGGCGGTTCAGGCTGCTCATGCGCGGCCCTCCGCCGGCGTGATGCGCAGCGCTTCCGAGATATAGAAGCCGCGCGAGACGCGATGGGTTTCCCGGATGGAGCGCCCTGCCAGCGGCAGGTGGCGGGTCATTTCCCGGCCGAGGCGCGCCGCGCTGACCGGCACGATGGCCGGGGCCCGGTCGCCGCGCGGAAAGAACCGACCGGCCATGTGCATGGCGGTGAGGAGCGGGGTCTTCGGCGCCACGGTCACCAGCATCGGCCCGGCAACCCGGTCGGCCAGCCCGGCCAGGGCGCGGGCGATATCGGCGGTGTCGTAATGGATCAGCGAATCCATCGCCACCATGCCGTCGAACCGGCCGAGCGCGGGATCGAGCATGTCGCCGACCCGGAAATCGATCGAGCCGCCGTTGAGATCCCGGGGGCTGCGCTCCTGGGCCAGTGCGATCAGCGTGGCGGAAATGTCGATCGCCACCACATCGGCGCCGCGCCGCGCGGCTTCCACCGACAGGGCGCCGGTGCCGCAGCCGGCATCGAGCAGGCGATAGCCCTTCATGTCCTCGGGCAGCCAGCCCATCAGGCGCTCGCGCATCGAGTCCCGGCCGGCCCGGACCGTCGCCCGGATGCCGCTGACCGGGGCATCCGATGTCAGGCGCGCCCAGGCATCGGCCGCGGTGCGGTCGAAATAGGTCTCGAGTTCACCCTTGCGCTTGTCGTAGGTCGTGCTGGCCATCATTCGTATCCCAGGAAGTCGAAGATCTCGCGGTCCTTCATCGGCCGTGCATCAAGCTCGTCCGTGCCGGCCCAGAGCGTCTCGGCCAGCTGCATGTATTCCGCCCGCACGGCGTTGAGCTCGGGCGTGTCGTCCATCTCGAACATCGTCGATTTCTTCAGGCGCGAGCGGCGGATCGCATCGACATCGCGGAAATGCGCGAGGCGCTTCAGCCCCGTCGCCGCGTTGAACCGGTCGATCTCGTCCGTGCCGGCACTGCGATTGGCGATCACGCCGCCGACGCGCACATCATAGTTCTTCGACTTCGCCTTGATGGCCGCGACGATGCGGTTCATCGCAAAGATCGAGTCGAAATCGTTCGCGGTGACGATGACGGCGCGTTCCGCATGCTGGAGCGGGGCCGCGAAGCCGCCGCAGACCACGTCGCCCAGCACGTCGAAGATCACGACATCGGTGTCGTCGAGCAGGTGATGCTCCTTGAGCAGCTTCACCGTCTGGCCGACGACATAGCCGCCGCAGCCCGTGCCCGCCGGCGGCCCGCCCGCCTCGACGCACATCACACCGTTATAGCCTTCGAAGACGAAATCCTCGACGCGGAGTTCCTCCGAGTGGAAGTTCACCGTCTCGAGCACGTCGATCACCGTCGGGATCAGGCGCTTGGTCAGCGTGAAGGTTGAATCGTGCTTGGGATCGCACCCGATCTGCAGCACGCGCTTGCCGAGCTTGGAGAAGGCAACCGACAGGTTTGACGAGGTCGTGCTCTTGCCGATGCCGCCCTTGCCATAGACCGCGAAGACCTTCGCCGTCTCGATCTGGGTCGTCGGGTCGAGATGGACCTGGACGCTGCCATCGCCGTCGCCGGCGCCCCGTTCGGGCCGGTCCTTCAGGGTGGGATGGCGATAAAGTAATGTCATGCTGCGACCTCCATGCCGACCCCTTCGATCCGATCCTCGAGCGTCTCCTCGGCGTTTCTCAACGCGTCCAGGGTCTCGGCATCGGGTTGCCAGTAATTGCGCTCATGCGCCTCGATCAGGCGCTGCGCGACCTTTGCCGCGGCGACCGGGTTCAGTTCGGCCATGCGCTCGCGCATGTCCGGATCCAGCACGAAGGTCGCGGTGATCTGCTTGTAGACCCAGGGTGCGACCTGGCCGGTCGTCGCCGACCAGCCCATCGTGTTGCGGACATGTTCCTCGATCTGGCGCACGCCCTCATAGCCGTGCTTGAGCATGCCCTCGTACCATTTCGGGTTGAGCATGCGGGATCGCGCCTCGAGGGCGACCTGCTCGCCGAGCGTCCGGACAAGGCCGTCGCCACGGGTCTGGTCGCCGATATAGACCGGCACCGAGGCGCCGCCGCGGGCGCGGCTGGCCGCCTTGCTGATGCCTCCCAAGGTGTCGAAATACTGGTCGAGGCTCGTCACGCCGACTTCGACCGATTCGAGGTTCTGGTAGGTCAGTTCGACTCGGCCGAGCATCGAGTTCAGCAGCGCAGCCTGTGCCTGCGGCTGTCCCTGGCGGCCATAGGCGAAGCATTTGCGGCGCGAATAGGTCTCCGCCAGCTCGTCCTCTTCCTGCCATTTCCCGTTCTCGACCAGGTGGTTGACGTTCGAGCCATAGGCGCCGTCGGCATTCGAGAAGACACGGAGCGCCGCCGTTTCGAGGTCGCAGCCATGCTCGGCCTGATAGGCGAGGGCATGGGCCCGGATGAAGTTGAGATGCTCCGGTTCCTCGGCGCTCGCCGCGAGATAGGCGGCTTCGGCCAGAAGGCGCGTCTGGAGTGGCAGCAGGTCGCGGAAGATGCCGGACAGCGTCATCATCACGTCGATCCGCGGCCGGCCGAGTGTTTCCAGCGGGATGAGCTGTGCGCCGACCAGCCGGCCATAGCCGTCGAAGCGCGGCTCGGCGCCCATCAGGGCCAGCGCCTGCGCGATCGGGCCGCCTTCGGTCTTCACATTGTCGGCGCCCCAGAGCACGAGGGCCACCTTGTGCGGCAGGCCATGCCCTTCGGCGGCATGGCGGGCCAGCAGCTTTTCGGCCTGCCGCGCCCCGTCCAGCCGGGCATAGGCGCTCGGGATGCGGAACGGGTCGAAACTGTGCAGGTTGCGCCCGGTCGGCAGCACGGTCGGGGTCCGCAGCACATCGCCGCCCTGGGCAGGGGCGATGAAGCGGCCTTCCAGCGCCTGCAGGATCGCCGGCAATTCAGGGTCGGCCGCGAGGAACCCGTTCGCCCGCGAAAGCTTGGCGAAGCTTGCGGCCTCATTGGCATTCTCGGCATCCGGCAGATCGCCGTCGGCCAGCTTTTCCAGCGCCTCGCGGCTCGGATGCCAGCCATCGCCGGCATCGGCCATTGCCGCCAGCATCTCGATCCGGGCCTCGCGCGCCATCGGCTCGCCGACGACATGCAGCCCGTGCGGGATGAGGGCATATTCGAGTTCAAGCACCTTTTCGCCGAGCGTCCGGATCTCGTTATCGAGCCCGTCCTGCCAGAGCGGCTCGGCCGGCACGAGATCGACCGCCGCAGCCTGGCTCTGGATGAGTTCGGCCAGCGCACCGCGATCGGCGTCGGCGGCACCCGTCAGGCCGCGCCAGCGGTCGATCGAGGCCTTGAGGTCCAGCAGGCCGCGATAGAGTCCGGCATGGGCAACCGGCGGCGTGAGATAGCTCAGCAGCGTCGCGGCGGAGCGCCGCTTGGCGAGCGCGCCTTCGGACGGGTTGTTCGAGGCATAGAGATAGACATTCGGCAGGTCGCCGATCAGCCGGTCCGGCCAGGACGAGCCCGACAGGCCGGTCTGCTTGCCGGGCATGAATTCGAGCGCGCCATGTGTGCCGAAATGCAACACCGCCTGCGCGCCGAAATCCTCCCGCAGCCAGCGATAGAAGGCCGAGAAGGCATGGGTCGGCGCAAAGCCCTTCTCGAAGAGCAGGCGCATCGGATCGCCCTCGTAGCCGAAGGAGGGCTGCACGCCGACAAAGACATCGCCGAACCGCGCACCCAGCACGAACAGGCTGGCGCCGTCGGTCTGGTGGCGACCCGGCGCCGGGCCCCATTGCTTCTCGATCTCGCCGAGCCAGGTTTCCCGGCGGACATGGTCGGAAAGCGGAATCCGGTGATGGACATTGGCCGGTGCGCAATACCGGCTGGCATTGCCCTCGACGATCGCCTTGCGGAGCGTGTCGACGCTGTCCGGCATCTCGACGCGATAGCCGGCCTCCGCGAGGCCTCGCAACGTGTTGAACAGCGATTCGAACACGCCGAGATAGGCCGCCGTGCCGGTATTGCCGGCATTGGGCGGGAAATTGAAGATCACGATCCCGACCTTGCGCGCCTCGCGCCGGGTCTGGCGCAGGGTGACCAGCTTGTCGAGCCGGGCCGCCAGCATCTCCGCCCGGTCGGGGCAGGATTGCATCGGCCGGTCATCATTGGCGCCCTCGAAACGGCAGTTCCGCGCACAGCCGGTGCAGGCGCCGGCGGTGGGATCGGCGCGGCCACCGAACACGATCGAGCCCGTCGCGCCATCGAGTTCCGGAATCGCCACCATGATCGTGGCCTCGACAGGCAGCAGCCCGCGATCCGAGGCGCCCCATTCCTGAAGCGACTGGAATTCCACGGCATGTGCGGCGATGTAGGGCACGTCGAGCCGGCGCAGGATGACCTCGGCGGCTTCGGCATCGTTATAGGCCGGCCCGCCGACCAGCGAGAACCCCGTCAGCGAGACCATGGCGTCGATCCGGCTCTGGCCATCCCGCATGAAATACTGCTCGATCGCCGGGCGGGCATCGAGCCCGCTGGCAAAGGCCGGGATCACCCGGTAGCCCCGCGCCTCGATCGCGGCGATGACCCCGTCATAATGGGCGGTGTTGCCGGCCAGCAGGTAGGATCGCATCACCAGCAACCCGATGACGCCTTTCGGATCGCGATGGCCGGGCAGTGCTTCCGCCCGGTCGCCGATCCGCCCCGGCAGGGCCGGGTGGTAGATGCCGATCTCGGGATATTCGACCGGCAGGGCGGCCTTGAGGCTGTTCCGGTAGGCCTGACGCGGGCCGGCCGCATAGCGGTTGACGAGAAAGCGCACGAGGTTGAGCGCGTTGTCCTCGGAACCCGCCAGCCAGTATTGCATGGTCAGGAAATAGGCGCGGATATCCTGCGCCGCGCCGGGAATGTATTTCAGGATCTGCGGGATGCGCCGCAGCATCTTCATCTGGTGGGCGCCGGTGCCCCCCTTGGTGTTGCCGCGCAGCTTCTTCAGGAAGGCGGCGAACCCGGTCACGGGCGCGCTCATGTCATAGCTGCCCATGCGCGTCAGGCGGACGATTTCCGGCGCCGACATGCAGGCCACCATCGCGTCGCAATGCGGACGGCGGGCCAGCAATGCATCGAGGATCGGCAGATACTGCTCTTCCATGAAGAGCATGCTCCCGATGATGATGTCGCCCTGGGCGATATCGGCGCGGCAGCGGGCCAAGGCCTCCGGGTGGCGGCCCCATTCGGCCGCCGAGTGCAGCTGCAGCACAAGGCCCGGAATCTCCCGCCGCAGGCGCGGCCGGGTGCGGGCGATCGCACCGGTCAGGTGATCGTCCATCGTGACGATCACGACCCGGATCGGGGTGGGGTCAGCGTCCGAAATGCGCTTTTGCATCGTACAGCGTCTCCACGGTGATCAGGCGGATGCCGCGCTGGCCAGCGAAGCTTTCGGTATTCCGGCGGGCCTTCCCCCGCACGAAGAACGGGATCTTGCGCAATTCCTGCTCGGCTTCGGGGGCCCAGCCGGTCGGTCCGTCCTCGGCCGCCGGGGCGGCGGCTTCCGGCATGGCCGGTGCCGCGACCTCGATCACCGGCTCGGCTGCGCGGGCCGGAGCCTTGCTGGCATGGCCGAGATGCGAAGGGGCGGCCCCGTCATGGAACTCGAAATCATCGCGGAACATGCCGAGGAGATGTTCCTCGAGGCCCATCATCAGCGGGTGGACCCAGGTATCGAAGAGCACATCCGCGCCCTCGAACCCCATCTGCGGCGAATAGCGCGCCGGGAAATCCTGCACATGGACCGGGGCCGAGATTACCGCGCAGGGCACGCCGAGGCGCTTGGCGATATGGCGTTCCATCTGCGTGCCGAGCACCAGCTCCGGCTGCAGTTCCGCCACCTTCGCCTCGACCTCGAGGTAATCGTCGGTGATCAGCGCCTCGATTCCGTGGCGTGCCGCAGCTTCGCGGACATCGCGGGCGAATTCGCGGCTGTAGGTGCCGAGGCCAACCACCTCGAAGCCGAGTTCCTCGCGGGCCACGCGGGCGGCGGCAATCGCATGGGTCGCATCGCCGAAGATGAAGACGCGCTTCCCGGTGAGATAGGTCGAATCCACCGAGCGCGAATACCAGGGCAGGCGGCTTTCCTCGGCCTTGAGGAAGGGGGCCGGATCCATCTCGGCCAGCCGCGCCACTTCGGTGATGAAGTCGCGCGTTGCGCCGACACCGATCGGCACGGTCGAGACGATCGGCTGGCCGAAGGAACGCTTCAGCCATTGCGCCGCCGGGCCGGCAATTTCCGGGTAGAGCACGACGTTGAAATCCGCCTGGCCGAGCCTGGCGATATCCGCCGGGCTGGCTTCCCACGGCGCGATGACGTTGATGGCGATGCCCATCCGCTCCAGCAGGCCGGAAATCGCCCGGACATCATCGCGGTGGCGGAAGCCGAGCGCGGTCGGGCCCAGCAGGTTGCAGCGCGGCTTCTCGCCTGCCGCCCGGACAGGCCGGGCCGAATTCGGCGGCAGGGCATGCGGCCCGGCGAGATGCCGGACGATCTGGTAGAAGGTCTCCGCCGCGCCCCAGTTTTCCTTTTTCTGGTAGCTCGGCAGCTCCAGCGGAATGACCGGGATCGGCAGGCCGCCCGCCTTGGCGAGGCCGGCCGGATCGTCCTGGATCAGCTCGCCGGTGCAGGAGGCGCCGACAATCATGGCCTTGGGCTTGAACCGCTCATACGCCTCGTGGCACGCGGTCTGGAACAGGGCAGCCGTATCGCCGCCGAGATCGCGGGCCTGGAACGTGGTGTAGGTGACCGGCGGCCGCTTCGAGCGGCGCTCGATCATCGTGAAGAGCAGGTCGGCATAGGTATCGCCCTGCGGTGCGTGCAGCACGTAATGCAGGTCGCGCATCGCGGTGGCGACGCGCATCGCGCCGACATGGGGAGGGCCCTCGTAGGTCCAGACCGTGAGCTGCATCCTACACCTCCAGCCGGGCGCGGCGGTTGAGCGGCCGCGCGAACAGCTCGGCAAGGTCGCCGGCCTGCTCGAAGCCCTGGATCGGGGTGAAGACGAGTTCGATCGCCCATTTCGTCGTCATGCCTTCCGCCTCGAGCGGATTGGCGAGGCCGAGACCGCAGACCACGATGTCCGGCGCCGCCTTGCGGCAGCGGTCGATCTGCCGGTCGACATCCTGCCCCTCGCTGAAGGCCGTGCCGGCCGGCAGCAGGGCGAGGTCGGCGGCGAGATGGTCCTTGTGGAAATAGGGCGTGCCCACTTCCACCAGCTCCATGCCCAGCTCGCGGTGCAGGAACCGCGCGATCGGCACTTCCAGCTGGCTGTCGGGGAAGAAGAAGATGCGGCGTCCGGCCAGCATGTCGCGGTAGCGCGACACGGCCTTGCGGGCGCGTTCGAGCGGTGCTGCGATCGCCGCGTCGATGGCCGCGGCGGCGATGCCGAAAGCTGCGCCGGCGGCATGGATCCAGCCGGCGGCGCCTTCTGCGCCGAGCGGGAAGGGCGCGGCGATGCGCTGGCCGCCCCGGCTCTCGATCAGCCGCGCGGTCTCGCCGAGGAAAGGCTGCGCCAGCAGGTAGCGGGTGCCGGGCCCGATCACCGGCATCGCGTTGGCTTTGCGGGCGGGCAGGAAATCGACATGGCGGATGCCGATCTCGGCGAAGATCCGGCGGAACTGGTCCTCCACCGCATCGGCGAGCACGCCGACAACCAGAAGCGATTCGGGCGCATCCGCCGGCGCGGCGGCGAGGCTCGGCACGAGAGCGGCGAGGCAGGCATCCTCGCCCTGCGTGAAGGTGGTCTCGATGCCGCTGCCGGAATAGTTCAGCACGCGGACCGCCGGGGCCACCCGCTCGGACAGCCGCTTCGCCGCGCGGGACAGGTCAAGCTTGATCACTTCCGACGGGCAGGACCCGACAAGGAAGAGCAGGCGGATATCCGGGCGCCGTTCGAGCAGGCGCATGACGACCCGGTCCAGCTCCTCGTTCGCATCGGCCAGGCCGGCAAGATCCCGTTCCTCGATGATCGCCGTCGCGAAGCGCGGTTCGGCGAAGATCATCACGCCGGCGGCGGATTGCATGAGATGGGCGCAGGTGCGCGAGCCGACGATCAGGAAGAAGGCATCCTGGATCTTCCGGTGCAGCCACATGATGCCGGTCAGCCCGCAGAAGACCTCGCGCTGGCCGCGCTCGCGCAGGATCGGCGGGTTCGAGCAGCCGGAGGCCGGGGGGGCGGAGAGGATGTCGGGAAGGGATGTCACGGCGCGACCTCCAGGCCTTCGGAGGTCAGCTCGATCGCCGGCTCGGATTGCAGCCGGGCCGCCCGCAGCTTGAGCAGGAACTGCGCGGCATTCACCACGTAGGTGGCGTAGG
The DNA here is from genome assembly GCA_027531565.1 of Beijerinckiaceae bacterium. Taxonomy (GTDB): domain Bacteria; phylum Pseudomonadota; class Alphaproteobacteria; order Rhizobiales; family Beijerinckiaceae; genus Rhabdaerophilum. Next base: position 120,795 of record JAPZSB010000008.1, read on the forward strand.
CGGCGAGGGCGATGGCCATCTGGCCTTCCGGTCCGGCCCAGCCGGTGAACAAGGCAACGAGATAGGCCGTGTGCAGGGCAATGACCACGAAGCTGACCATGTCCTCCCAGAAGAAGGCCGGCGCCAGCAGGTATTTGCCGAAGACTGCATGTTCCCAGATCGAGCCGGTGACCATGATCAGGTACAGGACCAGCGTCTTGAGGACGATGGACGCCGTCGCGGCCTCATAGCCCAGCCCGCTCGCGAGATAGCGGAGCACCAGCGCGAGGCTGACCAGGAAGACCACGAACTGCACGGGAGCGAGAATGCCCTGGACCAGGGTCCAGGGAGTCGCGTCCCGGCGGCGGCGTTCCTCCGGTGTGTAGAGCGGCTTGGCAGTCTTGCGACCCCGTGGACGCTCGCTCATGGCGCACTCCCTGATCCGGTATCCCCCTCGTTCGGGTTGACACCAATTTGAGCAGAGTGTGGGCCCCAAAAAAACATCTGTCAATCTAACTAGACACTTCTGTTGTCATTTAATATGGTCACTCAACAAGGCGCGGTTGGGACGCGTCCAGACGACGGAGGGTGTTGCCAACACAGGGTTTTCCCGGTCGAGCCATCAAGCGGGTGCAACGGCAGTTCACAGCCGCTGCAATTTCTGGGTGATAAAAACCGGAAAGATTTGCGGAAGGGCGGGCATTCTGTCAGATTGTGTCTCGCCTGGTTGTCACATCTTTTCCAGCACGCCGAGACTCCTGTCGCCCCGTCAGAGAGGGCACGGAAGCCAAGACGTCCCGCACGCACCAAAACACTCTGGGAGGAGTGGGATGGCGAGCACTTCGGACGACACTATCGGAGCTGACGCCATCCCCGATCATGGGGATGATAAAGCGGTAACGCGGTCGGGCGCGGAGAGTGCGATGCCTCGCGCGACATCTCATAGACCCGACCACCACCGGCCCGAACGCCCGCATTACGCGCCCGCTCGGCCGGATATGGCTCCGCTCGCGCGCACCATCGAATCCGAGATCATTCCCCGCCTGATGCTGCTCCATCGCGAGGCCGCGCCCCGCCGGCAGCCGAGCGAAGGGCTTTCCGCGCGGACGCTCGCCGTCCCGAATGTGGAATCCCCCGCCGTCGCGGAACGCTTCCTTCGCCTCCTGATCGACCAGCCGGTCGATGCGGCGATCGATTTCGTCGATGACCTGCTGATCAGCGATGTGCCCTTCGAGCGGCTCGTCCTCGAAATGCTGGAGCCGGCCGCCCGCAAGCTTGGCCGGCTCTGGGAAGAGGACGTGCTCAGCTTCGTCGAGGTCACGATCGCGATGTCGCGCCTCCAGCAGCTGATCCGCGTCTATGGTCCGGCCCTCGCGCCGGATCTCGATCCGGACCTCGATGCGTACCGGATCTTCATCTCGGCGGTTCCCGGCGAGACCCATACCTTCGGCGCCTCGATCGCCGAGGCCTTCTTCATCCGCGCGGGCTGGGATGTGCTCGCCGAGGTCGGGCTCTCCCGCATGGAACTGCTCGAGCGGACGCGCACCGAATGGTTCGATGTTGTCGGCCTGACGGCCAGCTGCGATGCCTCGGTCAGCCAGCTGACCGGTCTCGTCCGGCGGATCCGCGAAGCCTCGCTCAACCCCGACGTGAAGGTGCTGCTCGGCGGATCGGCGTTTCTTGTGGAGCCGGCCATGGCTTTGGCCCTCGGTGCCGATATCGAGGCTTGCGCCGGTCCCGATGTTGTAGCAGCAGTCAATCGTATGATGAAGACGGTCCGTCTTGATTGAGTCGCGATGCTGCCGCCTTTTGCTCCCCCTTCGTCGGCCATTCTGTTTGGCCGGTACCTTGCCTGACCTGACGACCCAGAGGTAGATCGACCCGAGGAAACCGAGAAGACCATGGAATTCGGATCATCCAGCAGCAACAACGCTGACGGCCTGCGGGTAGGCTGGGCCGATGGCCTGTCGCCCGATCTCGCCGAGAAGCTGCTTGCCTCGATGTCCGATATCGCGCTCATCCTCGATGCCGATGGCGTGATCCATGACGTGGTTCTCGGCAATGCCGAACTGGCGGGCGAGGTCGATCCCGACTGGCGCGGCCGCAAATGGATCGAGATCGTCACCAAGGAAAGCCGGCCCAAGGTCGATGACCTGATCCGCGGTTCGCTGCGGGGCGGCCTTGTCCAGCCGCGCGAGATCAACCATCCCGCCCGCTCGGGAATCGATATTCCGATCCGCTATTCCACCATGGCCTTGGGCAAGAGCGGCCGTTTCGTCGCGATCGGCCGTGATCTGCGCAGCCTCGCCCAGTTGCAGCGGCGCCTGGTCGAGACCCAGGAAGCGATGGAGCAGGAATATGCGCGGATGCGCGCGGCCGAAACGCGCTACCGCATGCTCTTCCATCTCGCCTCGGAGCCGGTGCTGATCGTCGATTCCATCACGCTGCGCATCGTCGAGGCCAATCCGGCAGCCCTGCGCCAGATCGGCAATGGGTCGGAGCGCCTTGTCAACCAGTCGATCCTCTCCTGCTTCACCTATGACGGGGCCGAGGCGCTGGAAGCCGCGCTGAAAACCGCCCGCCGTGCCGGCAAGGTGCCCGAGGTCGAGGCGCGCCTCGCCCAGAACGGCCAGCTCTTCTCCGTCGCGGCCTCGGTTTTCCGGCAGGATCAGGTGGTGTTCCTGCTCGTCCGGCTCACACCGCATGCCGGCACCCAGCCGGTTGCAGGGGGCGAGGGGCTGGCCAGCAAGGTCAGGGGCGTCATCGAGCAATTGCCCGACGGCTTCGTCGTGATCGATGGCAACCTCAAGATCGTCGAATGCAATCAGGCCTTCCTCGATCTCGCCCAGCTCGGCGCCAAGACGCAGGCGATCGGCGAGCCGCTCGAACATTGGCTGGGCCGTCCGGGCGTCGACATGGATCTCATCATGGCGCGGCTCGAGGAGAGCCGGGCGATGCGCGCCTTCTCGACCGTCCTGCGTGGTTCCTATGGCAGCGTCGAGCAGGTCGAGGTATCGGCCGTGCCGGCTCTGTCCGGGGAAGTGCCGACCTATGGCTTCGTCATCCGCAATAACGGGATTCGCCAGGCACTGAACGGCCATCGCGGCCGGACGCTCCATCGCTCGGTCGAGCAGCTCACGGAGCTGGTCGGGCGGGTCTCGCTGAAGGACATGGTGCGCGAGTCGAGCGACATGATCGAGCGCCTCTGCATCGAAGCCGCACTGGAACGTTCGGGTGACAACCGCGCTTCCGCAGCCCAGATGCTGGGGCTGAGCCGGCAGAGTTTCTACGCCAAGATGCGCCGCCATGGCCTCGGCGATCTCGATCCGGACGTGCCGGACGAGGAATGATCGGTAGGGCTGCCATGTGTCAGTCCGTCGCGACAAAATAGTGTAAATCTAAATTGACGGATTGGGTGCCCGGGACTACCGTTGGTCCATGATCGAGGCGCCTGTCCCTTCCGGTGGCTCGCAGCCGGTTCCTGCCGCGGCATCGAACCGGCCTGCGCTGAGCGCCATGGTCGAACTGCTCAAACCCATCACGTGGTTTCCGCCGATGTGGGCCTATGCCTGCGGCGTCGCCTCGGTCGGCATTGCCGGCGCGGGCGGCTGGATGGCCGCAGCGGCAGGTGTCCTGCTCGCCGGCCCGCTGGTCTGCGGGACAAGCCAGGTCGTCAATGACTGGTTCGACCGTCATGTCGATGCAATCAACGAACCCAACCGGCCCATCCCCTCCGGCCGGGTGCCGGGGCGCTGGGGCCTCGGCTTCGCGATCGTCTGGACGCTGGTCTCCGCACTGGTGGCGGCGCTTCTCGGCCCTTGGGTGCTGGCGGCGACGATGCTCGGGCTTGCACTGGCCTGGGCCTATTCGGCACCGCCCTTCCGCCTGAAGCGCAATGGCTGGATCGGCAATGCCGCCGTCGGCCTCTGCTATGAGGGCCTGCCCTGGTTCACGGCCGCGGCGGCCATTCTCGGCACCTTTCCGGATATGCGGCTCGTCTGGATCGCGCTGCTCTATTCCCTCGGCGCGCATGGCATCATGACCCTGAACGATTTCAAGTCGATCGAGGGCGACCGGCAGATGGGGCTGCGATCCGTCCCGGCGCAACTCGGCGCGGAGCGCGCCGCCCTGCTGGCCTGCTGGGTCATGGCCCTGCCGCAGGTCGTCGTCGTGCTGCTGCTCTGGCTCTGGAACGCGCCGGTTCATGCCGGCCTCGTGGCCGGCATCCTGCTCGCCCAGATCGCCCTGATGAAGCGCCTGCTCTCCGATCCGCGCGGGCGGGCGCCCTGGTACAACGCAACCGGCATCACGCTCTATGTCTCCGGCATGATGGTGTCGGCTTTCGCCCTGCGCATGCTCGCTTCGGGAGGTTCGCCATGACTCCGCTGGGTTGGCTCGGCATTGTCCGGCTCGGGCTCGTGCAGACGGCGCTCGGCGCCATTGTTGTCCTGACCACCTCGACGATCAACCGCGTGATGGTCGTGGAACTGGCGCTGCCGGCCATGCTGCCCGGCGCGCTGGTCGCGCTTCACTATGCCGTGCAGGTCCTCCGGCCGCGCTGGGGCCATGGCGCCGATATCGGCGGGCGGCTGACACCCTGGATCATCGGCGGCATGGCGATGCTGGCTCTGGGCGGCTTCGGTGCTGCCGTCGCGGTGGCGATGATGGCCAGCATGCCCGTTGCCGGGCTTCTCATGTCCGTTGTCGCTTTCCTTGGCATCGGCATCGGTGTCGGGGCCAGCGGCACCTCGCTGCTCGTCCTGCTCTCGCGCCGGGTGGCCGATGCCCGTCGCCCGGCGGCGGCGACGATTGTCTGGGTCATGATGATCATGGGCTTCATCGTGACGGCCGGCACCGCCGGTCATTTCCTCGATCCCTTCTCGATGACCCGCCTCGTCGCGGTTTCGGCCGCGGTCAGCCTGCTGGCCTTCATCGTCAGCGTGGTCGCGGTCTGGGGCGTCGAGGGCCCGGCGCCGCTCGCGCCCCGGGCCGAGGAGGGGACGCCCTCGATCGCCTTTGCCGAGGCCTTGCGCGAGGTCTGGTCCGAACCGCATTCGCGGCTCTTCGCCATCTTCATCTTCCTGTCGATGATCGCCTACAGCGCACAGGATCTCATCCTCGAGCCGTTTGCCGGCGCGGTCTTCGGCTATACGCCGGGTGAGACGACCAAGCTGGCCGGCCTCCAGCATGGCGGCGTGCTGGTCGGGATGATCCTCGTCGCCATCGTCTCGACGCTCTATGGCAATCGCGGCCCGGGCACCACGCGCTTCTGGACCGTGGGCGGCTGCATCGCTTCCGCTTTCGCGCTGGCGGGGCTGGTCGCCTCGGCTCTGGTCGGCCCGGAATTCCCGTTCCGGCCAAATGTCTTCCTGCTCGGCGTGGCCAACGGCGCCTTCGCCGCGGCGGCGATCGGCGCGATGATGCGGCTGGTCAATGCCGGAAACCCGGAACGGGCCGGCGTCCGCATGGGCCTCTGGGGCGCGGCGCAGGGCATCGCTTTCGGGGCGGGCGGCTTTCTCGGCGCGCTGGCGGCCGATATCGCCCGCTATCTCATCGCCTCGCAGGTCGCGGCCTATGCCACGGTCTTCGCGGCGGAAGGCGTACTCTTCATCATTTCGGCGGTTCTCGCGGATCGCGTCGCCAACCAGGCCCGCCGCACGGCTGCGCGCGCGCCGATACCTGCCGCCATGCCGGACATGGCCCTCGGCCGCCCGGCCGAATGAAACCCGGGGAGGGAACACACATGGACGAGGCCGAACGCACCCTGTTCGATGTCGTGGTGATCGGCGGGGGCCCGTCCGGCGCCATTGCGGCAGAGGATCTCGCCCGGGCTGGGCATCGCGTGGCGCTGATTGACCGCGCCGGCCGGATCAAGCCCTGCGGCGGTGCGATTCCGCCCTGCTGCATCCGGGAATTCCAGATCCCGGATTCGCAGATCGTCGCGCGGATCCGGTCCGCGCGCATGGTCGCGCCGTCGGAGATCGGCGTCGACATGCCGATCGAGAACGGCTTCGTTGGCATGGTCGATCGCGAGCATTTCGACGAGTTCCTGCGCGAACGGGCCGCCCTTGCCGGCGCGACGCGGTTCAGCGGTACGTTCGAAACCATCATCCGCGATGATCAGGGCCGCCCGGTCGTGCAGTTCCGGCCGAAGGGCGAGGAGGACCGGCTTGTCTCGCTCAGGACGCGGCTGGTCATCGGCGCGGATGGTGCAAATTCGCAGGTTGCCCGCATCGCCTTGCCGGATGTGAAGCGCGTGCCCTTCGTCTTCGCCTATCACGAGATCGTCCGCGCGCCGGAGCCGGGTTCGCCGCATTATGACGCCGCCCGCTGCGACGTGATCTACCAGGGCAAGGTCTCGCCGGATTTCTACGGCTGGGTCTTCCCCCATGGCGAGACGATGAGCATCGGCACTGGCAGCGCCCACAAGGGCTTTTCGCTCCGCGGTTCGATCGCCGATCTCCGCAAGGCCCTCGGTTTCGAGGGGCTGGAAACCATCCGCAAGGAAGGCGCACCCATCCCGATGAAGCCGCTCAGACGCTGGGATAACGGTCGCGATGTCCTGCTGGCCGGGGATGCGGCCGGCGTGGTCGCCCCGGCTTCGGGGGAGGGGATCTACTACGCCATGTATGGTGGCCGCCTGGCCGCCGAGGCGACGGCCGCCGTGCTCCGGACCGGTGATGCCCGCGCGCTTGCCGGCGCCCGCAAGACTTTCATGGCCAAGCATGGCAGGGTCTTCTGGGTGCTCGGCCTGCTCCAGTATTTCTGGTACCGCAATGACCGCAGCCGCGAGCAGTTCGTGAAGATCTGCCGCGATCCGGATGTGCAGAAACTGACCTGGGAATCCTACATGAACAAGGCGTTCGTCCGCGGGCGCTTCATGGCGCATGTCCGGATCTTCCTCAACGATGTCCGTCACCTCCTTGGCTTTGCCCGCGCGTGATGGACCTTGCGGGAATAGAAACACGGATCCTGCTGATGGCAGGTGGCGCGGCCGTTCTCGTCGCGGTACTCGGCGGCTATGCCACGGAAACCGGGGCCTGGTACCAGGCCTTGCGCAAGCCCTCGTGGCAGCCACCGAACTGGCTTTTCGGGCCGGTCTGGACCACGATCTTCGCGCTGGCGGTGCTGGCTTTCGCCATGGGCTGGCGCGATGCGCCCACGCCGGAGATCCGCATGGCGATCCTCGCCGTCTATGGGGTCAACGCCGTCTTCAACATCGCCTGGAGCTTCCTGTTCTTCACGTTCCGGCGACCGGACTGGGCGCTTGCCGAGCTCGTGCTGCTCTGGCTGTCGATCGTCGCCATGATCGTGGTGCTCTGGCCCGTCTCGCGCGGGGCGGCTTTGCTGCTCGCCCCCTACCTCGCCTGGGTCACGACCGCCGGTTTCCTCAACCGGGCAATCCTGCTGCTCAATGGCCCGTTCGGGAAGCCCGGCCCGTGAGCGGCCTGTCCGGATGGCTCCGGTTCGGCGTCGATCTCGCGCTGGTGATTCTCGTCATCGAAGCCCTTGCGCTGATCTGTCATCGGTTCTTGACAGGCCGTGGCCTGCCCGTGCTGACCATCCTCCTCGTCTCCGCGGCAGGCCTGACCCTGATTCTGGCCCTGCGCCTTGCCCTGAATGACGGGCCCGCTTGGGCCATGGCCATGCTGCTGATGCTCGGAGGCCTTGCCCATGCTGTTGATCTCGCACGCAGAATAACCCGCAACGATCGGGCCTGACCGGAGATTTGTCCTCCGATTTCGGGCGATCCGGTGATTTTCCCCTTGCGGATTCCGCCAAAGTGTCAAGAATGCTAGACACAAGAATGTCACTCATTGCGGACATTCGGTCGTGGAGGTCAAGCCGATGCCGGAAACTCCTCTCCTGGACCAGATCGCCACGCCCGCCGATCTCCGCGCGCTTCCGGCCTCTGACCTGAAGCAGGTTGCCGATGAGTTGCGGGCCGAGACGATCGATGCGGTCTCGACCACCGGCGGTCATCTCGGGGCCAGCCTCGGCGTGATCGAGCTGACCGTCGCCCTGCACCATGTCTTCGAGACCCCGAAAGACACGCTGATCTGGGATGTCGGCCACCAGGCCTATCCGCACAAGATCCTGACCGGCCGGCGTGACCGGATCCGCACGTTGCGGCAGGGCGGAGGGCTCTCCGGCTTCACCAAGCGCAGCGAGAGCGAATATGACGCTTTCGGGGCCGCCCATACCTCGACCTCGATTTCCGCCGCGCTCGGCTATGCCGTCGCGCGGGATCTCCAGCAGAAGGACGGCCATGTCGTCGCCGTGATCGGCGATGGCGCGATGTCGGCCGGCATGGCCTACGAGGCGATGAACAATGCCGGCGCGCTCGGCTCGCGGCTGGTCATCATCCTCAATGACAACGACATGTCGATTGCGCCGCCGGTCGGCGCCATGTCGACCTATCTCGCCCATCTCCTCTCGGGCAGGACCTACCTGACCATGCGCGAGATCGGCCGCAAGCTGACGCGCAAGTTCGGCGACCGGATGGACCGCACCATCACCCGCGCGATCGAGCATGCCCGCTCCTATCTCACGGGTGGCACGCTGTTTGACCAGCTGGGCCTCTATTATGTCGGCCCGGTTGACGGGCATGATCTCGACCATCTCGTCCCGATCCTCCGGAACATCCGCGATGCCGATCAGGGCCCGATCCTGCTCCATGTCATCACGAAGAAGGGCAAGGGCTATGCCCCGGCCGAGGCGAGCGCCGACAAGTATCACGGCGTCGTCAAGTTCGATGTCGCGACCGGCACGCAGGAAAAGCCCAAGGCTGCCGCGCCCTCCTATACCAAGGTGTTCGGCCAGAGCCTGGTGAAGGAAGCCGAGAAGGATGACCGCGTCATCGCCATCACGGCGGCCATGCCCTCGGGCACCGGCACGGACCTGTTCGAGAAGCGGTTCCCGCAGCGCTTCTTCGATGTCGGCATCGCCGAGCAGCATGCCGTCACCTTCGCCGCCGGCCTTGCCTGTGACGGGATGAAGCCGTTCTGCGCGATCTACTCGACCTTCCTGCAGCGCGCCTATGACCAGATCATGCATGATGTGGCGCTGCAGAACCTGCCGGTCCGTTTCGCGCTGGACCGGGCGGGCCTTGTCGGCGCCGATGGGCCCACCCATGCCGGCGCCTTCGACATCGCCTACATGGCCTGCCTGCCGAACATGGTGCTGATGGCGCCGGGCGACGAGGCGGAGCTGGTCCATATGGTTGCGACGGCTGCGGCCCATGATGCCGGGCCGATCGCCTTCCGCTATCCCCGGGCCGACGGCACCGGCGTGGCCCTGCCGGAAGCGGGGGTTCCGCTGCCGATCGGCAAGGGGCGCGTCCTGCGCGAGGGCAGCCGCCTTGCCATTTTCTCCTACGGCACGCGCCTGCACGAATGCCGGATCGCCGCCGAACGCCTCGACGAACTCGGCATCTCCACCACGCTCGCGGATGCGCGTTTCGCCAAGCCTTTCGACCGGGCGCTGGTTGAACAGCTCGCGGGCCACCACGAGGCCCTGATCCTCGTCGAGGATGGCTCGACCGGCGGCTTCGGCGCGCTCGTCATGGAATATCTCGTCCATAACGGCTGGCTGGAGCACGGCCTGAAGCTGCGCTCGATGCATCTTCCGGACCGCTTCCAGGATCATGACACGCAGGCGCGGCTCTATGCCGAGGCCGGTCTCGACTGCGATGCCATCGTCCGGCTGGCCATGAGCATCGTGCAGCCGTCCAGCAAGCTGCGGGTGATCCGCGGCACCGGCCCGAAACTGATTTCGCTGGCCGATCCCTCCGCCCGCAAGGTGTTGCGCCAGCCGGAATTCCAGGTCGAGGGGGCGGCAGGGTCATGAACCGCCAGACCGCGCAACGCCGCTTCGAACCCGATCTCGCGCCGCTGGAAGTGCTGCTGGCCAGGCCGCGCGGTTTCTGCGCCGGCGTGATCCGCGCCGTCGAGATTGTCGAGCGCGCGCTGGAGATCCATGGCGCGCCGGTCTATGTGCGGCACGAGATCGTCCATAACACCCATGTCGTCGAGCAGCTGCGGACCCGCGGCGCCATCTTTGTTTCCGAGGTCGACGAGATCCCCGAAGGCGCCATCACCGTGTTCAGCGCGCATGGCGTCTCGCGCAAGGTCGAGACCATGGCGGCGGATCGCAGCCTCGACGTGATCGACGCAACCTGCCCGCTCGTGGTCAAGGTCCATGTCCAGGGCCGCCGCCATGCCGAGCAGGGCTATGACGTGGTGCTGATCGGCCATGCCGGCCATGCCGAGGTCGAAGGCACGCGCGGCCAGATCGATGGCCGCCTGCATCTCATCGCCCGGCCGGAAGAGGTGGCGGAACTCGAGATCACCGATCCGTCCCGCGTCGCCTATATCACCCAGACGACCCTCGGCGTGCAGGATACGCGCGATGTGATCGCGGCGCTCAAGGCACGCTTCCCGGAGATTGTCGGGCCGGATACGCGCAACATCTGCTACGCGACGCAGAACCGCCAGGCCGCCGTCCAGGAAATGGCCGGCCGTGCCGAGATGATCCTCGTGATCGGCTCGCGCCAGAGTTCCAATTCCAGCCGTCTCCGGGAGATCGGCGCGCAGCTCGGCGTGCCGGCCTATCTCGTCGAGGGGCCCGCTTCCATTGATCTTGCCTGGCTGGAGGGCGTTACCACGCTCGGCCTCTCTGCCGGTGCCTCCGCCCCGGAAGAGTTGATCCAGGCCACCATCGACTGGCTTCGTCACTTCCGGGATGTGTCCATCACCGAACTGGAAGGTGTCGAGGAAGATGTCGTGTTCCGCTTGCCCGCCCGGCTTGCCAGCACCGCACGAACCTGAGGAGAGCGCCATGTCGGCAGAAGCCTATGGCGCCCAGCGCCCGCTGCAGGATCGGGAAGAGCCCCGGCACGAAACGCTCGGCGGGCATCTGCTCCCCGTGGATCGGGCCAACCGGATGCTTCGCGTCACACCGGCTCCGGCGCCGCGCCAGCGCGTGCCCTTTCCCTTCTCCGCCATCGTGGCGCAGGAGGAGATGAAGAACGCGCTCATCCTCTCCGCCATCGACGCGACAATCGGCGGCGTGCTGATCTTCGGCGATCGCGGCACCGGAAAATCCACCGCGATCCGGGCCCTCGCCGCCCTGCTGCCGCGCATGCGGGCCATCGTCGGCTGCCCCTATGGCTGCGAACCCGGCCGCCCTGCCGCGTCCTGCGAGCATTGCCAGCGGCTTTCGCTCGACAAGGGCCGGCGCGGCCAGGCCGAATCCCATCTCGTTCCCGTGCCGGTGGTCGATCTGCCGCTCGGCGCCACGGAGGACCGCGTCGTCGGCGCGCTCGATCTCGAACGGGCCCTGGCCCGCGGCGAGAAGGCCTTCCAGCCCGGCCTGCTCGCCAAGGCCCATCGCGGCTTCCTCTATATCGACGAGGTCAACCTCCTCGAGGACCATCTTGTCGACGTGCTGCTCGATGTCGCCGCCTCGGGCGAGAACGTCGTCGAACGCGAGGGGCTGAGCATCCGCCATCCCGCGCGCTTCGTGCTGGTCGGCTCCGGCAACCCGGAGGAGGGCGAATTGCGCCCGCAATTGCTGGATCGCTTCGGCCTGTCGGTCGATGTCGAGACGCCCTCCGATCTGGAGACGCGGATCGAGGTCGTGCGCCGGCGTGACGCCTTCGACCGCGATCCCGAGGCGTTCGCCGATGCGTGGCGCGGCCGCGATGCCGGCATCCGCCGCCGCATCTCCGCCGCCCGCAAGAAGGTCGGCAGCATGACCACCAGCGAGGGCGCCCTGCGCCGGGCCACGGAACTGTGCATGGCGCTCGGCACCGATGGCCTGCGCGGCGAACTGACATTGATCCGCGCCGCCCGCGCGCTTGCCGCCTATCAGGGCGCGGATTCGGTCGAGGAGGAGCATGTGCGCGTCGTCGCGCCGATGGCGCTCCGCCACCGCCTGCGTCGCTCGCCCCTCGATGATTCCCGCGCGACCACGCGGGTCGAGCGCGCGATCGGCGAGGTCTTCGGCTCATGACCCCCGATCCGGCCGGGGCGGATCTGGCCGGGTTGGCGCTGGCCGTTCTCGCTGTCGCGCCGGAAGCGGCGAGCGGCATCTGGCTGCGGGCCCAGGCCGGCCCGGATCGGGACCGCTGGCTCGCGGCCCTGCGGGCCTATGCCCTGCCGGGCGTGCCGTTCCGCCGCATGCCCGCCGGCATCGCCGAATCCCGGCTGATCGGTGGGCTCGATCTGGCGGCGACCCTTGCCTCCGGCCTTCCGGTGACCGAGCGCGGCCTGCTGGCCGAGGCCGATGGCGGCTATCTCGTCATCAGCATGGCCGAGCGGCTCGATCCCTGGCTGGCGAGCCTTGTCGCGGCCACGGCGGAAACCGGCGAATTGCATGTCGAGCGCGATGGCGTGACGCAGACCCTGCCGGCCCATTTCGCCATGGTGGCGCTCGATGAAGGCATCGACGATGAGGCTCCGTCCGCCATCCTGACGGAACGGCTCGGCCTCGTGCTCGATCTGGCCCATGCGCCCTTCGGCGAGATTCCCTTCACCCCCGGAGCCGTGGCTGCCGCGCGCGAACGCCTGCCGGCCGTGACCACCTCGGCCCGCATCATCGGGGAACTCTGTGCGGCGGCGGCCGGCTTCGGCCTGGCCTCCCTGCGTCCCTCGCTGCAGGCCGTTGGCGTGGCCCGTGCGCTGGCGGCGCTGCATGGCCGGATCGATGTGGCGGACGAGGATGCCATCCTCGCCGCGGCTCTGGTTCTGGCGCCGCGCGCCGTGCAATGGCCGAGCCGGCAGGAGCAGCAGGAGGAGACGCCGCCGCCCCCGCCGCCGGATGCCGAGACGCCCCCGCCGGAAACCCCGCCGCAGGACCAGTCCGGCGATCCGCCCGATGATGTGATGAGCCAGTCGGCTCTGGCCGCGCTGCCGGCCGGCCTGCTGGCCGATCTCAAGGCGCGCGCCGCGGCGGGCCGCCAGCGCTCCGCCGGCAAGGCCGGCGCGCGGGAGAAGAATGCCCGGCGCGGCCGTGCGGTCGGTGTCAAGCCCGGCGATCCCCGCACCGGCGCGCGGCTCGGCCTGATTGATACGCTCCGCGCTGCCGCGCCGTGGCAGAAGCTCCGACGTGGCGCATCCTTCGGGGATGGCACCATTGCCGTCCGCCGTGAGGATTTCCGCATCGTCCGCCGCCGCGCCCGGCGCCGCACCACCACGCTTTTCATTGTCGACGCCTCCGGTTCCTCCGCCCTCCAGCGCCTCGGCGAAGCCAAGGGCGCGGTGCAGCTGCTGCTGGCCGAATGCTATGTCCGCCGCGACGAGGTGGCGCTGATCACCTTCCGGGGGCGCGTGGCCGAGATGGTCCTGCCGCCGACCCGCGCCCTTGCCCGCGCTGCCCGCGCCCTTGCCGGCCTGGCCGGTGGCGGGGGAACGCCGCTCGCCACCGCCATCGATACGGCACGGCAGGTGGCGGAAGGCATCATGCGTTCCGGCCGGACGCCGGTTCTCGTCTTCATGACCGATGCCCGGGCCAATATCGGCCGTGACGGCCAGCCCGGCCGCGAGCGCGCCATGGCCGATGCCCGGCAGGCCGCGCGGGAACTCGCCGCGCTTGGCCAGACCGTGATCCTCATCGATACGGCCAACAAGCCCGGCGAGGCGGCAGCCGTGCTTGCGGATGCCATGGAGGCCCGCTACCTGCCCTTGCCCTATGCCGCGCCGGAAATGGTGGTGCATGCCGTCAGCCAGGAAAGGCCGGCGCCGCGCGCCGCGCACCGGGCATGACCGGCCGGCTCGACTGGCAGCAGGACGGCATGGATTGGCCGCATCGTGAGGCAAGCCGCTTCGTCGAGGCCGGCGGCCTGACCTGGCATGTGCAGGTTTTCGGCAAGGGCCCGACCCTGCTGCTCCTGCACGGGACCGGCGCCTCCACCCATTCCTGGCGGGACGTCATCCCGCTTCTGGCGCCGCATTTTCATCTGATCGTGCCGGATCTGCCCGGCCATGCCTTTACCGACCCGCTGCCCGAAACCGAGACCGGACTGCCGGGCATGGCAAAGGCGGTCGCCGCCTTGGTCACGGCCCTTGATGCAGAGATCGATCTCGTGATCGGCCATTCCGCCGGTGCCGCCATCGCGATCCGCATGGCGCTCGACGGTTCGATCACACCGCGGGCGATCGTCGGGATCAATGCCGCCCTGGTGCCGTTTGGCGGCGCGGCCGAGCGGATTTTCCCGCCATTGGCCCGGTTGCTGACACTGAATCCCTTCGTGCCGCGGTTCTTCACCTGGCAGGCGACCGATCTCGCCGCGATTTCCCGGCTGATGGAATCCACCGGGTCCCGCCTGACGCCCGAAGGCCTCGCGCTCTACCAGCGCCTGTTCCGCTCGCGGGATCATGTCCGGGCGACGCTGGCGATGATGGCGTACTGGGACCTCGCCTCCCTGCGCAAGGCGATGCCGGGTCTTGCCGTGCCGCTGCACCTGATCGTCGCGCTGGGCGACAAGGCGGTCTCGCCCGAACAGGCGCGCGGCCTCAAGCAGGCGATGCCGGCCATCCGGCTCCATTTCCTGCCCGGCCTCGGCCATCTCTGCCACGAGGAACAGCCCGCCCGGGTTGTCGAACTCGTGGACCGCGTCGCCGCTGATCACGGCCTCGCGCAGGCGGCCTGAAGGGGAGAGCACGCGATGTGGCAGCCGGAACCGCCCAAATCCGCCCTTGCCGCCGGTACGCGCGATGCCCGGCACCATGCCGTGATCGTCGGCGCGGGGCTCGGCGGCCTCGCGGCGGGCATCCGGCTCGGCGCACGCGGCTATCGCGTCACGCTGGTCGATGCGCTGTCCGAACCCGGCGGTCGCGCCGCGCCCTGGCGGCAGGACGGCTTCCTCTTCGATGCCGGCCCGACCATCATCACCGCGCCCTTCCTTCTGGAGGAACTCTGGGCGCTCTGCGGCCGCCGGATGGCGGATGACATCACCCTGAAGTCGATGGACCCGTTCTACCGGCTCGATTTCGCCGATGGCTCCTCACTCGAATGCAACGGCGACATGGCGGCGATGCAGGCGCGGATCCGCGCTTTCGCGCCGGCGGACGAGGCCGGCTATCTCCGCTTCATGGCGGCAAGCGAGGCGATCTACCGGGTCGGCTTCGAGGAACTCAGCGCGGTGCCGTTCACGAAGCTCACCGACATGCTGAAGGTGCTTCCGGACATGGTCCGGATGCGGGCCGACCGCTCGCTCTACCGGCTGGCGGCGAAGCATGTGAAGGACGAGCGCCTGCGCACCGCCCTCAGCTTCCACCCGCTCTTCATCGGCGGCAACCCGTTCGATGTGACCTCGGTCTACGGGCTGATCCTGCATCTCGAGAAGACCCATGGCGTCCATTACGTCATGGGCGGCACGGCCGCGCTCGTGCAGGGGCTGGTCAACCTGCTGCACCGGCAGGGCGCGACCTTCCGGATGAACTCCGCCGTCCAGGCGATCGAGGTCGATTCCGGCCGGGCCCGCGGCATCCGGCTCGCCGGCGGCGAGCGGATCGAGGCGGATATCGTCGTCTCGAATGCCTGTATCGGCCATACCTATGACACGCTGCTGGCCGGCGTGAAGCGGAAGCGCTGGACCCGCGCGAAGCTGGCGCGCACGCGCTTCTCGATGGGCGTTTTCGTCTGGTACTTCGGTACGGACCGCCGCTATGAGGATGTCCCGCACCATACGATCCAGCTCGGGCCGCGCTATCGCGGCCTGCTCGATGACATCTTCCACAACAAGGTGGTGGCGGAGGATTTCAGCCTCTATCTCCACCGGCCGAGCGCGACCGACCCCTCCGTCGCCCCGCCGGGCCATGATGCCTTCTACGCGCTGGTTCCCGTGCCCAACCTCGAGGGCGGGCAGGACTGGACCCGCCTTGCGGAGCCCTTCCGGGAGCGCATCGCCCGCCATCTCGAGGCCACCCTGCTGCCCGGCCTGTCCGATGCGGTGGTCTCCTCGCATGTGACCACGCCGCTCGATTTCGAGACGCGCCTGCGCTCGAAGGCCGGCGCGGCCTTCGGGCCGGAGCCGCTGCTGTTCCAGAGCGCCTATTTCCGCCCGCACAATGTCAGCGAGGAGGTGCCGAACCTCTATCTCGTCGGCGCGGGCACGCATCCCGGTGCAGGTGTTCCCGGCGTCCTCTGTTCCGCCCGCATCCTCGACGAGGTGGTGCCCCATGCAGCCGATGCGTGATCCGCTCCCCGACCTGCCGGCGCGGGATCTCGCGGCCTGCCGTGCCTTGCTGGCACAGGGCTCGAAATCCTTCGCGCTGGCCTCGCATCTGCTGCCCGGCCGCCTCCGCGCGGCGGCGACGGGGCTTTATGCCTTCTGCCGGATCGCCGATGACCTGATCGACATGACCGGCAAGGCCGAGGCCGGCGTCGAGTTGGTCCGGCTGCGGGTCGAGCAGATCTACCGCGGTGAGCCCTTTCCCCATCCGGCGGACCGGGCCTTCGCGGCGGTGGTCCGGGCCTGCGCCGTGCCGCGCCCGGCTGTCGATGCGCTGGTTGAGGGTTTCGCCTGGGATGCGCAGGAGCGCATCTACGAGACGCTGGACGACGTGATGGATTACGCCGCGCGTGTTGCCGGTTCCGTCGGCGTGATGATGAGCGCGATCATGGGCCGCCCGCAGGATGCCGCTTTGGCCCGCGCCGCCGATCTCGGCATGGCGATGCAGCTGACCAATATCGTCCGCGATATCGGCGAGGACGCCCGCAACGGCCGCCTCTATCTGCCCCGGCTCTGGCTGCGGGAATCCGGGCTCGACCCGGAAGCCTGGCTGGCCGATCCGCAGGATCACCCGGCCATCCGCCTCGCGGCCCGTCGCCTGCTGGAGGAAGCCGAAAGGCTCTATCGCCGCGCCGAACTCGGCATTGCTCTCCTGCCACCGGATTGCCGGCCCGCGATCCGGGCGGCCCGGCTGATCTATGCCGAGATCGGCCGGGCCATTCTCCGCAATCCGGGCGCGGACATCCTGCACCGGACCGTGGTGCCGCGCGGCCGCAAATGGCGGCTCCTGCTTTCGGCGCTCGCCCGCCTGCCGGACGAGGGGCTCACCCATGCCCGCCAGGCGCTGCCACCGCCACACCAGGCCGTCCGCTTCATGATGTCCGGCCTGCCGGATCTCGCGATTGCGGCCATTCCGGTTTCCGGCGGGTTGGCCTGGTGGGATCTCTCCGGCCGGCTCCTCACGATCCTGCCGATCCTCGAGAAACTCGAACGCGCCGAGCGCAACCTCTCGCTCGGCGGCGATCCGTTGCGCCAGCCCCAGACGTAAGCGCCCGGAGAGGTTCGGATGGACGAGCGCTATTACGGCCTGATCGAATTGCTGCTGTTCGGCGCCCTGGCCATCGGCTTCGGCGTGCAGCAGCTCTGGTCGCTTCGAAAGGCAAAGGAAAAGGCCGCACGCGAAAAGGCTGCCCGCGAGGCGGCCGGCCGCGGGGATCCGCCGGCCTGACCTGCGCCGCCTTCAGCCCCGGCGCGGCATCCGGAAGGGCAGCATGGCCTGCACGATCGGGCTGGCGAAGCGCGTCAGCGACAGGCTCTCATGCATCGCCGTCACCTGTTGCCCCGCCAGCCGGGTGCGGATGACCGAGCGCGCATAGAACGGCGTGTCCTCCAGCGTCTCCGTCACCTCGGGCTGCATGTCCGGATCGGCCGGCGCTTCACGGTGGACGCGCCAGAATGTGCCCGGCAGGGGCCGGCTGGGGGGAAGCGGAAATCGTTGCGCCTGGCCGGCCGCGTCGAAGGCGAGGCCCAGCGAGAACGGCGTTCCGTCCTGATGCCGGCCGGCATAGCCCACCAGCGATCCGGTTTCGGCATCGCCCCGGCACCACGTCCAGTCGATGAAGCCGGTCTCGAGCGGCATCGCACCGCGATTATGGTCGAGATAGCCGGTTCCCTGCCAGCGGAGGCCGGGCTCCTCGAAGGCGAGGTCGACATGGCAGCGCGGCGCCAGCGGCCGCCAGACATGCTGGCCATGCGGGTTGAGGAGATAGCTCGTATCGCCGCGCGCTTCCGGCCGCAGCCGGATCTCGCCGCGGACGGCGCGCGGGATCGGCATGCCGCGTTCCGAGATCCGGATGACGAGGTCCTCGCCCTGTTCCTCGAGCGCGCTCGGACCGACCCGGAACAGGCCGGGCGCCCGCTCCACCGCCGCCGCCCCGCGTTCGGTCATTGCCCAGCGCCGGGCGCCGGGGCCATAAAGCGCGACATTGATCGCGCAATGCGCCATCGGATCAGCCGGCCCGCGCCGGCGCGCCCAGGCGTAATAGGGCGAGAAGACCGAGCCGATAAAGGCGATGATTGTCAGCCCGAACCGGCCGTCGGCGCTGATCGCATCGCAATACCACCAGGCGTAGCCCCCGGCAGGGACCGGCGCATCGAAGCCCGATCCCGGATCAGCGCCTCGGCGGCCAGCCGGCCCGACAGCGCCACCATCGGCACGCCCGGCCCCGGATGGACGCTGCCCCCCGTCAGATAGAGCCCCGGCAGGCGGCTGCGCGAGCCCGGCCGTTGGAACGACGCCATCGCTCCATGCGTGGCCATCCCGTACAGCGCCCCTCCCGTGCCCGGAAACAGCGCCGCGAAATCCTGCGGCCGCGTCAGTACCGTCGCCGCCGCACCCGGGTTCAGCGTGAGGCCATGGCGGGCCAGCGCCTGCGAAAGAAGCCTGTGACATGTCTCGTTCTCCGGCAGGCCGGCCCCGGCCTCGTCGCCACGGGCCGGCGCATTGATAAGCATGAGGAAGCTTTCCTCGCCCTCCGGCGCTGCAGGGCCATGCCGGTCCAGCGCGCAGAGATAGAGGGTCGGGTCCTCGGGAACGGTGCCGCGATCGAGCGCGGCGAATTCCGCCGGATAATCGCCCGAGAACAGGACGGTATGGTGATGCAGCGGAAAGCCCTCGAACCGGCCACGCCCGCTGAGGGTGATCGCCGAGAGCGAGCGGCCCTCGCGTGCCAGCGGCGGCACCGAACGCGCGGCATCCCGGCCCAGCAATCCGCCGGCGAGCGCCTCGCGATCGGCATTGCTGACCACGAAATCCGCCGCGATGGTTTCGCCATCCGCCAGCCGGACGCCGCTGGTCCGGCCGTGTCCGGTTTCGATCGCGCTGACACGGCTGCCGAAACGGAACAGGCCACCGAGTTCCTCGATCGCGGCCTGCATGGCCCGGGCGAGGCTATGCATGCCGCCCTCGATCTGCCACACGCCGTCCTGCTCGACATGGGCAATCAGCATCAGAGTCGCCGGGGCGCGGAAGGGCGAAGACCCGCAATAGGTGGCGTAGCGGCCGAAAAGCTGCCGCAGCCGCGGATCGGGGAAGAAGCGGCCGAGCGCCTTCCACAGGGTCGAGAAGGGCTGCGTCCTCAGCATCGCGCTGATCCCGGCCTGCCGCACCAGCCCGAGCGGGGAGGGGCGTTCGGCCTGCATGAAACTCTGTTCGAGCGAGCGGCAGATCGCTTCCGACTTGCGCGCAAATTCGGCATAGAGCCGCGCCGCCTCCGCGCCGGCAAAGGCGCCGATCGCATCGCGGCTGGCCTGCCGGTCGGCATGGAGGTCGAGCCGGCTGCCATCGGGCCAGCCATGGCGCGCCAGCACGTCCAGCCGCCGGAGCGGGACACGGGCCGCGAAATCCAGCCCGGCTTCCGCGAAGAGCTGTTCGAATACCGCTTTCAGGGTGAACACGGTCGGCCCGGCATCGAGCGCATGGCCGTCAACCCTGAGCTGCCGCATCTTCCCGCCGGGGCCTTCGGCGGCCTCGATCACGGTGACGGCGAAGCCCCGGGCCGCAAGCAGCAGCGCGGCGCTGAGCCCGCCGATGCCCGCCCCGATGACCACGGCCCGATCACGCGATGTCACATGTACCATACACCCATCATGACATCTTCGCTTGACAATAAAAACTGTCAAAGCAACCTTACACTCAGAAAGTCGCTGATCAGGATCGCCTGACAGGGAGGGAAGCATGATCCGGTTTGAACAGAAGCTGGAGGCTGTGCTCCGGGAGGCGCAGGGCGCCGGTTGCCCGCCGCGTCTCGGCGAGGCGATGCATTACTCGGTCTTTCCCGGCGGCGCCCGCATCCGGCCAAGGCTGGTCCTGGCGGTTGCCAAGGCCTGCGGCGCGAGGGATCCCGGGCTCGCGCTGTCCGCGGCGGCCGCGATCGAGCTGCTCCACTGCGCATCCTTGGTCCATGATGACCTGCCCTGTTTCGACGATGCCGATCTCCGGCGCGGCAAGCCCTCCGTCCATTGTGCCTTCGGCGAACCGCTCGCCGTGCTGGCCGGAGACGCGCTGATCGTCCTCGCATTCGAGGTGCTGACCCGCTCCGCCAGCGTGGCGCCGGCCCGTCTCGGAAATCTCGTCCGGATCATCGCCGGCGCGGTGGGAAGCCGGGGCGGCATCACCGCCGGGCAGGCCTGGGAAGCCGAACCCGAGATCGATCTCGACCGTTACCATCAGGCCAAGACCGGTGCGCTCTTCGCCGGGGCGACCATGGCCGGCGCGGCAGCGGCCGGCATGCCCCATGCCGAATGGCGCGCCCTCGGCGAGCAGATCGGCGCGGCCTTCCAGGTCGCCGACGATATCCGCGACGTGGCGGGCCGGCCCGAGGAAATCGGCAAGCCGAACGGGCAGGATGCCATGCTGCACCGGCCGAATGTGGTGCATCAGCTCGGCCTGTCGGGTGCGGTGCGCCATCTCGACTCGATGATCGTGGGCGCCATCGAGCAGGTGCCGGCCTGCCCGGGCCGGGCGGAACTGCAGGCCCAGATCCGCATCCAAGCCAACAGTTTCCTGCCCGAGGAGCTGGCCCGCCGGGCCGCGTGACGGCGCGCCATGGCCCTTCCAGACCGCCTGCTGGCCTGGCGTGACCGGCTGGTCAGCAGCCCCGGCTTCCAGCGTTTCGCGGCCCGCTTTCCCCTGACACGGCCCATTGCCGAGCAGCAATCCCGCGCGGTTTTCGATCTGTGCGCGGGGTTTGTCTATTCGCAGGTGCTCGCGGCGGTTGTCGAACTGGGCATCCTGCCGCGCCTCGCCGAGCGCCCGCATGATACCGCCGAACTGGCCAGGGCGACCGGGCTCGAGCCGGCCGCGATGGAGCGGCTCCTGCGTGCCGCGCAGGCCCTCGGCCTGGTGGCGCCCCGCCGCAATGGCCGCCATGGCCTCGGCATGAAGGGGGCAGCCCTGCTCGGCAATCCCGGCGCGATGCGCATGATCGAGCATCACCGGATCCTCTACCGGGATCTCGCCGATCCCGTCGCCCTGCTGCGTGGCGAGCATGCCGGGACCGGCCTCGGCGCATTCTGGCCCTATGCCGGGGGCGAGCGCGACGAGACCGGCAGGGCTGTCGCCGCCTACAGCCAGCTGATGGCCGATTCGCTGTCGCTCGTGGTCGAGGATGTGCTGGACGCTTTCCCCTTCGCGCGCCATCGCCGGATGATGGATGTCGGCGGCGGCACGGGCCGGTTCGCCATTGCGGTCACGGCGCGCGTGCCGGGGCTTGCCGCCACTGTGCTCGATCTGCCCGGTGTGATCGCGCAGACCCGCGAACGGCTCGTGGCCGAGCCGCAGGCGGCCCGGCTTTCCGCCGAGGCCGGCGATGCGATTGCCGGGCCGCTGCCCGGTGGCGCCGACCTCGTGACGCTGATCCGCGTCCTGCATGATCATGACGATCCGGAGGCCTTGGCCATCCTGCGGAACATCCGCGCGGCGCTGCCGCCGGGCGGCACCCTGCTGATTGCCGAGCCGATGGCCGGCATCCGCGGTGCCGAGGCGATGGCCGATGCCTATTTCGGCTTCTACCTGCTGGCCATGGGCTCCGGCCGGGCGCGCCGCCCACAGGAAATCCGCGAGATGCTCGAAGAGGCGGGATTCCACGATATCCGGCCCCTGCGCACCCGGCGCCCGCTTCTCACCAGCGCCATCGAAGCCCGGAATGCCGCGTCGGCCTGACACTCTGCCCATTTAATTGTCAGGCTGGATTGACATTAAGAACTGTCACTCTAAGCTGACACATGGAGCAGGCCGTTTGATGTACAGACGGTTAGGAACAACGCCATGGAAACGCTAGCTGTCGTGATGGAGAAGCCGGAGCACCTCGCGCTCCGCCGCCTCGATCTCGTCGAGGCCACAGCGGATGACATCGTGGTGGATGTGGCCTGGAGCGGCATCTCCACCGGCACCGAGCGCCTGCTCTGGACCGGGCGCATGCCGCAATTTCCCGGCCTCGGTTATCCGCTCGTTCCCGGGTATGAATCCGTCGGCACGGTCGTGATGGCGGGCGAGGCTTCCGGCCATCGTGTCGGCGAGTCGGTCTTCGTGCCGGGCTCGCGCGGCTTCCGGGACGCCCGCGGCCTGTTCGGCGGCGCCGCCTCGCGGCTTGTCGTGGCAGGGCGGCGTGCCGTCACGCTCGATGAGGCCGGTTCCGGCCCCGAGGGCGTGCTGATGGCCCTCGCGGCCACGGCTGTCCATGCTGTCCAGGCCCAGGGTGCAGCCCTGCCGGATCTCATTGTCGGCCATGGCGTGCTGGGTCGGCTGCTGGCCCGGGTTGCCGTGGCGCTCGGGGCGAGCCCGGTGGTCTGGGAAAAGAACCCGGAACGCCAGGCGGGCGCTGCGGGCTACACCGTCCTCGATCCGGACGCTGATTCCCGCCGCGATTATCCGACCATCTATGATGTCTCGGGCGACGAATCCCTTGTCGATCCGCTGATCTCGCGGCTGGCCCCGGGCGGCGAACTGGTTCTGGCCGGCTTCTACGAGCGCCCGATCAGTTTCGCCTTTGCCCCCGCCTTCATGCGCGAGGCGCGGATCCGCATCGCCGCGGAATGGCGCGAGGCCGATCTCGACCTCACGCGTCGCCTCATCGCCTCGGGCCGTCTCAGTCTCGACGGCCTGATCACCCATACCCAACCGGCCTGCAATGCCGAGGCGGCCTACCGGACCGCCTTCGGTGATGCCCGCTGCCTCAAGATGATCCTCGATTGGAGAGCCCATCCATGAATGTGCAGCTTCGCGTCCTCGACAAGCAGCGCAACGCGCTCGTCACGCATGCCGGGAAGACCGCCCAGGAAGCCATGGCGGAAAAGCTCCGCCAGGAAGCCAGCGAGGACCTCGCGGCACCGGAGACCGGCCCCGCAACCAAGGAAACGCAGGTCATTGCCATCTATGGCAAGGGCGGTATCGGCAAGAGCTTCACGCTGGCCAATCTCAGTTACATGATGGCCCAGCAGGGCAAGAAGGTGCTGCTGATCGGGTGCGATCCCAAGAGCGACACCACCTCGCTGCTCTTCGGCGGCAAGGCCTGCCCGACCATCATCGAGACCTCCTCGAAGAAGAAGCTGGCCGGCGAGAATGTCGCCATCGGCGATGTCTGCTTCGTGCGGGATGGCGTCTTTGCCATGGAGCTCGGCGGGCCGGAAGTCGGCCGCGGCTGCGGCGGGCGCGGCATCATCCACGGCTTCGAGCTGCTGGAGAAGCTGGGCTTCCATGAATGGGGCTTCGACTATGTCCTGCTCGACTTCCTGGGCGACGTGGTCTGCGGCGGCTTCGGCCTGCCGATCGCCCGCGACATGTGCCAGAAGGTCATCATTGTCGGCTCGAACGACCTGCAATCGCTCTACGTGGCGAACAATGTCTGCTCGGCGGTGGAGTATTTCCGCAAGCTCGGCGGCAATGTCGGCGTGGCCGGCATCGTCGTGAACAAGGATGACGGCACGGGCGAGGCGGCTGCCTTCGCCGAGGCGGTCGGCATCCCGATCCTCGCGGCCATCCCGGCCGATGAGGATATCCGCCGCAAGAGCGCCAAATACGAGATTATCGGCCGCCCCGGCACGCAATGGGCCTCGCTGTTCGAGGGGCTCGCCAGCAGCGTCGCGGAAGCGCCGCCCGTCCGCCCCACCCCTCTCACGCCGGATGCCCTGCTCGGCCTGTTCGACGGCGATACCGTCGGGCGCGACGTGGTGCTGGTCCCGGCCACCATCGAGCAGATGTGCGGCAAGTCCGACATCAGCAAGCCGACCCTCGAAGTGATCTACGACAACGCCTGAATCCTGCCCTCCCGCGCGAGTGACGTCCATGACCGTCCACCAGCCCCAACCCGATCTGCAGGCCGCCCCGGCCCCGGCGGAGATGGTCATGGCCCAGCCCGTCGAGATGACGGACGGGATCGGCTGCCATACCGGCAAGGGCGCGATGCGGGCTGCCGCCACGGCGGCCGGACTCGGCGAGACGCTGGAACGCTACGCGGCGGATTATCCCGCCGGCCCGCATGACAAGCCGCAGAGCATGTGCCCGGCCTTCGGCTCGCTCCGCGTCGGCCTGCGCATGCGGCGGACGGCGACGATCCTCTCCGGCTCGGCCTGCTGCGTCTATGGCCTGACCTTCACCTCGCATTTCTACGGCGCCCGGCGCTCGGTGGGCTATGTGCCCTTCAATTCCGAGACGCTTGTCACCGGAAAGCTGTTCGAGGATATCCGCGAGGCTGTCTTCAAGCTGGCCGATCCGGACCTGTACGACGCGATCGTCATCACCAATCTCTGCGTACCCAGCGCCTCGGGCGTTCCCCTGCGGCTGCTGCCCAAGGAGATCAACGGCGTCCGCATCATCGGCATCGACGTGCCCGGCTTCGGCGTGCCCACCCATGCCGAGGCGAAGGACATCCTCGCCGGCGCCATGCTGGCCTATGCCCGGCAGGAAGCCGAACTCGGCCCCGTCCAGGCGCCGCGGGGTGGTAAATCCGAGAAGCCCACCGTCACCCTGCTCGGCGAGATGTTCCCGGCCGATCCGGTCGGCATCGGGATGATGCTGGAGCCGATGGGCCTTGCCGCCGGCCCCGTCGTGCCGACGCGCGAATGGCGCGAGCTCTATGCCGCGCTCGATTGCGCGGCCGTGGCGGCCATCCATCCGTTCTACACGGCCTCGATCCGCGAATTCCAGTCTGCCGGCCGCAAGGTCGTCGGTTCGGCGCCGGTCGGGGTGGATGGCACCGCCGCCTGGCTGGCCGGGATCGGGGAGGCCTGCAACGTCCCGGCGGATCGCATCGCCGCCGCCCAGAACGCCATCCTTCCGGCGATCCGCGGCGCCCTGGCCTCCCGTCCGATCAAGGGCCGCATCACGCTCACGGGTTATGAAGGCTCGGAATTGCTGGTTGCCCGCCTGCTCGTCGAGAGCGGCGCTGACCTGCGCTATGTCGGCACGGCCTGCCCGCGGACCGATTGGTCCGCCGCCGACCGGGAATGGCTCGAGGCGCGCGGCGTCATCGTCAATTTCCGCGCCGCGATCGAACAGGATTTCGCCGCCATCGAGGAATTCAGGCCCGATCTCGCCATCGGCACCACCCCGGTCGTGCAGAAGGCGAAGGAGCAGGGCATCCCCGCGCTCTATTTCACCAACCTGATCTCGGCCCGCCCGCTTTTCGGCCCGGCCGGGGCGGGCAGCCTCGCCACGGTGATCAATGCCGCGCTCGGCAACAAGGCGCGGTTCGACATCATGACCGAATTCTTCGCGGGTGTTGGCACCGGCTATAATGCCGGGATCTGGCAGGACACCCCGCGCGAGAACCCCGACCAGCGCAAGCGCCTCGAGGCGAGAGCCATCAAGGCGAAGCGTGCCGCCGAGGAGATTCCGTGATGCTGATCCTCGATCACGACAGGGCAGGGGGCTACTGGGGCGCGGTCTATGTCTTCACCGCGGTGAAGGGGCTGCAGGTCATCATCGACGGCCCGGTCGGCTGCGAGAACCTGCCGGTCACCTCGGTCCTGCACTACACCGATGCGCTGCCGCCGCATGAACTGCCCATCGTCGTCACCGGCCTCGGCGAGGAAGAACTCGGCCAGCACGGCACCGAGGGCGCGATGAAGCAGGCCTATTCGGTCCTCGACAGCGGCCTTCCTTCCGTGGTCGTCACCGGCTCGATCGCCGAGATGATCGGCGGCGGCGTGACCCCGCAGGGCACCTCGATCCAGCGGTTCCTGCCGCGCACGATCGACGAGGATCAATGGCAGAGCGCGAACCGCGCGATGCTGTGGCTCTGGAGCGAGTTCGGCCCGAAAAAGGTGCCGAAACTCCGCCCCCGTGCCGAGGGCGCCCGGCCCAAGGTCAACATCATCGGCCCGGCCTATGGCATGTTCAACATGCCCTCCGACCTGGCGGAGATCCGCCGGCTGATCGAGGGCATCGGCGCCGAAGTCCACATGACCTTCCCGCTCGGCACCCATCTCGCCGATATCGGCAGGCTGGCGGAAGCGGAGGTGAATGTCTGCCTCTACCGCGAATTCGGGCGCCTGCTCTGCGAGCAGCTCGAGCGGCCCTATCTGCAGGCACCGATCGGCCTGCACTCGACCACGAAATTCCTGCGCGCCCTCGGCGAATTGCTCGGCCTCGACCCGGAGCCGTTCATCGAGCGCGAGAAGCACACGACGATCAAGCCGCTCTGGGACCTGTGGCGCTCGGTCACGCAGGATTTCTTCGGCACCGCCTCCTTCGGCATCGTGGCGAACGAGACCTATTCCCGCGGTGTCCGCCTCTTCCTCGAGGAGGAGATGGGCCTGCCCTGCAACTTCGCCGTGTCGCGCTGCGCTGGCTCGAAGACCGACAACGAGGCGATCATCCGGATGATCCGCGAGAAGCCGCCGCTCGTCCTGTTCGGCAGCTACAACGAGCGGATGTACATGGCCGAAGCCGGTGCGCGGGGGATGTACATTCCCGCCTCCTTCCCCGGCGCGATCATCCGCCGGCATACCGGGACGCCTTTCATGGGCTATTCCGGCGCCACCTATCTCGTGCAGGAAGTGTGCAACGCGCTGTTCGACGCGCTGTTCCACATCCTGCCGCTGGCCGGCCAGATGGACGCAGTCGACCGCACCCCCGCCCGCGCGCATCGCGAGCTGGCCTGGGAGCGCGAGGCCAAGGCCATGCTCGACCGCTTTCTCGAACAACAACCGGTTCTGGTCCGGATCTCCGCCGCCAAGAGGCTGCGGGACAATGCCGAGCGCGCGGCGCGTGCCGCCGGCGGCGATTGCGTCCGGCCTGAACATCTCGATCCCGAAGCCCGGCAGCGCGAGGAGGTTTCGTCATGAAGCATCCTGGCCAACCCCTTCGGTCACTGGCGGTGCCTCCGGTCCGGTTCCTGGAGCGGGACCGGAGCACCGCCCTTTCCCGCCCGCGTGTTGAGAGGAGATGAGCATGGCTCACGCCGTCAAGTTGGATCCGTCCTCCCGGATGAAATCCCATGCCGAGCAGAAGCGACTGTGCCAGCGCATGACGCTGGTCACCGCGACTCTTCTCGTTCCGGTCGTGCTGCTTCGCCGCGCCTTCCGGCGCCTGGCCGGGCAGCCTTCCGGCAGCCCGCCGGTCTCGGTTTTCGCCGAGGCTCGGGCCGATGCCAGCGCGATCATCCCCTACATCTTCATGGGGTAGCTCTTGCCTCTGGCCGGACCCCTTCCGGCCACGAGACATGCTGTAGGCGAGCTGCAGCTAACCAGCCGTGCGGGAGTTGCACGGTGACGGCCAACCCCTAGTCGAAAGGAAGACGATCATGGCGGATAGGCAAGGATCCCTGACGGGATTGACTGACGAAGAAGCCCGTGAGTTCCACGGCTTCTTCATGACGAGCTTCATCGGGTTCACCGTTGTCGCTGTCATCGCACACTTCTTGGTGTGGATGTGGCGCCCCTGGTTTCCCAGCGTGAAGGGCTACGCATCGCTGCAGGACAGCGTGACGACAGCTGCTTCAGCGCTCGTCAACCTCATCACCTGACGAAAGGAACGTCACCATGTGGCAGATCTGGAAGATCTTCGACCCGCGCCGTGCGCTGGTTGCACTGTTCACGTTCCTCTTCGGTCTGGCGATTCTGATCCATTTCATCCTGCTCTCGACCGACCGGTTCAACTGGATCGAAGGTCCGCGCGCCGCCCGCAAGGCTGCGAGCATCACGATTGAAATGGTTCCGCCGACCCCGGGCATCGTCCTCAAGACGATCGCCTGATCGGAACGACAAAACCGGCAGACGGGGTATCCTCCCCGGGTATCCCGTCCGCCTTTCCTCAACAACCTCGCCCGACGGGGGACCGTCGGCCTTTGGGGAGGCGCACATGGCACTACTCAGTTTCGAACGCAAATACCGCGTACGCGGTGGAACGCTGATTGGCGGGGATCTTTTCGATTTCTGGGTCGGGCCGTTCTATATCGGTTTCTTCGGCGTCACCGCGGCCTTCTTCTCGATCCTCGGCACCGCCCTCATCGTCTATGGCGCCAGCCAGGGTCCGACCTGGAACATCTGGCTCATCAGCATCAACCCGCCTGACGTCTCTTACGGGCTTGGCTTCGCGCCGCTCGCCGAGGGCGGGCTCTGGCAGATCGTCACGATCTGCGCCATCGGGGCCTTCGTGTCCTGGGCGCTGCGCGAGGTCGAGATCTGCCGCAAGCTCGGCATGGGCTACCATGTGCCGTTCGCCTTCGCCTTCGCGATCCTCGCCTATGTGACGCTGGTGGTCTTCCGGCCCTTCCTGCTGGGCGCCTGGGGCCATGGCTTCCCCTACGGGATCTTCAGCCATCTGCAATGGGTGTCGAATGTCGGGTACCAGTACCTGCAATTCCACTACAACCCGGCGCACATGATCGCGATCACGTTCTTCTTCACGACGACGCTCGCGCTCTCGCTGCATGGCGGGCTGATCCTCTCGGCCACCAACCCGGCCAAGGGCGAGCAGGTGAAAACCCCGGAACACGAGAACAGCTATTTCCGCGACACGATCGGCTATTCGATCGGCACGCTCGGCGTGCATCGTCTCGGCCTGTTCCTGGCGCTGAGCGCGGTCTTCTGGAGCGCGGTCTGCATCATCATCAGCGGGCCCGTCTGGACCCAGGGCTGGGCCGAATGGTGGAACTGGTGGCTGAACTGGTCCTTCTGGGCCGATTCCGCCATCTCCCCGCGGTCCTGACAGCCGAACCTGAAGCGAGGATTGTATCATGGCCTATTATCAGAACATCTTCACGCGGGTTCAGGTCCATGGTGACCCGGATCTGGGCGTGCCGCTGCCGGCGGGCCCGTCCGAACGCGGCAAGACCACGACCCACAATTACTGGCTCGGCAAGTTCGGCGATGCCCAGCTCGGCCCGGTCTATCTCGGCTGGACCGGCGTCACCTCGATCGTCTGCGGCATCATCGCCATCGAGATCATCGGGCTGAACATGTGGGCTTCGGTGGGCTGGGATCCCGTCCAGTTCATCCGCAAGCTCTTCTGGCTCACGCTGGATCCGCCGAAGCCGGAATATGGCCTGTCCTTCCCGCCGCTGGCAGATGGCGGCTGGTGGCTGATCGCCGGCTTCTTCCTGACCACGTCCATCCTGCTCTGGTGGGTGCGCACCTATCGCCGGGCCCGTGCGCTCGGCATGGGAACTCATGTCGCCTGGGCCTTTGCCGCCGCGATCTGGCTCTATCTCGTGCTCGGCTTTATCCGGCCGATCATGATGGGCAGCTGGAGCGAGGCCGTGCCCTTCGGGATCTTCTCGCATCTCGACTGGACGCAGAATTTCTCGCTGCGCTACGGCAACCTCTTCTACAACCCCTTCCATGCGCTCTCGATCGCCTTCCTGTACGGATCGGCGCTCCTCTTCGCGATGCATGCGGGCACCATCCTTGCGGTCACCCGCTACGGCGGCGAGCGCGAGATCGAGCAGATCACCGACCGTGGCACCGCCTCGGAACGTGCGGCCCTGTTCTGGCGCTGGACGATGGGCTTCAACGCCTCGATGGAATCGATCCATCGCTGGGCCTACTGGTTCGCCATCCTCTGCCCGATCACCGGCGGCATCGGCATCCTGCTCACGGGCACGGTCGTCGACAACTGGTACGACTGGGGGATCAAGCACGGCATCGTTCCGGCCGATCCGAACTGGTGGCCGGCCACCCCGCCGGCGCAGTGAAGGCTTGACGGCATCCGGCCGGGGGGAGGGTTCCTTCTCCCGGCATGCGAGGTAGGGCACACGAATCTCCCCTTGATCCCTGTGCCACGCCGGCGTCCCGCCCCTCCAGGCGGGACGTTGTCGTTCGGGGGAAGGGAAGCCGGCCGCCGCCGGCGGCCTCAATCGGCGAGGCCGGAATCGAGTGCGAGAAGATGGCCGGTGACCAGGCTGGTCGGGTCGGCCATCTGCGCCAGGATCGTGAAATGA
Organism: Beijerinckiaceae bacterium; assembly: GCA_027531565.1. Taxonomy (GTDB): domain Bacteria; phylum Pseudomonadota; class Alphaproteobacteria; order Rhizobiales; family Beijerinckiaceae; genus Rhabdaerophilum. Next base: position 150,951 of record JAPZSB010000008.1, read on the forward strand.
TCCTCTCCCTCGAGAGCGGCCCCGCTGACCGGCAGCCGCGCAGCCTCGCGGGCGGCAACATAGTCACGGCCCTGGCGTTGCAGTTCCGGCAGTTCGGCCCCGCCCCAGATCACCGAGACCGGTTTGGTGGCCTGCGCCACGCGATGGATCGGGCTCTGGAAATGCGCTTCCTCGGCACTCAGCCGGAGCGCGGCCTGCAGGTAGCTGTGGCGGATCGGCTCGAGATCGAAAATGCCGGAAATCGCCAGCGCCGCATCGACTTCCGGCATTTCCGACAGCCGGGCGGCGAGATGCCCGCCGGCCGACCAGCCGGCGACGATCAGCCGCGATTCCGCGACATTCATCGACGGGCCGACCACCCGGAGCAGGCGGATGGCCGTCTCGCATTCCTCGATGATCCGCGTCAGCGAGGCGTCCGGCGCCAGCGTATAGCCCGGCATCGCCACGTCGAACCCATGCGCCAGCGGCCCCTCGGCCAGCACGGAGAACATCTCCTTGGCATTGCGCTGCCAGTAGCCGCCATGGAGGAAAACCAGCATCGGTGCATGCGGATGGCCGCAGGCGAAAATGTCGATCGTCTGGCGCGGTCCGGGCCCATAGGCGAGGTCCAGCGCAATTGCTGACCGCTCGCGCGTTTTCGCTGACCGTTCGGTCAACGAATTCAGGATCTCGCCGGAACGGGCGACCGCCGCCGTGTTGTTATAGGCCGCGTCGAGTTCGCCCTGGCTGAATTGCCGCCATGCCGGAAGGTCACGTGTCATCGCCGCTCCCGAGATACCAGTCATGGAGGTCGCACCCCTGCAGGAAGGCGAGATCGCCCCGCGCGATCAGCTCGTCGAGCAGCGCCTCGAACAGGTCGATCCGGTGCGGCACGCCGGTAATGTAGGGATGGATCGCGATGCTCATCACGGTGGCGCCGGCACCCGCCTTGGCCTCCCGCACCAGCCTGTCCGCGGTGCGCAGGGCGCGGCGTCCCAGCTCCTCGGCTGGGTGATGCTGGATCATGATGGTGGGAATGTCGTTGAGCTCCACCGTGTAGGGCATGGTCAGGACCGGGCCGTGCGCGGTCGCCAGCCGGCAGGGCCGGTCATCCACCACCCAATCGGCGATATAGCGGATGCCCGCCTCGGCGAGATGATCCGGTGTGTCGAGCGTCTCCGTCAGGCCAGGCCCCAGCCATCCGATGCAGGGTTTGCCGGTAAAGGCGCGGATCGTTTCCACCGTCTGGCTGATCATCGCGCGCTGGTCCTCGACGCGATGCGTCGGCACCTGCACGAAGCCATGGCCCATGAATTCCCAGCCCGCGTCATGGGCTGCTCCGGCCACGCGCGGATAGGCCTGGCAGACCGAGCCGTTGATCGACAGGGTCGGCCGGATCCCGCGTTTCCCGAACGCGGCGAGCAGCCGCCAGAATCCGGCCCGCATGCCGTATTCGTGCCAGGCCCAGTTGGCGATGTCGGGCTGGAGGGCGGCGCCGGTCGGCGCGACCAGCACCTGGCGGGGCATCGGATTGTCGATCAGCCAGTTCTCGACATTGACGATGAACCAGCAGGCCACATCCTTGCCGCCGGGCAGGGCCAGGGCCGGCCGGTCGATACTGGCGCGATAGGGCAGCCGGGCTTCGGGCCGCATCACGCGGCCTTCTTGGCGTGGTGCGAATGAAGCCGCGCCGAGAGATCGCGCCGGATCTCGTTGAATTCCGGCGAGGCCACGTCGCGCGGGCGCGGCAGGGTAAGGCGGTTGTCGCTGTCGATCCGGCCCGGCCCGGGCGACATCACCACCACGCGGTCGGCGAGGAAGATCGCTTCCTCGATCGCATGGGTGACGAAGACGACGGTGAGTTTCGTCCGCTCCCAGATCTCGAGCAGCTCGTCCTGCAGCCGTTCGCGGGTCATCGCATCCAGCGCGCCGAACGGCTCGTCCATCAGCACCAGCTCGGCATCATTGGCGAGCACGCGGGCAATGGCCACGCGCTGGCGCATCCCGCCGGAAAGCTGGTGCGGATAGGCATTGGCGAATTTCTGCAGGCCGACCATCTCGATGAAGCGGTCGCAGATGTCCTTGACCTCGCCCGTCGAGCGCCCCTGCGATTTCGGCCCGAAGGCGATGTTGTTGCGCACGGTCAGCCAGGGGAACAGCGCATAATCCTGGAACACCATGCCGCGGCTCGGCCCGGGCTCGGTGATCGGCTTGCCCCACATCAGGGCCTCGCCGGCTGTCGGCTGCTCGAACCCCGCCATGATGCGCAGCAGGGTGGACTTGCCGCAGCCCGAAGCGCCGATCAGGCAGATGAATTCGCCCTTGCGGATCTGCAGGTTGGCGCCGGACAGGGCCTCGATCTTCTGCTCGCCGAGCCAGAACGTCTTGGAGACGTTCCGGATATCGATGATCGGCAGCGGGGCGGACAGGGTGTCGGTCTCAGCCATGATGGGTCGGGCTCCAGCGCAGGAGATGGTTGCCGATCATCATCACGATCCGGTCGGACAGGTAGCCGACAATGCCGATGACGATCATGCCGCAGATGACGAGTTCGGTGCGCGACAGGGTGCGCCCGTCCATGATGACGGCGCCGAGCCCCTGCGGCACCCCGGTCATCTCGCCGACGACGATGACGAACCAGGCGAGGCCGAGCCCGAGGCGCAGGCCGGTGAAGATCGAGGGCAGGGCGGCCGGCAGCACCACGCGGAAGAACTGCGCATTGCCGCGGCAGCCGAGCATCGAGGCCGCCTCGAACAGCTTCGGGTCGACATTCTTCACCCCGAAGATCGTGTTGAGCAGGATCGGGTAGAACGCGCCGAGGAAAACCAGGCTGAAGGCCGATTTCGCGCCGAGCCCGAACAGGATCATCGAGAGCGGCAGCCAGGCCGTGACGGGGATCGGCCGCATCAGCTGGAAGAACGGGTCGAGCGTCTTCCGGGCCAGCGGAATGCGCCCGATCAGCAGCCCGAGCGGCAGCGCGACCATGGCGGCCAGCAGGAAACCGCCATAGACGCGGCTCATCGAGGCGAGGAGATGGATATGGAGCGTGGCCGAGAAGGCATCGTCATAGATGCCGCCAAAGGCGAAATCGACCATGTATTCGGCGGTCTCGCCCGGGGTGGGGATCAGCCGTGTCCAGCGCTGCGTCGTGGCGACATACCAGAGCAGCAGCAGCAATCCGGGCACGATCATCGCCAGCGCGAAATCCCGGGCCTTGCCGAGATGGGGAAGGCTGGCCTTCCGCGGCGGCGCCTCGTCGGCAGCCGGGGCGGAACTGGTCACATCCACCATGAAACTCTCTCCGATCGGGAAAAGGGCCTGGGTTGGAAAGGCCCGCGCCGGAAAGCGGCGCGGGCCCGGAGCATCAGGCCGTCTTGACGGCGTTCGAGAAGGACGGGTTCAGGAACTTCGGAAAGTCCGGCAGGGCGCGGATCTGCTTCAGGGCCAGCATCTGCTCGGCATAGGTGCGGGCCTGCTTGAGCACGGTCTCGTCGAGTTTCCAGATATACTCGACATTGTCGTTCTTCAGTGCGTTCTCGACAGCAGCCTTGTTGGCGCCGAGCTTGGCGACGGTCATCTCGGCCACGGCGTCCTTGTTCTTCATCATGAACTCGGAAGCCTTGGCATGCACGGTGAGCATGGTCTTCACCAGCTCGGGGTCCTTCGCCACCATCTCTTCCGAGGTCGCGAAGATCATGTTCAGCCCGCCCATCGCGGTGTTGTAGGGATATTCGACCAGCTGGCCGACTCCGGTCGCCAGCGAGAGGCCCGGGCCCGGCTCGGCGCCGACATAGGCGTCGATATCCCCGCGCGAGAGCATGGCATGCATCTCGCCGAAGGGAACGCGGGTGGCCACCACGTCGCGGATCGACAGGCCCTCGAGGCGCAGCCGCTCCATGATGAAGACTTCCTGCGTCGAGCCCGGCCAGATGCCGACCTTCTTGCCCTTCAGGTCCTTGACGGTCTTGATGTCCGACCCGGCCTTGGCGATCACGCCCATGCCCTTGTTGCAGAAGGCGCCGACCACGACCACCGGCTCGCCGGCGGCAGCCCCGAGCGTCGCCGCGGCGATGCCGAAGCCGCCGAAATCGACCGATTTGGTCACCACGGCATTCTTGCCATCGGTCGGGCTGTCGAAGGTGATGATCTCGATCTTGAGGTTCGACGGCGCGAATTTCTCGTAGAAATGCGGCGTCATCGAATGGATGAGCCGGAGCGAGCCCATCTTGACGGTGCGCGTCTGCGCCCGGAGGATGTTCGGCATGGCGATGACGCCGAGGCCGGCCCCGGCGCTGGCGAGAAGATGGCGGCGATTGATCATGGTTCGGTCCTCGCTGTTGGATTTTTCGTTCGTTCTGGAGATCGGGCGCCTTACGCGGCGCTCGTCGTTGTCGCGGCGACGGCGGCCATGTAGGCGCGCCAGCCGCCGAATTCGGAAATGTCGGTCGCTCCGATCAGGCCCTCGGGCTCCACCAGGAAACCTTTCGGACTTGTCCCGTCCGCCAGCCGCACCGTGCCGATGCAGAGCGGCGCGGGAATGCCGGCCACGAAGGTGCCGAAGCCCTCGGCCGGCAGCGCCCAGACCTCGACCGCGATGGCATGGCCCTCGCCCTCGGCGATGCGGATCAGCCCCGGCCGCTTGGGCGGGCCGCCGGGCAGGGCGTTCAGCCGGTAGGACTTCGTGGTCTCGCCGGTCCGGCGCAACTGGCCACCGCGCGAGGTCAGCTCGCCATTGAGCGGCATGCCCGAGAGATGGGCGCCGACGACGACGATTTCGATCATCTCGGATGTCTGGACCGCGCTCATGCCGCGACCTCCTTGGTTGAGAAGCGTTCGCATCCGCCGATGCCGGGGAAGAACAGCCGGCCAAGCTGGACCAGCCTCTGGTCATGGCCGCGCGGGGCGAGGAGGGTGATGCCCGCCGGGAAGCCATCGCTCCGGAACGGGCCGGGCAGGGCGAGGCCGCACAGGTCGAGCAGGTTGACGAAATTCGTGTAGGTGCCCAGCCGCGAATTCGGCCCGACCGGATCGGCCTCCAGCTCGGCGAGGGTCGGCGCGATCGGGCAGGTCGGTACGGCGAGGCCATCCACCGCCAGCCAGAGCGGCTCGGTCTGCCGCCGAAGCGCCGCCAGCTGGTAGAAGGCCTGGAAGGTCTGCGTCGCCGTGATCCCGTCCGCCTTGCCGATGATCGCCCGGGTGACGGGATGCAGCGCACCGGGCTGCTGGTCCATGAAGGGCGTGAGCGCGGCGCGGCGCTCGGCAACCCACGGCCCCTCATAGAGCAGCCGGGCGACGGCGAAGAACGGCTCGAAATCCACTTCGCGCAAGGTGACGCCGAGGCTCGCCAGCCGGTCGAGGCTGGCCTCGTAGGCGCGGGCCATCAGCGTATCGCCGAAGAAATGCCGGTCCTTGCCGCCGGGAATGCCAACGATCCGCACCGCCTTGTCCGATTGTTCCGGCAGCGGGCGCGAATAGGGGTCGGCGGCATCATAGCCGGAGGCAATGCCGAGCACGCGCGCGGCGTCATCCACGCTCGCGGCGAAGATCGAGATCGTGTCGAGCGTCCGGCAGGCCGGCACCATGCCCCGGCCGGACAAGGCCCCGAGGCTGGGCTTGAGCCCGACGAGGTTGTTCAGCCCCGCCGGCACCCGGCCCGAGCCGGCCGTATCGGTGCCGAGGCTGAAACAGGCAATCCCCTGCGCGACGACAATGGCCGAGCCGGAAGAGGAGCCGCCGGGCACGCGTTCCGGATCGAAGGCGTTCCGCGGCACGGGGAAAGGCGAGCGTACGCCCACCAGCCCGGTGGCGAACTGGTCGAGATTGGTCTTGCCGAGGCAGATCGCACCGGCGGCCAGCAGCCGCGCGACGACCGGGGCGTCGGTCTCGGGCACATAGGCGAAATCCGGGCAGGCCGCCGTCGTCGGCAGGCCGGCCACGTCGATATTGTCCTTCACGGCGAAGGGCACGCCCCAGAGCGGGTAGCGCGCAGGGTCGAAGGCCGGCAGCCTTCCGGCCGCGCCGAGGGCATCCGCTTCAGGAACCAGCGTGATGAAGATCCCGGGATCATTGACCGCCGCCAGCCGGGCATAGGCCGCCTCGATCGCCGCCTCGGGCCGGAGGCCCTGGCTGTAGCGCTGGTGCAGCGTGGCGATGGTTGGATGGCTGGTCGGCATGGCGTCGTCTCCCATGCCGGGTTGAGCAAGGCGCGTGCCAAGAGGGGCCGGTCCTGCCCGTCGATCCAAGGGGCCGGCGCGCGTGCCGCCGCGCGCCGGAATCCCGCCGGAAAACCCGGGAGGCGTCGCGCAAAGGCGGCACCACGCCGCCGATGTCGGGACCTCTCCATTGTATGCAGAAAGGTTAGAGAGGCTATTTTTTAGGCATGTCGCCTGAAGCGCGGGCGGGCGCAAGCGTCGCCAGTGTCTCCCGCGTGATCGTCAGGTGCCGGCGCATGGCATTGGCGGCTGCCTCGTGATCGCCGCGCAGGATGGCGGTGACGATCTCGCCATGTTCCAGATGCGACTGGGCCAGTCGGGCCGGTGCCTCGAGCTGCACGCCGCGATGCGGGGCCAGCCGCTCCCGCGTCGAGAGCGCGATCTGCTTCAGATAGCCGTTGCGCGCGCCGTCATAGATCATCGTGTGGAACACGACATTTGCCGCCCGGTAGGCCGAGACGTCGGAATCGCGCACGATCGGCGCCATCGAGCGATGGAACATCTCGAGTTCGGCCCGCTGGGCGGCATTCATGGCCAGCGTGGCGCGCGAGGCGCAGAGGGCCTCGAGTTCGGCCATCACGTCGAACATCTCGGCCAGCCGGAGGTCGTTGGTCGGCGCGACCAGCGGCGCGCGGTGCGGCCGCAATTCCACCAGCCCGCTGGCCGCCAGCTGCCGGAGGGCTTCCCGGATCGGCGTGCGCGAGGCGCCGAATTGCTCCGCAAGGCGCGTTTCGTCGAGCGGCGTGCCGGGGGCCAGCCTCTTGCCGAGAATGTCCTGCGTCAGCCGCGTCAGGATCGTGTCGGTGCGCGTCGTCTTCTTCACCGATTTGCCTCTCCTACAGGCCGAGCCGCGCGGCCAGCGCGATCAGTTGCCGGTCCGAACCGGCAGGTCCGATCAGCGACAGCCCGAGCGGCGCGCCGTCAACCGTGCCCGCCGGCACCACCAGCTGCGGCAGGCCGGAAAGCCCGGCCGGGCACAGGAAGGCCATGGCCTCGTGGCGATAGGCATCAAGCACCTGCGGGCTGTCATCGAGCCGCGGCGCCGGGCCCTGCACGGCCGGGCTGATGAGAACCCCGCGCGTCCCGAGAAGGGCGCGGAACCCTTCCGCGAACCGCGTGCGGACAAGGCGCGCTTCGGCGGCCTGCGCTTCGGTCAGCGTGCGGGCATAGGCGAAGCGGCCGGCGATCGGCGGGCCGAGCACCGGCTTCTGCTGCTCGAACCATGCCCCGTGCGACTGGTAGACCTCGTAGGATTGCAGCACCCGGAACGCATCGTAGATCGGGCCCTGCGGATCCGGATAGACAAGGGCCGGAGCCGGCTCGCCGGAAATCGCGGCGATCGCCGCAAGCCGCGGCGCCAGCGCGGCATGGCTGGCAGCGGGAAGCCGGGCGAAGAGATCCGCCGCTACCATGAGATGCGGCGTCGACAGATCTGCCGTGTCGGCGGGCAGCAGCACCGAGGCCATCCGGCCGAACGTCGCGAGATCGCTGGCAAAGAAACCGCAGGTATCGAAGGTGGGCGCCAGCGGCATACACGCGTCGAGCGTGATGGCGCCGAAAGTCGGGCGCAGGCCATAGAGCCCGCAGAAACTCGCCGGCGCCCGCACCGAACCGCCCGTATCCGAGCCGAGGGCGATGTCGCACAGCCCGGCCGCAACCGCGCTGGCCGAACCGGAGGAGGAGCCGCCGGGCACGCGATCCGGCGCGGCGGGGTTCAGCGGCGTGCCGAAATGCGCGTTGGTGCCATAGAGCGACCAGGCCAGCTCCTCGGTATGCGCCTTGCCGACGAAGCGCGCGCCCGCATCCAGCAGCGCCTGCACTGGCGGGGCATGGCGCGCGGCGACCGGCGATTGCGCCAGCTTCACCGGGTTGCCGCAACCAGTCCGGTAGCCGGCCACGTCGAACAGGTCCTTGACGGCAAAGGTCAGCCCGGCCAGTGGCCCGCCCGGGGCGTTGGGTACCGGCACAGCCGGGTAGGGCATGAAGGCGCGGGCGGGATCGTCGGGCAGCAGCATGGTCTTCTCGTCAAACGGGGGCGCGGAGTTTGGCCTGCCGGGGCGAACCCGGCAAGCCGGCGGGCATCAGGCCAGGGCCGGCTCGACGGCATGGATGCAGCGGACCATCCGCCCGGGATCGAAGCTGGCCACCGGGGGCCGCGCCGTCTCGCAGCCCTCCTGCCGGACAGGGCAGCGCGGCGCGAAGGAACAGGCCGTCGGCTTCGTTTCCAGCGCCGGCGGAGCGCCGGGAATGGCATCGAGGCGTTCGCCCTTGACGGCGCCATGCAGGTTCGCGGCGAGCAGCCCCTTCGTATAGGGGTGGCGCGGCTCGCGGATGATCTGGCGCACGGTGCCGGTCTCGACGAATTCGCCGGCATACATCACGGCGATCCGGTCCGAGACTTCGACGGCGACGCCGATATCATGCGTGACGAAGATCATCGCCATGCCGAATTCGCGCTGCAATTCGCGCAGCAGCAGCAGGATCTGGATCTGCACTGTCGCATCGAGCGCAGTGGTCGGTTCATCGGCCAGCAGCAGCTTCGGGCGGCAGGCGAGGGCCAGCGCGATCATCGCGCGCTGGCGCATCCCGCCGGACATTTCATGCGGATAGGCCTTCATCCGCCGCTCCGGCGAGGGAATGCGCACGCGGGTCAGCATGTCGAGCGCGCGGGCGAGGCCGGCCTGCCGGCTCACACCCTCGTGCCGCACCACCGCCTCGGCGATCTGGTCGCCGATCGTGTAGACCGGGTCAAGCGCGAGCATCGGATCCTGGAAGATCATCGAGACTACGCCGCCGCGATGATTGGCGAGCGCCCGCCCGTCCAGTGAAAGCACATCCGCCCCGGCCACGCGGACCTCGCCACCGATCGCTGTTCGGTTTTCGGGCAGGAGGCGGAGCAGGGTCTTCAGCGTCACGCTCTTGCCCGAGCCGCTCTCGCCGAGAATGCTGAGCGTCTCGCCCGGCATCAGGGTGAGGTTCACCCCGTTTACGGCATGGACCGTCCGCGCGCCGTCGAAGCGCACGGTGACATCCTTCATTTCCACCAGCGGCATCGTCATGCGGGCATCTCCGCGAGGCTGTGGCCGGAGCCGGGAATCGCGGCGTGGCAGGCCACGAGATGCCGGTCGCTCGGCAGCTTGAACAGGCCCGGACTGCCGGCACTGCATACGCTCTCGGCGTTCCGGCAGCGCGGATGGAACCGGCAGCCCGAAGGCGGATTGATCGGGTTGGGCGGATCGCCGGTCAGCGGCGCTTCCTCGGTGCGCCGGTCCGGATCCATCGAGGGCATCGCGGCCAGAAGGGCGCGGGTATAGGGATGGGTCGGGTTCGCATAGAGCGTTTCGACCGGGCCGATCTCCGCCACCTCCCCGAGATACATCACCATCACGCGGTCGCTGATATAGCGGACGACATTCAGGTCATGCGAGATGAAGATATAGGTCAGGCCCAGTTCCTTCTTGAGATCGGCGAGCAGGTTCAGCACCTGCGCCTCGACCGACTTGTCGAGCGCGGAAACGGCCTCGTCGAGGATGACGACCTTCGGCGAGAAGGCGAGGGCGCGGGCAATATTGACGCGCTGGCGCTGCCCGCCCGAGAGTTCATGCGGATAGCGGCCGGCGAAGCGGCGCGGTTCCAGCCCGACCTTGGCGAGCAGCTCATGCGCCAGGGCCGTCGCCTTCGCGGCCGCCATGCCGTTGACGCGCGGGCCGAAGGCGATCGCGTCTTCCATCGTCAGCCGCGGATTCAGCGAGGCATAGCTGTCCTGGAACACCATCTGCACATGCCGGCGCAGTTCACGGACATCGAGATCGACGCCGAGCCGGCGCGATTCCAGCAGGATCTGCCCGTCATCCGGGGTGATCAGATCCACCAGCAGCCGCGCCGTGGTGGATTTTCCGCAGCCGCTCTCGCCGACAATGCCGAGGGTTTCACCTTCGGCCACGTCGAAGGAAACGCCATCGACCGCCCGGACGACGCCGGTCGTCTGGCCGAACAGCCCGCCCTTGAGCGGGAAATGCTTGCGCAGGCCGTTGACCGAGAGCAGGGGCGGCTTGGGGGCCGTTTCCGGCAGGGAGGCAGGGGCCGGGTTCATGCCTTGATATCCATCGCCGAGCGCAATCCATCGGAAAGCAGGTTGAACGAGATCGAGGTGATGAAGATCATCAGGCCGGGCAGGGCCGCCACCCAGGGCTGCACATAGATCGCATTGCGCAGGGTGTTGAGCATCAGCCCCCATTCGGGTTCCGGCGGTTTCACGCCGAGGCCGAGGAAGGAGAGGCCGGAGGCGAGGATCAGCGAGACAGAAATCAGCCCCGTCGCATAGACGAAGATCGGCCCGATCACGTTGCCGAGCACATGCACCCGCACGATCCGGAAGGCCGAGGCACCGGAAGCACGCGCCGCCTCGATATATTCGATCTTGCGAACTGCCGTCGTCACGCTTTCGGCGATCCGCGCGATGGGCGGCACGAAGACAATGGTCAGCGAGAGAAGCCCGTTGAAGATGCCGGCCCCCAGCGCACCGGACAGCGCGATCGCGAGCAGCACCGAGGGGAAGGCGAAGAACACGTCGATCGTCCGCATCAGCACCGTATTGACCTTGCCGCCGACAAAGCCGGCCGTGATCCCGATGGCGGAGCCGATGAAGAAGGCAATGAAGACCGGCGTCACGCCCATCAGCAGCGAGAGCCGCGCGCCATGGATCAGGCGCGAGAGCATGTCGCGGCCAAGCTCGTCGGTGCCGAGCGGAAAGCCCGGCGTGCCGATCGGCCGGAGGCGGCGGATCATCGAGGAGCGATAGGGATCGGCCGGCGCGATGAGGGGGGCGAAGATCGCCATCAGCACGAGGGCGAGCACGATGACGAGGGCGGCCATGGCGACGGGGTCGCGCCGGAACCGGCGGATGACGCCGGCCCAGTAGCCGGGGGATTTCTCGATCGCGGCGATCGCGGTCAGGGCAGGGGCGGCGGCACTCATCTCAGGCCCTCTGGACGCGCGGATCGAGCATCGACTGCACGATATCCACGATCAGGTTGAGCGCGACGAAGAACATGGCAAGCACGAGGATCGTGCCCTGCAGCAGGGGAAGGTCGCGCTGGAAAATGGCCTGGCCGAGCAGGAAGCCGGTGCCGGGCCAGGAGAAGACCGTCTCGATCAGGATCGAGCCGCCGAGCAGGTAACCCAGCTGCAGGCCCATCACGGCGAGGGCGGTCGGCGCGGCATTCTTCACGACATGGCGGAACACGCCGAAATCGAGCAGCCCCTTGGCCCGCAGGCCGGACACGAATTCCTGGCTGAGGATCTCCGCCACCAGCGCCCGGACCGTGCGGGCGATGATGCCCATCGGAATGACGGACATCGTCACGGCCGGCAGGATGAGATGGCGCACATGCACCCAGTCCCACGCCCATTCGGCGGAACCGCCCGGTCCGGCCCCGGTGGCGGGCAGCCAGTTGAGCTGCACGGAGAAGATGATCACCAGCACCATGCCGAGCCAGTAATGCGGCACCGAGACGCCGATGATCGAGACGAAGGAGGCGAGACGGTCGATCCAGCTGTCGCGGAAATAGCCGGCCACGAAGCCGAAAAGGCTGCCGAACAGGAAGCCGATCATCGTGGCCAGCACGGCGAGCATGAGCGTGTTTCCGAGCGCCTTGCCGAGTTCCGACGCGACGGGCCGCCCGGTGGCGATGGAGACGCCGAGATCACCCTGCAGCGTCTTCAGTACCCAGAGGCCATATTGCACCGGAAGCGGCCGGTCGAAGCCGTAGAGCTTGCGCATTTCCGCCTGGAGCTGCGCCGAGGCATCCGGCGGCAGCACCGAAGTCAGCGGATCGCCCGGGGCAATATGGACCAGCATGAAGCAGACGATGCTCACGCCGAAGGCGACGGGAATGGTCAGGGCCAGTCGCTTGAGGATGTAGCTCAGCATCGTCTGCTCTTCTGCCTGCTTACGGCGCCATCGAGATCGACGAGAAGTTCTGGAACCAGTTCTGCGCCTGCACGAAGCCCTTCACCTTGGGGCTCATCGCCCGGGCATTGACGTCATGCGTCACCATGAGGAACAGCGCCTCGTTGACGTATTTCTCGTGCACCTTCTCCAGCACCTTGTTCTGCGCCTCGGCATCGAAGGTGGTGCGGATCTGGTCGAACAGGCTCTCCATCTCCTTGTCGCAGTAATGGCCCCAGTTGGTGCCGGCCGGCGGCTGGAGGTTGCACTGGAGATGCCGGATGAAGCCGGTGAACGGGTCCTGGATGAAGTAGGAATAGTTCATCCCCGTCGCCCCGCGCGAGCTTTCATGCTTCGCCCCGGCGCGCCAGATATTGATGAGCGTGTTCCATTCCACCACTTCGAAATCGATCTTGATCCCGGCTTCGGCGAGGTTCTGCTGGATGAATTCATTCATCGGCAGCGGCTGCATCTGGCCCGAGCCCGAGGGCGAGATCAGGATCTTGGTCTGCAGCGGCTTGTTCGGACCATAGCCCGCCTCGGCCAGCAGCTTCTTCGCCTCGGCGAGGTCGCGCTTGAGCTTGAAGGTCGGCTTGCCGAACCATTGATGCCCCGGTGGCATGAAGCCCTCCGCCGGCACCATCAGCCCGCCGAGCAGTTCCTTCAGCCCCTCGCGATCCACCGCGAGATTGGCCGCCTTGCGGACGCGGACATCATTCCAGGGCGAGCCCTCCGCGCTCGAGAAATGCCAGGTCCAGTTATGCGGATAGACATTGGTGACGATCTGGAAGCCGTTGCTCTTCAGCGTCGGCACGGCATCCGGCGCGGGCGCCTCGATCCAGTCGACCTGGCCCGAGCGCAGCGCCGCGGTGCGGGCATTCGGCTCCGGCAGCGGGATGAGGATCAGCTTGTCGAGCTTGGGAATGCGCGTCTTGTCCCAGTGGTCCTTGTTCGGCACGAGTTCGGCCCGCTCGCGCGGGGTGAAGCCGGCCAGTTTCCACGGCCCGGTGCCGGAAGGCTCCTTGGCCACTTCCTGCCAGTTCCGGCCCTTCTTCTCCCATTGTGCGGGCGAGGAAATGCCGATCCAGGCGAGCTGGTAGGGCAGGGTTGCATCCGGGGCGCGGGTGATGATCTCGAGCGTCAGCGGGTCGACGGCGCGGTAGCTGGCCACGGCGGGAATGCGTGAACGCCCCTGCGAGGCCTGGCGCTGGTCGAATTGCGGCGCGTCGGATTTCAGCAGCTTGTCGAAATTCCAGACCACCGCATCGGCGGTCAGGGTCGAACCGTCATGGAACTTCACGCCTTCGCGGATCCTGAAGGTCCATTTCGTCTTGTCATTCGCATCGACGCTCCAGCCTGTCGCGAGGCCGGGAATGAGCCCCGAGGGCTTGTCCGAACGGGTCAGGTCCCAGGCGACGAGGGCATCGTAGAGCGTGAAACCCATGAAGCGCTGGCCTTCGCCGCCCTGGTCGGGCTGGCCGGTGGTCAGCGGAATATCGGACGCGGTCATGCCGATCCGGAGGGTGCCTTGCGCCAGGACCGGCGAGGCGAGGGTGAGGACGGTCATGGCCGTCAGGGTCTGCAGGGCGCGGCGCATGGCGGCTCTCCGGAAACGGGGAAGGAAATCCCTGCCGGGAGCGACCCGGCAGGGCATGTCACATCAATCGATCGACATCGGCGCGATATCGATGAACCAGCTCTTCGGCTGCACGACGCCCTTGACCTTGGCGCTCATCGCACGCGGGCCGACGTCATGCGCCACCCAGAGGAACGGGGCCTCCTCGACGATGCGCTTGTGCAGGTTGGCGAGCGCGGCATCGCGGGCGGGACCGTCGAAGGTCGAGCGCGCCTTGGCGATCAGCCCGTCGAACTCGTCATTGCCGAAATAGCCCCAGTTGTTCGAGACCGGCGGGAAGGTCTTCGTCGAGACGAAGCGCACCATCGCGAAGAACGGATCCATCGTGGCGAAGGTCACGTTGATCGCATTCGCGCCCCGCGCCTTCGGGTCCTTGGCGCCCTCGCGCCAGTTGGTGAAGACCGCGTTCCACTCGATCACGTCCAGCTCGACATCGAAGAAGCATTCCTTCAGCGCCTGCTGGAGATACTCGTTCATGGTCACCGGCTGCATCTGGCCCGAACCCGAGGCCGAGGTCAGCACCTTCACCTTGAGCGGCTTGGCAGCGGAATGGCCGGCTTCCGTCATGAGCTTCTTGGCGGTGGCGAGATCATACTTGATGTCGAAGCTGGGGTTGCCCCACCACGGATGGTCCGGCGAGACCGAACCCTTCGGAATCCCCATCATGCCGCCGAGCAGCGTTTTCAGTTCCTCGCGGTTCACGCAGAGATTGGCGGCGTGGCGGACGCGCTTGTCGAGCCAGGGCGAGCCTTCCGCGAAGGAGAACTGCCATGGCCAGACATGCGGCTGCGGGTTGGAATAGATGGTGAAGCCGCCGGACTTGATGCGCGGCATGGCATCCGGCGCCGGCGCTTCCACCCAGTCAACCTGGCCCGAGAGCAGGGCGGCGGTACGGGCATTGGCATCCGCGAGCGGCAGCAGGACGACGCGGTCGATCTTCGGCGTGCGCTTCGGATCCCAGTAGCCCTTGTTCGCCACCATCTCGAACCGCTCGCGCGGCTGCAGGCGGACGCCCCGGAACGGGCCGGTGCCCGAGGGCTCGGCCGCGAAGGCCACCCAGGCCTGCTTGGCGCGCTCGGCCGGATCGGTCACCGAGGCCGGCACGGCCGCCAGCTTGGCGTTCCAGTGGGCCGGGCTGGCAATGAAGAGGTTGGTCAGGTTGATCGGCAGGAAGCTGTCCGGCTCGGAGGTGGTCAGTTCGACGGTGAGATCGTCGATCTTCCGCGCGGAACGCAAGGTCGGCATCCGCGAGACCGTCACGCCGACCTGGCTCGCGTCGAAATGCGGCGCATCGCGCTTGAGCACCTTCTCGACATTCCAGACGATGGCATCGGCGGTCAGGGCCGAGCCATCATGGAATTTCACGCCGGGGCGCAGCTTGAAGACCCATTTGGTCTTGTCATTCGCGTCGACCGCCCATTCCGTCGCGAGGCCGGGAATGACCACGCTGGCCTTGTCAGCCGAGGACAGGTCCCAGGCGGTCAGCGCGTCATACATCGGGATCCCGGTGAAGCGGTTGCCTTCGAAGCCCTGGTCGGGCTGGCCATGCGTGCGCGGAATGTCGGCGGCGGTCATCCCGATGCGCAGGACCTTTTCCTGCGCCATGGCGGGGGCGACCAGCATCGAGCCGGCAAGCAGGCCGGCGGTGATGATCTGTCTGACGGTGAAGTGCATCCTGTTCTCCCTATGCCACCGTGCACGAGTTCTTGCGGCGGCCTGTGGAGCATGGGAAAGCAACGCCTATGCCATGGCATGCCACGCGCAGGAGGGTGGCTTCGGGCCGGATTCACACGCGGGCGAGGCCCTCAATTGCATGCAATGTGGCGAATTGCCTGTTTTGTGGGCAATTCAGCGGGTCGTGAGGAAAAAACAGGCATGAAGCGCGTTCTGGTCATCAATCCGAATACCCGGGTCGACATGACAGCCATGGTCGTCGATGCGGCACGCCTCGCCTTGCCGGGAGTCGATATCCGGCCGGCGACGGGGCGGTTCGGCGGGCTCTACATTGCCAGCCGGGCAGCCTTCGCGATTGCCGGCCATGCTGCGCTCGAGGCTTTTGCGGAGAATGCCGAAGGCTGCGACGTGGTGTTGCTCGCCTGTTTCGGCGATCCCGGGCTCGATGCCCTGCGCGAGATCTCTCCCTTCCCGGTGATCGGACTGGTGGAGGCAGCGGCAATCGAAGCCTCGGCCGGTGGCGCGCGCTATGCCATCGTGACCGGCGGCCTGCGCTGGGGTCCGATGCTCGAGGAAATGGTCCGCCTGCGTCGGCTCGATGCGACCCTGGCCGGCATCCATACAATTCCGCCGACCGGGGGCGCTATCGCTTCGGATCCGGATGCGTTCCGCGATGTTCTCGCCGAAGCCTGCCGCCATTGCGTCGAAGCCTTCGGCGCCGAGCGCGTCATCCTAGGCGGGGCCGGCCTGATCGGCCTTGCCGCCCGGGTGCAGCCGCTCGTGGAGGTCCCGGTCATCTGCTCGGTCGAGGCGGGGTTCCGGGCGGTTGCGGCGGCGTTGGCCGCCCCGCCCGGTGCCATGCACGCGCCGAAGCCCGACGGCGTCGCCTCGATCGGCCTGACGGAAGCCCTTGCGCGGTATCTCTGAAGCGGCATGATGGCGGGATGGCAACCGTGGTCTTCACCATCCTCGCCTTTTTCGCCGGCCTGATCGGGGGATGGGTGCTGGGCATGGCGGCCTATATCCTCCAGACCACGATGTTCGGCGTGGTCGACAGGGATGGCGGGCTCGCCATGGGCTATGCCTTCACCATCGGGCCATTCCTCGGCCTGATCCTCGGCACGGTCTTCGCGGTGCTGACGGCGCGCCGGATGCGCCGCGAGAAAGCCGGCCGCTGACGCTCAGAGGCTGGCTGCCGCGCGGGCAGCCTGATCGTAATGGCCGGACAGCGCGCGCATGCGCTGCGCGACATCGTGGAGCACCGCCTCGTCCAGCCCCAGCGAGCGCACGGCCCTCACCAGCAAGGCCTCGCGGATCTCGCGATAGGCAAGGCAGGCTTTCTCGCCGGCCTCGGTGATCGTCACCGTCTTCTCCTTGCCTGCCCGGCCGGCTTTCAGCAGCTTGAGCCGCTCCAGCTTCTTCAGTGCATAGGAGACGGTATGGGTGTCCTCGACATTCAGCACGAGGCAGATATCGGCCAGTTTCTTGGCCCGCCCGCGATGATTGACGGTGTGAAGCACCAGCACGTCGAGCGGCGAGAGATCCTTCACCCCCGCCGCCGCCATGCAGCGCACCATCCAGCGGTCGAAGGCATGCCCGACCAGGATGAGCCCGAACTCGAATTCCGACAGAGCCGGGCTGGCGCCGGAGGCCAGATGCGCCGAGGACACGATCGGACCGAGCAGGCTGGTGATCGGGGCCTGCGGCTCCGGCGCTGCGGTCTTTTCGTTCGCCATCGGCGCACCTCCTTTTCGTGTTACTTCTGCCCCAGCATCTGGTTCGGCAACCAGGTCACGAGGTCCGGCACCAGGATCACGACGAATACCATCGCCACCATGGCCAGGAAGAAAGGCAGGGCTGCCAGCGCGATATAGCCCATGCTGCGGCCCGTCAATCCTTGCAGGACGAACAGGTTGAAGCCGACCGGCGGCGTGATCTGTGCCATCTCGACAACCAGCACCACGAAGATGCCGAACCAGACGAGATCGATCCCCACCGCCTTGACGGCCGGCATCACCACCGCCGCCGTCAGCACCACCATCGAGATGCCGTCGATCAGGCAGCCGAGGATCATGTACACGATCATCAGCGCCAGGATCAGCTGGAACTGGCTGAGGCCGAGCGTGTTGATCCATTCCGCGAAGATGCGCGGCAGCCCGGTGAAGCCCATCGCGACCGTCAGGAAGGACGCGCCCGCCAGGATGATGCCGATCATCGCATTGGTGCGCACCGCGCCCATCACGCTGTCATTGAGCATCTTCCAGGAGAAGGTGCCGGTCAGGACCGTGAGCAGGAGCGAGCCCACCACGCCCAGCACGGCGCTTTCGGTCGGCGTGGCGATCCCGGTATAGATCGAGCCGAGCACGATGATGATCAGGCCGACGATCGGGATGAGCCGGCGGCTTTCGCTGAGCTTCTGCATGAAGGTCATCGGCGCATCCGGCGGCGGCACCTTCGACGGGTTCATGAGCGCCCAGGTGATGAGGACACCGGAGAAGACCAGCATCAGCACGATGCCGGGGATGATGCCGGCAATGAACAGCCGGGCGATCGAGACCTCGGCCGCCACCCCGTAGACGATCAGGATGATCGAGGGCGGGATCAGCAGGCCGAGCGTGCCGGACCCGGCAAGGCTGCCGATATTCATGAAATCGTCGTAGCCGCGCTTGCGCAGCTCCGGGATCGTCATCCGCCCGATCGTGGCGGCGGTGGCGGCCGATGAGCCGGAAATGGCCGCGAAGATGCCGCAGCCGAACACGTTGGTATGGAGCAGGCGGCCGGGAAGGCGCTGCATCCACGGCGCGAGGCCCTTGAACATGTCATCGGAAAGCGACGACCGGAACAGGATCTCGCCCATCCAGATGAACATCGGCAGGGCAGTCAGAGTCCAGGAATTCATCGAACCCCAGATCGTCGTGGCGAAGGACAGGGCGGGGTCCTTCCCGGAAATGAAGGCCAGCGAGAAGAAGCCGACGAAGCCGAGGCCGAGGCCGATCCAGACGCCTGTGGCCAGGCACAGGAACATCAGGCCGATCAGAAAGAGGGAAGCGGTTGCGGGATCCATGGAAGCCTCACTTCTCGACCGGCATGTCGTCGCCGGCCGCGGCATGGGCGAGATGGCTCTGCGTGCCGCCCATGAGGTCGGTCACGAGGTCGTCGACCAGCGCGATGAAAAACACGATGAAGCCGAAAGCCATCAACGTCTGCGGGTACCAGAGCTTGATCGGCAGGAGGCCCTGGCTGACCTCGTTGTAGATGTAGCTCTCATAGACAAAATGGATGCAGTTCCATGCAGCCCAGCCGACAAGCACGGCCGAAACGGCGGTCACGACGCGTTCGAGCAGCTTCCGCGCCGGCGTCCCGAGGGCGAAGCGCTCGATCAGCAGGCTGACGCGGATATGCGCGTTGTGGCGATAGGTCGGGGCGAGGCCCACGATGGTGGTGGCCACCAGCGCGAAACCGGCGAAATCGTCGGCGGATTGCAGTTGCGATCCGAAGGCACGCAAGGACACTTGCGCAAGGATGAGGCCGGCAATCGCGATCAGGCTCGCCGCCGCAATCCAGGCCGTCAACAGATACAGGGCATCGAGCGCGCGTCGCATGGCGGCCTCCGCGTTGAAATGTCGTCAGGGAAGGAAAACCAACCCTGCGGCACGGGCTGCGCCGCAGGGTCAGCCTCGGGAGAGAGGCGGCTTATTTCTTGAAATCGGCCACCAGCTTGGCGCCGTCCGGACCGGCCTTTTCAGCCCATTCCTTGGCCATGGTCTCGCCGATCTTCTGGATCTCGGCCTTCATGGC
The DNA here is from genome assembly GCA_027531565.1 of Beijerinckiaceae bacterium. GTDB lineage: Bacteria > Pseudomonadota > Alphaproteobacteria > Rhizobiales > Beijerinckiaceae > Rhabdaerophilum. The sequence goes on from JAPZSB010000008.1 coordinate 170,200, forward strand.
GGCCGTGGCCGGGATGACCTTCACGCCCTTGTCGGCGAGGGTCTTCTTGTAGCCTTCGTTGAGCTCCTCGCTCTTCTTCCAGCCCCGGTCCTCGGCGCGGGCGGCGGCTTCGAGCACGCCCTTCTTCACGTCGGCCGGCAGCGCGTCGAACGCCTTCTTGTTCACGAAAACGAGGTTCTGCGGCAGGAAGGCCTGCGTGTCATAGTAATGCGTGAGATAGTCCCAGGCCTGCTGGTCGACGCCGGTGGCACCCGAGGTGATCATCGCGTCCAGCACGCCGGTGCGGAAGGCCTGAGCGATTTCCGGCACCTGGATCGTCGTCGGAACCGCGCCGATCAGCTGCGCGAACCGGGCGGTGGCCGGGTTGAACGAGCGGAACTTGGTACCCTTCAGATCGGCCAGCGCATTGATCGGCGCCTTCGTGTAGACGCCCTGCGGCGGCCAGGCCACCGAATAGAGATACATCATGCCCTGCTTTTCGAGGCGGGCGGCGATGGCCGGCTTGGCGAGATTGTGCAGCTTGCGCGCCTCGGCATAGGACGGGGCCAGACCCGGGACCGATTCAAAGCCGAACATCGCATCTTCGTTCGCCAGCACCGAGATCAGGATCTCGCCGATCGGCGCCTGGCCCGACTGGATGGCGCGCTTCATTTCCGGCATCTTTACGAGGCTGGCATTGGAATGCACCGTGATCTGCAGCTTGTCGCCGGTGGACTTGGCCACATCGGCCACGAATTCACGCACATTCACCGTCTGGAACGTACCGTCCGAATAGGGGGTCGGCATGTCCCATTTCGTCTGCGCATTCGCCGAGCCGGCGAGGAGGGCAAAGCCGGCCGAAGCCAGCAGCATGGTCGTCGTCTTCATCCCTGTTCTCCCATTTTGTGGCAACCGGCAGGGAAAGCCGGCATGCCAGAGCTTGTTTCACCGTCGGCCTTGCGGTCAACGGTCTGTGGCCGGACGCCCGGAGGCGGCCGGCCGTCCGTCACAACGCGGCAAGCCGCGAATTGCGCACATCGGTGATCAGCATCGATCCCGGGTAATGCGTGATGGCGAAGTCGGGCCGGGCGGCTGCGATCACCGCCTGCGGTGTCACCCCGCAGGCCCAGAAGACCGGCAATTCGTCATCGTTGATCTCGACCGGGTCGCCGTAATCCGGCCGGGCGAGGTCCGTGATGCCGATCAGCTCGGGCTTGCCGAGATGGACCGGCGCACCATGCACGGCCGGAAAACGCGAGGTGATCTGCACCGCGCGGATCGCATCGGCGGGCTTCAGTGGCCGCATCGAGACGACCATCGGCCCGGCAAACGGCCCGGCGGGCGTGCAGGCGATCGACGTCCGGTACATCGCGACATTGCTGCCGCAGCTCACATGGCGGAGGGGAATGCCATCCTCGATCAGCGCTTCCTCGAAGGAGAAACTGCAGCCGATCACGAAGGCGACGAGGTCGTCACGCCAATGCGCGAGGAGATCGGTCGGCTCGTCGACCAGTTCCCCCTTCCGCCAGACACGGTAACGGGGAAGGTCGGTCCGGAGATCGATCCCGGCGCCGAGCATCGGCACATGCGGGCTGCCCGGCTCGCCCATGCCGATGATCGGGCAGGGCTTCGGGTTGAGCTGGGCGAAACGCAGGAAATCCGACGCGATGTCTTTCGGCAGGATGCAGAGATTGCCCTGGACCATGCCCGGCGCGAGGCCGCTGGTCGGGCCGGCATACTCGCCGGCGCGGATCACCCGGCGCGCAGCCTCGGCAGAAGCCCGGACATGGGCCGGCAGCGCCCGGGGCGCCTCGGCCACAGAACTCACCGCATGGCTCATGCGGATCTCCCTTCCTGTTCGTCCGGTCTTGATGCCGGTTGAGGTTCACCGATCATCGGCGCCTGTGAATAAAGCTATCTCACATTTTCATCTTGTCAACAAATTATCGACGTTTTACATATGTGCCACAAGAACGGCACAATCCGGGAGGCTGCGATGTCCGCGACGAATAGGCCAAGCAACGAAAAAGTCTGGAATTTCTGGATCGATCGCGGGGGTACCTTCACCGATGTGATCGGCTGTGATCCTGCTGGCAACCTGCATGCCAGGAAGATGCTGTCGGAAAATCCGCGCGTCTATCGGGACGCGGCAGTGCAGGGCATCCGCGAGCTTCTCGGCCTCGAAACCGGCGCGCCGATCCCCGCCGGGCTGGTCGGCGAAGTGCGCATGGGAACGACGGTGGCCACCAATGCCCTGCTCGAGCGCAAGGGCGAGCCCACCGTCCTGATCACGACCCGTGGCTTCCGCGATGCCCTCGAACTGGGCTATCAGGCGCGGCCGGATATCTTTGCCAAGGAAATCATCAAGCCGGAACTGCTCTATTCCGACGTTGTCGAGGTCGACGAGCGCATCCTGACGGACGGCACCGTGGAAACGCCGCTCGACGAAGCCGGAACGCGGAAGGCGCTGGAAGCGCTGAAGGCGCGCGGCGTCCAGGCTGTGGCGATCGTCTTCATGCACGCCTATCGCTACCCCGCCCATGAGCGGAAGGTGGCGGAAATGGCCCGGACCCTCGGCTTCCCGCAGGTTTCGGTCAGCCATGAGGTCTCCCCGCTGGTCAAGCTGGTTGGCCGCGGCGATACCACGGTCGTCGATGCCTATCTCTCGCCGATCCTGTCGCGCTATGTCCGCCAGGTCTCGGAGGAACTCGATGTCGACCGGACCGGCATCCGGCTGATGTTCATGATGTCCTCCGGTGGCCTGACCGCCGCCGAGCTGTTCCAGGGCAAGGATGCCATCCTCTCCGGCCCGGCGGGTGGCGTGGTGGCCCTCGCCGAGACCGGAAAATCCGCCGGTTTCGGCCGCGTCATCGGCTTCGACATGGGCGGCACCTCGACCGATGTGGCCCATTATGACGGCGTGTTCGAGCGCGCCTTCGAGACCGAGGTGGCCGGCGTCCGCATGCGCGCGCCGATGATGCGCATCCATACGGTCGCGGCCGGTGGCGGCTCGATCCTGCATTTTGATGGCGCCCGTTTCCGCGTTGGCCCGGATTCCGCCGGCGCCAATCCCGGCCCGGCCTGCTACCGCAATGGCGGCCCGCTCGCCGTGACCGACGCGAATGTCATGGTCGGCAAGCTCAACCCGGATTTCTTCCCCGCGATTTTCGGCCCGAAGCGCGACGAGCGCCTCGATGTCGAAGCGGTGAAGGCGAAATTCGCCGAACTCGCCGCCAAGGTGCCCGGCAAGAGCGCCGAGGAAATCGCCGACGGCTTCATCGCCATCGCCGTGATGAACATGGCCAATGCGATCAAGAAGATCTCGGTCGAGCGCGGCTATGATGTCACGCGCTACGCGCTCAACTGCTTCGGCGGGGCCGGCGGCCAGCATGCCTGCCTCGTGGCCGATCATCTCGGCATGACCGAAATCCTGATCCATCCCTATTCCGGCCTGCTCTCGGCCTACGGGATGGGCCTTGCCTCGATCCGCGCGACGCGGCAGGTCGCCTCGGAAGTGCCGCTGGCCGGTGACGTGGCCGAGCATGTGCGCAAGGCCGAGACGACGATCGGCGCCGAAGCGGTGTCGGAAGTGGCAAAGCAGGGCATTGCGCGCGAGGCTGTCCGCCTCGTGATCGAGCTTCACCTGCGCTATGCCGGCACGGACAGCCCGATCGAGATCACCTGGAAGCCGGGCGATGGCCCGCAGGCCCTCCGCTCGCGCTTCGAGAGCGCGCATCGCGCCCGGTTCGGCTTCACCGACAGCGCCAAGCCGGTCGTGATCGAGGCGATCTCGGTCGAGGCCATCGGCGGCGGCTCGGGCTTCGAGGAGCCGAGCGTGGCGGCGCCGGAGTCGAGCCCGGCGGCCCGCCATCGGACGCGCTTCTTCAGCCAGGGCGCGTGGCAGGATGCGGCGATCCATCTCCGCGCCGATCTGAAGCCCGGCGCCCGCTTCATGGGCCCGGCCATCCTGATCGAGCCGAACCAGACCATCGTGGTCGAGCCGGGCTGGGAGGCCCGCGTCACGCCGAAGGACCACGTTGTCCTGACCCGGCGCGAGGAACTCCGCCGCGCCAAGGCCATCGGCACGGAGGCCGATCCGGTGCTGCTGGAGATCTTCAACAACCTCTTCATGTCCATTGCCGAGCAGATGGGCGTGGCGCTGCAGAACACGGCCTATTCGGTCAACATCAAGGAGCGGCTGGATTTCTCCTGCGCCGTCTTCGACCATGAAGGCCGGCTCGTCGCGAATGCGCCGCACATGCCCGTGCATCTCGGTTCGATGGACCGCTCGGTCGAGAGCATCATCAAGGGCAATCCCGTCATCAAGCCGGGCGATGTCTACGCGATCAACGCTCCCTATAATGGCGGCACGCATCTCCCCGACATCACGGTCTGCACGCCGGTCTTCGACCCCGAGGGCGAGAAGCTGCTCTTCTGGGTCGCCAGCCGCGGCCACCATGCCGATATCGGCGGGATCGCGCCGGGCTCGATGTCGCCGCTCGCGGTGAATATCGAGGAGGAAGGTGTCTATATCGACAATTTCAAGCTGGTCGATCAGGGCACGTTCCGCGAGGAAGCGCTGGTGAAGCTCCTGACCGGCGCGAAATATCCGGTCCGCAACGTGGTCCAGAACGTCAACGACCTGAAGGCGCAGATCGCCGCCAATGCCAAGGGTGTGGCGGAACTCGAGAAGATGATCGACGGGTTCGGCCTCGATGTCGTGCAGGCCTATATGGGCCATGTGCAGGACAATGCCGCCGAGAGCGTGGCGCGGGTCATCGCCCGGCTGCATGATTCCGTCTTCGAATACGAGATGGATCAGGGCTGCCGCATCAAGGTGAAGATCACGGTCGATCGCGAAAAGCGCGAGGCCACGGTCGATTTCACCGGCACCTCGCCGCAGCGCGACGACAATTTCAACGCGCCCGAGCCGGTAACCCGCGCAGCAGTGCTCTACGTGTTCCGCGTGATGGTGGAGGACAGCATCCCGATGAATGCGGGCTGCCTCCGGCCGATCCGGATCATCGTGCCGCCGGGAACCATGCTCACGCCGAAATACCCGGCCGCCGTGGTGGCCGGGAATGTCGAGGTCAGCCAGGCTGTCACGAACTGCCTGTTCGGCGCGCTCGGCGCCATGGCCGGCGCCCAGGGCACCATGAACAACCTGACCTATGGCAACGACAAGTATCAGTATTACGAAACGATCTGCTCCGGATCGCCCGCTGGCCCGGGCTGGCACGGAACGCCGGGCGTCCATACCCACATGACCAACTCGCGCCTGACCGATCCCGAGATTCTCGAATTGCGGTTCCCGGTCGTCCTCGAGGATTTCCATATCCGCCGCGGCTCCGGCGGCGCCGGCAAGTGGCGGGGCGGCGATGGCACGCATCGACGCATCCGGTTCCTCGAGACGATGGATTGCGCGCTGCTCTCGGGTCATCGCCGGGTTCCGCCCTTCGGCCTCAAGGGCGGTGGCAATGGCCTAGTCGGCAGGAACAGCGTCCGCCGTCTCTCCGGCGAGATCGACGTGCTCAAGGGCTGCGACCAGACCGTGCTGCAGCCCGGCGAGGCGATCATCATCGAGACGCCGACCCCGGGCGGCTATGGTCGCGCGGAAGCGGCGGAATGACATGATGGCAGCGGCGCCCGGCCTGGTCCGGGCGCTGCTGCCGCCTTCAGCCCGGAGGCCGGACATCCGATTTCCGTCAGCCCGGCCGGCTTTTGTTGATGGCCTCCCTGACCCTTCAAGAATGCCGTCCTAGCCCGTGATGGACTAGGCGGCATTTTTGTTGGGGAATCCGTTTTTCGGGTTGTCTGTCAGGAAGATGGCTGTTTCAATCCCGCGCGAGAACAGGGGTTGGGACCATGAAGAGAATGATCGCGGCCGGCATGCTGGCCTTTGCGCTCGGCGGCTGCACGCCGGAGCTCCAGCTGCAGACGGAGCCGGCCTATTCACCGGCTTGGTGCCAGGCCGCCAAGGCCTTCCCGCGCTCGGGCACCTATCTCTACGCGGTGGCGCAATGCCATCAGCGCGGCGTTGCCGGCTTCCCGCAGGAAGAGAATGTCATCGTCTATTACCTGAACGAGGCGGCCCGCTGGGGCAATACCGAGGCCGGCGCGGCATTGGCCTCGCGCGGGCTGCCGATCCCCGATGACGATCTGCGCCGGGAAGCGGCTGACCGCCGCGATGCCGAACGCAACCGGCAGGCGCTGATCCAGGCGCTGAACCCGCCGCGGCCGGCACCGCGCCCGCAGACCACGGCGCCGGTGGTGCGCCCCGCTGTCGTGCAGCCGCCGCGCCCGACCAACGTGAATACCAGCACGTTCCAGCGCGAGAACCGCTCGACCTCGACCAAGCGCAATTGCGTGAACAATGTCTGCCGGATCGAGACGACGACCTGCGTCGACGGCCGCTGCACCACAACGGTCACGAACCAGTAGCGACCGGACTGTTGTCCCCGCCGCAACCGAAACCCTCCGCGGCGGGGTGCCTTTCCGGGGAGGCCGTTACCAGCTGCCGGTGTTCGGCATGCTCGCCCAGGGCTCGGCAACCGGCAGGTTGTCGCCCTTCTGGAGCAGCTCGACCGAAATGCCGTCCGGTGATTTCACGAAGGCCATCCGGCCCTCCCGGGGTGGACGGTGGATCGTGTAGCCCATTGCCTGGATATGGGCGCAGGTCTCGTAGATATTGTCGACGCGATAGGCGAGATGGCCGAAATTGCGCCCGCCCGTATAGGCCTCGTCATCCCAGTTATAGGTCAGCTCGACTTCCTTGGACTTGTGCGCCCTGGCGTGCTCGACATCGCCCGGCGCGGCCAGGAAGATGAGCGTGAACCGCCCTTGTGCGTTGTCGATCCGCCGGGTTTCGACGAGACCGAGGGCATCGCGGTAGAAGCGGAGGCTTTCCTCGACATTCCGGATGCGCACCATCGTGTGCAGATATTCCATGATCTTTCCTCAGCTGGATGCTTGCGCCGGGAGGGCGCTCGGGGATAACGCTTTGTGCCTCACTTGGTGTCGCGCTTCCAGCCCTCAAGGTGCCCATGACTGTCCTCCCGCGCTTTTCCCCGCTCCTTGGCAAGGCCCGCGTCATTCCCGTGATCACGCTCGACCGTGTGGAGGATGCCGTGCCGCTGGCCCGGGCCCTCCAGGCCGGGGGGATCGACGTTGTCGAGGTGACGCTGCGCACGGACGCCGCGCTGCGCGGCTGCGAGGCCATTGCCCGCGAATGCCCCGATCTCGTGCTGGGCATCGGAACGGTTCTCACGCCCTCGCAGATCGGCGAGGCGAGGGATGCCGGCGCGCGTTTCCTTGTCACGCCGGGGACCTCGGAGAAGCTCGGCCTTGCGGTCGCGGCCAGCGGCATTCCGTGCCTGCCCGGCGCGGCAACCGTGTCGGAAATGGTCGCGCTGATGGAAATGGGCTTCCATGAACTGAAATTCTTCCCGGCCGAGGCCGCAGGCGGTGTCGACTACCTGAAATCCGTCGCCGGCCCGCTTGGCGACCTGCGCTTCTGTCCGACGGGCGGCATTTCGCCGGCCAATGCCGGCACCTATCTTGCCCTTGGCAACGTGCTCTGCATCGGCGGCTCCTGGATGGTGCCAAAGGCGGCTGTCGCTGCCGGTCACTGGGATGAGATCACGGCCCTCTCCCGGGCGGCGGCCGCCCTCGGGCAATGAGCGCGGCGCCGGCTGGCCTGCTCGAGACCGTGGCGAAGGCGCGCCGGATCGTCGCCTTCACCGGAGCGGGCATGTCGACCGAAAGCGGCGTGCCCGATTTCCGCTCGCCCGGCTCGCCCTGGATGGCGAACAAGCCGATTCCCTTCGAGGCCTTCGTCAGCAACGCCGCGGCCCGCCGCGAGGCCTGGCGGCGCAAGTTCACCATGGATGATCTCTACCGGGATGCGCAGCCCGCCGATGGCCATCGCGCGCTGGTCAACCTCCATCGCGCGGGGCGCCTCGCCGGCCTCATCACCCAGAATATCGACGGGCTCCACCAGGCGGCTGGCCTGCCGCCGGAGCAGGTGGTCGAGATCCATGGCAACGGCACCTATGCCACCTGCCTCGAATGCGGCCAGCGCCACGAACTGGGCCCGATCCGCGCCCATTTCGAGACGCATGGCCATGCCCCGGCCTGCGAGGCCTGCGGTGGCCTCGTGAAAAGCGCGACAATCTCCTTCGGACAGCGCATGCCGGCGGAGGCCATGGCGCGGGCGGTCGATCTCGCGCGGTCCTGCGATCTCTTCCTCGTCGCCGGCTCGTCGCTGGTCGTCTACCCCGCCGCCGAACTGCCCGTCCTCGCCCGCCGGAACGGCGCCACTCTGGTCATCATCAACCGCGAGCCGACCCCGCTCGATGACCTGGCGGATCATGTCTGGCGCGGCGAGATCGGCCCGATTTTCAGGCAGATTGACGCGGTCTGAAGCGAAGATCGGCAAAAGCGAAAGTGGCCGTGGATATTCATCGCTCCTGATGCTTCCGCGTGATGTTTAGGGATTGCCGAAGTCACGGAGTTGAAGGCATGGTTAATGCAGGAGAAAGATTCGTTGTGCGTCGGTGATCTCCGGCCCGTTCGGAGAGTACCGGCACAACGAACGGAACGCGGGCCGTGTGTTGCGATGGGTGAAGATTTCGGCGCCAAGGGATTTGGCAATCGCTTCCTGGTTCCGGGATCGGCCGGGGAGGCTGATCTGCGGCAGGATGACCAGCCGCTCGACCTTGTCGAGATTTCCGGCCGGATCAAATGGTTCGATGTCTCCAAGGGCTTCGGCTTCATCATCCCGGATAACGGCATGCCGGATGTGCTGCTGCATGTGAGCTGCCTCCGGCGGGACGGCTACCAGACGGCGCCGGAAGGCGCGCGCATCGTGGTCGAGGCCATCGAGCGGCAGCGCGGCTACCAGACCTTCCGTATCCTCTCGATGGATGTCTCCACCGCCACCCATCCCTCGCAATTGCCGCCGGCCCGCACGCATGTGCAGGTGACGCCGACGGGCGGTTTCGAGCGCGTCGTCGTCAAGTGGTTCAACCGGCTGCGCGGCTTCGGCTTCGTCACAAGGGGGGACGGGACGGAGGACATTTTCGTCCATATGGAAACCCTGCGCCGCACCGGCATCGCCGAACTGGTGCCGGGCGAAGTGGTCTATGTCCGGTTCGGGAACGGGCCGAAGGGGCTGATGGCCTCGGAGGTCCGGATCGCCGAGGATGGAAATCCCCCGGCATCGCATTGACCCGACTCGGGTTCTCGCGTCGCGGTTGAATTAATTTTTTAACATAATCGTGGATAGTTGCTTGGGAAGGCGGCCCGAAAGGGCGGCCTTCCGAGTGCAACCCTGATTGGAAGGGCGCCGGGAAGCGGCGTCGGCAACATGAGCGAGAAGCTGGATCACACGAAGGCGGTCGAGCGGGGCAAGACCCGGTCCCGCGTCTTCATCTTCGGGTTGGTTGTCGTTCTGGTCGGCGTGATCGGAATCTCCCTGACGACCAACCTGAACCGCATGTACCAGAAATGGGACGAGACGGCGAAGAACAATCAGGGCGCGAGCGGGCAGGGCGGCAGCGTGGCCGGCGCCGGCCAGCTCGAGCGGCTCGAGATCATCTCCGGCGACCGCCGCCACATCGTCAATGTCGAGGTCGCGCGGAATGATGCCCAGCGGGCGCGGGGCCTGATGTTCCGGCAATCCATGCCGCAGGACCAGGGGATGCTGTTCGATTTCGAACGCGACCAGATGGTCACGATGTGGATGAAGAACACCTATATCTCGCTCGACATGATCTTCATCTTCGCGGATGGCCGGGTCCACCGGATCGAGAGCCGGACGGAGCCGGAATCCGAGAAGATGATCTCCTCCGGCGTGCCGGTGCGGGCCGTGCTCGAACTCAACGCCAATGTCGCCAACCGGCTCGGCCTGAAGCCCGGCGACCGCATCGTCCATCCGATGTTCCGCTGAAAGGCGGGGCGGGCCGGCCGCATGCCGGCTTGTCGCGCTCCGGCAGGCATGGTAGCCGGACAGCCTCGGCCGTCGGGCTGACGGGGTATAGCGCAGTCTGGTAGCGCGGTAGTTTTGGGTACTACAGGTCGTAGGTTCGAATCCTGCTACCCCGACCATCTTCGCAAGTCCCACCCTTTTGCCGCGCTTCACCGGTTCGGTCCATGGCAGCGGTTGACGCGCCCCGCGCGAGCGTGCAAACGCCTGACCATCGGAATCCCGTTGATCCCGCCCGGTCCTTGGGCCAGCGTTTCGACTGGAACGTCCGGCCGCGAATCGGCCCCGCCGGACGCGTTGCGTGAAGAGGGTCCACCTGAAGAAGGGTCCACGGCCATGACCGCCAGAATCTATTGCCCGGCCAAGACGGCCATGCAGTCCGGAACGGCGAAGACCGGGCGCTGGCTGCTCGAGTTCGAGCCTGCCCGGCAGGCGCGCAGCATCGAGCCGCTGATGGGCTGGACCAGCTCGGCCGACACGCTGTCGCAGGTCAAGCTGTGGTTCGAGACGAAGGACGAGGCCATCGCCTATGCCACCCGCAACGGGCTGCCCTACCGTGTCGAGGAACCGCGCCAGGCCTCGCGCCGGCCGATGGCCTATTCAGACAATTTCCGGTTCGACCGGATCGGTACCTGGACGCATTGAATTCGGCGCCCCGCGCCGTTCGGCCCCTTAGCTCAGCTGGATAGAGCGCGTGCCTTCTAAGCATGAGGTCGCAGGTTCGAGCCCTGCAGGGGTCGCCAAAATCCCATGGGTAACAAAGCGTTATCCATGGATTTTCATAAATTGATTCCGCGACTTCATGTGCCGCGTGAGGCGAATGGAGCGGTCTTCTGGGTCGATCGTGCCGGGAAGTCGCCGGTCCGGACCGCCCGGGGCCGCGGCAGATAGACTCGGCGATGTTAAGATTCGGTTGCAGGCCGGCTGTCGCGACTTTCTGTCATTGCTGTCTTGAATCAAAATCTCATCGGGCGCACATACGCGTCCGAAGGCCACATGATCGATGCCGGACGGCGCGTTGATTCTGCTGGTGAATCAAAATGTGAGCGGCATCCGGCCCCGGGGGAATTTCCGCCTCGGACCGGAGCGCCGGCCAAGCGAGTGACCGCTGATGTCCAATCCCGTCTCGGCCCTGTTCCAGCATGATTGGCGCGGTGTCCTTCATGCCCTGACCCGCACGCACCGGCGGGCCATGCTGGCGCTGGTGCTGGTCTCGGCCTGCTTCTTCCTGCCGGGGCAGATGTCGCTCCAGCCGATGGACCGTGACGAGCCGCGTTTCGCGCAGGCCTCGAAGCAGATGCTGGAGACCGGTGACTTCGTCGATATCCGCTTCCAGGAAGAGGCCCGCCACAAGAAGCCGGTCGGCATCTACTGGATGCAGAGCGCGGCCGTTTCCATCGGCGAATGGCTCGGCGTGCCGGATGCCCGGCGGACGATCGGCCTCTACCGCGTGCCCTCCTTCCTCGGCGCGATCGCGATGGTCCTGCTGACCTACTGGGCGGCCCTGGCCTTTCTGTCGCGCGAGGGGGCGCTGCTCGCCGCCCTGATGATGGCAGGTTCGATCCTGCTCGGGGTCGAGGCGCGCCTCGCCAAGACCGACGCCGTCCTCGGCGCGCTGAGTGTCGCGACGCTCGGCTTCATGGCGCGGGCCTATCTGGCCAGCCGATCGCCGGGAATTGCCCCCGGCCTGACGCAACGCCATCTCGTCCTGTTCTGGCTGGTCATCGGCGTGGCCGTGCTGGTCAAGGGCCCGATCACCCCACTGGTCGCCGCGCTTGCCATCGCGGTCCTCGCCTGGCGCGACCGGGATCTCGGCTGGGCGAAGGGCATGCGTCCGGGCCTCGGCCTCCTCATCGTCGCGCTGGTCGTGCTGCCCTGGCTGTCGCTGATGCTCGCCAAGGCCGGTAGCAGCTTCTTCGCCGAGTCGATCGGCAAGGACATGCTCGCCAAGGTCGGCTCCGCGCAGGAAAAGCATGGCGCTCCGCCCGGCACCTATCTCGGCGTGTTCTGGCTGACCTTCTGGCCGGCTGCCCCGCTGGCCTTGCTGGCCATTCCCTTCGCCTGGCGCGAGAGGCGGGATGACGGCGTGGCCTTCCTCCTCGCCTGGATCGTGCCGTTCTGGCTGATCCTCGAGGCCGTGCCGACCAAGCTGCCGCATTACGTCCTGCCGGTCTATCCGGCCATCGCCATCCTGATCATGATCGCGGCCGAACGCTCGGGCCTGATGCAGCAACGCTGGGCGCGCGGGCTGGCGGCTTTCCTGCTGCTGCTGGTTCCGCTGGTCCTGCTGGTCGGCGTGCCCGGCCTTTTCCTTCTGCTCGAGGAAGGTCTCGCCATCCTCCGGCTGCCGTTCCTCGCCTTGCCCTTCCTCGTCGTTGCCTTTGCCCTCGGCGCCTATGGCACCTGGATGCTGGCGCGCCGGGCCAAGCCCGTCCGCGCGCTGGTGGCCGGCCTTTCCGCCAGCCTGATGCTGACGCTGGCCGCCTATCCGAACGGCCTGCCGATGCTGAAAGCCTTCAACCTGTCGCCCCGCCTCGCCGAGGCGGCCCGCGCCACCGGCTGCGTCAGCCCCGCCTATGCGACCGTCGGCTATCGCGAGCCGAGCCTTGTCTTCCTCACCGACACCGCGTTGCTGATGACCGATGCCGCTGGCGCCGCAGCCTTCATCGACCGCGAGGGCGAGGGCTGCCGCATCGCCTTCATCGAGCGGGCCTCGGAGGAGGCGTTCCGCGCGGCCCTGCAGGGCCGCACCGCCCCGGCCCTCGTCACCCGTGTGCGCGGGGTCAACATCAATGCGGCGCTCGACAAGCAGCGACGGTTGCGCGTGCTCGATATCGCCGTGTATGTCCGCCGCTGAGCCAAAGGACGGAGCGCCGCGTGGACCAGAGTGACAGCAAGACCGGGGAATCCGAGGCCTCCGCCAAGGTGGCGGCACCGCTGGTTTCGGTCGTCGTTCCGGTCCGGAACGAGGAAGGCAATGTCGCGCCGCTTCTTGCCGAGATCGTCGCTGCGCTCGAAAGCGGCCCGGCTTTCGAGGTGATCTTCGTCGATGACGGCTCGACCGACGAGACGCCGACCATCCTCGCCAACCTGCGCGGCACCTATCCGCAGCTCCGCCAGCTGCGCCATGGCCGGAGCGGCGGCCAGTCTGCCGCGATCCGCTCGGGCGTCCGCTTCGCCAACGGCACCTTTATCGCGACGCTTGATGGCGATGGCCAGAACAACCCGGCCTTCATCCCGCAGATGATCCGCCTGTTGCAGGATGGCGAGGGAAAAATCGGGATCGTCCAGGGCCAGCGCGTCGGCCGCAAGGACACCGCCTTCAAGCGCTGGCAGTCCCGGACGGCAAACCGCATCCGCGGGGCCATCCTGAAGGACGGTACGCGTGATACCGGCTGCGGTCTCAAGGCCTTCCCGCGCGAGGTCTACCTCGCCCTGCCGTATTTCGACGCGATCCATCGCTTCATGCCAGCCTTGGTCAAGCGCGAGGGCTATGCCGTGGCGCATCTCGACGTGGTCGACCGGCCGCGCGGCTCCGGTGTCTCGAATTACGGGTTCTGGGGCCGCCTCCGGGTTGGCGTGCTCGATCTCGCCGGCGTGTGGTGGCTGATCAAGCGCAAGCGCCCGACGCCGCCGGTGGCCGAGATCGGCGTGGAGCCGGGGGGCTGACATGCTGATCCAGCTCTCGACCCACCTCAACTCCTTCCTGCATGATGTGTTCATCACCAATTTCACGTGGTGGGCCGTGCTGGGCGTATTCGGGCAATTGCTGTTCGCCGCCCGGTTCATCGTGCAATGGCTCGCCAGCGAGCGGGCGGGGCGCTCCGTCGTGCCGCTGGCCTTCTGGTTCTTTTCCATCGGCGGCGCCGCGATCGTGCTGGCCTATGGAATCCACAAGCGCGACCCCGTGATCATCCTCGGGCAGGCGCTCAGCTTCTTCATCTATTTCCGCAACCTCGCCCTGATCGCGAAGGAACGGCGCGAGCGCGGGAAGGTGGCCTCGCAGGGGGATTGAGCGTGCAGCAGCCGGTCCTGTCGCCCTGGGATGATCTCGACGCCACGCTGGCGGAGGTCTGGCGCTGCCTCTCCGCGGGGGCTTCGACCCGCCGCTCGGCCTTCCACCATCCCTCCATCGCCACGATCGGCCCCGACGGCGCGCCCCGTGTCCGGACGATGATCCTGCGCGGCGTCGAGCCGGAACTCCGCCGCCTGCGGCTCCATACCGATATCCGCGGCGGGAAGGTGGCCGAGATTGCCGCCGGGCCCCGCCTGGCGGTGCATGTCTATGATCCCGGCATGAAACTGCAGGTTCGCATGACCGGCCTCGCCACGATCCACCACGGCGACGAGGTCGCCCGCATGGGCTGGCAGCATTCCCAGCCGATGAGCCGGGCCTGCTACGGCACGGTACCGCCGCCGGGCACCGCGATCGATGCCGGCGGCGATTTCGCCCTGCCCGCCTCGCATTCGCCCGAACTGGCTGCGGGCGAAGCCAATTTCGCCGTCCTTCGCATCACGGTGGAGACGATGGAAACGCTCTATCTCGCGCATGGCGGGCATCGCCGCGCTGCCTTCGCATGGGAAGGCGCGAGCCTCGTCCGCAGGACATGGCTCGCGCCCTGACCGGGCTTACGCCTTGGGCATCGCCGCCAGGGCGGCGTCGAGATCGGCGATCAGATCGGCCGGGGTCTCGAGCCCGATATTCAGGCGGATCGCCCGCCCGCCCGGGCTGAACGGCGTCGCCGAACGGTAGGTCGTGCAGTCGAACGGCACGGCGAGGCTCTCGAACCCGCCCCAGCTGTAGCCCATCCCGAACAGCTTCAGGTGGTCGAGGAAGGCGATGACCTGGGCATCCGTCTCGGCATCAAGCACGATCGCGAACAGGCTCGAGGCGCCCTTGAAGTCGCGCTTGAAGAATTCATGGCCCGGGCAGGACGGAAGGGCCGGGTGCAGCACGCGGCGGATGCGCGGATGCTGGTCGAGATGCCGCGCCACGGCGAGCGCATTCGCCCCCTGCTCGCGCAGGCGCAGCGGCATGGTGCGCAGGCCGCGCAGGGTGAGGAAGATGTCGTCGGGACCGAGATAGAGCCCGAGATCGCCATGGGTCGCCTGAAGCGCCGGCAGCGCCTGCGCATTGGCGGCCACGAGACCGATCAGCACATCCGAATGGCCGGACGGATATTTCGTCGCGGCATTGATCGACAGGTCGACGCCGTAGTCGAGCGGCCGGAACAGCAGCGCTGTTGCCCAGGTATTGTCGATCAGCGTGGTGATCCCGTGCTTCTTGGCCACCGCGACGATCGCGGGCACATCCTGCACCTCGAACGTCTGCGAACCCGGGCTCTCCATGTAGATCGCCCGCGTATTCGGCCGGATCAGCGCCTCGATCCCGGCGCCGATCATCGGATCGTAGTAGGTTGTCTCCACGCCGTAGCGGGTCAGCAGCCCGTTGCAGAGCGCCCGGGTCGGCCGATAGGTCGAATCGACCATCAGCAGGTGATCGCCGGCCTTGAGGCAGGAGAGCAGGGCGGTCGAACAGGCCGAGGCGCCCGAAGGGCAGATCACGGTGCCCGCAGCGCCTTCGAGTTCGGACCAGGCCAGTTGCAGCGCTTCCATCGTCGGGTTGCCGCGGCGGCCGTAGGTGAAGCGGTTGCGCCCGGCAAGGCAGGATTCGGCATCCGGGTAGACGACCGTCGAGCCCCGGAACGGCGGCACGTTGACGAATCCGTGCGTCTCTCCCGTGTTGCGGCCGGCGAGGACAAGCCGGGTATCGTCACCCATGGATCGTTTTTCTTCAGGAGTGAGCAGTTTCATAACATTATTCTCATTTGGAGTTCTGAACCGGAAAAATTCTCTTATGTCGGATCATATCAGCGGGCAAGAGTTTTTCAAGGGAACCCGGCCCTCGCCTCGAATTTGGTCGGATTGCCGTTTTGCCTCTCACCCTGCCGAATTTTCACCAATTGCATCCGGAAATCCGGAAATCGTGGTCCGGAATTTCACGTTTCGGCACATCGGCAGGGCAAAATTGCCCGATTTGCCCTTGACCTTTCGTCTAAGATCGCCTGCAATGAAAACTCCTGTCGCAATTGGGATCAACCTGAAGGCGCCGTATCCGGTCGCCTGCGACGGGAGCAATGAAACACTCGGGGAGACGAGTTAATGAAGAAAGTACTGATGTCGGTTGCCGTTGGCGCCGCCTTCGTGATGGCGGCCGGTTCGGCTTCCGCGCAAACCCTCAACCAGGTCAAGAGCCGTGGCGTGCTGCAATGCGGCTCGAATACCGGTCTTGCCGGGTTCGGCCAGCCGGACGCGCAGGGTAACTGGACGGGCCTCGACGTTGACTATTGCCGCGCGATCGCTGCGGCCATCTTCAACGATGCCAGCAAGGTCAAGTTCGTTCCGCTTTCCGCGAAGGACCGCTTCACGGCGCTCCAGTCCGGCGAAGTGGACGTCCTCGTCCGCAACACCACCTGGACCATGTCGCGCGATACGCAGCTGGGCCTCGAATTCGGCCCGGTCAACTATTACGACGGCCAGGGCTTCATGGTCCGCAAGAAGCTGAAGATCGCCTCGGCGATGGAACTCTCGGGCGCCTCTGTCTGCACCCAGCAGGGCACCACCACCGAGCTGAACCTCGCGGACTTCTTCCGCGCCAACAAGCTGAAATATGAAGTCGTTGCGTTCGCCTCGTCGGACGAGACGATCAAGGCCTATGATGCCGGCCGCTGCGACGTCTTCACGACGGACGCCTCGGGCCTCTACGCCGAACGCCTGAAGCTGACGGCCCCGGACGACCATATCGTCCTGCCGGAAATCATCTCGAAGGAGCCGCTCGGTGCCGCCTGGCGCCATGGCGACAACCAGTGGGGTGATATCGTCAAGTGGACGCATTACGCGATGGTGACGGCCGAGGAACTCGGCGTGACCAAGGCCAATGTTGACGAGATGCTCAAGTCCACCAACCCGGACGTGAAGCGTCTGCTCGGCACGGAAGGCAAGTTCGGTGAAGCCATCGGCCTCACCAATGACTGGGCCTACCGGATCATCAAGCTCGTCGGCAATTACGGCGAGTCGTTCGACAGGAACGTCGGCGCCGGTTCGCGCCTGAAGATCGCCCGCGGCGTCAACGCGCTGTGGTCCAAGGGCGGCCTGCAATACGCTCCGCCGATCCGCTGAGGATCGCCAATCCGGGGGATGGCTGCTGTCGGCCATCCCCCTTTTTATTGTTTTCGGGGGAGGGCGACTGCCATAGACCGTCGAACGGTCAATGTCGGTCGCTGGCGTAGCACCACGGCCCTGATGGATGGGCCCTGGCAGGGTGGTCGCCGGGTGTGCAAGCATAGGTTGCGGGCGCATGCATCTCCCCCACAGAGTTGAAGTGGGGAGACTTCAATGAGTTCGGTGGATGCCCCGAAGCTGGGCGGTACGGGCGGGGACGAAAAGCCGCACGTGGCCTTCTGGAATGATCCGGAAAAACGCGGCTACCTGTTTCAGGCGCTACTTTTCGTTGTTGTTGGATATCTTGTCTATGCCGCGGCGACGAACGCCATTGACAATCTGACCAAGCAGAAGATCGCCACCGGTTTCGATTTCTGGAACAACACGGCCGGCTTCGATATCGGCCAGCGCCTGATTCCGTACGAGACCACGTCCAGCTATGGCCGCGCCTTCTGGGTCGGGCTGGTCAACACCCTGCTGGTGGCCGGCATCGGGATCATCTTTGCGACGATGCTGGGCTTCATCATCGGCGTGGCGCGCCTCTCGAAGAACTTCCTCGTCAACAAGCTGGCCGCCCTCTATGTCGAGGTGATCCGCAACACGCCGCTGCTGCTGCAATTGCTGTTCTGGTACAATGCGGTGCTGAAAGCGCTGCCGGAAGTGAGGGATTCGGTCGCCATGCCCGGCGGCTTCTTCCTCAACAACCGCGGCCTTTTCATGCCGGAGCCGGTCTTCGGGGCCAACTTCTCGTGGGTCACATGGACCCTGGCCGCTGGTCTGATGGCCTATTTCGCCTATGGGCGCTGGGCCAGGAAGAAGCAGGAGAGAACCGGGCAGCAATCGCCGGTGCTGCTGGTCGGGCTCGGTCTCGTCATCCTGCTGCCGCTCCTCGCGTTCTTCGGGGCCGGGCAGCCGCTGAGCTTCAACATCCCGGATCTCGGCCGCTTCAATATCCGTGGCGGCGTGCAGATCTACCCGGAATTCGTCGCGCTGCTGATGGGCCTCGTCATCTACACCGCGGCCTTCATCGCCGAAGTGGTGCGCGCCGGCATCCAGGCCGTGTCCAAGGGACAGACCGAGGCGGCCTATGCCCTCGGGCTGCGTCCCGGCCCGACGCTGGACCTCGTCGTCATCCCGCAGGCGATGCGCGTGATCATTCCGCCGCTGACCTCGCAATATCTGAACCTCACGAAGAATTCCTCGCTGGCGGTTGCCGTCGGCTATCCGGATCTCGTGCAGGTCTTCATGGGCACGGTGCTGAACCAGACCGGGCAGGCGGTCGAGGTCATCGCCATTACCATGGCAGTCTATCTCACCATCAGTCTTTTCACCTCGCTGGTGATGAACTGGTACAATTCCCGCAAGGCCCTGGTCGAGCGCTGAGGAGGAGCGAATGAATACCCAAGTCGTTTCTGCCTCGTCGAAGGCCTATGTCCGGCAGGTTCCTGCCGAAGTGCTGCCGCCGCCGGGGAGCCTGATCGGCCCCCTGGCCTGGGTCCGGGACAACCTGTTCTCGTCGCCGGCCAATATCCTGCTCACGGTTGTTGCGGCCTTCGTGGCCTATATCTCCATTCCGAGCTTCCTGAACTTCCTCATTTTCGATGCGGTCTGGACAGGGGCGGACCGCGAGGCCTGCATCGCGAAGAACGGTGTCGTGCCGGGGGCCTGCTGGGCTTTCGTGCGCGAGCGCCTCAACTTCTTCATCTACGGCTTCTACCCGGTCGACCAGCGCTGGCGGGTGGACCTGTTCTTCGTCCTCGGGGCGATCGGCGTGGCCTGGATGCTCTGGCTGAAGGCCCCGCGCCGCGATATCGGCATGATCTATTTCCTGGTCGTGCTGCCGGTTGCCTCCTACTACATCCTGGGCGGCGCAAACTGGCTCGGCCTCCAGCCCGTCGATACCGCCCGTTGGGGTGGCCTGATGGTCACGCTGGTGGTGGCCGGGGTCGGCATCGTCGCCTCCCTGCCGCTCGGTATCCTGCTTGCGCTCGGCCGGCGGTCGAAACTGCCGGTCATCAAGTTCTTCTCGGTGCTCTTCATCGAGTTTGTCCGCGGTGTGCCGTTGATCACGGTGCTCTTCATGGCGAACACGATGCTGCCGCTATTCCTGCCGGACAACATCACGGTGGACAAGCTGCTGCGGGCGCTGGTCGGGATCGGGCTCTTCGCCTCCGCCTACATGGCCGAGGTGGTGCGCGCCGGCCTGCAGGCCCTGCCGAAGGGGCAATATGAAGGCGCGATGGCCATGGGCCTCGGCTATTGGCAGATGATGCGCCTCATCATCCTGCCGCAGGCGCTGAAGGTCACGATCCCCAATATCGTGAACACCTATATCGGCCTGTTCAAGGATACGTCGCTGCTGCTCATTGTCGGCATCTTCGACTTCCTCAAGGCAATCGAGACCGCTCGGATCGACCCGCAATGGGCTGCACCGACGACCTCGACGACAGGCTATGCCTTCGCCGCGATCATCTATTTTCTGTTCTGCTATGGCATGGCAAGCTACGCCCGCGCGATGGAGCGGCGGCTTTCCGTGGCTGACAAGAGGTAAGGGAGTAACCTCATGGCTCTGTTGAATCTCAAGCCGACGCCGCTCAAGCACGATACCGCGGTCGAGATGGTCGGCGTGCACAAGTGGTATGGCGAATTCCACGTCCTGAAGGATGTGAACCTGAAGGTCACGCGCGGCGAGAAGATCGTCGTCTGCGGGCCCTCGGGCTCCGGCAAGTCCACGATGATCCGCTGCATCAACCGCCTCGAGGAGCACCAGAAGGGCTCCATCGTGGTGGATGGCACCGAACTCACCAACGACCTCAAGAAGATCGACGAGATCCGCCGCGATGTCGGGATGGTGTTCCAGCACTTCAACCTGTTCCCGCATCTCACCATCCTCGAGAACTGCACGCTCGCCCCGATCTGGGTGAAGAAGATGCCGAAGAAGGATGCCGAGGAAATCGCGATGCATTACCTCGCGCGCGTCAAGATTCCGGAACAGGCCAACAAGTATCCCGGCCAGCTCTCGGGCGGCCAGCAGCAGCGCGTGGCGATTGCCCGCTCGCTCTGCATGAGCCCGAAGATCATGCTGTTCGACGAGCCGACCTCGGCGCTCGACCCGGAAATGGTCAAGGAAGTGCTCGACACCATGGTCAGCCTTGCCGAAGAGGGTATGACCATGATGTGCGTGACCCATGAAATGGGCTTCGCCCGCCAGGTCGCCGACCGGGTGATCTTCATGGATCAGGGCCAGGTCGTCGAGATGAACGAGCCGAACGAGTTCTTCAAGAACCCGCAGCACGAGCGGACCAAGCTGTTCCTCAGCCAGATCCTGCATTGAGGGCGAACGGCCCCTGACGAAACCGAAAGGGCGCCCCGGGGCGCCCTTTCTGCGTTGACATGCTGCCGCGGGAAGGTTCAAGCGCCCTTCGGCGCCCCCGTTCCGAGCGGAAGATCATGCCGGCTGCCCCATTCGGCCCAGGAGCCGTCATAGATCGCCGCCACGGGCACATCGGCCCGGCTCATCGCCATGGCGATGATGCAGGTCGAGACGCCGGACCCGCAGGAGCAGATGACCGGCTTCGCAGGGTCGATCCCGGCCGCGCTGATCGCTTCGCGCAAGGCGGCCGGGTCCTTCAGCGCGCCATTGGCGGTGATGGCGTCGAACGGCAGGTTGAGGCTGCCCGGCATGTGGCCCGCCCGGACGCCGGGGCGGGGCTCCGGCGCATCGCCACGGAAGCGGGCGGCTGGCCGGGCATCGACAACCTGCGCCGAGCCGTTCTGGAGGGCCTCCGCCACGCGGTCGAGATCGGCCACGCTGGAGCGGTCGAGACGGGCGGTGAAGTGCGCCGGTGCAGGGTTGGCGGCACCGGCTTCGACCGGGCGCCCCTCGGCCTTCCAGCGCGGCAGGCCGCCTTCCATGATCCGGACATCGCGGGCGCCGTAGAGGCGGAGCATCCACGCCACGCGCGGCGCGGTGAACAGGCCGAGCTGGTCATAGACCACGATCGTGTCGCTTTCCGAGAGGCCGAGCGCGCCGGCCTTCTCGGCGAAGAAGGCGGGTTCCGGCAGCATATGCGGCAGGGAACTGGCGGGGTCGGAGATGACATCGATATCGAAGAACACCGCCCCCGGCAGATGGGCATCGAGAAACTCCGCCGCGCCCTTCCGGCCCGTCGGCGGCAGGTGCCAGGACCCGTCGACCACCCGGATGCCGGGCTTGCCGATCATCCCGGCGACCTCCGTCGTGGTGACGAAGGGAATATCCTTGAAGATGTTGATCATGCTGCGTGTCCTTGTGCTCAGGCGAAGCCGATCCGCACCCGGCGGTTCTGCTTGCCCTTCTTCTCGATATTGGTGACGACCATCGGGCCGATCTCGCGCGTGTTCCGTACATGCGTGCCGCCGCAGGGCTGGAGGTCCAGCCCGGCAATCTCGACCAGCCGCACCTTGCCCGAACCGCGTGGCGGCTTGACCGACATGGTCTTCACCAGTTGCGGATTGGCGTCGAGTTCCTCGTCGGTGATCCAGCGCGACGTGATCTCGGCCTCCTGCCCGATCAGCCGATTGAGTTCCGCCGTGATCGCCTCCTTTTCGAGCCCCGCTTCGGGAATGTCGAAATCGAGCCGGCCATCCTCGAGGCCGATCGCCCCTCCCGTCACCGGATAGGGCAGGGCGACGGAGAGCAGGTGAAGCGCGGAATGCACGCGCATCAGGCGGTAGCGACGTTCGAAATCGAGCTCCATGGCGATCTCCGCGCCGTCCCAGGCGGCAGGGTCCCCGCCCTCGGGCAGCCTGTGGCCGACGACGGTTTTCGCTGCGTCAAGATAGCGCAACTCGCCCACCGGCAGGCTGTGTCCACCGGATTTGACAATGACCCCCGCATCCGAGGGCTGCCCGCCCGAGGCCGGATAGAACAGGGTACGATCGAGGATCAGGAAGTCCGCAGATCGGCCGATGACCCGCGCCTTGGCGCTTTTCAGGTAGGCATCGTCGCGAAAAAGCAGGTGCGTCGGCGGAAAGGGCGGCAATTCGGGCGTTTCGGTCAAGGCCGGTCTCGCTGGCAAGGAGGGGATTGGTCCGGCACTATACCGGAGAGCCGGCGGGATTGAAGCCGGGCCGCGCGAGCCGTCCACCCCTGTTTCTGCGGCAATGGGCCCCGTTGCATGGCTGGCCCGCGCGGGATTACGCCTTATTTCCAGATGCACGACTCGCCGCCAATGATCCAAAATGGGTTGCAGGGCGTAGAGCGAGCAGATAGGTGCACGATCTTCGACACCCAGTCGTCAATCGCGCAGGACGCTTTTCGGGAACGGGCAGGAGCAGGACTTCGTGGAAACGATGAACCAAATTCAGGACGGACAGCCCCTCGAGCTGATGCTCGCGGGCTATGCCGCCGGCACCCTGCCTCGGGCCCTGCACGCGCTGGTCGGTGCACATCTCGAATTGTCTCCGGTCAACCGCGGTTTTGTCGCGCGGCTGGAGGATGGCCTCTCCCGCGCGGTCGTCGCGCAGGAGCCGGCGGCGATCCGCGGGCGTGATGCCCGGCTGGACGCGATCTTCTCCGCCGGCCCGGTCGAGGCCGCGATCGCCGAGCGCAACGCGCGTGAACCGCGTGCCCTGCGCCATCTTTTCGGCAAGTCGATCGATGATCTCTCGTTCCGGACCGTGCTGCCCGGCGTCAAGGAATTCCGTCTGGAGACCGATGACGAAACCCGCGCGGTCCTCTACCGCATCCGCGCCGGCCGCAAGATGCCGCAGCATTCGCATGAAGGCGCGGAAGTCACGCTCGTCCTGCAGGGCGGCTTTACCGACGAGACCGGCCATTACCGCCGCGGCGACATGGTCATCGCCGACGAGCATCTTGACCATGTCCCCGTGGCCGATGCGGATGAGGAATGCATCTGCTTCGCCGTGATGGATGCGCCGCTGCGCCTCACCGGAACGTTCGGCCGTCTGGTCAATCGCTTCGTAAGCCATTGAAACCCGTTTTCTCGAAACCGGAAGACGGGCTTTTCTGGATCACGGGCGCCAGCTCGGGCATCGGCTATGCCGTCGCGCTCGAGGCGGCCCGCCGGGGCTGGCGTGTCGTCGCCACGGCCCGCCGCCCGGATGAACTCGCCGCGCTGGCTTCCGCCGCGGACGGACTTCCCGGCCGCATCATTCCGGCCCCGGCCGATGTGACCGATGCTGCCGCACTGGCGGATCTTGTCCGGCAGGTCGAGGCGGAACACGGCCCGATCACCCGTGCTTTTCTCAATGCCGGCATCTATCTGCCCGTGCGGCTCTTCCCGTTCGAGGCCGGCAAGATGCATCGCAGCTTCGCGGTCAATGTCGGCGGCGCGATCAACGCGCTCGACGCGCTGGTGCCGCATATGGTGCCGCGGGGCAGGGGGCAGATCGTGTTCAATGCCTCGGTAGCCGGGTATTCCGGCCTGCCCACCTCGGCCGGCTACGGGGCCACCAAGGCGGCCCTGATCAACATGGCCGAGTCGCTCCGGCTGGACGGCGATCTCTCGGGCATCCTGATCCAGGTGGTCAATCCGGGCTTCATCCGGACGCCGGCCACTGATACCAACCCCTTCCCGATGCCCTTCCTGATGGATGTCGAGCCGGCTGCGATCCGCGTGCTGGACGGCATGGACAGCACCGCGTTCGAGATCACGTTCCCGCGGCGCTTCACCTTTTTCCTGAAGTTCCTGCGCATGCTGCCCCGCCGCTGGTACCTGCCGCTCGTCAGCTGGTCGACCGGCTGGAACGACAAGGGCAAGGTGAACTGAGGCCAGCCGAATCAAGGTCAGGCAAATTGGCTGGCCTGCCGGACAACGCCGCCATCTGACAGGCAAGGCCGCATGGGCCCTGCCTCTCTTCGCTCAGGCCCGCCGGTACACGATCTGCCGGACGTCGATCGTGGCGACATCGAACCCCGCCTCGCAATAGCAGAGATAGTAGCGCCAGAGACGGCGGAACCGCTCGTCGAAGCCCATCGGCAGCAGCCGCGGCCAGGCCTGTTCGAAATTGTCACGCCATTGCCGCAGCGTCTCGGCATAGTCTCCGCCGAACACGCGCTCGCCCTCCAGCTTGAGGCCGACATCGCGCGCCAGTTCGCCGAGGCGGGAGGGGGAGGGCAGCATGCCGCCCGGGAAGATGTGTCGCCGGATGAAATCGACGTTCTTCCGGTAATCCTCGAAGAAATGGTCGGGGATCGTGATGATCTGCAGCCCGGCCGTGCCGCCCGGCTTCAGCCGCTCCCGGAGCGTCCGGAAGAAATGCGGCCAGTAGCTCTCCCCGACCGCCTCGAACATCTCGATCGAGCCGATCCGGTCATAGGTGCCGGTCTCGTCCCGGTAATCCTGGAAGCGGATCTCGACCTTGTCGGACAGGCCGGCTTGGGCAATGCGCTCGCGCGCATAGTCGAATTGCTCTCGGCTGATCGTGAGCGCGGTCACGCGGGCCGAGCGTTCCCGGGCCAGGAATTCCGCGAAACCGCCCCAGCCGCAGCCGATCTCGAGCACGTGATCGCCCGGCCGCACGCCCATGGCATCGGCGAGGACGCGGTATTTCCGGTCCTGCGCGGCGGTCAGATCGTTGTCGCCCGGCTCGAAGATCGCCGAGGAATAGGTCATGCCCCGGTCGAGCCAGCTGGCGTAGAAGCGGTTGCCGAGGTCGTAATGCGCCGAGATGTTCCGCTTCGACCCCGATTTCGTGTTCCGGTTGAGCACGAGATGGCGGAGCCGCAGCGCGAACCGCGCCAGCGGTGACCGTTCGAGGAAATTGTCGACGAGATCGGCATTGGACGCGAACAGCGCGACAACGGCGGTCACGTCGGGGCTGTCCCAGTCCCCATCGCGGTATGTTTCGCCAAGGCCGACATCCCCTGCGAACATCACGCGGCGCGCGAAACGCCAGTTCAGCACGCGCAGTTCGGCCTCCGGGCCGGCTTCCGGTCCGGCAATCCGGAAATGCTGCCCGGTCGGCAGGATGAAATCGATCCGGCCGCGCCGGATTCCCGTGGCAAAGCGCAAGGCGGCCTGCATCGTGCGCGGCAGGCCCTGCGTGGCCTTGCCGACATTCCCGGCCGTCAGCACAACGGGTTGCTGTGTTTCAGGCTGCATGTCCGGTCTCCCCTGGCCCGGTTGTGCCGGGCTTCGTCCCCAAATGATAGCCGTCCAGAAACCGCCCGTCATGACTGATGGCCGGCGGGCGCGCCGGACGGGAGAAAAAGCGTATCCCCTTCAGCCAGAGCCGCAAGGCCTCGAAATGGATCCCGGCGACGACCTTCAGGGTCATCAGCGGCATCCTGAAGGTCAGGCGCAGGCAGGCACGATCGGTGATCGGCTCGGGCTGGCCGGTGAAGGTCGCGGCCAGCATCGGCCCGGCGGGATCCGTTTCGAGAATCCGCAGGCTGAGTCGTTCGCCGCCCGGCGGCAAGACCCGGAAGAGATACCGCATGGTCTGGTCGAGGAAGGGCGAGACATAGAACAGCTTGCTCGCGCTCTGCCGAAGGCCGGCGGGGCTGATCTCGCCCTGCCGCACCGGCGCGACATAGGAATGCCGTTCGCCGAACGTGTTCCGCACCTCATAGACCACGCCGATGAGCCGGTCGCCCGCCCCATAGGCGAAATAGACGGAGAGCGGATTGAACACGAAACCCATAACCCTAGGATAGCAAAGAAGAAAAACCTTCTCCACCGACTCGGCCAGACCGGCCTCTTCCAGCATACGGGGGATCGCCCGGCGTGGATCATCGCCCGGACGGGGCCCGTGCGGCCTCAGGTCGAACCCGATCAGGTTGAACCGCCCGACCGAGAAGAACCGCGACAGCCGGCCGGCTTCCTCCAGCCGGTCGAGATCGACCAGCAACGAGAAGACCTGATACTGGAAACGATGCGGAACCGGCCGGAACCGGGCATGCATCACCGGGCCGACATAGAAGACGGCCGGAACATCCGGCGGCGGAAAGGCCATGTCGTCGGCGCGTGTCATCGGGCTCCCTTCAGGCGACAGCCTGATCGGCGGCCACGCGATGGCCGGCATGGTCGGCAATCAGCCGCGCCGCCGCATCGAAGCCGGCCCGCAGGCCATCCTCGTGGAAACCATACCCCATCCAGGCCCCGGCGAAATACAGCTTTCCACGGCCCTGCAGCCCCGGTATCCGGCCCTGCGCGGTGATCGCCGCCTGGTCGTATTGCGGATGGGCATAGCGGTAATGGCCGAACACCATGCCTTCCGCCGGCGGCTCCGGCGGGTTGAGCGTGACGAAGAGCGGCCGGGCCGGGTCGATTCCCTGCAGCCGGTTCATCCAGTAGGTCACGGTCACCGGGGCGGCATCACGCGCCGGCTTCCTCAGCACGTTCCATGCGGCCCAGGCCCGCTTGCGCCGTGGCATCAAGGCCGGGTCGCGATGGAGAAACACATCGGCCTCGGCATAGCGGATATCGGCGACAACCGCCGCTTCCTCGGGCCAGTGGGCGGCGATCAGTTCGGCCGTGGTGTCGGAATGGGTGGCCATCACGACGGCATCGAAAGGCTCGATCCGGCCGCTTTCCAGCACGATCCGCACGCCGTTGCCGTCGCGCTGCACTTCGAGCACGGGATCGCCATAGACCGTCTGGTGACCCGAGCGGCCGACCAGCGCCCGCACATAGTTCCGGCTGCCTCCGGTCACGGTGCGCCAGCGCGGCCGCGAGACATGCAGCAGCCGGTGGTTGTTGAAGAAGGCCACGAAACTCTGCGCCGGGAAATCCAGGACCGCGGAGGAGGGCATCGACCAGATCGCGGCGCCCATGGGCAGGATGTAATTGTCGCGGAAATAATCGCCATAGCCGCCGGCGGCGATGTAATCGCCCAGCCGGATGCCGGCGAGCCGGCCGGCCTCGAGATCCTTCACGGCCCGCGCGTTGAAGCGCATCATGTCGGCCAGCATCCGCCAGAAGGCGGGCCGTAGCGCGTTGGAGGGCTGTGCGAACATCGAGGCAAGCACATCCTTGTCCTGGCCCGACCATTCGAAGGCACCGTCATCCAGCGACAGGGCAAAGCCCATATCGGAGAGCTGTGTCTCGACGCCGAGTTCGGCGAACAGGGCCGTCATCAGCGGATAGTTCAGCTCGTTATAGACGATGAACCCGGTATCGACAGAAATCGGCGTCCCGTCATAGACAATGTCCACCGTCGCGCTGTGCCCCCCGGGGCGGTTTTCCTTCTCGAAGACGGTAACGGCGGCAGCTCCGTAGGCCTTGGTCAACTGGTAGGCGGCGCCATGGCCGGCAATGCCGCTCCCGATAATCGCAATACGCAAGGCGTGTCCTTTCAAAGAGACTCCCCGGAGAGGGACTGGAAGGCGGCAAGCGCACGCTGGCGGGCATGTTCGTGCTGGACCACCGGTTTCGGATAGGTCTGTCCCAGCATGATACCCGCAGCCTGCCGGATCGGATGCGGCGCTTCCCACGGTTTGTGGATGAACTTGTCCGGAAGCCGGGCCAGTTCCGGAACGAATTTACGGACATAGACGCCGTCCGGATCGAATTTCTCCCCCTGCGTGACCGGATTGAAGATCCGGAAATACGGCGCCGCATCGGCGCCCGACCCCGCGACCCATTGCCAGCTTGCCGCATTGTTCGCCGGATCCGCATCGCACAGCGTATCCCAGAACCAGCTTTCGCCAAGCCGCCAATCGATCATCAGGTGCTTGATCAGGAAGGATGCGACAATCATCCGCACCCGGTTATGCATGAAACCGGTCTGCCAGAGTTCGCGCATGCCGGCATCGACGATCGGATAGCCCGTCAGGCCGCGCTGCCAGGCCGCGAGACCCGCCGGATCGTCCTGCCACGGAAAGGCATCGAATTTCGGCTGGTAGTTCGCCGTCGGCAGTGTCGGGAAATGGAACAGCAGGTGATGCGAGAATTCCCGCCAGCCCAGCTCGGAGAAGAATTTCCCGATATCCTCTTCATTGCCCGCCGCCTGCCCGGCCATCCGCGCGGCTTCGGTGGCGTGCCAGATCTGGCGGGGCGAGATCTCGCCGAAGGCCAGATGCGGCGAGAGCCGCGAGGTGGAGACAGAATCTGGCCGGTTGCGGTTCTCGCCATAATCGCGGAGCGGCCCGGACAGGAACTCCGCCAGTCTTGCCGAAGCCCCGGCCTCGCCCGGCTGCCAGCTGGCGCGGAGCCCTCCCGCCCAGTCCGGCCGGGTCGGCAGCAGCTCGAGCGCGGCCAGCGGGACGGCACCTTCCGGCATCACCGGCACGGGGGGCGGCAGCCTCTCCGGCGCGGCGACCGGCCGGGCTGGGTCCCTCAGGGCCCGGCAGGCCCGCCAGAACGGCGTGAACACCCGCATCGGGCCGCCGGCCTTCGAGCGGATCTCCATCGGCTCGTAGAGCAGGGCGCCGTTGAAGCTCTCGGCGATCACGCCATCGGCCTTGAGGGCTGCCTTGATGCCGGCATCCAGGTCCCGCTCGGGCTGGCCGTAGCGCCGGTTCCAGAACACGCGGCCCGCGCCGGCCTGTCGGGCGAGAGCCGGAATGATCTGCCGCGAATCCCCCTTGAGGATCAGCAGCGTCTGGCCCCGTTCCGCGAGGCTGCGCCCGAGGCTCGCCAGCGAATGATGCAGCCACCAGCGGCTGGCGCCGCCGCGCGGCCGAAGCCCGTCCTGCATTTCCTCGACGAAGACGAACAGCGCTTCCCGTGCCGCGAGGGCGGCGGTGACGGCGGGGTTGTCGGTGAGGCGGAGATCGCTGCGGAACCAGACGAGGGCCCGGTCGGGCGAGGGGGCGACAAAAGCAGAGGCGAGGCGTGTCATCGCCCCGAGATATCGCATCGCGCTGCAAAGGAAAGGCCGTCGCGGCAATGTGAATCGCGCCGCCGGGCCGCCATGCTAGTCTCTGTCGCGGTGCCATGAGGCTGTTGGGAGGCTGGCCGATGATCGGGACGCGGAGAGGGATGATCGCGCTTTCGGCCGGTGCCGTGTGCCTGCTGCCGCTGGCGGCCCGCGCCGGCGACCAGGCTTCCGCGCTGGCCATGATCCACGCCGCCGCGTCCGGCGATGCCGATGCGGTCGCGCGGTTCCTCGGTATCGGCGTGCCCGTGGATGTGCGCGACAGGACCGGCCGGACGGCCCTGCTGGCCGCGGTCCAGGGCAATCATGTCGAGGTGGCGCGCATCCTGATCCAGGCCGGTGCCGATGTGAATGCGAAGGATTCGATCAGCGATTCACCCTTCCTTCTTGCCGGCGCAAGGGGCCGGCTCGAGATTCTCGAGATGACGCTGGCCCATGGCGCGGACCTCGCCTCGACCAATCGCTATGGCGGCACGGCGCTGATCCCGGCCTGCCATTACGGCCATGTCGAGGTGGTTTACCGGCTGCTCAAGACCTCCATCAATGTCAACCACGTCAACCGCCTCGGCTGGACGGCCCTGCTGGAGGCGGTCATCCTCGGCGATGGCGGTCCGGCCTATGTCGAGATTGTCGACGCCCTGCTCGAAGCCGGTGCGGATCCGCGCCTTGCCGATCGCGAGGGCGTGACGCCGCTCGACCATGCGCGGCGCCGCGGCTTCCGGCTGATCGCCGCGCTCATCGAGAAGAAGGTCTGAGAAACCCGGTTCCGGCACCGGCCGGTCTGGATGGCCTCAAGGGTCCAGATGGACGGGCAGGCCGGTCCGGCCTGTTTCCAGCAGGGCATCGATCACCCGGTGGACATGCAGCACCTCCCGGCCGGGAATGCGCGGCGGCCGCTTCCCGCGCAGCGATGCGGCGAAATCGGCGATCACGCCCCGGTGGTAATCATGCGGGAAGGCCATCGGATCCGCGCCTGTTCCGCCGGGGGAAGCGTCCGGACGGACGGTTTCATGCCCGCCATCATGGGTATGGATATCGAGCGAGGAGCCGGCGAGGATCGCCGTCCCGTGCCGGCAGATCAGCTCGATCCGCTCCGGAAACCCGGGAAAACAGGCGGTGGTCGCATCCAGCGTTCCCACCGCTCCGGAGGCGAAGCGCAGGCTGGCCGTCACAAGGTCTTCGGTTTCCATCCGGTGGACGGGGCTGGTCAGCGCATCGCCGCAGACCCGGCTCACCGGCCCGGCCAGGCTGATCATCAGGTCCAGCGTATGGATCCCCTGCGTCAGCAGCACACCGCCGCCGTCCCGCGCCCGCGTGCCCCGGCCGGGCTCGTCGTAATAGGCTTGCGGCCGCCAGAGCGGGATGGCCGCGCTGCACCGGATCACCGGCCCGAGGCGACCCTCCCGGAGGCGGGCCGCAAGGCGTTCCGCCGCCGGCTTGAACCGGTGCTGGAGCATGATCGCCAGCGTCACGCCGGCCCGCTCGCACGCCGTGACCAGCCTCTCCGCCCGGGCTGTCGAGATGTCGAGCGGCTTTTCCAGCAGGATGGCCTTGCCCGTGGCGGCGATGCGCTCGACCAGTTCGAGATGGGTGTTCGGCGGGGTCAGCACCATCACGGCGTCGAGACCCGGGTCCTCGATGATGTCCTCGATCCGCCCGCAGGTGGGAAAGCCGAACGCCTGCGAGAAACCGGCCCGCCGCGTCTCGCTGGGGCTGAAGGCATGCACGAGCTCGATCTCGTCGGCGAGATCCTGCAGGCTCCGGGCATGCGGTGCCACCGCCATGCCGAGGCCGATCATTCCGAAGCGCAGGCGTGTCATCGGGCTGCTTTCCTGCCACCACCAAGGGGCGATGCAGTCGAAACGGTTCGCCCCGGGGCGTCAAGCGGGCGCGCCGCCGGTTCGCCGCCACAAAATGAGACGCTGGGATATGGGCGGTTTCGGGGTTGAACGGCAGCCTTCGATCAGGCGCGGCTGAAGATCGCGCTGCGAGGCGAGCAGGCCCGGAAACGGCGTTACGGCCGAAGGGACCTGCCACGTCACAGGGAGGAACACCTATGCGCAAGACTTTGCTCGGAGCCGTTGCGATCACCGCCCTCATGCTGCCCGGCGCAGCCATGGCGCAGGGCGGCACCATCAAGATCGGCATTCTCGTCGCGCTTGAAGGCGCGTTCGCGACCGGGGGCCAGGATGGCGTCCGCAACGTCGAACTCGCCCTCAAGCAGATCAACAACACCATTGCCGGCAAGAAGGTGGAGACGGTCGTCGCGCCGACCGACACCAAGCCGGACACCACCATCCGCATGGCGCGCAAGCTGATCGAACAGGACAAGGTCGACATCATCATCGGCCCGCTTTCCGGCTCGGAAGGCATCGCGATGCGCGATTTCGCCAAGACCATTCCCAACAACGTGGTGATCAACGGGATTTCCGGTGCGCTGGAGACCACCTGGGTCGATCCCGCACCGAATTTCTACCGGTTCAATCTCGATGGCGCCCAATGGGGCTACGGCCTTGGCTCCTATGCGGTCAAGACCAAGGGCTTCAAGCGGATCGCCACCATCGCCGCGGATTACTCGTTCGGCTACACGAACTTCATGGGCTTCGCGGTCGATTACTGCAAGGCGGGCGGTGATATAGTCCAGCGCTTCTGGCAGCCGCTCGGCCAGTCCGATTTCGGCGGCATCATCGCCCAGCTGCCGGAAAACGTGGATGCGATCTATCTCGGCCTCGGCGGCACCGACGCGATCAACTTCCTCAACCAGTATCAGCAGGCCGGCGAGAAGACCCGCCTGATCGGCGGCACCATCCTCGCCGACCAGACCGTGCTGACGGCCCGTGGCAAGGCCAAGGACGCGCTCAAGGGCACGCCGGTTTCCGGCCCCTTCGCGGCCGACAACAAGGATCCGGCCTGGACCTCCTACGTGAAGCTCTACCAGGACTCGTTCCCGGCCAACCAGCGCCTGCCGTCGCCGTCGCTCTTCGGCCTGGGCTACTACACGGCCACGCTCGCGGCCATCAAGGGGCTGGAAGCAGCCGGCGGTGACCTGTCGAATGGCCAGGCCAAGTTCAAGGAAGCCCTCAACAAGCTCCAGCTGGACAGCCCGGTCGGCAAGATCACGCTCAACGAGAACCGCCAGGCGACCGGCACGGTGTTCATCAACGAGGTGGTTGACGGGCCGGATGGCAACATGACCACCAAGATGGTGGCGAAGTCCGACAACGTCACCCAGACCCTGGGCATGACGGCGGAACAGTTCCGCGCCCTCGGCCTGCCGTCACGCAACGTGGTGGATTGCGCCAAGCTGCGCTCGGGCGGCTGAACCGCCTCCCTCATCGACACGCTGACATGCGGCTGGCCCTCCCGGGCCAGCCGTTCTCTCCTTCGCGAAGACCAGAAACGGGCGGCATCAGATCGCCCTCGCCGGGAGTGTTGCCGATGACCCTGATAGGCTATCTGACCCGGACCCATTTTGCCGAGGCGGCCATCGAGGATGCGCTGCCCGAGGAAGCCGGCGCGCTCTCGGAAGCCCTGGTGCTGGCCGACGACGAGCCCGGCGCCGGCGCTGCGCTCGAGCGGGTCCGCGAGGCGCTCGACCGGATCCCGCTGACGGTCCATGTCCTTCCGCCCGGCGCACCGTCGCGCGGGGAGACCCGCGCCCTCATCGCCCGCCTGCGGCAGGTCGGCACCTCGACCTTGCTCGCTGTCGGCGGGGCCCAGGCGGTCGGTCAGGCCCGGCTGGTGGCCGCCGAGGCGTCCCGGCAGGGCGATCGGCTGACCGTCATCGCCGTGCCGGTCGGGCTGTTCGATCTCGGCCTCGGCCGCCATGTCCGGCCCCGCGATGGCCGTCCGGCGCCGTGTCCGCGCCCTGACCGGGTGATCGTCGATCCGACCGTGCTGGAACAGGTGCCGATCCGCCGGATCGCCGCTTCGGCCATGGAGATCATGGTCCATGCGATCGAGGCCTATGCGAGCCCGAGCTACAACCCGCCGGCCGATGGCCTCGCCCTCGAGGCGGTGCGCCGCATGACGCATTGGCTGCCGGTTGTTCTGGACGTGCCCGGCCATCGCGAGGCGCGGCGCGAGATCATGGCGGCGGCGATGACGGCTGGGCTCGCGCTCGAAAAGGCCGTGGGCGGCGTCGATGCGCTGGCCTTTCCCATCGAACCGGAGCTGCAATCCGGCTTCCTGCCGGGGGATCTTCACGCCCCGCT
Source organism: Beijerinckiaceae bacterium (assembly GCA_027531565.1). Taxonomy (GTDB): domain Bacteria; phylum Pseudomonadota; class Alphaproteobacteria; order Rhizobiales; family Beijerinckiaceae; genus Rhabdaerophilum. The sequence continues at coordinate 203,425 of JAPZSB010000008.1, forward strand.
TCTCGCGGCCATGGCCGATTTCAATGCGCAGGCGGTCGGGGAGCGCTATGCCGCCCTCGCCGTGACGCTGGCCCGGCGCGACGGGCAGGTCTCGCTCAGCACGGAGATCGGGGCTTTCGCGCGCGGCCTCGGCCTGCCGACGAGCCTGCGCGAGATTGGCATCGACCGCCGCCGCTTCGACCGTTTTGCCGAGATGGCGGCAAATGATCCCGCCGCTCTGGCCAACCCGCGCCGCCTCACCCCGGGCGACTGCCGATTGATCCTCGAGGCCGCATGGTGAGCCGGCTGCCGCATCCGCCCCAATCACCGGTTGCCAGTTCTCCGGGGGCCTATACATTCGTCGTAATCCGCGAAGAAAAACAAGCGGGAGGAAACCGATGAGCATCGCTCACGCTGTCGCACATGGTGCGTTCGGGCGGGCTTGCCTCTACGAGCTGGACCGGCCGATGGTGCCGCATGCCCATCGGGAAGGGCATCTGATCTTCCATGTCCGCGGGCCGGCGGCCAAGGTGGTCATCGATGGCCGGGCCTACCCGCTCAATCCGTTCGAGGCGACCGCCATCAGCCCGTGGCAGCCGCATTATTTCATGCCGGTGGACCGCCGCGTCCCGACCCTGACGCTGGTGCTCTATATCCGCCCCGGCTGGTTCGTCGAGGCCAGCGGGCAGGCCTCGGAAATCCTGCGTTTCGGCCGTCCCGTCGTCAGCATGGATGACCATATCGCCCGCCTTGCCGCCGAAACGGCGCGGCAGCTTGCTGCCTATTCCGAGGGCGACGGCAATTTCGAGGACCGGCTCAGCGCCCTGACACAGGCCGCCTTCGACCAGACCTGGCAATGGCAGGCGGGCGGGCAGGCCGGTGACCGGATGCGCTTCGGCTTCCGCGATTTCCGCATCCGGCGGGCGATCAGCCTGATGGGCGAAACCCTCGGCGAGCCGATCGACCTGAGCGTCGTCTCGCGCGCGGCCGGCCTGTCGCGGCCGCATTTCTTCAAGCTGTTCCGGGAACAGGTGGGCCTGCCGCCGACGCTCTATCTCAACGCGCTCCGCATGGAACGCGCGATCGAACGGCTGGCGCGCGGGGAGGAGACGGTTTCGGAAATCGGCCTCGATCTCGGCTTCGCGACACCGGCCAGCTTCTCGCGGTTCTTCATCGCCAACGGCGTCGTGCCCCCCAGTGCCTACCGGCGCAGCGTGCTCGGGGCCGTCCATTGAGCGAGGCCCCGCCTTTCCCGAAAGAAAAGACGTTCGGGAAAGCGTGCCGCGGGGCGCTCATTCTAGTCTTGGCCGAGAGGGATGGCGAAAGGGCGCCATCCGGGCCCGGCAAATCCCTGCGAAGACAGGATGCCGGCCCGAGGACAGGGTCTTCCGAGACACGCCGCGATGGATGACATCATCAAGCGCAATCCGCTCCGGAGCCTGATCATCGCGATCCTCATCGCGGTCTTCCTCTGGCTTGTCTTCGCGCCCTGGCCGCCGGAACTGGTGGCGAAATGGGGCCGGAAGCAGATCTTCCTCAACGCGCTGCTTGGCGGCATCACCCTCGGCGCGCTGTATTTCCTCGTCGCCGCCGGCTTCACGCTGATCTTCGGCCTGATGCGGGTGGTCAACCTCGCCCATGGCTCGCTCTTCCTGCTTGGCGGCTATCTCGGCTACGAGATTTCCAGCCTCACCGGGTCCTGGTTCATCGCCTTTCCGGTCGTATTCCTCGTCGTCGGCCTGCTCGGCCTCCTCATGCAGCGCTTCATCTTCTCGAAGATGGAGGGCGAGGAACTGCGGCAGACGCTGGTCAGCATCGGCATTTCCATCGTTCTCGCCGATCTCATGCTCTGGCTCTGGGGCGGCCAGTCCTACTCGATCCTCGCGCCCGGCTTCCTGACCGGGCCGATGGAACTGCCGATCATCAACTCGATCAATGCCAGCACGGGCGCCACCAACTGGCTGCGCTACCCGGCCGTGCGGGTCTGGATCCTGATCGCCGCAATCGTGATCGGCGTGGCGATGTGGCTCGTCCTGAACCGGACCGCCCTGGGCATGCTGATCCGCGCCGGCGTCGATGACCGCGAGATGCTTGCCGCTTCCGGCGTCCGCATCCAGCTGGTCTTCCTCGCCGTGTTCGGCTTCGGCGCCGGCCTCGCCGGCATGGCCGGCATCATCGGCGGTACGTTCCAGTCGCTCTCGCCGGGCGAGGATACCCGCTTCCTGCTGGCCAGCCTCGTGGTCGTCATCGTCGGCGGCATGGGCTCGATTGTCGGCGCGGCCATCGGCTCGCTCATCATCGGCGTCACCGAGCAGATGGGCTTCGTCTACGCGCCCACCTATTCGGTGGTCTTCACCTTCCTGATCATGGCGGCGGTGCTGGCCTTCCGGCCGCAGGGCCTGCTCGGGGCGAGGCGCTAGACCATGGCGATGACCGATCAGGCCCCCCGCTTCGTCAACCGCGCCGACCAGAAACTCTGGTTCGAGCGCATTCCCGCGCCCTGGTGGGCACTGGCGGTGGTGCTCGTCTTCCTGCCGGTCGTGGCGAACAGTTTCTGGCTGTTCCAGGTCATGGGCTGGACCTTCATCCTCGGCATGATCGGCCTCAGCCTGATGTTCCTCGCCGGCTATGGCGGCATGGTCAGCCTGCTGCAGATGACGGTGGCCGGCGTGGCGGGTTACATGGTCGCCATTCTCGGCACGTCCGGCACGGTCACGGTCAGTCTCGGCCTCGTCTGGTGGATCGTGATCCCCGCCGCCTTCCTGATCGCCGCGCTTTTCGCGACAATATCCGGCGCCCTCGCGGTCAGGACCGAGGGCATCTACACGATCATGATCACGCTCGCCATCGCGGCGGCGTTCTTCTACTTCACGCGGCAGAACTACACGATCTTCAACGGCTATTCCGGCTTCAACCTCGTCCTGCCGCCGCAGCTTTTCGGGGTGAACTGGCGCGAGCCGGTGCCCTTCTACTATCTCAGCCTCGTGCTGGCGGCCCTGTCCTACGGCGCGGTGGTCTATGTCTCGCGCTCGCCCTTCGGCCTTGCGCTGCAGGGCGTGCGCGACAATCCGCGCCGCATGGCGGCGCTCGGCTTCAACGTCACGGCGCATCGCGTCGCGGCCTATGCCCTGGCCAGCGTCTTCGCCTCGGCCGGCGGCATCCTGCTGGTCTGGCAGAATGCGCAGATCGCGCCGGGCACCATCGGCATGTCCGCCGCGATCGACGTGCTCGTCGTGGCCGTTGTCGGTGGCATGCGCCGGCCGCTCGGGCCTTTCATCGGCGCCTTCATCTACGTGCTCCTGCAGGTCTTCTCGCCGGATATCCTCGGCTTCTTCGGCTTCTCGGCAGAGCGCTTCAAGCTGATCATCGGCCTCGGCTTCCTCGCGGTCGTGCTGTTCTCGCCCGATGGCGTACTCGGCCTCTGGGACCGCTGGCGCGCGCGCCGCCGCCAGCAGGGCGGGCAGGCGGGGGGAGGGGTCGCATGAACGCCCCGGTCACCCCGCCGCGTCCGGTTGCCCTCGGGCAGAGCCATGTCAGCGCCGGCAACGCGCTGGAACTGCGCGGCATCACCAAGATGTTCGGCGCGCTCGCCGCCATTTCCGATGTCACCCTGTCCGTCCGCCCGGGCGAGCGCCGCGCCGTACTGGGCTCCAATGGCGCCGGCAAGACGACGTTGTTCAACTGCATTACCGGCGATTTCCTGCCCACAACCGGGCTGATCCGCTTCTTCGGCGAGGATGTCACCACCTTTCCGCCGCATGAGCGGATCCGCCGGGGCCTGCGCCGCACCTACCAGATCTCCTCGCTTTTCGCCGGCCTCTCGGTGATCGACAATGTCTATCTCGCCTGCCGGGGCGTTTCACGGAACCGCTTCTCGCTGATCCGGCCCCGACGCGACGATGCCCTCGTCCATGCGGCGGAAACGCTTGTCGAGGCCGTGCACCTCACGGCGGAGAAGGACCGTCTCGTCGGCGAACTCGCCTATGGCCAGCAGCGCCAGCTCGAAATCGCGCTCGCCCTGTCGGGCGCGCCGCGCTTCATCCTGTTCGACGAGCCCGCGGCGGGCCTCTCGCCCACCGAGCGACGCGACCTTGTCTCGATCCTGACCACGCTGCCGACCCATATCGGCTACATCATCATCGAGCACGACATGGATGTGGCGCTGCGCGTCGTCGAGAGCGTGACGATGATGCATAACGGCCGCATCTTCAAGGAAGGCCGCCCGGAGGAGATCGAGGACGATCCCGAGGTGCAGGAACTCTATCTCGGAGGCGGCCATGAGTGAGCGCCTCCCGCGCGGTGCCAGCGCGCCGATCCTGCAACTCCAGGGCGTCAACGTCTTTTATGGCCGCTCGCATGCCGTGCAGGGCGTCGATCTTTCCCTCCATTCCGGCGTGCTTTCGGTGGTCGGGCGGAACGGCATGGGCAAGACCACCATGTGCAAGGCCATCATGGGCCTTGTGCCGGTCTCGTCCGGCTCGATCCGTTTCATGGGCGAGGAACTGGTCGGCCGCACCTCGGCCGAGATCGCCCGGATGGGGATCGGCTATGTGCCGCAGGGGCGTCGCCTCTGGCGCTCGCTGACGGTGGACGAGCATCTCCGCCTGATGTCGCGCGGGAAGGGCGCCTGGACGCCGGAGCGGATCTACGAGGTCTTCCCGCGCCTGGCCGAGCGGCGCCGCAATGGCGGCGGCCAGCTCTCGGGCGGCGAGCAGCAGATGCTGGCGATCAGCCGTGCCCTGCTGATGAACCCGCGCCTGCTCATCATGGACGAGCCGACCGAGGGCCTTGCCCCGGTCATCGTCGCCCATGTCGAGGAAACCCTCGTCCGCCTCGCTGCGGAGGGCGATGTCTCGATCCTCGTGATCGAGCAGAATATCGGCGTCGCGACGCAGATGTCGGACACGATCGCCATCATGGTCAACGGCCGGATCCACCGGGTCATCGCCTCGTCCGTGCTTGCCGCGGACCGTGATCTCCAGCAGCGCCTGCTCGGCGTCGGCCGCCACAGCCACGAGGAGGCTGAACCCGGCGCCGGCGCGGCACCGTCCGGTGAGCCGCGCCCGGCCGCCCCCGCGCCGCAGGGCCCGATCCGGGTCTACAATGCCAACCCGGTCCTGCCGACGCGCTGGTCGCAGGATGTGCCGGCGGCCCGCATCGAGGCGCAGGCCCGCACCATCTCCCGGCCGACGCTGGCCACGATCGACGGCCGCCGCGTCGGCGATGTCTCGCCGCTCGCCGCCCGCGCGCCGCAGGAGCCGCATGTCATCATCGCCGGCACGCTCGACACCAAGGGCGAGGAACTGCGCTTCCTGCGGGACCTTATCAAGGCCGCCGGCCTGCGCACCCGCCTCGTCGATCTCTCGACCAATGGCCGCAACCAGGGCGCGGATGTCTCGGCGCAGGAAGTGGCTCTGGCCCTGCCGACCGGTTCCGCCGGCATCGCCTCGGGGGATCGTGGCAAGGCGGTGGCCGCGATGACCGAGGCCTTCCGCGCCTGGATGGCGCGACAGCAGGGCGTGATCGGCATCCTCTCGGCCGGTGGTTCGGGCGGCACGGCCATTGCCACCGCCGGCATGCAGGCCCTGCCGGTCGGCGTGCCGAAGCTGATGGTTTCGACCATGGCCTCGGGCAATGTCGCGGCCTATGTCGGCGCGACCGACATCACCATGATGCATTCCGTGACCGATGTTCAGGGGCTGAACCGCGTCTCCCGCACGGTGCTCGGCAATGCCGCGCAGGCCATGGCGGCCATGGCGCGGAGCTTCCACGAGCAGCAGCACGGGCCGGCAACGCGCCGCGCCGAACCGGAGAAACCGCTGGTCGGGCTGACCATGTTCGGCGTCACGACGCCCTGCGTGCAGCAGGTGGCGCGGCTGATCGAGCGCGAATGGGAGCCGCTGGTCTTCCACGCCACCGGCACCGGCGGCCGCTCGATGGAAAAGCTGATCGATTCCGGCCTCGTGCCCGGCGTGATCGACGTCTCGACCACCGAGATCTGCGACATGATGATGGGCGGCATCCTGCCCGCTACCGAAGATCGCTTCGGCTCGGTGATCCGCACGAAGATCCCGTATGTCGGATCTGTCGGCGCGCTCGACATGGTCAATTTCGCCGCGCCCGACACCGTGCCGGCGCAATATCGCCACCGGCTCTTCTATCCGCATAACCCGCAGATCACGCTGATGCGGACGACGGCCGAGGAAAACGCCCGCATGGGCCGCTGGATCGGCGAACGCCTCAACCTCATGGAGGGGCCGGTACGCTTCCTCCTGCCGGAAGGGGGCGTCTCGGCGCTGGATGCGCCTGGCCAGCCCTTCTGGGATCCCGCCGCCGATGCCGCCCTGTTCGACTCCCTGGCCTCGACGGTCCGCGTCACCGCGACAAGGCAGCTCATCCGGCTGCCCCATCACATCAACGACCCCGCCTTCGCGGCGGCGCTCGTGCAGCATTTCCGTGCGCTGCATCAGGGCCGCTTCCGGGGCGCTACCGGCAGGACCTGAGACATGCCCCGCTTCGCCCGCTCCGAGTTGCTGGACCGCTACCGCGCGATGATCGCGCGGGGGGAGCCGATTGTCGGCGGCGGTGCCGGCACCGGGCTCTCCGCGAAATGCGAGGAAGCCGGCGGCATCGACCTGATCGTCATCTACAATTCCGGCCGGTTCCGCATGGCCGGGCGCGGCTCGCTTTCCGGCCTGATGCCCTATGGCGATGCCAATGCCATCGTCATGGACATGGCCAGCGAGGTGCTGCCGGTTGTCAAGAAAACCCCGGTCATTGCCGGGGTCTGTGGCACCGACCCGTTCCGTTCGATGGATGTCTTCCTCGATGATGTCGCGCGGATCGGCTTTTCCGGCGTGCAGAATTTCCCGACCGTCGGGCTGATCGACGGCGTCTTCCGGCAGAATCTCGAGGAAACCGGCATGGGCTTCGGCCTTGAGGTCGAGATGATCCGCCTCGCCCGGCAGAAGGGCCTGCTGACGACGCCTTATGTGTTCTCCGAGGCCGATGCCGCGGCCATGGCCGGGGCGGGGGCGGATATCATCGTCTGCCATCTCGGGCTGACGACCGGTGGCTCGATCGGCGCGGAAACCGCGCTCAAGCTGAAGGATTGCCCGGTCATCGTCGATGCCTGGGCGGCAGCGGCTCTCGCCGTCAAGCCGGACGCGATCATCCTCGTCCATGGCGGCCCGGTGGCCGAGCCGCCGGATGCCGATTTCATCATGAAGAACACCCGCCATTGCCACGGCTTCTATGGCGCCTCCTCGATGGAGCGCCTGCCGGTGGAAGTGGCGATCCGCGAACAGACCAGGGCTTTCAAGACAATCAGCCGCACGGGCGGCGCGCCGGGTCCGGCGTGAGGCAGGCAGGCTGAGGGGAGGAACGTGACATGACGGGGCAACTGATCGGAACCCTCATTCTCTGGCTCATCGTGGCGGTGATCGTCATTGCGATCATCGTCTACCTGGTGAACTGGCTCTATCGCCGCTCGTCGAAGGAGGTGTCCTTCGTGCGCACCGGCCTGTTCGGCGAAAAGGTGGTGATCAATGGCGGCGCCTTCGTGCTGCCGATCATCCATGATGTCACGCCGGTGAACATGAATGTCCTGCGTTTGGCCGTCACGCGAGCCAACCAGGATGCGCTGATCACGCGGGACCGGATGCGCGTCGATATCGATGCCGAATTCTATGTCCGCGTCCGCCCGGACCGGCCCTCGGTCTCGATCGCCGCGGCCACGCTTGGCCGGCGGACCCTGCAGCCTGATCAGCTCAATGCCCTGCTCTCCGGCAAGTTCATCTCGGCCCTGCGCTCGGTCGCCTCGGAAATGTCGATGGAGGAGATGCACGAGCAGCGCGGGCTCTATGTCCAGCGCGTTCGCGATGCCGCCGTCGACATGATGGAGCAGAACGGCCTCGTGCTTGAATCGGTGGCGATCACCGATCTCGACCAGACCGACCTGCAGTATTTCAACCCGTCCAACCGGTTCGACGCCGAAGGTCTGACGCGGATCATCGAGGAGATCGAGGAGAAGCGGAAGCTCCGCAACGATATCGAACAGGATTCGATGATCCGCATCCGCACCCGCAATCTCGAGGCGGAACGGCAGGCGCTGGATATCGAGCGCGAGAGCGAGACCGCCCGGCTGGAGCAGCAACGCGAAATCGAGATCCGCCGGGCGATGCAGCGGGCCGAGGTGGCCCGCGAGCGCGCGGCCCGGGATACCGAGGCCGAACAGGCCCAGATCCTCTCCCGCGAGGAGATCGAGAAGGCGAAGATCGCCAATGAGCGCGCGATCAGCGAGGCGCGGATCTCGTCGGACCGTGAGGTCCGCCAGCGCGAGATCGAGCGCACCAAGGCCGTGGAATCGGCCGAGATCCTCGCCCGCGAGGAGATCGAGAAGGCCCGGATCTTCAACGACAAGACGATCCAGGCCGCGCGAATCGCCTCGGAACTGGAGACACGCCAGAAGGAGATCGAACGGACCCGGTTGCTCGAGGCGGCGGAAATCGCCGCCCGGGAGGCCACCGAGAAGGCCCGCATCGCGCAGGAAGCGCTCGTCAGTGCCGAGCGGATCGGCCGCGAGCAGGAGATCCGCAATCTCGAGATCGCCCGCAACCGGGCGCTGGACGAGGCCGAGATTGCCGCCCGCGAGGCGGTGGAGAAGGCCCGGATCGCGCAGGAAAATGCGGTGACGGCCGAGCGGATCAGCTTCGAGGAAGGCCGCCGCAAGCTGGAAATCGAGCGCAACAAGGCGGTCGAGACCGCCGAGATCACCGCCCGCGAAGCCACGGAAGCGGCCCGGATCGCGCAGGAAAAGGCCATCGCCGCCGAGCGGATCGCCTCGGAACTCGAAACGCGCCGGCTGGAAATCCGCCGGACGGAGGAACTGGAAGCCGCCGAGATCCAGCGCCGCGACGCGGTCGAGCGGCAGCGCATCGCCGCCGAGCTGAAGATCGATGAGGAGCGCATTGCCTCGACCAAGACGCGCGAGATCCTGCAGATCGAGCAGAAGCGCGTTGTCGAACTGGCCGAGGAGGACCGCGCCATCACGCTCGCGGCCAAGAAGGCCCAGCGCACCGATGCCGACAAGGCGCTCCGTCAGGCCGAGATCGTGGCGAAGCAGGAGGTCGAGCGGACCGACGTCGCCCGCGAGCAGGCCCTCGAAGCGGCCCGGCTGGAGCGCAAGCGCGTCATCGAGCAGCTGGAAATCGCCCGCGTGCAGGCGCTTCAGGAAGCGCAGATCGCCTCGAACGAGGAAGTCGAGCGCGCCCGGATCGCCTCTGATCGCGGCCTCGACGAAGCGCGGGTCGGCCGCCAGCGCGACCTGCGCAAGCTCGAGATCGAGCGCGAGCGCGATGTCGAGAATGCGGCGATGGAGAAGGCGATCACGCTTTACACCAAGTCGCTCGAGGAAAGCGCCGCCGCTGCCCAGGCCGAACTGGCCAAGGCCAAGGCCGTCGAGGCGGCAGAGCTGGTCACCACCGTGCGCGAGCGCGAGACCGCGAAGCGCCGCCGCACCGTCGAGGTGATGATGGCCGAGAAGGCCGCCGAGGAAACCCGGATTGCCGCCGAGGCCGACAAGGTCCGCCGCGCGGTCGAGGCCGAGGCCCAGCGCCTGCTCTACGAGGCCGAGAATGTTCTGACGGATGGGGCCCGTTACGGCCTGTTCCGCCGCCGCCTGCTCGACCGGATCGAGGGCATCGTCCGCGAGAGCGTCAAGCCGATGGAGAAGATCGACGGTATCAAGATCCTTCATGTCGATGGCCTTGGCAGTGCCGGTGCCGGTTCCGGCCGCACCCCGACCGACGAGGTGATCGAAAGCGCCCTGCGCTACCGCGTCCAGGCGCCGCTGATCGACGAGGTGCTGAAGGAAATCGGGATCGAGGGCGGCAGTCTCGCCAAGATGGGCGGACTGATGCGCGAGGCCTCCGACATGCAGCGCGTCGCCAAGGATGCCCAGCCCGCCAAGCCCAGGGATGGTGGCGGCAAGGATGGCGGCGGTGAGAAAAAGTAATCTGGTTTCGTAAAGTGAGCAGGTGACCCATGGCACGCGTCTACGCTTCCAGCGTGATCAATGCTCCGGCGGCCCGGGTCTGGGCCCGGGTGAGGGATTTCAATGGCTTGCCGAACTGGCATCCGGCCATTGCCGAGAGCCGGATCGAGAATGGCGAGCCGGCCGACAAGGTCGGCTGCATCCGGGCCTTCTCGCTCCGGAACGGTGATCGCCTCCGCGAGCAGCTGCTCGGCCTGTCGGATTACGACATGTTCTGCACCTACTCGATCCTCGACTCGCCCATGCCGCTGACCAATTACGTCGCGACCCTGCGGCTGACGCCAATCACCGACCAGGACCGGACCTTCATCGAATGGTCGGCCGAGTTCGATTGCGCACCCGACAAGGAGGCCGATCTGGTCAACGGCATTGGCGGCAATGTCTTCCAGGGCGGGTTCGATGCGCTGAAGCGGGCTTTCGGAGGCTGACATGCCGAAAGTGGTCCGCAGCACGATCATCGATGTCCCGGTGGACCGGCTCTGGTCGATCGTGCGCGATTTCAACGCCCATGACCAGTATCACCCGATCGTGGCGACCAGCCAGATCGAGCGGGGTCATCCGGTGGACAAGGTCGGCTGCGTGCGGCGCTTCACCCTGCGCGACGGCAGCGAATTGCGCGAGCAGCTGCTCAGCCTCTCCGATCTCGAGATGAGCTACTCCTATTGCCTGCTCGATACGCCGATCCCGCTCTTCAACTATGTCGCGCATATCCGGCTGCTGCCGGTGACCGATGGCAACCGCAGCTTCTGGCACTGGGAGAGCCGCTTCACCACGCCTGCCGGCCGCGAGGACGAATTCGCCCGGATCGTCGGCGAGGATGTCTATGTCGCGGGCATGGAAGCCGTCCGCCAGTTGCCCCAACTCCTCGAGACGGGAGCCTGACATGCCCCTTGCGCTGCGCGTGGCCCAGAGCCTCTCCGAAGCCGCCGGCATCCTCGCCGCGGATTCCCGCACCACCCTTCTCTCGGGCGGAACGCTCGTCATGCGGGATGTCAACGAAGGCCGCCTGATCGAGGGCACGCTCCTGCGCGTCACCGACCCGGCCTGGCGGCAGATCCAGGTCTCCGGCACGCGTATCGAGCTCGGTGCCGGCGCGACCATGGCCGCCATCCTCGCCCATCGCGAACTCGCCTTCCTCCATCCGGCGGCCCGCGCGGTGGGCGGACCGGCCATCCGCAACATGGCAACGATCGGTGGCAATCTCTTCGCCGAAACGCCCTATGGCGATTTCGCCGTGGCGCTGCTGGCGCTCGATGCGCAGGTGATGGTGCTCGCCGGCTATGGCAGCCCGCGTGCGGTTCCGATCGAGGAATTCCTCGCCGGCCGGGCGCGCGGGGAAGCGCGCCTCGTCGCGTCGGTCCAGTTCAACCGCCCGGTTGCGCCGGGGGATTTCCGGTTCCTCAAGGTCAGCCGCGTCAAGCCGAAGGGCCTGTCGGTCCTGACAATCGCCACGCATCTGCCGGGCAGCACCAGTCGGATCGGCCAGGCACGCGTGGCCTATGGCGCGATGGCGCCGCTCCCGGTCCGGGCGCGCGGGGTCGAGCGCGCGCTCGAAGGCAAGGCGCTGGATGCAGGTGGCATCGCCGCCGCCCGCGCTGCTGCGCTCGAGGGGACGCAGCCCGCCACCGATGCCATCGCCAGCGACTGGTATCGCCGCGAGGTCCTGCCGGTCCATCTCGGCCGGTTGCTGGCCGGCCAGAGCTGAAGGAGAGGTCATGGCCAAGGTTCCCGTCCAGTTCCGTCTCAACGGCTCCGACCGCGCCGCCTTTGCCGATCCGGCGGACAATCTCCTCACCGTGCTCCGGCGGGGCCTCAATGATTTCGGCCCGAAATATGGCTGCGGACAGGGCACCTGCGGCACCTGTTCCGTGCTGGTCGACGGCGAGCTTCGCCTTGCCTGCCTGACGCTCGCCGCCTCCTGCGAGGGCGCCAGCATCGAGACGGTGTCCGGCATGGCCGACGGGCCGAACCTGCACCCGCTGCAGCAGGCCTTCATGGAGCATTTCGCCGCGCAATGCGGCTTCTGCACCCCCGGCATGCTGACGGCGGCGAAGGCGCTTCTGGCCCGCAACCCCAATCCGAGCCGGGACGAGATCATCGACGGCATTGCCGGGAATATCTGCCGGTGCACCGGCTACGAGCCGATCATCGCGGCCATCGAATCCGTGGCGCGCGGCGCGGCGGCCGGGCAGCGGCGCTGAGGGGAGGCGAGGGGATGATGGAATTCCGCAAGGACCTCTTCAGCAACGAGCGCGACGACGATCTCAATGTCGTCGGCAAGGGCGTGCAGCGGCAGGATGCGCCGGGCCATGTCACCGGCCGCTCGCCCTTCTTCGATGACCATGCCTTCGAGGGCCTGCTTCACCTGAAGGTGGTCCGCTCGCCGCACCCCCATGCGCGCATCCGCCGGATCGACATTTCCGCCGCCGAGCGCGCGCCCGGCGTCAAGCGGATCCTGCGCGGCGCCGATGTGCCGGTGAACAGGAACACGCTGCTGTCATTGATCAATTTCGGCAAGGATGACGAACCCACCCTCGCTGTCGACAAGGTGCGGTATATCGGCGAGCCGATCGTCGCGATCATCGCCGAGAGCGAGGCGCAGGCCCTCGCGGCGCGGGCGCTGGTGCGGTTGGAGTATGAGCCGCTGCCGGCGGTCTTCGATGTCGAGGAGGCGCTGAAGCCGGGTGCGCCGGTGATCAACGATATCTATCCAGGCAACTATTTCGAATATCACGAGAAATACGATCACCAGAAGCTCCGCTTCGGCGATGTCGAGCGCGGTTTCGCGATGGCCGACCATATCGTCGAGGACCGCTACCAGATGTCCCCGATCGAGCATGCGCCAACGGAGACGAACGGGTCGATCGCCGCGCCGGAGCAGAATGACCGCTTCGTCGTGCATTCCTGCGCGCAGGGCCTGTTTTTCTCGCTCGGCACGGCGGCGAAGATCGTCAATCTCGATTCCAACCGGCTGCATTTCATCGGCGGCACCGTGGGCGGTGGCTTCGGCGGCAAGGTGGATTCGCTCACCGAGCCGCTCTCCATCCTCGGCGCGATGATGACCGGCCGCCCGGTCCGCTATGTCCTCGATCGCGAGGAAGAGATGCTCTATGGCAGCCCGCGCGGCGCCGAGCGCATCTACATCAAGGACGGCATTGCCCGCGACGGCCGCATCCTCGCGCGGCAGATCCGCTCCTATTTCGATGCCGGCGCCTATACCCGGCTGTCGAGCTATGCGGCGATCAAATGCACGGCCCATCTGCCCGGGCCCTATACGATCCCGAATGTCGCCTCCGACATCTACGTCGCCTATACCAACCGCTGCCCGTCCACCGCGATGCGCGGCTTCGGCATCACCGCCGTCGATTTCGCCCTCGAGGTCCATATGGACAAGGGCGCCGAGGCCTGTGGCCTCGATCCCATGGAATTCCGCATCCTCAACGCCTATCGCGATGGCGACATGAAGGCCCATCGCCGCGTGGCGAAGAACACCGCCCTGATCGAATGCGTGCAGGTCGCGGCGGAAAAGGCCCGCTGGCCGATTTCGGACGAGGCGCGCCGGCAATCCTCGCTGACGGGCGGCGGCGGCGCCCGGGCCGAGATTCCGGCCACGCCGATCGACGAGAATGGCCGCATCAACCGCCCGGAAACGCGCGGTGGCCGTCCGACCCAGACGCTGCCGGCCGGGACGATGCGCATTCCGCTGACCAAGCAGCCGATCATGGAAGGCTCGACCGAGAACCGGCCCAAGGCGCCTGCCGTGCCGCAATACGAGCCCTATCGCCCGGCCGCTGCCGCGCCGCCGCCGCCGGCTCCGGCCTATACGCCACCCCCGCCTTCGGCTCCGCCGCCCGCGCCCGCGCCCGCTGCCGCGCCATCGGCCAGCCCGGCCCCGGCCTCGCAGCATGGCGCGCATCGCTTCTCCTCGGTCTTCGGCACAAGGAGGCGCTGAAATGGCCCGGTTCAGGGGACGCGGCATGGCGTCCGTCAATTACCCGATCGGCATGAATCTCGGCGGTGATCCCAGCCAGGCGCTGATCCATTCCAACCCGGACGGGAAATTCACCGTCGCGCTCTCGGCGATCGATCTCGGCCAGGGCATGAAGCAGGTGACGCGGCAGGTCGCGGCGGAAACGCTCGGTGTGCCGATCGAGGATGTCTATGTCGACACCGCCGACAGCGATACCGGCCCGCATGACATGGGCTCCTTCGCCTCCCGCGGCACCCATCGCATGGGCAATGCCGTGATCGCCGCCGCGCGCGAGGCGAGGGGCGTGCTGCTCGAGGCGGCGGCGGAGGAACTCGAGGTCAATGCGGCCGATCTCGTCACCGACGGCAAGGGCAACATCCATGTGAAGGGCGCACCCTCGCGCTCCATCACCGTCCGCGCCACCGCGCAGGCCGCGCAGTTCAAGCAGGGCAAGACGATTGCCGGCCGCGGCATTTTCCTCATCCCGCTCTCCTCGGTGGATCCCGAGACCGGCGAGATGAACCCCAACACGGCCTTTGCCCATGCCTGCCTCGTGGCGGATGTCGAGGTGGATGACGAGACCGGCGAGGTCACGGTCCTCGGCATGAATTCGGCCTATGAGCTCGGCCGGGTCATCAACCCGAAAATGGTGGAGCAGCAACTCGTCGGCGGGGCCTGGATGGGCATCAGCCATGCGCTGTATGAAACGCCGGAACCCTATTACCCCAATCCGGATCATGGCCCGCGCGATTTCAACGAATACCTGATGCCCGGCCCGGGCGACATCGCGCCCTACAGCATCGCCATCCTCGAACGGCCGGCGCCGGACGGGCCCTTCGGCGGGAAGGGCCCCGGCGAGATGTGCGCCAACCCGGTCCTGCCGGCCATCGCCAACGCGGTCTACAACGCCGTCGGCGTCCGGGTGAACGACCTGCCGATCACCCCGGAGAAGATCCTGCGCGGCATCCGGGCGAATGGTGGTGCGAAGCCGCAGGCGCGGCGCGGCGGAGCGCTCTGAGCCATGACGATCCGCGCGCTGCCCAACGGTCTGTCCAGCCCCGAGGCCCTGTCGGAGGCCCTGCGTGCGGCCTATTACCTCGCCGATGACGGCATCGCCACGGCGGCCTTCCTCTCGCTCGCGCTGGGCAAGCCCCTGCTGCTGGAAGGTGCGCCGGGCGTCGGCAAGACCGAGGCGGCGAAGGCGCTGGCCGGCATTCTCGGCCGGCAGCTGATCCGTCTGCAGTGTTTCGAGGGCATCGATGCGAGCGCGGCCCTCTACGAATGGAACTATCCGCGCCAGATGCTTGCCATTCGGCAGGCGCGGGAGGGCGAGAGTGCCGATCTCTACCGCGACGATTTCCTGATCGAGCGGCCGATGCTCTCGGCCCTCAGGCGGCCCGAATCCACGGTGCTTCTGATCGACGAAATCGATCGGTCGGACCATGAATTCGAGGCGTTCCTGCTCGAATTCCTGTCCGATTTCTCGATCTCCATCCCCGAGCGCGGCACCTTGCGCGCGGCGGAGCGGCCGGTGGTGATCCTCACCTCGAACCGCACGCGGGACCTGCACGAGGCGCTCCGCCGACGCTGCATCTACCACTACATTGCGTATCCCGATCCGGCGCGCGAGGCGGCGATCATCATGCTGCGTTCCTCGGCGGTGGCCGAGCAGACCGCCCGTGCGGTGGTGCAGGCCGTTGGCCTGCTGCGGCAGGAACCGCTGACCAAACCACCGGGCGTGGCCGAGGCGGTCGATTGGGCCGAGGCTGCAACCGCCCTCGCACGGACCGGGGCGCCCTGGCCGGACGCGTTCCGCCGCTCGATCGGCGCGGCGCTGAAGGACGAGGAGGACCTGGCCTTCCTGCGCCCGCGGCTCGATTCCCTGATCGCGGCGGTGGCGGCATGATTGACCCGCATCGCAACCCGCTGCCGGCCGCGAGCCGCCCCTTCGTCGCCTTCCCGGCCTTGCTGCGCGAGCATGGCTTTGCTGTGGCACCGGACCAGACCCTGACCTTCCTCGAGGCGATCACCGTGCTGGGGCCGCGCTCGCTCGAGCAGGTCCGGCAGGCGGCATGGGCCACGCTGGCGCCGCAGCCGCACCAGCGCGAAACCTTCGACGCCCTGTTCGATTTCCATTTCCTCGGCGGCATGGCCGAACCGGGCGAGGCGGAGGACTGGCAGCCTGACGAGGAACTCAAGCTCCAGGAGGATGTGGGCAGCCGCGAGATCCTGATCGGCGAGAGCGTCAACGAAACCGGTCAGCAGGCGATCGAGGCCGAGGCGCTGGCCATCCGCGCCCTGCGCCCACCGGATGCCGCCGGCACGCTGGCGCGTTTCGCCCGCGACCTGCCGGCCGCCCTGCCGCGCCGGCGCGGCTACCGTTACCGCCGGGCCCGTCGCGGCGCGTCGATCGATCTCGCCCGCAGCCTGCGCGCCGCGATCCGCACCGATGGCGACGTGGTCACGCTTGGCCGTCGCCGCCGGGCCACCCGGCCCCGGCCGATCCTGCTGATGATCGACGTGTCCGGCTCGATGAAGCAGCGCAGCGACGCCAATCTCGCACTGGCGCATGTGATCGTGCAGAGCGCACCCCGCGTCGAGGTGTTCACCTTCGGCACGCGGCTCACCCGCGTCACCCGCGCGCTGAAGCTGAAAAACCGCGAGCAGGCCCTCGCCACCGCTTCCGGCCTTGTGGCGGATTGGGATGGCGGCACCCGGATCGGCGATGCGCTGGCGGCCTTCCTCGCCGTGCCGCGCTTTGCGGGCTATGCCCGCGGCGCCGTGGTGGCCATCCTCTCGGACGGGCTCGAACGCGGCGATCCCGCCGCCATGATCGGCGCCGTCCGGCGCATGGCAGCCCGCGCCTTCCGCATCGACTGGTTCTCGCCGCTGGCAGCCGACCCTGATTACCGGCCGCAGACGGAAGCCCTGGCCGCGATCCGGCCGATGCTGGCCAGCCTCGCCAATGGCCACTCGACCGCGGCGATCTGCCGGCATCTGCTGGCCCTGGGGCAGGGTCCGGCCCGGCCGGGGAGGGCGGCATGATCGACGCGCATTTCCATATCTGGCGGCAGGCGGACCTGCCCTGGCTGGTCGGGCCGATGCAACCGCGCATCTTCGGTCCCTACGAGCCGATCCGCCGCGATTACCCGATCGCGGAATATCTCGCCGATGCGGCCGCCGGCGGCATCACCGGCGCTGTCTATGTGCAGGCGAACTGGGCGCCGGACCGGGCGCTGGACGAGGTGCGCTTCGTGGCGGAATCCGCCCGGCAGGCCGGCTTTCCGGTCGCCATCGTCGCCTATGCCGACATGCTGGCCGGGGATGTGCGGCCCCAGCTCGATGCGACGGCCCGTGAGCCCTCGGTGCGCGGCGTGCGCATGCAGCTCCACTGGCACGAGAACCCGCTCTACCGCTTCGCCTCCGGCCCCGATCTCGCCCGCGATCCGGTGCTCCGACGCAACGTCGCCGCGCTTGCCGCCTATGGCTGGAGCTTCGACCTGCAGGTCTTCGCCGGGCAGATGGAGGGTGCGGCCGAACTGGCTGCTGCCTGCCCGGGCGTGACCTTCGTGCTCCAGCATGCCGGTATGCTGGAAGACCGCTCGGAATCGGGGATCGCGCAATGGCGCGCCGGCATGGCCGCGCTGGCGGCGCAGCCGAATATCGTCAGCAAGCTCTCGGGCCTCGGCACGTTCCTGCGGAAGAATGACCCCGCCCATATCGCCTCCATCCTGCGTGAGACCGTCGCGCTGTTCGGGGCCGGGCGCTGCCTGTTCGGTTCGAATTTCCCGATCGAGAAGCTCTGGACGAGCTACGCCGATCTCATCGCCGCCTATCGCGCCGCCGCTGCATCGCTGCCGGAAGCCGATCAGGTGCAGATCTTCGCGGGCACGGCCCGCCGGACCTACAGACTGACATAACGAGGAGGAACCCCCATGCCGCTGGAAATCAAGGTGCTCGACTATGGCGACATCGAACTGGAATCGAGCTTCCTCGTGCTGGGGCGCGGCTGCGGCCAGCGCAAGCGCGTCTACACCTATGGCTTCCTGATCCTCGGCGGGCCGTGGCCGGTCGTGGTCGATACCGGCTATCGCCACAACCAGATCATGGAAAGCCTCGGCATGCGGGGCCTGCAATTCCACGAGAACATGATCGAGAACCAGCTCCTGAAGCACGGCGTGCGCATGGGCGATGTCCGATATGTCGCGCATACCCACCTGCATATCGACCATGCCGGCAAGGACGAGCTGTTCCCGATGAACACCACGGTGATCATCAACCGGCGCGAGCTGGAATATTCGGTCTCCGGGCTGATGCACCCGCAATATCCCGCGCCGGACATCAAGCACCTGATCGACCGCCTCCATACCAAGCATGCGCTGCGGCTGGAGGATCTCGAGCTGAGCGGCATGATCGAGCTGTTCCCGGGCTGCTATCTCGAGGCCGCCGGCGCCCATACCGAGGGGTCGATGAATATCCATGTCGACACGGCAGAAGGCCGGGCGACGATCTGCGGCGACGTGATCTACGATTTCAACGACCAGATCGTCGATCCCTATCACGAGATCCACGCCGACGAGCCGCGCGTCACCGGCAATCACGGCACCTCGAAGCGGCAGGAAAAGGCGGCGATCAAGAAGCTGCTCAACACCTCGCGCTTCCTGCTGCCCGTGCATGACAAGCCCGCGAAGATCGAGGCCGGGCAGGTGGTCGGACGGCTGGACATGGCCGTGCCGGGCCCGATGGTCCAGAGCGTGCCGAAGCGGAACTGGTTCCCGGTCTGATCCCGGGAACGGCCGTATTCCTGATCCGGGGGAGGGACGCCCATGACCACGCATGTCGCGCTTGATCCGGCTTTCGCCGAGCTTGTCGATCTCTGGGCCCCCGTGCGCCAGATCGGCACCGGCTTCGAGTTTACCGAAGGGCCGGTCTGGCACCCGCGGGACCAGTATCTGCTGTTCTCGGACATGCCGGGCGATGTCCGCCGCCGCTGGGACCGGAGCGGCATCACCGAGGTGATGCGCCCGGCCAACAAGTGCAACGGCATGACCTATGATGCCGACCTGAACCTCATCGTCTGCGAACACGCCACCTCGATGCTCGTGCGGGAACGTCCGGATGGCCGCCGGGATGTGCTCGCCTCGCATTTCGACGGGCGCGAACTCAACAGCCCGAACGATGTCGTCGTGAAATCCGACGGGGCGATCTATTTCTCCGATCCCTGGTATGGCCGGATGCCGGTTTACGGCGTCGAACGGCCCCGCCAGCTCGGCTTCCAGGGCGTCTATCGCATTCCGCCCGGCGGCGGCGCGCCGCAATTGCTGGTCGAGCGCATGCTGTTCGACCAGCCGAACGGCCTCTGCTTCTGCCCGGACGAGAGCAAGCTCTACATCAACGACACGGTCCAGCATGTGATCCGCGTCTTCGAGGTCCAGCCGAACGGCATGCTCGCCAATGGCCGGGTCTTTGCCTCCGGCATCGTCTCGGCCAGCGAGCCCGGCGTTCCGGATGGCATGAAATGCGACCTGTTCGGCAATGTCTGGGTCTGCGGCCCCGGCGGCGTCTGGGTCTATGCGCCGGATGGCCGGCTGATCGGCAAGCTGCGCGTGCCGGAACTGGTCGGCAACCTCGCCTGGGGTGGGCCGGATTTCCGCACGCTTTTCCTCACCGCCACCCATTCGGTCTATGCGGTGGACACCAAGGTCGGCCCGCGGAGCGAGCCCTACATGCGCAACGTCCCGGCCCGGAGCGGCAGCGCCCCGCAGGCCGGCGCCAGCATCGCGCGGAACGGCACGAAAAAGGCCGCGCCGGGCTATGCGCTCGATCCCGGCCGCTGCGCGCTCATCATCCAGGACATGCAGAATGACGTGGTGATGGACGGTGGCGCCTTCGCGGCCTCCGGCTCGCCCGCCCATTGCCGCGAGCAGAACGCCATCGGCAATGCCGCCCGCCTCGCCGCTGCCGCGCGGGCAAAGGGCATCCCGGTGATCCATGTCTGGTTCGTGGTCGAGCCGGGCTGCCCGGGCGTGACGATGAACGCGCCGCTTTTCGAGGGGCTCGCCGATGCCCGCGCGCTGGTGCGTGGCACCTGGGGCGTCGCCCCGGTGCCGGGCCTCGAGGCGCAGCCGGGGGATCATGTCGTCGAGAAGCAGCGCATGAGCGCGTGGGAAGGCACCCGGCTCGAAACCGTGCTCAAGGCCCTGAAGCGTGATATCGTCGTGGTGACGGGCGCCTGGACCAACATGTCCATCGAACACACCTCGCGGACCGGCGCGGACAAGGGCTATTTCATGGTCGTGCCGGAGGATTGCTGCTCCACCATGAATGCCGAGTGGCACACGGCCTCGGTGAATTACGCGCTGCAGAACGTGGCCGTCATTACCGATGCCGAGGCGCTGATCGCTGCCTGGAGCTGAGCCCGGGCGGGATGGATTCCACCCCTGCCTTCGCCTAGACTTTGCCGGACAGCAAGGCGGAACGGGGGCCATGGGCAAGGCAGGCGGCATTTCCATCCACGCGGTCGATGTCTCGACCGGAAAGGTCGCGGCGGGTCTGGCGGTGGAACTGCACCGGCTGGAACCGGCGCCGGCCCTCGTCGCAACCGGGACGATCGGCCCGAACGGCCTGCTCGACCATCCTTCTGCCGCGGGCGAGGGCATCACGGCAGGGCTCTACGAGGTCCGGTTCGATCTCGGTGGCTTCTTCGCGGCTTCAGGCCGGGAGGCGCCCTTCCTCGATCAGGTCCCGTTCCGCTTCCATGTCCGGCAGGTCGCCGAACACTATCACCTGCCGTTCAAGTTCACGCCCTTCGGGTTCTCGCTGTTCCGGGGGGCCTGATCAGCGCGCATTGTAATGCGTGTGCGGCGGGAGCGGTTCCTCCGGCAGCCAGCGATCATAGAACGCCTTCACATGCGGGAAGACCGCCTCGGCCAGCTGCTGCCGCGCGATCTCGCCGGGCGTGAGCGGCGCGGCGAGGCTCTCGCGGATCGCCTCGTGGATGGCGATGCGGTCGATCCGCAGGAACCGGCCTTCGGCATAGATGACCTCGCCGCCGACCATGACCGACTCGACCGCTTCCGGTTTCGCGCGATGGACCAGCACATCGACGAGCGGGGTTCCGGCATGCTGGTAGGGGCGGGTGATGCGCGCATGGTCCAGCACCACGAGATCAGCCTCCGATCCCGGTCGCAGCGAGCCGATCGCCGTGCCGAACGGCGTCGTCGCGGCGCCATGCTCGGTGGCCATCCGGAACACATCCGCTGCGGAAGGATGCGGCGCGTCGATGCCCGGCTCGCGATGGGCGCGCAGCACAAGCCGCATTTCCTGAAGCATGTCGCGGTCATCGTTGAGGCCGGCTTCGTCGATGCCAAGGCAGACCGGGATGCCCTTCGCAAGGAAGCGATTGACCGGCGCGATGCCGCTTTTGAGCCGGAAATTCGACGAGCAGTTATGGCAGATCCGCACGCCATGCGCCGCGCAGAGATCGATCTCGGCCTCGCTCATCCAGACGCCATGCCCGAGCGTCAGCCGGTCATGCACCAGCCCGAACCGCGCCAGATGCGCCAGCGCGGATCCGCCTGTCCGCCGCCGGGCATATTCCCGCTGATAGGGCGTCTCGAGCAGATGCATATGCATCGGCAGGCCATGGCGCGCGGAGAGTTCCGCCGCGAGCCCGAGCGCCGCGTCCGACAGCCAGTGAAGGTTCGCCGGAGCGATCTGCAGGCGGATGCGGCTCTCGCCGGCCAGCTCCGCGTGCAGGGCATCGAACACGGCGACCTGCTGATCCAGCGGCAGCGTGAAACGCTCGAAATAGGCGCGCAAGGCCGGGCGCAGCGCTTCCGGCACGCTCTCGGTGAAGAGCCGGTCATCGGCATAGACCAGCCGGTTCTGGTCGCGCAGGGCCATGGAATAGGAAGCCCGCATCCCGATCTCGCGATAGGCGCCGATCACCTTCCGCGCCGCGCCGAGGACGGCCTGCGCCTCGCCCGGTGCGCGGGAATGCAGGTGCTGCACGGTGGTGATCCCGCTGGCGATCATCTCGAAAGCGGAGAACAGCGTGTCGAGCCGGAGATCGACGTCGCGCAACGCGAGGCGGGAGGCGAACCACAATTCCAGCGGATGGTCGGGCGAGCCGAGCTGGAACGGCGTCAGCCCGACATGGTGATGCGCATTGATCAGCCCCGGCATGATGACCTTGCCGCTTCCGCCGATCTCCCGCGCGCCGGGATGTCGGGTCCGCATCACCGCCGCAGGTCCTATCGCCGCCACACGCCCGCTTTCGATGGCGATGGCGGCCTCTTCATGGATCTGCAGCGTGCCGTCCGGCGTGAAGCCCTCGATGATCCGGTCACCGATCGCGAGAATGGTTTCGGGCTTCATCGGTCGATCCTCGCGGGCTGTCATGGCGGGCATGCCGCAGCAAAGGCCCGGGCAATGGCATCGCGCCGGGCGACATAGACCCGGTCTCCCAAAGCGGCCAGCCGGGCCAGCACCTGTTCGAAAGCCGGGAAGCGTGCCGGCCGGCCGCAGATGCGGAGATGGTAGCCGATATTGAGCAGGCGCGGCCGGCCGTGATCGGCTTCGGCCAGCAGCACGTCGAGCGCATCCGAGACATAGTCCACCATCTCGCCGGCCCTCACGAACCCGTTGGGATGGAAGAACTTCATGTCGTTCGTGTCCAGCGCATAGGGAAGCACCAGCAGGGGCGCTTCGCCCGCGCGGTCCCAGTAGGGCAGGTCATCGTCGAACGCATTCGAGGCATAGGCAAAGCCCCGTTCGCGCAGTAGGGCGCGCGTCCAGTCGCTCTCGGCGCCCCGGCAGAAGAACCCGGCCGGGCGGGTGCCGCAGGCCGCCTCGATCACCGCGATGGAGCGGTCGAGATCACGCGCCTCCTCGGCGCTGCTGGCATAGTCGGCATGGGGCCGCCAGCGCCAGCCATGCAGGGCCGGCTCATGGCCTCGGCGCACAACCTCCGCGGCGAGAGCCGGCGACTGCTCCACCGCCCTGCCGCAGAAGAAGAAGGTGGCTGGCAGGGCGTGCCGGTCCAGCGCGTCGAGCATCCGCCAGAGACCGGCCCGCATGCCATAGGCGAAAATCTGTTCCTGCCCGCGATCCCGCCGCCCGGGCTCGACCACGCTGATCACCTCGCCCATGCGTTCGCTGGCCGGATCGCCATAACCGACCTGCATTTCCGCGCCTTCCTCGAAATTGACCACGACGGAAACCGCAAGCCGGGCGCCATTCGGCCAGCGGAGATCCGGCCATATTCCGCCATAGCCGGTCAGGTCATTCGGCATGCGCAAGTCTCGGAAAGGTCTCGGGCAAGGACGACGGCATTGGCAGGGGGCCTCGTTGCTGGGGCTTGTGGCGGCGAGGCGAAGGTCTCGCCGGCCAGGTGAGCCGGATCAAGCAAGGGCAGTGCCGGTGCACGATCCGGCCACCTGCACACGATTGCCCATTTTTTAGACAGCTTCGAGCATTTTGTATAAAAAATTCAACAGATCGCCCAGCGATTGGGCGCTCGCGGCTCCGGATGGCCTCCTGCAGGGTGGCACGGGCGTTGCGTGGTCGTTGGCCAACATCGTGTCGTCCGGAACAATCGTGTGCCCTCGCCAGACCCTCTCGCCCCGCCGGAAATCCAGAGCCAGCCGCTGACGCTGGATGCCATCTCGCACAGCTATGGCGATGCGCTGGCCGTCAACGAGGTCACGCTGGAAGTCCGGGCCGGCGAGCTGATTGCCTTGCTGGGCCCTTCCGGTTGCGGAAAATCCACCCTCCTGCGGATCGTGGCCGGCTTCATCAACCAGACTTCGGGCCGCGTGGTCATCGCCGACCGTGTGGTGGATTCCCTGCCGCCGAACCGGCGGGAAGTGGGCATCGTCTTCCAGTCCTACGCCCTGTTCCCGCATATGACCGTGGCGGAAAACATCGCCTACGGGCTCGAAGCGCGCGGCGAGAGCAAGGCGACCTGCCGCGAGCGGGTCAGCGAGATGCTGGCCACGGTGCGGATGGAGGGTTTCGCCGACCGCAAGCCCCGGCAGCTTTCCGGCGGCCAGCAGCAGCGCGTGGCGCTGGCGCGGGCGCTCGCCGTCCGGCCGCGGATCCTGCTTCTGGACGAACCCTTCGCCGCGCTCGACAAGAACCTGCGCCTCGACATGCAGATCGAGATCAAGCGCCTGCAGCGCCAGTTCGGGCTGACGGCCATTCTCGTCACGCATGATCAGGACGAGGCGATGTCGATCGCCGACCGGATCGCCGTGATGAGCAAGGGGCGGATCGAGCAGCTCGGCTCCCCGGTCGAGATCTACGACCAGCCGGAAACCCTGTTCGTGAACGATTTCATCGGCTCCTCGAACCGCTTTGCCGGCGTGATCGAAAGCGCGGGCGAGGGCGCCTATGGTGTTCGCCTTGCCAGCGGCGCGCTCTGGAATGTGGCCAGCCGCAAGGCCTTTGCCCCGGGTGACCGGGTTGTCGCCACGATCCGGCCCGAACAGCTCGTCCTGACCGATCAGGCCACCGACGGGAGCATTCCCGTCACGCTCAAGCTCAGCCTGCCGATCGGCGGCGAGCTGATCCATGACGTGGAAACCCGCTCCGGCGAGGCCTTCAAGGTCGCCGCCGGCCGCCGGCCGGGCGAGCCCGTCAGCCCGATGGCCGCCACCCATTGCGCCCTGGCCCCGCATGCCAGGCCCGTCCTCTTTCCCCAACCCGCCGCATGAGGCGGCGCCTGACGTCACAAGGAGAAGCCGACATGACCGATCTGACCCGCCGTTCCGCGCTCAAGGGCGTCGCCGCGCTCGGCGCCGCCGCTGCGCTGCCGCTGCCCGCCCGCGCCTCGACCTCGCTCAACGCCGCGATCTATCCCGGCACCTGGGACGAGGCCTACCGCGCGATCGTCGCGCCGCAGCTCAAGGCCAAGCACGGCATCGACGTGGCCTTCGATACGCTCTGGGCTGTCGACCAGGTGACGAAAGTGCGTGCTGCCCGAGGCGTGCCGCCCTTCGATTGCTTCGTGCTCGATCCCGGCCCCTCCGCCGCGGCCCGCCAGGCAGGCCTGTTCGACCCGATCGATGCCTCCAAGCTCACCAATGCCTCGAAGCTTCCGGCCGGCATGATCGCCCCGGACGCGGTGACGGTGAACGTGCAGGTCGTCGGCATCTGCTACAACCCGAAGAAGGTGCCGAACCCGCCCAAGACCTGGGCGCAGCTTTTCGAGTCGCCCTATGTCGAGCGCCTCGGCCTGACTGGTTTCCAGACGACCTTCGGCACGGTCTCGCTGGTCGAGATGGCCAAGGCCTTCGGGGGCTCGGCCACGGATATCGAGCCGATCTTCAGGAAGCTGAAGGAAGTCCTGCCGAAGGTTGCCGCCGTGTCGACCCCGGCGGCGCTGCCGGGCCTGTTCCAGCAGGGCCAGATCGATATCATGTATACCAACACCAACAATGCCGCGACGCTGAAAGCCAAGGGTGTCGACATCGCCTTCCTCGCGCCGGAGAGCGGGGCCATCACCTTCTCCACGACCCTGCATATCGTGAAGGGTTCGGAGAACCGCGAAGCCGCGCACAAGTATATCGACACGGTGATCGCGGCCGATGCGCAGTCGAAGCTGCAGCTTTCGCCCTACAACATGATCCCGGTCAACAAGGACGTGAAGCTCTCCGACAATCTCGACGTGAAGTCGCTCGACGAGGTGGCGAAGATGGTCACGCATGACTGGAACGTCATCAACCCGCAGCGCGCGGCCTGGATCGAGCGCTTCAACAAGGAAATCACGAAGTAAGGCGGCGGGAACATGAGCGGGGCGGCAACAAGCGAAACGGCAGGAGTGGAGTGGCGCCTCGCGGCGCCGCTCGGCCTGACCTATCTCGCCTTCTTCGCCGCGCCGCTCCTCATCCTGCTGGTGATGTCCTTCTCGGTCGATGACAATCTCGGCGGGTTCTCGCTGGCCGCCTGGGCCAAGTTCTGGGGTGATCCGTTCTATCGCGGCGTCGTCTGGGACACGTTGCGCCTCGGCCTCGTGACCGTGGCCATGACCACGCTCTTCGCCTACCCGATCGCGCTGCTCTTCATCGCGAGCGGGCCCGGCCTCCAGCGGCTGCTGCTCTTCATCGTGCTGCTGCCGCTGCTGACTTCGGTCGTGATCCGCACCTTCGCCTGGATCGCCATCCTCAGCCGGGAAGGGGTGCTCAATCAGGCGCTGCTGGCGCTCGGGCTGACGACGGCACCGCTCAACCTGCTCCAGACGGAACTCGGCCTCGTCATCGCGCTGATGCAGATCGAGATGCCGCTGATGCTCCTGCCTCTCATCACGGTGATGCAGCAGATCGATCCCAGCCTGTCCGATGCCTCCCGCGCGCTCGGGGGCTCGAAATGGCGGACCTTCCGCAAGGTCATCCTGCCGCTTTCGCTGCCGGGCTGGATCGCCGGCGCCACGCTCGTCTTCGCTTCGGCGACGACGGCCTTCATCTCGCAGACCGTCATCGGCGGCGCGCGGCTCGTCTACCTCCCGACGCTGATCTGGCAGCAGGCCATGGTGGTCTATAACTGGCCCTTCGCCGCCGTGGCCTCGGTCACGCTGCTCGTCGCCGTTCTGGCCGGCGTCAGCCTCTTTGCCATGCTCGGTCGCTTCGCGAGGACCACCGCATGACGCGCCAGCTCAACACGCCGATGGATCGCGGCTATTCGCTCGTCATGGGGACGCTGGCGGTGATCGGCCTCGGCATCCTGATCGTGCCGGTCATCATCGTCCTGCTCAGCTCCTTCACCTCGTCGACGGTGCTGAAATTCCCGCCGCCCGGCTTCTCGCTGCGCTGGTACGAGGCGTTGCTCGATCCCGTCCGTTCGCGCCATGTCCATGTCGCGCTGTCGAACTCCCTCTGGGTGGCCCTCAGCGCCACGGCTTTGGCCGCAATCCTCGCGACGTTGGCCGCCCTTGCGCTCAACCGGGTGAGTCGCCCCTCGGCCCGGGCACTGGAGGCCGGGTTCCTTTCGCCGCTCATCCTGCCCGGCCTCGCCTTCGGCCTCGCGACGCTGATGTATTTCTCCATCCTCGGCTTCCGGCCATCGCTCAACCTGCTGATCGCCGGGCATATCGTGGTCATCGCGCCCTTCATCTTCCGGACCACGCTGGCGAGCCTGACCCAGCTCGATCCGGCTTTGCATGAAAGCTCCGCCAGCCTGGGCGCCGGGCGCCTCTATACCTTCCGCCGCATCACCCTGCCGATCATCGCGCCGGGCATCGCCGCCGGGGCTTTCCTCGCCTTTGTCGCCTCGATGGACAACGTGCCGGTCTCGCTCTTCCTCTCGAATGCCCGCACCAACATGCTGCCGATCCGGATGTGGGGCATGATGGAGACGACGCTCGATGTCCGCGTCGCCGCCATGTCCGGCGCGCTGATCGTGGTCGTGCTGGTGCTGATGATCGTGATGGACCGGCTGACCAACCTGACCCGCCGCATGAGCATGTGAGACGATGATGATCGATGACCGCGACCTGATCGGCTATGGCGCCAACCCGCCCGACCCGCGCTGGCCGGGCGGGGCCCGCATCGCCATCAATTTCGTCATGAACTACGAGGAAGGCTCCGAGCCCTCCATCCAGGATGGCGAGGACTTCACCGAAATCGGCCTGACCGAGGCGCATGGCCTCAACCAGGGCGTGCCGGGCCGCGACCTCGCGGGGGAGGGCATGTTCGCCTATGGCAGCCGCGTCGGCTTCTGGCGCCTGATGCGCCTCTTCCAGGAGCGTGGCCTCCCGATGACGATCTTCGGCTGCGCGCTGGCCATCGAGCGCAATCCGCAGGCTGCCGCGGCCATCCGCGCCTCCGGCTTCGATTGCTGCTGCCATGGCTGGCGCTGGATCAAGCATTTCCTGCTGAGCGAGGAGGAGGAGCGCGAGCATATCCGCCTGGCGGTCGAATCCCTCCGCAAGACGCTCGGCGAACGCCCGCTCGGCTGGTATTGCCGCTACGGGCCCAGCGTGAACACGCGCCGGCTCGTGGTGGAGGAGGGCGGCTTCCTCTATGATTCCGACGCCTATGATGACGAGCTGCCCTACTGGAAGACGGTCTCGGGCAAGCCGCACCTTGTCGTGCCCTATTCGCTCGCCAATAATGACGGCAAGTTCTGCGGGGCTTTCGCCACCTCGAACGACTATTTCGAATGGCACAAGGATGCGTTCGACATGCTCTGGCGCGAGGGGAAGACCCAGCCGAAAATGATGTCCGTCGGCCTGCATATGCGGCTGATCGGCCATCCCGCCCGCGCGGCGGGGCTGGAGCGCTTCCTCGATTACGTGCAGGGGCATGAGGGCGTCTGGATCACCCGCCGGCTGGACATTGCCCGCCACTGGGCCGCGACCCATCCCTTTCCCGGGCCGTGAACGATGACGCGCGATACGCCTCCGCTCCACACGCTGACGGTCGCGCTCGGCGAGCGCCTCTTCACGGTCACGCGGCCCTTCGGCACGTGGCCCGCGAATAGCGGCAAGGTCTCCGATGTGACGGTCGGGCCCGATGGCCGGATCTACGTCCTGCTGCGCCACGATCCGCTGGTCGATCCGGATGATCCGCGCGTGATCATCCTCGCGCCCGACGGCGCGTTCCTCGGCGCGTTCGGCGGCAGCGAGATCGCCGACAGCCATTGCCTCACCGCCCATCCGGACGGCCGGATTTTTGTCGTGGACCGCGACATGCACGAGATCGTCATCTTCTCGGCCGAGGGTACCCGCCTCGGCGGGATCGGCACGCGCGGCGTCCCGCATGCGCCCTTCAATCACCCCACCGATATCGCCATCGGCCCGACGGGCG
Source organism: Beijerinckiaceae bacterium (assembly GCA_027531565.1). Classification (GTDB taxonomy): domain Bacteria; phylum Pseudomonadota; class Alphaproteobacteria; order Rhizobiales; family Beijerinckiaceae; genus Rhabdaerophilum. The sequence continues at coordinate 232,235 of JAPZSB010000008.1, forward strand.
ATCTCTACGTGTCCGATGGCTATGCCGGCTGGCATGTCCATCGCTTCGCGCCGGATGGCCGCCATCTCTCGACATGGGGCAGCTTCGGCACGGGGCCGGGCGAGTTCGCCGAGCCGCACGCCCTCTGGTGCCTCCCGGACGGGCGCGTCGTGGTCGTCGACCGCTGCAATCACCGGCTGCAGGTTTTCGATGCCGAGGGCCGCTATCTGATCGAGTGGGGCGGGTTCCGCCGCCCGGTTGCAATCTGGGGCGATACAGGCGGGCGGCTTTACGTAACCGACGAGACGCCCAGTCTGACCTGCCTCGGGTCGGATGGACGCCGCATCGGCCGGGCTCGGCCCATGCTCAACGGCGCGCATGGCATCTATGGCCTGCCGGATGGATCGCTCCTGCTGGCCGAAGCCAATCCCAGCCGGATCACGCGGCTCTCGCCGGTTTGATCCGCACGGGATGAGCGCGCCACTTTGGCAGGAGCTATGGAGGCCGGCTCAGTAAATATTTGACCGAACAGATATTGCAGATGGCAAGCAATTAGCTGGTCATTTTTGTTATGACAAACATCAGGAATCGCGGCGATTTTCACGAATATTTAGCAACCTGGAGTAAGCATGGCACAACCAGCCGTAACCAGATCAAAAGGGGGCCAGCATGAAAGTGGCTTTGGCGACTGCCATGGACATGCAGGAACGGGATGTGCGTCTCCGTTTCCTGCGCATCGATGCCAAGACAAGCGCGATGCTCCGCGAGCTTTGGCCCCATGTCGCCCGGGCGATGCCGGATATCCTCGAAGGGTTCTACCGCCACGTGACGAGCGAGCAGAAGCTCGCGGACATGATGGGGACGCAGGTCGAACGGCTCAAGAAAGTCCAGGGAAGCCATTGGGAACGCCTGTTCAATGGCAAGTTCGAGGCGGATTACATCAATGGCGTCCGGACCATCGGTGCCGTCCATAACAAGATCGGCCTCGAGCCGCGCTGGTATATCGGCGGCTATGCCTATGTCCTCCAGCGGCTGAACGATGTCGTCGTCTCGCAGTTCCGCTGGCGCCCGGCCAAGGTGCGGGCGGCGCTGGCTGCCATCAACAGCGCGGTCATGCTCGATATGGACATCGCCATCTCGGTCTATCAGGAAGCCATGATCGAGGATCGTGCCAAGCGGCAGCGAACGGTGGACGGGCTGATCGCCTCGTTCGAGAAGGAAGTCACCATCGCCCTGAAGGGCCTCTCGACGGCGTCGGAAGAGCTCAACAACACCGCCTCCAACATGGCCCGCACCGCCGAGGAAACCACGCAGCAATCGGCCTCGGTGGCCGCGGCATCCGAACAGGCGATGATCAATGTTTCGTCCGTCGCGGCGGCTGCCGAGGAGATGACCTCCACGATCAGCGAGATCAGCAAGCAGGTCGAACAATCCGACGGGATCGGCCGGAAGGCCGTGCAGGAAGCCGCAGCGACGATCAACGACATCAAGATGCTGGCTGACATGGCGACCGGCATCGACAATGTCGTCCAGATCATCAATAACATCGCGGCGCAGACCAATCTCCTTGCCCTGAATGCGACGATCGAGGCCGCCCGCGCCGGTGAGGCCGGGCGCGGCTTCGCTGTCGTCGCCTCCGAGGTGAAGGCGCTGGCTGGCCAGACCGCCAAGGCGACCGAGGAGATCGCTGCCCAGATCCGCGCGATGCAGTCGGCCACGGTCGATTCCGTTTCGAAGATCGAGCAGATCGGCAAGACCATCAGCGAGATCTCGATGATCACGACCTCGATCGCGGTCGCCATGGAAGAGCAGAGCGCCACATCGCGCGATATCGCCCGCAATATCGAGGAAGCGGCGAAGGGAACCGGCGAGGTGTCGTCGAACATCACCGTCGTGAGCCAGGGCGCCAGCGTCACCGGCCAGGCGGCTTCCACGGTCCAGGCGGCTTCGTCCGACGTCGCCTCGCAGAGCGAGCGCCTCCAGAAGGATGTCGAGGAGTTCCTGGCGGGCATCCGCGCCGCCTGATCCCGCAGCCGGCAAGCCTGCCCCCGGATCACGCGGGGGTGGGGCCGGCAACAAAGCGGATTGTCCCGGCGCCCGGCATCGCCTATTCGCCGGGGAGTTCGGGAGCATGGCATGGGACAGGCAAAGCAGAAGCGGCAGGCCGGGGCGCGGATCAGCTGGTGCCGGACCTGCACCTATTGCTGCGTGCTGCCGAAGATCATGGCGCTCGACAAGCCGATGTACCGGCGCTGCGGCCATATCCACGACCAGGGCTGCGGGATTTTCGGCCAGCCGGAGCGGCCCGCCGCCTGCCTCAGCTACAATTGCGCCTATCTCTCCGCGCGGCTCACGGAAAGCCCTGACCGCAATCGCATCCCGCATCCCCTCGATGCCGGCGCCTATTTCCACCGCGACCCGGTGGAGAAGGCGGTGGTGCTGTTCGTCGATCCGGACCGGCCGGAACTCTGGAAAGGTTCCGCGATTCCCGACCTGATGCGGCATGTCCTGCGGGGCGGGGAGACGCTGGTGATCTTCGACCGCGGCTACCAGATGATCGTGCAGGCGCCGGAGCATCTCGACGCCATCCTTGCCCGGGATTTCGTGGCCTTCGCCATCGAGCAGGGCCGCAAGCCCGACTTTCCCGAATTCGCGGAATGGCCCGGGCGCTAGCGGCGGAAGGCGGGATGGATCTGAAGAAAATGGCTCCTCGGGATGTCGGGCCACATTTGCGTAAAGCCGTTGGCTTAGCCCGATTTTGCGGGATGCGGTTGCTCACGCAATTCTGTAGCGAATTTCGGCGCTTCCCCACGCGGGTGTCGGCGTAAAGCGGTATTAAGAGGGCCTGTTTATCCTTTTGCGCTCCGACATCATCTGACGGAGAGTTTTGGTCTCAGGTCACCCGGCGAAGCGATGAAGCGAACAATCGCCGGGCAGGTCGCAGCAGGATGAGCCGAGAAAATGGAACGCCGTCGCGAGGCGTCCCACTCTCTTCGGGTTTGATTGTGCTCAGCCGGTATACGGCAGCGAGGAATGGTGCACGACGATGCGAAGCCTGCCGGCATCGTCCTTCACAAACTTCCAGGTCTTGTCGACCGTGGTCACTTTGCCGTCCTTGCCGGTAATCATCACGTTGCCCATCGTCGTGGCGGAATCGCCGGCGATGAAGATCGCGCTGTTTGTGGCCTCGCACTTGGTCCAGCCCTTCAGCGCAAAGCCGGTATCCTTCGGGAACGCCTGGTCGCCACCCACGAAATAGGCAAGCGCGCCGGCGCGAGTCGTGCGGAAGGTCTGCGGCGCGACGGTCAGCGTCGGCTTGAACAGCACTGCGCCCATCTGGTAGCCGTAAGCGGCGTCAATCACTTTCTCGGCAAGAGCCTTCGCAGCAGGCTGACCCTGCATCTCTCCAGTCCGGCTGATGTTCACGAGTGCCTCACACCACGCCTTCTGGGCACCGAGCACCTCGGCTTCAGTGATCGACTGGTTCACGACAGTCGGCGCGCCTTGCGCCAGAGCGGCACCGGCAGGCAGAGCAATGGCGAGAAGCGCGGCAGAGATGATCGATGAACGGTGTTGCATGGAGTTCGGTTCCTTCCCGGTTTTCACAGCGAGGCAAACTTGCCTTCGCCGAACGATCCCGTTCTAACAATGTGAGCTGACGTCGGCTTGACAGGTGGATGAGCGCAGCCTGACGCCAAGATGAAAACAAGATGACAGAAACCCCGGCCATGCAGCGATCAAGTGCCTTCCGGCGTCGGATCACGCTGGCGCTTGCGGCTCTGGCCACCATCGCGGCCTTGCAGGGCAGCTTCGCCGTCTGGGCTGTCGGGCTTGCCCAGCATCATGTGCTGAGGGGGCGCGTGGCGGCCGATATCAAGCAAGGCTTCACCGCGCTGTGGTTCGACAAGCAGCAATTGCGGAACTGGATGGCCCAGCGGCAATTCGGCGCCTCCGCGAACGACGGCCTGCGCGATGCCCTGCTCCAGCGTATGCGTGACACCCTCGGGCAGCTGAATGTCCTCGCCGAACAGGCCGCCTTGCTGGATGACGGGCCAGCCGCCCGCCAGCGGCAAGCCCAAAGGCGCGAGGCTCTCGCGGTGCTTGGTGGCAGTCTTGACCAGCTGGCGCGTGGGCTGGCGAGCCTCAATCAGCCCGCGCCGGGCCTGGATACGAGTTCGGCATGGCGCATCGCCAATGACCTTTTCGACAATGCCGACGGGCGCGACTTGCGCGCGCTGCTCTCGGAGAGTTTGGCCCGCGAGGATGTCTCCTTGCTCGAGAAGCGGGCGGAGACAGATGAAACACTCACCTGGCTTCGTCAGCTCTGGGTCGGAACAACTGCGGCGCTCGTTCTTGCGGCACTGGCGCTGGCGATCGGCTTCGCACAGGCCCTACGCACGCCGCTGCTTGCCCTCGCCGAGGGCGCGGCGGCCTTGCGCGAAGGTCGCCTAGCGCATCGGATCAAGCTCGATGCCTCGAATGAGTTCGGAGAGGTTGCGCGCAGCATGAATGTGATGGCCGAGGAACTGACCGCCCATCGCGCCCGCGAGGCCGAGGCCCGGCAGGCGCTGGAAGTGCAGGTGGCTCGCCGCACGGCTGAGCTGACCGCGGCGCTCACCTTCCGTAAAGAAGCGGAGGCGCGCCGGCGCCAGCTTTTTGCTGACGTCAGCCATGAATTGCGTACGCCCACCACGGCAATTCGTGGCGAGGCGCAGGTTGCCTTGCGCGGTGGCGAGAAGCCGACGGAGGAGTATCGCCAATCCCTGCGGCGCATCGAGGATGCCACAAGGCAGCTTGGCGCCACGATCGACGACCTGCTGACCATGGCACGCAGCGATATCGATTCGCTGTCGCTCCGCCACAAGCCAGTCGATCTCGGGCGCGTGCTGGATGAAGCGTTCTCGCTCGGAACGGCCATGGCGCAGTCCCGCGGTGTCCGCCTTGAGGCGGAGCCTTGGCCGGCCGGGCTGTCGATGCTGGGCGATGAGGATCGCCTGCGCCAGATGCTGCTCGCGCTGATCGACAACGGTATCCGTTATTCGAATCCGGGAGGAATAGTGCAGCTTGCCGCGCGGCAACCGGAGAGGCAGCCGAACACGGTCGAACTTTCCATTCGCGATCAGGGCATCGGCATCGCGCCCGATGCCTTGCCGGATGTTTTCGAACGCGGATTCCGGGCGCCGAACGCGCGGGTTCACGCGGTCGATGGCAGCGGGCTCGGCCTGCCCATTGCTCTGATGCTGGCGCGCGGACACGGTGGAGACATCCGGCTGTCCAGCATTCCGGGGGAAGGGACCGTCGCCATCGTAACGCTGCCGCTCGCGTCGGTGGGGGAGGCGTCATGAACATTCTGCTGATCGAGGATGACCGGCGGATCGCCGACTTCTTGCAACGCGGCCTGCGCGCCGAAGGCATGCGGGTGCATGTCGCTCGCGAGGGGCACGAGGGCATCGCGCTGGCTCGGGAGGCCTGGGAGGAAGTGCGTGCCGGCGGCAATTCGACCACGATTATTCTCGACCTCATGCTGCCGGATATGACTGGTCTCGATGTCTGCCAGACACTGCGCGCTCAGCACATCCAACTGCCGGTGCTGATGCTCACCGCCCTCTCCACCGTGGAGGATCGCGTGGCCGGATTGCGTCTTGGCGCAGACGACTATCTATGCAAGCCCTTCGATTTCGACGAACTTCTTGCCCGGCTCGAAGCGTTGGCCCGTCGAGGTCGGGAGTTCCGGGATCAGGCAGCCAAGGTGCTCAAGGTCGCCGATCTTGAGTTGGACCGCTCGGCGATGAAGGCCGCTCGCGCGGGCCGTCCGATCGGGTTGACGGCCAAAGAGCTTGCGCTGCTCGAATTGCTGATGAGTGCTCCGGGCAAGCTCTTCAGCCGGGAGCGGATTCTCTCCAATGTCTGGGGCATGAACGAGGACCCGTTGACCAACGTCGTGGACGTGTACATCGCGCGATTGCGGGCCAAGGTCGATGATGGGCATGCGATCCGCCTGATCCACACCATGCGCGGTCTTGGATATCGGCTGGAAGTCGATGCATCGATTGCCGACTGATCGGTGTCTATCTTGCAGGACACGGACCGCATGTGTCGCGACGTTTACATCAGAACCGAGAAATGGCAGGTCTCTTCAAGAACCTGGATCGGCTGTCGGCCCTGTTCGCCCATTTGTTCGGGGCGCGAGGGCTTTGCGCCCTGGATCAGGGAGGGAGGACCGGCTGTGACGGGTTGTCCGGGATGCGGTTGCGACCATCAAAAGGTTCGGCTGGCGGAGCGTTTTCGGCGCAGCAATCACCTGAACGGAGAATTCAGGCGCGACCGATGGCAGTGGTGAAAGAAGTGTGGCTCCTCGGGATGTCGGGCCGCATTGCTGGAAAATCAATGGGTGAAGTCGACTCAGCGGGATGAGATCGCTCACTGAAATCCATAGCGAATTTCGGCGCGTCCCCACCGGGCTATCCAGTTAAATCCGTTTTAAGCGGCGTTTGCTTACCCTTTTGGCCGGCATGTTTGCCGGGAACTGCTCAGGACGATCGGTCCCGTGGACGAAACTTAACCGGCGGCAACACCCCCGACCCAGATGTCGGATAAATGGCGAGAAAATGGGTCAAATCTCTCTGGCAAGTTATGAACGAGCAAGATCAGTTCTTGGCGAAAATCAGCAGCATGCCAAAAACACTGATATCTCTGAATTTTAATCGAAGGGAATAATGGATAACTATGCAGGATTTGATTGGTATAATAATCACCTTATTTGGTAGCAGGTATGTTAGGTACACAGCAGCCGCAATAATCATAATTGCAACGATAATTCTGGATAGATTTTCTTCTTCAATTTCATGGATTGTGTCGGTGCTTATTGCGTTCTGGCTTATTATTTCAGAAAGAATAGAGCGCGACTTCGATAAATCGTAACACCATTCATTTTTATATTTTGATGGCACGGCAAATGTGCGGCCGAATTCTGCGCCGTGGCGACGCAGAGCAAAACATGCCGGCAGTCAGGAAAAGTTTGGCTCCTCGAGCTGGACTCGAACCAGCGACCATTCGATTAACAGTCGAACGCTCTACCAACTGAGCTATCGAGGAATGAGGCGTGCCGTTTAGCAAAATCCGCACGGAACGCAAACCTGTTTTCGCGCCGGCCCCCTAAAATTTTCTGAACGCCGTCCCGGTCCGGCGAACAGGGCGCAAATTTCATCGCAACGCAGGCCCAGCCGCTTGCTTCGGGCGGCCAACTAGGGTTATAGCCGCTCCTCTTCCCGCGAGGCCTCGTGGCGGAGTGGTTACGCAGAGGACTGCAAATCCTTGTACGGGGGTTCGATTCCCTCCGAGGCCTCCAATTTCTCCCCTTTCGTTGATTCGACCGGCACAGCCCGTCGGGTTTCCCCGTGACAGAGCCAGTCCGGTGCCGGCAGCCCTTGTCGCTGCAATCCGGCCATGGCGTTACGGCAGGCTCGAGATGGCTTGCTTTCGCTCCGCGTCTCGCGCAAAAGCGCGGGAGTGGTGCCGCACGGCGGCGATGGATTCCCGGGGGGCTGAAATGGACGAGATGCGCAACGCCCGTCGTGTCATGGTGGATAACCAGATCCGGACCTTCGACGTCACGGATCCGGCCGTGCTTCTGGCCTTCGAGACCGTCCCGCGTGATCTGTTTGTCGCGCCCGCCGATCGCCGGATCGCCTATTCGGATCGGCCGCTGCAGGTCGGGACGGGTCCGGCCGACCGGCCGCTGCTGCCGCCGCTCATTCTCGCGCGCATGCTCCAGGCCTTCGAGGCCCGTCCGGGCGAGACGGCGCTCGATGTCCTCGGCGGAACCGGCTATGCCGCCGCCCTGATGGCCGCGATGGGGCTCGAGGTGACGCTTCTCGAAGCCGAAACCGGGCATCTTGAAATGGCCGGCAAGGCCTTTGCCGCCGCGGGCGCCGCCGTGACACGGGCGCCGGCCATGCCCGGCCTGACAGCGACGTCGGGTGTCGCCCTGCCGGCGGGCCGCTTCGATTGCATCCTCGTCAGCGGCGCGACCGAGATCGAACCCACCGGGTTTTTCCCGCTTCTTGCCGAAGGCGGCCGCCTCGTGGTCATCCTGCGCGAAAACGGCGCGTCCCGGGCCATGCTCTATGTCAAGTCCGGTGAAACGATCGGCCGACGCCGGATCTTCGATGTCCAGGCGGCAATCCTGCCGGGATTTGACCGGAAGCCGGCTTTCGAATTCTGAGGAAAGCCTCGCTCGGTGGTTGGTCTGTTCCTGACGAATCCTGTCAATTAGTCAGCGGTGTTACCTTTTCGTCTCACCTGCACGCTTTTCTGTTTTCCGCCCCGGGCCACGGGTTAACCCGAGGTTTACATCCGCCCGGGTGACGCTAGTAATCGAGCGGGTGGCTGGAATGCGGAGTCGCAAACGATGCAATTTCGTGTCTTCGTCAACTCGATGGCCCGATTGGGCTCTACCCGGTCGGCAGGTGCAGTCCTGTCTGGTTCCGGGCATGCGGTCAGAATCTGGGTAGCTTGAGCATGAATAGTCAGGTGTTTCGAAGCGTTGCGACGATGGCCCTTGTGGCCGGCAGCCTGGTCGTGGCCGCTCCGCTCCGCGCGCAGGATCTGAACGCCGCCCTCGCGCATGCCTACATGGCCAACCCCGATCTCAACGCCCAGCGGGCCAATACCCGCAGCGTTGACGAGGGCGTGCCGACAGCGAAATCGGGTAACCGCCCGCGCATCACGCTGCAGGGCGATGCGGGCTATACCAGCATCGATGCGAAATCGGGCGGGAACCGTTCGCAGACCGAGTTGATGCCGCGCAGCGTCACGCTGTCCGCGACGCAGACGATCTATAACGGCAACCGCACGTCCAATTCGATCCGCCAGGCGGAATCGAGCATTTTCGCCTCGCGCGAGACCTTGCGGAACACCGAGCAGAACACGCTTCTCGATGGCGTGACGGCCTACATGAACGTTGTCCGCGACCAGGCGATCCTGCAGCTCCGCCAGAACAACGTGAATGTCCTCATCGAACAGGTCCGGCAGACCAAGGATCGCTTCAATGTCGGCGAGGTGACCCGCACGGACGTCGCCCAGGCGGAAGCCCGGCTCGCCGGCGCCCGGTCCGATCTCGCGCTTTCGCAATCGAACCTGCGCGGCTCGGTGGCCCGGTTCAAGCAGATCATCGGTCTGGAGCCCAAGAAACTCGGCACGGTGAAGCCGGTCGCGGCTGCCCGGCTCCCGAAGAGCCAGGGCGAGGCGGTCAACCGGGCGATCAAGGATCATCCGGCGATTTCGGCTGCCCTGCACGGTGTCGATGCGCAGTCCCTGCAGGTGAAGATCGTCGAGGGCGAGCTGTATCCCACCATCTCGCTCACGGGTTCGCTGGCCCGCCGGTATGACACGAACACGCAGGGCGACAACCGCAATGTCGGCTCGGTGCTCGGCACGGTCTCGATTCCGATCTATGACGGTGGCTCCGCCTATTCCCGGACCCGCGCCGCCAAGGAGACCCTCGGCGAACGGCGTCTGCAGGTTGATTCGGCCCGTGACCGGGTCATCCAGGCCGTGGTCGCGTCCTGGGCGCTGATGGAGGCCACCGGCTTCCAGATCGAAGGGGCGAATGCGCAGGTCGCCGCGGCGGAAATCGCGCTGAACGGCGTGCGCGAGGAAGCCCGCGTCGGCCAGCGCACCACGCTGGACGTGCTGAACGCCCAGCAGGAACTGCTGAATGCACGCGTTTCGCAGGTCACGGCCCAGCGGGACCGCGTCGTGGCCTCCTATGCCCTGCTTTCCGCAACCGGGCAGCTCTCGGCACGGTCGCTCGGCCTGAAGGTCGCGACCTATGACCCGAAGGTCCATTTCGAGCAGGTCAAGGACAGCTGGCTCGGCCTCCGCACGCCCAGCGGCGAGTGATGTTCCGCCGGCCGGAAGGCCGGTGGCCGGGTTGTCCCCATCCAAGCGCAACTGCCTGACAACGCTGGCTTGATCGCAAGGCTGGCGCTGCCATACTCACGCTTGTCCGGTGTGATTCTGGAGGGCATGGTGCCCTTGCGGCTCGGCCCGGATTGCCTTGTATCGCCAACGATGGAGCGTCTGTCATGTCCTCGAAATCCGCTTCCCTGCCGGAGAACCGGGACGAAAACGAGCCGTCGATGGAGGAGATCCTCGCGTCCATCCGCAAGATCATCGCGGATGACAGCCTCGGCATGAAGAAGGACGAGCCGGTCCAGAAAAAGCCGGTCGCCAAGAAGGAGCAGCCGGCCCCGCCGCCGGAGCCCGCGCCGGTGGTCGAGGAAGAGCCCGAAGTGCTCGATCTCGCCGAGGTGGCCACCGTCGCGAGCGCGCCGCAGGTCGTCGAAGTCGAGCCGGAGCCGGAGGTCGAGGCGATGCCGGAAGTGATGTTCGAACCTGCACCCGTCATGCCGGAGCCGCCGCGCGCGCCGATGAACACGGTCGCGGCTCTCGAGGACCGGATCGTCTCGGACAATACCGGCATGCTCGTCGGCCAGGCCTTCCAGACCCTCGCCCGCCACACCGCGATGCCGGCCATCGGCCGTTCGATCGAGGATGTCGTGGTCGAGATCCTGCGTCCGATGCTGCGGGACTGGATGGACCAGCACCTGCCGGGCATCGTGGAGAAGATGGTCAAGGCCGAGATCGAGCGCGTCGCCCGCGGCTGACGGGCAGGGCGGCCCCGGCCGCCTGCACGCGGGAGCTTGAACCCGCTGCGCCATCGAATTACAGGAAGCGATCACAAGGGCGCGGACCGGCGCCCTTTTTCAATGGCCAGCCCGCGCCGGGCTGCGGCCTCAGCCGGTGATGGACGATGGAAAAGACGTTTGACCCGAAGCAGATCGAGGCGCGCATCGCCCGCGCGTGGGATCAGTCCGATGCTTTCCAGGCAAAGGCCTCCGGTCGGGCGAATGCCGAGCCCTTCACCATCGTCATTCCGCCGCCGAATGTCACCGGCTCGCTGCATATGGGCCATGCGCTCAACAATACCTTGCAGGATGTTCTCTGCCGCTACTGGCGCATGAAGGGCCGCGATGTGCTCTGGCAGCCCGGCACCGACCATGCCGGCATTGCGACGCAGATGGTGGTGGAGCGCAAGCTGGCTTCCGAGGGCAAGCCGGATCGCCGGACGCTGGGCCGCGAGGCCTTCCTGCAGGAGGTCTGGGACTGGAAGGCGCAATCCGGCGGCACGATCATCAACCAGCTCAAGCGCCTCGGTGCCTCGTGTGACTGGTCGCGCGAGCGCTTCACCATGGATGAGGGCCTGTCGCGGGCGGTACTCGCCTTTTTCGTCCGCCTGCACGAGAAGGGCCTGCTGTACAAGGACAAGCGCCTCGTCAACTGGGATCCCAAGCTCCTGACCGCGATCTCCGATCTCGAGGTCGAGCAGAAGGAAGTGAAGGGCAGCTTTGCCTGGAAGCGGGGCGAGACCGACAAGGAAGGCAATCCGAAGGGCTTCGATGCGGCCGCCCTCGGCAAGATTCTCGACCGCGAGCCGGGCGGGCATCTCTACTATCTCGATTACGCCATCGAGGGCATGGCGTTCGACCCGGCCGACCCGGCCACCTTCATCACCGTGGCGACGACGCGCCCCGAAACGATGCTCGGCGATACCGCCATTGCGGTGCATCCGGAGAACGAGCGTCTGAAGCATCTGATCGGGCGCCATGCCATCCTGCCGCTGGTCGGCCGGCGCATCCCGATCATCGCGGATGACTATGCCGATCCGGAAAAGGGCACGGGCGCGGTGAAGATCACCCCGGCGCATGATTTCAACGATTTCGATGTCGGCAAGCGCCATGGCCTCGCCATGGTCAACATGCTCGACAAGGAAGGCCGGATCGACCTCTCCGATCCCGCCTTCGCCACCGGCCTCTCGCCGGAAGCGCAGGCTCTGGCCGGCCGCCCGCGCTTCGAGGCGCGCAAGTCGATCGTGGCTTTCCTCGAGGCGGCGGGCGTGCTGCGGCAGGTCGAGCCGCATGCCCAGCAGGTCCCGCACGGGGATCGGTCCGGCGTGCCGATCGAGCCGTTCCTCACCGAGCAATGGTATGTCGATGTGAAGCCGCTGGCCGCCAGGGCGATGGAATGGGTGCGCTCCGGCGCGATCACCATCCTCCCGGCGAACAAGGAGGCGGATTTCTTCCGCTGGATGGAAAATATCGAGCCCTGGTGCGTCTCGCGCCAGCTCTGGTGGGGTCACCAGATTCCGGCCTGGTACGGGCCCGATGGCAGCTATGTTGTGGCCGAAAGTGAAGCGGAGGCCCGCCGCCAGGCCGAGGCGAAATGGGGCGCCGGTGTCACGCTCACCCGCGATCCCGATGTGCTCGACACGTGGTTCTCCTCGGCGCTGTGGCCGTTCTCGACGCTGGGCTGGCCGGATTCGACAGCGGAATTGGAGAAATATTACCCGACCTCCGTGCTCGTCACCGGCGCCGACATCCTGTTCTTCTGGGTTGCCCGGATGATGATGGCCTCCGCTGCGCTCGAGCATGAGGGCAAGCCGCTCGATGTGCCGTTCCGGACCGTCTATCTTCACGGCCTCGTGCGGGACGAGAAGGGCCGGAAAATGTCCAAGAGCGTCGGCAATGTGCTCGATCCGCTCGAGGTGATCGAGGCGATGGGCGCCGACGCCCTGCGCTTCACCATTGCCAGCTTCGCGGCGCAGGGGCGTGACCCCAAGCTGGGCCTGAAGACCGCCGAGGGCTATCGCAACTTCTGCACGAAGCTCTGGAATGCCTCGCGCCTTGCCGAGATGTATGCCTGCCGCCGCGCGCCGGGCTTCGACCCGGCCGCCGTGAACGGCGCGCTCAATATCTGGGCGATCGGGGAGGCCGACAGGGCGCTGGCCGGCATCGTCGCCGGCATCGAGGGCTATCGCTTCAACGAGGCGGCGCTCGCCGCCTACAAGTTCACCTGGAACACCTTCTGCGACTGGTATCTCGAACTGGCCAAGCCGGTCCTCCAGGGCGAGGATGGGCCGCTCAAGGCCGAGACGCAGGCCACAACCGCCTTCCTGCTCGACCGCATCGTGATGATGCTGCACCCGTTCATGCCCTTCATCACCGAGGAATTGTGGCAGGTCTTCGGGGAATGGGCCGGCCAGAAGCCCGGTTTGCTCTGCGTCGAGGCGTGGCCGGAGCCGGTCGGCCGGGATTCCTCGGCGGCGGAGGCCGAGATCGGCTTCGTGGTCGATCTCATCACGGAGATCCGCTCCGCCCGGGCTGAAATGAATGTCCCCGTGGCGACATTGGCTCCGCTGGTCTTTGTCGGGCTCGATGCTGCCGCACAGGAGCGCGTCGGGCGCGCAACGGATGTGCTCAAGCGCCTCGCCCGCGTGTCGGAGGTGCAGTTCGCCCCGGCCGCACCGGGCCAGAGCGTCCAGCTCGTCGTGCGCGGCCTCGTCGCCTGCCTGCCGCTGGCGGGCATCATCGACTTTGCCGCCGAGCGCAAGCGCCTGACGACCGAGCGCGACAAGCTGGTCAAGGATGTCGAGGGCACGATGCGCAAGCTGACCAACCCGGATTTCCTTGCCCGCGCACCGGAAGAGGTGGTCGAGGAGAACCGCGAGCGCGTCGCCGAGGCCGAAGCGCGGATGGCCAAGATCGGCGAGGCGCTCGCCCGGCTGGGGTGATGCAACCGACGGTTAGGTTTTGCTGCTAGGCTGCGCCTTCCGCGAGGAATGCGCCATGCCGAACGACTCCGAACCCGCCGGTTTGCTGACATTGGATCGTCGCCGGGTGCTCGCCGGCCTTGGCGCAGGCTTCTGCCTTCCTGCCCCCTTTGTCCGTGCCGCGCCGGTCGGGGGCGCTGCATTCCGGGAGGATCCGTTTGCGCTCGGTGTCGCGTCCGGTGATCCGGACCGGAGCGGTTTCGTCATCTGGACCCGGCTGGCGCCGAAGCCGCTCGAACCGGGCGGCGGTATGCCCGGCAAGCCGGTCGAACTGTCCTGGATCGTCACCTCGGATCCGGAGGCCCGGATCATCCTCCGGCAGGGGCAGGCCGTTGCCCGGCCTGAAATGGCCCATGCTGTCCATGTCGAGGTCGACGGCCTCCAGCCCGGGCGCGAGTATTTCTACCGTTTCGAGAGCGGCGGCCTCCGCTCGCCGGTCGGTCGGGCCCGTACCCTTCCGGAACCGGGGCAGGAAGGCACGATCCGCTTCGTCTCCGCAGGCTGCCAGCGCTACGAGGACGGCTTCTTCACCGCGTGGCGGCATATTGCCGCCCGCAACCCCGATTTCATCGTTCATTATGGCGATTACATCTATGAATACAAAGCATTGCGAAGGGGGGCGGACCGCCGCGTGCCCGTGGTCCGCGAAATGCCCGACCTGCCGGGCAAATGCCTCACCCTGGCCGATTACCGCCATCGCTATGCCCTCTACAAGCTCGACGCGGACCTGCAGGCTGCCCATCGCGCCGCGCCGTTCCTCGCGAGTTTCGACGATCACGAGGTCGAGAATAACTGGGCTGGCTACACGAGCGAGAACGAAGGCGTCTCGCGGGCCGCCTTCGCCCAGCGCCGGTCAGCCGCCTTCAAGGCCTGGTACGAGCACATGCCGGTGCGGCCGGCCCAACGGCCTAAAGGTCCGGATATCCTCGCCAATCGCCGCCTTCGCTTCGGCGATCTGCTGCAGGTCGATATCCTCGACACCCGGCAATACCGCGATCCGCAACCCTGTGGCGATGGCTGGAAAACCTGCCCCGAAGCGAAGGAAGCGCGGCGCACCATGCTCGGCCGCCAGCAGGAAGCCTGGCTCGAGGCCGGCTGGCGTGGGCCTCCGGCGCGGTGGAACCTGCTGGCGCAGCAGGTGCCGATGATGCGCTTCGACCGCGATCCCGACCCGGCTCTGGTCGAGACGCATATGGACAAATGGGACGGGGCGGAAGCCGCCCGCCAGCGGCTGTTCGATGCAGCCGGTGCGGCCCGGCTCGGCAATCTCGTCGTCCTGTCCGGCGATGTGCACCATAACCGGGCCGCCGAGCTGCGCCGGGATTTCGATGATCCTGCCTCGGCCAATCTCGGCGTGGAATTCGTGGCCACCTCGATCAGTTCGGCCGGGGATGGCGAGGACCGGCCGGCCACGACGCCGAAGCTGCTGGCCGCCAACCCGCATCTGAAATTCTTCAACAGCCAGCGCGGCTATGTGCTGCATGAGGTCGATGCCCACCGCTGGCAGGCGGACTACCGCGTGCTCGACAGCGTGTCCCGTCCGGACCGGCCGGACATGCTGCGCCAGCGTTGCGTGGTCGAGGCTGGCAAGCCGGCCTTGCACATGGCCTGAGCGCATCATTGTGTCTGTTTCGCAACAACGCGGAATGATTCCGGATCGGCCAGGAGCCATGCCTCGAAGCGCCGCTTTTGCGCCACAAAGAGGCGTGTAGCGTCAGGCTGCTAACGCTTTCGAAAATGGGTGTTTTCCCAAGGCTGGGCAGACGGGTCTCCCGTCAACCATGTCGGGAACTCATCCGGCCGGGCGGATTGTCGATCGGAGCCTCCCATGGCATCCGGGACAGGCCCGGATCGGGAGCCCCGGAATCGCACAGGGTCGGATCATGGATCATCGCGTATTCGACAAGTCGAGATTACCCAGCCGCCACGTGACGGAAGGGCCGGAGCGCGCGCCGCACCGCTCGTATTACTACGCGATGGGCCTGACCCGGAACCAGATGCGCCAGCCCTTCGTGGGCGTGGCCTCCTGCTGGAATGAAGCGGCGCCCTGCAACATCGCGCTGATGCGGCAGGCGCAGGCGGTCAAGAAGGGCGTGGCCAGTGCCGGCGGCACCCCGCGAGAATTCTGCACGATCACGGTGACCGATGGCATCGCGATGGGCCATCAGGGTATGAAATCCTCGCTGGTCAGCCGCGATGTCATTGCCGATTCCGTCGAGCTGACGATGCGCGGCCATTGCTATGACGCGCTGGTCGGCCTCGCCGGCTGCGACAAGTCGCTCCCCGGCATGATGATGGCGATGGTGCGCCTCAACGTGCCGTCGATCTTCATCTATGGCGGCTCGATCCTGCCGGGTTCCTTCAAGGGCAAGCCCGTGACCGTGCAGGATGTGTTCGAGGCCGTCGGCAAGCATTCCGTCGGCGCCATGTCGGACGAGGATCTCGAGACGCTTGAATCCGTGGCCTGCCCCTCGGCCGGGGCCTGCGGCGCGCAGTTCACCGCCAATACGATGGCGACGGTCTCCGAGGCCATCGGCCTCGCCTTGCCCTATTCGGCCGGCGCCCCGGCGCCCTACGAGATCCGTGACCAGTTCTGCATGACCGCCGGCGAGATGGTGATGGAGCTGATCGCCCGCAACATCCGCCCGCGCGATATCGTGACGCGCAAGGCGCTCGAAAATGCCGCCACCGTCGTTGCGGCCTCGGGCGGCTCCACCAACGCCGCGCTGCATCTCCCGGCCATCGCGCATGAGATCGGCATCAAGTTCGACCTGTTCGATGTTGCCGAAATTTTCAGGAAAACGCCGTATATCGCCGATCTGAAGCCCGGTGGCCGCTATGTCGCGAAGGACATGTTCGAGGTTGGTGGCATCCCGCTGATGATGAAGACCCTGCTCGATCATGGCTTCCTGCACGGCGATTGCCTGACCGTGACGGGCCGCACCATGGCCGAGAATCTCGCCTCCGTGAAATGGAATGACGAGCAGGATGTCGTCCGCCCGGCCAATGATCCGATCACCGTCACCGGCGGTGTTGTTGGCCTGTCCGGCAATCTCGCGCCCGATGGCGCGATCGTGAAGATCGCCGGCATGGCACCGGATCGCCTCCGCTTCACCGGCCCGGCCCGCTGCTTCGACAGCGAGGAAGCCTGTTTCGAGGCCGTCAAGAAGCGCGAATATCGCGAGGGCGAGGTGCTCGTCATCCGCTATGAGGGGCCGAAAGGCGGCCCCGGCATGCGCGAGATGCTGGCGACCACCGCCGCCCTCTATGGCCAGGGCATGGGCGACAAGGTGGCGCTGATCACCGATGGCCGGTTCTCCGGCGCCACGCGCGGGTTCTGCATCGGCCATGTCGGCCCGGAAGCCGCGGTCGGCGGGCCGATCGCCCTCATCGAGGATGGTGACATCATCGAAATCGACGCGGTCACGGGGGTGCTGCAAACTCGCCTTACCGATGCCCAACTTGAAGCGCGTCGTAGGAACTGGAAGCCGCGAGAGACCGACTACGCCTCTGGCGCCTTATGGAAATATGCCCAAACGGTCGGGTCCGCGCGCGATGGCGCGGTGACCCATCCGGGCGGCGTTGCCGAGAAGCACTGCTATGCAGATCTGTGAGCACATTCCGAGCCGGGGCACCGGCCTCGCCCCGGTAGGCGCCCGCTGGTCGGGCAGCGTGCTGGGCGCGTTGATGGCGATGACCATGGCCATCCCCGCGGCCTGGGCCTTCGATGTCAAGGAAGCCCCGCCGGCTCCCGCCGAGAAGGGCACCCTGTTCAAGTCGGTGGGCGAGTCGCTGCGGGCCGGTCTGCGCGCCCTGTCCAGCGGCGATCCCGGTTCTGCGGTCGAGCCGCTGACCTTTGCCGCCCGCGAGGGCAATGTCGCCGCCCAGTGGAAGCTCGGCCAGATGTATCGCGAGGGCGAGGGCGTCCGGCGGGATGATTACAAGGCCTACCAGAATTTCTCGCAGATCGTGAACCTTCGGGCGGACGAGAGCCCGGATTCACCGCATGCGCGCATGGTGGCGCAGGCTTTCGTGGCCCTCGGCAGCTATCACCTCACCGGCATCCCGAATACCCGTGTGCGCCGGGATCCCGGCCGCGCGACGGAAATGTTCCATTACGCAGCCTCGTATTACAACGATGCCGACGCCCAGTATCATCTCGGCCGCGTGCTGGCGGACGGGCTCAACGGCACGAAGGATCTCCAGCAGGCCGCGCGCTGGTTCTACCTCGCCGCGGAGCAGGGCCATGCCTTTGCGCAGGCCCGGTTCGGGCAGATGCTGTTCAATGGCGACGGCGTGCCCCGGCAGGCGCCGCGGGGCCTGATGTGGATGCAGCTCGCCCGCGAGCAGGTCGATCCGAACCGCGACCCCTGGGTGGTCGAGCTGAACGAACGCGCGCGGGAAATCGCCACCGAGGACGAGCGCAAGCTGTCGGAAGCCTTCCTCCGCAAGCGGGGCAAGGGCGTCCGCTGACAGCCCGGGTGGATTTGCCCGCCGATCTCGGATAGGTCTTTCCCGGTAGGGGAGATGACCATGTTGTCCATCATGCCTGTGCTCCATCGCATCCGGCCCTGCCTCGCCGCGCTCGGAGCGTTTGCCATGCTGGCTGCAGGCCCGCTGGCCGCCCAGCCGGCACAGATCATCGGTGCGGCGGAAATTGTCGAGAACCGCGTTTCCGGGGAGGTGGCAGGCATCCGCCGTCAGCTGGCACCGGAAGCCGAGATCTACCGCAACGAGATGATCCGGACCGAGGCCGCCTCGAGCACACGCCTCCGCTTTTCCGACCGCTCGGACCTCCGGCTTGGCCCTTCGGCCCAGATCCGGCTGGATTCCGCGATCTATACCGGGCAGGCCGGCACCGCCGTCACGCTCACCCGGGGCGCGCTGCGCTTTGTCTCCGGCAGCGGGCCGGTTGGCTCCTACCAGATCCGCACGCCGGTCGCGACGATCGGGCTCAGGGGCACCACGGTCGATGTCGTGCTCCGGCAGGGGCGGGCCTTCGTCACTCTGGTCGAGGGGGCGGCGCAGGTCTGCATCGGCAACCGCTGCAGCCAGCTGACCAACCGCTGCGATTATGTTGAAGCCGGCGCCGGGCAGGTCCGCCCGGCCCAGCGGCTTACTCCGAACATTCCCACCTTCAACACCGCCTGCCGGGGTGCGGCCTGCGGCGGTGGGGGCTGCACGGCCAGCGCGGCGGGCACGCCGGGAACACCCGGCCCGGCCGCGCCGTCGCCCGGCGGCTACGACCCCGCGGGCGGCTCGGCCAGTGGTTCGGGCGGGTCCGGCGCATCAGGCGGTGGCGGCAAGGGCCGGTAGCAGGGAACGCACGGTCCTGTGCTCTTTCGCACGGCAGAGCGCGGATTCTGCGCTAGGGTGACAGAAACGGAGTTCCTGCCATGGTCCTGGTCCAGCCCTGCCTGCCCTTCACGCCTGACCGGCCCCGCTCCGGGCGGATGGCCCGCGCCCCGCTCGCGGCGTTCCTGATCCTGCTCCCCGCTATCCAGTCGCTTCCGGCCCTTGCCAATGAGGTGATCGGCAAGGCCGAGACCATCGAGAACCGCGTGCTGGGCCAGCAGGGCGAAGCCCCGCGCCCGCTCTCGGTTCCCGATCCGGTGCATCGCAACGAGCGCGTGACCACCGAGGACAAGGCGCAGGCCCGCCTGCGCTTCAAGGACGAAACCGACCTGCGCCTTGGCCCGAAAGCCAGCATCAAGCTCGATGCCTTCGTCTATTCCGGCGAGAAGAATGCCGCGATGGAACTCTCCACCGGCGCGATGCGGTTCGTCTCGGGCAACGGCCCGAAAGGCAGCTACATCATCCGCACGCCGGTGGCGACGGTGGGTCTGCGCGGCACCACGGTGGAAGTCACCGTCATCAACAACCGGACCTATGTCTCGCTGCATGAGGGCGCAGCGCAGGTCTGCACGCGCTCTGGCCGCTGCATGGACCTGACGCAGGCCTGCACCTATGTCTCGGTCGATGGACGGGGCGTCACCCTGCCGCAGCGCCTGTCCTCGCGCCTGCCGGTCTATTCGGCACAATGCACCGGCGATTTCTGCGTCGTCGACCGCTGCACGCCGCAGATCAAGGGGCAGGGCGGGGCGGTTCCCCCGGCCGCCCGGCCGCCGCGCGCCACGCCGCCGAAGGCCCCGCCGCCGCGCCCGCAGCGACCCCGCCGCGTGGTGATCGAGGAGGAAGAGATCATCGACGAGCCGATCTACCGCCGCCCGTCCTATCCGGCCCTGGTCCCGGTCATTCCCGGCCTGATCATCGGGCCCGGTTTCGGGCGGCCGAGCTTCCCCGGCTCCGGTGGCCGCTATCCGGGCCGGATCCCGCAGGGTCCGAAGGGGCGGGGGTTCCCGCAATGACCGGGGAGGGCCCGGCTCAGGAGAGCCGCGCCCAGACCGGCACATGGTCCGAGGGCTTGTCCTCGGCCCGGAGGTCCTTGTCGATCCCGACCTCGACCAGCCCGTCTGCCGCACGGGGCGAGAGCAGCAGATGGTCGATCCGGATGCCGTTGTTCCGCTGCCACGCCCCGGCCTGGTAATCCCAGAACGTGTAGAGGCCGGAAGCATCGGTGGTGGCGCGCAGCGCCTCGGTGAAACCGAGATTCAGCAGCCGGCGCAGGGCGGCCCGGCTTTCGGGCAGGAACAGGGCATCCTGCGCCCAGGCGGCGGGCTCCCGCGCATCGCGCCCATCGGGAATGATATTGTAGTCGCCGGCAATGACGAGCTTTTCCTCCAGCGCCAGCAATGTCCGGGCATGGTGGGTCAGCGCATCCATGAAGGCGAGCTTGTAGTCATATTTCGGTCCGGGCGCCGGGTTGCCGTTCGGGAAATACACGCCGCAGATGCGCAGGGCCTCGCCGGGCACCGAGACCACCGCCTCGATATAGCGCGCCTGCTCGTCATCGAAGCCGGGCAGGCCGCGATTCTCCACCTCGACCGGATGTCTCGACAGGATGGCCACGCCGTTGAAGGTCTTCTGGCCATGCGTCTCGACATTGTAGCCGAGCGCCTCGATCTCGGCCCGCGGGAAGGCCTCGTCGAGGCATTTCAGCTCCTGCAGGCAGATGATGTCCGGCTGGCGGGCCTGAAGCCAGCGCAGCAGATGCGCTTCACGCTGCCGCACCGAATTGACGTTGTAGGTCGCGATGATCATGTCGGTCGTTGTAGCGCGAATCGCCCGCGCGGGGACAGCCGATTCCCGCCGCCCACAGGAGTTCTCGGATGCAGCCGGAATCCCGCTTCCTGATGGCCTATTGCGAGCGCCTCGGCTCGCCCGCCTTCTGGGCCGAGCCTCTGAATGCGCTCACCAATGCCGCCTTCGTGCTGGCAGCCGGCATGGCTTTCTGGCTCTGGCGGCAGCGCCACCCGCGTGATGTGGCGGCCCTCGTGATGATCCTGCTGATGGTGGCGATCGGGATCGGCAGCTTCCTGTTCCACACCATCCCCAACCGGCGGACGGTGCTGATGGATGTCCTGCCCATCCAGGGGTTCATCCTGCTCTATCTCGGCCTCGCCATCCGCCGTTTCCTCGGCGCGCCGCTCTGGCTGGCCCTCTCCGGGCCGGCTGTCTTCTTCGTGGCGTCGGCGGGGCTGGTGAACCTTGCCGGCGCGAATGCCCTGCGCGGCGGCATCGGCTATGTGCCGGCCCTGCTGGCGCTTTACGGTTTCGGCCTTGCCGTTGCCGCGCGCAGCCGTCAGGTGGAGCCGGCCCGCGCCGGCCTGACGGGCGATGCCGCCCGGCCGATCGCCCGCGCCCTGCTGCTGGCCGGCGGCCTCTTCACCCTGTCGCTCGCCCTGCGCACGTTGGACCAGCCGCTCTGCAGCGTCTGGCCCCGGGGGCTCCATTTCCTGTGGCACCTGCTCAACGCGACGGTGCTGGGCCTGCTCGCCCTCGCGGCGATCCGCGCCGCGCCGGGCCGGCTCATTCCTCGTTGATGAGCTGGATCCGCCACATCCCGTAATGATGGTCCTGGCTCCAGTAGCCTTCGAGATAATCGCTGCCGGGGAACCGGTGCAGCGTCGCCCGACCACCGACCTCGACACAGCGCAGCTCGAAATGGCCCGGCGCCAGCGCCTTGCCGAAATAGCGCTCCTGCCCGTGCTCGCCCGGATATTCGACCGTGATCTCGTCCCGCTCGAGCCGCACGGCCCCGGTCACATTCCGGCTGGGGCGGCCGGTATTGTAGAAGAACTCCACCGCGCTCTTGGCAAACACACTCATGCTGGTCTCCTCCTCGGCCCGTTCGGGGCCTGATGGGGAGAGCATGGCGGGTTTCGCACGCCCGCGCCATGATCGGGATCAAAGGGGGGGGGGCGCAGGGCAAGGGCAATCCGTTACTCCGCCGTCATGCCGCCCTTGCGGCGGGCATCCATGACTTCGGGCTTGGCTAGTTGTTCAGATCCTCATAGAGATCGGCCCATTCCGGATTGTCTGCGACGATCAGCCTGACCTTCCACGCACGAGGCCAACGCTTGATGGACGTTTCTCTCTGGATAGCCTCGGCAATGTCGTCATGGAACTCGAACCAGACAAGGCGGTTCAGCCCATAACGCCGGGTAAAGCCACTGCCATCGCCATTTCGGTGCTCGTGAGCCCTTCTGCCAATGTCATTCGTCACCCCGCAATACAGGGTGCCATTGGGCCGATTGGTCATGATGTAGACATAACCGGGCATGCAGCTCTCGCGCCGAAGATGGAGCTGAACGTGCCGGAGTCTCGGCTTTCATGTAAGCAATGAGCGGTTGCTGAAGTGACGCACGGTTGCGCTCCTCACCTTCGTCATGCCCGCCCTTGGGGCGGGCATCCACGACTTTGCACGAGAGAGCGGAAGTCGTGGATGGCCGGGCCAAGCCCGGCCATGACGGAAGGAGAGCACAGCAACGCCAACGGAAAAGCCCGGCCGGAGCCGGGCTTCCTGTTCTATTGTTCAGACAAACGAACCGTGGATCACGAACAGCCGGTCGTCGAACCGCATGTATCACATTTCAGACAGGTGCCGTTCCGCACCAACGTGAAGTTCATGCATTCCGGGCAGGCCTCGCCGACATAGCCCTTCATCTTGGCGATGGAGCGCTTGGTGGCGATGTCGTCGGCCGCAGCAGCGCTGGCCGGCCGGGCCGCCGGGGCGACGAAGCCGAGGCTCTCGATGGCTTCCGCGATCGAGGTATCGGCCTTCAGCGCCGTCGCGCCCGCCATGGCATAGACCGTGGTGGTGCTGGTGGCCGTGGCCGCCATCGCCCCGCCGCCGGCACCGCCCTCGACCACGCCGAGATAGTTGGTGGCGCGGCCCCGGACGAGGCCCTTCGAAACCACCCGCGCCGCCGGCGTCGAGCCCGAGGGCAGGCCCTCGGCATCGTCGCCCCGGCCCAGGGTCGTGGCGCCGAGATCATCCGGCGTCACATGGGCAAGGTCTTCGCGGCCGAGATAGGAAATGGCCAGCTCGCGGAACACGTAATCGAGGATCGACGTGGCCGACTTGATGGCATCATTGCCCTGCACGAAGCCCGCCGGCTCGAACCGGGTGAAGGTGAAGGCATCGACATATTCCTCGAGCGGCACGCCATATTGCAGGCCGAGCGAGATGGCGATGGCGAAGTTGTTCATCATGGCCCGGAAGGCGGCGCCTTCCTTGTGCATGTCGATGAAGATCTCGCCGAGGCGGCCATCCTCGTATTCGCCGGTGCGCAGATAGACCTTGTGCCCGCCGACAATCGCCTTCTGGGTATAGCCCTTGCGGCGGCCCGGCAGCTTCTCGCGCTCGCGCACCTTCTCGATCCGCTCGATCACGCGCTCGACGATCTTCTCCGAGATCTGGGCGACGCGGGCGGCCGTCGGCTGGGCGACCAGCGCTTCCACCGCCTCGTCGGCCTCCTCGGCCTCGTCCTCGATCAGCGCGGCATTGAGCGGCTGGCTGAGCTTGGAGCCATCGCGGTAGAGTGCATTGGCCTTCAGCGCCAGGCGCCAGGAGAGCAGGTAGGCGCTCTTGCAATCCTCGACGGTCGCCTCGTTCGGCATGTTGATCGTCTTCGAGATCGCGCCCGAGATGAAGGGCTGCGCCGCCGCCATCATGGTGATGTGGCTTTCCACCGAGAGATAGCGCTTGCCGAGCCGGCCGCAGGGATTGGCGCAGTCGAAGACCGCGTAATGCTCCTGCTTGAGATGCGGCGCGCCTTCCAGCGTCATCGCCCCGCAGACATGGACATTCGCGGCCTCGATCTCCTTCTTCGAGAAGCCGAGGAAGGGCAGCAGCTCGAAGCTCATGTCATTGAGCTGCTCGTCGCTCACGCCCATCGCCTTCATCGCCTCGTCGCCGAAGGTCCAGCGGTTGAAGGCGAACTTGATGTCGAAGGCGGAAGGAAGGCCCTTCTCGAGCTTCTCGAGCATCTCGTCGGTGAAGCCCCTGGCCCGGAGCGTGGTGTGGTTGATGCCCGGCGCCTGCCGGAGCGAACCATGGCCGACCGCATAGGCCTCGATCTCGCCGATCTGCGCCTCGCTGTAGCCGAGCGTGCGCAGGGCCGCCGGCACCGCGCGGTTGATGATCTTGAAATAGCCGCCACCGGCCAGCTTCTTGAACTTCACCAGCGCGAAATCCGGCTCGATGCCCGTCGTGTCGCAATCCATGACGAGGCCGATCGTGCCGGTCGGTGCGATCACGGTGACCTGGGCATTGCGGTAGCCATGCTTCTCGCCAAGGGCGAGGGCGCCGTTCCACGAGGCGACGGCATGCGTCACCAGCGCCGGGATCGGGCAATTCGCATGGTCGAGCGGCACCGGATTGACCGACAGCGCCTCGTAGCCATTCGCCTCGCCGCGCGCCGCGCGGGCATGGTTGCGGATGACGCGGAGCATGTGCGCGGCGTTCTTCTTGTAGCCGGGGAAGGGGCCCAGCTCCGAGGCGATCTCCGCCGAGGTGCGGTAGCTCATCCCGGTCATCAGCGCGGTCAGCGCGCCGCAGAGCGCCCGGCCGGCATCCGAATCATAGGGCAGGCCCATCGTCATCAGCAGGCCGCCGATATTGGCATAGCCGAGGCCGAGCGTGCGGAACTCGTAGGAGAGTTCGGCGATTTCCTTTGACGGGAACTGCGCCATCAGCACCGAGATCTCGAGCACCAGCGTCCAGATCCGGATCGTGTGCTCATAGGCGCGGATATCGAATTCGCGGGCTTCCGCATCGTAATACTGGAGCAGGTTCATCGACGCGAGATTGCAGGCGGTATCGTCGAGGAACATGTATTCCGAGCACGGATTCGAGGCATTGATCCGCCCGGAGGCCGGGCAGGTATGCCAGTCATTCATGGTCGTGTTGAAATGCAGGCCCGGATCGGCCGAGGCCCAGGCCGCATAGCCGATCTTCTCCCACAGGTCGCGGGCCTTCAGCGTCTTGGCAACCTTGCCATCGATGCGGCGGATCAGGTTCCACTCGCCATCGGCCTCGACCGCGCGGAGGAAGTCATCGGTCAGCGAGACGGAATTGTTCGAGTTCTGGCCGGCAACGGTCAGATAGGCCTCGGAATCCCAGTCGGTATCATAGATGTCGAATTCGAGATCCTTGTAGCCCTGCCGGGCGAACTGGATCACGCGCTTGATGTAATTGTCCGGCACCATCACGCGACGCGCGGCCTTGATCTCGCGCTTCAGGGCCGGGTTCTTCTCCGGGTCGAAGCAGGAATCGCCATCCCCCTCGCAATTGAGGCAGGCGCGCATGATCGCCTTCATCGCCTTGGCATTGATCTTCGAGCCGGTGACGAGCGCGGCGACCTTCTGCTCTTCCTTCACCTTCCAGTCGATATAGGCCTCGATATCCGGATGGTCGGCATTGACGACGACCATCTTCGCGGCGCGGCGGGTCGTGCCGCCGGACTTGATGGCGCCGGCCGCGCGGTCACCGATCTTCAGGAAGCTCATCAGCCCGGAGGAACGGCCACCGCCGGACAGCTTCTCGCCTTCGCCGCGCAGGGCGGAGAAGTTCGAGCCGGTGCCCGAGCCATATTTGAACAGGCGCGCCTCGCGCACCCAGAGATCCATGATCCCGCCTTCGTTGACGAGATCGTCCTGCACGCCCTGGATGAAGCAGGCATGCGGCTGCGGGTGTTCGTACGAGGATTTCGAGCGCGTCAGCTTGCCCGTCTTGTAGTCGACATAGAAATGGCCCTGGCCCGGTCCGTCGATACCGTAGGCCCAGTGCAGGCCGGTATTGAACCATTGCGGCGAGTTCGGCGCGACACGCTGCGTCGCCAGCATGAAGCACAGTTCGTCATAGAAGGCCTGCGCATCGTCTTCGGAGGTGAAGTAGCCGCCCTTCCAGCCCCAGTAGGTCCAGCAGCCGGCGAGGCGGTTGAAGACCTGCT
Source organism: Beijerinckiaceae bacterium (assembly GCA_027531565.1). Lineage (GTDB taxonomy): Bacteria > Pseudomonadota > Alphaproteobacteria > Rhizobiales > Beijerinckiaceae > Rhabdaerophilum. Next base: position 258,242 of record JAPZSB010000008.1, read on the forward strand.
TGGCCGAGGTTTCCGAGCCATAGCGCTCCTTCTCGGGCAGCTTGGCCAGCGCGGCCTCGTCCGGCACCGAGCGCCAGAGGAACGAGGGGACATCGTTCTCCTCGACGCGCTTCAGCACCGCCGGGACGCCGGCCTTGCGGAAATACTTCTGGGCCAGCACGTCGGCCGCCACCTGGCTCCAGCTGTCCGGAACCTCCAGCTTCTCGAGCCGAAACACCACCGAGCCGTCGGGATTCTTGATCTCCGACCGGGTCTCGTGGAAAGCCAGGCCCGCATAGGGTGTCTGGCCTGCCTGGGTGTAAAGCCGTTCGAACTTCATGTGTCGTCCCCTTTTGGGTGCCTCGGCACCGCTGATCTTGCTCTTGCGAAGCGCCCGAACCGCAAGGGAGAGGCGACTCGTCGTCGAGCCGTGAAACTCACGGCCCCTGCCTGCTCCGTCTGACGTGCCAGAACCCCCGACCCCTGTTCGCGGAAGAGATGTTGGGTGGCCCGGAAAACCGACCCCCCGGCCGCATCCCGAACCCCGTTTTTCTGACGCCGGACCATGCCGGCGGCCTCTGTCGCGAAGATCCCCAAGCTAGGACAGCCGCTTCGAGGCCGTCAATATCTAGTTGGGTATCCACATGATGGTCGCAACATCTGGTGACTAACTTGTGAATCGTGGGGACAATTCGCCGATTCTCCGCAACGATATGATGAGTCAGGATTTTTCTTGGCGGGTGACTCGGGGGCCTCCCGATCGGGCAAAAAATCAAGCGGAATCTTCGGCGAATTTCGCCGCATCCGGCGCTTCAGCCGGCAACGATTCCGGGGGGTGATTCCCGATTCCGGCCTGCCGGGCAGATACCAGATCTGGGGGCTCCGACGGCGGGAGGCACAAGCGTCCGGCTGGCTCGGTGCCCTGAAAACACGCGGGAATCCCGGCCTTCGTCCTTGGAATCGCTGGACCTTGGCCGGTAAATTTGCGAGAAGCTCCCGCAGTGCCGCTGGTTGGCGCGGGCGGACGAATCACCCGAGGCCTGCCAGCGATTCGCCAAACCGGAAGACCATGATGAAGACCCTTCTCCTGCAGATTTTCACCTGGTGGAATGGCCAGACCCTCGGCACCCGCTTCTGGACATGGCGCAAGGGCGAGAAGGTCGGAACCGACCAGTTCGGCAATACCTATTACCGGACGCGCGGCGGTGCGAAGGATCCCGCGCTCGGCCATGAGCGCCGCTGGGTGATCTACAATGGCGAGGCGGATGCCTCGATGATCCCGCCGGGCTGGCATGGCTGGATCCATCACCGAGTCGCGCTGCCCCCGACGCAGGAGGAGTACGCGATGCGGGAATGGGAATTGCCGCATCAGGGCAATCCGACCGGAACAGCCGGGGCCTATCGCCCCGCCGGCTCGATCCTCGCCCAGGGACAACCCGCCGGCACGCGTGGCGAATACGAACCCTGGCGCCCGTAACGCCTTTTTTCGTCCGGATTTCAGTGATAGGGCAAGCGTCGATCGGGCAAGCACCGCTGCCGCCCCGGCGCGGGAAGGGATTCGAAGGAACACCATGATCCGGCATTTTCGCATGATCCGGCATTTTCGGGTGCTTCCGCTTGTCGGCCTGGGCCTTGCAGGCCTCATGGCGGCTCCGGCGCTGGCCGACAAGATCAAGAATCCGACCGCGGTCTTCGCCGGCCTCGACAAGATCACCGGGCGGATCATCGCCTTCGAGGCGGCCGTCGACGAAACGGTGCAGTTCGGCTCGCTGCAGCTGACGCCGCGCATCTGCTATTCCCGGCCGGATTACGAGAACCCGCAGACCACGACCTTCCTCGAGGTCGAGGAAGTCAGCACCGACAACCAGTTCAAGAAGATCTTCGCCGGCTGGATGTTCGCCGCCAGCCCCGGCCTCAATGCCATCGAGCATCCCGTCTATGATGTCTGGCTGACCGAATGCAAGGGCGGGACCGAGATCATCAAGACCCCGCCTGAAGCCGACGAGGTCGAGGAAACGCCGCCGCCGCTCGCGGCCGATCGCAAGCAGCCGCCGAAGCCGGTCTCGCCGATCCAGCGTGGCCCGGGCCAGGCCGCCACCAATGCGCCCTTGCGCCTTCCGGACAGCACCGGCCTCGGCGCGCCGGTTCCGCCGGCTGCCCTTGCACCGCGCGCCCAGCCGCAGCAGCGCTTCTTCCCGACCAATACCGGGCCGGCCCGCGGTGGCGCAGCCTATGACCCCGGCCCGCGGAACTGAGTTCTGTTCGTCAGGGCTGGCGCGCGGCTGAGGAAAGCTGCGCCGGCCCGAGCGCGGCGAGGACCGTGCCAATCTCGCCGGGCCCTTCCTGCGGCCAGACATGGAAATCACCCTGCCGGTCGAGCGCTGCATCGAGCAGGCCGCGATAGGCCTTCCTCGGAATTTCCATCGCACCGAATTGCTGGAGATGGCTCGTCACGAACTGGGTGTCGAGCAGCGTGAAACCGCCTGCCCGCAGCCGGGCCACGAGATGGACCAGCGCGATCTTCGAGCAATCCCGCGCGCGGTGAAACATGCTCTCGCCGAAAAAGGCCGAGCCGAGCGCGATTCCATACAGCCCGCCGACCAGCGCCTCGCCGTCATACACTTCCACCGTGTGGCAGAAGCCCTGCTCGAACAGCGCGCCGTAGAGCCGCCGGATCGGCCGGTTGATCCAGGTCGCACCTTCTTCCTGCCGGGGCGCCGCACAGGCCTCGATCACGGCCGCGAAATCACGGTCCACCACCACGCGATACCGCTCCTGACGGACGAGCCGCAACAGGCGGGAACCGACATGGAACCTGTCCAGCGGCAGGATTCCGCGCTTCTGCGGCTCGACCCAGTGCAGCCCGGGATCGTCGGCGCTTTCCGCCATGGGGAAGATGCCGGCCGCATAGGCGCGCAGAAGGATATCCGGGGTGATCGGGAGATCCTGATCGGAATCCTTCATCGCTACGGCCCGTTTCGTGCAAGGGACTGGCGTTTTCCGCGCCGCCCGGGCGGCGCGCGTGGCGTCAGGCGATCTCGCCCATGCCGCCATCCCGCAGGAACTTCTCCAGCCAATGGATGTCATAGAGTCCATTCTGGATGTCCTGGTTCCGGACCAGCGTCCGGAACAGCGGCAAAGTCGTCTCGATCCCGTCGACGACGAACTCGTCGAGGGCGCGGCGGAGACGCATCAGGCACTCATTCCGCGTCCGGCCGTGGACGATCAGCTTGGCCACGAGCGAATCGTAATGCGGCGGAATCCGGTAGCCCTGATAGACGGCGGAATCGACCCGCACGCCGAGGCCACCGGGCGGATGGAAATAGGTGACCATGCCAGGCGACGGCCGGAACGTGGCCGGGTGCTCGGCATTGACGCGGCATTCGATCGCGTGGCCCGACACCTTGATGTCGCTCTGGCTGACCGAGAGCGGCGAGCCCGCGGCAACCTTGATCTGCTCGTTCACGAGGTCGATCCCGGTGATCATCTCCGTCACCGGATGCTCCACCTGGATGCGCGTGTTCATCTCGATGAAATAGAACTCGCCATTCTCGTAGAGGAACTCGATCGTCCCCGCGCCAAGATAGCCCAGCTCCGACATGGCCTTCGCCACGATGCCGCCGATCTTCTCGCGCTGCTCGGCATTGAGGGCAGGCGAGGGGCCTTCCTCCCACACCTTCTGGTGGCGGCGCTGGAGGGAACAATCGCGCTCCGCGAGGTGGATTGCCCCGCCCTTGCCATCGCCGAGCACCTGGATCTCGATATGCCGCGGCTTCTCGAGATATTTCTCGATATAGACGGCATCGTCGCCGAAGGCGGCCTTGGCTTCGGTCCGGGCCGCGGCCAGAGCGTAGGAAAGGTCCTCCTCGGTCCGCGCCACCTTCATGCCGCGGCCGCCGCCACCGGCTGCCGCCTTGATGATCACGGGGAAGCCGATCCTGGCGGCAACCCGCTTGGCCTCGTCATCCTCGGTGATCCCGCCATCCGAGCCCGGCACCACGGGAATGCCGAGGCGGACGGCGGTCTTCTTGGCCTCGATCTTGTCGCCCATCGTGCGGATATGCTGCGATTTCGGGCCGATGAAGCCGATCTTGTGCTGCTCCAGCACTTCGGCGAACCGGGCATTCTCCGACAGGAACCCGTAGCCGGGATGCACGGCATCCGCGCCCGTGATCTCGCAGGCGGCAATCAGCGAGGGAATGTTGAGGTAGGAATCGCGCGGCGAGGGCGGGCCGATACATACGCTTTCATCGGCGAGCTTCACATGCATCGCATCCGCATCGGCCGTCGAATGGACCGCGACCGTGGCGATCCCGAGTTCCTTGCAGGCGCGGAGGATGCGAAGCGCGATCTCGCCGCGATTGGCGATGAGGACCTTGTCGAACATGTTACTCGATCACCACCAGCGGTTCGCCATACTCGACCGGCTGGCCATCCTCGACGAGGATATGCGTCACGGTGCCGGCCCGCGGCGCGACGATCTCGTTGAACGTCTTCATGGCCTCGACGAGCAGCAGCTTCTCGCCCTGCTTCACCTGGCTGCCCACCTCGATGAAGGCGGTGGCGCCCGGCGAGGGGCGGCGATAGGCGGTGCCGACCATCGGCGAGCGCACGGCACCCGGATGGGCGCCGAGATCCGCCGGCTTGTCGGTGGTGGCCGGGGCGAGCGGGGCCGCAGCCACAGGCGCCGGCGCGGCGGCCGGAGCAGGGGCGGCAATCGTCTGCATGACAGGGGCCACGGTAACCTGCCGGGCCACGCGAATCCGCAGATCGCCTTTCTCCACCTCGATCTCGGTCAGGTCGGTTTCCGAGATCAGAAGGGCGATCTGGCGCACCAGATCGGGATCGATGGTCAGGTCTTTGGCCATGGATGGGGCTTTCATGAGTTCGTCGTCTCGCTGTGTCAGACCGTGGGCGGCATATCGAGCAATGCGCGGAGGGCGAGCACATAGCTGTTCGCGCCGAAGCCTGCAATCACCCCGATGGCAACCGGTGCGATGTAGGAATGGTGCCGGAACTCCTCCCGCGCATGCACGTTGGAGAGATGCACCTCGATCGCCCGGACCTTGGCCGCCTTGATCGCGTCGCGGACAGCCACCGACGTGTGGGTATAGGCCCCGGCATTCAGGATGACATCGGCCGCCACCTCGCCCGCCTCGTGGATATGCGTGACGAGGCCGCCCTCGAAATTCGTCTGCCGGAACACGAGCTGGATATGCTCGCGCTGGGCGATGGACTGGAGCGATGCCTCGATATCCTCGAGGGTCTTCGAGCCATAGATACCCGGCTCGCGCTTGCCGAGGAGGTTGAGATTGGGTCCGTTCAGGACGTGAATCTGACGCATGCTTCTGCCTGCCCGCCACATTTTGCGTTACGCAAGGGCGCTCTCTCTAGCCCAAAAGATCGCAAAACGGAAACGTCCTCTGTTGAGAAGTCCGGGCAGGCCGCGATCTGGCGCTCAGCACTCCGCCTTCTTGCACTGGCGCCAGGCCTGCACGCGCTTGATCAGTTCGTCATAACCGCGCGCGCCGATGATCAGCTCCTCGGCCACGACATAGCTCGGCGTGCCGTTGATGCCGAGGGCATCCGCCAGCCCGCGCGATTCCTCGAGCGCCAGCGGAATGGCCGGGGAGGCCATGGCCGTCTCGAGCTTTTTCAGGTCGGCACCGAGATCCTTGGCCACGGCAAGCGCCTGTTCGCGGCCCACGCTGCCGCGTGTATTCAGGAGGTTGGCATGGAATTTCCAGAGCTTGTCCTTGTCGAACTGCTGGCGGAGCGCCAGGGCGACGACGGCCGCGTCGCGCGACCCTGGCGAGAGGATCGGGAATTCCTTGATCACGACACGCACATTCTTGTCAGTGTCGAGGATCTTCTGGATGTCGGCGAGGCCGCGCTTGCAGAAGCCGCAATTGAAATCGAAGAACTCGACGATGGTCACATCACCGTTCGGATTGCCGACAACCGTATGATGTTCCGACACATAGAGCGGGCTCTGCGGATCGGCGGTAAGGCGCCGGATCGCTTTCTGCTCTTCTTCCTTCTGCCGCCGCTCCAGCTCGACCATCGCTTCCTGGATCACCTCGGGATGCTTGAGGAGATATTCCTTCACGATGGATTCGATGGCGCCCCGGTCAACGGGCGGCGCGGCCGGCGGCGTGCCCTGCGCGAAGCTCGTGCCCGGGCTGGCCATCAGCAGCAGGCCGGCGGCCGCGAGCATCCGGGTGCGGGCGGAAAGGGGGAGGCGGCGCATGGTTGTTCCTTCTGGGCTTGTGAAGCAGGGTGTCAGTTGGTCTTTTCGGGCTTTGCCTCGGCAATGTCCCGGGCGGCCAGATAGGCGGCGGAATTCGGCGGCAGCAGCGGCATGGCGCGCCGCGCGAAACGCTGCGCATCCTGGAACTGCCCCTCGATCAGGGCGCCGCGCGCGGCGGCTAGGGCGGCATTGCCCTCGTCCCCCTTGCGGCTGTAGGCCTGCGCGAGATAGCGGAACCCTTCGAAATTGTCAGGGTCCCGGCTGGTGGCATTGGTGAGTTCCTTGATCGCCTCGGCGATCGATTGCGGCGTGTCGCTTGCCACGAGCGCATGGCCGAGCATGGTGCGGATGAGCGGCTGGCCCGGCGCCAGCGACACCGCCCGCCGCAGCGGCGCCACGGCCTGGCTTGCGCGGCCGGCCTCGAGCAGGGCCTGGCCCTTCAGCTCCCAGAAATACGGGTTGCCCGGCTGCTCGGCGATCAAGGCGTCGATCGCCTTCAGCGCCGCATCCGGACGGCCGAACCGGTAATCGATGATGGCCCGGGCATAGCGCGCCGGCAGCGAGGTGTTGTGGCCGGGATAGCGCCGCGCAACCTCGGCCGCATTGCCGGTGAACGCGTAGAGCTTGGCCCGGATCATCTCGTGCTTCGCGAGCCTGGCCGGTGGATCCTTCTCGTTGAAGAACGGCGATTTCACCGCCGCCTCGCGCAGCGAGGCCACGCGATCCTGCGGAAGCGGGTGGCTCTGCGTGTATCTGTCGAGCCGCGTCGAGGAAAACAGCATGTCGTTCGACATGCGCTCGAACGTCTCGAGCATGCCCTTCGGCGATTGCCGCGTCTTCTCCAGGAACGTGAGTGCGGCGCGGTCCGCCGCCTGTTCCTCGCCGCGCTGGTAGGCCAGCAGCGAACGGCGCGCCATTTCCGGCCCGGTCAGCAGCGCGCCCATCGCCCCGGTCGGATTGCTGCCGACCTGCCGCGACTGCGCCGCCCCGATCAGCGCAGCCCCGCCGAGCAGGGTGCCGATAATGGCGATGGCCTGCGCCTTTTCCAGCTCGTTCCGGAGCCGGGCGAGATGGCCGCCGGAGATATGGCCGGCCTCATGGGCCAGCACGCCGATGATCTGGTTCGGCGTCTGCGAATCCATGATCGCGCCGATATTGACAAAAACCCGCTTCCCGTCGGCCACGAAGGCGTTGAAGCTGCGGTCATTGACCAGCACGACGCGGATGAAGCCTTTCCGCAGGCCCGCCGCCCCGAGGATCGGGTCGAGATATTCGCGCATGACCTGCTCGATCTCGGCATCGCGGATAAAGCTGATCCGGCGCTGCTGCGCCTCGACCGGCACGAGCGAGGCAACCGCGAGGGCGCCCGCCAGAACAAGCGAGAGCGCCTTCCGGGCCCAGGGCCGGAACCGGATTTCAGGATGTGAGGGCAGCGCGTCCACCACCATGACGTCTCCGCAGATTGAACCGGCATAGGCTATAGGGAGCAATGCGGTCAATTCTGGGCAGCCCGGGTCGCGCTGTTGTGATGGACGGCGAGAGCCTGTCCGGCCGCCGGCGGGACGATTGACGGGGCGCAAGGAACGTTGACTTGGCCGAAGGAACGGCGGAGAAGGCGCGGCGCCCGAGCCCGAGGAGCCCCGATGCCGAGCCCGACCCTTTCCCGCCGCTCGCAGATTGCCGCGTTCATCGCCATGGATGTCCTGCGCGAGGCGCGGGATCTCGGCCGCGAAGCCGCCCGGACCGGCAGGCCCGGAATCATCCATCTCGAAGTGGGCGAGCCCGGCGCGCCATCGCCACGCTCCGTGCGCGAGGCGGCCATGCGGGCGCTCGAGGCTGGTCGCATCGCCTATACCGAGGCGCTTGGAATGCCCGCCCTGCGGGAGGCCATCGCCGCGCATTACCGCCGGCGTTACGGGATTTCGGTTCCCGCCACGCGGATCGCGGTCACGACCGGCTCGTCCGGCGGCTTCATCCTCGCGTTTCTCGCCATGCTCGATCAGGGTGGCCGCATCGGCATTCCCTCGCCGGGCTATCCCGCCTATCGCAACATCCTGCAGGCTCTGGGCATCGAGGCGGTCGAGATCCCGACCGGGCCGGAAACCGGCTTCGTCCTTTCGGCTGCAGCGATCCGCGCCGCGCATGCCCGCACGCCGCTTGATGCCGTGCTGGTCATGAGCCCCGCCAACCCGACCGGCGTTCTGACGCCGGCTCCCGAACTGGCGGCGATTGCGACAACCTGCGAGGAACTCGGCCTCTGGCTGGTTTCCGACGAGATCTATCACGGCCTCACCTACGAGGGCGACGAGGCCACCGCCCTCGCCAGTTCGGGCGAGGCGATCATCGTCAACTCCTTCTCGAAGTATTTCTGCATGACCGGCTGGCGGATCGGCTGGCTCGTCGTGCCCGAGCGGATGGTCCGGACGCTGGAATGCCTCGCGCAGAACCTTGCCATTTCCGTGCCCTATCTCAGCCAGGTCGCCGCGATTGCGGCTTTCGAGGCCGAGGAGGAGCTGGAGGCGATCAAGGCCGGCTATGCCCGCAACCGCGCGGTGCTGATGGAGGCGCTGCCGGCACTCGGCCTGAAGCCGCTGCCGATGGACGGCGCCTTCTACGCCTATTGCGATATCGGCCGTTTCTCGAATGATTCCATGGCCTTTTCGAAGAAGGCCTTGCACGGGGCCGGCCTCGCCATCACGCCGGGCCTCGATTTCGACCGCAGCGAGGGCCATCGCTTCATCCGCCTCTCCTATGCCGGCAGCGAGTCGGATATCCTTGAAGGCGTGGCGCGCCTGAAGAACTGGCTGGGGCCCTGACATGCCCATCTCCACCACGATCATGCTGGCCATCCTGATCGCGATGCGGGTGCTCTGCTTCGCCATCGCCGCCCTGTTCGTGCTGCTGGCCGTGCGCAGCCTGTTTGATGCCGAAGTTGCGATCCGCTGGTGGCAGGCCCTGCTCGGGGCAGGGATTTTCATCGTGACCGGCCTCGCGGCGGGCCAGCTGCGCAAGGCGCTCGCCCGCCATACGCGGTGAACCGAGTGCCTTAACGCTTGACGCTGGCCGCGACCCTCGCGAAAAGCGAATCCTCCTTCGATCGTGAAAGCCGCACCATGTCGCTCGATATCCGTTCCGCCCCGTCGAAATACTGGATCAAGGGGGCCAAGGCCGATTGGGAAATCATCATCGGCATGGAGATCCATGCCCAGGTCAATTCGAAGGCCAAGCTCTTCTCCGGCGCCTCGACCGCCTTCGGTGGCGAGCCCAATGCCCATGTGAGCTTCGTCGATGCGGCCATGCCGGGCATGCTGCCGGTCATCAACCGCGAATGCGTGGCGCAGGCCGTCCGGACCGGCCTCGGGCTGAAGGCGCAGATCAACCGCCGGTCGCGGTTCGACCGGAAGAACTATTTCTACCCGGACCTGCCGCAGGGCTACCAGATCAGCCAGTTCGCCGAGCCGATCGTCGGCGAGGGCGAGGTGGTCGTCGACGTGCCGGGCGAGGCCGAGCCGATCACCGTGCGGATCGAGCGGCTGCATCTCGAACAGGATGCCGGCAAGTCGATCCATGACCAGGACCCGAACAATTCCTTCGTCGATCTCAACCGCGCCGGCGTCGCGCTGATGGAGATCGTCTCCAAGCCGGACCTGCGTTCGGCCGAGGAGGCGCAGGCCTATGTCACCAAGCTGCGCCAGATCCTGCGCTATCTCGGCACCTGCGATGGCGACATGGAAAAGGGCAATCTCCGCGCCGATGTGAACGTTTCCGTCCGGCGCCCGGGCGAGCCCTTCGGCACGCGCTGCGAGATCAAGAACGTCAATTCCATCCGCTTCATCGGCCAGGCCATCGAGGTCGAGGCCCGCCGCCAGATCGCGATTCTCGAGGATGGCGGCTCGATCGATCAGGAGACCCGCCTCTACGATCCGGGCAACCGCGAGACGCGCTCGATGCGCTCGAAGGAAGAGGCGCATGATTACCGCTATTTTCCCGATCCGGACCTGCTCCCGCTGGTGCTGGAGGAAGAGTTTGTCACGGGGCTGAAGGCCGGCCTGCCCGAACTGCCCGATGACAAGAAGGCCCGGTTCATGAGCCAGTACGGCCTGACGGCCTATGATGCCTCGGTGCTGGTGATGGAGCGCGAAAGCGCTGATTTCTTCGAAGCCGTGGCCAAGGGCCGCGACGGCAAGATCGCCGCGAACTGGGTCATCAACGAGCTGTTCGGCCGCCTGAACAAGGAAGGTCTCGGCGTCACGGAAAGCCCGGTCAGCGCCGGCCAGCTCGGGGGCATCATCGACCTGATCGGCGCCGGAACGATTTCCGGCAAGATCGCGAAGGACCTGTTCGAGATCGTCTGGACCGAGGGCGGAGACCCTGCCGCCATCGTCGAGGCGCGTGGCATGAAGCAGGTGACCGATACCGGCGCGATTGAGAAGGTGGTGGACGAGATCATCGCCGCCAACCCGGACAAGGTCGAGCAGGCCAAGGCCAAGCCGACCCTGCTGGGCTGGTTCGTCGGACAGGTGATGAAATCCTCCGGCGGCAAGGCCAACCCGGCTGCGGTCAACGAGCTGCTCAAGTCGAAACTGGGGATCGAGTGACCGCCCCCGTCATCCGGCCCGTCCGGCAGGCGGATCTCCCTGCGGTCCGGGACGTGCTGGTCCGGACCTGGCACGCCACCTATGACGAGGCGCTCGGCGCGGCGAAAGTCGCCGAGATGACCGCGCGCTGGCATTCGCCGGAGGCGCTTCTCCGCCAGTTCGAGGAGGCCGCCGGCCAACCGGACCACCGCATCTTCCTGGTTGCGGAGCAGGACAGGCAAGTCATCGCCACGGCCTCGGCGCATCTCGGGCCCGAAGGCAGGGTCGAGATCAGCCGTATCTATATCCTGCCCGACTTCCAGCGGGGCGGGCTTGGCCGGCGGCTTTTGCATTCACTGCTCGGCGCATTTCCTGCCGCCCGCCGCGCCCGGCTGGAGGTCGAGCCGCGCAATGCGCGGGCGCTTGCGTTCTACCGCCGGCACGGCTTCCAGCCCGTGTCGTCCGGCCTCGCCTGCGGCGGCGATGCCGAGGCGGGCATTGCCCATCTCGTGCTTGAGGCGGCCCTGCCGCTCTGGACGCTGCGCCCGGCGCGTGACGAGGATGCGCAGGACCTGTTCGGACTGCTCGCGCTCTGCTTTGCCGAATATCCCGGCTGCTATGTCGACCCGCATGAAGACCTGCCCGATCTCGTCCGGCCCGGACATTGGCTCGAACGGACACGGCCCGGGCCCGATGGCCGCTCCGTTCCGCTGGGCGGGGCCTTCCTCGTGCTGGAAGATGCGCGCGGACGTATCTGCGCCTCCATCGCCTATGATCTGCCTGAGCCCGGAACCGCAGAACTGCACCGGCTCTATGTCCGGCCGGATTGCCGGCGGCAGGGAATTGCGGCGCGGCTTGTGCTCCATGTCGAGGCCTTGGCCCGTTCGGATGAGGCGCGCCGGATGATCCTCTGGTCGGATACCCGTTTCACCTCGGCCCATGGCCTCTATGGCCGGATGGGCTATGAGGCCAGCGGTGCGACCCGCGATCTGGGTGACATTTCGCGGACATCGGAGTATCATTTTATCAAGATGCTTTGAGGAAACGGGTGCCTGCCTCGATCTCACCCCGGTCCGTTCAGCTTCCGGACAGGTGCGAAAGCGCACTGTCGCATCCGAGCGGCATGGATATGGGTATATCGACGAAGCCGATTGGCAGGAAGGGGCGGTGCCCCGCCGGTTTCGACCAACAGCGGAGAATGACCATGATCAACGCGATTTCTTTGAAGAAGACCTCGGCTCTCGCCGCCGCAGCGCTCGCGCTGACCTTCGCGGCCCTGCCGGTGCAGGAAGCCGAAGCCCGTCGCGGCCGCAATGCCGCTCTCGCCGCCGGCCTCATTGGCGGCGCCCTGATCGGCGGTGCGCTGCTGGCCCCGCGCGCCTATGGCGCACCGGTCTATCACGCCCCCGGCCCGGTCTATGTCGAAGAGCCGGTCTGCTACCGCGTCCGCGAGCGCGTCTGGGACGATTACCGCGGCCGCTGGGTGCGTGTGACGCGCCGCGTCTGCGAATAAGCGCCTGACAAAGGCACCCTGAACAGGTTCAGACCCCGCCCCGAAAGGGCGGGGTTTTTCATTTCAGGTGAATTTGAGGAAACCGGAAAAGAAGCCCCGGAACCATTCCGACGAGACCACCAGATGCCCCGGCGCGAAAAACGTGAGGATCCACCCGAGGGCGCCGAGCAGGTTGGCCACCATGAAGGGCAGGGGCCGCATGCGCGAGATTCCCGCCACGATCGGGATCAGAACGCGCAGCGGACCGCTGAAATGGCCGATCATCACGCCCCAGACGCCCCATTTGCGCGAGAAGGCGATCGTCTTGGATACCGTCTCCGTGTAGGTGCGGAACGGCCAGAAGGTCAGGATCCGGTCACCCGTCGATGCACTGACGAGATACATGATCGAGAAGCCGAGCGAGGCCCCGAGCCAGCCGGCAAGCAGCGAGGGCATCAGCGGCACCCCCGCTGCCGCAAGGATTCCCCCGATCGCGAAGAGCAGGAAGGTCGAGGGAATGAAGACCGAGACAATCACGATGGTCTCGCCCATCGCCATCAGGAAGATGGCGAGCGGTGCCATGGACTGGTTGGCCTGGACGAACTCGAGGATCCGGGACGTTTCGATCTCAATGGCCATGGGAACCGGGGTTCGAGAGGCGGGCGGGCAGCGTGTGTTAGCGGGAGCGCAGGGCCCCGTCTAGCGGCTCTGCCAAGTTATGGGTAATCGAGGCGCAAGAACGAGGGCCGGAAGGCGGAACAGGGGCAACATGGTGCACGCAGCGTTGATTGTGGAGAGGGCCAGTGTCGACGATCTGCCGGCCATGGTCAGGATCCTCGCGGAGGATGAGGTCGGCGGAAAAGGCGATGCCTGGACGCCGGAATTCGAGCCGGCCTACCGGAAGGCCTTCGAGGAGATCCTTGCCAATCCGGATCACCGCCTGATCGTTGCGCGCGGCGAGGGCGCCGTGCTTGGCTTCGTGCATCTCTACTTCCTGCGGGGCCTGCCCTCGCATGGCCGGCTCAAGGTGGTGCTGAACTCGGTCTTCGTGGCGGCTGCTGCCCGCGGGAAGGGAGTCGGCGCGCGGATGGTCTCTGCCGCCGAGGCCATGGCCCGCGAGGGCGGTGCGACGGAAGCAACCCTGACGTCGAACAAGAAGCGCGTCGATGCCCACCGCTTCTATCGCACGCTCGGCTACGAGCAGCGCCATGAAGGGTTCGGCAAGGTCCTCGCCGGTCAGTGACCGCGCGCCTTCTGCCGCTCCCGGCAGTCCCGGCTGAAGCCGCGCCAGTCCTGCGCGCCCTGCCGCCCGGAGGCTTTGAGGGCACGCCATTCCTGGCCGCAGAGGCGGATCCGGGCGGCACTTTCCCGCTGCTTCTCGCTCGCCTGGCGTGGTGGCCTCCGGAAGGGGCCGGCAGGGTCGGGGCTGTCTTCGGTCCGCAGCGGATGCCGTCCCGGCGTCTGGGCCGGCAGGCCGGATGAAGCGGAGAACAGGACAAGCAGGATCAGGGCGCCGGAGGCTGCCCGGAAATGTCGATGCATTGGCAAGACCTGAAATATCATCGAAAGAACAGACTCATGCTGCGCCGCTTTGTCTGGCGGGTAAAGCAAGCGGACGTTGCATTCCCGGCCCTGTCACGTTTTTGTGCCCGGCCTCCCCGGCGCGCCCCCTTGTTGGTGCGCGGCGCATCACGATATGACAGGGCACATTCCGAAAGCTGGAGCGCTTCATGAAGCCGATCGATCTTCACTACTGGCCGACCCCGAACGGCTGGAAGATTTCCATTGCCCTCGAGGAAATGGGCCTTCCCTACGAGGTCCACCTCGTCGACATCACCAAGGGCGAACAGTTCCAGCCCGATTTCCTGAAGATCGCGCCGAACAACAAGATGCCGGCGATCGTCGACTATGACACGGTCGGCGGCGAGCCGATCTCGCTTTTCGAAAGCGGCGCGATCCTCCAGTATCTCGGCCGCAAGACCGGCCAGCTCTATCCTGTCAACGAACGCAAGCGCGTCGAGGTTGACCAGTGGCTGTTCTGGCAGATGGGTGGATTCGGCCCGATGCTCGGCCAGACCCATCATTTCCGCATCTATGCGCCCGAGAAGATCGAATACGCCATCAACCGCTACACCAACGAGACCAAGCGGCTCTATGGCGTGCTCGACAAGCGCCTCAAGGACCGCGAATGGGTGGCGGGCGAGTATTCGATCGCCGATATCGCCATCGGCCCCTGGGCCAAGCTCTGGGAGCGCCAGGGCCAGGATATTGCCGAGTTTCCGCATGTGAAGCGCTGGCTCGATGCCTTCCTCGCCCGGCCGGCCGTTCAGCGTGGCCTTGCGGTCGGATCGGAGAAGCGGGATCCGTCCTCGCAGAACATGAAGGATCCCAAGGTCCAGGAGATCCTGTTCGGAAACAAGCCGAAATCCTGATCGATGCGGTTTGCGGCCCTCGTCTTGCTGCTCTGGGCATCCGAGGCAAGGGCCGCATCCATCGAGATCACGCGGGCCTGTTTCGGCGATTTCTGCCTGGAATCGCGGGAGGCCTTCCTGGCGGTAGCCTCCGATCCGGCCCGCCATCACTACCGGATCCGCTTCTCGCGGACACAGTCCATGCTGTATGTCCAGACCGGGCCGGAGCCGAAATTCCCGCATTGCGAGCCGCTCTGTGACGTGACCGAACGCGAGGGCGAGCCGCGCAGCCTCCAGCCACGCACCGGCCGTCTGGTCGGGCGGCTGGTCGGCCCGGTTGCCGGCTGTGCCGGCAGGCCTGATCGCTTCGTCCACCTCTATGTCTATGATGCCGCGGCCAGCCCGGACTGGCTGACGGTCGTGCCAAACTGCCCCGGCGTCAGGTGACGACCGTCAGCGCCTTCGCCGCGCGGGTGATGGCGGTGTAGAGCCACCGCGTGCGGTGCTCGCGGAAGGCGAAGCTCTCGTCGAACAGCACCACGCGGTCCCATTGCGAACCCTGCGCCTTGTGCACCGTCAGGGCATAACCGTAGTCGAATTCCTCGACATGCCGCCGGATCTCCCACGGGATCTCCTCGCCGATCCCCTCGAAGAAGCCACGCGGCACCACCACCTTCACGGTCGGGCCGTTCCCGTCATCCGGGGCGACACGCATATGGACGAACTCGCCCACGCGCTCCCCGACCAGCTTGACCGTCCAGGTCGAGCCGTTGAGCAGGCCCTTCTGGCGGTTGTTGCGGAGGCAGACGAGCTTCTCGTCCTTCTCCGGCAGCGCATCCACCCGACCGAGCAAGGTCCGGATCCGGGCATTGTACTTCCGCCGGGTCTCGTTCCGGCCCACCAGCACCTGGTCGGCTGCGAGGATCTGCGGCGCGTCGATCTGCTCGCGGCGGATGACCCGGCTGTCGCCGTACTCGCCGGTCGGCAGCCTCTCGCCGTTCCGGGCGAGCATCGACAGATGGATGATCGGATCGCCGGCGGCCTGCCGGTGCACCTCCGTCAGCATCACATCCGGCTCGGATTCGGTGAAGAAACCACCGCCCTTCACCGGGGGCAGCTGTGCGGGGTCGCCGAGGACCAGAACGGGCACGCCAAAGGACAGCAGGTCTGTACCCAGCTCCGCGTCGACCATCGAGCATTCATCGACGATGACCAGCTCGGCCTTCTTGACGTCGGATTGCCGGTTGAGGACGAAGGTCGGCTCCTCGGTCTCGCTGTCTTTCGAGCGATAGATGAGCGAATGCAGCGTCTGGGCATCGCCGCAGCCCCGGTCCCGCATCACCGCGGCGGCCTTGCCGGTGAAGGCGGCGAACAGCACATCACCGTCAATCCCCTCGGCGATATGCCGCGCGAGGGTTGTCTTGCCCGTGCCTGCATAGCCGAACAGGCGGAAGACCGGCTCGCCGCGCCGCCGGCGGGCCGCCTTGTGCCAATCGGAAATCGCGACGAGAGCGCGATCCTGCTGCGGGCTGAACTCCATCCCGCCTCTATAGCGGTTCAGCCCGATTCGGGAACGGGTTTCCGCCGGTGGCTCAGTCCACGCGGACCCAGTTGACGCTGCGGCAGACCAGGCCCGCAAGCGCGCAACCCTCGGTGACCATCTGCTTGCCGTTGACCATCACCTTGCCGGAATAGCTCTTGCCGTCTTCCGGGTTGAAGGCCTTGCCGGTCCAGCGGTTATCGCCATTCGGCTTCATGTCGAAGAACACGCGCTGGCCCACTTTCGCGGCGCCGGTCGTGTCCTTGAGCCAGATGATCGAACCGCAGGAGGCATCACCGCATTTCGAGAAGCGGACCCGGCTCGCATTCGTATCCGTGCGCTGCCAGGTGCCCTGGATCTCGTTGGCAAGGGCAGGAGCCGTCATCAGCCCGAGGCCCGAGGTCATGGCAGCAGCCAGCAGCATTGCATGAGTGTTTCGCATCGTCAGATCCTCCCGGTTGAGTTTTGTTCTTATGCAATCAGTTCACATATAAACTAAAACACGTCAAGAGGGTGGGGACAGGCGTGGCCCGCAGCATCCTCGGGCTGCGTTTCGGCGACATGGTTGAGGGAAGCTTCCGGAAAGGAGTCTTGCCGGAAGCTGAATCATTGAATCCAAAAGGAAATTCAGAATTTGACCCTTAGCGGAGCGTGAATGGCGGACAGGCGGGTGATTCCGGCAACCTGTTGTTAGTCCTGTCGATTCAGGGGTTCTTTGAAAGTTTGCTTCAAATTTGACGCATCGAAGGCAACGACATGGCTTCAGGCCAGCAGATCCTTCGGTCAGGGTAGTCGTCAACAGAAGTGACACAGGGGGCTGAAATGGGTATGGCGCAGCAGATCAACGCATCTGGCGAACCGGAACTGAACTTTTTCGAAATGGGCGTGAACTATGCCTGCGGCCGGACCGGCATCTGCGATCTGGTCGAGGCCCATAAATGGTTCAACATCGCGGCCTTGCGCGGCGATCGCGAAGCCGCCCGACGCCGCCAGGAAATCGCCGCCGAACTCAGCGCCGCCGAAATCGCCGCCGCGCAGCGCCGCGCCCGGGAATGGCTGTCCATCCACTGACGGCAAGGGGCCCGAATGCGGCAGCAGGGCGCTGTGGGGGCGCCCTCTCTGCTGTGTGGGCGTTCCCTTCGCCTCGGATTGCGGCTTGAACTCCGGCCCGCCCTCGGGCATAGAGCGTCCTCGCTGCTTCGGCAGCGCCGGAGACGTGGCCGAGAGGCTGAAGGCACTCGTTTGCTAAATGAGCATACCTCGAAAGGGGTATCGAGGGTTCGAATCCCTCCGTCTCCGCCACCCACCCCCTCAAAAAGTCTCCGTTCCCTGATCCGCCGCGCAAGTCGCGGGAATGACGCGGCTTTCCGGCACGATTCCGTTTTCATGCTGTCCATGCGCCGGGCGTAAGCCGGTGTTTTCGGTGCGGCCTGGAGGCCCGTCTCTGCTTTCCGGAGAGGACGGTCGGTTTGCCTCGGATTTCGCGGAAACAGGGAATTAGGCACTGTCAGAGGAAAAATCCGGTTGCCGCTGACGGGAAGGGCGGCTAGCGGGACCGGATGAGCAACGCCCGCATTTTCCGCTACTTCAAGACCTCGCCCGAGATCATCCGCCTGGCGGTGATGATGTATGTCCGCTATCCGCTGTCGCTACGGAACGTCGAGGACCTGCTGCACGAGCGGGGGGATCGACATTGCCCATGAGACGGTGCGGTTCTGGTGGAACCGGTTCGGCACCATCTTCGCCGCGGAGATCCGGCGCAGCCGCGTCCAGGCGATGCGGAATTTCCGGCATCGACGCTGGCACATCGACGAGGTTTTCGTGAAGATCAATGGGGTGAAGCACTATCTCTGGCGCGCCGTCGATCATTAGGGAGAAGTGCTCGAGAGCTTCGTCACGAAGCGTCGCGATAAGAAAGCAGCGTTGAACCAAAGGTCCGCGTAGCGAAATTCTTGAGAAAATCAATCGGCCGCCACGGAAAAGTCGATCACATCGTGACAGATCAGCTTGCTTCCT
>JAPZSB010000009.1 GCA_027531565.1 Beijerinckiaceae bacterium
CGAAATTCTTGAGAAAATCAATCGGCCGCCACGGAAAAGTCGATCACATCGTGACAGATCAGCTTGCTTCCTATGGCGCCGCGCTCAAGAGTTTGGGCGCCATCGACAAGCGCGAGGTCGGCCGCTGGCTGAACAATCGCGCCGAGAATTCGCACCAGCTATTCCGACGAAGAGAGTGGGCGATGCTCCGCTTCCGGCGGATGCGAAGTCTTCAAAAGTTCGCCGCGGTTCACGGCTCGATCCACAACCACTTCAACCAGGAACGTACCCTCATCAGCCGACAGAATTTCAAGGATCGTCGCGCCGCCGCACTCACCGAGTGGCGCCAGCTTTGCGCGGTCTGATCCATGTCGGGGTAGGGCGCTTTCCGAGACTTTTTTGGTTTGTCTGACAGCACCTTCTGGACAGGCCTGTCGGCATTGGGTTCAGCCGGAATGGGGCTGCTGGCCCCAGCTCTCCGAGAGCAGGGCGCGGAAACGGCTGGCTGCCGGGGAGAGGCGGCCATTGCGCCGCTCGACAATCCCGATCGTGCGCGAGACCACGGGGCTGGTGATCGGCCGGGTCACGATCTTCGGGTGATCGTCCTGCGGGGTGGCCAGCCGCGGCAGGACCGAAATCCCAACGCCGGTCTCCACGAGGCCGAGCGAGGTCGAGAGATGGTTCACCTCGTAGAACCAGTTCAGCCGGACCCCTGAATTGGCCAGTGCATTGTCGAGAATGGTCCGGTTGCCGGAATGGCGGCTGACGCCGATCAGCAATTCATTCGCGAGATCGCTCCATTCCACCGCCGCATGGGCGGCGAGGGGATGCGCGCGATGGCAGGCCAGCACGAAGGGATCGTCCATCAGGGGCGTGAAGGTCAATTCCGGATCGGCCGAGCCGAGCATGCTGATCCCGAATTCGGATTCACCATGGGCCACGCTTTTCAGGCCCTCGCTGGCTGAGAGATCGAGGATGCGGATCCGGATGTTTGGATGCAGCGCGTGGAATTGTCGGATCACCAGCGGCAGGAAATAGAAGGCCGCTGTCGGCACGCATGCAATGGTGACCTGCCCGTGCTGCAGCTTGCCGGTCGCGCTCATCGACAGGACCGAAGCTTCCAGCTCGTCCAGCAGGCGAACCAGCAGCGGCTGGAGTTCCCGCCCCACGGTGGTCGCGGAGACTCGCCGTGTCGTGCGTTCGAGCAGGGGGGCGCCCAGGGTGATTTCGAGCTGTTTGATCCGCCGGCTGAGCGCGGGCTGCGAGAGATTCAGCTGTTCAGCCGCCTTGTGGAAGCTGCCGCTTTCCAGCACTGCCAGGAAGGCACGGAGGTCAAGAAGTTCAAAATTGATCCGCATTGCGCATCAATATCCGAAATCTTTGCATTTAACAATGGTGATCGAGCCTGCTAGGACGCTTCCGTAATTCAGATGAATAGTCGCTATTGATTTGAAATGAGGATCAATAGCGACGTTTTGCGGAAGAATGGCCATGGAAACCCGCGCAGTTCCCTGCACCCTGATGCGAGGCGGCACATCCCGCGGGCCGTTCTTCCTGGCTTCTGATCTGCCGGCCGATGCCTCGGCCCGTGATGCGGCGCTGATCTCGGCCATGGGGGCCGGCCATGACCTGCAGATCGACGGGCTCGGCGGTGGCAACCCGCTGACGAGCAAGGTGGCGATTGTCTCGCGCTCCTTCCGCCCGGATGCCGATATCGACTACCTCTTCGCGCAGGTGAAAATCGGCGAGCAGCGTGTCGATACCTCACCGAATTGTGGCAACATGCTGAGCGCTGTCGGGCCCTTCGCCATCGAGCGCGGGCTTGTCCGGGCGCAGCAAGGCGAGACGCGGATCCGCATCTTCAACGTCAATACCGGCAAGCGCATCGAAGCCGTCGTCCAGACGCCGAATGGCCGGGTGACCTATGACGGGACCTGCCGGATCGACGGCGTGCCCGGCATGGCGGCGCCGGTCCGGCTGACCTTCCTCGACGCCGCCGGCGCCAAGACCGGCGCGCTGTTTCCCACGGGCCGGCGGACCGACATCCTCGACGGGATTCCCTGCACGCTCATCGATGCAGCAACGCCGATGATGATTGTCCGGGCCAGCCATCTCGGAAAGACCGGGTACGAGAGTCCGGCCGATCTCGATGCCGACCGGGCCTTCATGGCGCGGCTCGAATCCCTGCGGCGCGAGGCGGGGCGGCGCATGGGCCTCGGGGATGTCGGCGACCTCGTCGTGCCGAAGCCGGTCCTCGTGGCGGACCCGAAGGCCGGTGGCACGCTCGCCGCGCGGTATTTCATGCCGCATTCGGCACACAAGGCGCTGGCCGTGACCGGGGCTGTCGGCATCGCCACCGCCGCCGCCATTCCCGGCACCGTTGCCAACAGCGTCGCGCCCGATGCCGGACTCGATGCGCCGATCCGGATCGAACATCCCTCCGGCGCGCTCGACCTGACGCTTGCCCAGTCGCAGCCCGGCGCGTTGATCGAGGCGTCGCTGGTCCGGACCGCCCGAAAGATCTTCGAAGGCAGTGTTTTTGTCCGTGTGCCGGAGGCTGCCGCCGGAGCTCCTCTCGTCACCTATGCCAAATCAGCCTAAAATCAACATTCGGGAGTGAAACCATGCAGCTCGACAGGCGGCATTTTACCATCGGCTTTGCCAGCACCCTCCTCGGGACAACGGCTCTCCGCGCCAGCGGAACCTACCCGACCAAGCCGATCAAGCTGATCGTGCCCTATGCGGCAGGCGGAGGTACTGACACGATTGCCCGGGTGATTGCCCAGGGGATCAGCCAGGCGATCGGCCAGACGATGATCGTCGAGAATAACGGAGCGGCGGGCGGCAACATTGCCACGCAGCAGGCGGCCAATGCCGATCGCGACGGCTACACCGTGCTCATGGCCAACCAGGGCCCGATGGTGGTCAACCCGCATCTCTTCAAGTCGATGAAGGTGGACACGCTGAAGGCTTTCGATCCGGTGACACTGCTGGCTTCGGCACCGCTGGTCATCGTCGTGCCGAAGGAATCGCGCTTCAGGGAACTCAAGGAGATGATCGCGTATGCCAAGGCGAACCCGGAGAAGCTGACCTATGGCTCGGCCGGCAACGGTTCGGCCAGCCATCTCGCCACGCTGCTGCTCGAGAAGGCCGCGGGCGTGAAGGCGCTTCACATCCCCTACCGCGGGGCGGGTCCGGCCATCAACGACCTGATCGGCGCCAAGACCGATTTCATGGTCACGACCTTCCCGTCCATTCTAGGTCAGATCGAGGGCGGGCTCGTCCGCCCGCTGGCCGTGACCTCGCGGGCCAGGACCAGCCTCTATCCGGACCTGTCGACCGTGGCGGAACTCGGCTGGGCCGGCTACGAAGCCAGTGCCTGGTATGGCTTCGTGGTGCCGGCCGGCACGCCAGGCCCTGTCGTCGAGCGCCTGCGCAAGGCCACGCTGGATGCCCTCAACTCTCCGTTGCTCAAGGACCGCCTCGGCAAGGAGGGCGCAGCTCCGATCGGCAATTCGCCTGAGGAGTTCCGCCGCATGATGGTCGAGGAGCATCAGCGCTGGGGGCAGTTGATCCAGTCCGCCGGGCTGAAGCACGACTGATCCTGCATGTCCGGACAACCCGTGGTCGGCATGCCCCGCGCGTGCCGGTCACTTTTTTGAGCCAGACTACAACAAGGAAGGGAGATGGTTCATCCGAAAGCCATCGGGGCAGGCGCGATCGGGGCATTCGCCGGCGCTCTCAGGCTAAAGATCGGCTTGCCGCTGAAGGGGAGGGCAGCCGGCCGGACCGGATAAGCCACGCCCGCATCTTCCGCTACTTCAAGACATCACCTCAGATCATCCGCCTGGCGGTGATGATGGTTGTCCGTTACCCGCTGTCGCTGCGGAACGTCGAGGACCTGATGCACGAGCGCGGGATGGCACTGTCAGATGGAAAATCGAATTACGGGCTATCGGGTCAGAGCAATTCGGGATTGATGCGAGGGGTGGAGCGCAAAAAAGCGGCGGCACTTCCGGAAATGCCATAAATGGCATATCCAGCGATAATCCAAACTTTGATTCCTACATGGATGCAGCGCGTAAGGCGGGCTTGGCGGATTGAAAATGGCAAGAAAGCGGTGGAACGTCGGAGATGTCATTAGCGCAAAGGTCGACGATGCTCATTCGTTTCTTTTTGTATTGCGGGAACTGCCAATGGCAGACTTCTTGGATGCCTCAGACCCAAATTCGATAAATAGCGAAAGCGACATTGAAAACCATTGGATTTTTAGAATATTTGTTGACCATAGTATTTTTAGGAATAAAGAAGTTTTTAAAAAAATAAAGAATATACATGCTGGTCATTCTGACAAGATGCAGACATATAGATACGATGACATAAGAGATAAATACTATCTAATTATTAGTGGACATCCAAAAGGCGAAGAAGTTTCTAAAGAGTGCGCATAAAAATACGAAAGAGCAGCTGTATACAGCGATGTTCATATAATTGATAGACTTAAAGATTATTTGAAGAACAAGAAAAATTATAAGAAAAAATCTGTTCATAGGCTGAAAAATCATTAGCCACTTGGCAGCCGGGCTTAAATTGCCGCTCCCGGCGGCACTGTCAGATGGGCACTGTCAGAGGAAAAATCCGGTTGCCGCTTGGTTGGGGCCTACTACCCTCGATGGCATGAGCCACGCCCGCATCTTCCGTTACTTCAAGACATCACCTGAGATCATCCGCCTCGCGGTGATAATGGTTGTCCGTTACCCGCTGTCGCTGCGGAACGTCGAGGACCTGCTGCACGAGCGCGGGATGGCACTGTCAGATAGAAAATCGACTTGCGGGCTATCGGGTCAGAGTTGTATTTTTGGATCGCCCGGCCGCCAGCGCCTTGCCATCTTCTGAGGGGATTGCCCCCAGAGAGCGCTAGTTTATGTCCGATCGATAGCGATGGGGCGGCGAAGCGTGGACAGCAGGTTTGCCTCTGACAGTGCCTCTCTATAGAATTTTGAACGTGCGGAATGGCGGCGCGAAACGGTCGATGCGTAGCTTGAAGCTGAACGGGGAGAGCCAGAGATTAGGCCCAAGCCATTGTCGCTGAAGCGCGGGGGCGCTTTGCCTTTCGCCACCTTGAATGGGTGGGGGCTCTTGTCCCGCTGGATCGGCGAGTAGGTGGTTCAGTTTGCGCCAATCTATCGACTGGGTTTGGTCATTGGCGCTGAACCATCCCCTGCGACGTTTTTCGCGCGCCCTGCGGCGGCCTTCCTGGGCAGGATTTCCGGCAACGCCGCCTCGATCCAGGATGCCAGTGCAACGACATGCCTGGCTGCTTCCTGGCCAAGATCGGTCAATTCATAATCCACATGCGGCGGCACAACCGCATGGGCGGTGCGCAGCACAAAGCCGTCCGCCTCCAGATCCTTGAGGGTCTGGCTCAGCATGCGCTCGCTGACCCCGCCCACCCTGCGCCGCAATTCGGCGAACCGGTGTGGCCCTGTGGCCAGCGCAATCATTACCAGAGTGCCCCAACGGCTGGTCAGATGCTGGAGAATGGGACGTGACGGACAGTTCGTCGCCAGAACATTCCCCGCTTTCCAGTGATCGAAAAGCGCCTGTGCATCCTTGCTGACCATTTCGTGATCTCCAAAAATGGATACTAACCAAAATGTATGTACTTCTGTTCAGGAAGCAAGATCCTATCTCTCGTTTTTCAACCAACGGGAGACCCCCATGACCATCGCCATCACCGGAGCCACAGGCCAGCTCGGCCGCCTTGCCATCGCCGCACTGAAGGCCCGAGGCGCAAAGCCGATCGCCCTCGCCCGCAATCCCGCCAAAGCCGTCGATCTGGGCGTCGAGGCACGCGCCTTCGACTATACAAGCGCCAATCCCGCAAGCCTCACGGGGATCGGGACAATGGTCCTTATCTCCTCCAACGATTTCAATGATCGCGCCGGCCAGCATCGGGCTGCGATCTTGGCCGCCAAGGCAGCCGGCGTGGGGCGTATCCTTTACACCTCGGTGCTGAAGGGCGACGCTTCGCCGATGATCCTCGCGCAGGATCACGTCGCCACTGAAGCGGCCCTACGGGAAGCCGGCATCTCCGCTACGATCCTGCGCAATGGCTGGTACACCGAGAACTACACCGGTGCGCTGGGTGCTTCGATCCAGCATGGTGCGATCATCGGCGCGGCAGGCGACGGGCGCATCTCCTCCGCCGCGCGCACGGATTATGCCGAGGCCATTGCCGTGACCGCGCTCGACGCCTCCCATTCCGGCAAGACCTATGAACTCGCCGGCGACACCGCCCATACCGGGGCGGATTTCGCCGCAGCTGTCGCCCGGGCGGCAGGCAAACCCGTGGCCTATGTGAACATGCCGCAGGCGGACTATGCGAAGGCGCTGCAGGGTTTCGGCCTGCCCGAGGGCTTCGCGATGGTCATCGCCGACAGTGACGCACGCGCTGCCGAAGGGGCTTTGTTCGATGACAGCCGCACGCTGTCGCGCCTCATCGGCCGACCCACAACCCCGATTTCCGCAACCATTTCTGCCGCACTCGGAGCCTGATCATGAAAACCGTTGTGAAGATCCGGGCCATGGCCCTTGCACTCACCTTTCTGCCCGGCCTTGCCCTGGCGCTGATCCCTGAGAATTCGGCTGCAGCGAGCGGCACAAATCCGCTTCCGCTCACGCCCTCGCAGGCCGAGGGACCGTATTATCCGGTCGCCAAACTGGCGGATCAGGATAACGACCTGACGCGCATCGGAACCGGGAACGTCGCGCAGGGAACCATCATCGTGATGAACGGGCGCGTGCTCGACCAGGCCGGTCGCCCCGTGCCCGCCGCGACTGTGGAACTCTGGCAGACCGACACGAATGGCATCTACATGCATCCCGGTGACTCCCGGACCGACCAGCGCGATCAGGCGTTCCAGTTCTTCGGACAGACGAGAACCGATGAACTGGGCCGCTTCGAGTTCCGCACCATCCTGCCCGGCATCTATGGAACAAGGCCGCGGCACATGCATGCCAAGGTCATCCGTCCGGGCAAGAGAACGCTGACAACGCAGCTCTATTTCAAGGGTGACGAGCGGTTGGCCCGAGACTTCCTGACGCGCCGGCTCGGTGAGCGATTGTCCGCCCTGTTACTCGATCCGCAACCCGGCGCGAACAATGCCTTGAGTGCGGCAATCGTATTTGTGGTCGAGTAAGTGGATATCACCTGTTTGAACCGCCCCCGGTTTGCAGGATGCCAATGGAAACTCATCAATGTCGGCTTTCGGCGTTTGCGCAGCTACCGTTGAGTGTCTGAAACGGGGGCGCGAAGCTGCAGCTGCCGGTCAGGCCAGCGCAGTCTTCGTCATACACCCACCGCTATGTCGGTTGCGCAAGGTGTCCCAGACGGCACTGTCAGACAAAGATCGGGTTGCCGGCGGGAGGGGCCGGCTACCCTCGATGGCATGAGCATCGCCGACATTTTCCGCTACTTGACAACCTCGCCCGACATCATCCGCCTGGCGGTGGGATGGATGTCCGCTACCCGCTGTCGCTGCGGAACGTCGAGGGCCTGCTGCACGAGCGCGGCATCGACATCACGCTTGAGACGGTGCGGTTCTGGTGGCCCCGGTTCGGGACGATTTTCGCGGCCGAGATCCGGCGAAGTCGGGTCAAGGCGATGCGGTGCTTCCGGCATCGGCGGTGGCACCTCGACGAGGTTTTCGCAAATATCACGATAGCAATCCAGGACGGATTGCGTCCTGCAATCCTATTGCCGTGAAGCACGATCTCTGGCGCGCCGTCGATCACGAGGGTGAGGTGCTCGAGAGCTTCGTCAGGAAGCGTCGCGACAGGAAGGCAACGTTGAACCGAAGGTCCGCGTAGCGAATTCTGCAGAAATTCGCTGCGGTTCACGGCTCGATCCACAACCACTTCAACCAGGAACGACACCTCTCATCAAGCCAACATTCAAGGATCGTCGCACCGCCGCACTCACCGAGTGGCGTCAACGTTGTGCGGCCCGATCCGTGTCGGGGTAGGGCGCTTTCCGAGACTACTTTGGTTTGTCTGAGAGCGCCCCGTCCAGATGCTCCGAGCCAGATCTCTGATTAACGGGAAGACGAATAGACTCGGCAGTTGGGCCGGTTGTTCCTGCGGCAGGCGTTCATCGCGAACTCGATCGACGCCCGCTCACTCCGTTGACCATAGCCCCACCAGCACGAGCCGTCGGAAGCGGTGACGAACGCTCGTGGCGATTGCGAGTCCATATAGCGATTATACTGGTTTTCGCAGAACCTGCTGAGTTGCTGCGCATCCGCTGCCCCTTGCGAAGCCGCGAGCAGGAATGCTGTCATGCCAGTCAAAACAAGCGCCCTCATTAGCCACCCCCCTGTTCATTCTTTTCAGTGGACATTTCCCAAATGCCCATTCGATTGGGGTAGGGTCGCCTGACTAGGCCGACATATCAAGCCTTTTGCTGGCACTGTCAGAAGAAAATCGGCTTGCCACTGCCCGGCAGGGCAGCTCGCCGGACCGCATGAGCCACGCCCGCATTGTCCGCTACTTCAAGACTTCGCCTGAGATCATCCGCCTCGCGGTGATAAGGGTTGTCCGCTACCCGCTCTCGCTGCGGAACGTCGAGGATCTGCTGAACGCGTGGGGCACCGGCATTGCCGGATCAGCGCATCAACGAAGTCAATTCGTCGGTGGCTTCCCGGAGTTTCCCGATCAGCAGATCCTTGCGCGGCGGAGACACGCGCTCGCTGATGGCCGCAATCGATAGTGCGGCCAGAGGCTGGAATGCGGGATCGCCGACAACCATGCCGATTGCGCCCATGCCGGGGAGAATGTCGCCCGGATTTTCGGCATAGCCGCATTCGCGCGCTTCCCTCACCCTGCCCATGAGCCATTCCGGGGAGTAGACCGGGTAGGCCGCAAGCAGACGTGCGTTCTTCGCCAGGCTATCCTGAACCAGGGCATCGGGCAGGGCGGCAAGCAGGGCAAGACTGCCGGCGCCAATCCCCAAAGGGCGCCGTGAGCCGACATCCAGCGTCAGCGTGCGGATCGGAAACTCCCCCGTGGCCCGCGCAATGCAGACGGCGCTGAGCCCCTCGCGGATCGAGCAGAAGGCTGTGTCTCCGGTCTGTTCGGCAAGGCGATCCAGAAGTGGCTGAACCCGAAACGCCAGTTCCTGCGTCCGGGCATGCTGCGCCATCAGGGTGAGTCGGGAACCAAGCCGGTAGCGGCGGTTTTCTGGGCTCTGGAAGACAAACCCGACCTCCACCAGCGCAGCCAGCACGCGATGCGTGGTGCCTTTGCCGAATCCCGCCTGTCGGGCGATCTCGGTCAGCATCATGCCCATGGCTTCGCCGGCAGCGAGGATGGCCAGGAGGCGGGCGGCGCGATCAATGGTCGTGATCGAAGCGTCCGACGCAGCCTCATCGTCCTGTTGCCACGTATCGCTCATCGCCCCGCATGACCTCATCTGGCTTCGCGATCCGCCATTTCCCGTTTCTAGCATGGCAGGTCACTCCTGTCAGGCCTCATGCCAGCTGCAATGTTCCGTATTGCGATACAAAAAATTCTGATATACAGAACTTATGCATGGGTCTTGCCGCCCTGCGACGTTGGAACCGTTCGAGCGCCATGGCTCCGTCGCTGCGTGGCGAAGCGGCCGGGAAAGGCAAAGAAGGCGGGCGCCATCGACGGCATTCCCTGCCGGGGTACTGGCAGGCCGGGCGTTCACAACCAGAAACCGACAGGAGGACAAGACATGCGCGATCCATCGATTGCCGGACCCGTTCTGCACAGGCGTTCCCTGCTTGGCCTTGCGGCTGCAGCGATTGCGGGCGGCAGCTTCAATGCGCGGGCGCAGGCCGGATATCCTTCCCGCACGCTCACCATCATCGTCCCTTTCGCCGCCGGTGGCGCCACCGACACGCTCGGACGCCTCATGGCCCAGCAGCTGTCGTCACAGCTGGGCGTCGGCGTCATTGTCGAAAACAAACCCGGCGCCGGCGGATCGATTGCGGCGGGCGCGCTGAAACAGAGCGAGCCTGACGGGCATACGCTGTTTCTGGGAACGGTCAGCACGCACGGGATCAACCCGACCCTGTACAAGGCCTTGCCCTATGACGCCGTGAAGGATTTTGCGCCGATCAGCCGGATCGCCGGCGTGCCGAACGTGCTGGTGGTTTCGCCGCGGCGGATCAAGGCCACGACGGTTGCCGAGCTTGTGGCCGAAGGGAAGGCCCGCAAGGAAGGCCTGACGTTTGCCTCATCGGGCAACGGCACCTCGGTGCATCTCAGTGGCGAGCTGTTCCGAAGCAAGACGGCCATCACCATGACCCATGTGCCCTATCGCGGCTCAGGACCAGCCATGGCAGACCTGGTGGGCGGCGCGGTCGATCTGATGTTCGACAACCTGCCATCCGCGCTCCCGCTCATCCAGTCCGGGACGTTGCGCGCCCTTGGCGTGACGTCTGACGAGCGCGCCCCTCAATTGCCGATGGTCCCGACCCTGCGCGAGGTGGGATTCCCCGGGATGGGCGGGGAGAGCTGGTTTGCCCTGTTTGCTCTGGCCGGAACACCGCCGGCGATCATCGAACGCCTAGCCGGCGAGATCACTGACGCGTTGGCAAGGCCGGCGCTGAACGAACGCTTCGCGGCCATCGGCATGACGCCGCGCCCGCTTGTCGGAACGGCGCTCCATGCCTTCATCGCTGAAGAGATCCGGCTGTGGGGCGAAGTTGTCCGCGCTTCAGGCGCCTCGGTGCAGTGAACCGAGGCCACTCTCTCCCATCCGGGGCGCTTGCCCCCAACGTCATGGAAACCGTTGTGACTGATTTTTCCCCCGCGAAAGTGATCCGCTCCATGCAGGGCGGCCGCGCCATCGGCGAAATGTTGAAGCTGCATGAGGTTGGACCGATCTTCGGCATGGGCGGCTTCCAGTTGCTGCCCTTCTACGAAGCCTGCCGTGCCCTGAAGCTGAAGCATGCGCTCATCAACGACGAACGGTGCGGCGCCTTCGCTGCGGATGCCTATGCGCGGGTCACGAATCGTCCGGGTGTCGTGGACGCGACCCTTGGGCCTGGCGCGACGAACCTTGTTACGGCTCTGGCGGAATCGCTCAATGCCGGGATCCCGATCATCGCGATCACCGGCAACACCAATCGCGAGCATTCCTGGAAGAACATGACCCAGGAGGCGCGGCAGGTTGATATCCTGCGGCCTGTCGTGAAGGAGGTGATCCGCGTCGAGATGCCCCAGCGCATCCCCGAGGCGGTTCGGCGTGCCTATGCGGTGGCGACATCGGGGCGGCCCGGGCCGGTTCTGATCGACGTTCCGGAGGATGTGGCGCATGCCGAACATGAGTTCGATGCGGCGGATTTCTGGGTTGATCCCAGCGTCCTGAAAACGCAGTCGCGCCGCTCCCTGCCTGATCCTGCGCAGATGGATCGCGCTGTCCAGCGTATGGCCAAAGCCAGCCGGCCGCTTCTGCTCGTCGGCGGTGGCATACATCTCTCGGATGCGCATGAAGCCTTGCGGGCCCTGGCGGAAGCACAGGGCATCCCGGTTGCCCACACCATGTCGGGCAAGGGCGCCATCGCCTGCACGCATCCGCTTTCCGCTGGCGTGTTCGGGCGCTATTCCCGGATCGCGAACCAGCTGGTTGAGAAAAGCGATTGCCTTGTCGTTGTGGGGTGCAAACTCGGCGAGATTGCCACGCGGCGTTTCTCGTTGATCGGCACCGGGAAGCCGGTGATCCATGTCGATATTCTCGCAGAGGAAATCGGCCGGACCACCCGCACCGATGTGGCGCTGGTGGGGGATGCCCGCCTAACACTTGATGCTTTCACAGCCGCCCTTGCTGACGGGGGCCAGCGATTGCGGTCTCGCGCTGCCTATGGTGCGGAGGTTCTGGAGCGCATGGCAGCCTGGCGGCAGGGCGCTGCGGATCGCCTCGAATCGGGTGAGGCGCCCATCAATATCGGCCGCATTCTGGGCGAACTGAACCGCCTCATGCCGGCTGATGGCGTGCTCGTTGCCGATGGCGGCTTCGCTGCTCACTGGGGCGCATTGCTCTTCGATACCCAGAAGGCCGGCAGGCATTTCGTTGCGGATCGCGGCTTCGCCTCCATCGGGTATGGCGTGCCCGGAGGGCTCGGCTGCCAACTCGGTGTCGGCCATCAGCGCCGGGTCGTTTCGATGACCGGCGACGGCGGCTTCAACATGACGATGGGCGATCTCGAAACCGCGAAACGATTGGGGGCCAACTTCGTCACCATTGTCTTCAACAACGCTGCATCTGGTTATGTGAAAGCCCTCCAGCACGCTGTCTACGGGGAGGGGAACTATCAGTCCTCGGATCTCGTGGAGATGAACTACGCGAATATCGCCAATGCGATGGGGTGCCGGGGCATCCGTGTGGATGACCCCGCGACGCTGGCCACCGCCATCACCGAGGGGCTGAACAATACGAGCAGCCCGACTGTGATCGATGTGGTTGTGACCCGCGATCCCGCACGCATGTTGCCCGGTGTCGACAACCGTACATTGCGGGTGCAGGCGGGCGACAGGCCGATCTGAAGGTGGCGCCAAAAGGGGCACTGTCAGAGGAAAATCGGCGTGCCGCTGAAGGGGAGGGCAGCCGGCCGGACCGGATGAGGCACGTCCGCATTTTCCGCGACGTCAAGACCTCGCCCGAGATCATCCGCCTGGTGGTGGGATGGATGTCCGCTAACCGCTGTCGCTGCGGAACGTCGAAGAATGGCTGCACGAGCGGGGGACCGATATCACGCATGAGACGATGCGGTTCTGTGGGAACCGGTTCGGCACGATTTTCGCGGACGAGATCCGCCGCAGCCGGGTCCAGGCGATGCGGAATTTCCGGCACCGCCGCTGGCACCTCGACGAGGTTTTCGTGAAGATCACGATGGCAATCCGGGACGGATTTCGTCCTGCAATCCGATTGCCGTGAAGCACGATCTCTGGCGCGCCGTTGATCACGAGGCTGAAGTGCACGAGAGCTTCGTCACGAAGCGTCGTGACAGGAAAGCAGCGTTGAACCGAAGGTCCGCGAAGCGAATTTTGCAGAGGTTCGCCGCGGTTCACAGCTCGATCCACAATCACTTCAACCACGAACGGCACTGCTCATCCAGGCCGACATTCTAGGCGAGAAGAGCCGCCGCACTCACCGAATGGCGTAAGCTTTGCGCCGCCTGATCCATGTCAGGGTAGGGCGCTTCCCGAGACTTCTTTGGTTTGGCTGACAGCGCCCATGCGAGTGCAAGGATCACGCAGCCGCCGAAGCAAGGACTCCGACTGTCGCGCCAGTGCGTCGCAACCGCAAGCCGGTCGCGGCATCGAACAGATGGAGGGCATCTTCCGGCAGGTTGATGGCGAGAGTACCCTCCGCCTCGATCTGTGCCGCCGCCTGAAGGACGGTAAACCCCATCCCGCCCAACCGGGTATGGATCAGCCGGCTGGAGCCCATATCCTCGGTGAATTCGACCTCCAGCGCATGGGCGCCCTCGCTGCCCGGCCAGACGATCAGGACATCCTCCGGCCGGATGCCGATTTCCACGGCCTGCCCGATCTCGACGACGAACCGCCCGGGATCGAGAGCGATCTCGGTTCCGTCTGCCATGCGGGCGCGATCCTTCGCCACGATGGTCGCGGGCAGCAGGTTCATGGCAGGAGCACCGAGGAAGGAGGCGACGAACCGCGTCGCCGGCTCGGTATAGAGAAGACGGGGCGGGCCGGCCTGCTCGATCCGTCCCTGGTTCATCACGACGATCCTGTCCGCCAGCGACATCGCCTCGATCTGGTCATGCGTGACAAAAACCGATGTTGCCTGCAAACGCTGGTGGAGACGACGGATCTCGAGCCGCATCTGCACGCGGAGCTTGGCATCGAGATTCGAGAGCGGCTCGTCGAACAGGAATACCTTCGGCTCGCGGATCATCGCGCGGCCCATCGCCACGCGCTGCCGCTGGCCGCCGGACAATTCGCTCGGCCGGCGGGCGAGGAACGCCTCGAGCCCGACAATCCGCGCGATCTCGGCAACGCGGCGCTCCCGCTCCGCCTTCGGCAGGCCTGCAACCTTCAGCGCGTAGCCGATATTTTCCGCAACGGTCATGTGCGGATACAGCGCGTAGTTCTGGAACACCATGGCGCAGCCGCGCTCCCGCGGCTCGAGCGCGTTGACCACGCGCCCTGCAATGGCGATCTCTCCCCGCGTGATGGCTTCCAGCCCGGCGATCATGCGCAGCAGCGTGGATTTCCCGCATCCCGACGGCCCGAGGATGACGAGGAACTCGCCATCGGCGATATCCAGAGTGATGCCGTGCAGGACGGCAGTCTTGCCATAGGTTTTCTCGACGTTCCGGATCGCGATTTCGGCCATGGAAGCCTCCAGTTCGGGGTTATTTGTCGGTGGCGACAAGGCCGCGCACGAAGGCGCCCTGCATGAAGATGACAACGAGCAGCGGGGGCACCATCACGAGCAGCGTGGCGGCCATCGCCTCGTTCCAGACTGGCGGCTGCCCGAAAAGCGGCCCGGGGACGATCTTCTGCAATTGCATCGTCGCGGTGGCCATGCGGGCATCGGTGGTGATGAGCAGCGGCCAGAGATACTGGTTCCAGGCATAGACGAACATGATGGTTGCGAGCGCCGCCATGTTGTTCCGCGAGAGCGGGATCAGGTGCTCCCAGAAGAACCGCAGCGGCCCGGCGCCGTCCATCCGCGCGGCCTCGACCAATGTGTCGGGGATCGTCAGGAAGAACTGGCGGTAGAGGAAGGTTCCGGTCGCGGTGGCCACCAGCGGCAGGATCAGCCCGGTATAGGTGTTGAGCAGGTTGATCGGCGCTATGCCGAGTTCCAGGCCGAACAGCCAGACCAGCCAGCGCAGGGGCTCTGCGACATCCGCCGCGACCGCGTAGGTCGGGACGATGCGCACTTCGAGCGGCAGCATCAGCGTGATGAAGATCGCCCAGAAAACCAGCATCCGCGCCCGGTAGCGGAAGAAGACGATCGAGAAGGCCGTCAGTGCGGCAAGGGTGATCTTGCCGATCGTGACCCCGGTGGCGACGATCAGCGAATTGATCATCTTCGCGCCGAAATCCGACTTGTTCCAGACGGTCGCGTAGTTCTGGACCAGGTGGTCGCCCGGCCAGAGCGGCATGGGAACGCGGTTCACCGTGGGCAGGTCATGCGTCGAGGCAATGAAGACCACGTAGATCGGAAAGGCCGCGATCAGCAGGCCGGCGATCATCAGGACATGCGTGACCGCGTTCAGGATGGGCGCCCGTTCGATCATGCTGCCATCACGCATAGTGCACCCGTTTCTCGACATAGCGGAACTGGACGAAGGTCAGGCCGATCACCAGCAGCATCAGGACGATCGATTGCGCGGCGGCCATCGAGTAATCGAGGCCCTTGAACCCGTCGGAATAGATCTTGAAGACCATCAGGTCGGTCGCCCGGGCCGGGCCACCGCCGGTGGTGATGTCGACGATGCCGAAACTGTCGACGAAGCTTTCGGTGATGTTGATGACCAGCAGGAAGAAAAGGGTCGGCGCGAGCAACGGGATCTGGATATCGCGTGCCCGCCGAAGGACGCCGGACCCGTCCATCGCCGCAGCCTCGATGAGGCCGCGCGGAATGCTCTGGAGTGCCGCCAGGAAGAAGATGAAATTGTAGGCCATCATCTTCCAGGAATTGGCGATGACAATCAGGATCATCGCATCCCAGCCCTTGAGGGCCGGGTTCCACAGGTTCGGTGCAAGCTGGTTGATGGCCGAGACGAAGCCGGCATCCGGCGCGAAGATGAAGCGGAAGGCGAGGCCCACCGCCGGCGCGGCGATGGCGTAGGGCCAGAAATAGACGAAGCGGTAGGCCTTGTGCCCGGCAAGCTGCCGGTCGATCATCAGCGCGAGCAGGAGCGCCATGCTGATCGACAGCGCCGTCGAGAGGGTGGCGAAGATGATCGAGACCCGGACGGAATTCCAGTAGACGGCATCCGTGAAGATCTGCTGGAAATTCTGCCAGCCCACCCATTGGTTGGTTCCGCCGAAGGGCGGCTGGGTCGAGAAGGCCCAGTACAGCGCCTGCAGCGTCGGCCAGTAGAAGAATACGACAACCAGCAGGATCTGCGGTGCAACGAGGGCGCCTGCAAGCCAGAGGTTGTCGAAGGAGGCACGCCTGTCCATGCGGAATTCCTGCAAGGGATGTCCCGGACCCATGCGGTCCGGGACGATGAGGCTGAAGGCGGCGATCAGGGCAGTTGCTTGCCCTTGAAGGTCTGCTCGAACCGACGGAGGATCTGGTTCGAGCGCGCGGCGGCGTCATCCAGCGCGGTCTGGACATCCTTCTTGCCGGTGAAGGCGGCCTCGAGTTCCGAGCGGATCTCGGCCCGGATCTGGGTGAAATTGCCGAGGCGGATCCCGCGGGACACGGCGGTCGGGGGCGTGAAGGTCAGCGACTCGATGGCGATCTCGCGGCCCTGGCGCTTCGGATCGGCATAGAAGCCGGCATCCACCATCGCCTTGTAGCCGGCCTGCGTGACCGGGATGTAGCCGGTCACATCCGCAAACCACTGCTCTTCCTTCGGCTGGAGCAGGAACTGGATATAGGCGGCTGCCGCTTCATATTCCGGCTTGGACTTGCCCTGCAGGACCCAGAGCGAGGCGCCGCCGACAAGGCTGTTATGGCGCTTGAAGTCCTTGTAGACCGGCAGCTTCGCAACACCCCAGTTGAGGCCGGGCTTGGCCGTCGAGCCCACGACGCCATGGTTGGCAACGGAGCTCAGCATCGAGGCGCAGGAGCCGTCGGTGAATGCCTGCAGGATGGTCTTGCCGGTCTGGGCGGTCTGGATCCGCGCGACACCCTCGTCGAGGAGCTTCTTCCAGTCCTTCATGTAATCGGCGAACTTGGTCTTGTTGAACATGACCTCGGCATCGAGGCCATCATAGCCGTTGTTCTTCGTGGCGATCGGGAGGTTGTGGATCGCCGAGAACTGTTCCAGCGGCATCCAGGTGTCATAGTCGAAGGCGAAGCCGCATTCGATGCCGGCTTTCTTCATGGCACGGAGATCATCCCACCATTCCTCGATGGTTTCCGGACCCTTGGTCTTGCCGATCTTTGCCCAGGCATCCTTGTTCCAGTAGAGCAGGGCGGTCGAGGAATTGTACGGGAACGACCACATCTGGCCCTTCGACGTGGCGTAGTAGTTCGAGATGCCGGGGAAATAACCCGACCAGTCGATCTTCATGGCGAAGTCGCGGGCAAGGTCCGGCGCATTGTACGTCGCGCCCGAAAGCATGAAATTCACGGTGCCGGCATCATAGATCTGGACCAGCGTGGGATGCTGCTTCGACCGGAAGGCGGCGATGGTATTCTGTTCGGCCTTGTCATAGCCACCCTGGCCGACGCATTTGGCCTCGTACTTCGTCTGGCTGTCATTGAAGCGCTTGCAATGCTCTTCCATGATTTCGCCGAGGCGGCCGGTCAGGCCATACCAGAACTCGAACTGGATGCGCTGCTGGGCCTGCGCCGGAACGGCGAGGCCAAGGGAGGTGGCCGCAAGGGCTGCGGCGGCAAGAATGCGTTTGGACATCGGCTTCCCCGTGATGTTTCCGCGTCGGGCGCGGCTGCCGCCGGTCATCGCTCCGATGCCGGCTCCGGATGGCGTTAGCGGGTTGCGATGACATGCCGGTGATGGCCCGATGTCACTTTGTCGTCGCGCCGGCTAAGGCGCGGACGCGCCGTCAGAGCAGGCGCTTGCGGATTCGGTTCGAGACCTGCTCGACCAGCACGACCAGCAGGAATACCGCGATGATGATCGTCGCCGCCGTATCGTAGTCGAACAGGTCGAAGGCGACCTTCAGCTCGACGCCGATGCCGCCGGCGCCCACCAGCCCGAGGATCACCGAGCCGCGTACCGCCTTTTCGAGGCTGAACAGCGATGTCGCGACAAAGGACGGCATCGCCTGAGGCACGATGGCGGAGAAAATCAGGCCAAGGCGGGTCGCTCCCATCGCGGAGAGCGCTTCCTGCGGGCCCTTGTCGACATCCTCCATCGCCTCGGCAAAGAAGCGTCCCGCAAAGCCGATCTTGTCGACCATGATCGCCATCACGCCAGCTGCCGGCCCGAGCCCGACGGCGATCACGAAAAGAAGCGCCCAGACAAGGTCAGGCACGGTCCGGAACAGGGCGATCAGCCCGCGCGCCATTTGCTTGATGACCGGGTGGGGCGACAGGCCCTCCGCCGCGAGAATGGCCAGCGGAAAGGCGAGGATCAGCCCGAGCACGCAGCCGACCAGTGCCATCTGGAATGTCACAAGCAGCGAACGCAGGATCTGTGGCAGCCGTTCGAGGTCCGGCGGAAACATCCGGTCGAGGATCGAACCGAGCGCCGGAAAGCCGCGCTGCATCCGCTCCCAGGAAAGGCCGACATTGGAGAACGACCAGACGAGGAACGCCAGGGCGAGGACGGTGAGGATGAAGGTCAGGGCATTCGGCCGGTCCCAGCGGGGCACGGAGGCAGCAGGGGCTGGCAGGCTCATGCGTCGTGGTCCCGTCCGGTAAAGAACTGCCGGAGCTGGCGCGGGTCGGCCTTTCGGGAGGGCCTGTCCAGCGTGATCCGTCCATCCGCCAGTCCGACGATCCGGTCCGAATAGCGCAGGGTGTGCTCCAGTCGGTGCGAAATCACCACAAGCGTCAGGCCCTTGTCCTTCGCCAGCCGGTAAAGCAGGTCCATGATCTCTTCGCCCGAGCGCGGGTCAAGGCTGGCATCCGGTTCATCGGCAAGGATGAATTCGGGGCGCTGCATCAGCATCCGGGCGATTGCCACGCGTTGCGACTGGCCGCCCGAGAGCGAATCCGCCCGCTGGAGGGCCCGGTCGGCCAGTCCGACCTCGGCAAGGCAGGCGAGCGCCTCGGCCCGGTCCGGTGCGGGGGCCAGCGTTTGAAGCCAGGTCCGTGGGCCGCTCTTGCGAGCCTGCACGCCATGCAGGACGTTGCTCAAGGCTGAGAGCCGGCCGACAAGGTTATGGCGCTGGAAGACGATGCCGACGCGGCGCCGGAAGGCGCGCAGCGGGCCGGGGGCAAGCTCGGTGACCGCTTCCCCCAGCAGCGACATGCGGCCGGCATCCGGCTCGATCAGCCGCACGAGCATCCGCAGCAAGGTCGATTTGCCGGCGCCATTGGCTCCGATCAGCGCAACAGCGGTGCCGTGCTCGACCGTGAGATCCAGCCCGTCGAGGATCGTTCGGGCGCCGAAGGCCTTGCGAAGTCCCTCGATCCGGAGCGCTGGCGGAAGCGCTTCGATCAGGGATTCGTCCGGCAAGGCGAGGGCCAGCACCATCGTTCAGCCGCCGATGAACTTCGTGAACTCACGGACGCCGACATTCACGAACATCCGGCGGACCGGGTCATAATCCTTGTCCTGCACGTCCCAAAGGAACTTGCCACCGATAAACTTGGCGTTTTCCTTCGTGGTCGTGACTGCTCCGAGCAGCGTCTCGGCATGATCCCGGAACGCGGCGCGGAACTTCGCGACCGTCTCCGGCTTCACCTTTGAAGAGACGACGATCAAGTCGTTCGGCAGGTTCGCACCGTCACCGAGGGTGCGGAACTTCTGGTTCGGGAAAGCCTTTGTGATGCGCTCGAGATGCGTCTGGTTCATTCCGATCGCGGCAATGTCATTCCGCAGCATCGCTTCAGCCGCGACATTGAGCTTCAGGAAGACCGGCTCGTAGTCCTTGCCGTAGGCGAGGCCGCCATCGGCGAGGATGGTCGCCGGCGCGAGATGCTGCGAGGTCGAGCCGATCTCGCCGAACGAGACCTTCTTGCCCTTCAGGTCGGCAAGCGTCTTGATCGGGCTGTTCTCCGGAACAACGATCGACGAGCGGTAGTTTGGCCGCTCCCAGACCACGACAGGCTGGGCCTTCATGCGGGCATTGAACACGACGTATTCCGCCGGGCCGGTCAGAACGAAATCGACCTGGTCCGCCGCCATCGCCTCGACGGCAGCCGTGCGGCCGGAAACGGCGAAGAACTCGACCTTCAGGCCGGAAGCCTTTTCGAACGCTTCCTTGAAGGGCCCGAATTCACGCTGCAGGCTCTCGAGGCCATCGACGTCGGTCACGGCGAAGCGGATCTTCTCCTGCGCGAGCGCGGGAAGACCCGATGTCAGGACAACAGCAGCGGCAAGGAACAGGCGGCGCGTGATCATGGAGTTCCTCTTGGGGGTTGGGAACGGGGTTTGGAAAACTGATCCCGAGCGCCTAGCGCGGCGGCACGACAGTCTGATGACAGGCGCAGGCCCTGCGTAAAAAGCGGCGGTGCTGCGTGTCCTGCCTGGCGGGCCGCCATCATCATCCTGTCATGGATAGACGCCACGGAAGCGGCCGACGCTTGACCGGAGAATCATCATGACCGCCCCTGTTCTGCCCTCGCCGGACCTGCCGCTCCTCGGAGCGGCTCTCAACCGCCGGACATTGCCGCTGCATCGGCAATGGCTGCTCGACCACCAGCGCGATCTCGAGATCCAGGATTTCATCGAACACACCCTGCTGGACGGCGATGCCGCGGCCATTGCGGATGAGATTGCCGGCCTGCTCGACGGCTATCGTGGCCGCCTCGGGCTTCACGGCCCGTTCTGGGGTTTCCGGATCTCGACCGAGGATCCGCTGGTCAGGGCCGTGGTCCAGAAGCGCTTCCTGCAGGCGCTGACGGTGGCGGAGCGCCTCGGCGCGACGCAGATGGTGATCCATTCCCCGTTCACGACGTGGGATTTCAACAATCTCGATGCTTTTCCCGGGGCCGAGGCGAAGCTGGTCGAGCGGGTTGCGGAATGCCTTGCCCCCGTGATCGTCCGGGCGCGGGATATCGGCTGCGAACTCGTGATCGAGAACATTGAGGACAAGGACCCCTCGTCGCGCGTGCGGTTGGCCGAGGCCCTCGGAGAGCCGGTCCGCGTTTCATTGGATACGGGACACGCCCATTACGCCCATGTCTCAACCGGAGCGCCGCCGGTTGATGTCTTTGTCCACAAGGCCGGACCGGCTCTGGCCCATGTCCATCTCCAAGATATGGATGGCTATGCCGACCGCCATTGGCATCCGGGGGAGGGCAGCGTGAACTGGCCAGCCGTGTTTCGCGCCTTGAGTGCCTTGCCCCAATCCCCCCGTCTCATTCTCGAGGTCAAAGACCAGCCCAATCTGCGCCGGGGCGCGGATCATCTCATTGGCCTGGGACTGGCCCGCTAGACGGGCCCTGTGAAGGGCACTGTCAGAGGAAAATCGGCTTGCCGCTGACGGGAAGGGCGGCTAGCCGGACCGGATGAGCCACGCCCGCATTTTCCGCTACGTCAAGACCTCGCCCGAGATCATCCGCCTGGCGGTGGGATGGATGTCCGTCATCCGCTTTCGCTGCGGAACATTGAGGATCTGCCGCACGGACGGGGCATCGATGTCACGCATGAGACGATGCGGATCTGGTGCCCCCGGTTCGGCACCATCTTCGCGGCCGAGATCCGGCGCAGCCGGGTCGAGACGATGCGGAATTTGCGGCACCGCCGCTGGCATCTCGACGAGGTCTTCGCGAAGATCACGATAGCAATCCGGGACGGATTGCGTCCTGCAATCCTATTGCCGTGAAGCACGATCTCTGGCTCGCCGTCGGTCACGAGGGCATCATACGGTGCCGCGTTGAAAGCCCTGAATGCCATCGACAAACGCGAGGCTGGCCGCTGGCCGGACAATCGCGTCGAGAATTCGCCGCCTTGCACGGCTCGATCCACAACCACTTCAACCACGAACGGCACTTCTCATCCAGGCCGACATTCAAGGAGAGAAGAGCCGCCGCACGCAACGAATGGCGTCAGCTTCGCGCGGCCTCGTCCATGTCGGGGCAGGGGACATTCCGAGACTTTCGGGTTTGTCTGAAAGCACCGCTTGCAGGGCGCGGAGGCCGTTGGCGACAATCGGGCCCACTCATTCGACAAGGTCTATCAACCGTCCCCCTGATGTGGTCGATAGCCTCGCGCGGGAACTTCCTTCGATACGCAAGCCATCAATCCGGGCGTTGACTGGCCATTGCCTGACGATGCGTGGGTTCGCATCCTGAAAGCTGACCAGGGCGAGAGCGTTCCGATCGCGTGTGGGAAGAACGACCAATGGAGGATTTCGGCGCGCGAGCCGGACAACGCGCCCGAGATCAAGATCGCGGCTGCCAAGGATATGGTTGGTATATCCGTCGATCCGCGCCACTTCGTCCAGCACGCCCTTCCCGAGACGGTAGAGTCGAAGGGATCCGGCAAGATGCGGGTTCACCACGGCCGCAATCATGGGTTCGCCTGAACCCGTAAAGTCGGCAATGCCAACCGGATTGAGCCAGCGATTGCGGATGCCGATCGCAGGACTTTCGGCAAGTGGTTCGATACGATCCTTCAGGATGCGATAGACCGCGATCACAGCGCCTCTCTCCAGATAGGCCTTTACGACAATTGCCTCCGGGACGCCGTCACCATCAAGGTCGGCAAGCCGGACGCGCCTGTCCTCGAACACCGCATCCGATGGAAGCGTGAAGGCGAGGCGAATTCGACCATGCTCGACCGCGAAGCCGCCGGCTTCTATCCCGTCACCGAGCACCGCATGATCGTATCGGGTCGTTGGTTGGATCAGCCATGCCTTGTAGGGACCGGAAGCGCTGATCTCGGTATCCGGCAATGGAGAATAGGGCACGCCATTGTGGGTTTGGGCCGCCGTCTCCTCTGGCTGAGCCCAGATGGCAATACCTGCCATCAAGCACGCCGCACAGAGGATCAAGCGTCGAAGGCACCAACGCCGTTGGATCAGCGACAAGCCGCAAGACGTGTCAAACAACGGCTGTGACCTCGCCCCGCGCCGGGTACGATTTCGCGACCACGATGTCGATCGCTCCGAGAATGTCGGAAAAATGGGGGCGGGCGAAAGGCATCGACTGCACCGAGGCGAAGTAGACCGAATGGTCGGAACGAATGAGGAAAAGACCGGGCTCCGAGAACAGGGCCGGCTCCTCGACACCGATCGACGTCAACCCCCGTCCTGCCGAGACATAGAGCCCCCAGCGCCGGGCCATGCTGAGCTCGAGGCCATAGCCGAGGCGCAGGCGCGGCAGGTTCCATTCGGTCTTCGTCTTCAAAGCTCTCTCCTCGGTATCCGAGGAAACCGCCACAACAGAAACGCCCCGCTTCTCGAATTCCGGTAGATTGGCCTCAAGCTCTTTCAGCTGGGCCCGGCAGATCGGGCAATGGTAACCCCGATAGAAGACAACCAGCGTGAACGTATCGGGTGCTTCGTCGGCCAGTGAGAAATACGCTCCACCGGAGCCAGAAAGGACAACTTCAAGATCCGGAGCTGGCTGTCTTGGCAGAACGGGGATGATATCGGACATGGCAAAGACCTTCTGATCTGAACGGGGACGCGATGCCTGACGGCTCGCGGCAGGACGTCGCTAACCCATACGAGACGCGGTGCCGCTACCTCCAATCAACTGTCATGCCCGTGAGCACACGTTCCCGTGAAGGCAGCCTGCGTTCGAATTCTTGCCTGGCCCATCAAACCGGCAGCACATGGCGGTCCATCCGCTCCATCGCCGAGGACCGCCCTCCGCAACGCATCATTCCCTCCGAGAAAGTCTGCCAGCCTGGATCACACAAAAGCAATTTGTTGCGTTGCCCCGGTATCCTGTAACGGATGAGGGTCTGGGTCCGAATATCGGGAAGTCGCGTGCAGAATCGACCGGTGGGAAAAGAAGAGGAATGGAGCAACCTGATGCGTCTGGCCCTTGACGGTGATGTGGGTGCCTACAAGACGCTTCTCGGTGCGGTGGCGCCGCATCTTCGTGGCGTTGTGCGTCCCCTGCTGATACGGTCCGGGCGGGGCCTCGCGGATCTCGAGGATATCGTGCAGGAAACGCTTCTTGCGGTTCATCTCAAACGCGCGACATGGGATCCCTCACTTCCCTTCCTGCCCTGGCTCAACGCGGTCGCGCGCTACAAGGCGATCGACGCCCTTCGCAAGTCCGGCTTCAGGCAAGACGTCGATATCGACACAATGAGTGAATCGTTGGCCGCACCGGACGAGAGGCGTGACAGCACCCTCGATAGCGCAACGATCCTGAATGCGCTTGATGCGAAACAGCGCAAGCTTGTCGAGCAGACGATCATGGTTGGCCGCTCTTCTGCTGACGTGGGTGCAGAGCTTGGCATGAGTGAGGGTGCCGTGCGCGTTGCACTTCATCGCTCCCTGAAACGGCTTGGGAAAATGTTCGGAAAGAACCGACATGAAAACTGAAAAACTGATCGATTGGCTGGCCGAGGATCTCGCCTTCAAGCCGCCGGTGGCCAGCAAGCGCATATTGTTCTGGCTACCGATCGCGGCTCTTGCCACGGGCATCATCTTTCTCGGTCTTGTCGGGATCAGGACAGATCTGACATCGACAGGTGCCATGCCGACACTCGTCAAGGTCGGGCTGGGTCTCGTCATTGCGATTGCTGCAGTTCGTGGTACCCGGACGCTTCTCCGCCCGGAGGCCTCGATCGCTCAGGGTATCGCTGCCCCTTTTGCTGTATTTCTATCGCTATCGCTCCTGCTTGCACTTGATCTTGCATCTTGGGGACAAAATGGGTTCCTGGGACGACTTCTGGGAAAGAGCATTACTTCCTGTCTGACCGTCATTCCGCTTCTGGCCGCCATCCCCCTGGTCACTTCCCTGATGGCCTTGCGAGCGGGTGCAACCTCCCATCCGGCCTTTATCGGAGCGCTGGCCGGTCTTGCATCGGCCGGGTTGGCGATCGTGGCCTATGGTCTCTATTGCACGGAAGACAGTCCCAGCTTCGTGGCGGTCTGGTATTCCCTTGCCGCTGTCATCGTCGCTCTTGTCGGTTCCATGGCCGGGCGCAGGTGGCTTCGCTGGTAGAACTCGATCCGGTGAGGGCTTCGACCATTCCGGTTGCACCCAGAAACACAAGGACAATCCCATGAAGGCTCGGCTTGGCGTGATCGGTGGCTCAGGTCTCTATGATCTGCCGGGGCTTGAGGATCGACGGGAGGAGATGATCCACACGCCATGGGGGCAACCCTCGGCCGCCTTGCGGTTCGGGCGGATCGGCTCAACCGAACTGGTCTTTCTGCCCCGGCACGGCGACGGGCACCGTCATTCACCCAGCGGGATCAATTATCGCGCCAATATCGATGCGCTCAAGCGGGTCGGCGTCACGGATATCGTGAGCTTTTCGGCGGTCGGTTCCTACAAGGAGGATCTGGCGCCGGGCATGTTTGTTGTTCCCGACCAACTGGTCGATCGAACATTTGCCCGAGACAGCAGCTTTTTCGGCAATGGATGCGTGGCGCATGTCGCCTTTGGCGATCCCTTCGGACCCAAACTCGGGCATCGGGTCGCCGAGGCGGCGCGGCGTGCCGGGATCACCATTCGCGAGGGAGGGACCGCTGTCTGTATGGAGGGCCCGCAATTCTCGACCCGTGCCGAGAGCCTTTTCTACAAGGGGCTCGGCTACGACATTATCGGCATGACATCGATGCCTGAAGCCAAGCTCGCCCGGGAAGCGGAGATCACCTATTCCATGTGCGCCATGGTCACGGATTTTGACTGCTGGCACCCGGATCATGCGAATGTCAGCGTCGAGCTGGTTATCCGTCAGGTACACGAAAACACGGTGGCGGCGAGACGAGTCCTTGCCGAACTGGCGGCGGATTTCCCGGCAGAGCGGGAAGAATGCCCCGTCGGCTCGCACCGTGCGCTGGACTACGCGATCATCACGGCGCCCGATGCGCGCGATCCGGCGCTGATTGCCAAGCTCGATGCTGTGGCCGGGCGCGTGCTTGGGTAAGCTGTGATCTGCTACTCACGTGACTCCTGCAAGGGACGATCAGCGCCGGAAATCGG
Source organism: Beijerinckiaceae bacterium (assembly GCA_027531565.1). Classification (GTDB taxonomy): domain Bacteria; phylum Pseudomonadota; class Alphaproteobacteria; order Rhizobiales; family Beijerinckiaceae; genus Rhabdaerophilum. The sequence goes on from JAPZSB010000009.1 coordinate 25,922, forward strand.
CGAACCGGCGCATGAAGCGGCGGTCAATCCAGTCTTTCCAGCGCCATACCCAGCGCCCCTCAACCGAAAGCCAGGGCCCGCGACCGGCGATGGCGGAACCATCACCTGTCATCAGGATCGAGAGAAACTGCCGGTCCGGTTTGTGTGGAAGAAGCGGCTTGCCCCGGTAGGTTCTGCGGAGGTTTTCGGTCAGTGCGGCGCCTTGCCGGACCGCGAAAACACCTGCTTTCGGCATCGGGTTGTCAACGACCGTCGCGCAATCCCCGACAGCGAAGATCGTGGGATCATCCAAGACGGTCAGGGTTTGCGCGATCTTCACAAACCCACCGGCATCAGTCGGAAGTCCGGTCTCCTGAAGCCAGGCCGGCGCACGTGCTGCCGTTGAAGCGAGCACCGCGTCTGCCCCGACAAAGCGGCCATCCTGTGCACGGATCCCATCGGGGTTGATCTCGGCTACGCGGAACCCGTCAAGCACCGTCACGCCATGGCGAACCAGCGCCGCGCGGGCCCGACGTTGAACGCCGCCATTCAGGGTCGGCACGAGGCCGTTGCCGGTTGCCAGGCCGATCCAGAAGGGTCGCCCTGCGGGATCCACGGAGCGGAGCCTTGCCTTCAGCGCAAGGGCGAGTTCAATCCCGGCTGCCCCTCCGCCCACAAGAATGATCCGGCGGGGTCCATCCGGGCGTGACGCGTCATCCAGCAGCCTCTCCAATCTTTCCAGGAACGTGCTGATCGGCTTGACGGCGATGCCATGCGTGTCTGCGCCCGCAATCCCCGAGAGATCAGGCGTGATCCCGACATTCAGCGACAGGATGTCGAATGGAACGACCGTGCCGTCTTCCGTCATCACCGCCCGGCTCTGGCGGTCGATCCGGCAGGCGGCGGAGCGGAGCAGAGCCATGCCGGATACCCGGACCAACCGCTCAAGGTCGATATGCATATCGGCGTGGCTATACAGGCCCGCGACATGCCCAGGCAGCATGCCAGAATAGGGCGTGAGAAGCCGATCGGTCACCAATGTCACACGCAAGCCAGGTTCGGGGCGTTCCGCGAAGGCGCGGATGACCTGGACATGCGCATGCCCGCCACCAACAAGGACAAGGTTGCGGTCCATCATGATGCCCTTGTTGCCAGTTCACTGATGGCGCGGCGGGTGGAAGGGGCGACAGTTGCATCAAGCGCCAGTTCGGCTTTCAGCCAATCGAGATCGGCCAGTTCATCAATGTCGCGCTGGGCGGCGAGAGTCCGGATGGCCAGACCTGCTTCATTGGCACGGCGGCATGTCTCCGCCAGGACGGTGGGGGTGCTCCAGGCCATGGGCGCGCAAAGTGCCTTTGCAGCGGCGAGCGAGCGAACGCCCAGCAGGCAATAGCCGCCATCGGCGCTTGGAACGATGACCACGTCATCAGGGCCGCTGGCGCCAAGGGCTTCCGCCGCTTCGACAAGAGCGCCCCTGCCCATGAGCGGCATATCCGCCCCCATGATCATGGCACCCGCGGGACATTCGGCGAGCAAGTATGCCAGCACCTCGATCATGGTTGCCCCGAGATCACCGGCATCGGCAAAGGTCAAAGGCCAATCCTGGCCGAGGATGGCAGCGAGCTCCTGCCGGCCATCTTCGGGCCGGAAGAAAGCCTGGGGGACAAGGCGCGCAATCGCGGCCGCTTCACCTGCCGATCGTGCGCAATCCTCCAAGAACGCCCGGGACAGGCGCGCGGCTGCATCCGGACCGATGGATGCCGCCAGCCTTGTCTTGCTGGTGCCCGGACGCGGCGGCTTGCACATCAAGCCGAGACCGATCCAATCTACCCCTTTCCGAGCTGCCATCATGGACGGCGCCTCTGGAAGCCGCCTGAACCCAGAGCTTCGCGGGCGATGACCCACAGGATCTTGATCCCGGCGCGGATGGTGCCGTTCAGGGTGCCGGACACCTTGGAAACCCCGATCCGCCGCCGGTAATCGACCGGGATCTCATGCGTTGCAAGACCCGCCCGAGCAGCCTTGATCTGCATTTCAACCGTCCAGCCATAGTTCATGTCAGCCATCCCAAGACTGTCAAACGTCGTTCGGGTGATCGCCCGGAAAGGGCCAAGATCAGTGAATGTCTTGCCCCAGATCAGCCGGATCAGGGTGCAGGCCAGCCAGTTCCCGAAAATCTGCTGCGGTGTCAGCGCACCGCGTTCCCGCTGGCCGAGCACCCGCGAACCGAGCGTGAAGACTGCTTCCCCCTTGAGAATCGGCCCCACAAGGAGTGCCATGGCCGAAAGGTCATCCGCAGCATCGCCATCGACGAACACGAGGATATCGACCGGCGGCAGCGCCTGGATCGCCTCGACACATGCCCGGCCATAGCCCGGTCCGGACACGTCCACCACAATCGCTCCGGCCCGCCGCCCGATTTCCGGCGTGCCATCGCCTGACTGAAAGTCGCCGATTGCGACGGCGTCGACAAAATCAGGCATGTTGGCCATAACAATCGGCAGGGCACCGGCCTCGTTCCGTGTCGGGATCACGACCCCGATCCTCATCCCGTTCAAACTCATGTTGCCACGCCTTGCCGCAACGACCTGCGCACGAGATGGCCAGCCATCAGAACGGGGACAAGGTGGAGAGCCGCAAGTCCGTATCCGTGAATGTCTCGCTGCCCTGCCGCCGCCAGGGGAAAGAACAGGAAATAGATCGGCAATCCGATCGTCGCGGCGGGCAGTACCCAGCCACCCCCCGCAATGGCCAAGGGCAGGAACCAGACGGCGTACCAGGGAAATTGTGCCGGCGAGAGGTAGAACACGGAAGCGGCCACGAGGGCTGCTGACCGAAAAAGCAGGCTGAGATCGTCTGGCCTTTTCGAGGTGGCAAGCAAGCTGACAACGATGCCGAGGGCAGCCATCAACAAGCGAAGGGCTTGCTCGCCGGTTATTGGCCCAATCACATGCAAGGCCGCGTAGGAGAGCCAGGCAAACGGAGCGTTGTTGACACTCCAGCCGCCGGCATAGGCCGTCAGCCCGGCATTCGGGGAAAGACTCGCCAGAACGAGCGGGGCGCAGAGGATCGCGGACGTGATCCCAAGCCCGAGAACGAACAAGGCGATTGCCCTTCCTGCGGGCCAGAACAACCGGGCGATGAGCGGCGCCAAAAGGACGGGCCAGAGCTTCACGCCAACGGCCAGGCCAAGCGCAATACCCGCCCCAACGGCTCTGCCGTACCAGCCGGCAAGAAGCGCAACGAATACCGCCGGGACCAGGGCGGCATCGAAATGTGCCAGTCCGGTCAGGCAGAACGCCAGAAGCGGGTTACACCAGTAGAGAACCAAACCGATCAGCGATTGCCCGGATGCCCGCAGCACATGCCAGATCAGGAGCGCGGTGACGAACTCCGCGCTGAGAACCATGAGTCTGATGCCTTCGATGTCCCATGGCATCACCCAATGAGCGAGGGCAAACAGCATTTGCGCTGTTCCGGGATAGACCGAGCGCAGATCCGGGAAATTGATCGCCTCGATCACATGGCGGCCGGCAGCAACCAGTCCGACAGGGGCACCATCCGACCCTTTGAGAAGATCTTGCGGCGACAGGGCATAAGGGCTGAACCCGTTTGCGACCATTGCCCCGTCGAGGAGATAGCGGAAGTGGTCGTCCTCGAGCATGGGGCTGGCACCGAAATAGGGCAGCCGCATCAGAAGCCCCGCAAGTCCAATGGCCATCCATACCCACGGCGAGACAGCCAGCGCGCGCGCCTGCCACACTGTCCAGAACACAAAGCCACCCGAACTGGCCAGCAGTGCAACAAGCGTCAGGGACACAATCCATCTGTCCCGTGCAGAGCCCGGCATCGAGCCGAAGACGAAAGCGATGGCAATCTGGACGATGACAGCGCCGGCTAGCGCAGCCATGAGAAGGACGAACCGAGCATCACCCGAAGATCGGTCGCGACCGGTGATGGCTGGAAACTCCATACTCATAAACCGGGCACAGTCCTGGAAAGAAGCTGCCCCCAGTCCTTGTCATAGGGATGGGCCTTGCCCGGTTTGCTCCCGCTGATGAGTGGGCGTCCCTCCGCCGCCCAGCGGAAGACACCGCCGCGAAGATTGTAGAGGCGGCCATCGGTATGGGGTGCCAGTTCACGCAACGTCTGCATCAAGACCTGCGAGGAACGAACGCCAACGGCACAATAGAACACGACAGGGCGGCCCTTCAGGAGGGGCTGGTGCTGTCGCAGGATCTCCTCGGCTGAACTCCCCGGCTCAACGCGGATCGCACCGGGAAGATGGCCCAATGCGAACTCCTCTTCCGTGCGCACATCCAGAAGGGTGACGTCGCCTTTGGCAATCATCGCCGCCAGTGTCGAAGGAAGAACGTCGTCCACCGGGTAGCGGCGAATGACCTCACGCTCGACATCCTCCAGCGTCACCTGTGGATTGGTCGGATCCAGGGTCCACGGGCGCAAGCTGGGTGACAGGGCAAGGAAGCCACCCGCGCCGACTGCAGCCAGCACGAGAAGGCCCAATCCCAGCCCGATTGCCAATCTTCGCCGTGTCTTGCTGCCTACCATGATGCCTCAGGCCAACCCGACTTCAACTGCACCTGATTCATGATATCGGGCGGAACCGGTTGAGCGACCAGTCATAATCGTCCTCGGCGATCCGCGGCGATTTCGAAAGATGCCGCTTCAGCGCCGGTTCGGCATAGGTCTGGAAATGGGCGATGAGGCCGGCATCGTTGCCGCCGAAATCCTCGATGAACCATTTGTAGATCGACGACACTTTGAGCGCTCCCGACGGGAGTATGGTCACGCCGCGCGGGTGGTTGATAAAGGCCCGCGCCCCGGCATCGAGATCGGCCTCGAGCGTTGCCGCACGCCATGCCCGGTTCATGAGATTGGGACAGCCGTAGGAGGCGCAATTGACGATATAATGGACGCGTGGGTCCTTGAAGGTCGGGCGCATCACGGCATGCTCGATATCGTCCAGCGACAGCCGACGCCCCTCGACAGTCACCCTCGGCTGGCGCCATGGGCCGGTATAGGCTTTGGGGTCGAGCCAGGAATCGCTCTTGATGTCGCGGATCGACGCGACGGGATAGCGGTCAATGATGACCTTGAGCGTGATGGCATTGTAGAGATTGCCCCAATAGGCCATGGCGTCGCCACGCGCCATCGAGGAAGGACGGCGTTGCGCCATCTCGGCGATGTAGGCATCAAGAGCCGCCCGATCAGCGGCGTTGGCGCGCCAGGCCGCATAGTCGACACGGGTAACGCCATCCGGGCTCGGCTTCACATAGCGCTTCAGCAGGCCATCATAGGGTGCATCGGGATCGGTCTGCGCGACGGCGGCAGATCCTGGTGCCAAGCAAAATGCGACGGCCAATCCGAGTACATGGCGACGATCGGGCATGAAGGGCGAGCTGTTCATTCTGAGTGTCTCCGGACCACGTCTCGACGAAAGCATCATCAGGCGTTTTGCCCGCTTCGGGCTTCAAACCGTTTGCGCAGGGGGATTGCCGCCAGCGACAGGACTGCAAGCCCGACAAGACCGGCAATGATCTCGGGCGTCAGGATCGATCCGGGCGTGATGGCGCCGCCCTGATCGAGAACAGTGCCAAGGCCTGCACCGGCAAGTGAGAAAACCGCCGTCCCCGGAATGATGCCGAAAAATGTCGTTACTACGTAAGTTGCGATTTTCACGCCGACAAAGGCCGGCACGAGATTGACGAGGAAAAACGGGAACAGCGGCACGAGACGAAGCACCAAGAGGTAGGCTCCCGCGTTGCGCCGGATTCCCTCAGCCAGTTTCGCAGCCGGCGCCCCGAAGCGATCCAGTGCATTCTCGCCGAAAATGGCCTTGGCGAACACGAAGATCACCGTTGCGCCGATCGTGGCCCCGGTCACCGTCAGCAGCGTGCCGAGGGCAGCGCCGAAGAGGAACCCACCGGAAAGGGTCAGGAAAACGGCGCCCGGAAACGAGAAAGCGACCGCAATCACGTAAACCGCGACATAGGCGAGGCCGGCAAGCAGCAGGCTCCCCTGTACCCAGGCCGTGAGCGCTTCGCGATGCGTCTTCAGGGTATCGAGCGAAAGATAGGATGCCAGCCCCGACCAGCGCAGCAGAAGGAACGCGCCGATGGCGATCAGGGCCAGCCACAGTCGGCGATCCTTGAGGAGGGATGAGAGCGACATGATGGCCTCGTTCAGGACAGGATGCGTTGGACAAGGCCGACAATGCGGCGGGTGAAGGCGCCGAAGAGCTTCGGCGTGTAGTAGCTGCCAGCAGCCCGTTTCGAGATTTCCGAGAGCGTGGGATACGGCAGGATGGCCGATGCGATCGCACCGATCTTCAACCCGGCGCTGATGGCAAGACCCCACGTGCCGATCAGTTCGCCGGCCCGGGGCCCGACAATGGTGGCGCCAAGGATCTTGCCCTTCGGCCCGAGGACGATCTTGGCGAGCCCCTCGGTCGCGCGTTCCGCCTGCGCCCGGTCATTCAAGGCGAAGGACCATGTCAGGATATCAACCGCGTGACCTGCCTTGCGCGCTTCGGCCTCGGTGAGCCCGGCATGGGCAAGTTCCGGATCGGCATAGGTCACCCAGGGCAAGGCGCGGTAATCCACCTTGGCCGGAAGCCCGAACAGGGCGTTCCGGATGACAATCCCGGCGTGATAACCGGCGATGTGGGTGAATTGCGGGCCACCAGCCACGTCGCCGATGGCAAAGACCTTGCGATTGCTGGTCAAGAGCCGCTCATCGACGGTGATCCCTCTTGGCGTTGCTGCAATGCCGGCCTTGTCGAGCCCAAGGCTTTCAATATTGGGGCGCCGCCCTGCCGCAACGAGGACATGCGTGCCGGCAAGTGTCCGGCCAAACGGGCTGTCGGCATCGAGGGTCACGGTGACCGTGCCGTCGTCCCGTCGCACTTCGCTGACGCCGAGGCCTTCAACGATGCGCACGCCATCGCTCATAAGCGATGTGCGCACAACCGCCACGGCCTCCGGTTCATCCTTGGCAAGGATCCCGAATTTCTCGATGACGGTTACCTCCGAGCCCAATCGCCTGAAGGATTGCGCCATCTCGATCCCGATCGGGCCGCCGCCGATCACGATGAGATGGGCGGGCCGTTCCTTCAGTTCGAAAACCGATTCATTGGTGAGATAGCCGGCCTCCGCGAGGCCAGGGATCGGTGGCACCGCAGCGCGTGACCCCGTCGCCACCACGAAGCGTCGGGCCTTGATCCGGCGACCGCTGGCCTCGACCGTTTCCCGATCAACAAACTGACCGGCAGCCTTGATGACCATCACACCGAGGCCCTCGAAACGCTCGACACTGTCATGCGGGGCGATGGCGCCGATGACGCCATGAACATGGTCATGCACCTCGTGAAACCGGATTTCCGGTTCTGCACCATGGATGCCAAACCGGCTGCCGATCCGTTGCGTGTGGGCTACGTGGGCCGCTGCAATCAGGGCCTTTGAGGGGACGCACCCCGTATTGAGGCAATCCCCGCCCATCTCGCCCTTTTCGATCAGGACAACAGAGGCGCCCATCTGGACAGCGCCGGCAGCGACGGACAGCCCCCCGGAGCCTGCGCCCAGGATGCAAAGGTCGGCGTGAACGGTGTCACCGCGGATTTCGGGGCGCTTCGGCGGCAGCGATGGAGTGGTGGCACCGGCCATCAGGTCTTCCTGTGAAATTTATGTTTCATTGCGGTGTTTTCGTCCCTGACGCGATCCCCGTTACAGGCAAAACACTTCACGCATTCGTCAGGTATCCGTGAATGCGCTGGTGCTGCCTGAGAGGCGCTTCATTCGCCGTGATCGAGAGAACGTGAATTGCGCGGGACGCATGAGCCGCCATCGTTGCGGCGAAGGCAAGGAGAGGTCAATTCATGTCATTCAATCGTCGCGACCTTTTGCGCCTTGGCACCGGCCTTGTTGTCAGCGCCGGCAACCCGGCTTGGGCCGAGGTCAGGAAGCGCTATCATTCCGACTATTTTTCCTTTGTCGGATCGGATGCGGAGGGCTCGGTCTATCTTGCCCACGACAACAATCGCGGTCAGACCGGTGACCAGTTTTTCGCAGATCACTGGATCATGATGTATGCCGAAGGCACAGGCGTCGTGCCGATTGTCGGCAGCGCCCATTATCCGAATCCCGGGCGCGAACTTCAGATCATCCCCGATTCAGAGCATTTCCAGTTTCGCGGGGCGATCGAAACCGGCATCCGCATGGTCAGTGCAACAAACGGAATGGAGATGTCGGTCGGCAGGCTGGTTCCGGTCTTGCGTCGGCAGACCGAGGATCGCGATTACTGGATCGGCGCTGCGCCGGCCACACTGCGATGGCGCGGACGGACCTTGAATGGACGCGTGATCTTCGAATTCATCGCACAAACCGGATACAATCGCTTCACAAGCGATTTCGGTGCGAGCTGGTCCAATTTCAACGGTCTCTATCTGCTGACCGATGATCAGCATGACCTCTATATCCGCTATCATGAACGCCTCCAGCCCGGCACGCCTCGTGAAAGCGGGATGGCGACGTTCGAGGGGCCTGGCACACTCTCGACGATCGATTTTTCCATCAAGGAGACACAGGCCTTGGCAGACCGCAATTACCGTTGGCCGATACGCTGGGAGGTTGGCTTTCAACATGCCGGCGGGCAATGGCAGCTGGAAGCCTCGACGGTTCACCTCGAGGCCGTGGCTGACTGGACAAGAGGCGGCTTCGCCATGTCGGTGATCCGGGGCGAGATCCGGCGATCGGATGGCTCCGGCAGGCGACAGGTCAAGGGTTGGGCCGAATTGCTGATCTGATCCGGCGTTGGCAGATTGTCGTCCAACGCCAAGAAAGGTTGTTGCCCGGAGCGTTCCTTGCTGCCGCTCGCAAAGTGTCTGTAACGGAACAGATGGGTGTTACGTATCCTGGAAGGCCGTCAAATCAACGGAAGGTCCAACCGTTACCGCGTCAGACGGCTCAGGCTCGAGGCATCGCGGGTTCGTCAGCCCGAATGACTCCCGGATGGAGGCAAGGATGATCGATGTGATCAAGGCGCCGGCCACGATGGAGCATCCGGTCGAGCTCGAACTATGCCAGCCGAGCGCGCAGAAGGAGCCTGCCCTGAGCGTGATCATCCCGCTGGCCAGCGGAGAAATACGTCCTGTTCGGCTGCTCGACGGCTTGCCGCAAGACTTCGAGGTCATCCTGGCCCGGGGCGGAACACGCGCCTCCAGCATGAACCGTGCAGCGGCGAAGGCTTCCGGGAATTATCTCTGGTTCGTCCACGCGGATACCATCCTGCCACCGAATGCGATCGAGGCGCTTCAGGCCTGCCTGAAAGATGCGGAGGCCATCTACTATTTTGACCTCCGTTTTGACGGTAGCTCCCTCATGCGCCTTACCGAGCTGGGTGTGCATATCCGGTCCCGCTGCTTCGGAATCCCGTTCGGTGATCAGGCCCTGTGCGTTTCACGCGAGGCATTCTCGCGCCTGGGCGGCTATGATGAGAGCGCATCTGCCGGTGAGGATCATCTCCTGGTTCAGAAGGCGCATCGCCTCGGGCTTCCGGTTCTCCCGGTCGGCGCGACGGTCCTCACCAGCGCCCGGAAATACGCGCGGAACGGCTGGTTCCGAACGACATGGCAACACCTCCGCCTGACGGTCAGCCAGGCGCTCCTTCACCGGTGAACGCATGATCAGGCCGCAGCTTCGGCCTGCGAGACACGGTCTTTGCCGGAGCCGGACCAAACGAAACCTGTCTCCTTGATCGGCTTGCCGGCTGCCATCCGTTCGCGCGCGGTCAACACGTCGAGGCTGGGCCAAAGTCCGGTGGCCAGAGCCTCGCGATAGCAGGCCGGCAGCCCCGCGCGCGCCATCGCGGCCTGTGCCCCGGCAACATCGTAGGTGAGTGCGCGATGCTCGATCCTCAGCCCCGCCGGTTCCGGGATGAGCAGGCTGAACCAGACCCGTGCGGTGCCGTCATTGGCCGGCATCCCGATCACGCCGGGGTTGTGCCAGAGGCGATGATCGATCCGATCGGTGAACGGCAGCCCGGAATGCCCACCGATCACGCCATCGCAACCGATCTCATCAAGGCTGGCTCGTTTTTCCGGCTCCGGCGTCCCCGAGAAGACAAACGCATTGATGGAATTCGCCGAGCCATGGATGGCCGCAAGCTGGCGTCCGCCAATCTCCAGGTCAACTCGGCGCGGCAGGCCGGCAAGCCACAGGCGCTGGTCAGGGCGTACAACGCTGTTCGCATAGGAATACCAATCGGCAGACAGGCGTGCACAGGCGCTGTCCGGCTCGAAGCCGCACCCACAATCCGAAGCGCCAGACCCGAGCTGCTCGTCGCAGTTTCCCATGACAACCGCGATCCCGGCCTCACGGATCCGGTCGATGGTTGCGACCGGGTCACCGCAATAGGCAACAAGGTCACCAGTACACAGCATCCGCTCCGACGGGATCCCGAGCCGTTTTGCCTCGGCCAGCAGAGCCTCCGTCGCCTGAAGATTGCTGTAGGGACCGCCAAAAAGCAGCCAAGCCTTGTCGTTCATGAGAGCACCTTTTCTGTTCCCCCCTGTTTTCGCAGGCACCCGCTGTAACGTTACCGATCGGCGGACCGAAATCTCGCATATGGCGATCCTGGCCTAGCAAGGATCGCGTCATTCACTTCAAAGCACCGGGCAAGCGGGAGCCATGTCATGTTGAGCCGACGATCCCTGATTCTGACATGCGGCGGTTTTCTGGCGACGCCGGCGATCCTGCGGGCGCAGGAAGCTCGCTTGCGTTTTGCGGTTGGCCCTTTCCAGCCAACGCCGTCAGACACGAGGAAGGCCTTCGAGCCGTTCTTCAAGTATCTCGCGGATCGTCTCGGTCGACCGTATGACCTCGTGGTCACCAATGATTGGGCCGGGATTGCTATCGCGCTTGCCAACGGGCAGGCCGATCTCGCCTGGATGGGCCCGTGGGGGTATGTGCTGGCCCATCATCACGGCGGCGCTCAGGCAATCGCGACTGTCAAATATGATGGTCGCCCGTACTACCACGCCATTATCCTCGCCCGTCCCGGCCTGACAATCCCATCATGGCCCGAGGGCGCAAAGGGAATGCGGATCTCCTTCGCCGATGTCGGCTCGACGTCCGGCTGGCTGATTCCGACCCATTATTTCCGGCAGCGGGGAATCGATCCGAAGACATTCTTTCAGTATCGCGACGGCGCGTCCCATCCAGCCAATGTCACTGCGGTCGCCAACGGGCAGGTGGACCTCGCAACCGACTTTGACCGCAATTTCAACAGCATGGCGGATCGCGGCCTCGTCAAGCGCGAGGAGGTCAGGATTGTCTGGACGTCCGATCCGCTGCCGAATGACCCGCTTGTTGTCCGCCAGGGTTTCGATCCCGCCATCACTGCGCGCATCCAGGACATCGCCGCCGCGATCTCCGAGGACGATGCCCGAACCATCATGCCCACCCGCTATACGGGCTGGATCAAGGCCGGCCACAGTGCCTATGCCCCCATCGAAGCAGCCGGATTGGCCGTCGGTCGCTTGCAGCCCAAGGCCTGAGGGCCGCGGTAACCGATCAGATCGAGGACGTGGCCATGGATCAGCCCCGCGATGGCAATCGCCTTGGATGTCACGGGGCTCAGGAACACGGCTCCCGCCGGCAACGAGCATTCCTTCCGCTGCTTGTTCTCGGCATCGCATTCTACCTTCTTTGCCTTCACGTCTCGGAAGTCAGTCTTTCACGACTGCTTGAAGGGCTCCCGCGCCTCTGGACATGGCTGGTTCGGTCCTGGCCGCCCGACCTGAGCGAACTGGACATCCTCATTCGCCGTGGCCTTGAGACGGTGGCCATGGCCACAATCGGCGTTTCTTTCGGTGCGATCATCGCCGCGCCGATCTGTCTGCTGTCGGCCAGGAACATCGGCGTATCGCCAATCGTTGCCCTTCCTGCGCGCTGGCTCCTGAATGCCCTGCGCGGGATCGATTCCTTCGTCTTTGCCCTGATCTTCGTCGCGGCGGTCGGCCTGGGCCCCTTCGCCGGGGTTCTTGGCATTGCGGTCCATACCGCAGGATCGATCGCCAAACTCTGGGCAGAGGCCATCGAAACAGCCGAAATCGGCCCCGTCGAAGCGGCACGGATGAGCGGGGCTGGCCGCCTCGAGGTATTCCTTCACGCCCAGTTGCCGGATGTCCTGCCCCAGCTTGCCTCGATCCTGCTCTACATGTGGGAGTTCAATGTGCGGGCCTCGACCGTTCTTGGCATCGTCGGGGCCGGTGGCATCGGGCAGGAACTCAAGAACAGTGTCGATCTGCTGCTGTTTGATCGTGTGCTGACGATCCTGCTTGTCATTCTGGTGATGGTGACCCTTATCGATCAGCTGAGCGCCTGGCTGCGGCGGAGGCTTTCATGACGCCGGTTCTTTCCGTTGACGGCCTTACGAAACGCTTCGGTGGGCTAAACGCCCTCGACAATGTCTCACTTGAAGTCGCGGCCGGCGAATTTGTGGCCGTGCTGGGGCCCAGTGGCTCGGGGAAGTCCACGCTCTTCCGGTGCATCACAAGATTGACCGAGCCGGATGCCGGTTCGATCGAAATCGATCGCGTTGCCTTCGAGTCCCTCAAAGGCCGAGCACTCCGGAAAGCCCGCGGCCGGATCGGCGTTGTCTTCCAGCAGTTCAACCTCGTCCGACGGAAAACGGCCCTGGCCAATGTCATGACCGGAGCCTTGCCGCGTCTCCCGCTCTGGCGCATCGCTTCGGGATTCTACCCCGAAAACCTCGCGGCAAGAGCCGGGACAGCGCTCGCGTCGGTGGGCCTTGCGAGCCAGAGGGACCAGCGCGCCGATACCTTGTCCGGCGGCCAGCAGCAGCGCGTCGCCATCGCGCGGGCCCTCATGCAGGAAAGCCGCGTCCTCCTCGCGGACGAACCAGTCGCCAGCCTTGATCCGCAAACCGCGCGTATGGTTCTGGGGATGATGCGCGAAATGGCAAAGTCAAAGGGACTGGCCATCCTCTGCACGTTGCATCAGCCGGAACTCGCCGCCGAATTTGCCGACCGCATCCTGCTGATGCAGTCGGGGCGGCTAAGGGCATTCGACGCGGCAGAACAGGCCGTGCCATGACAGGGATGATCCCCGATCATGCACAAAATCAGCCCTTGGTGGCACCACAGGCTGCGCCACCGAGGACGCAGAAGGTCGCGCAATAGCGGTGGTTCAGGGCGACGGGCGCGCTCGCCTCGGCAAGGGTGTGCCCCAGTTCAAAACGGGCATCATAGGCAATCAGCGTGCAGGCCAGGACCGAGGGGTGATCCGCACCCTTCCGGCGAACGACCATCCGCGATGTGGCGCACATCACATCCTCCGGGCTCTTGTGCAGAATGCTCCAGCAGGCCTCGGTGATTTCGGGCGGGTCGGCATCGGGCAGCATTTCCGGGAAAATGACAAGCTGGACAGGATCATCACAGTCAATGCTGATCCCCTCTTGCGCAAACAGGGTTCGATAGCCGGCGCGGGCGACTTCGTCCGGTTCAGCCCCCAGACGCCGACCCGCAATTTCGACCTGGAATCCCTCGCGCGACAGGAATCGGAGCCCGTCCATCGCTTTCCGGAACGAGCCCGTGCCCCGCTCGAGATCATGAATTTCGGCCCGGTGATCATCCAGGGAAACCCGAAACCGGATCAGCCCGCCATGCGCCTCGCGGATCTGTTTCAAAGCCTTCTGATAGCGCATCATCGGCCGCATCGCATTGGTGAGGACGAGAACCTCGAAGCCGCGATTGAGGGTCTCCTCGAGGATCGCGATCATCTCACGGTTCATGAAAGGTTCGCCGCCCGTGAAACCGATCATCTTGACGGGCAGGTTCCCGGTGCGGATCTCGTCCAGATAGCTCCGCACATCGGCAAGGGACAGATAGACCAGTCGGTCGTTTTTCGGCGAGCTCTCGATGTAGCAGTTCTGGCAGGTAATGTTGCACAAGGTGCCGGTGTTGAACCAAAGCGTTTCCAGGGCCTTGAGGCCAACCTGCGCCCGGCGCTCGCCCCTTGCCGTCAGGACGGGATCAACAAATTTGGTTCGGCCGAGCGTTCCAAGGTCCATGGCATCACTTCCAGAGTGCTGAGAGGTCTACATGGGTCATTTCGATGCTCGTGGCCAGTTCGTTACATTGGCTCCTTGCGCTGGCTGATTCCTTGGCATCAGACATCTCGGCTTTCTGCCGGCCGACAGGTTTGCGGTTCGTCCGGCAGGGCCACCGCTCGAGGTGGCCCCAGGCCGCCCTTGTCAGGCCTCTCCCTATGCGTCAGCCAAAGTCGTGGTGTTGCTCTTGCGCAGACCAATCCACTGCGCCTGGGCGAAGCCTGCAACCACAAGGGCCTGCGCGATGACGAAGGCGGTGCCGAGGGGCGTGGGCGACAACCAGCCCCCCAGCAAAGCAAGGAGGCTTTCAACCGCCCATATCGAATTGGCGATGATGATCGCCCAGATCACGCCCTTCGACATGGCGGCGCGCATGCCGACATAACCCACGAAGGCTGCATAGGCGAGCAGGAAGAGACCCGTGTAGTGCATCAGCGGCACTGGCAGGCCGAGAACGCTGGTCAGGTAGCCTGCTCCGCCCGAAAGGAGCAAGCCGGTTCCGCCACTGGCTATGGCGTCACCGACCAAGGCAAGCCGCAAGAATGGCGAAGGAGTCATGAAAGTGGGCATCAGCCTCTCCTGTGCTGGATCGATGGACAGGACGATGCGCGTTTTGGCAATGCCCGTCGATTAAGCCGGAGGTAATTGGACAGTCGCTCCTGCCGATCTATGCTGCCATCATGAATGCGTCGATCGCTGCTGCCGAACAGACCATCGGCAAACATGTCCGCAACTGGCGTCAGCGCCGCCGGCTGAGCCAGCTTGCATTCGCGCTCGATGTGAATATCAGCCAGAAGCATCTGAGTTTTATCGAAAGCGGCAGGTCTTCCCCCAGCCGCGAGATGGTGCTGCGCCTCGCAGAACACCTGAAGGTTCCACTCAGGGAGCGCAACGTGATGCTGCTCGCGGCGGGCTATGCGCCGATCTTTCCGGAGCGCCTGCTGGATGATCCGGCTCTTAGGGCAGCGCGGACGGCCATCGATCTCGTCCTGAAGGCCCACGAGCCGTTTCCGGCAATCGCTATCGACAGGCACTGGACACTCGTGGCCTCCAATGCCGTTGTTCCTGCCCTGCTCGAACTGATTGAGGACAAAACCCTCCTCAATCCGCCCGTCAACGTGCTTCGGCTGAGCGTCGCTCCAGGAGGCCTGGCCCCGCATATTGTCAATTTTCCGGAATGGCGGGCGCATCTGCTTGCGCGCCTGCGCCATCAGATCGATGTCACAGCTGACCAGAAGCTGGAGTTGCTGCTCGAAGACTTGCAGTCCTACCCTCTACCGGTCAGCCCGGCGATCGAAAGCGCGCCCACCTCTGAACTTGCCAACATCGTGGTGCCCTTCTGTTTGAACACCCCTGGAGGCATCATGTCGTTCCTGTCGACCACAACCGTCTTCGGCACACCTGTGGACGTCACGCTCTCGGAACTCGCTCTGGAGGTATTCTTTCCGGCAGACAAATCGACAGCCGAAGCGTTGCACGCCATCATGGCGGATCGGGCGACGCCATAGGGTTCAAGACGCACAGGAATGGTTGGTCGTGGATCTTCTGCTTCGCGTTTCCGAACGACCATATTCGGGGTCGCGAAGCCGGCGATGAAGCTCGGAGCGGTAGACGCCCGCCGAAGCCTGCCTTCGCCATTACAGCACTGGAACAGCCGACCATGGCCGTTTATCGAAAGTCAAATGGCTTTCGGCAAACCGAGGGCGGTACATGGCGCGCCAAGGTCCGGCTCATTGAAGGTCGTGGCCGAACCGGCCAGTGGAACGGGTGGCACTGTCAGATAAAAGATGGGCTTGCGGGCCATCGGATCGGAGTTTTACCTTTTGATTGCCCGTTCGTCAGCGCTTTGCCATCTTCTGAGGGGTTTTCCCTCAAAGCGCGGTAGTCTATGCCCAATCGATAGTGATGGGCGCGGCGAAGCGTGGACCGCAGATTGTCCTCTGGCAGTGCCGCCACATCGATCTGCACCCTGCTCGGGACATCAACCTTGACTGCGGAAAGCCAGGACTGGGATCCTCTCCAGCAAGAGATTGCCGCGCTGCTGGCGCGGGTGGCCGGTGCGCGTGACCGGGCGGCCTTCCTGCAGCTCTACCGCCTGACCGCACCACGCCTCAATGCGCTTGTCACCCGGATCCTGAGGGATGAGCGATCGGCCGAGGATGTGCTGCAGGAGGTCTATCTGAACATCTGGAACCGCGGCGAATCCTATTCGAGCGGGCGTGCCAAGCCCATGACCTGGATGATCGCGATTGCCCGGAACCGTGCTATTGACCGGTTGCGCCTGAACCGGACCTCGGCCCCGGTTCACGCCCCGATCGACGATATCGACGTTGCCGATCACGGTCTTCTCCCGCTGGATGCCATGCTCGAACACGAAAGGGGCCAGGCCTTGAAGTCCTGTATTGAAGCCCTTGAGGAGCGGCAGCGCGGCATGATCATGGCGGCGTTCTACGATGGCTTCACCTATGACGAACTGGCCCGGCGGCTGGGCGTGCCGCTGAACACGATGAAGAGCTGGATCCGCAGGGGCCTCGCCAGGCTTCGCCATTGCCTGGATCAACGCCCATGACGACCGATCCGGATTCCTTCCGTCCCGGGGACCCGTCGATCCTTGCGGCAGAGCTGGCGCTCGGCCTGCACGGCCGCGAGGCCTATGAGGCCGCGCTTCGTGGCGATCCCGGGTTGCGGGCGACCATCGAGGCCTGGGAGAATGATCTCGCCGGACTGGCCGAAACCCTGCCGCCGCTGCCTCCGGATCCGCGGCTCTTGGATGCCCTGCGTACCCGGATCGCGCCGAAGCCACCGCTGGTCCGGCGGCTGTTCGACAGTCTCGCCTTGTGGCGGCTGTTCGCGGGCGGGGCGGTCGCAGCCTGCCTTGCGCTGCTCCTGCTGCCGCGTGCCATCGCGCCGGCTCCGGAAATGCGCCCCGACAGACCGCCGGCCGTGGCTCAGGAGATTTCCGCCCCGCCGCTCGCCGTCTCGCTCCTGCCGCGCGAGGGCGCAGCGCTCTATTTCGGCGTATATAATCCCCAGACCCGGCAATTGCTGGTTGTCTCCGCTCAGCCCGAGGCGATGCCGGTCGCCGGTACGCCAAGGCTGTGGCTGGTTCCGGATGATGTCGGCGAGCCGGTCGATCTGGGCCCGCTGCGACGTGCGGGCGAAACGATCATCGCCATCGACGCCGTGCTTGCGCCGGGGATGAAACCCGGCTCGGGATTGGTGGTTACGCTCGAGCCAGGCGAGACACCGCCCCTGCGCGACGCGCGCGGCGAGGTTCTTGCCCATGGCAAGCTGCGCGGGTTCTAGTGCAAGAGGCGGGAAGCGGCCCCGCTTGTCCGATCAGCTGATCAGGGGATCATTGAGGCAGGATGCCAGCCGCAGATAGGAGCGGCGATCCTCGCGCATGAACCGCACTGACTGGACGCAGAAATGCTTGCGCTGCGCAGGATACAGGTTCCAGCGTTCCGCAAGCTGGCCACGCCGGCGTTCCTCATCCTGAACGCAGCCGGCATTTCCCGTGGAGATGCAGAAGATCCGCGCGTCGAATTGCGGAATTTCCTCTGCCCGTGCCAGGGCCGGCGCCAGGATCGAGGCCAGCAGGACGCTCCATTTCAGTATTCGCATTCATCCTCCCCCGGCCATTCGGCGGCCGAGCCTGCTTCCGGGCAAGAATTTCCCCGTTGATTTACGATCTTTCGGCGGTGGCGGATCATGCCGCTTCGTTCACATTAAGTTTGCCCCTGCCACGCCGGCATGCCTGCAACTTCCCGGGAAACGCCCCGTATCCTCCTTGTCCCGACCATTTGCGAGGACGAAGGAGACCATGATGAAGACCACCCTCAAAGCTGCCACCATCCTTGCCGGCCTCGCCTTCTCGGCGCCGGCCTTTGCCGCGAACATCGTCGAGACGGCGAGCAGTGCCGGCACGTTCAAGACGCTGATCGCCGCCGCCAAGGCTGCCGGGCTGGCCGATCTTCTCGCCACCAAGGGCCATCTCACGGTCTTCGCGCCGACCGATGCCGCCTTTGCCGCCCTGCCGCCGGGTACGGTCGAGTCGCTGCTCCGCCCCGAGAACAAGGACAAGCTGGTTGCGATCCTCAGCTATCACGTCGTCGGCCGCGCCATCCCGGCCGCGAAGATTCCCACCGCGCGCACCCATGTCCGGACCCTCAAGGCAGCCGGCGATCGCTCGATTGCCGTCCGTCGTCAGGGCGGGGGCGTGACCGTGGACAATGCCCGGGTCATCAAGGCCGATATCAAGGCCGATAACGGCATCATCCATGTGATCGACAAGGTCCTGCTGCCTTCGTTCTGAGGGATGCGGGTCCTCCTCTCCCGGGGGAGGAGGGCCCTCTTCGCCTTCGGAGTTTGGCAACTGCCTGTCGCATTTCCTGCGCCAGAAGGTCACCGCCAGGGCGAGGACAATGTCAAAGGAAAATCAGCGCCAGCCAGCCATGGCCGCATGACTTGAACCAAATGGCCTCCGGCAAACCGGGGGCGTTTCAGAGGACAGCCGCCGCGCTCACCGAGTGGCGTCAGCTCTGTGCGGCCTGATCCAGGTCGGGGTAGGGTGCTTTCCGAGACTGTTTTGGTTTGTCTGGCAGCACCCTTCAAACGACTGAAAAACTGGATAAAATTTTGGGGCAACGTCAGGGGCAGCAACGCGTTGACCGCAAACTTCCCCCTGACGGCACCGCCGAACGGCAGCGTCAACTGGCGAGGCTAGGGAGAATGCCGGTCAGAATCGGCCCCAGATGGCGGATATCCGGGTAGAGTTGAGAGCTGTTGTTGCGATCATCGTCGATATTCTGTATAATCCAAAGAGTAGCATAGTCGTTGTCAGTCAAAAATTTTGTAAAATTCGTATCATCAAGGAGAAGTGCGCGGAAGTTACTTGGTTTAACAAAGTGATCGACCTTATTCATGCGTTGATAATACAATTTCTGCCTAGCCTTCAGGCCGGCATTGCGCGGTGCGTCGACGCGCTCTTTCAGCCATGCTTGGCCATAACCTTTATAATAATTGAAAAGCTCTCGCGGAAACTCGGCGCGGGCACTCTCGGGAATATCTTCGTATCTGTAGTTCTTCTTGGCCAGATGCGCGCCCAATGCTGTCTTGAGGAACGTGTCCTGATCCTTGATGGCTTCGGCTCTGTCCTCGGCGCTCAAAAAAATCCAGTCGTCACCAAGAAGGTCATACCAAGCCCCGTCATCATTGGCGAACTGGGTGACATACCCGTCAAAAAACTCCTTCCGCTTCTCTTTCGGCGCGCGAAGGTAAACCTGTGTCTGGATTTGAATGGAGTCGGCGCATCCCGCGATCATGATCCCCACGCCGGCCATCACACCAGCGGACAGGATGAAGCGACGGCTGGGAAGGGAAGGCATGACGTTCGCTTTCAATCTTTTCCGGTCGGGAAAGTGCATTGTTCAGGCTCGCATCCCCTCGCGGCACAATTTTGCGAAAACATGCCGCGTGGTTTCCGATACGCCGGACCATACCAAACGTGGAGCGTCCAAGGTCGTCTCCGCGTCTCAGCACTCTTCGTGCCGTCTCAGGGATCATGTGAATCCAAGACCTGTGACATTTCGGACACAAGCAGCCAGATCGCCGTCGGGAGCCCTTGGCGATGGGCACGGGATCAACAGCAGCCTGTGAGACCTTTCGGTTCCGGAGGAGCCGCCTTGCAATCGTTTTCACGTTTGGGATCTGTCGGAACCCGTTCGAGGCGAAGCGGAGTTTCCGATCTCTACGTTGGTATCGCGGTCAAATTTCTTGAGCGATCAACCGGACGAAACCCCAAGTCCGGTACGCCGCAGCATTCCGTTCCGGCCCTGTTGCTTGGTCTGACACAACCAGGCCATGAGAGAGCGGCATGGTGACACTTTGCTCCTCGGCCCCGGTGTCGCCACGGCTTGTTTCTGAGGCCATTCTCGGGGCCCTTCGCCAGCGTTGGGAGCCGGGGACACGAATGTCGAAAGATCGCCAGTCGGACAGCGTAACATCTTCACAATGCTGGAGAATCAAAGCACAGTTTGCCTGAATGTCCGCACGATTTCAGCCTAAAACAACTGCCATATGCAATGCAGGACGCACGTAAATTCTGGCGGGAAGTCGCCGCGACGGATCTCACGTTCGTTGATTCAGCAAAAGAAGCGCGAATTGCCTTTCCCGCCGCGGTTTGCGGCCAGGAATTGCGGCGCGCGGAATTCGTCGATACCCGCGCCGAACCCGCATCCGGCCTGCGGAACGTGCATCCTGCCGATTCCGGTGTACTCGAGTGCCTGTCCGTCGGCTTCATCGTCGAAGGCGGTCTGGTTTCGGACAATGCCGATGTGACGGCGGAAAAGGCCGTCGCGGGTCAGTTCTTCGTCTGTGACGGAGCCCGGCCCGGCGGTTTTCGCTCCAAAAGGGATCGTGCGCTGTATCTCGTCATCCGGAGGGAACATCTCGTCGACGCCTGCGGGGAGGCCTGCTTGGATCCTCCGCTGCTTGCAACGAGGATGGCCACATCGCCTGTCGGCCCGCTGATCCGGGAGCAGTTCCTGTCGATGGCGCGCCATTTTGCCCGTCTGACGCCGATCCAGCAGGCCTTCATCCTGAATCAGGCCGTCGATCTGGTGCTTCTGGCCCTCGTGACATCCGGGAAGGGACTGACCGAAGACCTGCGCCTGTCATCCCTTGTCGAGCCTGCGAGGTCTTATATCGTTCAGAACTTTCGCGATCCGTCCCTTACTCCCGACCGTGTCGCCAAGGCGCTCGGGATTTCCCGTGCCACATTGTATCGCGCCTTCGCTCATCAGGGCGGCGGCATTGCCCAGGTGATCCGTGATGCGCGGCTCGAAAAGGCGAAGGAACTGCTCGAGTCTTCAGCCCGCGACGTCAGTATCTCGGAAATTGCCTTGCAATGCGGCATTCTCGATACCGTGAATTTCTCCCGTCAGTTCCGTCGTCGCTTCGGACTGTCACCGACAGATCACAGGCTGGAGAGATTTTCGGCGACGAGACGAGTGAACGAACCTTGAGACGGAGCGACTAACCGCCGGCGTGGCGAAATGCTAACGCCCTGTTAACGTTTGGAAACGGGGTGGGCACCAATGCGTCGGGCCGGATTGGCATTGTGTGGTGTGTTCGCGTTGCTGCCAGGGAGTCCTGCTGTCGCGCAAGGGATATCCCCGCGCCTGCCGACCCTTGCGCAGGTGAAGCCACTCCCACCCCTGCCTCGCCTGTACAGGGAGTCCAATCCCGGCTTCCTGCACGATTTCAAGCTGTCCGTCGAAGCCGGCTATTCCCTCGCTGAAAAGCGTCGGCAACCCACGCGGCTCCGCCAGTCGAGCGTCGGTGGTCAGCTCGGCCTCTCGTTGGGGATCGGGCAGATCGGCTTCGCCTCGTTCACGGGCAGCTATTCCCGTGAGAACATCAAATCGACCATCCTGGCCTTTCCGCTTTCCATGGATGCTGGCGCCGATGCGCTGGGCTTCGACGCTGTCTTTGGAATTGCGCCGGTTCCCTTCCTGCGGGCTGGCGTGCTTGCCGGCGTGGGCTCGGGCAGCAGCTCGTACCAGTTTGTGGGCGTCGCAGCTGCCCCGGTCGGTGCCAAGAGTGGCAGCTTCCGATATGGCGGCTTTGTTGGCGCGACCTATGCGTCGGGTCGATGGTCGGCCAACCTTGATGCCGCGATACTCGCATCGCGCCACCGGCAGGAATACGACCCGACAAACATCCCGCCGGTCGCCCATTTCGGCTCAACCATCGGGATGTTGACCCTGAGCACAACCTATGACGTCACGATGCGGCTTCGGCTTCTTGCAAGCCTGACGGTCAATCAGGTCTTCCAGGAAAAGATTGCACCGGCCGAACGCGGGCTCGACAAGAGCTGGTTCACGGCGCAGATCGGCACCGGGTACATGCTCACGGAACGCTGGGAAGTCACGGCCAAGGGTACGACCTGGCTCTCCAATCAGCGCATGCGCTACAGCCGGGCGACGCTGGGTGCTTCCTACAAGTTTTGAACGGCGTTGCGCGACGTCCATGGGGGCGACCAACCGCGCAACCATTGACCGCTCGAAGTCCGCCGTTGCCGAGCTGGGAATCATGAGGCTTTCGTCATGACGTCGCGGGTTCCCAGACTCCTTGGGGTCGTTTTGCAGCACCTCGAGGCGACCATGATATCCAACGGCCGCCGGATGACGAAAGGCGCTGCTTCAGGCCTGTCAGTCAGGGGGTGAGGGTCGGCGGAATGACCCGGTCGCGGTTGGGCAGCCCGAATCTCGGGAGTCCGCCGGCCGGGTGGCCGGGAAGCCATTCCTCGCGCGGCAGGATCGGCAGGGCGCTGTCCGACAGGCGCCCGAGCGAGCGGAGATAGGCAGTTGTGCCCGCAGCGCTGACAAGAGGGCCATTGGCGCAGCCGCCAGTCCAGGCACGCCCGGCCGGGCAGGCATTCTGCGCCTGAGCAGGCGGGACGCTGGCTGAAACCGCCAGGATTGCGACAAGGCCGGCAATGCGTCTCGACATCGGCGCTGTCCTTTCAGAATTTCATGCCTGCCCCGAGGGCAATCTGCCAGCCATGGACAAGCAGGCGCGGCGCCGAGGAATTCGGCACCGTGCCCGGCCCGGCATTGGCCACCGGCTGTGCATCATAGCGCATCCAGATCCGCTCCGCACGCAAGGTCACGTCGAGGGCGGCCGAGATCTGGCGCTTGGCAGCGAGAGACAGGCCGATCCGGTCATGCCCGGCGATGAAGCGCTGGTCCCCCGGGGGCCAGCCATTATCGAAACGGCGCCGGTAGCTGAAGCCGCCGCCGAATGTCCAGTCGCCGTAGCCGAACCATTGGTCGAGGCTGGCGGCGATGGCATCGGCATTCGAATTGGAGGTTTCGAGGATCAGCGCCCCCGGCGGGATCGGAACGACCTCGTTCCGGTTCGTCTTCTGGTAGGACAACGAGACATTCACGAGCGCGTTGTCCGCCCAGCGCCACCCGCCACTGGCGGAAAGGGCCAGAGAATGCCCGATCCGGGTCACGACCTGGCCATTGACCTTGTTGGAATCCTCGATCGTGTAACTGGCGCCGAGCGACCATGAGAAGGCACCATGCTGGCCGTTCAGGTTGGCGGCCAGCGACACGCTTTCGCCGGGATTGAACCGCTGGACAACCGGCGCCACCGGGATGCCGATGGCGCTCGCGGCATCGCGCCGGTAGCTGTCCGCCCATGTCGCGGTTGCAGCGAGCGAGCCGGCGATGGATTCCGTGATCGGGAAGCTGGCACCGCCGGTCACCGCGACGTTCAGCCCCTCGCCGTAGCTTCCCACACCCACGAGATCCCGCTCCATCCGCGCATAGCGCTGCGCACGGCTCAGGACGGCGTCCCCCGTGGGAACATTCACCGAGATCCCGATAAAGGGCTGCCAGCCCTGAAAATTCTGGAAAGTCATGCGCGCGCCGATGACGGAATCCGACGGGGCGGCAAAGGTGCTGGTGGCGATCCCCGGCAGGCTCTGCCGGGCCGAATAATAGCCGAACCGCCCGGTCAGTTCGACGAGGTATCGTCCGGACCGCTCGTAGGAGGCGCGGCCGCCGGCGCTGGTATACCAGAGATGCCCGCGGGCGCGGCTGCCCGGGGTAAGCGCAAGCGTGGTCGGATAGCCTCGACCGCCGCTCCAGCTGGTCAGCTTCGTCTCGAAATCAACGAACTGACTGAAAACGCCGGCATCGGCGGACTGGGCTTGCGCACGATGCGCCGGGATGACGGCCGCGAGGAGCAGAGCGCTGGCAAGAAACGTCCCGCAACGCGTTTCGCCACCCGACATCCACGCCTCCTGACCGAGGTTGCATTGGCGGGACGGTATCGGTGGGCTTTCGTGCCGACAACTCGAATCCTTTCAAGACAATGATGATCCGGGTTCTGATTTCCAAAAAAATTCAATTGTGGTAATATTGCATCGAATACGGCTTCCGAAAGCGAAAGGCGCCGATCATGCCCCTGTCCTTGCGCAGTTTCTTTGTCTGTGTTTCCGGATTGAGCGTGTTGGTTCTTGTCCCGTCCGCACCGGGCTTCGCGCAGTCGACCCGCATCATCCAGAATCAATCCGGCATGACCATGGAACGCAAGGTCATGCCGGGGCAGCGGATCGGCACCACCAACACTCTTCCGCAAGGCGTGCGCGCCCCGGGCCGCCGGGCAGGGGATGCCCCCGCCGCCGCGCCGAACACGAGCTCCAACATTGGCCGGGATACCGCGATTCCCTCGCTCGGGGGTGGCCTGAAGATCGGGGGTCAGACGACCGGCGGGTCCGGCAAGCCGGCCTCGGCGCCGGAAAAGAAGCGCCCGGGCGGCGTTGCCAATGCGGGCAGTGGCAAGACGAACCCGATAACCCCTGATGAATTCGGCCGGCAGCGGCAACTCGACGGGCTGGTCAATGGCCGTTCCCGGCGCCTGCGCGAACAGGCCGATACCAAGAACGGGAATGCGCCGGGCAACACATCCGGGCAGGCGCTCATCAATGGCTGGCAAAGCCGCAAGGATGCCCTGAACCCGCGCACGCGGCCGTCGCGGCAGTCCCAGCAATCGACACAGGGCAGCGGTGGCGTCGATCCTACGCGCAGTCCTGCCTCGGCGAGCACAACGCCGCCGCCCAAAGAGAAGCCGTGGAATGAACTCACACAGGCTGAAAAGCTTCAGCGCGCGCGGGAAGCGCGCGAGCAGCGGCGCGAGGCAGAGAAGTATGCGGCACCTGCGCTTGAACTGAATGAAGCGACGCGTCGCGCAATCATGGAAGAAAACCGGCGTCAGGTACTTCAACAGCATGGTCCGTATCCGACCTCCAACAATACGTGGGGAGGCGGTGCTCCGCGCGGCCGACCGACCCCCGATGCCGTTGACACCACCAACCCGACACGCCCCGCTTCTATCGTCAATGTCGGCCCGCCGCCCATTGATCCGTTTGCGGAAAAGGAAAAGCGGAACCGGAAGATTACGCTGCCGAATGACAAGGACCAGCGGCTGGAAGATCTGCGCGATCTGGGCACGCGCCCGCTCTCGGCCAGTTTCCGCGTCAACCCGAACGTCGTGAACCCGGTCCGGGATGACGGCACCGCCTCCACCACACCGTCCCGCAGCCCTGCTGCGGCGCCGGTCGGCTCCAACCGCCCCGGAGGCGGCCCCGGTGGTCCCGGTGGCCCCGGCGGGTGCCCGGTCGACAATCCGACCTGCTGACCGGGCGCTGTCAGAGCATCATCGTCTTGCCGCCGCACGCCATGCGTGGCGTCAACGTTGCGTGCCCGGATCGATGCAGGGGCAGGGCACTTTCCGAGACATCTTTGGTTTGTCTGACAACTCCGCCTGATCTATGTCGGGGCAGGGGACATTCCGAGCCATTTTTGGATAGCCTGACAGCACCCAGCTGAGAGACTTCGTGTGGCAAAAGCACAGTTGAACGAACAATTGCTTGACGGCGAGGCTGACGAACTGGTCGAACTGCTCTCGCGCCAGATGCCGATGGTCATCGGCGCCGTGCTGGTGGTGGCACCGACTGCCGCCTATGTGCATGGACTGCGTCTTGGACCCAGTGCACTGGCCACCCATTGGCTGATTTCGGCGGTGGCCCTCGCCGCTGTCCGGGCGCTGTTCGTTTTTGCCTATTGGCGATTGCGCCGGGCAAGCCCGCTCTGGGTCTGGCGCGCCGGCTTCATGCTCGGGAGCCTGGCTTCGGGCGGCCTGTTCGGCTGGTTCGGCTGGGTGGTCACCGGGTCCGGGGATGGCCCGCTCATGCTCTTCATCATCATGATGCTGGTGGGCCTGACGGCAGGTTCGGTCGCCTCCCTGTCAGCGGACCGGCTCGTCTATGCGGCCTTCGCTCTCAGTGCGATGGGGCCGGTGATCGTCCGGTTCGGGCTCACCCCCGACGCAACCAGCCGCTGGATGGCGGTGCTCGGCCTGGTGTTTCTCGTGACGCATCTCGGCTATTCGATGCTGCAGAACCGGACGATGCGCGATCTGATCCGCCTCCGGAACCAGGAGAGGGCCTTTTCCCGCGAACTGGCCGAGGCCCGCGACCGGGCGGAGCGCTCCAGCAGCGAGAAGACCCGATTCCTGCTGGCCGCCGGCCATGACCTGCGCCAGCCGCTTTATGCGATTCGGCTGTTGCTGGATTCGCTCGACGCCGCCGGGGCGGATGTCCGTGCCCAGCGGATCGCCACGATCGGGGAATCGGTCGATGCGATTTCCGATCTGCTCGATCGCATGCTGGAGGCGGCGCGGGCGGGGGCAAAAGGCTTCCAGCCGAGGCTCGTTCCGGTTGAACTGGACGCCGTTTTTCGGCAGGTCGGCGTGGAATTCGCGGCCGAGGCCGCCGGGAAATCACTTGATCTCTGTTTCGTTGGCACCAGCCGCCGGGTGCTGGCCGAGCCGGTGCTGCTCACGCAGATCCTGCGCAATTTCGTAGGGAATGCCGTCTGCTATACCCAAGAAGGGCGGGTGCTGGTCGGGGTGCGTCGGCGGGGGGAACGCCTTGTCATCCAGGTCTGGGATACCGGGCCGGGCATCGAGGAGGCGGACCTCACGCGGATTTTCGAGCCCTTTCAGCAACTGGCCAATCCGGCCCGGCAGACCGGCCGCGGGCATGGTCTGGGCCTGACCATCGCCAAGAGCATGGCCGAGATTATCGGCGGGGGGATCGAAGTCAGGTCTTGGCCCGGCAGGGGGTCGCTTTTCGCGATCGACCTTCCCGCCTTCGACGGCCTAGCCCCCGCCGAGGTGCCCAGGGAACCCACTATCCCCTTGGCATTGGGTCCGGAATCCGGTCGGGTGCTTCTGGTCGAGGATCACGATCCGGTACGCGAGATCCTCCGCGAGATGCTGGCCAGTTGGGGCTATGGCGTCGATACAGCCTCCGATGCCCAAACGGCGCTGGCCTTGGTCGAAGCGGGCGGCCTGCCCGATATCATCGTCTCGGATCTGCGCCTGCCCGGCGCCATGGATGGTCTGATGCTGATCCGGACGGTCCGGGCCCGGGCCAGGCAGGCCATTCCCGCTGTCCTGGTGACGGCGGATCCGGCCGTGCCCGATCCGGGCGAGGCGGTGCGGGTGCTCCAGAAGCCTGTCGCAGCCGGCGCGCTTCGTGCCGCGATGGGGGCTGCCCTCAGCGGATCCCCATCCGGGCGAGGAAATCCCTGACCTCGCCTCGATGGGACAGGCCGAACCGCTTGAACACACTGGAGAGATGGGCCCGTACGGTATTCTCGCTGATTCCGAGGCTGCGTCCGATGACCTTGTTCTGCAGCCCACGCGCGCAGAGGACGAGGATGTCGCGTTCGCGCGGGGTCAGGGCGGGCGGCCCATGGCCGTTGAAGGCTCCCGGTTCCCTCGGGACAAGCTCCGAGAGGATGGCGAGGATGGCTTCGGGTCCGGAGGCCTTCGAGAGAATTGCCGCGGCGCTGTCCAGGGCCGGCGATGCCCGGAGCTCGGCAGGGTCGCTTCCTGTCACGATGATGACCGGCAGTTCTGGAACGTTGTCCCGGAGGGTGAGGTAGGTTTCCACCCCGGTCGTATCCGGCAGGGCGAGGTCAAGAATGATCGCATCGGGCGGGGCAGAGCCGGCGAGGGCAACGGCATCGGCCAGGGTTGCGCCCTCGTCGACCTCTATTCCCGGATAGGCGCCCTGCAGCGCGGCCCGGAGTCCGAAACGCACCAACGGGTGATCATCCACGATCAGGACCCGCGCCTGACGTTTTCCTGGCACCAACCACTCCCCGGACGCACAACGGACCGGCCTCGTCCCGTTACGGGAATCAGCTCTCGGTGCCATGATATAGAGAGGCCCCGCTGCATGGCAAAGGCCTCCGGGCATAAGGTCCCGGCCCGCCGTGTCAGCTGGCGAGGCCCGGGAGGATGCCGATCGTGACGGGGCTCAGGAACTCCTGGATCGACTTGTACTGGAATGTCTTGTCACGGGTGGTCGTGTTGATGTCCCGGTTCTTGTCGACCCAGTCTTCAGCATAGGCATCATCGGTCAGGAAGGCCTTGAGAGCGGCATCGTCACGCAGCAGGGCGCGCATCCTGTGGGGCGGAAAAATCCGCTTGTAGCTGTCTGATCCCCCGCCAAACCGCTGCTTGAACAGCGCGAGGCGCTCCTTCATTGCCAGGTTCTTCGGGTCCTCTTCCAGGTTCTTCAACCACACCCGGCCGAATCCGCGTGCGTATTCGAGGCGCTCGCGCGAAATTCCCGCAATTTCGAGGATGCCGATCTCGCCCAGCCAACTGTTGAGCGAATCATAGCTGACATCAGGATACTGGGCGAGATAGGCCCCGAAGGCATAGTTGATGAAGGTATCCTCGTCGCGGGTGAATGTGGTCCGGAAATCATCTGGCAGATAGAACATCGCCTCGCCCATGGCCGTGTTCCAGAACGCGGTGGTGGCCCAGTTATTGGCCGTGGCGAAGTCCGCCAGCGAAGCCTTCCGCTCCTCTGGCGTCTTCATGAAATGAGCCTTGATGCCGCCCTGCACCAGCCCGGGATCGACGCCGACGCAGCCCTGAAGCCCGCCGAGAGTGACCAGCAGCCCCGCCATCGCGAAAAACCGGGGAAGGGAACGAATCCGCTTGAACATGATGGACTCTCCGGAAGGGGGTCAGAACGTGTAGGCCGCGCCGATTGTCGCCCGGCTGTAGTGCATGCGTTGATTGGAGAGCCAGGTCATGCCCTTGATCGACACTTCCCAGTTCCGGTTGATCTGGTAGGCCAAGCCCGTCTGCAGCGTGAACCAGCTCCGGTCCAGCCCGCGTTCGGCCGGCGCCACCTTCTCGGCAAGGACCTGGTTCAGGACGATCCCGCCGGACAGACGGAGGCGCGGGGTGATCGAATACTGTGCGCTCAGGTGGATCAGGGCGAGCGTCGATCCGAAATGGGCCACCGGAGGAATGTTGGTCGGGTCATAGGCCTGCCGGCTCCGGATGGTGATCAGCGTGGCATCCAGCGACAGCATCACAGGGCCGACCGGATAGGAGGCGCCGGCGAAGGCTCCGAATCGGTAGCTGCTGCTATCTGCCCCGACCGGTGCGCTCGCTACGCCCACGAACTGGTACATGCTGTTGCCGACACCGAACCCACCGAGCACGCCGACACGCAGGAAGGGCAGGGGGGTCAGCCCGAGGACGAGATCCGCCCCACCGGCTTCCGCCTTGGAATCAAGGGAAAGCGGGAAGGCGAGAATGGTCGACTTGATCGTCTCGCGCGAGAAATTGCCGCTGACCGAGGCAAACCCCATCGAGCCAATGCCGAAGCTGAGGCCGAGTTGCGTGCCGAAGCTGTTCTGCTTCAGCCGCGTGGGCTGGCGGCGCTTTTCGGTGAGGGCCATGCCGAGATCAGCCGACAGCCGGAAGCTGTGCAGGAAACCGCGCCGGGCGGGATCCGCGAGGCCTGCCGTCAGCGGCAACGCGCGGACCTGCGCGAGTTTCGGCAGCCCGGCATTGCTGAACCCTGTCTGGGCTGCCGCAGCAGCCGGCATGGCGAGAAGTCCCGCCGCAAAGAACACCCCTGGCGTCACACGCATCCGTATCAGCCCCTTGCCCGTTGTCATGGCCGCGCTGCGGGGCAACCCGAACTCGCCCGGCAGTGCTCGCCTTGTCTGATCTTGGCGCGACACAAGCAGTCAGGCCGGGCGGGAGCAAACGATCGAAAGGACTAGTCCATGCTGTACGCGGCTCTGTGTTATCGAGGGCACAATCGCTCGCGCCCGGTCAGACAAGAAGCCGGATTACCGGCGGGGCGGGCGCCGCAACCCTCGTTGGCATGCGCCACGCCTGCATTCCCGCGACTTCAAGACCAGCCCCGAGATCATCCGCCTGGCGGTCATGATGGATGTCCGCTACCCGCTGTCGCGTCGGAACGTCGAGGACCTGCTGCACGAGCGGGGGAATCGACAGTCTTCAGCACGGGAGGGTCAGACAGTCTCGATCTGGCGCATCGTGAGCCTGCCCGCCACAGCCAGGTTGACGCGCCCGCGCCCGGTTCGGGCCACCTTCACCGGCCAGTCATTCTCCGCCAGCCTGCGGCTGAGGAGAAGCAGCCGCGTTTCCAGATTGTCCTTGAACTCCGGCAGCTTCAGGGAAGCGTCGAGCCGGAATTCCCGGTTGGTGAATTCATGGCGCCCCTCTGCGTCGAAGATCTGCAGCATGCGCCAAAGCAGCCGGCCCGGCACGCCCTTGATGACATAGTCATGGTTGATGAAGACGCTGTCGTCATAGGCATAGTGTTCGACGAGGATTTCCTTGCCTTGCCGGCCTGATGGCGTGGCCTTTGCCGGCAGCGCCGAGAGGACCGCGTCGCGCTCGCGCGATGATTCGTGCAAGGCCACCAAGGCGCCGAGCTGGGCTGCGATAACGGAGACGGCCTGTCCATCGGCGGGCGCGAACGCCAGCTTGCTCTCCGACTCGGCAAAGATGAGGCCGCGCACTTCACCGCCGGCAAGCATGGGTACAGCGAGGATGCTCTGCGGCGCATCAAGCCCCGGCATCGGGATTTCCCGCAGGATGGCCGGGCTGAGATGGCCGGCTGCCTTGACATTGCTGGCATAGAGGAAATGCCGGCCGATGCAGGAGAATCGAAGGGTGAGCTGCTTCTCGGCGGCTATGCCAAGCACCCCTTCTCCCCAGCGGAATTCGGCTCCCGTGCCTTTCGAGGAGTAGTTGCGGCTGGCGATCGCGGTCAGGACATGCCGTTCGCTGTCCGCGAGGAAAATCGTGCAATGCCGCATTCCGAACGCATGTTCGAGGCGGTCGAGCACAAGGTCGATGGCCGCATCAAGATCATCGAGCCGTGACAGTGCCCGCGACAGCGAAACCGCTTCGAAAAGCGGGTTGGGCCGAATGGCAGCGGGCAGGGTTGAGGCGCCCGATCCCGGGTCGACCTCCTGAAGCTCGATCGCCAGCACGCGGTAGATATCGGCCGATCGAAGGCGCATGACCTTGTCCATGCCGAAATGCGAGGCGACGGCCGTCACGCAGACGGCCAGTTCGTCGAAGAGCGGTCCCGAAGTCTCGGCTCGCTCGAACACCAGATCGAGAACCAGCGCCTGCCCCGTCCTGCCGTTGACGACCGCAACCTGCAACCTTGGATTTTCCATGATGTTTCGGACTGTCTTGGACATGAACTGGTTCGACAGCGCGACATGCTCTTCGTCCACGTAGAAGACATGGCTGAGATAGGCGACATTCGGCGTTCCGTCGCGCGCGGCGGTCACCCCCACGGAGGGAATGACGCCTTCGAGACATTCCCAATGGTCCGACAGTCGTATGGTCTTGGTCCCGGTCACAGGCGCTCACCCGCGTTCTTGCCCGGCGTTTGCACGAAGACGGCGTCGGGCGCGACGCGGACGCGAAACAGGCCGGACGCCGCGAACGTCACGCGGACCAGTTCGGGTGGCTCGCCGAGCGCGACGATCCGCGCCCGGATCACCTCGGTGAAGGTTGCCGCGAGGGCGAGATCCTCCGGCGTGCACGTGGCGATTTCCGTGACACGCCCCTTGATCTGGTAGGATTCGAAGGTTTCGGGCGCGGTGAATGTGACGGCGATCCGGCCGGTCTCCTCGATATTGGTTCGCGTCCGCGGCCCGGGCCAGCACGATACCAGCACTTCGAGCGCATCTCCCCCCGAGAGCCATCTTGCGCCGAACCCACGCGCCACCGTCGGAACCAGGGTTCTGTCACAGGTGCCAATGATGATCGACGGATGGGATTCGATGATGTCGATGATCGTGCTGTCCAGCCCGGAAACCATGGCGTGCCCAATTCCTTAGGAAAATTTTAGGATCACGCCTTGCCGCTTAGCAAGTCCTTAGGAAGCAAGGCGAGGCCGACCTGTCTATTTCCGCCGCCAGCAAAACGCGAAAGGGAAACGACATGATCCGTCTTTGCTCACTTGTGGCGACTGTCCTGCTCGCCGGTTCCGTGACTGTTGCCGGAGCCGGGGATGCTCGCATAGCCCGCGGCAAGTATCTCGTCGGCATTGCCGGATGCGGCGATTGCCACACACCGGGCCATTTCTTCGGCAAGCCGGATATGGCCCGTCACCTCGGCGGTTCGGAGGTTGGCTTCGAGATCCCCAATCTCGGTGTTTTCTACGGCCCCAATCTCACTCCCGACCGCGAAACCGGGCTCGGGACATGGAGCGAGGATGACATTGTCACGGCTGTGACAAAAGGCGTGCGCCCCGACGGGAGACAGCTGGTCCCGGCCATGCCGTGGATGGGGTATGCCAAGTTGACACGGCAAGATGCCAAAGCCATCGCAGCCTATCTCAAATCGCTGCCTCCGGTGAACCATCAGGTGCCGGGCCCGTTTGGCGCGCAGGAAAAGCCGACATCCTTTGTCATGCGGATCGTGGCACCGCGCGACTGAAGGCGATCAGCCACGACGCCCTCGACACGCACCGCCTCTCCCGCCGCCAGCGCGTTTCAGGAACGGGCTGGCGGTCGATACCGATCCACTCGCCCATAGCCTCCGCAAACAAGGACCAGGTACCATGCCTGACGACGCCCTCAAGCGCCCGCTCAACTTCGCCGGCTCGCTTGCAATCATCCGCCTTTCCCATGCCGAAAACCTGGACGGCATCGCCATCATCGAGAACCGGCTGCCGCATGGCTATGCGACGCCGCTTCATATCCACGAAACCCAGGATGAGGTGTTCCAGATCCTTTGGGGGCGGATCCGCTTCGAAGTCGCTGGCAAGACCCTGACCGCGGGCAGCGGCGACATCCTGCATGCGCCGCAAGGCATTCCGCACCGGTTCATCGTCGAATCGCCGGATGGCGCGAACATCCTCGTGATCACGCGGGGCCGCGATTTCGAGACCTTCGTGCTCGATGTCTCCTCGCCCATATCGCAGGAGAGCCTCTGCGCCCTCACCCCGATGAGCGAGGCCGACATCGAGAGGGTCGGAACCGCTGCGGCCAGGAATGGCATCAGGCTCATCGGCCCGCCATTGACCTTGCCCGATGTCAGGCAGGCAGCCGCCTGAGCGGAGGATCGGCGCGGGCACCTCGATGGGGTTTCGTGAAGATCACGAGGGTGAAGTGCTCGCGAGTTTCGTCATGAAGCCGCGCCTATTTGAAGCGAACCGCCATGCCGTCCTCGAGTTGCCTCGGTGGAAAGACAATCACCGGCATCCCCGCCTGGAGCCCGCTGGCGACAGCCGCGACGTCGCCTGAACGGCGTGCAATCTCCACCAGGCGCATGCTCGCGCGGCCATTGACGATGGCGAAGACATGCCAGCCGGAGGCGCGCCGAAACAGGGCACCAACCGGCACGAGAATGGCTGAATCCAGCTCCGCGATCTGGATTCTCACCTCGACACGGTAATTGTCGCCGAGCGTCTGGCGCATCTCGATGGCCGAAACCAGATCGATGACGACATTCGTCCGCTGCTCCTCAACGCCCAGCGCCGAGACTTTCGTGAATCCGCCAGGCTCGACCCGCTGAAGGGTGCCGCGCAGGTCTTCCGGCCCGCCCCACCCCTCGATGACGACCGGCGCGCCGGGACGCATCTGCACGGCATCGATGGTGAGGGGATCGGCCACGATCTCGAGATCGGCCAGATCGCCGATTTCGAGGAGGACCGTGCCAGCCTGCACCACCGTTTCATTCTCGATCGCCACGCGCAGGACCACGCCGGAGACCGGCGCGGTGATCTCGATCATGTCATGAACGCCGGGCTCGAGGCTGCGGCGCAAGGAGGCGGCCGCCTGCGCTTTCTGGTGGGTTGCGGCATGGACGCGCCGCTCCGCAGCGGCCACGTCGCGCCCGGCCAGCTGCGCTGCGGCGAGATCGCGTTCCAGCGCCGTCCCGGAAACGACGCCGCGTGCCAGCAGCTGGCGGGTGCGGTCCAGATCGGTTGCTGCCTTTTCCTGCGCGATGTGCGCCCGCGCCAGAAGGGCTTCCGCCTCCTCGACCTGCGCCTCCGAAGCCCCCAGCCGCTCCTCCAGCTCGGCACGGGTGCGGGCATCGACCAGCGCCGGCTGGACCGCACGCAGGACGGCGACAGGCGCATCCTTGGTAATGCGGTCGCCAGGCTTCAGTCTGACGCGTTCGATGCGCCCCGCACCGGGCGCTGACAGCGCATAGCGCTCCCGCACGCGGGTCCGGCCATCGGCGGCGACGCTCGCCACGAAGCGCCCTGTCACGACCGGTGCGGTTTCGACCAGGATCGCCTGAGGGCGGAGCAACCAGAACGCCGCGAGCGCGGCAATCGCCGATGAAACGATCCAGAACAGGGTCCGACCTGCAGGCATTTTCATTCCCTCGCCTTCAGCACTGCCACGAGATCGAGGCGATCCACCCTTTTGCGGATCAGCCACGCGCAAAGGGCGGATGCGACGATCATCGCCACCACGGCGATGACATAGGTGGATGACGCGATGACCGGCGGTATCTCGAAGCTCTCCGTGCTGCGGGCCGCAAGCAGCAGCCGGACAGCCCAGCCGGCCAGGGCGATGCCGATCCCGATCCCCGCCACCACGATAATGGCGAGCTCCGTGAGAAGGATGCCCGCTACTTCCTCCCGTGTGAAACCGAGGATCCTGAGGCTCGCAAGCTCGGTCGCACGCTCGTGGAGGGTCACGCGCGCCACATTGTAGACCACACCCACGACAATCAGCATGCCGAACAGCGTCAGCAGCCCCGCACTGACCATGATGAGGCCTACGACACGATCCTGGAACAGATCGAGCCAGACCTGCTTTGACGAGGTCGTGGCAATTGCAGGCATGGCCGCCAGCTGGCGGAACAGCGCCTTGCGATGCGCCGGATCGACCCGCAGCGCGACAACATTGATCAGCGGGCCTTCGCGCAGCAGGGTGTTCAGCGCAGCGATCGAGAGGGTCGCGCTCATGCCGAGCACATCGTCTGAAATGGCCGTCAGCGGAACATCGCGCACCAGCCGCCGTCCTTCGAGCACCTCCACGGTCACGCTGTCGCCGATCCGCAGGCCCAGCCGCTCCACGAGACGACGGCTCAGCACAAGTCCCTCCTCGGGGACGGGCAGACGCGTGTAGTCGCTCTGCCGCGGGACATTCAGCTCGCCGCCCGGCGGGAGGCCGGAAAGCGCGGCACGATAGGTCCGGTGCTCCGATCGCAGGATCACAGGCACAACGCGCTGACCCTCGGCGAGCAGAACGCCCTCGAGCCGCCGGAAATCCTCGAGCGCGGAGGCAGGCCGTGCTTCGGTGAGGGTAACGTAGACATCGCCGCGCTGGATGCGGTCGAAGGTCATGTCGACCATGTAGTCGAGCGCGTCGAACCAGAAAAGCCCCAGCACGACGAGCGGCATCGCGAGCCCCACGCCGATCATCGACAGCGCAGAGCGCAACGGCCGCCCGATGATGCCGCGCAGGGCGATCCGCGATCGGGTGGACCAGACGAGCCCGAACCAGGCAGGAAGGGATGTTGCGCGGAACTGCGGCGGGGCCGGACGCAGGGCCGCCATCGCCGGCAACAGCACGATCCTCGTGACGGAACGCATTGCCGCCCCCATCGCGACAAGCAGACTGACCACGAACGAGGCAAGCACCGCCCAGATTTCGAGGCGATGCTCCATCACCGGAAAGCGGAAAAAGCCGCGATAGGCCTCCACGACCCAGATCGCGAGGACATGGCCGGCCACGATTCCGATCCCCGCCCCGGTTACGGCAATTGCGCTCACGAGCAGGAAGTAATGTCGAAGGATCGGCCCGGAGGGGTAACCCAGAGCCTTGAGCGAGGCGATCTGATCGCGTTGCGTCTCGACCAGCCGCCCGACAACCACAGTCAGCAGGAAGGCCGCGACTCCGAAGAACAGGGCTGGTGCGATCACCGCCAGCGTGCGCTGCTCGGTGAGTTCATCCGCCAGGAAGCGATCCGACGCATGATCCCGCCGCGTGATGGCACCCGTTCCGCCAAAGCGCGACAGCGCCTCATCGATTTCCGCAAGAACGCGCGGCACATGCGCGCCCGGCGCCAGCGTGAGAACCACGTCATTGAAAGCGCCGAACATGTCGAAGGCATTGGCCAGCGTTCGTTCGGGCGCCCAGAGCACCGCAAAATGGCGGTCATCCGGCAGGGGATCACCGGGGCGCGTGGCAAACACGAATTCCGGCGAAAGGGCCGTCCCCGAAACCACGAAGCTCTGAAGCCGCCCGTTCAGGATTCCCCGGAGGCCGTCACCGGGGCGCAAGCCGCGGCGCGCGGCGAAAGCCTCGTTGACGAGCACCTGATCCGCGCGCGCCGGATCCGGCCAGACGCCGCTCCGCAGCACGAGCCGGTTGAGCGCGGGCTGACCTTGCGGAGGCAACGCGAGCATGCGGCCCATGACCGGCAGTTCGCTGCCGGGATCATCGATCCGGATTGTCGCGGCGATGCGTGTGTCAAGAACACCCACCCCGTCGATGAGACGGAGCCGCTCGGCGACAGCAAGCGGCGCGCGCTTCAGCGAGACGAAGACATCCGGAAAGCGCCCGGCGGCATAGTGGTCGTTCCTGGCGCGGAGAAGGGTGGCATAGTTCGAGGCCGACATGACGAAAACGGCAATGCCGCTCGCGATCAGCAGCGCGATGCTGATGACCTGTGCGCGCAAGGCCCAGAGATCGCGCAGAGCCTTGCGGTTGAGCATGCCACCGGGGATCACCATGAGAGTTCGCCCGCGCGCTTGCGTTCCGGATTGATTGAAACATCCACAATCCGCCCGTCCCGCAGGCTCAGGACGCGATGGGCCATGCCCGCGATAACCGAGTTGTGAGTGATGACCACGGTCGTCGTGCCCAGTTCGCGGTTGGCCTTCTCGATGGCGCCGAGCACAAGCCGCCCGGTCTCGCTGTCGAGCGCGCCTGTCGGCTCGTCGCAGAGCAGCACATCCGGACGTTTGACGATCGCCCGCGCAACCGCGACGCGCTGCTGCTCGCCACCCGAGAGTTCGGAGGGGAAATGATGAAGGCGAGGCGTGAGGCCCACCAGCGCGACCGCTTCCTCCACGGACATCGGATCCGCCGCGATTTCCGCCACCAGCCTCACGTTCTCGCCCACATTCAGGCTGGGAATGAGATTGTAGAACTGGAACACGAAACTCACATGCTCCCGGCGATAGGCGGTCAGTTCTTCTTCGGATGCACCGGTCAGTTCGTGCTCGCGGAACCGCGCCTCGCCGCTGGTGGGCGCATCGAGCCCGCCGAGAATGTTGAGAAGGGTCGATTTACCCGAGCCGGAAGGACCGAGCAATACGATGAACTCGCCCTCGGGGATGTCGAGATCGACATCCCGCAAGGCGTGCACGGCATTCGGCCCTGAACCATAGGTCTTGGTGAGCCCGCGCGCCCTGAAGACAACAGGAGGGCCAGCGGAATTCCCGCCCGGATTTGCTCTCGCCCTGCTGGTTTCGGACATCGAGGGCCACCTCGCGCGATGCCTGGGGCGGATCGCCGGAACGATCCGAGTGGGACCCAGCGTACCACAGTTCTCCGGCCTTCCATCGGGAAGCGCCGGGTCAGGTGATCAGTCCGCCGGACCGCACCGGTGCACTCTTTCACGGTTGGGGAGAGGGCGCCTTGATCTGTCCCCGCGCCAAGGCACGCGTTTCCTGCCAGAATGACGGCGTGGACAAACCTGCGATACCGCGTGTTCGCCCGGTTGCGATCGATGCAGCACTGTCATTTCAATACTCCGGTTGCCGCCCGGGCTGGTGCGGCTGCCCTCGGTCGAATGAGCCACGCCCGAATTGTCCGCTTGGCGCGGCCTGATCCATGCCGGGGCAGGGCATTTTCCGGGACGTTTTGGGTTCGGCTGACAGCACCGATTAGGCTAGCGGTCCAACGTTAACCGGAGCGAAGGTGGGACTGTCGGCCAATCACCTTCTCTGGACGAGGCGGCTCAGATATTTTTGTGCCTAAAGCGTTAGTTTTTGGAGGACCTTGAAATTTTTTCTAGAAAATATACTATCGTTGTTGATAAAACAATATATTGCAGAACATAATTATTATAGAATAAAAATACGAATGGTGCAAATATTGTGCATATTATCCCAACAATTATGCTCAAAAATTTGGCTATTTTTTTCATTTTGTCTTCCTGCTTGCGGGTCTAGCAATCGGGTCGAGCTCAAGCAATCAGTTCATTTCTCCATCAACAGCACTGTCATTTCAATAGTCCGGTTCCCGCCCGGGCTGGTGCGGCTGCCCTCGGTCGAATGAGCCACGCCCGAATTGTCCGCTTGGCGCGGCCTGATTCATGCCGGGGCAGGCCACTTTCCGGGACGTTTTGGGTTCGGCTGACAGCAGTAGCGGAAGGCATTGGCGGCCAGGCATCCGATCGTCAACATCCGCAGGGGCCGCGCACGTCTGACAGTCTGCTTTCAATAGCGCGAAGCGACAACGCTGTCGTGCGGTTCTGCCGTGCAGGAGCGCGGCGTGGATTCCACCCTTGGGCAAACTGTCGAATGTCAGCCGGTCAGCACAAGGGCATCGATTTCTGTCGGGGTGACAAATCCCGATGCCGGCCAGCGGCCCTCGACGAGGATGGCTGTTGCCCATGCATCGGCCTCCATGCAGGTCGGTGCGAGCACGGTGACGGATGCCAGCTTTCCTTCGACAGGGCATCCGGAAGCCGGGTCGATTGTGTGGGAAACAATGCGTCCTCTCTCCTCCCGGCAATGGCGATAGGTGCCGGATGTCGCGATGGCCATATCCGC
Organism: Beijerinckiaceae bacterium; assembly: GCA_027531565.1. Lineage (GTDB taxonomy): Bacteria > Pseudomonadota > Alphaproteobacteria > Rhizobiales > Beijerinckiaceae > Rhabdaerophilum. The sequence continues at coordinate 64,752 of JAPZSB010000009.1, forward strand.
GATCTCGATAACGCCTGACAAGTCGCGCCTGCCAACGACCGGCTGTTCGATGCCGATCGCCCATCTGGTGCCATCGGGCTTCGGGGCTCCGGCCCGCACTTCCCCATCGATGCTGACCAGCCACGAGGACAGGCCGGCGGATCGGAGCATTTCGGCGAGCCGGTCCACGCCAAAGCCCTTGGCGATGCCTGATAGATCGAGGCAGAGCGGCGCGTGCTTTCGGGCACGGCCCCTGACCTGATCGAGTTCAAGCGCCTGCCGCGTGACCGGACGAGGAACAGGCGAATGTACGGATCCAGCCCCCGCATAGGGGCCGAAGCCCCAGGCTCCTACGGTCGCGCCCACGCCGATATCGAAGGCACCGCAGGATTGCGCTTCGATCGCCAAGGCTGCCCGAAGGACGCTGAGCAGACCCGGCGGAAGCTCGACCCATTCCCCGACTGCGGCCCGGTTCAGCCGGTTGATGTCGGAATCCGGTTTCCAGTTCGACATTACCGCATCAACCTCGGAAATCGCGGCATGAAGCTTCTGGCCGAGCGTCTGGGCATCGAAAGCGGGTCTGGCATAGGCGACAACGGAATACCGGGTTCCCATCGTGGCGCCGTTCAGCGCGATGCGCATCATTGGATCAGTAGACATCTTCGAGCAGCTTTCCGGTCTGGCGCAGGGTGGAGAGATCGAGCCCCAGCGGGGCAAGGGCTGCCGAAATCGCCTCGTGAACGCCCTCGGCCATGTCGCGCCCGCCACAGATCAGGATCTGCCCGCCGGCGGCAATCATCGCGCGGAGTTCCGCGGCATCCTGCGCGATGAGATCCTGCACGTAGCCACCGCCGGCAATGCGCGAGAAAATCGTACGCAGGCGCGTCAGCCGCCCGGTTCTGTGCGCCGCTTCGAGTTCGCCCCGGAACAGGAAATCCGAGCGCGGGTCCCGCCCGCCCCAATAGAGATGAACCGGCCGCCCGGCGCGCGCCAGCCGCACGAAGCCGACCAGCGGGGCGATGCCTGCACCCGCCCCGATCAGGATCAGCGAGGGCGCCTTCGCATCGGGCCGGAAGGCCGGATTGGCGCGAATGGCGGCCGTGATCCCGTCGCCCGGGACGAGGCCACAGAGAAAGCCCGAACAGGCCCCGCCTGGCTGGTTCCGTACGCAGATTTCCATCTCCCCGCTGCGGGATGAGGAAGCGATGGAATAGAAGCGCGGACGCGGATCATCGGGTGGGGCAATCGCGACGAGATCGCCCGGTTCGAAGCGGGGCAACCCGCCAAACGCGGCCTGAAGGCGCGACGGCAACCAGCCCGGGTGCGGCTCGGGCCGGAAGCGCAGGATCGCTGTCGGCGCCTGCACGTCCGCGCCAAAATCCTCGCGCGCCACCAACCGGAAGCGGTGCTCCTCGCGGGGTGCAGCATCGAAACTCAGCGCGAGCGAGAGCCCGAGATGGGCAGCCAGTCGCTGCGTCCAGTCGGAAAAGGCTTCGAGGGATTGCCGGTCAATCCTTTCGGTGGGCAGGACGAGCGGGAGGCCGCGCGCCCGGCATACGGCTTCGACCTGACCGGTATAGCCGCAGAAATCCGGGAATTGCCGATCCCCGAATCCGACAATCGCCAGCCCGGGCAACGGTCCGTGCCATTGACCCAGCTTTTCGAGGAAATGGCTGGCCGAGGCCGGCGCTTCGCCGTTCCCCGCCGTCGCCGCAAGCAGGATCATCAGCCTGGCCGGGGATTGCCGGGGCAGATCATTCATCGGGGCGAGATGCACCCGCCGCCCGGCGGCAAAGAGGGCCTGGTGCAGCGCCTTGGCAAACCGGATCGTGGTCCCCCCCTCGGAGCCATAGAGCAGCAGGATGTCAGCAGTCGCCACTGGCGAATTCGCGCGGATTCGCACGCCGGACAGGCGCTTTCTCAGCCCGATCACAAGGCCGGTAAGCGAGAGAATAACGCCCCCGGCGGCACTGATCGCCAGCGCCATGGCGAGCGCGAACATGCCTTCCGCCGTGTGCAGGCGATAGGCGATATCGCGAAGATGCCAGAGGGCGGAATGGTGATCCTCGCGCAGGACCTGCCCGGACGCGGGGTCGACCAGCCGCGTGAATTCATGCGTGCGCAGGAGGATCGGATCGCTGGCATCGGCGGGGTCGGGCAGGGTCATCTCGCGCAGATCCGCGAGGGGCACAGTGGCAAGCCCCTTGAGTTGCGCGAAGGGGCGTGCCGTTTCGCCGCTCGCGCTCACGAACACATCGGGGGATGCGCCATCGGGCAGGATCTCGAACCCGACCAGGGACATATGCAGGCCCGTGACCGAGGCGAGCAGCAGCCCGGCAACAGCGATGCGACCCAGTTCGAGGTGCCAGCGGCGCATTCCAGAGCCCCGGAAGGGGCGGAGCAAGGCAGCCCAGCCGCCGAAGCTCCGGCGGAGCATGAGCAGACCGGTGACGCTCAGCACCAGCATCGCGAGGGCCATCAGCCCTGCAATGAGGCGGCCGCCATCCCCGTTGAGCCAGGCCCGATGCAGGTTCGTGATGAACCGCATGGTCGGTGAAGCGGTATCGACCGCGATCATCTTGCCGCTGGCTGCATCCACGAAGACCGAACGCGGCCGGCCATTCTCGAGATGCGTGACACGAACGCGGCCGGACGGCGTGCGGGTGATCTTCTCGACGCCGGCGATTTCCCCGGTGATGCGCTGGGCAAGTTCTCCCAGCGGAAGCGCTTCCTCGGCGACAATCGGAGCCGTGGCGGCATCCAGAGCGGCCTGCCCCGCGAGAATGGCGCCCGTGCCGGCCGTGATGGCCAGAAGCAGGGCGAGGAAAAGGCCCGGCAGGGCGTGCCATTGTCGAAGCATGGTCTCCCCCGCTCACATGCTGATGGCGATGGTTTTCACATAGCCGCGCCCTGCGGCGGGGGTGCCGACGCTGCCTTTCGCGAGCGGAATGCGCGCATCGGCGGGCACGTCGCTTTCCTTCTCGACTGCGCTGTCCACGCGGATCTCGAAGCCGGCATCAATCAACGTATCGGCAATCTCGGCGCTCACGGTGAGCGTCTTGCCGGCGCCAACGCTCGCTCCGGTCGTTCCATCGATGCGGCCGCCGGATTGCCGGAACCAGCCCGCCAGATGCTTGTGATACTTGGCCTTGCCGCCGGCGACATGGATCGTCTGTTGCAGTTTCCCGGCTTTGTCGGTCACGTAGATCGCGAGATAGGCCCCGTCGCCGCCATAGGCGTTCAGCGTGGTGGTGATCCGCACCGGGCGGGCCTCTGCGATGACGGGTGCGAGGAGGGGCAATGTCAGGGCGAGGGCGAGGATCGGCTTTTGCATGGGAATTCTCCGCTGGAAGATGGGCGGAACCCTCACGCATGAGACTGACACGCACCTGAAAGCAGGCGCGATTTCCGTTCAGCCTGGTGTCAGCGAAGCGGAAAGGCGAGGCGCAGTTCCACGCCTTCGGACTTGCCGGAGGAGACAAGTTCCAGCGTGCCGCCAAGCCCCTTCGCAATCGCCACGAGGATGGCGAGGCCGAGACCTGCGCCTTCCGAAGCCGTCGCGCCGCGGGCGAAGCGGGCGCTGAGACGCTGGAAATCCTCCGGTGCAAGGGCCGGCCCGCCATTGGCGACGCTCAAGGCGCCATCCTGTGCCAGCGTCACCGGAACAGGCTCATCGGCCGGGCCATGCTTCAGCGCATTCTCGATCATGTTGCGCAGGGCGATGGCGAAGACATCGATATCGACATTGGAGATGACAGGATCGGCCGGCAATGCGGGCTTCACGCGATCCGAACCGCGCAGATCCGCCAGAACAAGCGGAAAGACCTCCCGCAGATCATGCTCGCTTTCCCCCCGAAGGTTGCCGCCCTCGGCCCTGGCGAGCTGCAGCAGCTTTTCCGTAAGGCGCGACAGCCGCAGCAGGGCCGCCTCGATATCCGCCGCGCGCTGGCGCGTTGACGGATCAGCGAGATCGGCCATCAGCCGCTGCGTCTGGGCGAGGGCCCCCGCAACCGGCGTTCGCAATTCATGCGCGGCATTGGCGGTGAGGCTCCGCTCGGTGTCGAGCGCGCGTTTCAGCCGGTCGAGCAGGACATTCACTGCCTGTCGCACCGGCTGGATTTCCACCGGCAGACCGGATGAAGACACCGGCGCGAGGTGGCCTTCGCCCCGCGCGCTGATCGCCCGGCCCAGCGCCTGCACGGGGCGCACGCTCCGTGACACCAGCCAGATCGTGGCCAGGATGACGCCCGGCAACAGCACCAGCAAAGGCAGGGCAAGCATGGAGAGGCTCTGCCGCACGGTGCTCGCCCGGTGGCCGGGCTTTTCCATCGCAGTGACGATGATCGAACCGCTTACCGCGCTTTCGGTGTAGTAGCGGTTGCCGTTCCAGTTCGCAAAGCCGGTGGCAAGGGCAGGCGGAAACAGCTTCGGACTGGCATCATGCGACAGGAGAAGCACTCGACCTGAACCATCGCGGACCACATAGGTGATGTATTCGTCGTGCCGTCCGACTTCCGGCAGGCGCTGCTCGATCGTGTCATCCGCCTCGCGCGCGAGAATGTCGGAATAGGCGAGGGGGAGGACGCGCTGCACCACCTCCTGCATCGCGCTGTCGAATACCTCGTCGATCTCATGGCGGATGATGAGGCCCGAACCGACCACCGCCACCAGCCAGAAGAGGAACACCGTGAGGCCAAGGCCCACGACCAGCCGCCGTCTCAGGCTGAATACCGCCATGGGATCGCTGTCTGCCATGGCGGATCAGCCCTCGCGCACGAGGCGATAGCCGAGGCCCCGTTCGGTGAGGATGCGGTCATGCCCGATCTTCTTGCGCAACCGCGCGACATAGACCTCGATCGTGTTGCTCTCGACCTCGGCATCGAGGGCATAGAGCCTTTCCTCGATCTCGCTTTTGGAAACCACACCGGCATGGCGGCTGAGCAGGGCTTCGAGCACCGCCCATTCGCGCGCGGTGATCGGCAAGGCCCGCCCCTTGCGCGTGGCCGAACGCTCCGCCAGTTGAAGGGTCACGTCGCCGATGGAGAGGCTCGTGGCCGGCTGGCCCACGGCGCGCCGGGTGACCGAGCCGATACGGGCCGAGAGTTCGGCCAGTTCGAACGGCTTCACGAGGTAATCGTCGGCGCCGGCATTCAGGCCGGCAATCCGGTCGGAGAGCTGGTCGCGCGCGGTGAGGATGATCACCGGGGTGATGTCACCCCTGGCGCGCAGCTGCCGGAGAAAATCGAGGCCGCGGCCATCGGGCAGCATCAGGTCGAGCAGGAGGAGAGAATAGGTCGCGACCGCGCGGCAATCCTCGGCTTCCTGCAATCGCCTCGCCCAATCCACGGCATGCCCGTCCGCAAGCACATGATCCCGCACAGCGGCACCCAGCAGCGTATCATCCTCGATCAGCAGAACGCGCATCAAACCCTCATCGGACGGCGTCAGCGAGTAATGCACCAAGCTGACGTCAATCTGAACGGGTTTTCGCGCTCCGTTCAGGTCGATGTCAGCTTGAGGGGTCACAAGCCTTGCCCAGTCGAGGACCTGTCATGAGCGCAAGCCGATCCATCATCATCCTGGCCAGCCTGTTGGGGGCCGTTGCGACGGCAGCCGCCAGCCCCCGCTGCAAGGTGCCGCTGGAGAGCTGGCAACCGCGCGAGGCCCTGGAGGCCAAGCTCAAGGCCGAGGGCTGGCAGGTCCGCCGGATCAAGGCGGACGATGGCTGCTACAAGGTGGAAGGAACGCGACAGGATGGCCGGAGGGTCAAGGCGACCTTCCAGCCCGACACGCTGACACTCATCCGCGAGAAGACCCGCGACGACTGATCGTCCCCGACACATCGCTCAACGGGGAATGCAGCCCGCGCGACCCCGCCTCTCATCCACGCTGAACGGAGCCCTTCCATGCGCACGCGCCATGATCTAGTCACGCAGTCCCTTCACTGGTTTGTCGCTGTGATGGTGCTTGCGATCTACGCGATCGGCCTCGGTCGCGAGGCTTTGCCGAAGGGCGATTTCCGCACTCTGCTGCTGTCCCTGCACATGTCGCTTGGTATTGGATTGATGGCTGCCCTGATGTTCCGCATGGCGTGGCGCCTGTTCGCTCCACCGGTCGAGCCTGTTCCGACGGCAAACAGCATACGCCTCGCGGCGCGGCTGGGGCATCTCGGTCTGTATGCGCTCATGGTGGCAGTGCCGGTCATCGGTCTGCTCGCCGCCTGGCTCAAGGGCCGGACGGTCGGCTTCTTTGGCGTTCCGGTCCTTTCACCATTTGCCGTGGAACGCGACGCGGCGAAATGGCTGGAGGATGCGCATGAAATCAGCGCTCATGCCCTCGTTGCGCTGGCCGGAATTCACGCCGTGGCTGCATTGATCCATCATGTCGTTCTCAGGGACCAGACCTTGAGGCGCATGCTCCCGTCTGGCACCTGACCGTCCGGTTGCCCCTTGCTCATGAGCGCAGACCGGAAAGGCCATGCACCTGTTTCATCGCGAAACCCGTCTTGTGGCCCGCATCGGCTGGCAGATCACATCACGCCCTGACGAAGCTGTCACCGGCGACCTTGCGGAAGCGCCTCAGCGCATCAAGGGCCCAGCGCCCGGACAGCAGGAAGCGCAGCGGCGAGCCGGGCTCGAAATGCGCTGCGACCCACTGGCCCTGCCCTTCGCCCCAGGCCGGGACTGCCTCGCCCTCCTTCCGCTTGCGGAACGTGATGGTCGTGCCGTCATTCCGGAAGCGCGGATCGGGCTCCAGCCCTGCAACGAGGCCGGCCCAGATCAGCGCTTGCGGCGTGAAATTGTAGACATGCGCAAAATGGAAATGCTGGAAGCTGTGCCGCCTTTTCCCCAATGCATTCGGCACGGACACGAACAGCACGCCATCTTCCGCCAGCCACTGGGCCATGCGCTTCAGCGCGCTTACCGGCTCTCGCAGATGCTCAAGCACGTGGTTGGACGTGATGACATCGAAGCTGCCCGGCGCGAATTCCACCTGCTGCCACACCGCGCTTTGCACGTTCACGCCATATGCTTCACGCGCGAAGGCTGCGAAGCTCTCCCCCGGCTCGATCCCCTGAACCTTGTGCCCTGCCTTGGCCGCGAGCGCGAGGAACTCTCCCGAGCCTGAGCCGAAATCAAGCAGGCGCTTCTGGCCGGACAATGCGGGTTCAAGCAGCCGAAGCCGCGTCTCGGCATCGCGTTGGCTGCGCGTGATATGGAAGCGTGGCGGTCTCTTCGAGAAGGCGAACTGGTAATCCAGCCGATATTCGCCGGCATAATAGGCGTCAAGTTCGGCATCCGTGGGCATCGGATCGGTGCGGATCAGCCCGCATTGCTGGCACGCAACGGTTTTCAGCGTTTTCAGCCGCCGATCGGTCTGGCTGACCGTGAGCTTATGGTGTGAGCCGCAGAGATTGCATGGCACGTCCTCGCCCCGATAGGCATAGGGCGTAAGCGGGATCTGGTTGCGGATGGTGGCGAGAAACTTCGGCATCGACTTGACCTCGCGAGGATGAGTGCCGAGCTTTAGGGGGCAAGCCTGACGGGAACCTGATGGATGAAACTGCTGCTGATCGAGGATGTGCCGCCATTGGCCGAGCTCACCCGCGAGGCTCTGGAGACCGAGGGCTTCACGGTTGACCACGCGGCCAATGTTGAATCCGCACGCGCCATCCTTTCCGTTGCCCCGCCGGATGTGATCGTGCTCGATCTCGGCCTGCCGGATGGCGACGGCCTTGATCTGCTCCACGGCCTCAGGAATGCCGGCAAGGCCATTCCCGTGTTGGTCGTCACCGCGCGAGCCGGCCTCAATGACCGGATCGACGGGCTGGATCGCGGCGCGGATGACTACATGGTGAAGCCCGCCGCCCCGGCCGAGATCGCCGCGCGGTGCAGGGCGCTTCTTCGCCGCCCCGGAGGGTTGTTGGGGCGGAAACTGCAGCTCGGCAATCTCGCCTTCGACACGGCATCGCGAAGCGTAACGGCTGCTGGACGCCCCCTTGTGCTGGCGCGCCGCGAAATCGACGTGCTGGAGGTGCTCCTGCGCAAGTTGGGACAATCCGTCCCGCGGCGGGTGATCGAGGACGCGATCTACACACTCGATGAAGCGCCCGGACCCAACGCTCTCGAGGCGTCCGTGTCGCGCCTTCGGCGGCAACTGGCCGACGCGGGGGCGAATGTGGAAATCCACACCATCCGGGGCATCGGCTATCTCATCACCGAGGCAGGCGGAGCATGAGCCGGTCGCTGGTTACCACGCTGATCCGCCGGCTCCTGCTGGCCGGCGGGTTGCTCACCCTGCTCAACATCGTCTTCGTCACGGCCTATTACAGCTCCGACCCGGAGGGTTTGCGCCGCGAGAAGGTGAGCCATCAGATTGACCGCCTCGCCGAGGCCCTGAAGGCGGGGCCGGATGGCCGCCTTGCCTTCAGGCCTTCCGAACGGCTGATGGACACCTTCACGCGCTATCCGGATGCCTATGCCTTCCGCATCGAGGATCATGCCGGTGCGGTTCTGGGCGAGGCAAATGGATCTCTCGTGCCGGCGGAAAGCTGGCGCGTGCCCAACGGCCCGGATGCGTGGTGGAGCGATGTGCAGGTCAATGGCCGATCCGTCCTCGTGGGTTCACGCCGCGCGAATGTCGCGGGCGAGACCGTTCGTATTGCCTTCGCGGCAGCGGGAGACCCCTCGAACCTGCTGCTGTTCGTCTATTTCGACGAGCTTTTTGTCCATGTCATTGTGTCGCTGCTGCCCTTCGCAATCTGCCTGATGATCGTGAATGCGGTGACCGTGCGCCAGTCCCTGCGTTCGCTGGTTCATGCCGCAGACGCCGCGCGGAAGGCCGGCCCCAGCCATGGCATTGCAGCCCTGCCCACGCGCGGGCTGCCGACAGAAGTGTTGATCCTTGTCGAGGCCATCAACGACGCACTTCGCCGGTTGGGCGAGGCACTTGAAGCCGAGCGCGCCTTCACGGCGGAAGCCGCGCATGCCTTGCGCACGCCACTGGCGGTGCTGTCCGCGCGCATCGAAACCTTGCCGAAAAGCAGCGAAATCGACGCGGTTCGCGCCGATATCGTGGCCTTGCGGCGTCTTGTGAACCAGCTTCTTTCGGCTGCGCAGGCGGACACCCTCGTGGTGGATCCTGTTCGCCAATGCGATCTCGCTGCGGTAGCGGAAGGCGTCGTCAGTGCAATGGCACCGCTGGCGATCCGCGAGGGGCGGGGGCTTGCGCTGGAGGGCGTTGCGCCGGTCATGGTCCGTGGCGATGCCGATGGTATCGCACATGCCCTGCGCAATCTCGTCGAAAACGCCCTGCGCTTCTCTCCGCCCGGCGAGGAGGTTCTCGTGCGCGTTACGGAGCCCGGGCTACTCGCGGTGCTCGATCGCGGGCCCGGCATTCCGGATGAGCAGAAGCCTCTGGTCACGAAGCGGTTCTGGCGCGCCAGTGCATCGGATCTGGGCGGCACCGGCCTTGGTCTTGCGATTGTCCAGCGGATCGCCGAGGCCCATGGCTCTGCGCTCGACATCCGCGACCGGCACGATGGCGGCACGGTGATTTCGCTTCAGTTTCTGCCAGCCTCATCCGGATGAGTTCACGCATAGCGCGGCAGACCGACCTCCGCTTCCGGGAATTCTGTTCATGGATCTTCAGGACCGCATCGGCGGCGCCCGTCCGCCGACTTTCGGTATCGGTCAAGGCGCCGAACTGTGCTAACCCGCCACTCAGCAATCAAGGGAGTTGAACCGTGAGCGAGCCAACCGTTTCCGAGGTGACCAACCGCATCTATGCATCGCTCCAGTCGAACAACGCCGACCTCGACCTTCATATCGCGACCCTCAAGGCGGCACTCCAGCGGGAGGGCCTGAAGGAGGCGGTGTTCGACCCGGCCAGGCTGGTTCAGAACAACCGTTCCGGTCGCAAGCTGATGCAATCGTATTTTCGGCAGCGCGGGGTGAGCGTGACGTTTTCAGCCTAGCCGAGCTGGACCTGTCAGAGGAAAAGTCGGGTTGCCGGCGGGGAGGGGGCCGCGACCCTCGAAGGCATGAGCCACTCCCGCATTTTCCTCTGCTTCAGGGCCAGTCCCGGGATCATCTGTCTGGCCAGGCTCCGCGTCTGGCCGATGCGAACCGACGATCTGCAAAACGCGTTTTCACAGGCCTCCGCGGTCTTGCAAGGCTCAATCCATAATCATTTATACCTGAAGCTTGCCGCTTGGGCCGATGGGGTTCAAGGATCGTCGCACCGCCGCTCTCGATGAGCCGCGCCCGCTTCGCGCGGCCTGATCCATGCCGGGGCAGGGCGCTTTCCGGGACGTTTCTGGTTCGTCAGACAGCACCGGAACGCAACCCACACCCTGCAACGTGTCTCATGGCATTTTGATCCCCGCTCGCCGATACCTTGCGCTATCGCATTGCCAATTTCGCCTTTCTGACCAGTCTTGTCAGGCCGACGCTGTGTTCGTCTCCGCGAATGCGTGCCGTCATCCCGCGGGCACTGGCCGATCGCTGTCGCTCATTCCTCCACGAGCCGCTTTTTTGCTGCCAACGCTCGAATTGAAGGTGGCCCGCAGAATGGCAGCGTTTGGCGGCCTGATATCGGATCGTGAGTGACCGGGATGGCGGCGCGCCGTTGCCTGTCTCACGGCGGTCCTTCGAGCTTTTCGGGTTTTGATTTCACGTCGACGACGTGGACGTGAGCAGACCATCAGGCAGGGTCGGATGCCCTGCGGCATATTTGCCCATGAAATCAGCCACAAGACCTCTGCCGTCCGACTTGCTATCGGCCTGTTCGAATGAAACGATCATGATGGTTACGTTCTATCGTTATCGGCCATCAAGGGGGCACTATGGATCACGCGCAGATACTGGCTCTCATTGCGTCGCTCTCGGGCCCGCCTTCGCCCGATCCGTTTCTGAGCCTGCGCGCGGCGAGCCAGCAGCCCAACGCTGTCGTCAGCCTCGAGGCCTGCCCGCGCCCGTTGCCGGTGAACGAGATCGAAGGCGTCAGCCTGATCTGCGGGCGCGTGAAGGTGCCGGAGGATCGGTCGAAACAGGGCGGCAGGACGGTTTCCCTGGCCTTTGCGGTTCTCAAGGCCACCTCCCGTTACCCCGAGGCTGATCCGGTCATCTACCTGCAAGGCGGCCCCGGCGGCAGCGCAGTGGCGCAAATTCCGCTGATCGAGCGCATTTTCCGGCCCTGGCGGGATCGCCGCGATGTCGTGATGTTCGACCAGCGCTCGGCGGGGATTTCGGGGCTCTCGTCAAGCTGCGCGAATATGCTCGCCACCAATGCCTATGACATCGTGCGCCCCGACCCCGCGACAACCTTGCCGGCGCTTGCCAGACAATGCGTCGGCGAACTCGAGAAAGAGGGCGTGCCGCTCGCCGTCTACAACACCACGCAGAACGCGCTGGATGTGCCGCTTGTGGTCAAGGCGCTCGGATACGGCGATTACAACCTCTACGGGATTTCCTACGGCACCAAACTGGCACTGGAGGTGATGCGGGTCGCCCCGCAAGGGCTGCGCTCGGTCATCATCGATGGCGTCGCGCCCTCGTGGATCAACCTCTACAACTCATTTGCGCTCAAGAATGATGAGGCCGTGCAGATCGTGGTCGATCAATGCGCGGCGGACAAGGCCTGCAACGAGGCCTATCCGGATCTCGGCCGCATCTTCAACGAAACCCTGGACAAGGCGGCGAGAGGCGAGATCATTTTCCAGGGGCAGAAGATCACGCCGGAAGTCGTTGCGATGCCCGTCATCAGCCGCAACGGCAAATACGATTCCGCGCCGATCACCCGCTACATTCCGGCCTATGTGTACGAACTCTGGCGCGGCAAGGAGATGCCGACGGTCGAGTTTCTGAGCGCGGCGAAGTTCGATACGCCCAAGGCCGACGATGCGGCGGTGCTCAAGTCTGCCGGCAAGCTCGATGCCGGCCAGCAGGCGCTCATCCGGCAGCTCCTCGACAATGCGGCCATCACAGGCCGCACGCAGACCAGTTCCGCCCGGGTGATCGCCGCCCTTCGGGATGCCGATGAAAATACCCGTGCGCTCGGCCCGCTGGTGCGCCTGTTCGACCAGGAGCTGGCAAATGCGCTCCGCGAGGCAGTTCGTGTGGACAGGAGCAAGGCACAGGGAATGATGGCCGACTATACGGCCATGCAGACCGCCCGCCCGGCCAAGGACGTTTTGCTGGCGTTCGTCAGCAAGCACACGGAAGATCCCGCAAAGGCGCGGCTCTCCAGCCTGATCGCAGGAATGAGCGAGAAGGAACTGCAAGGCTCCTTCACGATCATCCGGCGTGACAGCCTCAAGACGTTCATGCCGTTCTTCAACCAGTTCTTCCTTGATGTTTACGCCTGCCAGGAAGACATGCCGCGCTCCTCCTTCGAAGGATATCGGGCGACGATCGCCACGATGAAATATCCGCGCATCGGCGCGCTGACGGATGACCTCGCCAAGGGGTTCTTCGAGGCGTGTGCCCAGTTCAAGCCGCAACCGCGGGAAAACTGGCATGTTCCCGTGCAGTCCAGCATCCCGACACTCTCCTTTGGCAGCCTGTTTGATATCCAGACCCCACCAAGCTGGGCCCGGACGGCGATCGAGAAACTGTCCAACGCACAGGCCTTCATGATTCCCGAGGCCGGGCATGGCGCGCTGATCTACCAGCCCTGCGTCGGCGAAATGGGGGTTGCCTTCATCGACAACCCCAAGCGGAAATTCGACAATTCCTGTGCCGAAAGCATCAGGATTGACTGGCATATTGCACCCTGGGTCAGCGCACAGAAAAAGTGAGGCTTGCTCCCCCTCGTGACGACTGAAGGAGCCACTGGCATGACAAACAGTGCCGCCAATGCTGAAGGGCAATTGCCGTTCGAGCCCGATGGCCCGGACTTCCCCTATTATCGCGGAACCCCGGATACGATTTCCCGCAGCGGCTGGTTGCTGGTGATGGCGGGCGTTGTTGCCGGTTTTCTGGCGCTCATCACGCCATTGCCTTTCGCCGACACCCTGTTCACAGGCTGGCTCAGGGCCTTTCTGTTCGTCGGTTTGCCGCTTCTTGGACTGCGAATGGCGTCCCCAAGGGGATGGACGGTCATTTTTGCGCATGTCGGTGCGCGCGAGGTGAAGCTGATGTTCGCTTTCGCCCTCCTGAATATCGTCATCTCGTTCGCGGTCGGGGCCATCGTCAAGGCATTCGGCACGGTCACGGCGAATGCCGGCATTGCGGACGCGGCGCAGCTCGGTGGTGCACAACTGGCGAATTTCTTCGCCAAGGTTGCCGTGCAATTGCTGGGGGAGGAACTGGTCACGATCCTCCCGTTCCTCGCCATCCTGACGCTCGCGCGCAACCTGACAGGGATGGCTCGCAACAGCGCGGTCATCATCGCGTGGCTGGTCTCGGCGGCTGCCTTCGGCCTCATCCACCTTCCCACCTATGACTGGAACCTGATCCAGTGCCTGGTCGTGATCGGGAGCGCGCGGCTGGTCCTCACCTGGGCCTATATCTGGTCCAAGAACATCTGGGTCAGTACCGGCGCGCATGTCATCAACGACTGGACGATCATCGCGGTCACGACGTTTCTCGCCCCGTTGGCGACGTCAGGCTGAATGAACTGCGAGTCGAGCCGCGGCCCGAATGGAGCATCCTCCGGGTTGCCGGTCTCCGTGACTTTCCGTTTTCGGGCACGCCGTCGCCAGGCACAAATGACCGCCATGGGGCGGCGCTGAACGGACATTGCATGGACCAGGAATTCTGCACCAATGCCGATGGCACTGATCTCAACCGTTTATCGGCTGCATTCGAGACTAGTGTCCGGCCGACGCAACGCCCAGATAACGCTGCTGCATCGAAAAGTCGGCCATCAGTGCTGACGCCGTCATACTCGCGGCGATGCGACCGTTGAGCATGATTTCCACGCGGTCGCACACCGCCGTGGCAAGAGCGAGCTTCTGTTCAACGAGAAGCAGGCCGATCCCATCTTTCGACAAGGCTCGCAGGACATCGATAAGGTGGTCAACGATCACGGGAGCGAGCCCTTCGGATGGCTCGTCCATGATGACATAGCGTGGATTGGCGAGAAGCGCGCGGGCGATGGCCAGCATCTGCTGTTCGCCGCCGGAAAGCTGTGTGCCGCCATTGTTCCTGCGTTCGGCGAGGCGTGGAAACGTCTCGTAGACACGCGCGATCGTCCAGGCGCCGCCCTTGCCGGATGAGGCGAGACGGAGATGTTCGTCGACGGTCAGAGAGGGGAAGGTCCGCCGGCCCTGCGGGACAATAGCCAGCCCATGCCGGGCAATCCTGTGCGCGGGCAGGCGGCTGACTTCGTGCCCCTCCATCAGCACGCTTCCGCCGGAGGACCGTGTCAGCCCGATGATGGACTGGCAGAGCGTCGTCTTGCCCATGCCGTTGCGGCCCACCACGGCAACAGGGGCGAGGCCGAGCGACAGGCTCACATTCTGCAGGGCATGGGCCTGGCCGTAATGGACGTTCAGGTCCGAGAGTTCCAGGATCGGACGGTCAGCCATGGCCTTGCCCCAGATAGATCTTGTTGACGATCGGGTTGTCGGTGATCCGGTCGGGCGTTTCCTGCACGACGATTTCGCCATCCTTCATGACCGTGACCATGTCGGAGATCGGGAGCGCCACATCCATGTCGTGCTCGATCAGGACCAGCGTGATCTCGCCCGGCAGGTCCTTGAGCATCTGGTTGAGCTCCGGCCGCTCGGCCGGTGAAAGCCCGGCAGCCGGTTCGTCCAGCATCAGAAGGCGAGGCTTGCAGGCAAGTGCCATCCCGAGTTCGAGCTGGCGGCGCTGCCCATGCGAAAGCGTAGCGACTTCATGATGCGCACGGTGCGCCAGTCTGACCCGTTCAGCGAGAACGGTCGCATCCCGGATGTCCTGCCCGTTCGAAGCTGACGGAACGAGGGACAGCCGGCCCTTTCGCGCGCCGCGTATCGCAATGAGCAGGTTGTCGATCACGGTGAGCCCGGTAAAGAGAAGCGAGGTCTGGTAGGTCCTGCCGATGCCGATCCGCGCTCGGTGCGATGCCGGTCTCCGGGTCATGTCCTCGCCAAAGGCCACGACCCGTCCGGAGGTTGGTGGAAAATCCCCGCAGACAAGGTTGAACAGCGTGGTCTTGCCGGCCCCGTTGGGACCGAGGATCGCGTGCCGCTGGCCGCTCGGCACCGTGAGCGAGACATTCCTGACTGCGTGCAAGGCGCCGAAGCGACGCCCGATATCGGTAAGTTCGAGTGCATGGACCATCGCGCCTGGTTCCTTCGGCCGGGAAGCTCCGGGGATGGCGCTGGACACGCCATCCCCGGTCTGCATGTCATTGGGGCGGGCAGGACGGATTATCGCGGGAGGGCGACCCGAGGGCGAGGAATTCCGCGCGCGGCATGCCGAAGGTCTGGGTCACGTTGTCGAACCGCTCCACCTGGGTGGTGAAGAGCTGGCCATTCCGGTCGACGACGCGCCGGATGAAGTTGCTGGCAATGGCCTGCCGGTTGTCATCCAGCCGTACCTTGCCCCCCATCGGCGTGGGCACCTCGAGTTTGGCCAGCGCCGCCTGAAAGGCCTGCTGGTTGTTTGAAAGGTCGCCCTTGACCTGCTCCAGCGCCATGATCACGGCCTTGGCTGCGATGTAATAGTGGACGGCATTGATCGACGGTGCGGCAAAGCCATCCGGGAAACGCTTCTTGTAGCTGGCGACAAAGGCCTTCCAAGTAGGGTCATCGCTGTCATCGACGATCGGGCCGGCGGAGATGAGGTTGTTGAGCAGGCGGCGATGCGGGCCACGGGCGGACATCACAACCTGGTCGACCGTTACGGGCCCTGCGATCAGCGGCTGCTGCCCGCCCGCCTGCGCATATTGCGTCAGGAAGGCCAGCGCATCTGTGCCGCCGTGAATGACGAGCACGGTGTCGGCGTTCTTGGGAATGCTGGCGATGGTGGAGGCGAAATCCGTGGTGCCGAGTGGCGACCACAGCTTCGTGACCTTGCCGCCCAGCTTGCAGAATTCCTGCATGAAGCCGAATACCTGGGCATAGGGGAAGGCATAATCGCCCCCGACCAGCGCCACGTGCCGCGCGTTCATCTTCTGATAGGCATAGGTTCCCAGCCCCGCAATCCACTGCATGCCATCGCCGTTGAACCGGAAGAAATTCGGGGAAACATCGCGCAAGGTTGTGTCGGCCGCGGCGGACTGGCCGTTGACGATCGTCTTGCCGGTCAGCGTCCGCGAGTAATCGCGCAGGGCCATGCCTTCCGCGCCGGAGAGGGGCCCGATGATGATGTCCACCTGATCCTGCTCGATCAGCTTGCGGGCGCGGGCCAGCGCCACATCGGCCTGGGCGTTGGAACTTTCCCGAACCCATTCGATTTTCTTGCCAGCTACCGTGAAATTGACCTCCTCGAAGGCCATGGTCAGCGCGCGGACAGCATCCTGTCCGCCGGTGGCAAACGGGCCTTCCAGCGTCTTGATCGATCCGATCCGGATCGTGCCGCCCTGCTGGGCAAGCGTCGGCGCCGCCAGCGCCGCCGAAGCGGTGACCGCAAGCAATGCTGCGGTACTCCGTGTCATCAATCCTCTGAACATGCTCGTCTCCTCTACCTTGCAAATGTCTCCCGTTTTGTCGTTCCGGCCGCCATGGGGAGACACATCGCGGCCGGGGTTTGGACTCAGGCCGGTGGCGCCCCGGGCTTCGGCTTCCCGCGCAGCAGCCTGCCGAGGCGCCGCGACAGGCCGAGCGCGCCGTCGGGTGAGATCAGAACGATGACGAGAAACACGGCGCCGATGAGCGAGTTGAAGCGGTCGCGGTCGTAGAGGGATGCCGCAAAGGTGTCGAAGATGGCAAAGATCAGCGATCCGACGAAGGCACCGACAGGATGGCCAAGCCCCCCGACAACGCTCATGATCAGCAGGTTGATCGTCGCGCCGAGGCCGATCGAGCCGGGAGAGATGCCGATATTGTAGATCGTGGCGAGCACCCCGCCGCACCCCGCGATGAACCCGGCAATGCCGAAGGCGACGATGCGGTGAAGCACCACATTGTAGCCCAGCGCCGAGATGCGCCGTGGATTGTCGCGGATGCCCTGCAGGGCCAGACCGAACGGCGTCCGCACGAGAAACAGCACGCCGAGATAGAGCAGGAGGGCGGTGCCGGAGGCGATCGTGTAGAACACCATCGGATCCCGGAACCGACGGCCCAGGATATCCGGCCCGAGCACGTTCCGGATGCCCTCATAGCCATTGAACAGGTCGATGTTGCTTTCGACAAAACGATAGAACCCGACCGCCAGAGCCAGCGTGATCATCAGCAGGTAGATGTCGTTGGTGCGCACGGCGATGGCGCCGACGGCAAGCCCGGCCAGCACGGAAGCCAACAGCGCCATCAGGATTGCCATCGGATAACCGAAGCCGCCGATGATCACCGGCACCGCGCCTTGCACGGTCATGGCGAGCACGTAGCCCGCAATGCCGGCCACCATCATCTGCGCCAGGCTGACGAACCCGCCATAGGTGGCAAGAAAGGTGAGGGAGAGCGCGATGATGCCGTAGATCAGGGCGCGGGCGAGGATGTTGCCGATCCAGAACAAGGCCTGGTTCTCCGGCAGCGCAAGGAAGAGCGCCAGCGGCACAAGGCAGAGGATGCCGAGACCGGCCGTGCCGGTGAGCAGGAGGGTGCGGGCCAGGGTCATCGCGCGCGCCCCATGATGCCCTGCGGCCGGATCGCCAGGACGACGACCATGATCAGGAAGGTCAGGATGACCGAATAGGTCGGGAAAAGCGCCTGGCCGATCTGTTCCGCGAGGCCGACAAGCAGCGCGCCGATCGCCGTCCCCGCGATGGAACCCATTCCGCCCACGATGACGACAACCAGCGCAGTCAGCAGGAAGCGCGCATCGACGCCCTGTGCCAGCGGTTGCGCCGTCGCCCCGATGACACCGCCCAGCCCCGCCAGCGCTGCCCCCAGTGCGAAGACCAGGACCGCCACCAGCGGGACGTTGACGCCCATGGCGGCGAGCATGGGCCGGTCATCCACGCCGGCCCGGACCATCAGGCCGAGGCGGGTGCGGTTGAGAAGCAGCCAGAGCCCGATCCCTACAGCGAGGGCGACGCCGATCTGCACAAGGCGGAAGGTGGGGTAATTGCCGATCAGCGGCAGCGCGGTCGAGCCGAACAGGGCGTCCGGGGCGAAAAACTGCCGCGGCGTGCCGCCGAACCGGGCCAGCAACTGGTCCGCCACGATGATCGAGAGCGCGATCGTGACAAGTGCCTGCCGAAGCTCCTGTCCCTGCATCCAGCCCAGCAGGACCGTCTGCATCAGCACGCCGAACAGGGCCGCCGCCGCCATGCCGGCAAGGATCGCAAGGTACCAAGCATACCACAGGTCGCGGTCATAGAGCGGCTCGAAGACGGCGTAGCCGATATAGGCGCCGACAAGATAGAGCGACCCATGGGCCATATTGACCGTCCGCATCAGGCCGAAGATCAGCGAGAAGCCCGAGGCGACGACGAAATAGAGCGCCGCAAGGGTCAAGCCGTTGAGAATGACAGTCGCCGCCGTTGCGCCGCTCATGAGCGCACCTCGGAACATCCGGCCGCGGCGAGGGGAGCAGGGGCGGCCATCACTCGGCCGCCTGCCCGTAGCCGACATTGCGCCCGCCATAGCGCCGGACCCGGATATTGGCCTGCTCGGCATGGCCATAGAAGCCTTCGAGCACGCAGAGGCGGGAGCAGTATTCGCCGATCAGGGCCGAAGCCTCGTCGGTCAGGACCTTCTGGTAGGTACAGGTCTTGATGAACTTGCCGACCCAGAGGCCGCCGGTGTAGCGGGCTGCCTTGCCGGTCGGCAGCGTATGGTTGGTGCCGATCACCTTGTCGCCAAAGGCAACATTTGTGCGGGGGCCGAGGAAAAGGGCGCCGTAATTCCGCATGGTATCGAGGAAATAATCCGGGTCGCGGGTCATCACCTGCACGTGCTCGGAGGCGATCCGGTCGGCTTCGCGCACCATTTCCTCGTCGGTGTCACAGAGGATCACCTCGCCGTAATCGCGCCAGGAGACCGAGGCGTATTCGGCGGTTGGCAGGATCTTCAGGAGGCGCTCGACCTCCTCCATCGTTGCCCGTGCAAGGGTCTCGCTGGTTGTCAGCAGCACCGCCGGGGTGTTGAACCCGTGCTCGGCCTGCCCGAGCAGGTCGGTGGCGCAGATCTCGGCATCGACGCTGTCATCGGCGATGACCAACGTCTCTGTCGGACCGGCAATCAGGTCGATGCCGACGCGCCCGAACAATTGCCGTTTTGCCTCGGCGACATAGGCATTGCCGGGCCCGACAATCACCGAGACCGGCGCGATGCTTTCGGTTCCGATGCCAAAGGCGGCAATCGCCTGAACGCCGCCCAGGCAGTAGATCTCGTCGGCGCCGCCCAGATGCATGGCCGCCACGACGGCCGGGGAAGGCTTGCCCTGGAAGGGAGGCGACGCGGCAATGACGCGCGGCACACCGGCGACCCTGGCCGTCACGACGCCCATATGCGCCGAAGCCACCAGCGGGTACTTGCCGCCGGGAACATAACAGCCGACGCTTTCGACCGGCATGTTCTTGTGACCGAGGATGACGCCCGGAAGCGTCTCGACCTCGACATCCTTCATCGAGTCGCGCTGGATCCGGGCAAAGTTCCGGACCTGGGCCTGTGCAAAGCGGATATCATCGAGATCACGCCTGGAGACCTGGGCAAGGCACGACTCGATCTCCTGCTCGGTGAGCCGGAACGAAGCCGGCGCCCAGTTGTCGAACCGCATCGAGAGTTCCCGAAGGGCCGCATCACCCCGGGTCTCGACGCTCTCGAGGATCGCGGTAACCGTCTCGCGCACCTTGTGCGCGTCAGCAGATGTCTGTTCCGGCGTGCGGCCGGTCTTCAGATGGCGTGCCATGAGCCATTCCTCTGGATGGGTGAAACGAAGGTGCCTGTCGTGGTCCGGGGCGTTGGCGAGCTCAGCCAACCGCGCCGGTTGCCGCCACGATCCTGACTTTCGAGGTGTCACGGCCCTCGTGCTGCTCCGCGGGCAAGCCGGCGGCGTAGTCGTTGCGCACGGCCTCCGGCGCAGTGGGCACAGGCGGGAAGTCCCACCAGCCCACGACATTGGAGGCCGCGATCGAGACATCCCGGGTGATCGGCACCTCGATGAGTGCCGGAATGTTGGCTGCGAGGGCCTTGGCGATGGTCGGCGCGATATCGGCGACGGCCTCGATGCGCTTGCCGAAATCAAAGCCGAACGATCGGGCCAGGTTGACGAAATCCACCGAATACGGCTCGCCATTCCCGCGATGCTGGAACTCGGAAATGATGTTGCGGCCCATCAGGGCGTTCTGGCCGTCCCGGATCGAGATGAACCCGGAATTGTTGAGGACGAGGAACACAACCGGAATATTGTAGGCAACGCAGGTCGCCAGTTCCTGCATGCACATCATGAAATCGCCATCGCCGATGATGCACACGACAGGCGTATCCCGTTTTGCGAGCTTGGCGCCGATGGCTGCGGGCAGGGCAAACCCCATCGGGGAATAGCTGCCCGGCGTGATATGCGTCCGCGGCTCGTAGATCGGGAAATCCTGCTTGACCGAACTCTGCGGATGCCCGGAGCCGACGGTCACAATGCCATGGCGGGGCAGGGCCTTTCGCAGTTCCTTCAGGGCCGTGAGCATCGTGGTCGGGATCTTGTTGTGGTTGCGGCGCGGCTTCTGGATGACGTCCCATTCGGCCCAGAGGCGGGCGAGTTCGTCATGGTAGATCGCGCGGCTGCCAAGCGCCGTCTTGGCCTGAGCAGGCGAGATCTCCGCGAGCATATCCTCGAGAACAAGTCCGATATCGCCGACAATTCCGACTTCGGCAGGATAGTTCTTGCCGATTTCCCGCGGATCGATGTCGACATGGATCAGTTTCGAATCCGGAATGGAGAAGCTGACGCCCTTGCGCCAGGAGGAAGCGGACCAATCCGTGAAGCGGCATCCCAGCGACATCACGACATCGGCGCGCGAGGCCATGGTGTTGCCGGTCAGGGAACCCGGCCAGCCCACCGTTCCGGCATTCATCGGGTGGTCTTCCGGCAGCGAGCTCTTGCCGTTCCAGGTGAAGACAACCGGAATGCCCAGCTTTTCCGCGAGCGATCGAAGGGCCGCGCTGGCATTGGCGGTGATGACGCCACCGCCGGCTACGATGCAGGGTCGCTTCGCGGAAAGCAGCAGCTTTACTGCGGCTTCGATCGCCTTGGCATCGGCGCGCACCTTGCCGACCGGAATGCGCTTCGACAATTCGGCGACATCGATATCCGTCTCGGCCACCTGCACATCCATCGGGATTTCGATATGGACCGGGCCCGGCCGGCCCGTGACCATGGCATTCCATGCCCGGTGAAGGACGAACGGCATGTGATCGGCGCGGATCACATCGAAGGCGCGCTTGGTGATCGGCCGTGTCACCTGCAGGAAATCAGGGACGTTCTCGCGGTCCAGTTCCTGCATCACGCCATGGCCCCGCATATGCGTGGAGGCGCTGCCGGTGATGAGGAGCAGAGCGGTCGAGTCGCAATGCGCATTGGCCAGCCCCATCACAGCGTTGGCGGCGCCCGGACCGATCGAGGTGCATGCAGCGATGGGCTGGCCGGTCACCCGGTAATGCGCGTCGGCGATATGGACAGCGGCCTGTTCGTGCATGGTCTGGATGACCGGAATGTCGGATCCCTTGTCATTGAAGGCATCCAGCAGGTTCCAGTTGCCGTGGCCCGGCAGGCCGGTGATGTAGGGCACGCCATAGGCCTTCAGGGCCTTGCCGAGGATGTGTCCGACAGTCTTTCCCATGGTCTCTTCTCCCGATCGACCGCGGTTCTGCAGGACCTGGAAATGGCCCCGAAAGGCCATGCCCGGCCCGCGCCGCGTGTTGTTGGGAGAGTAGTCGGCCTGCTTTCCAATGCGCTAGCCTTTGGACCTGTAGATCAGCTATACGCATTGCGTATGAGAAATGTCGAAATCGAAGCCCTCGCCCTGTTCGTGAAAGCCGCCGAGCTCAAGAGTTTCAGCCGCGTCGCGATTGCCCTGGGTCTGTCCCAGCCCTCGATCAGCCGGCCGATTGCCGATCTGGAAGCGCGGCTGGGAGGACCACTCTTCTATCGAACCGGCCGAGGAGTCGGGCTGACCGAACTGGGCGAGATCCTCCTCCCGCGGGCCCGGGCATTGCTGGAAAGCGCGGACCAGCTTCTCGCCGATGCCCTTGCTCACGGCAAGTCACCGGCCGGCCATGTCACCGTTGGTGCCTTGCCCTCGATGATGACGGTCCTTGCACCGGTGCTTTACCGGCGGGTGACGGTGCAGGCCCCCGGGATCCGCCTGAAGATCCTTGAAGGATTCAGCGATCAGGTGGAGCGATGGCTGTCCGACGGCACGGTCGATATCGGTCTTCTCAGCCGGTACCGGGAGCCCCGGCCTGGGCAGACGGAGCCCCTGTTCCGGAGCCATCTCGTCCTGATCCGGGCGTCAGGCAATACCACGCTGCCTGACGTGATCCCGTTCGAACATCTTGCCGGGCTGCCGCTGATCCTGCCCTCCCATCCCAATGGGCTCAGGATCATTCTTGAAGAGACCGCCCGTCGCCTTGATATCGAGCTGAATGTCGTGATGGAGGCGGATTCCCTCAGCGCGCAATGCGAGGTTGTGCGTCAATGCGGATGCTATTCCGTGATTGCGTCCCAGGCGCTCGCGAGTTTTGGCCAGGGGCTGGCTGGCAGCCGGCTCGACCAGCCCGAACTCGCGCGCTACGCGATTGTAAGCGCAACGCAACAGCGGCCCCTGAGCCGCGCAGCGCGAGTTGTGCTGCAGGCAATCCGCAATTTCTGGCCGGAAAGCACCGCGGTTTCGCTGGCTGACCTCGCCGATGACCTGCGCCGGCTGAAGAAGGAGTGATCCCGCAAACAGGCAACGCCCCTCCGTCAGTGCCCTTGCGGAGGCGTCGCCGGCGAGGCAAGTTGATCCGCCTGGCCGCCAGCCACCTGCGGTCGACCATCACTGTCCTGCTCCTCGTGCATCAGGGATCCAATGCCCGCCATTCTCGTGATCAATCCGAATTCGAACCCGGCTGTGACACAGGGTTTCGACGAGGCCCTTGAACCGCTGCGCCGACCCGGTGGACCGGAAATCCGTTGCGAAACCCTCGCCGAGGGGCCTTTCGGCATCGAAACGCAGGCGCATGTCGATGGCGTGGCCCTTCCGCTCGCGAGGCATGTCGCGAGCCGCCCGGATGCCGATGCCTATGTGATTGCCTGCTATTCCGATCCCGGCCTGTTCGTTTGCCGGGAGGCGACATCGAAGCCGGTTTTCGGCATTGCCGAATGCGGGCTTCTCACCGCCATGGCGCGCGGCCAACGCTTCGGCGTCATCGCCATCGCGCGGCGGTCCATCCCGCGCCACATCCGCTACATGCGTCAGATGGGCATTCTCGATCGGCTCGCGAACGAGCGGCCGCTCGAGATGTCGGTGGCGGAAACGGCTTCCGGCGAGGGCACGTTGGCCCGGATGATCGCGATCGGGACGGAATTGCGCGATCTCGATGGTGCGGATGCCATCGTCATGGGCTGCGCGGGCATGGCCCGGCATCGCCGGAGCCTCGAAGCCGCCTTGGGTATCCCGGTGATCGACCCCGTCCAGGCGGCGGTGACCATGGCTCTGGGCGCGGTCGCCTTCCGGTAACGCCTACTCGCGCGAGGCGCGGGTGGCCACGATCTCGTCGACCGTGCGGCGCTTCATGGCGAAGATGTCGGTCTGGCGTGTATAAAGATCGCCGAACAAGCGCCCCACCGGCTTGTAGGCGCCGAAATCCACGCGCAGCGTTCCCGGGTCGAGCAAACCCTCCCGCGCATGAAGTCCCGTCACCTCGCCGATCAGCAATTCGCGATTGGGGCTGAAGACGAGCGCGAGTGATTTCCGGCATTCCAACGCGAAGGGTGCAGCCGCAAGCCGGGGCACCTGGATTGTGGTCGACGGCGCCAGTTCGAGGCCAAGCATCGCGGCCTCGCTGGTGACGGCCGGAAAATCCGCCGCGGAATCGTTCATGGCCTGCGCCAGCGGCTCATCCACCATGTTGACGACGAACTCGCCCGTCCGTTCGATGTTGCGCGTCGTGTCTTTCGGCACGTTGTCCGGCTTGTGCTGGAGGCCGAGGACAATCAGCGGCGGATCATCGGAAAACACGTTGAAGAAGCTGTAGGGGGCGGCATTCACCACGCGATCCTCGCCCATCGTAGTGACGAACGCGATGGGACGCGGCACCACGACGCCGCTCAGCAGCTTGTAGCGCGCGGCCTTGTCGAGGCGCGAGAAGTCGAAATCGAGCCCGCCGGAAGGGGCAGCCATCCGGTCCGGCATCGGTCAGAACAACCGGCGCAGATGATCGATGACGCTGGAGCGCACATTGTCGATATGCGTCCGCATGGCATCCTGGGCACGCGTCACGTCGCGCGCGAGAATGGCATTGATGATCTCGAGATGCTCGAGGATGCCCGGCTCGAAGCGCTCCGGCAGCTGGCCCATATCGAAGATCTTCGTTTTCTGGCGCAGGTCACGGATCAACTCGGCCAGAACCCGCGACCCCGCGAGACTGGCGACGGTCGAATGCAGGGCGTCGTCAACGGCAACATGCTCGGCCGGTGTGGGGATCTCGCCCTCGCGGTATCGCTGGATCTTGGCCATGATGGCGCGCAGCGCTTCCGAGCCGCCGGTTTCTGCAGCGCGCCCCGCGGCTTCCACTTCCAGCAAGCGCCGCACATGCAGGATCTCGATGAATTCATTCGCCGAGAGCCGCCGGACAACGGGTGTGAGGCCAATGTTCCGCTCGACGAGGCCCTCGGTCGTGAGGCGCGTGATCGCCTCGCGAATCGGTGTGCGCGAGACGCCGAGCAAATCGGCGAGCTTCTTCTCCTGCAGTGCATCACCGGCCGAGAGCGCATCGTTGAGGATCATGTCCCGAAGGCGCAGGTAGGTCGTCTCGCCAATCGTGGCGCCGGGCTGCCGTTCGACCTCGCCGGCTGCAGCCGTGGAGGAACGATCGGACATCTGGGCTCTCGGTGTGGAATTCACGACGTTCTTCCCTGCATCGCACCTGTGCCGGCACGTTCTATCCTGATTGGCCTGAATCTAGGCCCGCAAGGCATGGTCTGACAACGCTCACGCCCTGTAATGGCTGTCGAAAAGCCCCCGCGGGATGCATGTCCGGCCCCGGCGATCCCCTGCGGGACGGCCGGCGGAACAAGCCTCTCTCCGAGGAATAGACACTCTGTATACTAATCGTATGTTGCCGTCATTCCCGCGTTCTGGCAACCTGCCGTTCGGGCGGTGACGTGCGTGGAACAGCATGCCTCCGGCCCGGGGAATCGTTTGGTCCGGGCACGGCCCGCCATCGCGGATGGCAGCCCCTGTCACGCCGGACATCAGGGAGAGGGCGTCATGGCCAGCGGGGAATTCGATCTCGTCATTCGCGGCGGGACGGTCGTCACATCCGCAGGCGTGATGGAGGCCGATCTCGCGGTATCGGGCGAAGCGATTGTCGCCATCGGGCACAAGCTCGGGCCGGGCCGGCGCGAGATCGATGCCACGGACCGTTATGTGCTCCCGGGGGGGGTCGATCCGCATTGCCATATCGAGCAGCTTTCGGGCGGCGGGATCATGAATGCCGATACCTTTGAAACGGCCACGCGCTCCGCGGCCTTCGGAGGTACAACGAGCGTGATCTCCTTCGCCGCCCAGCACCGCGAGATGAACCTCGCCACCGTGGTGAAGGATTACGCGGCGCTCGCCGCAAAGGGCGCGGTGATCGACCATGCCTTCCACCTGATGGTGGCGAACCCCGATCGCCAGACCATCGAGCATGACCTTCCTGCGCTGATCCGCGCCGGGCATCGGTCAGTGAAGGTCTTCATGACCTACGATCGCGTGCAGGTGCAGGACGAGCAACTGCTCGATATCCTGCTCGTCTCGCGGCAGAACGGCGCGCTGGTCTGCGTGCATGCCGAAAACCACGGCCTGCTCAAATGGATGGGCGAGAGGCTTGTCGCGCGCGGCTATACCGCGCCGAAATATCATGCAGTCAGCCATCCGCGCGCGGCGGAGATCGAGGCGATCCATCGCGTCATCGCCTTTGCCGAATTCATCGACCAGCCGGTGATGATTTTCCACGTTTCCACCGCCGAGGGCGCGGACGTCATCCGGCAGGCACGCGGGCGCGGCGTCAAGATCTTCGCCGAGACCTGCCCGCATTACCTGTTCCAGACGATGGACGATCTCGACCTTCCGGGCCTCGAGGGGGCGCGGATGATCTGCTCGCCACCCCAGCGGACGGCTTCCGACCAGGGAGCCCTGTGGCAGGCGCTGGAACTGGGCGATCTGCAGGTGATCTCGTCCGATCACGCGCCATATCGCATGGATGAAACCGGCAAGTTCAGCGCAGGGTCCCGCCCGAATTTCAAGCAGATCGCCAATGGCATGCCCGGTCTCGAAATGCGCCTGCCGCTGGTCTTCGATGCGCTGGTCAGTCGTGCGCCGGCTGAAAGGCGCGACGAAAATCTGATGAAATTCGCGGAATGGACCGCCACGGCACCCGCGCGGATTTACGATCTGCCGAAGAAAGGCGCTCTCGCCATCGGCGCCGATGCCGATATCGCGATCTGGGATCCTTCACGCCCGGTCACGCTGACCGACGAACTGCACGACAATACCGGCTACAATCCGTTCCGCGGTCGGTCGATCACGGGCTGGCCCGAGACAGTCATCCAGCGCGGTGCGCTGCTCGTCGAGAACGGCCAGCTTCATGCGAAGCCGGGGCAGGGCCGGCTGGTGCTGCGCGAGGCGGGGCCGGCCACGCAGCCCACCGGGCGTCTTGCGCCTGAAATCGATCCCGCCCGCAATTTCGGCGCGAAGCTTCTCTGAAGCACCGCACGCGCGCTCCGTCCTTTCGTACCGCCCGTCTCAGGAAACCCGCCCATGTCCCTGCTGAATGAATCCGCGACCGGCGTCTTCGTGATCGCCGTCACCCCCTTCATGGAGACAGGGGCACTCGATCTCGAAAGCGCGGACCGGATGGTCGATTTCTATCTCGAGAAGGGGGCAACGGGCCTGACCTTGCTCGGCATGATGGGAGAAGCCCCCAAACTTACGGCCGAGGAATCGGCCATCGTGGTGCGGCGCGTCCTGTCACGCGTCGCAGGGCGTGTGCCGGTGGTGGTCGGCGTCTCCGCACCCGGCTTCGCGCCGATGAAGGAGCTGACCGACCAGGTGATGGATGCCGGTGCGGCGGGGGTGATGATCGCGCCGCCATCACATCTGCGGACGGACGACCAGATCTTCTCCTACTACGAAACGGCCGCGGAGGTGCTCGGCCCCACGCCTTTCGTCCTGCAGGATTTTCCGCAGGCGACAGGCGTGCAGATCTCCGCAGGGGTCATCAACCGCATCGTCAGGGCCTGCCCCACTTGCGTGATGCTGAAACACGAGGACTGGCCGGGTCTGAACAAGATCACGGCCCTCCGCGCCGCCAGCGACAAGGGAGAGACGCGGCGCATCTCCATCCTCTGCGGCAATGGCGGCATCTTTCTCACCGAGGAATTGCAGCGCGGAGCCGATGGCGCGATGACCGGTTTCGCCTACCCGGAGATGATGGTGGATGTCTGGCGTGCGCATCAGCGCGGCGACATCGATCGCGCGCAGGATCTGTTCGATGCCTATCTGCCGCTCGTGCGCTACGAATTGCAGCCCGGACTTGGCCTTCTGGTTCGCAAATACACGCTCGCGAGACGCGGCGTGATCCGATCCGCCGCCCTGCGCAAACCGGCTGGCCGTCTCTCCCCGCAGGATATTGCGGAAACCGAGCGCCTCATCGCCCGGCAGGAGGCGCGCTTGCGGGCGCTGGGTTAACCCAGGGCCGGAAGACAGCGGACATCGAGAATGCCATCGCGACGCATCGCCCATCGCGGATGCGACCCGCGCAAGGCGACGCCGCGCCTGTGGTTGTAGAGGTAGAGCCACGGCGGATCGGCCTGCAGCAGGCGATAGCATTCCCGGAACAGGCTTTCGCGCGCCTCGTCATCCACCGTGCGGCGGGCGCGGTCGATCAGCGCTTCGACGGCCGGATTGGCATAACCCTCCCACCATGAGCCGCGAACGCGCGAATCCACCTTCTCGTGCAGCACGCGGAACGTGCTCATGGGGCTGGAATCGAAAACACAGAGATCATGGATCTGCTTCAGCCGCACCTGATTGGCGTAATGCGTGCGATCCGCTTCGAGATGCACGGCAAAGCGCACGCCGAGATCGGCGAGCTGCATCTCGACCGCCTTGACCAGCGCCTGCGCCTCGTCCGGAAGACGCGTGGGGCAATAGACGTTGAACGTCACGCCATCCGCGTGCCCTGCTTCCGTGAGCAGGCGCCGCGCCTCGGCCTTGTCTTGCATGAAGCCCGGGGAATTACGGTCAGCACCGTAATGAACCGGGCTCACGAAGCCATGGAGCGGCTGGCCTGCACCGTGCAGAACGTCGCGCACCAGGGCCTCGCGGTCGATGCCGAGATTGAGCGCGCGCCGCACGCGCGCATCCGAACCCGGCCCATGCGTCGCGTTGAACATGAAGATGATGGCGGTCGGCGCGAGATAGTCGATGGTGGTGAAGCCCGCACCTCCGGCAAGCGCCTGCTGCTCGGCCGTTTCCAGCCCATTGGCGATATCGGCGCTGCCATCCTGTGCGAGCGCGAGCCGCGCGGCCGGCGTTGCACCCCGGATATAGCGCAGGGCGGCATTCGCAACCGGACCGTCGAAATGGCCTGGCACAGCCGCAAGGCGGATCTCCTCATTGGCCACGAAGCCTTCCAGCCTGTAGGGGCCTGTGCCGATGGCGCGCGCGGCAAGATCGTCTCCTGCGGCCTCGATGGCGCGGGGCGAGACGATGTTCCCGGCGACCAGGACATCGAACAGGTCGGCCATCGGTTCGGCAAGCGTCACGGTCACCGAATGGGGGCCATCGCAGGTCACCTCGAGCCCGGCGAGATACTGCGCATAGACGCCCGGCGCGCCGAGCGTCGCGCCCATGTCGGGCCGCGCCATGCGTTCGAGGCTGTATTTCACGGCGGCTGAATCGAATGCATCGCCATTGTGGAAGCGCACGCCTTCGCGCAACCGGAATGTGAAGGTGCGGGCATCCGGCGAGAGGGTCCAGCCCGTCGCAAGCGACGGCGCATATCGCCCCTGATCGTTGCGTTTCACGAGCGTATCGAACAGCGCGCCGAACACCGTGAGCACATCGCCGGAATCGGTGCAGGCATGCGGATCGTCGAGTACAACGCGCGCTTGCGCAATGGTCACAGGCTTCGCCATCGTGGCTTCCTTCTGGCTCGGGCCGGGCGATCAGATCGCCGCGAAAGCGGGCTGGGTTGCGGGTTCACTCAGGTGGCAGGCGACCGCTTGCCCGCCACCCACAGGCCGGAGTTCCGGTCGCTCGTCAGCGCAACGCGCGAAAGCGAGGGGACAACGCTGGCGGAAGGGGCAGCCGCGTGGCAGGTCGATCGCGCTGGGCACCTCGCCGCGGACCTGCTCGGAGGCCGGGCCGAGCTTCGTGCCGAGTTGTGGCGCGGCGGCCAGCAGGGCCTGCGTGTAGGGGTGTTTCGGCTCAGCGAAGATCGTGCGCGTCGGACCCGTCTCGACCATGAAACCGAGATACATCACGCCGATGCGGTCGCTGATGTACCGCACCACCGAGAGATCATGCGTGATGAAGAGGTACGAGAAGCCGAATTCGTCCTTCAGATCCATCAGCAGGTTCAGGATCTGGGCCTGGATCGAGACATCCAGCGCCGAAACCGGCTCATCCGCGATAATCAGATCCGGCTGGACCGAGAGCGCCCGGGCAATGCCGATGCGCTGGCGCTGCCCGCCCGAGAACTGATGCGGATAGCGATCGAGATGTTCGACGCCGAGACCGACCTTCGCGAGCAGCGCCAGAGCCCGTTCCGCGAGGTCGGGCACCGGCGCGGACTGGCTCTCGAGGAACGGCTCCATGATGATGTCACGCACCTTCTGCCGCGGGTTCAGCGAGGCATAGGGATCCTGGAAGATCATCTGCAGCTTCTTCCGCACCGGGCGCATGCGGGTGAAATCGTGGTGCGTGATATCCTCGCCTTCGATGAGGATCTGACCACCGGTGGGCTCGTGGAGCTTCACGATGGTCTTGGCGAGGGTGGACTTTCCGCAACCCGACTCCCCGACAATGCCCAGCACCTCGCCGCGCTTCACCGCGAGGCTCACGCCATTCACCGCATGGACGATGCGGCGCGGGGCGGAGATGCGCCCGCCGGAGAAGCGCAGCCTATCGAAAAAGCTGCCGCTGACATCGAAGCGTTGTTCGAGCTGGCGCACCTCGAGCAGGGGCTTGGCCGGATCGTGCGTCGGTTGGCTCATGGCGACACCGCCAGTGGATGATGGCATGCAACGGCATGCGGATGTGAGGAACGTCCTGCCGGCTGTTCGGCCAGAACGGGGTCGGTTG
The DNA here is from genome assembly GCA_027531565.1 of Beijerinckiaceae bacterium. GTDB lineage: Bacteria > Pseudomonadota > Alphaproteobacteria > Rhizobiales > Beijerinckiaceae > Rhabdaerophilum. The sequence continues at coordinate 95,316 of JAPZSB010000009.1, forward strand.
TGCGGCAGATCTCGGTGGCGAAGCGGCAACGCGGCGCGAAGGCGCAGCCCGGCGGCAATCTGCGGATATCCGGGACATTGCCGGGAATCTGGCTCAGCCGTGGCTTCGGCCCATCGGTCTCGGCCGTTTCATGCGGGATCGAGTCAATCAGCCCGCGCGTATAGGGATGGCGCGGCCGGGCGATGATCGCCTCCGCCGGGCCTTTCTCGACGATCCGCCCGCAATAGAGCACGACGATCGTATCCGCCATCTGCGATACCGCCGCGAGATCATGCGTGATCAGGATCATCGAGGTGCCGCTTTCCACCACCTGCTGGCGCATGAGGCGCAGCAACTGCGCCTGAATGGTCACGTCGAGCGCGGTCGTGGGTTCATCGGCGATCAGCAGGCGGGGTTTTGCGATCATCGCGATGGCAATCACCACGCGCTGGCGCATGCCGCCCGAGAACTGGTGCGGATAATGGTTCAGCCGCTGCTCCGGCTGCGGAATGCCCACCCTGTGCAGCATCTCGATGGCCTTGGCGCGCCGCTCGCGGGCGGAGAGGGCGGTGTGCAGCGCCAAAGTTTCCTCGATCTGGTTGCCGATCGTGTAGAGCGGGTTCAGTGCGGTCATCGGATCCTGGAAGATCATGGCGATCTCCTTGCCGCGAATGCCGCGCATCTCGTCTTCGGAGAGACTGACGAGGTTCCTGCCGTCGAACTCGATCCGTCCGCCCTCGATGCGTCCGGGCGGGTCGATCAGGCCCATGATCGAGAAGCCGATCATGGACTTCCCGCCGCCGGATTCTCCCACCAGCCCCATGATCTCGCCGGGCGCGAGGTCGAAGCTCACACCATCCACCGCCTTCACCAGGCCGCCGAACGTGTGGAACCAGGTGCGAAGCTCCTGCACCCGGAGCAGCGGGCTGGAAACCTGTTCGCTATTGGACATGGCCGGCCGCGCTCCTGTCATTTGAGGCGCGGATTCAGCTCGTCCCGGAGAAAGTCTCCGAGAAGATTGATGCCGAACACCAGGAGCATGATGAAAAGGCCGGGAAAGATCGAGACCCACCACAGGCCCGAGAACAACACATCGAAACCGTTCTTGATGAGGAGCCCGAGCGAAGGCTGTGTCACCGGCACGCCCACGCCGAGGAAGGACAGCGAAGCTTCGATGAGCACGAACGTGCCGACCTGGATCGTCGCGACCACGATCAGCGGGGTCAGCACGTTCGGGAGCACATGCCGCAGGATGATCTTGCGGTTGGGGAGGCCCGAAACGCGCGCGGCCTGCACATATTCCTTCTGTGTCTCCCGCAAGGTCGAGCCGCGTACCGTGCGCGCATAGACGACCCAACCCACGGAGATCAGCGCGATCAGCACCTTGTCGAGCCCCGTGCCGAAAGCGGACATCAGGAACAGGGCCGTCAGCACAGAGGGGAAGGAAAGCTGGATATCGGCAATGCGCATGATGATCGCATCAAGCCGCCCGCCATAGAAGCCCGCGATCAACCCGAGCGTGGTGCCCAGCAGGCAGGCGCCACCCATTGCGACAAGCCCGATGATGAGCGAGATGCGGCTGCCATAGACAATGCTTGCGAGCACATCACGGCCCTGTCCATCCGTGCCGAGCCAGAATTCGGAAGAGCCTCCCGCGAGCCATGCCGGCGGCTTGAAAGCGGCCATCAGGTCGAGTTGCGCAACATCATAGGGGTTCTGGCTCACCAGAAAGGGCCCGATCGTGACCATGAAGAGAAAGCCGAGGACGATAAGGCTGCCGAGCACCGCCGACAGGTTGCGCCTGTAGTTGTGGAAGAATTCCGAGGCAAAGAACCGCTGGAGCCGCGAGGGCACGGGAGCGGAAGAGAGGGGGTGGGGGGCTGCCATGCCGCGTCTCACTTGATCTTGATGCGCGGATCGATGAGCGCGTAGCAGACATCGACGATGAAATTCACGACGACGAACATCAGCGCGACGAACATCAGGTAGACCACGATCACCGGGCGGTCGCCGCGGTAGATCGAATCCACCAGCAATTTGCCGATGCCCGGCCAGGCGAAGATCGTTTCCGTAAGCGTGGCGAAGGCGATGAGATCCCCCAGCATCAGGCCGAAGACGGTCACCAGCGGAATGAGCGCATTCTTCAGGCCATGCTTGAACAGGATCACTTTCGCGGTCGCCCCCTTGGCGCGGGCAAACTTGATGTAATCCTGCTTCATCACCTCCACCATTTCCGCGCGGATGATGCGCATGAGGATGGCGAGCGTGCCGACCGATAGCGTGATCGCCGGCAGGATGAGATGCCGGAAACCTTCCCAGCTTGTGAAGCTCACGCGCATGCCCAGCCATTCGGTGGTGGGGCCGCGACCGGAGGAGGGAAGCCATTGCAGCTTCACCGCCACCACGAAGATCAGCACCATGCCGAGCCAGAAGCCAGGCAGTGAAATGCCGACAAGCGATCCCGCCATCACCGCGCGGCTTGCGGGTTTCTTCGGGTTCGCGCCGGCATAGACGCCGAGCGGAATGGCCACGAGCAGGGCCATCACCATCGCGAGGAAGACAATTTCCAGCGTCGCGGGCAGGCGCTCCAGAATGAGTGTCATCGCCGGCTGCCGGAACACGAAGGAGCGGCCGAAATCGCCCTGCACGATGTTCGACAGGAAGCGCCAGTATTGCACGAGATGGCTCTCATCGAGCCCGAGAATGCGCCGTGCCTGGGCGATCTGCTCGTCGGTGGCGTCCAGCGGCACCATCATGAAGGTGGGGTCGCCCGTGAAGCTCATCATCACGAAGACGAGTACCGACACCGCCCAGAGGACGACGACCATCTGGATCAGGCGTTTGATCGTGTAGCCGAACAAGACGGCGGTTCCTCGGGAGGCAGGTGCCGGAGCGCAGGCAGCATTTCCGGACAGGAAGGATCGGACCGATGGCAAGGGCGGGCGCGCGCGCCCGCCCTCGGGAAGGCTCGGTTACTTCACGTCCATTTCATAGGCCCAGATGAACTTGTCCATGCGGGGCACCACCGTCACCGAGTTCTTTGCGGCGTAGATGTCCTGCTCGTAATGGATGGGGATCATCGGGATTTCGCGCACGGCGATCTTCGTGGCTTCCTGCAGGAAGGCGTTGCGCTTGGCGACGTCCGAAGTGGCGTCGGCCTTGTCGATCATGTCGTCGAATTCGGCATTCGAGAACGCCCCGCGATTGGCCTGACCGTAGCCCTGCTTCTTGTTCCGGCTGTACATCAGCACGGAGTACATGTTGCCGGCGTCGCCCGACGGCGTGTCCCAGCCCGACATGATGAAGCTCGATTTGTCTGACGGAACACGGATGTAGCCGAAGAAGTTCGAGCGCGGCATCAGGTTGAGGTTCAGCTTGATGTTGATGCGCGAGAGCATGCCCGCAAGGCCCTGCGCGATCGCCGCGTCATTCACATAGCGGTTGTTCGTCGTATCCAGCGTCATGGTGAAGCCGTTCTCGTAACCCGCTTCCTTCATGAGGCTGCGGGCCTTTTCGAGATCGAACGGATAGACCTTCCGGAAATCGAGACCCGGAACATAACCGAGATGCGAGGAGGGCACATACTGGTCGCTGGGCGTCGAGAAGTTGTTCATGATCGCCGTGCGGATCGCATCGACATTGATCGCGCGGACGATGGCCTCGCGCACGCGCCGGTCCTGCATCGGGTTCTTCGGCAGGTCGATGGTGGGAGACTTGTCGCGCGTATCGAGCGCGATGACGAGGTTCAGCAGGCTGGGCCGCGTCACCACCTTGAAGTTCGGATTGGCCTGGACTCCCGCAACGTCACGCACCGAGAGATCCTGGATCACGTCCACGCCACCGGTCAGCAGGGCAGCGGTCCGCGTCGCCGGGTTGGTGATGGGCTTGAAAACGACCGTGTCGATCTTCGGCTTGCCGCGCCAGTAATCGGCGAAGGCTTCCATTTCGATCCGGTCTTCCTTGATCCACTGCTTCAGCTTGTAGGGGCCGGTCCCCATCGGCTTCAGGCCCATCTGCTCGTCGCCGATGGCCTTGCTGTATTTCTCGCTGACGATCAGGACCTCGGCGAGGGCCATGTGGAGCACGGCGAAGGGCTTCGGTGTCTTGAACTCGACCGTGTAGTCATCGATCGCCCGTGCAGACGCGATGTTCGCGACAAAGCTCGCCATCAGCGCCTTCTTGAGGCGCTCGACCGTATAGACCACATCCGAGGCCTTGAGCTCATCGCCGTTATGGAACTTCACGCCCCGGCGCAGCTTGAACACCCAGGTCGTGTCGTCGACGATCTGCCAGCTCTCCGCAAGGCCGGGCTTGAATTCCAGCTCCGGCGTGCGCGTCACCAGCGCATCGTAGAAATGGTAGAACATGATGTTGCCGGTCAGTTCGTTCGCGGCATGCGGATCGAGGATGACGGCATCGGCGGTGAGCGCGATGGTCACCGACTTGTTCTGCGCCTGCGCGAGCCCGGGCATGGCGAGGCCTGTCGCCATCGCGAGAGCCAATGTCAGGCGCCGCGACAGGAAGGGTCCGGATTGTCCGCTTTGGCGGTTGGTGCGACCTTCGGTCATCAGGCTTCTCCGTCAGTTTTGGGGATCAGGGTTTTTCAGGCGAGCGCAGACTGGATTTCGAGCTGGTAGCCCTCGGGATCGTTGAAGATGAAGGCGCGGATCTTCAGCTCTTCATTGCTGCGCGGCCCGCGCAGGATCTCGATGCCCTGACCCTTGATGTATTCGGCCCAGGCATCGACATCGGCAACGCGCATGCAGATCTGCACCGGCTTGATCGGATTGGCGCGGTGGCTGCCGCGCGTCTCGTCCACGAGGCCGACATAGCCGTTCGGCGTGACGCGATAGATTTTCGACCAGCCCTGATCGATTTCGAGCTTCAGGCCCATCACGTCTTCATAGAAGCGCATGGCTGCGGGCAGATCGACATAATAGAGGAAAGTGATCAGCTTTTCCGTGGCTTCGAAGGGCGGGCGGGGCGATTTTGCGGTCATTGTTCCTCGGGCGCCGGGGGCGTTCGGAAGGGGATGGAAGGCCTGGCCAACTGCCGGCTTCGCCTCGGCATCGACCTGTTGTATCGATGGTATACACCATGTATTTCATCGTCAACACGCTGGCGAGCGCATCCATGCGGCACGGTCAGGGGAGGGCACCGGTTGTCGCTGAAGGGAAGGGCGGCCAGCCGGACGGGATGAGCAACGCCCGCATTGTCCGGTGCTTCGAGACCGGCCCCGAGATCATCTCTTTCGCGGACCCTCGGTGCAACCTCGAGCAGCAACGCTCATTCGGTCCGGCATTCGGGCAAAGACGAGCCGCCGCACTCACCGAGGGCTTCAATGCTGCGCGGTCTGATCCATGCCTCGCCAGGGCGCTTTGCAGGACTCCGCTCGCTTCATCGGACAGCACCCAACCGACTGCGCCTGGGCATTGCAAAAAGCATGCGCCTGCGTCGCGAATTGCAATGACAATCGTTGCAATTTGCAAATCGAGACGGGTTTACCCATGCTCTTTCGTGTTCGCCGCGGCATCTGGACGCGCCCGGTTCTTGCAGGGGGCACAGGGCATTGTGACGCAGGAGGTAGAAGATGCGCATGCTAAAGGCCCTGATCGTGACGGGAATGATGGTGATGGGCCTCGGGATGGCTCAGGCGCAGGGACTCGCCGCGCCCAAAGGCGAGGTGATCCTGTCGGTGACCGGCAAGGTGAAGACGACCAATCAGGCCGGACGCGCCGATTTCGACCGCGACATGCTCGTCGCGCTTGGTGTCCGGCAGACCAAGACCCGACATTCATGGGCGGATGGCGTAACGACCTTCGAGGGCGTTTCCCTTGCCGATCTCCTTGATGCCGTGGGCGCGCAGGGCACGAAGATCCGCGCGGTGGCAATCAACAACTACGCCGTTGAACTCGATGTGGCCGAAGTCCGGAAATATCCGGTCATCCTCGCCATGAAGGCCGACGGCCAGGAACTGCGTCGTCGGGATCGGGGCCCGCTCTGGGTGGTCTACCCGCGCGACAGCTTCCCGGAACTGGCGGACGAGAAGCACAACTTCAAGTGGATCTGGCAGCTCCGGAGTCTCGAGATCCAGTAAGGCTTCCTTTTCGCCTTCCGTCTAGAGTCCGGGCATGGTCCTCGATCCTCCCCGTTCGAACCGCAGGGTTCGCGTGCTGGTCGCCGCTCTTGTGGCGGCCTTCATCGTCATGACGGGGCTGGCGGTCTCGCGCTATCACAGCATCGAGCGTCGGCTGGACTACGCCATCTCCGAAAACGTGCTCTGGGCCGCCGCCCAGACAGAAATCGAACTGCATCATTTCCTGAGCGCGCTGACCGAGATGGCTGACCAGCCCGGTCCCGCAAGCAAAGCCAGACTGGAAGAACGGTTCGACCTGCTCTGGAGCCGCGTGGCCCTGTACCAGGCCGGCGTCCTTGCCAGGACGCTCGACAAGCGGCCTGGCTTGCGCGACAGGGTGGCCGGGCTCAAGGCGGATCTCGTCCGGACCGATCCCGAATTGCAGCAGCCGCTGACGCCGGAGACGATCCGTGCCATTCGCGCCCGGATGCAGCAGCATATCGCGCCGATGCGCGACATCACGACTGCCGCACTGGAAACCGACCGGCTCGAGCGGCAGGACATCGTCGCCACACAGGTGGCGATCAAGGGCGAGTTGGCCCTGCTCGTCGCGGGGTTCCTGATCACCATCGGTGGCGTTGTCATCTATCTGATGCGCGCCGAGCGCCGGGCCAGCCACCTGCTGCGGCAGGCCGTGGCGGCCCGCAAGGAGGCCGATGCTGCATGGTGGCAGCTTGACGAGGCGATCGAGAACATCAACGAGGGCTTCGTCCTTTATGATTCCGAAGACCGGCTCGTCCGGTGCAACCGGAAGTATCGCGAGCTCTATGCCCTTTCCGCCGACAAGCTGCGCCCGGGGGTGTCCTTCGAGGAGATTTTGCGCTTTGGCGTGGATAATGGCCAGATTCCGTCGGCCAAGGATGATCCGGAAGGCTGGATCGCCGAACGTCTGGCGCGTCACCGCAATCCCTCTGCGCCGTTCGAGCAGGCGCTCGGCGACGGGCGCTGGCTCATGGTTTCCGACCGGATCACAAGCAACGGCGCGCGTGTCGGCATCCGGACCGACATTACCGACCTCAAGAAGCATCTCGCCGATCTCGAGGCCGCGCGCGAGAACATGCGCCGGCAGGCCGAGCGGATGGCGGATCTGGCCGAGGAGAACAAGCGGGCACGTGAAGTGCTGCGCGATGCGATCGAGAGCATCGGCGAGGGCTTCGTCCTGTACGATTCCGATGACCGGCTGGTCCTGTGCAATTCACGCTACCGCTCGTTCTTCAGCGAAGTCGCGCCTGCCATCCGGAAGGGTCTGCTCTTCGACGATTTCCTGCGCAAGGCTGTCGAGACCGGCGCCCTCCCTGTCGAAGGCGATGTGGAGGAGGCGATCCAGTTGCGCAAACGGCGGCGCCGCCAGCGCAAGGAAGCCACGTTTGTCGAGCAACTCGGCGATGGCCGCTGGCTGCAGGTCTCCAACCGCCTGACCGCCACGCTGGGCGTGGTGACGGTCTTCAATGACATCACCGAACTGAAATCGCGCGAGCTGGCACTGATGGCGGCGCGGGCGGATCTCGAGGCTCAGGCAGAAGGGATGCGTTCCCTGATGGAAGTTGCCGAGGCGGCAAACCGCGCCAAGTCGGATTTCCTTGCCATGATCAGTCACGAGATCCGGACGCCGATGAATGCCATTCTCGGCTTGTCCAGCCTGCTCGAGGAAACCAGGCTGGATTCCGAGCAAGCCCGCTTCGTCGACGGCATCGGAGAATCCGGTGTCCATCTTCTCGAACTGATCAACAATATCCTCGATTTTTCGAGGCTCGAGGCCGGCAAGGTCGAGATGACGCCTGTCCCGTGCGAGATCCGCGCGGTGGTGGGTGCTGTCGAACAGATGCTGGGTGTGCTGGCCCGGAACAAAGGGCTGGAACTCTCCGCGAGCGTGACGGAGGACGTGCCGCAGCACGTCCAGCTCGACCCGGGTCATCTCCGCCAGGTCCTGATCAACCTGATGGGCAATGCCGTCAAGTTCACGCCGTCCGGCTCCGTTCGCTTGCAGGTCGAGGCCCGGCCATCGGCCCAGGCCGGAATGGTCACACTGCATTTCAGCATCTCCGATACCGGGATCGGCATCCCCGAAGCACTGCGCCCGACCATCTTCGAGCCTTTCGAGCGCGCGCGCCTGCCGGACAGCCAGAAGGCAGCCGGCACCGGTCTCGGCCTCGCCATTACCCGACGGCTTGTCACCGAGATGGGTGGCGAGATCCGCCTTCTGCCTCGGCAAGAGGGCGGCACAACCTTCACTTTCGACCTCATGGTCCCGGTCGTCGAGGCGCCGGCCCGCAGCGAGGCACGCCGGAACGATCGCAGCGCCTCTGTTCCGGCCTTGCGCCGGATGCGGATCCTTGTCGCCGAGGATACGCCGGCAAGCCGCCTTGTCATCCAGACCATGCTGGAAAAGCGCGGCCATGAGGTCGTCGCCACCGAGGATGGCTGCATGGCCTTGGTCGAAGCCGGCAAGGGCGGGTTCGACCTCGCCCTGTTCGATATCCAGATGCCGGGCATGACCGGCTACGAGACCGTCGCCCGCCTCCGCGCAATTCCCGGACCGATGGGCCGCATGCCCGCAGTCGCCCTGTCTGCGCAGGCCTTCCAGACTGACCGGCAGAAAGCCTTCGAGTCGGGATTCGACGATCACCTGGCCAAGCCGATCCGGCCAGCCGAACTGAACGACCTGCTGGACCGCGTTGTGCAGGGCCTTGTCGGCCGCCCGCCACGCGAAGCCGAACCCGAGGAGGTGCCCATGGGTGTCGACCTGTCGCAGGAACCGCTGCCTGCCGACTGGCATGAGGATGAACATGACCCGCTCGGCGAGCTGGAAGCGCTCTGCACGCCGGATATCTTCCGCCCGCTTCTGGAAACCGCGATCGAGAATATCCGGGAGGAATCAGAAAGGCTTGCTGCCGCCCGGGCTTCGGGAGACGACATTCAGCTACGCCGCGCCGCGCACAAGCTGGTCGGTATTCTTGGCCAGTATCACAGTCTTCGTGCCGGCCAGATCGCCGGCGCTGTCGAGATCGCCGAAGCTGCCGAGCTGGGCTCAAGGCTGGCTGCACTCGAAGCTGTGAACCGGACAGTTCTCAAGGGGCTCGAGGAGCGCCTGAACCGACTTGCCGCTTGAGGGCCTGCCTTGAGACGTCTCGTCTGCCAGCGCTGGATTGCCTTGAGCCAGACAACGGAATCACAAGCATTTTGCCTTAGACAGGACCGTGATTTCTAGGAGAGGGCGGTTTTGTCCAAGAACGCGAAGGTCCTGATCGTCGAGGATTCAACCTCCCTTGGCGAGGCCTACAAGGCCATGCTGCTGGGTGACGACCATCAGGTCGAACTCGTCACCCGTGTCGACGAGGCGCTGGCGCGGCTTGAGGGCTTCCTTCCGACCGTGCTCCTGGTCGATGTGAACCTGCCGGATCGCAATGGCCTCGAGATTCTCCAGCATGTCCGGCAGAAGCAGATGCCGGTCGAGGTCGTCATGATGACGGCGCAGGGCTCCGTCCAGCTTGCGGTCGAGGCGATGCGGCAGGGTGCCTTCGATTTTGTCATGAAGCCCTTCTCGCCGGATCGCCTCCGCGTGACGGTGCGGAACGCCCATGAACGGCGCAGCCTTGCCAATACCATTGCCGCGATTTCGGAATCCTTCGATCGCGAGCGTTTCGCCAGCTTTATCGGGCGCTCACTGCCGATGCAGGCGACCTATCGCATCATCCAGAGCGCGGCCTCGTCGAATGCCACGGTCTTTGTTACCGGCGAGAGCGGCACCGGCAAGGAGCTCTGCGCCGATGCGCTGCACCGCTTGAGCCGGCGCGCCAAGGCCCCCTTCGTGGCCATCAATTGCGCCGCCATCCCGCGCGATATGCTGGAAAGCGAGATTTTCGGCCATGCCAAGGGCGCCTTTACCGGCGCTGTCGCGGATCGCAAGGGCGCTGTCCTGCAGGCCAATGGCGGCACGCTCTTCCTCGACGAGATCTGCGAGATGGATCTCTCGCTGCAGGCCAAGATGCTCCGTTTCCTGCAGACCATGACGGTGCAGCGCGTCGGCGAGGACCAGGTCCGCCCGGTCGATATCCGCATCGTCTGCGCAACGAACCGTGATCCGCAGGCCGAAGTGGCGGCCGGGCGCTTCCGCGAGGACCTGTTCTACCGCCTGCATGTCGTGCCGGTCGAATTGCCGCCCTTGCGCGAGCGCGAGGATGACGTCCTGCTCATCGCGCGTGATTTCCTCGCCCGTTTCGCCAAGGAAGACGGCAAGGTCTTCACCGGGTTCAGCCCGGATGTGGAGCTGGCATTCCGGAACTATTCCTGGCCTGGCAATGTCCGGCAGCTCCAGAACGTGATCCGCAATATCGTGGTGCTGAGCCAGGGGCCGATGGTCGAACTGCCTGACCTTCCGCGTGAGGTCCTGCCGTCCTGGTCAACGCCCCGGCCCATGGCCAGCCTGGCGCCGCAGGCGGCTGCCACGCCGCCCATGTCGTCGCCGCCCATGTCGCCGCCTGTCGCCGAGGCGGCGCCGGGCGTGATCGAACCGCTGGAATCCACGATCCGCCGCGCCATCGAGGCGGCCATCGCGCAATGTGGAGGCTCCGTGCCCCGGGCCGCTGCCGCGCTCGATGTCGCGCCATCGACACTGTATCGCCGGCTGCAGGCCTGGGAGAACGGTGAGGCGTGAGCCCTACCAGATGGCCGCCGTCTTCGGCGGCACCCGGCCCAATACCGGCAGTCCCGATTCCTTGGTGAAATCCTCTTCCGATCGAAGGCGCTGGTCGGCGAATTCGGTGATCGCCGCGAGTCCGAGGCCGAGCACGATCCCGCCGACAAACCCCGCCAGCAGGAAGATCAGCAGGCCGGGTCCGACTGGGATGGTCGGTGCTGAGGGCGGATCGATGATCTTGATCCGCTCCGGCGCCTCGTAGCGCCCCAGCGCCCCGGTCACGCGGGCCATCTCGCTGCGCTTGAGCAAGGTGTCATACATATCGCGGGCGGCGGCGATCTCGCGCTCGAGCTGCTGCTGCTCCTGCTCGATCGGGGCGAACGTGCCGATGGTCCGCTGCAGGTCGGCGATCATGCGCCGCAATTCCTGCACGTCATTCTCGATGGTGACGCGGCGGGCCTGCGCATCCTGCAGCCGTTGCAGCTGCGACATCAGCAGGGTGGTCGGGGGCTTGCCCTCCTCGCCGGTCGCCATGTTGGCGGCAATATGCCAGAGCCGGTCGAGATCCATCGATTTCAGCGCCGCGCTGGCATCGAGCAGCGCGACGCGCTCGGCCTGCGTGCGTCGCAGCCGGCGCTCGGCCCCCTGTACCTCGCTGTGCTCGTCGGTATAGCGGGAGCGAAGCGAGGTCAGCTCGCTCGTCAGCCGGACGATCTCGTCCTCGAGCTTCCCGATCACCGGATTGGCCCCGGCGATCCGGCCGCGGATATCCTCGAACCCGGCCTGCGCCGTGGCCAGTTCCATCTCGCGCTCCTGCAGTTTCTGCTGCAATTGTCCGAGGCGCGTCACGTTGGCGGCATAGAGCGCCGGCAGCTTGTCCGCATTGCGCACCTTGAAGGCCGCGAAATTCTGCTCGGCCCGGGCCAAAGCCTCGCGCCTTTGGCCAAGCTGGATCTCGAGGAAGTTCTGGCTGGCGACGATCGCACCCTGCTCGGGCGAGACAAGCCGCTCGATGAAGCGGTTGGTGACGGCCGTCAGGCTCTGCAGGAGGCCGGCCGGGCGGCGGCCGCTGATCTTGATCTCGATCAGGTCCGAGCCGGTCAGCTTGACCGAAATCGCCGCGGAAAGCGTCGCGATCATGTGCTGGCGCTCGCCTGGCGGGGTTGCGTCGGTGATCTGCCCGGTATCGGTCAGCACCTTGTCGAGCACATGCTGGGAATGGAGCAGCGCGGACAGCGCCGGCATGCGATCCTTCACATTGGTCCCGACGGCGAGATCATTGAGGAACGGATTGAGCTTGGCCGGCTCCTGCACAAGCAGGGTCGTGCGGGCCTCGTAGCGCTTCGGCGCGATCATGCCGCCCGCCAGCGCGAGGAAGGGCATGGCGGCGATCGGCACGCAGATCAGGTAGCGCCGGCGCCATGCCGCCGCCAGAAGCAGCGCCAGGACCTCGAAAGGGGTGCGGATCACGAGCCCGCTCCCGCAACTGTCACGAGAATGACATTGCCATCGAGCGTCGGATCGAACCGCCGGTCCACCGCCAGCGGCGGCGGGACATGGCGCGCCACGGTCTCGAGCCGCCGGCTGGCCAGTTGCAGCCGCTCCCAGGCGGGCGCCGAGCCGGAGAGGCCGGCGGTCAGGATCAGCGTCCGGCCGGTTTCGAGACCGGTCCGGCGCGAGAGGTCGGCAAGATGGCGGTTGCCTTCGCCATCGAGCTCATCGGCGCCGGCCGCAAAGCGGATTGTCACCTTCGGCCCGGACGCGCCCGGCGGTGGATCGGACAGGCGAGCCTCGATCTTGGCCGGTGGCGTTTCTGCCTGCAATGGCTTGGCTTTGGCCGGGGACGAGGCCGGAGCGAGCGCGCTCTGGCGGGCCCGGGCCAGCATCGCGGCCACGGCATCGGGGCGGGAGGATCCGGCTGCTCCGCCCGGCGGGGCGACAGCAGGGGTTCTGGGCCCTGCGGCAGACAGGGGGGCTGTCGCCGGGGGAGCGGGGTATGTGGCGGAGCCAGGCTCGCGCCGGGCGAGCATGGCGGCGGCCTTGGCCTGGAGCGCCCGTTCAAGCGCTTCGTCCTGAGGCGTTGCGGCCCTTGTCCGTGCGGTCAGCTGGCCCAGCGGTTCGGCAAGCGCCGGGAATTCAACCGACGGCCGCAACAGGGCCGAACAGCCTGCCATCATCGGCAGCAGGGCAAGGCCAAGGGCGAGGCGATGGATCTTCATGGGGCACTCCTGACGAGGTCTGCTGTCGAACCACCAAGTTTCGTGCCATGGCCCCGGCAGGAGATTTTGTGTTCTAACGCTTTGAAAATGCTTGGATTGATGCGGCAGGGCGACGGTCGTCTTCGCGATTTGCAAGTCCGCATCACGAGGCCGCAGCGAAACGGCCTCGCGATTTGCAATGTCACAGCAGGTCGATCACGGCCGCCAGATCCTCGGCCCGCCGCTGCCAGGTCTCGTTCGCGACGGCACGCTGGCGCAGGGTCCGGCGGCTATGATCCTGCAGGGCCTGCCGGACCGCCTCGACGAAGGAGGCCGGCGTCGTCCCGACATGGATCAGGCTGCGATAGGGCTCCAGCGCCGGGAACTCCGTCGAGGCGATCGCGACACCCGAAGCGAGATATTCGCGCAGCTTCAGCGGGTTGCAGGCCCGGATCTGCGGCGTGTCGCGGAAGGGCAGCATGGCCACACGGAAATGCTGGACATAGGCCGGAAGCTGCTCGTGCGGCTTCGGCCCGAGCAGGAAGACATTCGACAAGGCTTCCAACCCTTGGGTATCCGTGTTGACAGGGCCGATGAACACGAAGTTCGCCGCCGGCAGGGTCTTGGCCGCCTTGATCAGCAGTTCGATATCGATCCAGCCCGACAATGAGCCATAGAAGCCCACAATCGGACGCCCATCCGGCAGATCGGCGGGCCGGGGCTGGGGCCGGGCGAACAGGTCGATATCGACGCCATGCGGCACGATCATCGTCTTGCTCTCCGGGAAGCGGCCGGCGATTTCCGGGCTGGCGGCCAGCACAAGCTGGGCCTTTTCGACAAGCCGCTGCTCAAGCGCCACCACCGGCTCGTGATCGACGCCGTCCAGCGCGCTGAAATCATCGCCCGCGTAGAAGACCACTGCGCGCTCGTCGAAGGCCCCGACCAGGGGTTCCGAGGTCGGCAGCGACGACCAGACGACCGGCCGGCGCATGCCGAGCGCGGACATGGCCTTCCGGACCTGCCGGGCGACCATGCGCCGCGTCACTGCGGCGGCGGCCGGATTGCCGGGCAGGGGAATGGCGGCGGGCGAGATGATGATGTCCGGCTTGCGCAGGCCATCCTCGGGCGAGGGCTCGGAAAGGCTGAAAGTCGAGGTGACGAGGCTGCCGAATTTCCGGAGCAGCCGGGCGCCATCCTTCGCGGAGAAGCGCGGCGCCCGGAGGCCGAGCGAATTCACCCAGATGATGCGCCGCTCGGGCAGCATGGCGCGGATGAGGTGTTGCGTCGAACTGGGATGCGCACCCCAATCCTCGCCGAAGACAATCAGGTCATGGGCCATGGTCAGGCTCCTGGGTTGCAAGGGTACGGATCACCCGGGCCGGCACGCCGCCGGCCAGGACGAGAGGGGGAAGGTCCTGCGTCACCACCGATCCGGCGGCGACAATCGTGCCACGCCCGATCCGGACGCCGGCGCTGACGGTCACGCCCGTCGCCAGCCACACATCCGGTTCGAGGATGATGTCGCCGCATTGCGTATCGTGGTCGGGCAGGCCGAGGGCCCGGGCTTCCGGATCGAGCGGATGGCCGGGATAGCCCGCAAGGAAGGCGCGGCCGGCAATGCGGACATTGTCGCCCAGCACCACGCGGGTGCCGACAGCGACCGTTGTCTGCCAGCCGATATCGCAGTTCCGGCCGACAACCAGCATCGGTGCCGCCGAGGAGGGCCGGCCCGTCAGGGTCACCTGGCCGGAGATCCGGCAATCCTCGCCGATGCGGAGCCGCAGGGGGCCGAGGATCAGCGGGATGCCGCCATACAGGAAGAGGCGGGCCGGCGGCGTTTCCGTCTGCGAGAGGAAGAGCGGCGTATCCCACAGCACACGGCGCAGATGCTGCCAGAGGCCGAGACCGCCCTGCCGCGCCCGATAGAGCGCGGCATGCAGCCCAGGAACCACCGGGAGGCGGCTGGTCCGCAGGGTATGGAAGCCGGCATGCAGGACCCGCGCGACGGGATGCCGTCGCGCCTTGACCCATTGGCGGAGCGAAAGGGTCGCGCTCATTCCACGGTCACCGATTTGGCGAGGTTGCGCGGCCGGTCGACATCGAGGCCCCGCAGTCGGGCAACATGATAGGCCAGCAGCTGCAGCGGCACCGTCGAGACGATCGGCTGGAGCAGGTCGCAGCCCTGCGGCACGGTCAGCGAATGGGTCGAGACATCCGACAGCGAAAGCAGGGACGCCCGGTCGCCGACCAGCACGATCCGGCCGTTCCGGGCCGCGATCTCGCGGATATTCGACGCGCTCTTCTCGAAAAGCGGGCCGGAGGCCACCAGTGCGATGATCGGCGTCTGCGGATCGACCAGCGCGATCGGGCCATGCTTCAGCTCGCCGGCGGCGAAGCCCTCGGCATGGATGTAGCTGATTTCCTTGAGCTTCAGCGCACCTTCCATGGCAACGGGGAAAAGCGGGCCGCGCCCGACATAGATCATGCTATGCGCCGAATGGATGCGCTCGGCCACGGCAATGACAGCCGGCTCGTTATGCAGGGCCGCCGTGACCATATCGCCGAGCTTCTGCAGTCGCGCATGGAACTGGGCAATGCCCGGCTGGTTGCGGCGCTGGCCGGCCGCAAGGGCCAGCAGGGCGAGAACGGTCAGCTGGGCCGAGAAGGCCTTGGTCGAGGCAACGCCGATTTCCGGGCCGGCCATCAGCGGAATCGTGCCATCGGCCTCGCGGGCAATGGTGCTGCCGGTCTGGTTGACCAGTGCGATGACCGGGATGCCGCGGGCGCGCATCACCTCCATCGCGCCGATCGTATCGGCGGTTTCGCCCGATTGCGAGATGACGATGGCCAGCTCGCCCGGCAGCGGCGGGGCGAAGGATTCGTAGCGGAATTCCGAGGCGATCGCGACTTCCGCCGGCACGCGGGCGAATTCCTGGAACCAGCGCCGGGCGAGTGCCGCCGCATAATAGGACGTGCCGCAGGCCACGAGCGTGATCCGCGAGACCCGGCGGAAATCCACCGGCACCATCGCCAGCACATCGGCCGGCACCCGGTACTGCGAGAGGATGCGGGCAATCACCTCCGGCTGTTCATGGATCTCGCGCAGCATGTGATGCGCGTAGGGATTGTCCTCGCGGGCGAAGATCGAGGGGTCGACCGGCAGCGTCTGGCGATGGACACGCTCACCGGCACGGTTGAACAGGGCGACGCCGTCCCGCGTGATTTCGGCGCTGTCGCCGTCCTCGAGGATCATCGCCTCGCGGGCATAGCCGGCCAAAGCGTGCGGATCGGAAGCCAGCACGCCACCCCCGTCGCCGAACCCGACCGCCAGCGGCGATCCCCGGCGATAGGCGCGCAGGATGTCCGGTTCGCGCTCGGAAATCGCCGCGATTGCGAAGGCGCCGTGCAATTCCTCGCCGACGCGGTGCATCGCATCCTTGGCGCTCGTGCCGGCCGCCATATGCTGGTGCATCAGCCAGGGGATGACCTCGCTGTCGGTCTCGGACCGGAACCGCGCGCCGCGATCGCTCAGGGCATGGCGGAGTTCGCGATGGTTTTCGATGATGCCGTTATGCGCGATGGCGAGCCCCGGCGCGACATGCGGATGGGCATTGCGCTCGCTCGGCGACCCATGGGTTGCCCAGCGGGTATGGGCAATGCCCACGGTGCCGGCCGGCGGACCGGACCGGACGACAGCCTCCAGCGCATCGACCTTGCCGACGGCGCAGCGGCGCTCGATGCCGCCTTCCTCGATCGTGGCGATCCCGGCGGAATCATATCCGCGATATTCGAGGCGCCGCAGCCCTTCGATCAGGGCCGGGGCAACCGGTTCATTGGCAATTCGAGCAAAAATCCCGCACATGGCTTTCTCCAGCTTTGGCGACCCCTCGAGGGTCCTGCGGGAGAACCTGCATGGCGCTTGCCAGATAGAAGAATTGACTAAGTATCAGATTTTGAAGGATTTTTTATCGGCGTTGCGAGGATGCGGATTTGCAAATCCCGAACCGGATTCGCAGAACGCGACAGCGCTGCGCTCAATGCGACAAGCACATAGACCGGCCAGGTGAAGCCCTGCGTGAGGAAAGTACCGGACAGGCAGAATCCCGCCAGGCCGGAGAGAAGGCCGAGGCCCGCCGCCCGCACCGGCGCCGTCTCCGGGCCGGGGGCGATGCGGGGCAGGGCGCGCAGCAGGCTCCGCGCCGTGA
Source organism: Beijerinckiaceae bacterium (assembly GCA_027531565.1). Taxonomy (GTDB): domain Bacteria; phylum Pseudomonadota; class Alphaproteobacteria; order Rhizobiales; family Beijerinckiaceae; genus Rhabdaerophilum. Next base: position 112,470 of record JAPZSB010000009.1, read on the forward strand.
CGGCAATCATCGTGATGAAGACGATCAGGCCCGGCAGGCCCGTTTCGCCGAGCACGCCGAACCAGGTCGAGTGCACGGCGTGGTTCATGCCGTCCCAATGATCGGAATAGAAGAAATAATTCGGCACGAAATTATCGAGTCCGACCCCGGTCAGCGGCCGCCGCGTGGCCATCCGGATGGCCGCCTCCCAGGCATAGATCCGGCCCATCGCGCTTTCATCGATGCCCTCCTCATGGGCACCGCCGGAGGCGCGCGAGGAAATGCCGGCCACGGCGAACAGAATCGCCAGTCCGATCAGCCCGGCGACGACGAGCAGCATCTTGTTCTTGACCATCCGCCACCCGACCGTGCCGAAGACGGCAACCATGCCCAGCAGTCCGCCGCGGCTCTGCGTGGCGATGATCGCGGCAATGATCGTCAGCGAACCGACCGCGCCGATCAGGCGGTCCAGCCGCCCCGTTGGCGAGACGGCCAGGCCCACCGCGAAGCTGAGCGGGAAGAGCAGCACGAGCGAGAGGTCGTTCGGATCGCCCAGCACCGAGCCAATGTCGCGCCCGATCGTGACGCGTGTCCCCTCGACCAGCCCGATCCCCTGGGCCTTGTTCTGCAGGGCCACGGTCGCGACCGCCATGCCCGCCATGACCATCACGCGCATGAAGAGCAGGAAATCTCCCGGCTTGCGGACAAGCCACGCGATGGCCAGCGTCATGATGCCGATCTTCACATAGGTGGCGGTCCAGTAGGCAATGGCGGTCGGCCGGTCAGTGGCGAAGGGCACGCCGATCGTCACCAGCAGGAAAAAGGCGCCGAACCAGACCAGTTCGCGCGAGAGGAAGGGCTTGAGCGCCTTTGAGCCGAGGGCATGCCAGGCGATCACGCCGAGCGTCGGGATTGCCAGCAGTTGCGGGATCCGCAGCGGCAGCAGCACGGGAAAGACCTCGTGCAGCCGGAAGAAGGAGAAGGCGACGAATCCGAGGCAGAGCAGGAACGGATGGTTCATGCAGAAGCGGATCGCGAAGGGCGCCAGCCCGATCGCCAGCGCGACGAGGGCCACCCCGAGCGGAAACCCGCTCGCTGTGCCGATGACGAAGACCAGCAGGCAGATGACCAGCGCGAAAACCGAGCTGTCCTGCCGTCCCTCGACCGGGATGCGATGCGAGACCGGGCGCATCCTAGCCCTGCCCTGGAACAAGGGTCGAGCGGCCTTTCGGCGGCAGGAAGGCGCGGCCGAGAACCAGCAGGAGCATCGCGCCCGTCGCGGCTGGCAAGGCCCAGCCGACGCGCGGGCCTTCCGCCAGCGCCGTCATGGCGACGAGGGTCGCCCCGATCATGGCAATGCCGAGTGGCAGCGGATAGGGAACCCGCCCGTTTGCCTCGGTGTCGGCCCAGAACAGGGCCAACCGGCAGGTCTGCCCGGCTGCGGTGGCCACGATGGCGCCAGCCAGTCCGAGAGGCGGGATCAGCAGCGCATAGAGCACGAGCGCGACCAGCGCGCCGGCGAGATTCACCGCCAGCACGCGCCATCCCGCCGCCCGGGCATAGGCCGGGCCATTCGAGAGCGATGCCAGTTCATTGAGCAGGATCAGCAGGATGAGCCAGGGCAGATAGGCCAGCGCCCCATGGTAGGCCGTCGGGAAAAGCCCCAGCACGAACAGCCTGGCGAGGCCGGTGACCGCCAGTGCGCCGAGGCAGAGCAGGGCCAGCCCGACCAGCCAGAACCGGGCGGTCTCGGCGGGGCCATCGGGCCCGGCCAGCACCGCAAGCCGGCGCGGATACCACCACAGGCCGAAAGGCTGGATGGCCAGCGCCAGTGCCATGGCCAGCTTCGCGGCCAGCGCGTAATGGGCGAGGGCCGCCGGTGCCACGGCTCCCGCGAGGAACCAGCGATCCATCGCGCCGAGGGCAAACATGGCAAGGCCGCCACCGATGATGGGCCCGGCATAGAGCAGATGCCCGGGCAGGAGCGCCGGGTCGAGCCGGGGCAGGCCCCGCCCCGGCATCCGGCGCCAGAGCAACAGGATGACCAGCGCATCGATGGCGGCATTCCCGATCAGCACGCCATCAACGCCGAACCCGGCATGGAGCCCGCCGATCAGCATCGCGGCCTGGGCGAGGGCACGGCCGATGACGAAGGCCGTGAACCGCAGCGGACGCCCTGTCAGCCGCCAGTAGGCCAGAGGCAGTTCGATGAAGGCGCCGAGACAGGCCGAGAGCAGCGCCAGCCGCAAAGCGGTCTCGCCCGGCATGTTCGGCCAGCCCATGACCAGCGGCACGAGCAGGATCTGGCACAGCAGGGCCAGCGGCAGGCCGAGCCCCGCGGCAAGGCCGGCGAGGATCCGGGCCAGCCGGGCCTGATCCTCCGCGTCTCCCTTGGCGAAGCGGAACAGGGTTTCGGCAATGGCGAGGCAACCGATCAGGCCGATCGGTTCGATCAGGGCGGCGGCCATGTCGAGCCGGATGAAATCCTCCGGTGGCAGGGTCCGCGTGAGGAAGGGCAGGGTGAACAGCACCAGCCCCTTCCCGAAGGCGACACTGGCCGCATAGAGCAGGACGGCGGAGACCGGGCTTTTCATGGCAGGTCCAGCGTCTCGAATGTGGCCGAGAGCCGTGCCGCGCATTGGTCGAGCGAGAAGGCCCGCACGACATGACGCCGCGCCGCTTCGAGCTGCCCGAGCCGTGCGGCCTCCGGCAGCGCTCCGATGCGCGTAATGGCTTCGGCCAACGCATCGACATCACCCGGCGCGACAAGGGTTCCCATGTCCGGCAGGATCATCTCCTTCACGCCCATATAGGCGGTGGAGATGACCGGCAGGCCCATGGCCATGGCTTCCTTGACCACCAGCGGTCCCGTGTCGCGCGCACCGTCGGGCGCGGTCTTGAAAGGTGCGACAAGGGCGAGATAATCCGGCCCGTTTCCGGCATACCAGCTCGCCGTCTGCGCACCGAGGAAGCGGATCGCTTCCGGCCCGCCATCAAGGCGGCCGGCCTCGGCCTCGAGCATCGGGCGGAGCGGCCCGTCGCCGACAAGGTCGAGCCCCGGGCGCTGCGCCGCCGGCATCCGGCCCAGCGCGGCAAAGAGATCTTCGAGCCCTTTCTGTGGCACAAGCCGGCCGACAAAGAGCAGCCGTCCGTTCGAGTGCGCCTTCGGCCGGTAGGCATAGCGCTCCGGATCGATGCCGCAGGGCACGATCCGGAGGTTGCAGGCCGGCTCCGTCCGGCGCAGATCCTCCGCGAGGTCGCCGCAGACCGCGATGACCCGGTCGGCCGCCGCGAGCTTCTCGGGCAGGTCCTCGGCTTCGGCATAGACATCATGGCCATGGCAGACGAAGGACACGCTGACCCCCGCCAGCCGCGCGCCGAGAATGGCATGGGCCGCGCCGCCTCCGGCAAAATGGGCATGGACGTGGTCGATCCGCTCGCGGCGCAGCCAATTGGCGATCCGCCAGCCCTGATAGACCAGCGAGGCGCGCGGCAGCCGCTTCTGGCGGAAGGCAAAGCCGAGCCCGCGCGCGAGGGCGCGGGGGGCAGGGCGGAATGCGGCCTGCGGGCCGCGCGGCAGGTCACGCAGGCAGGTCGATCGATCCGCCAGCCCGACATCTTCCGGCTGGGCCATCCCCGCACCGCGCCGCATGATGAGCGGCAGCACGGCATGGCCCTGGCGCTGCATCGCGCGGATTTCGTTTCCGACAAAGGTTTCCGACAGCACGGGAAACTCGGCAAGGACATAGGCAAGGCGCTTCATGGCAACTCCGGACAGGCTGAGGCGGCAGGACCGCCGGTCTCGGCACGATTTCAGCAAGGGCGATGCCATGCGGGCCGAGACCCGCCCCAAGCAGTGGAGTTTGTGATGTCCCGCCCCCTTTTCGATGCGCGCGTCAGCGTCATCATGCCGAACCGCAACAACCTCGATACGCTCCCGGCCGCGATCCACTCGATCGGGCTCCAGCAGGTCGATGCCGTCGAGATCCTCGTCATCGATGACGGCTCCACCGATGGCTCCCGCGAATGGCTCTCGGCCATGGCCCGCGAGCTGCCGCAGCTGCGCGTGCTGGAAACGGAATCCCTCGGCCCCGCTGGCGCGAGAAACGTCGGGATTTCAGAAGCTTCGGCGCCGATTGTTGCCTTCCTCGATTCCGATGATCTCTGGCTGCGCGGCAAGCTCCGCGTGCAGCTCGAACATCTCGAGCGGAACCCCGCCATCGGCATGAGTTTCACCGATTACCGCCATGTCGGCCCGGCAGGCGAGGATCGCGGCACCTGTTTCGACTATTGGCGCCCGGCCTTCCGCACCCAGCCGCCGACCCATTTCTTCGCGCTCGAGGAGGCCGAAGCGCTGCTGCTCGGACACAATCTCGTCGGCACCTCGACCGTCGCGGTTCGCAAATCGCTGTTGCAGAATGCGAATGGCTTCGCAACGGACCTCGTCTCGGCCGAGGACTGGGACCTCTGGCTGCGCCTCGCCGCGATGGCGCCGGTCGCCGCGAGCACGATGATCATGACCGATTACCTGATGCGGCCGGGTAGCCTGACCTCGCGCCTGCATGACCGGCTCACCGCGATCGAGACCATCGCCGGCCGCTACCGGACCCGCACCGAACGGCCGATCCGGCAGGCCCTGCGCAAGGTCGATGCGCGGCTCGCCCGCGCCCGGGCCGAAATCGCCCGCAAGGATGCCCGGCATCTCTCGGCGGCCATGGCGGAACTGCGCGCCTGCTGTGCCGAACCCTCCCGCCCGGGCCTCCGCGCTGCCGCGGCCGATCTGGTCCGCGGCCTGCAGCCGTCGCCCGCGCAGATCTGACATCCGGGGCGACCATGATCCTGTTCGAGGCTTCCATCCCGCCTGACCTGCTGGCCCTGAGTGCCCTGCGCAAGGACCTCTCGGCCCGGCTGGACACGCTCTGCCCGACCGATCCTGTCCGGCAGGCGATCCTGCTGACCCTGTCGGAAATCGGCGCCAACACCATCCTCCATGCCGATCCGGCCCCGGAAACGGTGACGGTCCGGCTCAGCCTGCAGGGCGCCTCGCTGTCGATCGATATCGAGGATGATGGCGGCGGCTTCCATGATTTCGACGGGGCTTGCGCCCGGTCGATCCTGAAGCAGGACCATCTCTTCGCGGAAAGCGGGCGTGGCCTCGCGATCATCCAGTCGATGGTCGACGGCCTCTCCTACGCGCCCGGCGCGCCGAACCGCCTCCGGGCGACCAAACGCCTGGCCGGGGAGAGGCCGACGCTGCTCATCGTCGAGGACAGCCCCGTCCTGCTGGAAACCTATGCCGCGATGCTGAGCGGCAGCTACGACATCCTCCGCGCGCCGGGTTTCGATGCGGCGATCGGCATTGCCGGCAGCCAGGCCATCGACGGGATCGTGACCGATCTTCATCTTGATGACCACGATGGCAGCGCTCTGATCGACGCGCTCGAATGGAAGGCGGACAGACCGCCCGTGCCCGTGCTCGTCCTGACGGGCGAACGCGATCCCGACCGGCTCCGCGCGGTCTTCAATGCCGGCGTCGAGCAGGTGCTGAGCAAGCCGGTCAGCCCGGATGCCCTCCGCAATGCCGTGGCGGCGATGCTGACCCGCAATGCCCGCAACAATGCCCGCATGTTCCGCTTCTTCAGCGCCGCCATCGACCGCGAGGGCCAGGATGACCTGCCAGCGCGGATCGGGCCCGTCCTCGCCCAGTCCCGCCATGCCCGGGCCGGGTTCGGCCGGGGCGATTTCCTCTGCCTGTTCCGCCGGCCTGGCGGACACCGGCTGGTCCTCGCGGATGTGATGGGCCACGGCCTTGCCGCACAGCTCGCCGCGATGCGGTTCCGCGCCGCCATGGCCGGGGTTCATGGCGCGATGCCGCACGTGCCCTGCAATCTCTTCCTTTCGGCCATGTCGCGGGCCATGGCGAAGGACCTGCTCCTGCCGGAGGCGTTCTTCTCGCTCGTGGTGGCGGATATTGACGAGGACGGGTTGATCGGCCTTTCCGCCGCCGGCCATCCCCGGCCTTTCGTCAGCGATGCCCATGGCATCACGATGGTGGAGGTGGACGGCCCGTTCCTCGGCCTGTTCGAGGAAGTCGATTATCCCATGCTCCAGCTGCGTCTTGAGCCGGGCCAGCGCCTCTTCCTGCCGACAGACGGGCTGGATGCGCGCTCCGAGCAGGTCGGGCGCGAGCTGCCGGACTGGCTTGCCGGTGCGGTGCTCGGCCTGCGCGAAGCGCCCTTTGCCGAAGCCGGCGACCGCCTGGATGCGGAAATCCGCGCGACCCTGTCCCGTGCGCCGGAAGATGACTGGACGCTGGTGATGCTGGAGCCGGTGGCCTGAGCGATCAGGCCCCCGCGCGGTGATAGGCGTCGATGACGCGCGCAAGGCCGCGCTCCAGCCCGAATTGCGCCATTCCGTGGCGATGGGCGCTCTCGCGGAGGGCTTCGCGCCCGGCAGCCGGCAGGGCCAGCCATTCCCGCGTGGCGCTGGCCAGGCCATCGATCACCCGGTCCTCCGGGCTCGTCTCGACCAGCCAGCCCGCAGCCCCGTCGCCGATCACGCTGGCCATGGCGCCGACCTGCGTGGAGATCACCGGAATGCCCTGGGCCAGGGCTTCCAGGGCCGCCATGGGCAGGCCTTCCGCCCGGGAGGGAATCACCAGCAGGTCCAGCCCGGGCCAGATTGCACCCGGATCGCGCACCATACCGTGCCAGATCACGCTGGAGCCGGCTTGGGCGGCCAGCTCGGCCCGCATCGGGCCATCCCCGAACACGTGGAACGAAGCTTCCCCCCGGAGGCGGCCCGCCAGCGCGATGAAGCGGTCCGGCGCCTTTTCCGGCGAAAGACGGCCGACAAAGCCGATCTGCGGCTGGCGCCGTTTGGACAGGCCGAGCGGCGGGAAGCGCAGGAAGTTCGGCACGATCGCCGTGCGGAAGGGCAGGCGTTCGGCAATGGCCGCCGAAACCGACAGCCCTTCCGCCATCCAGCCCGTCCAGGCATCGAGCGCCTGATATAGATTGACGGGGAACGCACCGGTCTCGCCGGCATGGTAGGTCGAGACCGCCGGAATCCGGCAGACCTTCGCGGCCAGTCGGCCAAGAATGCCGGCCTTGTAGCCATGGCTGTGCAACAGCAGGGGCTCCGGTTGCCGCAGGCGGTTGATCAGGCGGTCGATCCGCCCGCCGAGCACGCTGAAGGGCAGGCCCGCCGCGCGGAGCCGTTCCTCGAAGGCATTGCCCGGATAATGCCGCCAGAACACGATTTCTGCCGGGTAACCGGCTTCGGGCAACGCTTCGGCAAGGGTCGCCACATGGGATTCGATGCCGCCGGGGCCGGAACTGTCGAGAAAAAGCAGGATGCGGGTCATGTCAGGCCGGCAGGTTGAAAAGCGGGAGAGTTTCGGCCCATCCGGCCAACCGGTCGGCCCAGCGCGGATGGAACCGGCGGAACCGCCGCACTTCGCGGGCGATTTCCGCGCCAAGGCTGGGGGCGATCGTGTCGTTGATCACGAAGCCGGCCAGGGGGGCGCGGCATTCCGCAAGCAGGGCCAAGGCCGAATCCCGTTCATGGCCGAAGGTCCTGTTGGCCTTGCCGATCACCAGCGTTGCCCCCGAAATCGCGGCGATGGTCATCGCCTCGATCGCCGCGCCGGATCCGATCCGCGCCGGAGCGCAATCGACAATGACGGCGTCATAGGCCGCGAGCTCCGTGTCGAACAGCATCCGCAGCCGTGCGGGATCGTTGAAACGCCCGGCATCATCCGGGTGGATCGCGATCCAGAGCCGGTCCGGTCCCTCGTCCTCACGCGAGACGAGTGCGGGGCCGGTGCCATCGCCGGGGGCCCAGCGGCCCGGGGCCGTGCGCGGATCCGGCGGCAGCGAGGCATCGACCAGCAATACGTTCAGGCCGGTCTCGTGCAGCCGCCGCGCGAACAGGGCCGCGATCAGCGAATTGCCGGCATTGGCATGCGGGGCAGTGAGGGCAATCACCCGTGCGCCTTGGGTAAAGGTGGCATGGCGCATCCGTTCGAGAAGCGTGTGGAGATGGGCGGCGATTCCGCCGGAACCGGATTTGCTCATCACAGCGCTCCGATCAGGGCGACCAGCGAGATCAGGGGGATCACGTCGCGGACGCCGTCCATGAAGATCTTCCAGTCGCTCTGCGCGATATTCGGCACATAGACCGTGTCGCCGGCCCGCACGGCTGGAAGGCGCGAGATATCGCCCGACTTGGCAAAGCGGACCAGGTCGAACAGGCGGGCGCCCTCGGTCTGGGCCGTGATGTTGATCACCACGATCTTCGACTGGAGCGCATCGCTCGTCGGCCCGCCGGCCTCGGCCAGCAGGTCGAGCAGGGTCATGTCATCGGCGAAGCGGTAGCGGCCGGGCTTGCCGACGGCGCCGATCACGCGGACCGTGCGCTCCTTCGGATCGTCGAGCCATTCCTTGTTGCGGTCCGGAATGAAGATGACATCGCCCGGCTTGACGCGCGGCAGCAGCTTGTCGTCCCCGGTCTCGAAATAGCGTGCGAGGTTGACCTTGCTGATCCGCGACCCCTTGCCGTTGCGATGCGACACCCGGACATTGCGCAGGTCTGCCGCGCCGGTCGGGCCGTTGGCGGCCGCGATGATGTCGAGAAAATTCATCTGCGTGTTGAACGCGTAGCGGCCGGGCGAGCCGACCTGGCCCATCACGTAGATCGAGGCTTCCGGCGCCTGCTGGACCCATTGCCCTTTCATGTCGACGGGGCTCGAGGGCAGGTCCGGCACCATGATCACCGCGCCGGCCCGCAGGCGGGGCAGGGCCGTGGCCTGGCCGTTGAGATAGGCCGTCATGTCGAACAGGACGGGCTTGCCCTTGTCATTTTCGCCAAGCCGGATCTGGATCCGCGCGAGATCGGCCTTGTGCGTCGGTCCGCCGGCCTGCGCGAGCAGATCGAGCAGCGACATCTCGTCCGACCATTCGAACCGGCCGGGGCGTGTCACGGCGCCCATCAGCTTGACGGCCCGGTCTGGCGCGATCTTGAGCCAGGAGGGTTCCTTCGTATCGGTCTTCTCGGGGACGAAGATCGCGTCGCCGGCCCCGACGGGCGGCAGGGCTCCGCCCTTGCCTTCCGTGAACAGCGGCAGGTCGACCAGCGCGACGGTACCATCGGCCCGGATCAGGCGGATCTGGCGTGTATCGGCGAAGCGCGTCGGACCGCCGGCATTGGCGAGAATGTCGATGAAGCCGGCCCCGGGCTTGGAATCGAAGGCGCCCGGCTTGGCCACTTCGCCCATGACATAGACCGTGTTCTTGCCGGCGCGGATTTCCTCGAGTTGCTTCGGCACGAAGATCGTCGCGCCTTCGGCGAGATCGGGCAGGAGATGCGCCTTGCCGCTGTCGAGGAAGGTCTGCAGGTTGAAGATGGTCGGCTGGCCCTTCGCGATGATGCGGATCTGCTCGACCGAGGCATAGCGCGTCACGCCGCCGGCCCGCATGATCATGTCGATCGCGTTGGAGCCGGCCTTGTAGGCGAATATGCCGGGCTTGTTGACCTCGCCGAACACCTTGATGGAGGAGCGGTCCTCGCCACCATCCCCGGCTTCCGCCAGGGTCCGCCCGTCGAAATCGATCTGGACATTCCCGGTCCGGGGCGAGGCCGGCACGAACAAGGTATCGAGCGGCTCCAGCGCCGGCAGCAGGCCCGGATCGCCGGTATCGAGGTATTTCTTGTAGTCGAAGCTGATCTCGCGATCCTTCCGCCGCAGCTGGAACCGGTCGAGCTGGGCCCCCTGGTTGAGGCCGCCGGCCGCGGCAATCGCCATCTGCACCGAGGCATCGCCGGGAATTTCCACCGGCCCGGGATTCTTCACATAACCGAGCACGGTCACCAGCAGCCGGCGCTCCTTCAGCGCCAGCGTCAGCCGGTCGAGATCCCGATAGACGCGCGACAGGCTGGTGCGGATCGCGGCCTCTGCCTCCCGCGTCGTCAGTCCGGCGACGATCACCGCGCCGACCTCCGGCAGGATGATCTGCCCCTGCCGGTCGATCTTGAAATCCTGTGACAACGCGGTTTCGCCCGGTACCCGCAGGGCGACCGTGTCGCCGATCCGCAGCGCGTCGCGCGCCGTCGCGGCGGAAGCCGCTGCGGCCAGTGCGAAGAGCAGTGCCGCGAGGGCAAGCGCGAAGGCGGCAAGGCGGCGGAACGGGGGCTGGGCGGTCGCGGAGATCGTCATGGCTTCGGGCTCGGCAGGTGGGGCTCGATCGCATCGAGCAGGCGGGCAAGGCGGAGCCGGTCATCGGCGAGATCGTCGACGAGACCGGCCTGGTGGTTGCGCTGGGCGCGGATCAGCAGCAGCCGGGCCTCGTCGGCGAGGCCGGCCGCCCAGCGTTCCGCACCCCGCTGACGCAGGCTTTCGTAGCGCGTGGTCAGGCCCTGCAGGCCGGGATCCTCGACAGCGCGCCGTTCGGCAAAGCCCCCCGTGCCGGGTTCCGGCCAGGTGGCGCAGCCGCCGGCGAGAGACGCGGCAAGGACGAGGATGGCCAGCCGGGGCATCACGCGCTCCGGGCCAGGTCCGGCGCCAGGATCGGCGTCAGCTTCAGATGGTCCAGCAGCTGGCGCGGCTGGCCGCTCAGCCCGGCGATTTCCAGCCGGCGTCCGCGGGCATTGAGCCGCTTGTAGAGAAAGACGAGGCCGCCCACGCCGCTGGAATCGATGAAGCTGACATTGGAGACATCGAGCGCGATGTCTTCCTCGGCGGCGGCCAATTCCTCGAACAGCACCCGCACGGTCGTCATCGTGCCGGCATCGAGGTCGTCCTGAATGCGCAATCTACGGGTCATGATAGGCTCCTTCTCACGGCCAGGTCGGCCGATCCGGGATGGAAGGCAGCAAGGCCGGTGCCAGCTGCATTCGACCCGCAATCCCGTGATTCCCGCCGGTTTCCGGGGCGCAAAAGTCCAGTTCGCAAATCCGGAATTGCAAAAAGCAACGCACTTGCCGGCGATTTCCGTTGCGAATTCGAAAGAATCCCGGCCGCAGCGCCGGGCATGGGCCTTGCTGGTCCGGGCCAGACCCTGACTCAAGAAAGGCCCCCCGATGTCCACCCATTTCCATATCGTCCAGCGCATGGCCCCGGGCGGGATCGAGACTGTCGTGCTCGATCTCGCGCGGATGGATCCCGAGCTGGTGATCGTCTCTCTCGAAGGCACGCGCGAAAGCCTTGTCGCCCAATGGCCGGCCCTGGCCGGGCTCGGCCGGCAGCTGGTCGGCCTCGGCAAACCGGCCGGCCAGGCCTGGCTGCTCGTGCCGGCCCTCGCTGCGCTCATGCGCAAGCGCAGCGCCCGGGCCGTGGTCACGCATCATATCGGCCCACTACTCTATGGTGGCCTTGCGGCCCGGCTGGCGGGAATCAGCCGCCGTGTCCATGTCGAGCATGATGGCTGGCACTATGCCAATGGGCGCCGCCGCCGCCTGGCCCGGGCGCTGGAATGGCTTGTCGCGCCGAAGCGCGTCGCCGTCTCGCATGCCACGGCCAGCCAGGTTGCCGAGGCGATCGGCGTGGTGCATCAGGTCATCATCGCCAATGGCGTCGATCTCGACCGCTTCCAGCCCGGCTCCGCCCGTTACGCGCGGCTCCGCTTCGGCCTGCCGCTGGAGGCCCGGCTGATCGGGTGCATCGGCCGGCTGGAGACGGTGAAGGGGCAGGACGTCCTGATCGATGCGCTGGCCCGCCTTCCGGGCGAATGGCATGCCGCGCTGGCGGGGCAGGGCAGCCAGGCCGAGGCCTTGCGCGCCCGGGCCGAGGCGCTGGGCCTTGGCGGCCGCATCCATTTCCTCGGCCATGTCGAGGCGCCGGAAAGCCTGTTTCCGGCCTTCGACATGCTCGTCCTGCCCTCACGGGCCGAAGGTTTTCCCCGTGTCCTGATCGAGGCGCAGGCCGCCGGCCTGCCGGTCATCGCCACGAAGGTCGGCGGTGTCGCCGAGGCCGTCTGCCCGCGCACCGGCTATCTCGTGCCACCGGAGAATCCCGATGCGCTGGCGGAATGCATCCGTCTCGTGGACGAGATGCCGCCGGCCGCCAGCCCGCGTTCCTTCGTCGATCCCCGTTTCTCCCATCGCGAGATGGCCGCGCAATACCGCGCGCTGATCGCTGCCTGATCTCTGCGGAGTTTCCTATGTCTGTATTCTGGTTCCTGTTCGCCATCAGCCTCGCGCTGCTGGCCTATCACCATCTCGTCTACCCGCTCTGGCTGCGGGCCGTACCGCTGCGGCCGCAGCAGCCCGCCCCGGCGGACGGCATCTGGCCGAGCCTGGGCATCGTCGTGCCGGCCTATCGCGAGGCCGAGCATATCGAGGCGATGATCCACCAGCTCGCCGCCCTCGATTACCCGAAAGACCGGCTGGAAATCCTCGTCGTGTGCGATGGGTCGCCGGACGACACGCCCGAACGCGCGCGCCGTGCTCTCGCCGGTCTGGCCGGGCAGGACCATGCGATCCGGCTGATCGACCACCCGGTCAATCGGGGCAAGGTCGCGGTCCTCAACGACGCCATTTCGGCATTGCGGGCGGAGATCGTCGTGCTGTTCGATGCATCGAGCGTCGTGCCGGCGGATACCCTCCGGCGCCTTGCGCCGGAATTCCGGGACCCCGCAACCGGCGTGGTCTGCCCGTCCTATGCCCTGGCGGAAGGGTCGGCACCCGGCGAATGCGCCTACTGGCGCTACCAGCAGGGCATCCGCCGCCGGGAGGCTGCCTTTGCGGCTGCCATGGGCGCCCATGGCGCGGGCTATGCCTTCCGGAAGGCGGCCTGGGCGCCGCTGCCGGCCGAGACGATCAATGATGATTTCGTCCTGCCGATGCGCATCGTTGCCGCCGGGTTCCGGCTGGTCGATCGCCCCGATATCGTCATCGGCGACCGGGAGGTTGCTCCTGCAGGGATCGATCGTCGCCGTCGGCGCCGTCTCGGGGCCGGCAACCTCCAGCAGGTCCTGCTCTGCCATCGGCTGCTCTGGTCCGCAGGCTGGCGGATGGGCCTGCTTTTCGCCTCCGGCAAGGCGCTGCGCGCCATCGCGCCGCTGCTGGTGCTCGCGGTCTGTGCCAGCACGTTCGGGCTGGCCCTGACCGCCACCGGACCTCTGGATTTTCTTCCGCTCGTGGCATTGGAAGGCGTCGCCTTGCTCACGCTGCTGGCTGGACGCTTGCCGGAGGGGCGGCTCCGGGACCTCGGCCAGGCCCTCCGGTATGCACTCGGGAGCTATCTTGCCATGGCGCGCGGCATTCTTGACCTCGCGACGGGACGCTTCGACGATGACCGGCGGCGGGCCGATCGGCGTGAACCCGGCGGCGCGCTCGTGCTCAGCCCGGTGACGCGCGGATTGAAGCGCCTGTTCGATATCCTGATCGCGCTGATGGCGTTTCTTGGCCTTCTCGTCATCGGCCCGCTGATCGCGCTGGCGATCCGACTCGATTCCCCGGGGCCGATCTTCTATCGCCAGTTGCGGGTCGGACGCGCCCTGCCGGACCGGACCGACCTGTTCCACCTGATCAAGTTCCGCACCATGCGTGTCGATGCCGAAGTCGGGACGGGGGCGGTCTGGGCGGCCAAGGGCGATCCGCGCGTCACCCGCCTCGGGCGGTTCCTGCGCAAGACGCGGCTGGACGAATTGCCGCAATGCCTCAACGTCCTGCGCGGCGAGATGTCGATTGTCGGCCCGCGCCCTGAGCGGCCCGTCTTTTTCAGCAAGCTGGAAGCGGAAATCCCCTTCTATGTCGAGCGCACCTTCGGCCTGAAACCGGGCGTGACCGGGCTCGCACAGGTCTCGACCGGTTACGATGCCACGATCGATGATGTCCGGCTCAAGATCCTGTTCGACCATAGCTATGCGCTCAAGGTGCAGTCACCCTGGGCCTGGCTGCGCACCGATCTGGCGATCATTGCCAAGACGTTCCTCGTCATGGGGCTCGGCATGGGTCGCTAGTCCTGCATTCAGGGACTGCAGCGCCGGCGCTGGAAGGCTCCCGGTGCCCGCCCCGCCCAGTGACGGGGCGGGGCGCTTTCCGCCAATGTTCTGGACGTTCCGGCTGCGCCGTTGTCCTTTTGGCTGGCTTGTCATCGCCCGCCGCGAAAACATGGAGAATGCTCGTGGATATGGAAATGCGAAGAAATTTGGCCATGCAGCGCGCTTGGGAGGACTTGTCCAATGTCGGAAAATCGAAAGCTGTCGGACATTTGCCGATTTCGTTAATAAAGAACGGATTCAAATATAGTTTTGAAGAAGTCAGGGCGCTGATCGACCGAGAATGTGAGGTCTATTTCCTTGAAAAACAGCCGTCCTGTCTTGTAAATGGAGGTGTTTTTGTTATATCAAGGCCCATGTTTTTGGCAGTAATTAATCGAGAACAAAATAGAAAAATAATTCGTGGCTTGAGATGGAAAGTTGATGTCGATTACGTGCTTGGCAAAATTTCGAGGAGGTGGTTTCCTCCGGGTCATAGAGCTGTGCCATTAATTCGTGAATTATACGGCGATGACGGGCAGTAAGACATGCGCTGTCAGGCCAAAATCCAGGTTCCAGACGGCCGGTCGCCAATGGTTTCAGTGTCCTGAGCCGACCCTATGATGGTCTCATATCGCATGTTTGAGCCGGGCTCGCACCGCTTGCTCCCTGCCGTAACAAGTGAGGGCCTTCCGGGCGTTTCTGTTTCCCGGAAGGCACCCTGACGATCTCCGTCCAAAGGGGGACGGGCGCCCCTCAATTGGCGGTGTAGACCAGTTCGCGCTCGGCGCGGGGCGGCAGGAAGGCGCGCGAGAAGATCTCGTCCGGCTTCGGAGTGCGCGTCAGGCCATAGCCTTCCACCACGATATCGATGGCGCGGGCCATGCGGTCATCCTTGATGTCGCCGATGCCGATTTCCTTCATTTCCGGCGAAACGATGAGGTTGGTGAAGGAATACTGCAGGCGGCGCTTCTCGATCGCCTCGTTGACGAGGTTGTCGAAGTTCATCACGGCCTTCATCGCCACATTCTGGTCCTTGGCGATCTCGATCATCGCCTTGTTGGTGGCGCGGACGAGGCCGGCAACCGCCTTGGGATTTTCCTTGAGCAGCTTCTGCGAAACCATCAGCCCGTTCGAATAGAGGTCGAGGCCGAAATCGCTGAAGGTCAGCCAGTTGAAATCCTTGTCCGGATCCTGCCGGTTCAGCAGCAGGTTGAAATAGCCCGTGATGTTGAACACGAGGGCGCCGTCGATATCGCCCTTGATCAGCAAGGGCTCCTGCAGGTTGGGCGCCATGTTCGAGATCGCGATCTTGCTGACATCGACATTGTTCTTGCGGGCGAAGACCTGCAGCAGGCGCGTGGTCGGCGTCCCCTGTGCGCCGCCGAGCTTCTTGCCCTCGAGGTCGGACGGCTTGGTGATGCCGGCCGATTTCTTGGAGGAGATCGCGAAGGGCGGGCGGTTCCAGAGCATGTAGACCATGACCGGCGCTTCGCCCGGCTTGGCGGCGGCATTCTGGATGATGGCATTCACATCGCCGAAGCCCGCATCATAGGCGCCGCCCATGATGCGGGTGACCGTCGCGCCCGAGCCTTCGCCCTGGTCGATCACCACATTCAGCCCCTCGGCCTTGAAGTAGCCCTTGTCGCGGGCAACGAAGAACGCGGCATCCGAGCCTTGCGTCTTCCAGCCAAGGGTGAAGCGGATGGTTGTTTCCTGCGCGTTTGCGGCATGGGTCAGGGCAAGGCCGGCGACGAACAGGGCGGACAGCGTTTTCATCATGGTCGGGAAACCTCCGGAAATGGGATGGATCAGGCGGCGGCGAAATCATTCTTCCGGTTGGCCCAGCCGGTGACGCGGCTTTCGATCAACGAGAAGACGACATAGAGGGCGACGCCCATCCCCGCGAGGATGAACAGCCCGGCGAAAACCATCGGGACATTGAAATTGGAGGAGGCCGTCATCATCACGTTGCCGATGCCGCGGTTCGACGCGACGGTCTCCGAAAGGACCGTGCCGACAAAGGCATAGGTGACGGCCACCTTCAGCGAGGCGAAGAAGAAGGGCATCGTCCGGGGAAGGCCGACATTCCACAGGATGTCCAGCTTGCTGGCGCCGAGCGCCTTCAGCACATCCTCCAGCTCCGGCTCGGTCGTGGCGAGCCCGGTCGCGATGTTCACGACGATCGGGAAGAAGCAGATCGACAGGGCCGTCAGCACAGCCGGCACCGTGCCCGAGCCGAACCAGAGCACGAAGATCGGCACCACCGCGACCTTGGGGATGGACGAAAAGCCGATCAGCAGCGGATACGCCGTTTCATAGGCCGTCCGCGATACCCCGATCACTGCGCCGAGGAAGACCCCGAGGGCCACGCCGAGGGCGAAACCGATCATCGTTGTCATCAAGGTCTGGAGGATATGCGGCCAGAGGATCGGCATCCTCTGGAACATCGTGGCGAAGACCTGGCTGGGCCGCGGCAGGATCAGGTCGGACATGCCGGAGAGGAGGCATCCCACTTCCCATCCGACGAAGAACAGCACGATGAGCCCGAAGGACCGCGCCCTCTGGCGGTTGAAGAGCTTCTTCATGGGGTTTCTTCCGGAGCTGGGGCGCCGCTGCGCGCCTCGACGATCAGGCTGCGCAGGCGCTGGTTGAGCGCCACGAATTCCGGCTCGAACGTCATGGCAATCGTGCGCGGCCGCGGGAAGGTGACGGGCGCATCATCGACAATCCGGCCGGGCCGTGCGCTCATCACGCAGATGCGGGTGCCGAGGAAGGCGGCTTCCCGCAGGTCATGCGTGACCAGCAGGACCGTCGGCTTGTGGGCAAGCCACATTTTCTGCATGATCGCCCAGAGTTCCTCGCGCGTGAACTGGTCGAGCGCGCCGAACGGCTCGTCCAGCATCAGCATGCGTGGCTCATGGATCAGCGCGCGGCAGAGATTGGCCCGCTGGAGCATGCCGCCGGACAATTGCCAAGGGAACTTGCCGGCGAAGCCCTTCAGGCCGACCTGCGCCAGCAGGTCATGGGCCTTGTCACGGAAGGCGCCCCGCTTCTCCTTCCGGAACTGCGACCGGAACGGTTCGACGATCTTCAGGGGCAGCATGATATTCTGCTCGATCGTCAGCCAGGGCAGCATCGTCGGGTTCTGGAAGGCCATCCCGATCCGCAGCGCCCGTGCTGCCACTTCGCGCCCGCCGAGGATGACAACCCCCTCGGTCGGCTGGATCAGCCCGCCGACCAGCCGAAGGATGGTTGACTTGCCACAGCCCGAGGGGCCGACCAGCGCAAGGAACTCGCCCTCATGAATGCGCAGGTTGGTTTCCGCGAGGGCGGCGACGGAATCGCCGGCCTGACCGAAGGTCACCGAAACCCGCGACAGTTCGACGGCAGGAACAGGCCGGCCGGCCGGAGGCTCCGTCAGGTTCCCGGCGGGCAGTTCGGCAGAAGGGGCCAGCGTGGCAGCAATTGTCATGCGTCAACTGCATGCAATCAGAATGCCAACCTGTATCCGTTCTGATGTCCTTGCAGGGTGAAGGGGTAGGCTCAGCCATGGATTGCATGCACTGCCCGGAGAAGAGTATGACGGGGCAAACAGGGGCACAGCATCGCCATGGCACCCACGAGGAACAGCAAGCCGGACAAGGTGGCCATCATCTGCCAGGCCTTGCGGCGCGCGATCATCGAGCAGGCGCTGAAACCCGGCACCAAGCTGCCGGAAGATGCCCTGGGTGAGCGTTTCGGCGCCAGCCGCACCATCGCCCGCCATGCCCTCGGCCAACTGGCTGCCGAAGGGCTGGTCGAACTCCGGCGCAACCGGATTGCTGTTGTCGCCACGCCGAGCTGGCAGGAAGCGCGGGATACGTTCGATATCCGCATCGAGCTGGAACGGCTGGTTGTCCGCCAGCTTGCCGGACAGCTCGATGCCGGCCAGATCGCGAGGCTTCGCGCACATGTCGAGGCCGAGGAAGGCGCGCGCGGCGGTCCGGATGCGGTGTCGATCCGCCTCGCGACGGAGTTTCATATCCTCCTGGCGGAGATGACCGAGAGCCCGATCCTGATCCGGTATGTCAGCGAGATCTCGTATCGATGCTGCCTGATCCTCGCCACGTTCAGCCGGCCCCATTCATCGGATTGTGCAATTTCCGAGCATCGTGCCCTGATTGATGCGCTGGAGGCGGGCCGGGTCGAGGAGGTGATGAACCTCATGCACCACCATCTCGAGGCGGTTGCGGACCGGGCCCTGGTGGCGCCCGCCAAGCCGCGGGGGCGGGATATCATGGACATCCTCGCGCCCTACGCCGAACCGGCCCCGGTTCCGCCGGCAGGCCAGCCCCGCGTGCGCGCCATCATGCGGTGATGTTCATCCGGACGAGAATGCGCTCGGCGCTGTCGTTCCACACATCCATCTTCACGATCTGCCCGTCGCGCACCACGAAGCGGTCGACATAGCGGTTGCCCTCGAAGGGCGTGCCATCCGGCCATTCGCCATAGAGCGTACCGACGCTGTAGACGATGGTTTCCTCCTCGCCCGGGCAGACATCGAAACGGTCCATCCGCTTCTTGACCCAGCGATAGCGCATCGCGTTGAAGCCGGCGGGCTCGCGCGGATGCCGGAACTCGCGCCCGCCGGTGAACGTGATGATGGTGCCGGGACGCATGAACATCGCGGCTCTCTCCGGATCGGGCACCATCGAGGCCTCGAGATAGGCGCGGACGATCTCCGCAGGGTCGGGTTGGGTCTGGACAGCAACGTGCGAAGTGAGGGACAAGGGACTCTCCTGTGGATCGATACAAGCCGGCATGCAAAATGCATGCAATTGATGCGGAGACTTGCTCCAAACTGCATACAGATAAAGCAGCCGATGACATCGATCGACCAGCTCTTCCGCCACGCCTCCCTCCCGGATCATGCCGGACCCATGGATATCGCGGTGTCCAGGGGGCGCATCATGGCGATCGAGCGCCGGATCGTGGCGGATGCCCCTGTTGTC
Organism: Beijerinckiaceae bacterium; assembly: GCA_027531565.1. Classification (GTDB taxonomy): domain Bacteria; phylum Pseudomonadota; class Alphaproteobacteria; order Rhizobiales; family Beijerinckiaceae; genus Rhabdaerophilum. The sequence goes on from JAPZSB010000009.1 coordinate 131,422, forward strand.
GACCTTGAGGGAAGGGCGGTCATTCCGGGCTTTGTCGATACCCATATCCATCTCGACAAGGCCTGCCTGCTGGGTCGTTGCGCGCATATCCATGGCGGTCTGGATGTCGCGATCCGGGCTGTGAGCCAGATGAAGCGCGACTTCACCGTCGAGGATGTCTATGCGCGGGGCGCCGGCGTGCTGGAAAAGGCGATCCAGCATGGCACGACGCGCATGCGGACGCATGTCGAGGTCGATCCCAGGGCGGGCCTGCGGAGCTTCGAGGCCGTCATGGCCCTCAAGCGGGATTATGCCTGGGCGATCGACCTGTCGATCTGCGTTTTCCCGCAGGAGGGCCTGACCAACGATCCCGGCGCGGAAGAGCTTCTGGTCGAGGCCTTGGAAAAGGGCGCGGACCTTCTGGGCGGCTGCCCCTACACGGACAGCGATCCCGATGCGCAGATGACACGCCTGTTCGACCTGGCCCGGCGCTTCGACGTGGATCTCGACTTCCACCTCGATTTCGATCTCGATCCGGGCTGGATGCATCTGCCGACAATCTGCCGCCTGACCGAGCAGCAGGGCTGGCAGGGGCGTGTCGCGGTCGGGCATGTGACGAAGCTTTCAATGCTTCCCGAGGCTGAGCGCGCGGCCATTGCAAAACGGATGGCGGATTGCGGTGTCGCGCTCACCGTGCTGCCGGCCACCGATCTGTATCTCGCCCGCCCGAGCGGATCCCACGCGGCACCCCGCGGCCTTGCGCCGGCCCATTCGCTGGTCGATCACGGCGTTGTCTGCTCGATCGCGACAAACAATGTGCTCAACCCGTTCACGCCCTTCGGCGATGTCTCGCTTCTGCGCATGGCGAATTTCTACGCCAATATCGCCCAGGTGCCCCCGTCCCGGTTCGGGCGCTGCATCGACATGGTGACGTCCCTGCCGGCGCGATTGATGAATCTCGCCGATTACGGCGTCGAAGTCGGCAAGCCGGCGGATCTCGTTGTCCTCGATGCGCCGGATCTGACGACCGCCCTGGCCGAAATCGCGCCGGCATTGATGGGGTTCCGCCGAGGCAGGATGACTTTCGAACGCAAGCGGCCGCAGCTTCACCGGCCTGCGTGACGACAGGTCTGACCGGCTGCACGATCGAAATCACGATCTCTCCTTGGCCGAGACTCTCGTTTCCGGAGCATTGCGCCGGAGCCTGGGGATGCGGCAGGCCAGGCTTGACCCGCTTCACGTCCTCTGACAGCACAGACTCCCCGGAATTGCCGCTGCCGAAGGAACCGATCGCAGGCTCGGATTGCCTTTCCGACCGGAGCAGCCATCCGAACGGGAGATTCGATGTCGACGCTGACCAGCCGCGATCTTGATGAATTGATCGCCTTGCGCAAATTCCTTCATCAGCATCCGGAACTGTCCAACCACGAGGTCAGGACGGCGCATCATGTCGCCGGTTTTCTCTCGGAGACGAAGCCTGATCGTGTCCTGACGGGGATAGGCGGTCATGGCGTCGCGGTCATTTACGACAGTGGCAAGCCGGGTCCGACCCTCCTGTTCCGCTCGGAACTGGATGCCTTGCCGATCGAGGAGCGCTCGGGCGTCCCGCATGCGTCGCGGGTTCCCGGCATATCGCATATGTGCGGCCATGATGGACACACGGTAATCCTGACAGCCCTGGGCCGCCTGATCGGACGCCGGCGGCCGTCCTTCGGCCGTGTGGTGCTGATGTTCCAGCCGGCCGAAGAAACCGGAAACGGGGCGATGAACGTGGTTTCCGACCCGCGATTTGCCGAAATCGTTCCGGATTTTGCGTTCTCGCTGCACAACTTCCCGGGCGTGCCGCTCGGCGAGGTCCGCGTGAAGGAAGGGACCGTGAACTGCGCATCACGCGGGATCCGGATCCGGCTGGAAGGCAAGACCGCGCATGCCTCGCTGCCGGAAACCGGCCGTTCTCCCCTGCTCGCGATCAGCCAGCTGATGCCGGCACTACCTGCCCTCGGGGAAGCGACTTTCGAAGAGGACGCCTTCCGGATGGTCACCGTGACGCATGTGACGATGGGTGAGCCCGTTTTCGGAGTCGCGCCGGGGCATGCCGAAGTGCTGGCGACGCTGCGCACGCGACGGGATGAGGTGATGACGGATCTCTGCGGCGCGGTCGAGATGCTGGTCACCCGCATCGCGACCGAGCACGGCCTCGGGTTCCGCTTCGGCTACGAAGACATCTTCGTTGCCAGTGTCAACGCGCCGGAAGCCGTGTCGCATCTGAGGCGAGCGCTGGACGACGAGGGCATCCGCCACAGCGAGGACTCCCTTCCCATGCGCGCCTCCGAGGATTTCGGCGTGTTCGGGCGGAAAGCCAGATCGGCGATGCTGTTCCTCGGGGCGGGCGAGCGTCACCCCGCGCTGCACAACCCGGACTATGATTTTCCGGACGAGCTGATCCCGATCGGTGCCCGGATTTTTGCCCGGGTGATCCGCAATCTGCTCGAGCCGGAAGGTGTGTAGCGACCGGAAGGGCGTCTGACGGGGCATTGCCAAGGCAGGGCGCCTTTCTCCGGCATTCTACCGTTGGCCCGGGAGCGGTCGCTGCGGTCACGTCGCCAGCCTGAGCCTGGCCGGAGAGCCGCGGGGAAAATCCGGCCGCCGCTTGAGTTCTTCGGCAATGGAAACCAGGAGTTCGATCAGGTTGATCGGAGCGTAGGATGTTTCGTTGATGAATCGCCCGAGGAAGCGCAGCTTGACGCTCAGCTCGCGATGGTTCAACGCAACAAAGGCCATGGACGTATCCATTGACCATTCAGAAAAGGATCTCTTCTTGCATTCAATGAAGCAATTCAGCCGGATATTGCTGTGCCGATGATCCTTGCGGATTGAAGAAAACAGGGTGCTTACGTTTTCGAAGCTTCCCTCGAGGATCTGGACGAATTTTCCTTCGAAGAAAAACAGAAATCCGGTGATGTCGCGTTCCGAATTTCGGTGGAGCGACTGACTTCTGATGTTTGCGATTTCTTCTGCAAAGATATTGTCGGGAATTTGCGAGTCGCTGACATAGACCAGATTGACATCCATATCGCGTTCCTTTCCTGCGATTGGGCAGTGAGACGCAATATAAGCCTAAGGCTTGGCAATAATTGACTTTGTGAAATGACGAGCTTTTGGAAACAAGATCCAAAACATGACGATAGTCTGGCCAGCTTTCACGCCGGAGGGGGTTCCATTTTGGCGGGAATCCTGCCTGATACGGGAAGTGTTTCATTTCCTTGACGCCTTGTCAACGTAACTTGACAGTATTCTGTCTTGGGCGCCCGGGCGAGGGGGGCGCGATCCGGCCGTCACAACGCCCCGCCGGATCGCCCCGGGGCGGGGTGCGTTCGGGGCCGTTCGGGTCATCGGGTGGCGTCGTCGTCGAAATACGGCGGAAATTTGCAAA
>JAPZSB010000004.1 GCA_027531565.1 Beijerinckiaceae bacterium
TGGGGGGGAGGCTGGCTGGTGGGGGGTTGGGGGGTAATTTTAAAACGCCAAAGCGGGGGAGCGCCCCCCCTCGCCCCTGGGGTTTTGGGCGGCCGCGGGCGCAGCCGGTGGATGGGTGTGGGGCAACTGGCCGGAACGGAAAAGGCCGGGTTGCCCCGGCCCCTCGGTCATTTCTTCAGCGGAAGCTTCGGCACCGGCGAGCGGCGCGGCTTCGAGGGTTCGTCCTTCGGCCCGTCGGGCGGGCCGGGATCCCGGGAGGGCGGCGGCAAGGGCGGGGCCGACGGCGGCTTGGGCAAGGCCGCGCGGGTTGCCCGGGCCGACGCAGCCTTCTTCGCCTTGGCCTTCGCGCGCGGCTTGGCCTTCGGCTTGGCGGGAATCGCTTCCGGCCGCGGCTTGATCGGGCCTTCCGGGAAATCGAGGCCGAGCTTCTTCTCGCCGTCCTTCTCGGTGACGATGACACGCACCGCGCCGCCGCCCTTGAGCTTGCCGAACAGCACCTCCTCGGCCAGCGGTGTCTTGATCGTCGACTGGATCAGCCGCGCCATCGGGCGGGCCCCCATGGCCTCGTCATAACCGTGCTCGACCAGCCAGTCGCGTGCCTCGTCCGACAGCGAGATCGTGACATGCCGGTCCGCCAGCTGGGCTTCCAGCCCGGCGACGAACTTGTCCACCACCTGCGCGATGACCTCGCGCGGCAGGTTCCCGAACGAGACGATCGCATCGAGCCGGTTGCGGAATTCCGGCGTGAACAGGCGATTGATCGCCTCGGTGTCCTCGCCCTCGCGCCGCTGACGGGTGAAGCCGAAGGCGGATTTCGCCATGTCGGAAGCCCCGGCATTGGTGGTCATGATGAGGATCGTGTTGCGGAACTGGACTTCCTTGCCGTTATGGTCGGTGAGCTTGCCGTGGTCCATCACCTGCAACAGGATGTTGTAGAGGTCCGGATGGGCTTTCTCGATCTCGTCGAGCAGCAGCACGCAATACGGGTTCTGGTCGACGCCGTCGGTCAGCAGCCCGCCCTGGTCGAAGCCGACATAGCCGGGAGGCGCGCCGATCAGCCGCGAGACGGTGTGGCGCTCCATGTATTCCGACATGTCGAACCGCAGCAGCTTCACGCCGAGCACCGAGGCCAGCTGCTTGGCGACTTCGGTCTTGCCGACGCCGGTCGGGCCGGAGAACAGGTAGCAGCCGATCGGCTTCTCCGCGTCGCGCAGGCCCGCACGGGCCAGCTTGATCGCGCTCGACAGCTGCTCGATCGCCTTTTCCTGCCCGTAGACGACGCGCTTGAGCGTGGTCTCGAGGTTCTGCAGCACGGCCGCATCATCCTTCGACACCGTTTTCGGCGGGATCCGCGCCATGGTGGCGATGGTCGCCTCGATCTCCTTGAGGCCGATCGTCTTCTTGCGGCGGCTCTCCGGCAGCAGCATCTGCGACGCCCCGGTCTCGTCGATCACGTCGATCGCCTTGTCCGGCAGCTTGCGGTCATGGATGTAGCGCGCGGAAAGCTCCACCGCGCCCTTCACGGCCTCATTGGTGTATTTCAGCCGGTGGAATTCCTCGAAATAGGGCTTGAGGCCCTTGAGGATCTCGATCGCATCGGGGATCGACGGCTCGTTGACATCGATCTTCTGGAAGCGGCGGACGAGGGCCCGGTCCTTCTCGAAATACTGGCGGTATTCCTTGTAGGTGGTCGAACCGATGCAGCGCAGCGTGCCCGCGGCGAGCGCCGGCTTGAGCAGGTTCGACGCATCCATCGAGCCCCCCGAGGTCGCCCCGGCGCCGATCACCGTATGGATCTCGTCGATGAAGAGGATCGCCTTGGGATGCGCCTCGATTTCCTTCATCACCTGCTTGAGGCGCTCCTCGAAATCACCGCGATAGCGCGTGCCCGCCAGCAGGGTGCCCATGTCGAGCGCATAGACCGTCGCATCGGCCAGCACATCGGGCACCTCGCCATCGACGATCTTCCGGGCGAGCCCCTCGGCGATCGCCGTCTTGCCGACACCGGGATCGCCCACGAAGAGCGGATTGTTCTTCTGCCGGCGGCACAGGACCTGGATCGTCCGGTTGACCTCGGATTCACGGCCGATCAGCGGATCGATCTTGCCGGTCCGCGCCTTCTTGTTGAGGTCGACGGCATAGGCCGCGAGCGCGCTTTCCTTCTTCTTGCCACCCTCGCGGTCGGGGCCGGGACTGGTATTGTCCTGGCTCTCCTCGGGCTCCTCCTCCACGCCGCGCGGGGCGCGGCTCTCGGAGGCGCCGGGGCGCTTGGCAATGCCATGCGAGATGTAGTTGACCGCATCATAGCGCGTCATCTCCTGCTCCTGCAGGAAATAGGCGGCGTGGCTCTCGCGCTCGGCGAAGATCGCCACCAGCACATTCGCGCCGGTCACTTCCTCCCGCCCGGACGATTGCACATGGATCACCGCGCGCTGGATCACGCGCTGGAACCCTGCTGTCGGCTTGGTATCGGCGCGGTCCCGCACCACCAGAGCCTCGAGTTCGGTGTCGATATAGGTCGTCACCGTCTGCCGGAGGACGTCGAGATCGACATTGCAGGCCCGCATCACCGCTGCGGCATCCTCGTCATCGATCAGGGCCAGCAGCAGATGCTCGAGCGTGGCGAATTCGTGCCGGCGCGCAGAAGCGTGACCGAGCGCCTGGTGGAGGGCGTTTTCGAGGCTTTTCGAAAAACTGGGCACGGTCTGCTCGCTTTCCTGTTGCGGCGCCGGAAGGCACCTGCCTGTCGTCGTGGCGGGCAATCGGGCGCCCGCCCGGCTTCACGTCACTTCTTTTCCATCACGCATTGCAGCGGATGCTGGTTCTCGCGGGCGAAATCCATCACCTGCGTCACCTTCGTCTCGGCAATCTCGAACGTGTAGGTCCCGCATTCGCCGACGCCGTTATGGTGGACATGGAGCATGATCTGCGTCGCCTGCTCCTCGTTCTTGTTGAAGAACCGCATCAGCACATGCACGACGAACTCCATCGGCGTGTAGTCGTCATTCAGAAGCAGGACGCGATACAGGTCGGGCCGCTTGCGGAGCGTCTTGGTCCGCGTCGCCAGGGCTGTCCCATGGGCCGGATTCTTGCCCGGGCCATTGCTGCTGGGGCCGGCGAGAGGTGTCCAGTTCAGGGTCAAATCACCATCCATGGCGTGAAAGGTTATGCCGGTTCGCGCGACAATCAAGCGGGTTTTGGCACGTTGGACACAACATGCCGCAGGGCGGCAAGGCCGCGCAAGCCAACATGTAGGCAAGCGCTGTGCGAATTGTAAGGGCTGGCGGCAAAACAGGTCCGGAACAGCAAAAAGCCCGGTCGCGAGACCGGGCTTCCGCTATCGGGGAGCAGGCCGGCGGCCGGAGCCGCAGGCCGTATGACCCGTCTGGGCTTACTTGCCCTGAACCTTGGCCATCGCGCCTTCGAACGGCTTGAAGGCTTCCTTGGTGAGCTCGGTCACGAGCTCGCCGACCTTCGTGGCATGGGCCACATAGCCTTCATAGGCGGTCTTGGCGAAATCGGTCTGGATTTCGACGGCCTTGTCGAGCGTCTTCACGCCGAGCAGCTTCTCGAACGTGGTCGAGCTGGCTTCGATGGCCTTCTTCGAATAATCGGCGACTTCCGTCGCGATGGCCTGGATGCCCTTCTGCTGGGCCCCGAACGCCTTCACGGCGAGATCGAGATTTTCCTTGCCGAACTTCTGCATGTCTTCGAACGCGTTGATCATGATACGTCCCCTTGAGCTTGTTCCGGCGTGGTTGTGTCCGGATGAAGCTGATCTATGTTGCGGTGCACAAAATGTCAAGAAACTATTTTGCGGCGCACCATGATCTTTTGACATGGATCAACGGAAGCCACGCATGGCTCCCCGGCATCGCCGGTGCCGGCACTGCCCGCTGCCACCCGGCAGAAACTCGCTCAGCCTTAAGACTCGCGTAACCGGGATGGTCGCATTTTAGGCAGAACGTGGAGCAGAAGCTGCACGGTGTCGAGGCGTCCCGGTTTTCCGGAGTGGGTGAGTATGCGTTCTCCTTGCGTAGCTGCGGTCCGTTGGCCGCTTTCGCCGCGTGTCCTGGCGACTGTCCTGCTGGCGCTCGTGATGACCGCCGCTCTGGTCGTCCCGGAAGCGGAAGCCCGCCGCAAGCGCCATCGCGCGGCCGGTGGTGGCTACAATCCGCCTTACGCCTCGATGGTCTATGATGTGAATTCCGGCCGCGTGCTCGAAGCCACCAACGGCGATGCCCTGCGCCATCCGGCCTCGGTCACCAAGGTGATGACGCTCTACATGCTGTTCGAGCAGCTCGAGACCGGCCGATTCAAGCTGACCACCGAACTCCCCGTCTCGCGCGAGGCGGCCAGCCAGTCCCCGTCGAAGCTCGGCCTCCGCCCCGGCGAGACCATCGCCGTCGAGGATGCCATCAAGGCGCTGGTCACGAAATCCGCGAACGATGTCGCCGTGGTGGTCGCCGAGGCGATCGGCGGCGAGGAGGAGCGCTTCGCCGCCATGATGACGCGGAAGGCCCGCGCCATCGGCATGAAGCGCACGACGTTCCGCAACGCGTCGGGCCTGCCGAATCCCAGCCAATGGACCACTGCACGCGATCTCGTGACGCTCGGTCGAGCCATCCAGGATCGTTTCCCGCGCTACTACCATTATTTCGGCACCCGGAATTTCGCCTTCGAGGGCCGCGCCTACCGCAACCACAACCGGCTGCTCGGCCAGGTCGAGGGCGTGGACGGCATCAAGACCGGCTATACCCGCGCCTCCGGCTTCAACCTGCTCACCTCGGCCAAGGCCGATGGCCGCCACCTCATCACCGTGGTCCTTGGCGGCCGCTCCGGCCGGGCCCGCGACGCACAGGTCGCCAGCCTGATCGAGAACCACATGGACCGCGCCTATGCCGGCCGCCGCATGACGGCCAAGGCCGTCGAGGTCGCCCGCGCGCCGGACGAGGATGACGAGATCGAGGAAGGCGGAACGGCGCGTCCGGCTGCTGCAGCCCTTCCCCCGGCCCGCGTGGCGCAGCGCGACCTTCAGCCGCCGCCAGCCCCCGTTGGGCTGATGGCTGCCCCGGCCCCCGCGGCGCCGGCCGGTGCCATGCCGCTGCCCCCGTCCCGTCCGCGCCCGGCGGTGATCGCCGAGACCGGCCCGCGCCAGCAGGTGCAGGACGATCCGGGCCTGACCCGTACCCGTCCTCTGGCGCTTTCCTCCAGCGGCTCGACCAATATCGTCGCCTCCGCCACCACCCCGCTGGCCCTCGTCGGCACGACGCCGCGCTCGCCGGCCATGCGCTGGCAGGTCGGCCCGTCGGGCAATGACCTTCCGCCCCCGCGCCAGGCCGCCCCGCGGGACGAACAGCGCCTCGTGCCGCCGGGCTCGATCCGCTACACGAATTCCATCCCCGGTGAATCCCCGAAAGCCGAGGAAAGCCAGCCGCTGCCGGTTGCCGCCGCGCCGCGCCAGGCCCCCGAGCCCCGCCCGGCCGAGGTGAAGGCCGAGGAGCGCCTGCCGACGATGCAGCGCCGCGCCGAGATCGCCGCGGTCACGCCGCCGCCGCAGCCGGAAGCGACCCGCCCCGCCCCTGCCGCGGCGCCTCCCGCCGCTTCACGTCCCGCCGTCGAGGCCCCGCGCCCGGCCGCGCCCGTTGCCGCCGCGCCGGCAGCGAAGGAAGCACCGAAAGCCGCTGCACCCGCGCGCACTGGCTGGGTGATCCAGCTCGCCGCCGCCGAAAGCGATGCGAAGGCCCGCACGATCCTCGATCAGGCGATCGAGAAGACCGGGCGCGCGCTGAAAGCCGCCGAACCCTTCACCGAGGCGGTGACCAAGGGCGGCACCACCTTGTACCGCGCCCGTTTCGCCGGGTTTGACGCGGATGAGGCCCAGGCGGCCTGCAAGACCTTGAAACGCAGCGGTTTCAACTGCTTCGCCCAGAAAATGTGACCCGAGAAACTCTGATCCGAGGTGAGGAGCCGTCGCGATGCATGACCCCGCCGATCTCTCGACGGAAATGAGCCGCCCGCTGGGGCTAGCTGCGCCGGCGCCGCGCTTCGAGCGCGATGTCCTTCGCCCGGTTGACCATCGCCGCGAGATAGGTCGAACCGCCTTTGTCGGGGTGAAACCGCGCAATCAGGGCCCGATGCGCCGTCCGGATGGCTTCTTCGGAAGCCCCCGGTTCAAGGCCAAGGACCTCATAGGCCTCCTGTTCACGCATTTCGGCCACGCTCGCCGCCGGTCCCTGCCCCGCTGCCGTATCGAACTGCACGTGCTGACGCCAGCCGGGCGCCCGGCGGTCGAGATCCTGCGCGATCAGGTTTAGACCCTGCGGATCGGTCTGCACGAGCTCGCGCACCAGCAGGTGGATCTGGTCAGGCCTGAGCTTGTGAAGCCATTTCCCCGCGAATTGCCCGCTCCGGACCTTCGCCTCGATCTCGCCGGTCGTCAGGTCGAACCAGACCAGCAGCGCCAGCGTGTGGATCTCGCTCCGCCGCGCCCGGCCGATCGGATCGAACATGGCCGGCAGCCGGAAGCCGAGCAGCCAGGCCGAAAGCGAGACCAGAACGATCGCGAAATCCCAGCGACCCCGCAGGGCAAGCAGGATCCCGGCGCCACCCGCCACGGCCCCGACAAGCTTCCGCGTCAGGGGAGACAGGGCCTCGCCGGTCTTGCGACCGGGTCCGACGGCAAACCACCAGACGATGGCGCCGAACACGATCATGGAGAGAATGTAGTTCATCGCTCCGCCGGCGCTCCCGCTCACCCCTGGCCGGACCGCACGGGCCCCGGACCTTCCTGCCGGTCAGCCGAGGCTAAAGCAAGCCCAATGCACGCAAATCCTCGCGCATCGCCTGCGGCATGCTTTCCGGCGCGGCTTCGGCACGGATGTCGGCCGGGGCGTCGCCGGGGGGCAGGTAGCGCCAGCCCTGGAACGGCCGGCAGGGGCGCGACTGGACCGGCACCACCACCGGTTCCAGCACGAGATGGCAGCGCTGGATGCCATCCTCGGCGGTGAAGGGCTCGACCGCCTCGATCCGCTGGCGCGCGGCGATCCGGCCCTTGATCACCCAGTAGAGGGAACCGCCATCGAGGAGCTCGTCCATCCTTTTCGGCACCATCCGGGTCGTATGCGTCTGGCGGTAGGGCCGGCCGAGGCGCTGGAACAGGAGACGGGTCTCCTCGATCCAGCTCTCGAGATCGGCGATGGACTCGCAGCCGACGCAGAGTTTCAGCAGATGCAGCGTCATGATGCCGGATCGGCCTCCGCAATGCTCATGATCCGGGCGCCCTCGCCGAGTTGCGAGCCTGCCGCATGGGCGAGCCCCTCGACGCGGCCGGCCCGCGGCGCCAGCACCGGATGTTCCATCTTCATCGCCTCGACGATGGCCACGCGCTGCCCCTTCTCGACCAGGTCGCCCTCGGCCACGAATACGGCCACGAGCTTGCCATGCATCGGCGCCTTGACGAGGCCGCCGCCATCGCCCCCGCCCGCCTCGAACGAGACATCGAGCGGATCGACGAGGGTCAGCCGCGTCTGGCGACCACGATCGATCACATAGAGCGCACCCCCGCCCTCGACGAGGGCGAAGTTCCGCTCCGGCCCGGGAAGATCGATCAGGATCGCCTCGCCCGCCGCATCCACCGGCAACAGGATCGGCTCACCCTCGACCTGGAGGCGGATCTCGCCCTTCCGGCCCGGAGCCATCGCGAAACCGTCCGCCGCGCTCCACGGATCGCTTGCCCAGCCCGAGCGGGCCTCGGCGGCCTCGGCCAGTCGCGCCTTCTCCTCAGCGAGCAAAGCCAGCGCGCCCGCAGCCACCGCGGCATCATCGCGTTCCGGCGGAACCGCCCCGAGCGCCGCGAGGTTGCGGTCGATCAAGCCGGTATCGAGCTTGCCGGCCCGGAAATCCGGATGGTCGAGCAGCGAGCAGAGAAAGCGCGTATTGGTCTTCGGCCCGGCGACAACCGATTCCGCCAGGGCATCTCGCAGCCGGTCGAGCGCGATATCACGCGTCGGGCCATGGGCGATCACCTTGGCGATCATCGGATCATAGAACGGCGTCACCTCGCCGCCCTCGATCACGCCGGAATCGATCCGGATCCCCTCGCCGCCGGCCAGACGCAGGGCATGGAGCCGCCCGGTCGAGGGCAGGAAGCCACGCTCGGGCTCCTCGGCATAGAGCCGCGCCTCGACGGCATGCCCGTTGATCCGCAGGTCTTCCTGCCGGACCGGCAGGCGCTCGCCCGCGGCAACCCGGAACTGCCACTCCACCAGGTCGAGGCCGGTGATCGCCTCGGTCACCGGGTGCTCCACCTGCAGGCGGGTATTCATCTCCATGAAATAGAACCCGTCCGGCCGGAGACCCTGCGAGCCATCGGCGATGAACTCCACCGTGCCGGCACCGAAATAGCCGACAGCGCGCCCCGCCTCGACCGCCGCCTTGCCGAAGGCCGCGCGGACCTCGGGCGTCATGCCCGGCGCCGGCGCTTCCTCGATCACCTTCTGGTGGCGGCGCTGCATCGAGCAGTCACGCTCGAACACATGCAGGATATTGCCATGCCGGTCGCCGAAGATCTGCACCTCGACATGCCGGGGCGCGGTCACGTATTTCTCGATCAGGACGCGTGGATCGCCAAAGGAATTCGACGCCTCGCGCTGGCAGGAGGCCAGGGCCTCCTCGAAATCGGCATGCCGGTCGACCCGGCGCATGCCCTTCCCGCCGCCGCCGGCCACAGCCTTGATCAGCACGGGATAGCCGATCTGGTAGGCCTTCTCCTTGAGGAAGGCCGGGTCCTGGATCTCGCCGTGATAGCCCGGAACCACCGGCACGCCGGCCTTCTCGACCAGGCTCTTCGCAGCATCTTTCAGCCCCATGGCCCGCACGGCGGAAGGCGGCGGGCCGACAAAGACCACGCCGGCGGCGGCGCAGGCCTCGGCAAACTCGGCATTCTCCGACAGGAAGCCATAGCCCGGATGCAGGCATTCCGCCCCCGTCCGGCGGGCCACGTCGAGAATCCGCTCCGTCACGAGATAGCTCTCCCGCGCCGGCGCCGGGCCGATGCAATAGGCCTCGTCCGCATAGCCGACGAAGGGCGCGGCGGCATCGGCTTCGGAGTGAACGGCAATGACACGGAGGCCGAGGCGGCGGGCGGTTCGGGCGACGCGCAGGGCAATTTCACCGCGATTGGCAATCAGGACGCTGGAAAACATGCTCTAATCCATCGATTTGGCATCATTGGCGCGGGACGTTGCATAGCTTTCTACGGTTTGTCTATCAGGCAGGCGACAGCGTCCCCAATCTCTGTAGACAGCCAGCCCGATTGCGCCCGCCGCCTGCAGGTTCAGCCCGATCACGACGAGATCGAGGATGATTTCCGGCGTCTGCGAGGGGTTGAGCCGCGCCCAGAGCCCCACCACCGCGAAGGCGGTGGTCGAGACCATGTCGTTGCGGCTGGACAGCCATGTCGCGGTGATCAGCGGGTTGTCGCTACCCCGGAACCGCACCATCAGCGCCACCACGAACAGCGCCAGCCCGATCGCCGTGAAGGCCGACCAGCCGGCCACCCAGGGCTGAGGGCGCCGGCCGGTGACGATCTTGTCCCAGAGGTCGTAGCCCGTATGCGTGGCCGCAACGAGCAGGACGCCGGCAACCCACAGCGCGGCCAGTTCCTCGAAGCGCTGCCCCCGGCCGAACACGGCCAGGGCCACCGCCCAGAGCGCGACATCATAGATCCAGTCGATGCCGTCCTTCAGGAGAAACCGGTCGCCGAGATGCAGCGCATAGAGGCTCTGCGTCACCGCCAGCCCCGCGATCACGCCGACGATCAGCATCACCCGTCGCCGATAGAGGCGGGATTCATCCGGCAGGGTCGACGAAGCGGAAATGTCCATGCCGCGATGGTGCCTCGGCTGGCGGCTGAAATCTACAGGCGCGCGCGGTCCGTCCCCGCAAACGAAAAGGGCCGGCGCATCGCTCCGGCCCCGGGAGGCTTCCTGAAATCGGCCGGCCGCTTACTTCGCGGCGACGACCATGATCTCGACCTTGTAATCCGGCGTTGCCAGGCTGGCTTCCACCGTGGCACGGGCCGGGGTGTTGCCGGGGCTGACCCAGGCATCCCAGACCGCATTCATCTGCCCGAAGGTCGACATGTCGCTGATCCAGATATTGGCGCGCAGCAGCTTGGACTTGTCGGTGCCGGCGAGCGCGAGCAGGCGGTCGATCTCGGCGAGGATCTGCTTGGTCTGGCCGGTCACGTCCTGCTTGTTGTCATCGGCCACGATGCCGGCGAGATAGACGGTATCGCCATGGATGACGGCCTTCGACATGCGCGGGCCGGTTTCGATGCGGGTGATGCTGGCCATGGGGGCACTCCTTTTGGGCTGGGTATTCGGGAAGAGGCAATCGGCAGCCGGAGTAGGCAATCGGACGGGAAAAGGCAATCACCATCCCCCGTGACCGAAAGCCGATGGCGCCGTTTTCAGCCCCGGCCGACAAACGGCATCTTCGTCGCCATGACATTCATGGTCAGCACATTCGCCTCGGGCGGCAGGCTGGCCATATGCGCCACGGCATTGGCGACATGCTCGACATCCATCACCGCCTCGATCGCGGTGGTGCCGTTCGCCTGCAGCACGCCGGTCGTCATGCGGCGGGCCATGTCGGTGAGCGCATTGCCGATATCGATCTGGCCGACGGCAATGTCATGCTCGCGGCCATCCAGCGCGCCGGTCTTGGTCAGGCCGAGCACGGCATGTTTGGTGGCCGTGTAGGCCGCCGAGAACGGACGCGGCGTGTAGGAGGAAACCGAACCGTTATTGATGATCCGGCCGCCCTTGGGGCTCTGCCGCTTCATGACGCGGAACGCCGCCTGCATGCAGTAGAACACGCCGGACAGGTTCGTATCGACCACGGCCTTCCATTGCTCGACCGGCAGCTCGTCCCACTGGACCGGCGGCGCGCCGATCCCCGCATTGTTGAACACCACGTCGATCCGGCCGAATTTCGCCACCAGCGCGTCGAACGCTGCGTTGACCTGCATCGGGTCGGTCACATCCGCCGGCAGCGCGATCGCCTCGCCGGAACCGGCCAGCGCGATCGTCTCGTTCAGGGCATCAGCCCGGCGGCCCATCAGGCCAACCTTGTAGCCGTCCTTGAGGAACCTGATCGCCACCGCGCGACCCACGCCCGACCCGGCGCCCGTGATCAGCGCCACCTTGTTGCCCGCCATCGAAACCTCCCTTGGTTGGGGTTACGATTAGCCGGGTGGCCGGCGCTTGTCAGCAGGGAAGTCGTTGGTGCATGCGGTATTCATCGTATGAATGCGGGATCCGGGAGACGGCTATCCCCGAGTCTCCCCGCCGTCATGCCCGCTCCCGGGACGGGCATCCACGACTTGACCGCCCATGACACCAGGTCGTGGATGGCCGGGCCAGGTCCGGCCATGACGATGCGCCGTCGATACCGGCAGGATCAACTCCGGACCGGAAGCATTGGCCTCTCTGTGATCTGCCCTACTTGATCACCAGCCCCTGCCCGGTCGGCAATTCGAGCACGTGATAGCCGCGCTTCAGGAACCACGGATCCTCGGCCAGCTTCTGCGGGCGGTAATCAAGCCAGCCGTAATCATCGAGCACCAGTACCGCGCCGGGCACCATCCGGTCGAACAGGACGTCGAGCGCGCCGATCTCGGCATCGGCATTGTTCAGGTCGAGATGCATGAAGGCGATCTTTTCGGGCGCGACCTGCGCCAGCGTATCGGGCACGCGGCCCTGCGTTACCGTGACATTGGGGACATCCGCGAACTTCCGGCAGACATCGTCATAAAGCCGGGCGCTGTGCTCCAGCATCGGCAGATGCGGCATGCTCGGATCATGATCGAACAGGTCGTAGAGGTAGTAATGCCGGTCTGTATGCCTGGCGAAATCGACATTGTCGCAGATGACGCGTGCGGTCATCCCCTTGTAGCAGGCGCATTCGACGAAATCGCCCTCCAGCGTGAGGCCACGGCGGAAGCCCCAGAGCACGGTCGCAATACGCCAGACGAGCGAGCGGTCGATCTCGTTCGTGACGTTCCGCTCGATGCTCGCCATGAAGGGCTGGTCATCGAGGAAGCTGAGATTCTTGTTGTAGGTGAAGAGGTTGTCGCCGCAGAAAATGCCGCGCTGGTCCGAGATCACATTGATTGCGGTCTGGAACCCGAAATGCATGATCTCGTAGTTCTGGGTGCCGTGAAAGGCCGAACTGAGCCAGTTCTTCATGAGGTTCCCTGAGCGGCGGAACGGGCGTTTTGCCCGCAGCCACCAGTGAACATCGCCATGGTTAATTTTTTGGTCACTCTTTAAGGAATGGAAGCCAGTTCATACTCTTATACTGATTATCAATCCCCCACGTCTCAATTTTTTTATCAATTACGACTGGTCGACCGTTCAAATCATCGCCATCACCAATACTAGTTGATCGAAAAAAATCGCGAATACATTTTTCAAAAATATCAATCGCGCCCGCTTGAAACAGCATCTGTTGCCAATCCCAACCCAAATAATTTCCAGTGTCGAATTCTATCAACAAAAGGAATTCGTAAACAACTTTCGGCATTTTGTTATGATTATCTTCGAAACCGAAATCATAATGATAAAATAAATCCCGAATATCGATCAAATAATTTACTTTTACAAGCAAATCTTTATCGATCTCGAGGTTGAAAATTTTGAGAAATTCATCAAATTTTTTTGCCGCGTCGAAAGCGTCATCTTGCTCAATTTTTTGATAGTTTCTCCATGCTGGCCCGATTGATAACGAGAACATTCGTAGTTGATATAAGAATCGATAAAATGATGGAGCAAAATTATCATTTGACCAAAAATTAAATATCCTCTACTTTGAATATTTCCTTGCTCATCTCTATAATTTGACGAAACATCTCTCAATATGCAATATGCTTGCCAAGAGGAGTAGTGGAGCGGGCGATATGATGAAATTACTGGCAAACTCAGATTCTCTCTGAATTCGACCATTTCTTTTCTATCTTTTTTCATCTGAGCCACATCACATCCGGAACACGCCGAACCTTGTCTCGGGAATCGGCGCATTGAGGCAGGCCGAGAAGGCAAGGCCCAGCACGCGGCGCGTCTCGCTCGGCAGGATGATGCCGTCGTCCCAGAGCCGCGCGGTGGCGTGGTAGGGTGAGCCTTCCTGCTCGTATTTCGCGCGGATCGGGGCCTTGAACCCCTCCTCCTCCTCGGCGCTCCAGCTCTTGCCCTCGGCCTCGAGATTGTCGCGCCGCACCGTCGCCAGCACGGAGGCCGCCTGCTCGCCGCCCATCACCGAGATGCGGCTGTTCGGCCAGGTGAAGAGGAAGCGCGGGCTGTAGGCCCGGCCGCACATCCCGTAATTGCCGGCGCCGAACGAACCGCCCACCAGCACGGTCACCTTCGGCACCTCGGCCGAGGCGACGGCGGTGACGAGCTTCGCCCCGTCCTTGGCGATGCCGCCCGCCTCGTACTGGCTGCCGACCATGAACCCGGAAATATTCTGCAGGAACAGCAGCGGAATCCGCCGCTGGCAGCACAATTCGATGAAATGCGCGCCCTTGAGCGCGCTTTCCGAAAACAGGATGCCGTTATTGGCGATGATACCCACCGGCATGCCATAGAGCGAGGCAAAGCCCGTGACGAGCGTGGTGCCATACAGCGCCTTGAACTCGTCGAAGCGCGAGCCATCGACAATCCGGCCGATCACCTCACGGATATCATATTGCCGCTTGAGATCGGTCGGCACGAGCATTTCCAGCTCGGCCGGGTCGAGCACGGGATCTTCCGGCTGGCCGAGTGCGATATCGATCGGCTTCCGGCTGTTGAGATTGGCGACGATCCGCCGGGCGAGCGCGAGGGCATGGCGGTCATCGGCGGCGTAATGGTCGGCCACGCCGGAGCGGCGGGCATGGACATCGGCCCCGCCGAGATCCTCGGCCGAGACCACCTCGCCGGTCGCGGCCTTCACCAGCGGCGGCCCCCCGAGGAAGATGGTGCCCTGCTGGCGGACGATGATCGTCTCGTCGCTCATCGCCGGCACATAGGCGCCGCCGGCGGTGCAGGAGCCCATCACCACCGCGATCTGCGGAATGCCCATGCCAGAAAGCCGGGCCTGGTTGTAGAAGATGCGGCCGAAATGCTCGCGATCCGGGAAGACATCGGTCTGGTGCGGCAGGTTCGCCCCGCCGGAATCGACGAGATAGACGCAGGGCAGCCGGTTCTCGCGGGCGATTTCCTGCGCCCGGAGATGCTTCTTCACCGTCATCGGATAGTAGGTGCCGCCCTTGATGGTCGCGTCGTTGCAGACGATCATCACCTCGCGCCCCTCGACGCGGCCGATCCCGGCGATCATGCCGGCACCGTGAATGTCGTCGTCATACATCGCATGGGCAGCGAGCGCGCCGATCTCGAGGAAGGGCGAGCCGGGATCGAGCAGGCCGAGCACGCGGTCCCGCGGCAGCAGCTTGCCGCGCGCGGCATGGCGTTCCCGTGCCTTGTCCGGCCCGCCGAGGGCAGCGATACGCCGCTTCTCCAGCAACTCGTCGCGGAGCTGGGCCCAGGCGCCGGCATTGGCGCGGGCTTCGGGAAGGGAGCGATCAAATCCGGAACGCAAAATCGCCATACGACCTCGCAGAAAGGCAGGAATGCATAAAAAACGGGCGCGGACCTCGAAAAGGCCGCGCCCATATTCCCGTTTCCGGCGCCGGTTTCAACGGCAATAAAGTTTCTCTGGGCGGCGAAATTTTTCGCCCTCTGTCAGGCCCAGCGCTTGACAGGCTTCACCGCATCGTCGGCCGAAGCTTGTCGATATTGTCCGTCGAGGCGATCTTCCACGGCTCGTTCACGGCCGCCTGATACCATTTCTGGAAGGCCGGCAGTTCATAGATCGCGTCGATATACTCGTTGGTGACCCGATCGACCGGAATCTCGTAGGACCGGATCCGCGTGGCCAGCGGCGCCATCATCGCATCGACCGCGCCGAACTCCCCGAACAGGAACGGGCCGTTGCCGGCGGCTTCGAGCCGGAACTTTCGCCAGTAATTGCACAGGCGCATCACATCCTCGTCGGCGGCGGTGCTCATCCGCCGGGCTGCGCGGCGCCGAAGGTTCATCGGACAATGCGCGCGGAAAGCCTGGAAACCGGCATGGACTTCCGAAGCCAGCGCACGGGCCAGCGCGCGGTATTCCTGCTCTTCCGGCCAGAGATTGGCTTCGGGATGCTTCTCCGCCACGTATTCGATGATGGCGAGCGATTCCCAAAGCAGGAGATTGCCATATTTCAGGGCCGGAACCTGCCCGGTGGGCGAATATTGCAGAACCTGCTGCTTGGTATTCGGGTGGTCGAGCGGGATCAGCACCTCGGCGAAGGGCACGCCCTTGGCAGCCATGGCCAGCCAGGGCCGCAGCGACCAAGAGGAATAGTTCTTGTTGCCGATCACCAGCGTGAGCTTCGGCGGATATTTCGGCTTGTCGTGGATATTCGTCGCAACCATTCAATTCTCCCCAGACCGGCGGACCTCAGATCTCCACGGGACCGCCATGCTTCTTCCAAGCCCCGAATCCACCCTGAATATGCGCAACTGGTTTCAAACCCATTTCCTGCGCGGCTTTCGTGGCCAGGGCGGAGCGCCAGCCCCCGGCACAGAAAAAGACGTAGGTCTTGTCCTGCTGGAAGGCCGGCCTGGCATAGGGGCTTTCGGGGTCGATCCAGAATTCGAGCATGCCTCGCGGACAATGGAACGCGCCCGGCAGGCGGCCCTCGCGCTCGAGTTCCCGCGGATCCCTCAGATCCACGAACTGGACATCGTCGCGCCCGGCCATCGCCACCGCTTCCTCGACCGACAGCGTCCGGATCACGGCTTCGGCTTCCTCGAGCAGGGCCTTGTAGCCCTTGGTGATGACAGGTGGCACGGCGAAGCCCCGAATCGCTGGTTGGTTATGACCAATCTGTATGCTCTGCGGATCAACACGCAATCACCGGTGGAGGAAAACTGTCGGCAATTCACGACTTGACGGAGCATTTCAGCCATGGTCTGCCCGCTCGCATGACGAAAGCCGCTCCCGATACCGCCGCCATCGAAGCCTGCATGCTCCGGCTCGTGGCCGAACGCGGGCCCGAAAAGTCGATCTGCCCATCCGAGGTGGCGCGCGATCTGGCCGGTCCGGCATCGGAACAATGGGGCCCGCTGATGCAACCGGTCCGCCAGGTCGCCGTCCGCCTCGCCTCGGCAGGACGGATCGTCATCCTGCGCAAGGGGAAGCCGGCCGATCCGCTTGATTTCAAGGGTGTCTATCGGTTGTCCCTGCCGCGGCTCGACTGAACTTTCCGTATTGCATTCACCGCCCGGTAACGGAACGCATGCACGGCCCGAACCGGCCGGCTTGGCAAGACCGCACAACTGTGATTATGTGCGTTCATCTTATTTGATTTTGTTCCTATTGTTTTTTGATTTGAGGATTTCATGCGGTTTTTCCGCGCCTTCAGGGCCGACGATTCGGCCTCGCTCCCTGTCATCGCCAGCCTTGTCATGCTGCTCTTTGTCGGCGTCACCGGCGCCGCCGTCGATTTCAGCATGGCCGCGCAGCAGAAGGCCCGGCTCCAGGGCATGATCGATTCCGCTGCCACGGCGCTGGCGGTCGATCCGGAAGCGCCACGGCTCGGAGCGGCCGAGATCGACAGGCGCGCCCTGGCCTATGCGCTCGCCGCCGGTTCGGGCGAAGGGCCGGACGGCCTGCAGCTTCTCGCGCAATATTCTGCCACGCAGGTGACAATCGAGGCGCATGGCCGGGTCGCCATGTTTGTCGGGCGGATCTTCGGCTTCGAGTTCGCGTCGATCTCCGCCGCGGTCACCGTGGAGCGGGCCCAGACCGGCGCACTGGAAATCGCGCTCGTGCTCGACAATACCGGCTCGATGGAGGACGAGAAGATCCGCGAGCTGAAGCGCGCCACGAAGCTCTTCCTCGACCGGATGGAGCAGTTGGGGCGTCAGCCCGGCGATATCCGGATCGCCATGGTGCCGTTCGGCCGCAACGTGCGGGTCGATCCCGGCTGGATGCAGGATCGATGGCTCTCCGGCACGCGCCCGAAGAAATGGCGAGGCTGCCTGACCGACCGGGCCATGCCGCATGACATTGCCGATGATCCGCCGGACGGGCAGGCTGCCCGCCTCTTCGTGCCGGTGGAGGACAAGGAATGCGGCAAACTGGCCACCATCCTGCCGCTCACGGAGGATTTCCGGCAACTCCGCAGCCGGGTGGATGATCTGATCGCCGATGGCAACACCAACATCCCGATCGGGATTGTCTGGGGGTTGCATGCCCTCTCGCCACGCGAACCGCTGAACCAGTCGCGCCTCGCCGAGCGCGCCGGCCTCCGGCAGGTCCTGATCGTGCTGACGGATGGCGAGAACACCGATAACCGCTGGAACATGAAAAGCGACGCCATCGATGCACGCCTGCGGCTGGCCTGCCGCAATGCGCGCGATGCCGGGATCATGGTCTTCACGATCCGGCTGATCGAGGGGAATGAACGGCTCCTGCGCGAATGCGCCACCTCGGACCGCCATTATTTCAATATCCGCCGGGCCCGGGACCTGCCGGACCTCTTCACCGAGATCGCAGGCTCGTTGACCGGACTCCGGATCAGCCGGTGAGTTTGCGCGGTGCCGGAACGCCCGGCTTCAGCCTCCGGCCGGGATCAGCCGCATTCCCGCTCGATCAGCCCGGCAGAAACCCAGCCCGGCTGGGCCTTCGCGTTCTCGTCCGCCCGGAAGATGACCGCCTTCCAGCCGCGCGGGTTTGGCCGCGTGGAATCAAGCTGGACCATCTCGCCGGCCTTCAGCCGGCGGATCAGCCGACCCCCGGTCGAGGGGGCATCCCTGAGGGCGACGAACCCGTCCCGCGTGGCCTTGACCTCGCAGAAGGCGGTAGCGCCGGCAGGATTGCAGGTCGCCAAGGCCAACAAAAGCAGCCCCGAAAAACCAAACAAAATGTCGACACCTTCAGAGATCGATCGATTCATCAGCTATTCGATTCAATGGACAATCCGGATTTTAATCGCAGTTGGCGGTTAGAATAGCCAGAAAATAGGCATCCTGATCAAGAGCCGCGAATTCAAGCACGTCAAAAATTTCCGATTTTTCGTCAACAAGCGCTGCTATGCCTTCGCGTGTGAAGTCAATAGGATAGAACGCTTCACGAAGCCAATGCCCAACCTTGTTGCAGGTGACCCCTGACGGCAATATTTGACGGAGCGATTCACGATAAAACTCAAAATCAGAAATATCATTCTGATCCCAACCGATGTTAGATTGATAAAAATTACGCTCTAGTGCGATAAATTTTTCGAATACACATTTTTGAATCGGAAGATTTACTGCAAAAATTTCAAGCTCATTACATGCATTGCCATCAATCTGGATTTTTATACGCACCCATTCCAACTGATGGAGGCTTGGTGGGCTAGACTTGGACGCGAGCACAAGAACAGGAGAGCCAACAATCTCTTGCTGGATAAAATGAAGCCACGCGGGGACGCGAAAGCTTTCTCCTGCGATCTCCTGAAATCGCGGGGGGTTCTCCATGAATTCGAGATACATCGCACGATCTTCCGGTGTCATTAACATAGCATTGTATGCACCATCGTAGTCGAGCGCCTGAGCATCGATACGCGCCTGATCAAGACGGCAAAGAAAGGCGTACCAACGCTGCCAGTCACCGACACAGTGCGGATGGGATTCGTAAGGTACTTCCACTTGTCCTCACGCGCCCTTGTTGAACAATTCGCGGCCGATCAGCATGCGTCGGATCTCGCTCGTGCCGGCACCAATCTCGTAGAGCTTGGCATCGCGCAGCAGGCGGCCGGTCGGATATTCGTTGATATAGCCGTTGCCGCCAAGCAGCTGGATCGCGTCCAGCGCCAGTTTCGTCGCTTTCTCCCCGGCATAGAGGATGGCGCCGGCAGCATCCTCGCGCGTGGTCTCGCCCCGGTCACAGGCCTTGGCCACCGCGTAGACATAGGCCTTGCAGGCATTCATGCCGACATACATGTCCGCCACCTTGCCCTGCACGAGCTGGAATTCGCCGATCGACTGGCCGAACTGCTTCCGCTCGTGGATATACGGCATCACGATATCCATCGCCGCCTGCATGATCCCGAGCGGGCCGGCCGCCAGAACCGCGCGCTCGTAATCGAGGCCCGACATCAGGACATTCACGCCCTTGCCGATCTGGCCGAGCACGTTCTCTTCCGGCACCTCGCAATCCTGGAAGACGAGTTCGCCGGTCTCCGAGCCGCGCATGCCGAGCTTGTCGAGCTTCTGCGCCACGGAAAAGCCCTTGAACCCCTTCTCGATCAGGAAGGCGGTGATGCCGCGCGGCCCGGCTTCCGGATCGGTCTTCGCATAGACGATCAGCGTCTCGGCGGAGGGACCGTTGGTGATCCACATTTTCGAGCCGTTGAGGATGTAGCGGTCGCCCTTCTTCTCGGCCCGCAGCTTCATCGAGACCACGTCCGACCCCGCCCCCGGTTCGGACATGGCCAGCGCGCCGAGATGCTCGCCCGAGATCAGCTTCGGCAGGTAGCGCGCCTTCTGCTCGGCGCTGCCCCAGCGCCGGAGCTGGTTGATGCAGAGATTGGAATGGGCGCCGTAGCTCAGCCCGACCGAGGCCGAGGCGCGCGAGATTTCCTCCATCGCCACGCAATGCTCGAGATAGCCGAGCCCGGTGCCGCCATCCTCCTCCGGCACCGTGATGCCATGCAGCCCGAGCGTGCCCATCTCGGGCCAGATCTCACGCGGGAACCAGTCCTCGCGGTCGATCTTGTCAGCGAGCGGTGCGATCTTGTCCTGGGCGAAGGCCGCGACGCTCTCGCGGATGGCATCGGCGGTCTCGCCGAGGTCGAAATTGAACGGCTTGGCGCTGTTCGGGATCATGATTTCACTCCCAGGATCATGGTTTCTTGTCGGGCAGGCAGATAGGACAATAATGCTGACCCTTCTGCCGCGTCTCCCGGCCTTTGGCAAGCCTGTCCGGCCTTTCAGAAGCTGCTAACCCTGCCGCCGGAATGCCGCAATGCCTTAACACGGGAATGAACACTCCCCGCTAGGCTTGCGCAAGGAAAGGATATGCATGGCCAGCCTGCCGGAGACCGATCTGCCGCCCGCGGGCCCTCTCGCCCGCAGGCTGCCGCGCCTTGCCGCGCGGTGGCAAAGGCATGCTGCGGCCCTGTCAGCGCTGTCGGTGCGTCTCGCTGCGGCCGGCCTTGCCTACCTGCTCCAGATCGTGCTGGCCCGCAGCCTCGGCCTCGCCGAATACGGCACATTCAGCTTCGCCTGGAATCTCGTGACGATCGGCGGCTTCCTTGCCACCCTCGGCTTCGGGCAGATCGCCGTGCGCTTTCTCGCGCAGTACCACGCCGGCGGCGATGCCGCCCTCGCCCATGGCTTCCTCCGCACCGGAACCATGGTCACCATCGGCGGGGCGCTGGTCTTCGCCGCCCTCGGCTTCACGCTCTTCCCGCTGATCACGGCGGGCTATGGCGAAACCTGCAGCCGGATCCTGGCGATCGGCCTGATCGCGCTGCCGTTTTTCGCCCTGTCCGATTTCATCGAAGGCATTGCCCGCTCGCAGGGCTGGACATGGCGCGCCCTCGCGCCGTCCTATCTCGCCCGGCAGGGGCTGATCATCCTGATGCTCCTCGGTGCGATGGCCCTCGGGCGGAGCCTCGACGCCGACCATGCCATGCTCGCGGCCCTTGTCGGCACGCTGGTTGCGGCAACCCTGCATCTGGCACTCGTGGTGCCGCCCCTCCTGCGGCTGTTCCCGCCGGCGCCGCCCCGCCATGCCTTCCGCGAATGGCGGCAGGCCGCGCAGCCAATGCTGCTCTCGGACCTTGCGGTTCTGGCGCGCCAGCATGGCGATCTGATCCTGCTCGGCCTGCTCGCGCCGCCCGCCACGGTGGGGCTTTACTTCGCCGCGACCCGCATCGCCTCGCTGCTCGGCCTGATCGAGTTCGCCCTCGGCGCGGCCTTCGGCCATCGTTTCGCGCGGCAGGCCCGCATCGAGGATCCCCGGGCCTTCGAGGCGCTCTATGCCGAGACGCGGCGGCTGACATTCTGGCCCGGCCTGCTCGCGGCCCTCGGGCTGATGTTCCTCGCGCCGCTCATCCTCCGCCTGTTCGGCGAAGCCTTCCTTGCCGGCACGGTGCCCGCGCAGGTTCTGATCGCTGCCGCCGCCTTCAAGCTGGCCGCCGGCCCCGCCGAGGAGGCCCTCGCCATGGCCGGGCACCCTGAAACGGTCTGGCGCGGGCAATGCGCCGGCGCCCTGCTGACCGCCCTGCTCTGCCTGCTGCTGGCGGGGCCGTGGCAGGCCGGCGGCGCGGCCCTGGCCGCCGCAGCCGGCACCCTTCTCACCACAATCTGGCTGGCCCTTGCCGTGCGGAAGCATCTTGGCTTCCAGCCCTTCGCCGCGCGGCGGAACGGAAATGCGGGATGACCCGCCCGCCGGCCTGGTCGATCCTGCCTTTTGCTGCGCTGGCGGCCATCCGCGAGGAATGGCGCGCGCTGGCATCCCGTGCGCTTGACCCGAACCCGTTCTACGAGCCGGATTTCCTGCTGGCTTCCCGGGAACTCGGCGAGGACAGGCGGCTCTCGGTCCTGGTCGCGCGTGAGGCGGAGGGCGCGGGCGCCATGCTGGCGCTGATCCCGCTGCGCCGTCCGGGCTGGCGGCAAGGCTGGCTGCGCAGCACCTGGATGATGCATGAAAATGCCTATGCGCCGCTGACGACGCCACTCCTTGACCGGAAGCGGGCACCGGAACTGCTCTCCGGCCTGCTCGAGGCCGCGCCCAGGCTGTTTCCCGGCAGCGCCTGGCTTGTGCCGCTGCTGCCGATATCCCGGCCCTTCTGGCAGAATCTCGGGCCCATGCTTGACGCGAAGGGCCTCGCCCATCGCGTGGTCCGGCACTTCACCCGGGCCGCCATCGAGACCGACGAGGATTTCGAATCCTATACCGGCCGCCATGGCCAGACCCTGCTGCGCCGGGAACGCAAGCTCGCGACCCATGGCCGCATCCAGTACATTGTGGCCGAAGGGGATACGCCCGCAGGCCAGGCGATGCTCGACGCCTTCCTGACACTGGAGGCCAAGGGCTGGAAGGGCCGGCAGGGCACGGCCCTCGCCTGCCGGCCTGCGAGCCTCGCCTTCGCCCGGCAGGCCTTCCGCGGGGCCAGCCCGGCAACGCTCTATGAAGCCCTGATGCTCAATGACCAGCCGCTGGCGGTCAATGTGAACCTCCTCTCGGGAGGCGTGCTCTATACGGTCAAGGCGGCGTTCGACGAGGATTACCGTGGCTATAGCCCGGGCAACCTGCTTGACCGCCACACGATCGCGCTGGCAACCGGAGAATCAGGCGTTACCCGCGTCGATTCCTGCGCCAATCCGGATCACCCGCTCGAGCTGCACTGGCGCGAGCGGGAAGCCATCGGCACCCTGCTGGTGGACTGGACCGGCAGCCACGGCCCGGCCGGCCTCGAACGGATGGCCGCCCGGCTTGCCCGGGCCGATCGGGCGATCAGCCGGCTGGCTGCCCTGCGCGGGCTCCTGCGCAGGGCCGGAACGCCCCGCCCGAAGGCGTAGGCCTTACTCGTCGGCGTCGTTGCTGGCGACCTGCCGCCCGGTCACGCCGTTCTCCGCGAGGAAACGCTGCCAGTCGCGCCGCGGGCCGGCATAGACATTCCGGTCCACCGGGCCCTTGATCCCGGGCACGCGGCCCGTGGTGGTGAACTGCCAGAACTTCCAGTTGCGGTTCTCGTACCGCTCATGCGGTTCCGCCGCCACCGAGCGCAACCAGAAATCGTGGTCCTTGTAATGGCCCTCGAGCACCTCGGCATGGAACGGGATGTCGGTATAGATGATCGGCTTCTTGCCGGTATGCTCGCGCATGGCCTTGAGCATGATGGAGATTTTCTGCCGGGCCAGCTCGGGATCGATCTTCTTCGGGCAGGTCCGCGAATGGCCGTTCCATTCCACGTCGAGCACCGGCGGCAGGGCATCGGCATCGCGCGGCACGTTCTGCCGGAACCACGCCGCCTGCTCCTCGGCCGGCCGGCACCAGAACACGAAATGATAGGCCGCGCGCGGCACGCCGGCCTGGCGTGCGCCTTCCCAGTTGATGCGGAAACGCTCGTCCAGATGATCGCCGCCTTCCGTCGCCTTGATGAACGCGAAGGCCGTGCCGGCGCGCTTCACCTCGAACCAGTCGATCTCGCCCTGCCATTTCGACACGTCGATCCCGTGCACGGGGAAGCGATGCGCCTTCGCCACGCCGGGATGCGGCTTGGCATCGCTCTTCAGCGGGTAATAGGACGCTTCCATCACGCCCGTGGAGTTGCAGGCGGAAATCATCAGGGTCGCGGCCAGGGCGAGGAGACCCGAACCCAACCGCTTTCCGGTCGTTCTGAGGCAGATCGTCATGTCATGCAGCCTGTACTGGTGAATCAAGGGTAGTCAGTTTCGGGTCTTCGGCAAGGCCAAGCTGGCCGATCGGCACCGGGCGGCCGAAGAGATAGCCCTGCAGGGCGCCACACCCGGCACTGGCCAGGAAGCGCTGCTGGGCGGGCGTCTCGATGCCCTCGCCCACCACCTGCATGCCCAGCGAGCGCGCGAGGCTCACCACCGATGTCACGATCATCGGCGCTTCCGGCTTGTCGTCGAGGCTCTCGATGAAGCCCCGGTCGATCTTCAGCACGTCGAACTTGAACCGGAGCAGATGCGTCAGGCTGGAATAGCCGGCGCCGAAATCGTCGATGGCGAAGCGGATCCCCTGCCCCTGCAGCGTCTTCATGATGGTGGCGAGGCTGTCCGGATCGCTGATGATGCTCGTCTCGGTCAGTTCGAGGCAGAGCCGCCCGGGCACCACGCGATGGCGGGCAAGCGCATCCATGACGAAATCGGAAAAACCCGGCGCCAGCAATTGCCGGCCGGTGGCATTCACGGAGATCCGGCATTCCCCGCGCGGCCCGAGTTCGGCCAGCGCCCGGTCGAGCACGAAGTTGCCGAGGCCGATGATCAGGTCGGATTTCTCGGCGATCGGAATGAAGTCGGCCGGCGGGATGACGCCACGCACCGGATGCTGCCAGCGCACCAGTGCCTCGTAGCCGATCACCTCGCCCGACAGCGCCCGGACGATCGGCTGGTAGGCCACGAAGAGGGCCTGCGTCAGGATCGCCCCGCGCAGCTCCCGCTCGAGCATCCGGCGATAGGCGATGTCCCGCTTCATGTCCGGATGATAGGTCATGGCAACGCCACGGCCCGCCGCCTTGGCGGCATAGACGGCCAGATCGGCCATTTTCAGCAGGTCCTCGCCATCGCCGGTCTCCTGCGTCGAGCTGGCGGCACCGATCGAGACGCCGATCGGCACCAGCCCTTCCATGGGCACGCGCTGCCGCAGCGATTGCTGGAGATGGTAATGCAGGCGCTGGAGGGCGCCATCGCCGAGAATGTCCGGCAGGACGGCGACGAACTCGTCACCGCCGAGGCGCGCCACGAATGCCGAAGCGCCGAGTTCCGTGCTGAAGACCTCGGCCGCCAGTTTCAGAACCCGGTCGCCGGCCTGGTGGCCATGCTGGTCGTTGACGCTCTTGAACCCGTCGAGATCGAGCATGAGCACGGTCATCGGCGGGAAGCTGC
This sequence comes from Beijerinckiaceae bacterium, assembly GCA_027531565.1. Lineage (GTDB taxonomy): Bacteria > Pseudomonadota > Alphaproteobacteria > Rhizobiales > Beijerinckiaceae > Rhabdaerophilum. Next base: position 24,716 of record JAPZSB010000004.1, read on the forward strand.
GCGTGGCCGGCGCGACTGTCTGGAGATGGTCGAACAGCGCCCGCCGGTTCGGCAGGCCGGTCAGCGGATCGGTATGGGCCAGCGCCTCGACCTGCCGGAGTTCGCCCATGAACCCGTCCCGGGCCTGGCTCCAGTAGCGGCGGAGCAGCATCAGCACGAACAGGCCGAGCGCCAGCGCGGCGGCAAGGACCGGCAGGACGAGCCCCGTGATCGTCCGGGAAATCCGTTCGCTGCGCCAGCCGAGATAGGCCACGGGATCACCGTCGAGCCCGTCGATCCCAAGCCGGCCATTCGCATGCAGGATGTCACCGGGCTGGGCCGCAACCGGTTGCAGCTGGAGGCCGAAGCCTTCGAGCGTGGCGGTCAGCGGGGCGAAATCGATCAGGCCGATGGCCAGCCGGTTCTGGCCCAGCCCGTCGCGGGTCAGGGCCACGAAAGCGATATTCTCGTCGCGCGGCGGCCCGATCCGGACCAGATCCACCCGTTCGCCGGCCGGATCGATCCGCTCCAGCGCCTTCAGCGCCTGTTCCAGCCGGGCAGCCGTCCCCTCGTCGGCAAGGAGGCCGGAAATCCGGCTGGCCGCCCTGCTGGCGACAAAGCGACCGGCGGCGGAGACGGAGAAGAGCGCATGCCCCTGAACGTTCCGCGCGAGCCAGCCATCCCCGTTGACGCCGGGCGGAGGCAGATCGCTTCGGAAATCGGCAGCAAGGCCGGTCAGGCTCTGGCGCACGAGCGTCGCCTCGTTCTCGAACGCGCTGTGATCGATGAGACGGGTGGTCCAGGCCATCAGGCCAAGCGTCGCCACCGCAATCACCATGATGATGATGGCGCCGGCATCGAGGGTGCGGACCAACGAACGGCCGTGCATGCAGGGCTCTCCTGACCAGTCCCTGCCGATTTGGCTGACGAACGCTTAAGGCGGCGTTTGAAAACGTCGTTAACGCGTTTGGATTTCGTTAGGATTCACCTTAGGGCGAAAACTCACAAAGAAGGCGACATTTGACGCGAGGGAATTTGGCGATCAGGTTTCGTGGGCTTTCCCGAAGCAAACCGTCGGGTTTGGGAGGGAAAGGACGCGAAAGATGATCCAAATTCACCGCGCCTCCGGTGGGGTTTCGGAGAGAAACTGTCTCGAAACCGGCGCTTGCCCTGACGGACGTCAAGGCTGCGCGCCGCTTCCGGCCATTTTCACCCCGAAACACCCATCAAATGCGCCTCCTTTATGAGTTTTCGCCCTAACCGAGGCCGAACCACAGCGTTGCGACCCCCAGAAACGCGAAAAACCCGACAATATCGGTCACGGTGGTGACGAAGGGGCCGGAAGCCACCGCCGGGTCGACATCCATGCGGTTCAGGACCAGCGGAATGAGCACGCCCGCCATCCCCGCTGCAACCAGCGTGACGATGATCGCCACGCCGATCACCAGTCCGAGTTCGGGATTGCCGAACCAGAGGGCCGCGACCAGCCCCATGATCACGGCGAAGGACAGGCCGTTGAACAGCCCGACCAGGATCTCGCGGTTGATGATCCGGCGGACATTGTGCCCGGACAGGGCCCGCGTCGCCAGCGCACGCACGGCCACCGTCATGGTCTGCGTGCCGGCATTGCCGCCCTGGCTGGCCACGATCGGCATCAGCACGGCCAGGGCCACCATTTTCTCCAGCGACCCCTTGAACAGGTCGATCACGGCAGAGGCGATGATCGCCGTCAGCAGGTTCACGAACAGCCAGGTGAATCGCGCCCGCGCGGTCGCCATGACCGAGTCGGACAGTTCCTCGCCCGAGGTGACGCCACCCATCGCACGGATCTCGGCATCGGCTTCCTCGTCGATGATGTCGACGATATCGTCGAAGGTCAGCACGCCGACCAGCCGCTCGGCATCATCGACGACCGGGATCGACACGAGATTGTAGCGCTTGAACAGGTCAGCCACCTCGTGCTGGTCATCGGTGACCCGGGCCACGTGGTCGGCCTCGTCCATGATCGCCTCGAGCGCCACGGGGCGCTTGGTCCGCAGCAGACGGTTGAGCGAGACATGGCCGATGATCCGCCCGGCCGGATCGATGGCGAAGATCTCGTAGAACTCGTCCGGCAGCTCGCTCGTCTCGCGCAGATAGTCGATCATCTGCCCGACCGTCCAGAACGGCGGCACGGCGATGAAATCGGTCTGCATCAGGCGGCCGGCGGAATCCTCCGGATAGTCGAGGCTCCGTTCGAGCGCGACGCGGTCCGGCGCCGGAAGATTGGCGAGAACCTCTTCCTTGTCCTCCGGCTCGAGATCTTCGAGGATGTAGACGGCATCGTCCGAATCAAGATCGCGCACGCCCTCGGCGATCTGCTCGTTCGGGATTTCCTCGAGAATCTCCTCGCGGACCGTGTCATCGACCTCGGTCAGCGCCCGGTAGTCGAAATCCGCGCCGAGAATCGTCACGAGCCGGGGGCGATCCTCGGCCGGCAGGGCCTCGATCAGGGCGCCCAGATCCGCCTCGTAGAGATCGCCGGCCAGAGCCGTCAGCGTATCGTGATCCTCACGGGCGATGGCCTCGCGGATCGCGTCGAGGAAATCGGCCCGGATCTCGCCCTCCTCGTCACGGAAATCGGGCGGGAGGGTCGATTCGACCATGGCAGGTTCGGCAGGCGGGAGCGACACCATCTGGAACCTCCGGAAAAGCGGGCTGGACGCTTCCACTTAAGGAGAGGATCGCGGTTTGGGAAGGCTCGTTCTCGGTCGGATCCTCGGAAACCCGCAGAATACGGTGAGCACTAAAACGCGAAAACCCGGCCTGTTGACCGGGTTTGCAGCTTGTCTTCCGGATGGGAAGGATCTCGCCATCAAGAGAAAGGATTGGTGCGGACGAGAGGACTCGAACCTCCACGGTGTTACCCACTAGCACCTCAAGCTAGCGCGTCTACCAATTCCGCCACGACCGCACACCGGCAAAAGGGGCATGCCCGTCTCACCGAGGCGCGCTGTCTAACAAAGCGCGCCGGGTCTGGCAAGCCCGAAAAGACCGGGCCGGACGGGCACCGGCCCGCCACCTCCCGTCGATCAGAATTCCTCGTCCTGCTCGCGCATGGCCGGCTTCGGCAGCGAACGTTCGACTTCCGGCCGGCGGATCAGGCTGGTCACCTCGACCTGGATGCGCTTGCCCTGCACGATCACCTGCCCGCGGGCGACCGGGAAATCATTCGCGAGGATCTCGATCTCGTCATTCTCGTTCGAATCAAGCTCGATCACCGCGCCGCGCCCCATGCGGAGAAGGTGATGGATCGGCATCCGCGCCCGACCGATCACGACCTCGATTTCCACCTCGACGCTGTCGACCGTATTGGTCCGTTCTTCACCCGACATCCGGAACTGCCCCCGCTGGATTGACGCTGCCGCCGGAACATCTCAGGTTCGAACGACTCGAAACTTCGATTGACCCGGCAATTTCTGCCCATCTATGTGCCAGCTTATGGTCAACAGCCCGTTAACGCGCATCGAATTCCACCCCGTCGCCGCGGGTCATCCGCCGGTCGAATGGCGGCTGTCGGAAGGCCTCGTCCCCTACCCCGAGGCGCTGGCCTGGATGGAGGAGAGGGCCGCCGCCATCGCGGAAGGCCGTGCGCGGGAATGCATCTGGCTTCTCGAGCATCCCCCGCTCTACACGGGCGGGACGAGCGCCCGGAGCGCTGACCTGCTCCAGGCGCGCTTCCCCGTCTTCGAGACCGGGCGCGGCGGGCAATATACCTATCACGGCCCCGGCCAGCGCGTGGCCTATGTGATGCTGGACCTGCGCGCCCGCCGGCAGGATGTCCGCGCCTTCGTCTCCGCGCTCGAAGCCTGGGTCATCGACACGCTGGCGGAATTCTCGCTGACCGGCTTCACCGATCCGGCCCGGGTCGGCGTCTGGGTCCGTCGGCCGGACAAGGGCCCCGGCCACGAGGACAAGATCGCCGCGATCGGCATCCGCCTGCGCCGCTGGGTCTCGTTCCACGGCATCTCGCTGAATGTCGAGCCCGATCTCGACCATTTCGACGGCATCGTCCCCTGTGGCATTGCCGAGGCGCGCTACGGCGTGACCAGCCTCGTCGATCTCGGCCTGCCGGTGACCATGCCCGAAGCCGATCTCGCCCTGAAACGCGCCTTCCGGCCGGTTTTCGGAGCGGTGGAATGAACCCGCCCGGCATCACCCTTCTCCGGGGCTGGCATCCCGGCATTCCCGGCTGGGTCATCGCCGAACATGGCCGCTCCTACGCCCGCGAATGGCAGTTCGATGCCCGTTTCGAGGCCAAGGTTGCCGAGGCCATGGGCGAATGGCTCGGCCGCTATGACCCCGCGCGCGACCTGCTGCTGACGGCGATGCTCGACGGCGTGCCCGTCGGCTCGATCAGCCTCGACGGGTCCGGCCCGCATGCCGCCACGGAAGGCGCGCGCATCCGCTTCTTCATCCTGGCGAAGGCGGCGCGCGGCCTCGGCATCGGCCGCCGGCTGATGGGCGGGATGATGGAGTTCATCGAATCGGCCGGCTTCGACCGCGTCTTCCTGACGACGTTCCGGGGGCTCGATGCCGCCCGCCATCTCTACGAGGCCGAGGGCTTCGTGCTCGAGAGCGAGACCCTCGACACGACCTGGGGCAAGCCGATGCACGAGCAGCGTTTCCGCTGGGAACGCCCACGCTCCTGACCGGCCGGGATCAGCCGTCCCATTCGCCGGTGCGGCTGTCGCGCGGGCGCTGGTCGGGCGCGGCGGCTCGCGGGCGCACGCCGGCAACCGGGCCTTCGGGAGGCGGCGTCGCGGCGGAAACCGTCTTCGCACCATTCGCCTTCCAGCGCGCGAGTTCGTCGAGATAGGGCTTCGGAAAACCATGCGCCTGCGCCGCGGCGAGAATGCCCTCGAGATAGCCGGGGCGCGGGCGGCCCGGCTGGGCATTCGCGGCCACATAGACCAGCGCCCGCTTCGCACCATCCGCCGTGATGACGGGCTGGTTGATCTTGGCGTAGAGGCCGCGATCGACGCCCTCGAACCGGTCGAGCGGGCGGAGATCGGCAAGCGCCAGGTCCCACAGCACGCCATGCACGCTCTGGCGCGGATCGCGCACGATGCTGGCATAGCCTTCGGCCATGATGATGAAGCGGTGGCGCGGCAGGCGCGCGGGGCCGATCAGGCGGGATTGGGGCGCGCGGGCCGCCATGTCGGCGACATCCATATTGGCGCCATAGGCGAAGTAGAGCGGCATGGACCCTCGGAACGCTGTGTGTTCCGGACGTCAGGCCAGCCGGCCGCTCCTGTCAAGCCGCCTGCCGCATTCCGGCAGGCCGACGGCCGGCGGATTGTCGTCAGTGCCAGGCGCGCAGCCGGTTGCGCGAATGCTTCAGCGCCAGCGCCGTCAGCGCTTCGGGAACCTCGTTGAGTTCACGCACCAGCGCGAACAGCAGGGCCGGCATCGAGGGCGAGCTTTCACCCGCCATGTGCCCGACCAGCCAGGCAAGGTCATCCGCGCTGATCCGGCCGGCAGGCGCATTCTGCCAGACGAGGTATTCGACCATCGCCTCGACGAAATAGGCCGTCCAGACCGGGTCCGTGTCGCCCTTGAGCATGTCCTCGCGGATCAGCGCTTCGGCCTGCTCGCGGGTTGCAAGGATCAGGAACGCCCGGGCATCGAGCTGCTCGGCCAGCGAAGCCGGGCATTCGGGCCAACCCAAGGTTTCGATCACCGGGCTGACCGGCATACGCAGAAGCGCCGACATCGTTTTCTTCCCTGTTCGCGGGGGCGCCGGAGCGCCCCGTCCTGTGATCCCGGGCCCTGAGACCCTGTTTTCGCCTGTTCGGGCTTGCGCCCTTTTCCTGTTGTCACGGGACGTTTTCCGTCCTCGTTGTCGTGAGAATGACCCTTAGGTCTTGCTCAAACCTGAATCTGTGCGCTGGAACACAAATCGCGGTTTAGGCTTCACCAGCAAATGCCGTTAACGTGACGTTGCCGGCCGGGCACCATGGGTCATTCCCTCGCTTCCCATTCCCGTGCCATGATGCGGCGAATCCATGATCGAATGACGATGGAATTGGGAAAAATGCAGCGTGATTTGATGGCCGGTGATTTTCTGGCCGAGGCGCGGGAATTCCTCGCGAGGACCCGGCTTGTCGATGGCCATAACGACCTGCCCTACGTGATCTGGGCGCGCGGCAGCCACGGCGATGTCCGGGCCTGGAACGCCGCCCGGCTGCATCCGGAAACCGATACCGACATCCCGCGCCTCCGCGCCGGGCTGGTCTCGACCCAGATCCTGACGGCCTTCATCCCGACCATGGTGGAGAAGCCGATCGATGACCGGCTGGCCGTGATCGATGTCATGCTCCAGCTCGAGCAGCTCTATCCGGAGACGTTCCACCCCGTCCTCGCACCGGACGATATGGTCGCCGCGCAGGCGGCCGGGAAGATCGGGCTTTTCAAGGCGGTGGAGGGGCTGGTCGGCGTCGAATCCATCGGCCATCTGCGCCTTCTCCATGCGATGGGCATCCGGCTCGTCACGCTCTGCCACAACGAGACCCTGCCCTTCATCGACAGCGCGACCGACCATCCCGGCCGCCGGCCCGGCAACCGCCCGCTTTCCTCCTTCGGTGAAAGCATTGTCGAGGAAATGGAGCGCCTCGGCCTGATCATCGACATGGCCCATGTCTCGCCGCCGGCCCAGCATGCGGTGATGGACTGTGCGAAAGGGCCGGTCATGATCAGCCATGCCAATGCCCGCGCCCTGTGCGACCATCCGCGCAACGCCCCGGATAACGTGATCCGCCGGATTGCCGAGGGGGGTGGCATTGTCATGGCCACCTTCGTGCCGGCTTTCCTCGAACAGGCAGTCTTCGACGGCATGCAGCCGGTGATGGATGGCCTCGGCAAGGTGCGCGAGGATATCGAAGACGAGGAATATCGCCGCCACAAGGACCAGGCGTTCCGCCGCTTCGAGGGCGACGGTATCGATGCGCTCATCCGGCATCTCGAGCATATCCGCAATGTCGGCGGGGCGGATTGCCTCGGCATCGGCTCGGATTTCTATGGCGGGCCGAACCCGCCCGGCCTCGAGGATGCCGCCACCTTCCCGGCCCTCTTCGCCCGCCTGATGCAGCGCGGCTGGTCGACAACCGACATGGAAAAGCTGGCCGGCGGGAATTTCGAGCGGCTCTGGCGGCAGGTCTACCGCGACAGGCCGGCGATGGCCTGACCAAGGGCCGTCAGCTGCGCGGGAGGCAGGCCTTCAGCGCCTGGACATGCCCGGCCAGCCCGCCATTGGCCTCGCTGTCTTCCTGGCCATGCAGCGTTTCGAACCGCGCGATCTCCGCCTCGGTCAGGCGGCGCTTCTCGTCGCGGTCGCCGATCGGATTGAGCGCGCTGAGATAGGCACAGCTCGCGACATGGAGCGGCAGCGCATTCCGCTGGCTGAACGTGCAGATCTGCCGGATCAGCGAGACCGGCAGCACATCGCGCCGTCCATGCAGGATCAGGCCGATCCCGACCATGGTGACGCTGGCCGCCGCCTCACCCTTCAGCACCTGCGCCCGGGTGCGGTCCAGCACCTTGGCCGGCTCGGTCCCGTCATTGATCGCGGCAGTCGCCGGTTCGGCATAGCGGTCGAGCAGCTGGCCGAGCCGGCCGAGCAGCGCCGCGCAATCCTGCCCCTGCGCGAGGCCCGGCTGCGGGGCCAGCAGCAGGAAACCGGCCAGGCTAGCCCGTAAGCGCCTCGAGCAGCGCTGCGGCCGCCCGGAAATCGGCGAGTCGGAACGCCCGGCGCTCGGCAGCCTCCTCATCCGCGCCCCAGAGATCCAATTCGAAATCGGCATCGACCTCTCCCGCATCGTATCCGGCATCCGGGCCGAGCGCTCCGTCCGCCACGGCCAGCGCGATCAGAGCGGAGCCGGAAACACTGGTCAAGACATGGAGCGCGGCCAGGGCCGCCGCGGCCTCATGCCGGACGATGCCCGGCCGCAGCGCCTCGATGGCCGCCGGATTCTGCGCCACATGGGTGATCCCCTCCGACAGCAGGAACCGCGCCCCGTAGCGTGCCTGCGCATGGGCAAGCACAGGGTCCCAGTGCTGCGCCTGCAGGGCGACAAGCCGTTCCGGCTCGCCGGCGCGGTAGCAGACGAGGTCTGTGCCTGCATAGGCGAGAATATCCGCGATCACCGCCTCGCGGGCATCCGCGACATGGTCGATCCCGGCATGGGCGATCCGCGTCACCGGCATCGTGGCGGCGTTGATCTCCTCGCCCTGCGCGGCCCATTCGGCAGCAAGCAGCGAGGCTGCAGCCTCGGTCTCGAGGGCGAGCAGGCGTTTCAGCTTCGTGCGCGCCGGCCTGCCGTCGAGCAGGAGGCGGAACCCCTCCGGCGACGGCTCGATCGAGACGGCCGTGTAGAATCGCTTCGGTCGTTGCGGCTTCAGCGCCGCGCGGGCGGTCCGGACGGGATCAAGCCGCGCCGGATCCTCGCCATCGCCAAACCAGCCTTCGGTAAATCGGATGCTCATGCCGCCGAGATAGGATGCCGGATCGGGCCTGTCACCCCGGAAGGCGGAGAATCCGCGCGAGATCGTCGAAATCCTGCGCGATCTCCTCGGCACCGGCCTCGCGCAGGGCCTCGACGGGCTGGAAACCCCAGGCCACGCCGACCGCGCGGGCTCCGGCGGCCCGGGCCATCTGCATGTCGAAGACGGAATCGCCGATCATCACGGTTTTCTCCAGCGGCAGGCCCGTGGCTGCCGCGGCCTGCAGGATCATCCCGGGATGCGGCTTCGAGGGCGCGTCATCGGCAGTCTGGATCGTGGCCATGAGATCGTGCCAGCCATGCGCATCGAGCAGGGCTGCGACGCCCCGGCGCGACTTGCCGGTCGCGATGCCCAGCCGGAAGCGCGGGTCCGCCCCGGCCTGTTCCAGCAACGCCGCAGCGCCGGGATAGAGCGGTTCGGGGATCGTCCCGGCCTTGCGCAGGGCATGGAACACCTCGCGATAGGCCGCGACCAGCGCCTCGACCGGGCCCTCCGGCCCCGCCAGGGCGGTGAAGGCCTCGTGCAGCGAGAGCCCGACAATGGAAAGCCCGCGCTCCCGGGAGGGCGCGGGCAGGCCGACGGCCGCAAAGGTCTGGGCCTGGGCCGTCAGGATGATGGCCTCGGAATTGACGAGCGTGCCGTCGACATCGAACAGGAGGAGCTGGGTCACGCGCCCCGGATACACGAGCGCATGAAGTCGCGATACGGGCCCGAGCGCTTTTCCAGATTTTTCGAATCGGCCTCGCGCCGGCAGGCCAGCATCTTGGCATAGCGCGGATTGTCCTTGGCGATGCAATCCTCGATACCGGTGCGGCGCTCATCTTCGGTCAGCCGCTGGTTCCGGAGGGTCTCGCGGCAGGCCTTGCGCGCCTCCTTCTGGGCGCTGCGGTCGGCACCGCGCATGTCGCGGATGCGGTTGCGCTCGGCCTCGGTCAGCTGCGGTCCGGCCCCGCGCTTGTCGGCCATGCATTTCTGCATCGCCTCGCGGCGCTCGGCCCCCCGGAGATCCGTGCCCACCTGGCTGCGGCAGGCCTCGCGGGCCGCACGCCAATCCGTCCGCGCGCCGTCGGGTGTCGTGCCCGGTTGGGTCGGGGCAGCCGGTGCAGGAGCGGGCGCGGGCGTGGGCGTGGGCGCCGTCTGGGCGACAGCCAGCCCGATGGCGAGGATGAGGGCACCCGCCCCGATGGCGGCGCGTTGCAGGATCAGGTGAAAGTTCATGGCAGGCTCCTCATGCATTCCGTGCCCGAGGTTTATGCGAGTCGACCTGCCCGGGAAATGACGGGAACCTGAACTCTTCGTAATGTGCGAAGCGCCTACTTTTCCGGCGCTTCTTCGATCGGATCGTATTGGCTCGCATCGAATCCGAGCAGGTTCCAGCTCTGCTGCATATGCGGCGGCAGCGGCGCGGAGACATCGATGATCCGCCCGTCGCGCGGATGCGGGAACTGGATCCGCCGGGCCAGCAGGTGCAGGCGGTTCTGCAGCCCGCCCGGCAATTGCCAGTTCTCCTTGTCGAAATATTTCGGATCCCCGACGATGGGATGGCCGATCTCCGCCGTATGCACGCGCAACTGGTGCATCCGCCCGGTCACCGGCTTGAGCGAGAGCCAGGTCAGCTTCTGCCCCGCCGTATCCACGACGGCGTAATAGGTCAGCGCGTGATCGGCCCCCTCGTCGCCATGCTTGGCGATCTGCATCTTCTGGTCGCCGCGCTCGTCGGTGCCCTTGGCAAGCCAGGTCGAGACGCGGCCCTGCCGGACGCGCGGCACGCCCGGCACCAGCGCCCAGTAGATCTTGCGGGCCGCGCGCGAGCGGAAGGTCTTGGCCAGCGTCGCCGCCGCCAGCCGCGATTTGGCGACGATCAGGCAGCCGGCCGTATCCTTGTCGAGGCGGTGGACAAGGCGCGGCTTGACACCGTCCTTGTCGCGCAGGGCCTCGAGCAGCCCGTCGACATGGCGCGTCATGCCCGAACCGCCCTGCACGGCGAGGCCATGCGGCTTGTTGAGGACCATCAGGTCCTTGTCTTCATACAGCGTGATGGATTTCAGGAAGGCCGCATCATCGCTGATCTTCCCGCCGCGCCGGGGCAAGGCCGCGGCGTATTCGCTCTCGGCCCGCACCGCCTGCGGGCCGGCCGACTTGCGCGCCGGCGCGCCCACCTCGCGGATGCCGGGCTGCGGCACGGCAACCTCCACCCGTTCCAGCGGCGGGATGCGGATCACCTGCCCCGGCTCGATCCGCGTTTCCGCCTTGGCGCGCGCGCCGCTGACCCGCACCTGCCCTGTGCGCAGGAGCTTGTTGAGATGGCCGAAGGCCAGATCGGGATAATGGGTCTTGAACCAGCGATCGAGCCGCATGCCCGCTTCATCCGGCTTGACCTCGCGCGTCGTGACGCCGCTCATGTTCTTTCCTATCGTGTCAGGAGGCCGCCGAGCCAGAGGCCGGCCGCGAGGGCGGCGATCGAGCCGCCGACAGAAACCGCGATATAGGCCAGGGCCAGGCTGGCCTCGCCCCGGTTCCAGAGGCTGACGGCATCCAGCGAGAAGGCCGAGAAGGTGGTGAAGCCGCCGAGAATCCCGGTCATCAGGAAGATCCGCGCCTCATGCCCGCCCGAAGGCAGGTTCACCAGCAGGCGCGCCAGCACGCCCATGGCGAGCCCGCCCAGCAGGTTCACCGCCAGCGTGCCGGCCGGGAAACCCGGACCGAAGGCGCGCAGGGCCGCCAGCCCGACGAGCCACCGCCCGACCGACCCCAGCCCGCCGCCCAGAAAAACCAGCAATGCCGTCTGCATGCCTCCTTGTGAACCAAGGGGGGGCGAGGCGCAAGGGCAGCCCCGCCCGTGCCGCCTGCACACGTGTTGCAGGTCGCCTGCACACTTGTTGCAGGTCGCCTGCACACTTGTTGCAGGCCCCCGTCAGCCCTTATTCATGTCATGAGCATAAGATTCGTGCTTGCCGATGGGACCGAAAGGTCCGAGCCTCGGTGCCGGCCGCTGATGAAGGCTGCCCGGCCTTCCCCCCTCGATCCCCGGAGGATCCACATGTCCCGCAACCCGACTTCCCGTTCGACCCTGTCGCGCCGGCTCGTTCTCGCCGGTGCTGCCACTGCGGCCGCCTTCCCGGCCATGGCGGCCAGCCCGGCCGCACCGGCCACGCCGATCGCCCGGCTCTGGGCCGAAGCCGAATCGCTCAGGCTCGCCCTGCTGCGTCATCGCGGCGCCATTGCCGATGCCGCCGCCAGCGGGGGCATTCCCGGCTGGATGCGCCTCGGCGGCGAGGCCAACCGCATCGCCGAAGCCCGCTATGGCAAGCTGGTCGCCATCCTGAACAGCCGGGCGGAAGCGCAGGGCGATCTCGCCATCCTCGCCCGCGTGGCGCAGGATGACGATATCCTCGCCGGTCCGCGCGCCTGGGCCAGCGAGCGGCTCGCCGCCGCCAGCGCCGCCCTCGCGGCCTGACGCGACATCAGGGCATGCCCGGTCCGCCGGGCATGCTCCTTCAGGGCCGTCCTTCCGGAAGGACCCGGCTTGCGGCCACCAGGCCAAGCCCGGCAACGAACAGGATCGCCGCGATTGCGAGGCCGTTGACGAGGACCGGGCCATAGCCGAGCCGCCCGACATCGAGGAACGGGTACGGGTACCAGCCATCCACCGCGCCCCGGGCCAGCGCATAGGCGAAATAGAGCGCGGGATAGACGAGCCAGCGCAGGGCATCGCGCCAGACCAGCCCGGCTTTCGGCGCATGGAGCACCCAATAGGCCACGAACAGGACGGGCACCACGCTGTGCAACCCCTGATCGGCCCACCAATGCAGGCCGACCGGGTTCCACAGGTTCGACAGCAGGAGGTGGTAGACCAGCCCCACCAGCGCGATGCAGAGGGTAAGGCCGGCAAACGCGATCCGTTGCGAGGGCCATGCGCCCGGCCATCCCCCCCGCAGCCGGAACCAGCAGGCGCAGGTCACGAGGATGTTGGTCAGGATCGTGAAGAAGCCGAAAAAGACCCAGAGCGCATGGCCGAAATGCCCGCCCCGCTCTGCCGTCAGCCCGACCAGCACATAAGCCTGCCCCGCGAGAGACAGAAGCGCGACGCCGACGATCAACCAGCCGAGGACCCGCTCCGCACTCATCCGCGCCCGCTCCGCTCCCGCCGCAGCTTCTCCCAGAAGTCGAGCCGCTTGCGGATCTCCCGCTCGAAACCCCGCTCCGGCGGATCGTAGAAATGCTGCCGTCCCAAAGCCGGCGGCCAGTAGTCCTGCCCGGAAAAGGCATGGGGCGCGTCATGGTCATACGCGTAATCGGCGCCGTAGCCCTCCTCCTTCATCAGCCGCGTCGGCGCGTTGAGGATGGTCTTGGGCGGAGCCAGCGAGCCGGCACGCTTGGCTGTCGCCAGCGCCCCCTTGTAGGCCGTGTAGGCGGCATTCGATTTCGGCGCGGTGGCGAGATAGATCACGGCATTCGCAAGCGCCAGCTCGCCCTCGGGCGAACCGAGCTGCTCATAGGCCTCGGCCGCCGCGCGGGCATGGATCAGCGCCTGCGGATCGGCCAGGCCGATATCCTCCACCGCCATCCGGACCAGCCGCCGCGCGAGGAAACGCGGATCCTCGCCGGCATCGCACATGCGGCAGAAGTAATAGAGCGCGGCATCCGGGTCCGAGCCGCGCACGCATTTATGAAGCGCGGAAATGAGGTTGTAATGCCCGTCCTCGCTCTTGTCATAGACCGGTGCGCGGCGCTGGATCACCGAGGCCAGCCCCGCCTCGTCGAAAACCTCCCCCTCGCCCGCCGCGCGCCAGATCTCCTCGGCAAGGGTCAGCGCGGCACGGCCGTCGCCGTCGGCGAACCGCGCCAAAGCCAGCCGGGCGGCCTCGTCGAGCGGCAGCGCCCGCCCCTCCTGTTTCTCCGCCCGGTCAAGCAGCCGGAGGATCGCCGCCTCGTCCAGAGGCCGGAAGGTCAGGACCCGCGCGCGGGAGAGCAGCGCCGCGTTGAGCGCGAAGGACGGGTTCTCCGTCGTGGCGCCGATCAGCACCACCGTGCCATCCTCCATCACCGGCAGGAAGCTGTCCTGCTGGGCGCGGTTGAAGCGATGGATCTCGTCGACGAAGAGCAGCGTCCCCTGCCCCATCTTCTGCCGCAGCTGCGCCGCCTCGAACACCTTCTTGAGATCGGCGACGCCGGAGAAAATCGCCGAGACCTGCTCGAAGATGAGATCGGTCTCATGCGCCAGCAACCGCGCCACCGTGGTCTTGCCGGTGCCGGGCGGCCCCCACAGGATCAGCGATCCGAGGCTCCGCGCCTCGACCAGCCGGCGCAGCGCGCCACCCGGCTCGGTCAGGTGCTCCTGCCCGACAAGATCGCTCAGCACGGCCGGCCGCATCCGGTCGGCCAGCGGGCGATGCGGTTCGGCCGGCCCGCCCACGCGTCAGCCGCCGAAGGCCGTGCTGAAGGTCTGGCCGCCGCGGTTGAAGGTGACCCGCCAGAGATAGGAGCGGCCACGCGTCGCCCGGTCCATCGCGCCGGTATCCTCGATGCGCTGGCCGTTGAGCGTCAGGATGACGTCGCCCTTGCGGAAGCCCACCTGATCGGCGCTCGAGCCCGGCTCGATCTCGCTGATCGCCACGCCGGAATCGACACCGCTGATCGAGAATTCCTCCTTCACGGCCGGCGAGATATTGACCACCGTCGCGCCCTGGAACGGCGAATTCGACTTGATCACCGTGGCATTGCGCGCCGGCATTTCCGGCGCCGGCACGAGGCGCAACGTCAGGTCCTGCTTCCGGCCGCCCCGCAGCACGGTCAGGCGCATTGTCCCGCCCAGCGGCTTGGTGGCGAACCGGAAGCCGAACGCGTCGGGATCATCGATCTCGACCCCGTCCACCGCCTGGATGACATCCAGCCGCTTGAGCCCGGCCTGGTCCGCCGGCGAACCGGTCGTCACGCCGGAAACGAGCGCTCCTGCCGGGCGCGGCAGCGACAGCGTTTCCGCCAGCTCGCTGGTGATCACCTGCAGCGAGGCGCCGAGCCAGGGCCGCCGCACCACGCCGCCGCCGCTGCGGGCACTGTCCAGCACGGAGCGCACCATGTTGGCGGGAATGGCGAAGCCGATGCCGTGGCTGCCTCCCGACTTTGAATAGATCGCCGTGTTGATGCCGATCACCCGGCCCTGCATATCCACCAGCGCACCGCCCGAATTGCCCGGGTTGATCGCGGCATCGGTCTGGATGAAGAACTGATAGTCGCTGATCCCGACCTGCGTGCGGGCGAGCGCCGAGACGATGCCCTGCGTCACGGTCTGGCCGACGCCGAACGGATTGCCGATCGCCAGCACGAAATCACCGACCTCCAGCGCCTCGGAATCCCCCAGCTCCAGGGCCGGGAACGTGCCTCCGCCCTTGATCTGCAGCACGGCGAGATCGGTCTTGGGATCGCGCAGCTTGATCTCGGCCTCGAATTCCCGCCGGTCCGGCAACGCAACCTTGATCTCCGTCATGCCCTCGATGACATGGTGATTGGTCACGACGATCCCGTCGCGGCCGAGGATCACCCCCGAGCCGACGGATTGCCGCGCCCGTTCCGGCTGCGCGAGCCCGCCGAAGAAGCGCTCGAAAAAGGGATCCCCCTCGAACGGGTTGCGGGCGCGGCTCTGTTTCTGCGACGCATAGATATTGACCACCGCCGGCGCCGCCGAACGCACGATCGGTGCGAAGGACAGCGCCACCTCGGCCCGGCTGACCGGCGGCCGGACCTCACGCGGCGCCTGCGCCGCAGCCGGGGCCAGAAGGCCCGGCGCGAACGCCCCCGGCAACAGGAAAAGCCCCAGAACCAGCCCCCAGCGATGCATCCTTGCCGACATCATGCGGACCTCCCGGAATTCAATGGGTTTCGCCTAGCTCCACCCGGCTCGATTCGCCAGCCCCGACCGAGGCTGGCTCCCGAAACTGCAGGAGCAGATCAGGAGATAGGGATCGATGCCCATGCAGAAAAGGCGCTGCCCCGGCAGGCTGCCCCTTCCGCGGCCCGGCACGCAACAAAAAAGGCGACCCGAAGGCCGCCTTGATGAACCCCGGAGGGAAACGGACCCGTCAGGCAGCCGCCGGCGCCGCTTCAGCGGCAGCAGCCGCACGCACCTTGTCGGCGGAGCCCTTCGCGTCGATATCGCGATCGACGAACTCGATCACCGCCATCGGGGCCGCATCGCCGAAGCGGAAACCGGCCTTCATGATGCGGAGATAGCCGCCATTGCGCGAGCCGTAGCGCTTGGCGATGACGTCGAACAGCTTCCGCACGACGGTCTCGTCACGCAGCTGCGCGATGGCCTGGCGGCGGGCATGCAGGTCGCCGCGCTTGCCGAGGGTGACAAGCTTTTCCACGATCGGGCGAAGATCCTTCGCCTTCGGCAGCGTCGTCATGATCTGCTCGTGGGTGATCAGCGACTGCGCGAGGTTCATGAACATCGCCTTGCGGTGGCTGGACGTGCGGCCGAAACGGCGGCCCCGGAAACCGTGATGCATGTTGGCTCTCCATGGTTATGACGACCGCCGTGCCACGGTACGGCCGCCCTGCTTTTGGGTCGCTGCCTCCGGCTTTCCCCGGAGGCACCGCCTCAGTAATGCTCTTCGAAGCGCTTCGCGAGATCTTCGATGTTTTCCGGCGGCCAGCCCTGCACTTCCATGCCGAGATGGAGGCCCATCTGCGCCAGCACTTCCTTGATCTCGTTGAGCGACTTGCGGCCGAAATTCGGCGTGCGCAGCATCTCGCTCTCGGTCTTCTGGATCAGGTCGCCGATATAGACGATGTTGTCGTTCTTCAGGCAGTTCGCCGAACGGACCGACAGTTCGAGCTCGTCCACCTTCTTGAGCAGGGCCGGGTTGAAGGCGAGATCGGGGATCGCCGCCTGCGTTTCCGGCTTCTTCGGCTCTTCGAAATTGAGGAAGATCTCGAGCTGGTCCTGGAGGATGCGGGCCGAATAGGCCAGCGCGTCTTCCGGCGTGACCGAACCATCGGTCTCGATGGTCATGGTCAGCTTGTCATAATCGAGGATCTGGCCCGAACGGGTATTCTCGACGCGGTAGGAAACCTTGCGGACCGGGGAGAACAGGCTGTCGACCGGGATCAGCCCGATCGCGGCGTCTTCCGCGCGGTTGCGCTCGGCGGGGACATAGCCCTTGCCGGTCGAGACATGGAATTCGATGCGGATTTCCGCGCCGTCATCCAGCGTGCAGAGTTCGAGTTCCGGGTTCAGGACCTGGATGTCACCCGTCACCTGGATGTCGCCGGCCGTGACGATGCCCGGGCCCTGCTTCCGCAGCAGCAGGCGCTTGGAGCCTTCACCCTGCATCTTCAGGGCGATGTCCTTCACGTTCAGCACGATATCCGTCACATCCTCGCGGACGCCGGCGATCGAGGAGAATTCATGCAGGACGCCATCGATATGGATGGCCGTCACCGCCGCGCCCTGGAGCGACGAGAGCAGGATGCGGCGCAGCGAATTGCCGAGCGTCATGCCGAAGCCGCGCTCGAGCGGTTCCGCCACGATGGTCGCGACACGCGACGGATCATCGCCGGGCGAAACTTCGAGCTTCGACGGCTTGATGAGGTCCTGCCAATTCTTCTGGATCACGGTGCTTTATCCCTGAAACGGCAAAGGGCCCCGCAACCATTGCGGCGCCCGTGGAGCGGAGCGTGGGAAATCAGACGCGGCGGCGCTTGCGCGGGCGGCAGCCATTATGCGGGATCGGCGTCACATCGCGGATGGACGTGACGGTGAAACCCGCCGCCTGCAGGGCACGAAGCGCCGATTCACGGCCCGAACCCGGACCGGAAACCTCGACCTCGAGCGTCCGCATGCCATGTTCGGAGGCCTTGCGGGCGGCATCTTCCGCCGCCACCTGCGCCGCATACGGCGTCGACTTCTTGGAGCCCTTGAAGCCCATCGTGCCGGCGGACGACCACGAGATCGCGTTGCCCTGGGCATCGGTGATCGTGATCATCGTGTTGTTGAACGAGGCATTCACATGCGCGATGCCCGAAACAATGTTCTTGCGCTCGCGGCGGCGAATACGTTGCGCTTCCTTGGCCATAATGCTCTCGAGCCTTCGTGTCTGAATTCGGGGCGCGGCGGAAAGGCGCCGCGCGAAACCTTACTTTTTCTTGCCGGCGATCGGCTTCGCCTTGCCCTTGCGGGTGCGGGCGTTGGTATGGGTGCGCTGCCCACGGACCGGAAGGCCCCGGCGATGGCGCAGGCCACGATAGCAGCCGAGATCCATCAGCCGCTTGATGTTCATCGCCACTTCGCGGCGAAGATCACCTTCGACGAGGTAGTCCCGGTCGATCACTTCACGGATCTGGAGGACTTCCTGATCGGTCAACTGGTTGACGCGACGCTCGAGCGGAATGCCGACCTTGGTGCAGATCTCGACTGCATTCACCGGCCCGATGCCATGGATGTAGCGCAGCGCGATGCAAACGCGCTTCGACGTCGGAATGTTCACGCCCGCGATACGAGCCACGTCACTTCTCCTTAACTGGCGGCACAGAAAACTGTGCCTGCGGCCATTCGTGCCGGAACGGCTCGATAACCACCCCAAAATCCGTCTTCCGACGGCGCGCCCGATATCGGCCCGGCGGGCCTGCAATCGGAAAAGACAAAAACGCGCGAGTTGCCCCGCGCGAACGGCCTCGTCGGTAAGGGCTTGCGGATAGACGACAGATGCCGCCGCCGTCAAGCCCTAAACGACTCTCCGGCGCGCTTTTTCCGCCCCGGAAAACCGCCACTTCCCGGCTCAGCCCGCGAGAACCTTGTCCATCGCGGCCGCCACGGCCTCGATCGGCTGCATGCCGTCAATCACCGTCAGCTGCCCCTTCGCGGCATAGAACGGCGTCACGGCCGCGGTATCCCGGTTATAGGCTTCCAGACGGGTCTTGAAGACCTCCGGATCGTCATCCTTGCGGACGGGCTGCCCGGCGGCCTTCGCCTCCTCCGCCCGCTTGATGATCCGGCCGACCAGCGCGTTCTGGTCCACCTTCAGTTCGATCACGGCATCGAGCTTGAGCTTCTGCTCGGCCAGCATGGTATCGAGCGCCTCGGCCTGCTTCACCGTCCGCGGGAAGCCATCGAGGATGAAGCCTCTGGCGGCATCCGGCTCGGCGATCCGGTCCCGGATGATGCCGACGACGATCTCGTCCGACACCAGCCCGCCCGATTCCATGACGGCCTTGGCCTTCAGCCCGACCGGCGTGCCGGCAGCCACAGCCGCGCGGAGCATGTCACCGGTCGAGAGCTGCACGATGCCGTAGCGGGTCACCAGGCGCTGCGCCTGCGTCCCCTTGCCTGCGCCGGGTGGCCCCAGCAGAATCAATCTCATCAGCGTTTGCTCCCGCGCAATTTGGCCTTCTTGACGAGGCCCTCGTATTGGTGCGCCAGCAGATAGCCATGCACCTGGGCCACGGTGTCCATCGTCACCGAAACCACGATGAGAATGGACGTCCCTCCGAAGTAGAACGGAAGCGAGGCCGCGGAAATGAGAAATTCGGGTAAGAGACAGATCACGGTGAGATAGGCCGCGCCGATCACGGTGATGCGCGAGAGCACGTGGTCGATATAGGAAGCGGTCTTCTCGCCGGGCCGGATGCCGGGAATGAAGCCGCCATGCTTCTTCAGATTGTCGGCCGTCTCGGTCGGATTGAACACGATGGCCGTGTAGAAGAAGGCGAAGAAGATGATCAGCGCGGCGTAGAGCAGCATGTAGAGCGGCCGGCCATGCCCGAGATAGGTGTTCATGGTCTGCAGCCATTCCGGACCGCCGGCCTGCGCGAAGCTGGCGAAGGTCGTGGGCATCAGCAGCAGCGACGAGGCGAAGATCGGCGGGATCACACCGGCCGTGTTCAGCTTCAGCGGCAGGAACGAGGTCTGGCCCTCGAACACCTTGTTGCCCATCTGCCGCTTCGGATAGTTGATCAGCAGGCGCCGCTGCGCGCGCTCCATGAAGACGATGAAATAGATCACCACGATCGCCATCAGCAGAACGCCGAGGATCAGCCCGGTCGAGAGTGCCCCCTGGCGGCCGAGTTCGAGCGTGCCTGCAAGCGCCGAGGGCAGCTCGGCCACGATGCCGGCAAAGATGATGAGCGACGTGCCGTTGCCGATTCCGCGGCTGGTGATCTGCTCGCCGAGCCACATCAGGAACAGCGTGCCGCCGGTCAGCGTCACCACCGTCGAGAGCACGAAGAACGGCCCCGGATTCTGCACGATCGAGCCCGAGCTCTGCAGGCCCACGGCAATGCCCCAGGCCTGGAACAGCGCGAGGACCACGGTCAGGTAGCGGGTATACTGGTTGATCTGCCGCCGCCCGGATTCGCCCTCCTTCTTGAGGGCCTCGAGCGTCGGCGACACCGTCGTCATCAGCTGGATGATGATCGATGCGGAGATGTAGGGCATGATGTTCAGCGCGAAGATCGCGAGACGCCCGACCGCACCGCCGGAAAACATGTTGAACAGGCCGAGCACACCCGCCTGCTGCTGCTTGAAGACATCAGCCAGCGCTTCCGGGTTGATCCCGGGCAGCGGAATGTAGGTGCCGAGGCGATAGACGAGCAGCGCGCCCAGGGTGAACCAGATCCGCTTCTTGAGCTCTTCCGCCTTGGCCAGCGCGCCAAAGTTGAGATTCGCTGCAAGCTGTTCTGCTGCCGATGCCATCGATGAACCCTTGTCCCCGTCCCGGACGACGCGGCTCCCCGGCGGGAGGCGCCAGCCTGTCGGAACGATCAGCGGCCAGCCGCCGGACAATGAGGGCGCAATCAGGCGCTGCGCTCAAGAACCGGCGAAAGAGCTGTCGTTCTTCCGTCGAAATTTGCCATCCCGCGTCAGGAGGACACCCATCCCCGCAACCGGAACGTTGCACACATAAGAACGACGCCGGGGAAAGTCACCCCGGCGCCGGTGTTTTTCGGATCAGGCGGTCTCGCCGGCCAGCAGCTTCACCGAGCCGCCGGCCTTCTCGATCGCGGCGACCGCGCTCTTCGAGGCGCGGAACACCTCGAAGGCCAGCTTCGCCTTGAGTTCGCCGACGCCGAGGATCTTCACCCCGTCGCGCGGCTTGGAGCAGATGCCCGCCGCGACCAGCGATTCGATCGTGACCGTGGTGCCCTTGTCGAGCTTGCCGGCATCGACGGCTTCCTGGATCCGGCCGAGATTGACCTCGTTGAGGTCGATCGCGCCGATATTGTTGAAGCCGCGCTTCGGCAGGCGACGATGCAGCGGCATCTGGCCGCCCTCGAAGCCCTTGATCGCCACGCCGGTGCGGGCCTTCTGGCCCTTCACGCCGCGACCGGCGGTCTTGCCCTTGCCCGAGCCGATACCGCGGCCCACGCGCATGCGCTTCTTGGTTGCGCCTTCATTGTCCCGAAGATCAGTGAGTTTCATCGGATTGCCCTCACCCTTCGATGATGCGGACCATGTGCGCGACCTTCGCGATCATCCCCCGGGTGGAGGGATTGTCGGGAAGGGTCGAGCGACGGCCGATCTTGTTCAACTTGAGGCCGATCAACGTGGCGCGCTGATCCTTCGGACGACGGATCGGGCTGCCATATTGTTCGACGGTGATGGTCTTCTGCGAGGTCTTGGCCATTCAACCCTCCTCACGCATCGACGGCTTCGCCACCATCGACATCGCGACGGCGGGACTGCAGCACCGAGACCTTGAGGCCGCGGCGGGCAGCAACAGAACGCGGGCTGTCTTCGGCCTTGAGGGCGTCGAACGTGGCGCGGACCATGTTATAGGGGTTGGACGAGCCGAGCGACTTCGCGACGACGTCATGCATGCCGAGGCATTCGAAGACGGCGCGCATCGGGCCGCCGGCGATGATGCCGGTACCGGCCGGAGCCGCGCGCAGCAGGACCTTGCCGGCGCCATGGCGGCCCGGAACGTCGTGATGCAGGGTACGGCCGTCACGCAGCGGCACGCGGATCAGGGCGCGCTTGGCGCTTTCCGTGGCCTTGCGGATGGCTTCCGGCACTTCGCGGGCCTTGCCGTGGCCGAAGCCGACGCGGCCCTTCTGGTCGCCGACAACGACGAGAGCGGCAAACGCCATGCGGCGGCCACCCTTCACGGTCTTCGCGACACGGTTGATATGGACGAGGCGATCAACGAACTCGCTGTCGCGCTCTTCGCGGTCCCGGTTGCGCTCGCGTCCGCCCTCGCGGCCGCGGCCCCCGCCGCCTTCACGTTCTGCTGCCATGGTGTCTTTCCTTACTGGCGCGGCTACCAGGGAGGCAGCCGCTCGCTTGGTGCGGCCGGCGCGGCATGCGCCGGCTGCAGGAGCCTCGATCAGAAATCGAGGCCGGCTTCACGCGCGCCATCGGCCAGAGCCTTGACGCGACCATGATAGATATATTCGCCGCGGTCGAAGACGACCTTGGTCACGCCGGCGGCGAGCGCACGCTCGGCCACCAGCTTGCCGACGACCTTGGCGGCCTCGACATCGGCGCCGGTCTTCAGCTTGCCCTTGAGATCCTTCTCGATCGTCGAGGCGGCCACAAGGGTGACACCCTTCGCATCGTCGATGATCTGGGCGTAGATCTGCTTGGAGGAACGGAAGACAGACAGGCGGGGACGCCCGTTCGCAGCCGCCCGCACCTGCTTGCGAACACGCGCCTTGCGGCGTTCGGTAGTGGTGAGATGTGCCATGACCTGGGTCCTGCCTTACTTCTTCTTGCCTTCCTTGCGGAAGATGAATTCGCCCTCGTACTTGACGCCCTTGCCCTTGAAGGGCTCGGGGCCGCGATACTGGCGAATTTCCGCCGCAACCTGGCCGACCTGCTGCCGGTCAATGCCCGAGACGACGATTTCCGTCGGCTTGGGGGTCACGATCGCGATCCCGGCCGGGATCGGATAGAGAACCGGGTGGCTGTAGCCGAGCGACAGGTTGAGGTTCTTGCCCTCGACCGCCGCCTTGTAGCCGACGCCCGTGATCTCGAGCTTCTTCTCGAAGCCCTTGGTCACGCCGACGACCAGGTTGTTGATCCGGGCGCGGCTGGTACCCCAGAGCGCGCGGGCGCGCTTGGTTTCCGTCCGCGGATCGACGGTGATGACGTTGCCTTCGAGCTTCACGGACACATCATCCGGAACCACGAAGCTGAGCTCGCCCTTCGGACCCTTGACCGAGACCTTCTGGCCCTCGACCTTGGGGGTGGCGCCGGTCGGGATATCGACCGGCTTCTTGCCGACTTTCGACATGGAAACCTCCTTTTCCCGACCTGATCAGAAGACTGTGCAGAGCACTTCGCCGCCGACATTCTGGTCACGCGCATCATGATCGGCCATCACGCCACGCGGCGTGGAGATGATCGTGATGCCGAGGCCATTGGCCACGCGCGGCATGGTGTCGACGGAGGAATAGACGCGGCGGCCCGGCTTCGAGACACGCCGGATCTCGCGGATCGCCGGCTGGCCTTCGAAATACTTGAGTTCGATGTCGAACTCGGTCCGGCCGTTATCGAACTGCGTTTCCGAATAGCCACGGATGTAGCCTTCGGACTTGAGCACGTCGAGAACGCGGGCGCGCATCTTCGAACCCGGCGTCGAGACGCGGGTCTTCTTGCGCATCTGGGCGTTGCGGATACGGGTGAGCATATCGCCGATAGGATCGATCATGGACATGATGTCTCCCCCTTACCAGCTGGATTTCACGAGGCCCGGAACCAGGCCCTTGTTGCCGAGTTCGCGCAGCGCGATACGGCTCATCTTGAACTTGCGGTAGACCGCCCGGGGACGACCCGAAACCTCGCAGCGGAGGCGGAAGCGGACTTCGGCCGAGTTGCGCGGCATCTGCGCCAGCTTGAGCGTGGCGTTGAGGCGCTCGTCGAGCGGCAGGTCCTTGTTCTGGGTGATCGCCTTCAGGGCCGCACGCTTGCCAGCAAACTGCTTGGCGAGCTTCTGACGGCGCCTGTTCTTTTCGATCATGCCTTTTTTGGCCATGAGATAACTCCTGGTTTCCGCGTCTAAGCCGGGGCTTACTGCCGGAACGGGAAGTTGAACAACTTGAGGAGCGCGCGGGCTTCCTCGTCGGTTTTCGCTGTGGTGCAGACGATCACGTCCATCCCCCAGATCTGATCAACCTTGTCGTAGTTGATCTCCGGGAAAACGATGTGTTCCTTGATGCCCATGGCGTAGTTGCCGCGCCCGTCGAAGGACTTGCCGTTGAGGCCGCGGAAGTCGCGAACGCGCGGCAGCGCGATCGTGATCAGTCGGTCGAGGAATTCGTACATGCGGGCCTGGCGCAAGGTCACCTTGCAGCCGATCGGCATGTTCTCGCGCACCTTGAACTGCGCGATCGCCTTGCGGGCGCGGGTGATGACCGGCTTCTGGCCGGCAATCGCCGCGAGATCGGCAGCCGCAACGGTGGCCTTCTTCGAATCCGCGGTGGATTCGCCGACGCCCATGTTCAGCACGATCTTCTCGAGGCGCGGAATTTCCATGACGTTCTTGTAGCCGAACTGCTCCTGCATTTTCGGCACGACGACGTCGCGGTAGTACTTCTTGAGCCGCGGCTCGTAATTGGTCACATCAAGCATCGATCAGGTCTCCCGAACGCTTGGCAAAACGGACCTTGCGGCCGTCATCGAGCGTCTTGAAGCCGACGCGGGTCGGCTTGCCGTCCTTCGGATCGGCCACGGCCAGGTTGGACAGGTCGACCGTCCCTTCCTTGGTGATGATGCCGCCCTGCTGGGTCTGGGTCTGGCGCTGGTGCTTCTTCACGAGCGCGACGCCGCGGACGACGGCGCGGCCTTCGGCCGGACGCACTTCCAGGACTTCACCGGCCTTGCCCTTGTCGCGGCCGGAAATGACGACGACGCGGTCGCCCTTCTTGATCTTCGCAGCCATCACAGCACCTCCGGCGCGAGCGAGATGATCTTCATGTGCTGGCGGGCGCGCAGCTCGCGCGGGACCGGCCCGAAGATACGGGTGCCGACCGGCTCCTTCTGGTTGTTGATCAGCACGGCCGCATTGCGGTCGAAGCGGATCACCGAACCATCCGGGCGGCGGATGTCCTTCGCCGTGCGCACGACGACCGCCTTCATGACGTCGCCCTTCTTCACACGGCCTTTCGGAATCGCTTCCTTGATCGACACCACGATGATGTCGCCCACACCGGCATATTTCCGCTTCGAGCCGCCGAGCACCTTGATGCACATGACGCGGCGCGCGCCGGAATTGTCGGCGACGTCGAGATTGGTTTGCATCTGGATCATGACCTGATCCTTCCTTTCCTTCAGATCGGTTTCCAGCCCGCGTCACGGGCCGGACTACGCCTGACGAGGGAGCGCGCAAACGCCCCCTCCCCCGGAACCGTCGGGTTCCTTGCTTGGTTCTTTCGCTGTTGCGAGGCGCGAAGCCGTATACGCTTCGACCACAAAGCTCAAGAAGTATTTGCCCGGCAGGCCGGACTTACGCCTTCTGCTCCGGCGCCAGGACAACCCAGCGCTTCAGCTTGGACATCGGACGGGTCTCCTCGATGGACACCTCGTCACCCACCTTGAAGCTGTTGGCCTCGTCATGGGCATGGTAGTTCTTCGACCGGCGGACGGTCTTCTTCAGCAGCGGATGGGTGAAGCGACGCTCCACCTTCACCACCACCGTCTTGTCCTGGACATCGCTGACGACGACGCCCTGAAGAATGCGCTTCGGCATCGCTGTCTCCTTAGCCCTTCGCCGCGGCGGCGAGTTTGGTGCGCTGAATGGTCTTCACGCGCGCGATGTCCCGACGGACCTCGCGGACGCGCGCCATGTTCTCGAGCTGGCCGGTCGCCCGCTGGAAGCGCAGGTTGAACTGCTCCTTCTTCAGCTTGACCAGCTCGTCATGGAGCTGGTCGCCGGTCATGACCCGGAGGTCGGAAAGACGCTGATTGGATTTCATCTCGCCCTCCCTTATTCGGCGATGCGCTGGACGAAGCGCGTCTTGAGCGGCAGCTTGGCAGCGGCCAGCGTGAGCGCCTCGCGCGCCAGTTCGACATCGACACCGCCGATCTCGAACATGATGCGGCCCGGCTTGATCTTGGCCACCCACAATTCCGGCGAGCCCTTGCCCGAACCCATGCGGACTTCCGCCGGCTTCTTGGACACGGGAACGTCCGGGAACACGCGGATCCACACACGGCCCGCACGCTTCATGTGACGGGTCATGGCACGGCGGGCCGCTTCGATCTGGCGGGCGGTGATCCGGTCCGGATCCATCGCCTTCAGGCCGAACTCGCCGAAGGCCAGCTCGAAGCCACCCTTGGCTTCGCCCTTCACGCGACCCTTGAACTGCTTACGAAATTTCGTTCGCTTCGGTTGCAACATGGCTCAAACTCCTCACGCCGCTTCCGGCGCGCGGCGGCCCTGCGAACGCTGATCCTGCGTTTCGGCGCGCTTGTCCTGCGCCATCGGATCATGCTCGAGGATCTCGCCCTTGAAAATCCAGACCTTGATGCCGCAGGTGCCGTAGGCCGTATGGGCCGTGGCAACCCCGTAATCGACATCGGCGCGCAGCGTATGCAGCGGCACGCGGCCTTCGCGATACCATTCGACGCGGGCGATTTCAGCCCCGCCGAGACGGCCCGACGACGTGATCTTGATGCCTTCGGCACCAAGGCGCATCGCGGACTGCACGGCGCGCTTCATCGCGCGACGGAACGCCACGCGGCGCTCCAGCTGCTGGGCGATGGAATCGGCCACCAGCGTCGCGTCGATTTCCGGCTTGCGGACCTCGACGATGTTCAGAGCGACCTCGCTCTTCGTCATCGCGGAGATCTGCTTGCGCAGCTTGTCGATATCGGCGCCCTTCTTGCCGATCACCACGCCCGGGCGGGCCGAGTGGATGGTGACGCGGCACTTCTTGTGCGGACGCTCGACGATGATCTTCGAGACCGCAGCCTGCTTCAGCACCTTCATCAGCTCTTCGCGGATCTTGAAATCCTCGTGGAGCATGGGGCCGTATTCCGCCTTGTTGGCGTACCAGCGGCTGTCCCAGGTGCGGTTGATGCCGAGGCGCAGACCGATCGGATTAACCTTCTGACCCATAGCTTATTCCCCCGCCTGACGGACGACGATGGTGATGTTCGAGAACGGCTTCGTCACCCGGCCCGTGCGGCCGCGACCGTGGAACTGGATACGCTTCATGACGATCGACTTGCCGACGAAGGCCTGGCTTACCACCAGTTCGTCGATGTCGAGATCATGGTTGTTCTCGGCGTTGGCGATCGCGCTTTCGAGGCACTTCTTCACATCGCGGGCGATGCGCTTCTGGCTGAACTCGAGATCGGCAAGCGCGGTGGCAACCTTCTTGCCCCGGATGAGCTGGGCAACGAGGTTGAGCTTGCGGGGGCTGACGCGCAGATTGCGCGCAACCGCCTTGGCTTCCGTATCGGCCTCGCGCCGAACATTGGCAACCTGGCCCATGGTTACTTCCTCTTCGCCTTCTTGTCGGCGGCATGGCCGTAATAGGTACGGGTCGGCGCGAATTCGCCGAACTTCATGCCCACCATCTCTTCCGAGATGTTCACGGGAATGTGCTTCTGGCCGTTATAGACACCGAAGGTCAAGCCCACGAACTCCGGCAGGATCATCGAGCGGCGGCTCCAGATCTTGATCACGTCGTTGCGGCCCGAGGCGCGAGCGGCCTCTGCCTTCTTCAGAAGGTATCCGTCGACGAACGGACCTTTCCAAACTGAACGCGGCATTAGCCTCTCCTTACTTCTTGCGAGCGTGGCGCGACGACACGATGAACCGGTCGGTGCGCTTGTTCGAACGCGTTTTCTTGCCCTTGGTCGGCTTGCCCCACGGCGTGACCGGATGACGGCCACCCGAGGTCCGCCCTTCACCACCACCATGCGGATGGTCGATCGGGTTCATGGCAACACCGCGGTTATGCGGACGGAAGCCCAGCCAGCGGTTGCGGCCGGCCTTGCCGAGCGAGATGTTCATGTGGTCCGGGTTCGAGACCGCACCGATCGTCGCGAAGCACTGGCCGGAAACCAGCCGCTGCTCGCCCGAATTGAGGCGCAGGATCACGTAGCCCTGGTCACGGCCGACGATCTGGGCATAGGTGCCCGCCGAACGGGCGATCTGACCGCCCTTGCCGATCTTCATCTCGACATTGTGGACGATCGTCCCCACCGGGATGTTCGCCACCGGCATCGCATTGCCCGGCTTGATATCCGCATTGTCGCCCGAGATCACCGTATCGCCGACGGCGAGACGCTGCGGAGCGAGAATGTAGCTCTGCGTGCCGTCCTGATACTTGATCAGGGCGATGAAGGCCGAGCGGTTCGGATCATATTCCATGCGCTCGACGATGGCGGGCATGCCCAGCTTCTCGCGACGCTTGAAATCGACGATGCGATACGACTTCTTGTGGCCACCGCCGCGGAAGCGGACGGTGACACGGCCGAGATTGTTGCGGCCGCCCTGGCTGTGCTTGCCCTCGGTGAGGGCCTTGACCGGCTTGCCCTTGTACAGCTCCGACCGGTCGACGAGGACCAGCTGGCGCGTACCCGGCGTGACGGGATTGTATTGCTTCAGTGCCATTGTCTATCCACTCCCGTCTCAAAGGCCGGTCGTGACGTCGATGCTGTGGCCCTCGGCGAGGGTAACCACGGCCTTCTTGACGTCAGACTGCCGACCGATCGTGCCGCGGAAGCGCTTCTCCTTGCCCTTGCGGACGAGGGTGTTGACGCTTTCGACCTTCACGTCGAACAGCTTCTCGACCGCCTGCTTGATCTGCGGCTTGGTGGCGGTCTTGGCCACCTTGAACACGACCTTGTTGTGCTCGGAGAGCGCGGTCGCCTTCTCGGTGATGACCGGCGAAAGGATGACGTCGAAAAGCTTCGGATCGATGCTCATGTCCGTTCCCCTCAACCAGCGAGCCGCGCGGAGAGCGCGTCGAGCGCGGCAGTGGTCAGCACGAGCTTCTCACGCCGCAGGATGTCATAGACGTTGATGCCCTGCACGGGCAGCACGTCGATGTTCGGAATGCTGCGCGAGGCCAGGACGAAATTGTCCTGCAGCTCGGCGCCGCCGATGATCAGCGCGCTCGACAGGCCCAGCTTGCCGAAGGTGTCCCTCAGCGCCTTGGTCTTCGGCGTATCGATCTCGGCCTTGTCCAGCACGATGATCTGGCTGTCCTTGGCCTTGGCCGACAGCGCGAGCTTCAGGGCAAGCACGCGCACCTTCTTCGGCAGATCATGCGCATGGCTGCGCGCGATCGGACCGAAGGCCTTGCCGCCGCCGCGGAACTGCGGCGCCTTGGCCGAGCCGTGACGGGCATTGCCGGTGCCCTTCTGCTTGTAGAGCTTCTTGGTCGTGCGGTTGATCGTCGAACGCTCCTGCGCCTGATGCGTCCCGGCCTGCCGCTTGGCGAGCTGGTAGCGCACCATGCGATGCAGGATGTCGACGCGCGGCTCGAGACCGAAAACGGCCTCCGCGAGCTCGACCGAACCGGCTTCCTTGCCGGCAAGGGTGGTGATGGCCAGTTTCATGATGCTCAGGCCTCCGTCGTTTCAGCCGACGCCGGAGCGTCATCCGCGCCGCCGTTCAGGCGGAACTTGCCGGGAACCGGCGCGTCCTTGTGAACCGGCTTCTTGACCGCGTCGCGAACGGTGATCCAGCCACCCTTCACCCCCGGAACCGCACCCTCGACGAGGATCAGGCCGCGCTCCGCATCGGTGCGGACGACCTTGAGGTTCAGCGTGGTGACGCGCTCGACACCGAGATGGCCCGGCATCTTCTTGTTCTTGAAGGTCTTGCCCGGGTCCTGGCGGCCACCGGTCGAACCGATCGAGCGGTGCGAGACCGAGACGCCGTGGGTGGCGCGGAGACCGCCGAAATTCCAGCGCTTCATGCCGCCGGCAAAGCCCTTGCCGGTGGTCGTGCCCGTCACGTCGACGAACTGGCCCGGCACGAAATGGTCCGCCGTGATCTCGGCGCCGACCGGGATCACGCCCTGGTCATCGACGCGGAACTCGACGAGCTTCATGCGCGGCTCGACCTTGGCCACCGCGAAACGCTCGCGCTCGGCCTTCGACACGTTCTTCGGCTTGGCCTTGCCCGCACCGAGCTGCAGCGCGACGTAGCCGTCCCGCTCGGCAGTCTTGTGCGCGACGACCTGGCAGCCATCCAGACGCAGCACCGTCACGGGGACATGTTCCCCGCCTTCGGTGAAAACTCGGGTCATGCCGAGCTTCTGTGCAATTACCCCTGACCTCATGGGCGCTGTTCCTTATTCCAGAGGAGGTCCACAAAACCTGATCGCCGGAGCGATCAGAGACGGATTTCGACGTCGACACCCGCGGCGAGGTCGAGCTTCATCAGCGCGTCCACGGTCTGCGGAGTCGGATCAACGATGTCCAGCACGCGCTTGTGCGTACGGATCTCGAACTGCTCGCGGCTCTTCTTGTCGATATGCGGCGAGCGGTTGACGGTGAACTTCTCGATCCGCGTCGGCAGCGGGATCGGGCCCCGCACCTGCGCGCCCGTGCGCTTCGCTGTCGAGACGATCTCGCGCGTCGACGTGTCGAGCACACGATGATCGAAAGCCTTGAGGCGGATGCGGATGGTCTGTCCGTTCATCGCTTTGTTCCTTGGCTACTGGCCAGGCCCCCCTGCAGGAGCCGTGATGGGGTCGCCCCCGGATGGTTCGCCCCCGAAAGGGCCATCAACGCGAAAGCGCACCGCCAAGTGGCTGGCGGTGCGCCAGAGAATCGAGCGAGCTCAATCCTGGATATTGGCGACGACGCCGGCGCCGACGGTGCGGCCGCCTTCACGGATGGCGAAGCGGAGCTTCTCTTCCATCGCGATCGGCGTGATCAGCTCGACATCGAACGAGATGTTGTCGCCCGGCATCACCATTT
>JAPZSB010000001.1 GCA_027531565.1 Beijerinckiaceae bacterium
GTATTTTAAATATAAACCCCCAGCGCTCCCGCTTTTTGGGGCTGTTTACCGCCTTGCTTTTACCGGGGGCAACCAATAACGGGGTCTGCCTCTCCCCAAACCCCGCGAGGGTCGTTCAGTAGGTGACCGTCACGGTCACGGCATCCGTATAGGTGCCCGGCGGGGGAACGGTCTGGGCTGGCACGCGGGCATAGATCGTCAGCGTCTGGTTGGCGCCGGTGCCGGTGCCGGTCACGGTGTCGGTGCCGATCGTCTCGCCCCAGACCTGCGTCCGCGAGGCATCGCGGTACAGGGTGTAGTTCACGACGTCCGAGCCCGACGTCATCTTGCGCGTCGCCACGGTGGCGCCCGAACCGCCGCCGACGCCAAGACCGACATTGTACGGCGTGGTCGACGAGCAGTTCACGGTCAGCGTGCTCGTCTGGTCGACGTTGGCGGCGATCGTGGCCATCGAACCGAAGTTGATCGCCGTCGCCGAAACGACCGTGCACGACGCCTGGATCGTGATGCTGAGGTTAAGGGTGCCCGTGGCGGTGGCGGCATAGGTGGCCGGGACGATCGCCAGGCCGAGTCCTGCGGCAAGCAGGGCTGACTTGAGTCTCATTTTTTTGGTTCTCCAAGACAATGAAAGCCTCCCTTCTGAGGTTTCCGGAGAACTGTTGGAGCCGGGGGGTTAACAAGGTCCGGGTGAAACTGGTTAATTTATACAGGATGAGTGTTTTAGTTGGTCCTCATAATTAACAAAGGGATTCCGTTTTGTTCCACGCTCGGGAATTCCCACCCTTTGTGATGGAGAAGCTGTAAAAACTTCGTCCTGGGGTTGCATTCCTTGCAGGCACGCGAACGGAGGGCGATTGGCCGGTTGGCCCCTCCCTGACCGGGGAGGGCGTCAGGGCCCCTCCGGCCTGGCAGAGGACGGCCTGCTGTTAACCCGTCAGAGGTTAACGCCGGCCCGCCGGCTCTTGCGTCGCAACCGGGCATGGGGGATGCATGGTCCGGTGCGGAATCGGGCAGGAGGCGGGTCACCATGGAAGGCGTTCACTGGGTCCAGCACCCGCTCGTCCAGCACAAGCTCTCGCTGCTGCGTGACCGCAGACGGGCCTCGGGCGAGTTCCGGCGCCTGGTGCGCGAATTGTCGATGCTGCTGGCCTACGAGGTCACACGGGACCTGCCGCTGACGACCGAGCGGATCGAGACGCCGCTCGAGCCGTTTGATGCGCCGAAGATCGAGGGCAAGAAGCTGGTGCTGGCGCCGATCCTCCGGGCGGGGATCGCCCTCGCCGAGGGCATGCAGGAACTGATCCCCTCCGCGCGCTTTGCCCATATCGGCCTGTACCGCGACCATGACACGCTGGAAGCCGTTGAATACTTCTTCAAGGCGCCGAAGGACCTGCCGGACCGCCTCGTCATCGTCACCGATCCGATGCTGGCGACCGGCAATTCCGCCGTGGCCGCGATCGACCGGCTCAAGGCCCGGGGCGCGCGCGAGATCCGCTATGTCTGCCTGCTGGCCGCGCCCGAGGGAATCCGCCATCTCCGGGCATCGCATCCGGATGTGCCGATCTGGACTGCGGCGATCGACCGGGGGCTCAACGAGAAGGGCTACATCATGCCGGGCCTCGGCGATGCCGGCGACCGGATCTACGGCACGTCCTGACTGCGGATGATCCGGCATGGCGCAGGCCGGACGAACCGTGTAGCCTGCGGCCAATTGTCTCCCTCGTCCGGCCCGACGGGCGCGATGCCGGCCCGCCCGGTGCCGTGCCGCCGGGCCGCCCTTCTTCCCGAGTTCTCCCGTGATCGAAACCCTGCCTTTCGCGGCAGTCCTGCTGAGCGCCATCCTCCATGCCTCGTGGAACGCCCTGGCACGGGCCGGCTCCGAACCGGGCGACATCGTCGCCGCCGCCGTGATCGGGGCGGGCATCATCAGCCTGCCCGGCCTCGCCTGGTTCGGGCCGCCGGCATCGGCCGCCTGGCCCTGGCTGCTGGGCGGAATGGTGGTGAACACGTTCGGCATCCGCTTCGCGATGGCGGCCTATCGCCATGCCAGTTTCGGCCTGACCTACCCGATCATGCGGGCGGGCATCCCGCTGATGACCCTGCCGCTCGGCATCGTCCTGCTCGGCGAATGGCCTCGGCCAACGGGCTTTGCCGGCGTGGTCATGATCGCCAGCGCCCTGATCATGCTGGCCTTTGCGGCGCATCGGGCCGGGCGCAGCGAATTGCGAGGCGTGCTGTTCGCCCTCGTCGCCGCCGTGGCCGGGGCTGGCTACACCACGGCCGATGCGATCGGTGTCCGGCTGGGCGGGAATGTGATGGGCTATGCCTTCGCGCTGGCGATCGGCAACGCGATCCTGATCGGGCTTCTGACGCAATGGGAGCGCGGCGATCTCGTGCCGATGCTGCGACGCCACGGGGCGAAGGGGCTCGGCCTGTCACTGATCTCGATGTCGAGTTTCCTGCTCTACATCTGGGCTGTCTCGATCACGCCCGTGGCGCTGGCGGCCGCCCTGCGCGAAACCAGCGTGCTTTTTGCCATCGCCTTCGCGCATTTCTTCCTGCACGAGGCGATCGGCCGGTACCATGTCGCGGCGGGCTTTCTGGCCTTTGCCGGCATCATTGCCATCCGGATCGGCTGAGCTTCGAGATCAGGTGACCGGGCCGGCTTCCTCCGCCGCGGCCTCGCTCTCCGCCGGGGCGACGATCCGGCGGTAGAGATGCCAGGTTGCATGGCCGAGGACCGGCAGGGTGAAGATCAGCCCGAGAAAGGCCGGCAGGGCCGAGACGATCAGCAGCATCACGATCACCAGGGCCCAGGCCACCAGCGGGCCGGGGCTGGTGACGACCGCCCGGACCGAAGTGATCATCGCGGTGATGAAGTCGACATCGCGGTCGAGCAGCAGCGGGAAGGACACGACCGTCAGCGAGAACAGGATGACCGACAGGACAGCGCCGATCACGTTGCCGAGGGCGAGGAAGAGCAGGCCCTCCTGCGTCGTCAGCACCACGTTGAGGAATTGCGGCAGCGTGGCGAAATTGGCGTTGAAGCCGAGGAACAGGGCCATGAGCAGCCGGACCTGGTACATCCAGATGATGAAGATGAACAGCGTGACGAAGGCCATCCAGCCCACCTCGCTCCGGCTTCGCACGGTGCGCCAGAGCCCGCCCGGCGTGACCGGCAACCCCTGTTCGCGGCGGCGGCTGATCTCGTACAGGCCGACTGCCACGAACGGGCCCATGATCGCGAAACCCGCCGCCAGCGGATAGGCAAGGTAGGGCATGCCGAGAGCCGTGACGGAGAACAGGATGGCCAGCCCGCCGAGGGCATAGAGCGCGCCGAAGCCGAGGCTGAGAAGCGGCGTCGCCTGCAGGTCGCGCAGGCCTGCGCCGATGGCCTCGGCAATGTCGTTCACGGTTACCGGGCGGACGATCGGATCGGTTCGCACCGTGGCGGTTTCGCGGTCAGGTGTATCGCTCAAGGATCGGCCTCCCCGGGTCGGACATGGACATGCCTGTTTTCCGGCCAGCATCGCACGCGGCAGGGCTCCGTCCTTGATCGGAATCAAGCCCCGCGGCCGGGTCATCCGCCGCTCCGGATCCGGGAACGGGGTGCGATCACGCAGTTGTGAAGCCTTCGCTCCGGCCCGCCATCATCGACCAAAAGGGAAACAAGCCTGCCGCGCGGCGCGTCAGGGCGGCCAGGCGACAGGCAGGCTGCTCTCCGGCGTGGCAGCGCGGTGTTGCGCGCCCGCATGCTTCCTTGCCGCAATGCACGATCTCCCTGAAGAACCGGTATCTTTTCACGCCTGACCGCCCTAAGTATCCTCCCGGCGACATTTCAGCATGGCTCATGTGCGGGGGCACAAGTCCATGCATGCAGGAGACGAGCATGCGAACAGCAACGCAGCTGGTGGTCATTGCCGTTGTGGGAGGCGGAGCGCTTCTTGGTTGGCAGCAATGGTCGACCCTTGCCCCTGTTCTCGCGAAGGTTCCCGGCCTGGCCTCGCTGGCGCCGAAACCCGGCCCCGCTGCCGGGGGTGCGCCGGGTCGCGGCGGGCCGGGCGGCGGCATGCCGCCGGCCATTGTCGAAGTGGCGACGATCGGTACGGGCCCGGTCATGGAGATTTCCGAAGCGGTCGGGACCACCCGTGCCTTCGAATCCGTGACCCTCACCGCCAAGGTGTCGGGAACGGTCGAGAAGATTTCCTTCGAGGAAGGGCAGACGGTGAAAGCCGGCGACGAGCTCATCCGGCTCGACGTGGCCGAGCGCCG
Source organism: Beijerinckiaceae bacterium (assembly GCA_027531565.1). Lineage (GTDB taxonomy): Bacteria > Pseudomonadota > Alphaproteobacteria > Rhizobiales > Beijerinckiaceae > Rhabdaerophilum. The sequence continues at coordinate 4,273 of JAPZSB010000001.1, forward strand.
TGCCGATCTCGAGGCGACCCGCGCCGCCATCGCCACCGCGAAGGCCCAGCGGGACGAGACCAATCAGAAATTGCAGCGGGCGCTTCAGCTGCGCCAGACCGGTGCGGGAACGGAAGCGCAGGTCGCGGACCTGACCCTGCAATTGCGCACGATCGAGACCGCGATCGCGGCGGCCGAGGCGCGCGAGCGTGCGGCGGCGGCCCGACTGGACGACCTGATCCTGCGGGCCCCGTTCGACGGCCGTGTCGGCCTGCGGCAGGTTTCGCTCGGCGCGCTGGTGGATAACCGAGTTCCGGTGACGACGCTCGACGATGTCTCGAGGATGCGGCTCGATTTCGCCGTGCCGGAAACGCTGGTCAACCGGATCAGGGTCGGCGCGACCGTGCGGTCGACCTCGCTCGCCTTTCCGGGACGCATCTTCGAGGGCGAGGTTGCGGTCATCGACACGCGTATCGATACCGTGACGCGGTCGGCCAGGCTCACCGCCATCATTCCCAACCGCGACAGCGTGCTGAAGCCGGGCATGTTCATGAATGTCTCGCTCCAGATCGCGGCGCGCGAGAATGCGCTGCTGGCGCCGGAGGAATCGGTCGTGGCCGAGGGACCGCGCCAGATCGCCTTCGTGGTCAAGGACGGCAAGATCGAGCGCCGGGTCGTGACGATCGGCCAACGTCAGGATGGCAAGGTCGAGGTGCTGACCGGGCTTGCCGCCGGCGAGACGATCGTCGTCCGCGGCGTGCAGCGCATCCGACAGGGGCAGCCGGTCCAGACCAAGCCGGCCTTCCCGGGCCAGAGCAGCGTGCCGGCCGCCGGCGCGGGCGACCCCGCGGCCGCCGGCAAGAAGGCATGACATTCGACAGCGCACCGGGCGTCTCGCTCGCCCGCGTTTCCTGAACCGGTTCCACAGGAGCGACCATGCAGCTCTCCGACGTCTCCATCCAGCGCCCGGTTTTTGCCAGCGTGATCAGCCTGCTTCTCTGCGTTGCCGGGGTGGCGGGGCTGATGTCGCTCCCGGTGCGTGAATATCCCCAGATCGACCCGCCGGTCGTTTCGATCTCCACCGCCTATCGCGGGGCCTCGAACGAGGTGATCGAGAGCCGCGTCACCGAAGTGCTGGAGCGCGCGGTGGCGGGGATCGAGGGGATCACCAACATCAATTCCTTCAGCCAGAACGACCGCTCCTCGATCACCATCGAGTTCGATGTGAACCGCGATCCGGATGCGGCGGCGGCGGATGTGCGCGACCGGGTGGGCCGCGTGCTGTCGCGCCTGCCGGACGGCGTCGATGCGCCGATCATCCAGCGCGTCGATTCCAATGCGCAGGCCATCCTCTGGATTGGCGTGACCTCGACCAATCTCGATGCGCTCGAGCTGACCGACTTCCTCCGCCGGACGGTCGTGGACCGGCTGGCCACGGTGCCCGGCGTCGCGAGTGTCAATATCGGGGGTGAACGGCGCTATGCGATGCGCGTCGCGGTGGACCGCGCGGCCATGGCGGCACGCGGCGTGACCGTCCAGGATGTCGAGGCGGCGATCAAACGGCAGAATGTCGATCTTCCCGGCGGCCGGCTGACCTCGGCCCAGCGCGAAATCACCGTCAAGACCGACTCCAAGCTCTCGAACCGCGAGCAATTCGCCAATATCGTCGTGGCCACCCGCAACGGCTACCAGGTCCGGCTGGGTGAGGTGGCGCAGGTCGAGGTCGGCGCCGAGGACGAGCGCTTCGAGTTCTTCGCCAGCGGCAAGACCGCGATCGGGCTGGGCATCATCCGCCAGTCCACCGCCAACACCCTGTCGGTGGCGGAAGGCGTGGCGGCGGAACTCGCCCTTATCCGTCCGGCCTTCCCGGAAGGCACCAATGCGGAGATCCTCTACAACGAGGCCAATTTCATCCGCTCCTCGATCAACGGCGTGCTGAAGACGCTGGCCGAGGGCATCCTCCTCGTCATCATCGTCATCCTCGTCTTCCTCCGGTCGTGGCGCTCGACGCTGGTGGCCGGCATCGCCATCCCGGTCTCGATCATCCCGACCTTCGCGGTCCTGTGGATGTTCGGCTTCTCGATCAACGTGCTGACGCTGCTGGCCGTCGTGCTGGCCATCGGCATCGTGGTCGATGACGCGATCGTCGAGGTGGAGAACGTGCATCGCCGCATCGAGGAGGGCGAGCCGCCGCTGCTGGCCTCCTATATCGGTGCACGGGAAATCGCCTTCGCCGTCATCGCGACGACGATCACGCTCATCTCGGTCTTCGTGCCGATCGCCTTCATGGATGGCCAGACCGGCCGTCTGTTCCGGGAATTCGGCGTGACGCTGGCCACGTCGATCTTCTTCTCCGGCGTTGTCGCCCGGACGCTGACCCCGATGATGTGCTCGAAGCTGCTGACCTCGCATCATGGCTGGGTGCACCGGAAGACCGAGCCGTTCTTTGACGGGATGGGCCGGGTCTATTCACGGATGCTCAAGCGCGCCCTCAACGCGCCGCTCCTCGTCATCGCGCTGGGTGCCGGCGTGTCCTTCGCGGCGGTGCAGCTGTTCTTCCTCGTGCCGAAGGAATTCGCCCCGGTCGAGGATCGCGGGACGATCATCATCCCCGTCACGGCACCGGAATCCGCCTCGCTCTCCTATACGCGCGACCGGATGCGCGAGGTCGAGGCGATGCTGAAGCCCTATTTTGAATCTGGGGTGATACGGACGACCCTGACCATCGTCGCGCCCGGTCTCCAGCGGCCGGCGCCGGTCAATGCCGGGCTGCTCATCGTGCGCCTCGCGCCATGGAACGAGCGCAATGTCCGCCAGCAGGCGCTGCAGCAGGAATTGCTGGCCAAGGTCCAGCGGATCCCGGGGGCGCGCATCTTCCCGATCAACCCGCCCTCGCTCGGCCAGCGCGGGTTCCAGCAGCCGATCCAGTTCGTGATCGGCGGCCCGGATTTCGTGACGCTCGCGGCCTGGCGCGATCTCGTGCTCGAGCGCGCCAACGCGACCGGGCTCTTCCGCAACCTCGACAGCGACTATACCGAACGCCAGCCGGACCTGCGGGTGCAGATCGACCGCGGCCGCGCCGCCGATCTCGGCGTGTCGGTGGAGGCGATCGGGCGCAGCCTCGAACTGATGTTCGGCGAGCGCGAGGTCTCGACCTTCGTCGATCGCGGGATCGAGTATTCTGTCATCATGCAGGCCCGGGCCGAGAACCGCATCCGTCCGGATGATCTCAAGAACGTGTTCGTCCGGACCGGCACCGGGGAACTCGTGCCACTGTCGAACTTCGTCTCGCTGCGCGAGCAGGCCGGCCCGCAGCGGTTGAACCGCTTCGACCGCCTGCGGTCGATCACCATCCAGGGTTCGCTGGCCCCGGGCGTGACGCTCGGCCAGGGGATCGACGCGCTGGACCGGATCGCGAAGGAGGTGCTGCCGGCCGAGGCGCGCATCGGCTATAACGGCCAGTCGAAAGAGTACAAGCGCGCGAGCAGCTCGCTTTATATGACGTTCGGCTTCGCGCTGCTCGTGGTGTTCCTCGTGCTCGCCGCCCAGTTCGAATGCTGGATCGCGCCGGCCGTCATCATGGTGACCGTGCCGTTGGCCCTGACAGGGGCCTTGGCCATCCTGCTGCTGACAGGCCAGACCCTCAATGTCTACAGCCAGATCGGCATGATCCTGCTGATCGGCATCATGACGAAGAACGGGATCCTGATCGTCGAGTTCACCAACCAGCTGCGCGAGCAGGGGGCGGAACTCTACGAGGCCGTCGTCAAGGCATCCGAGATGCGCCTGCGCCCGATCCTGATGACCTCGATCGCAACCGTGTTCGGCGCGGTGCCGCTGGCGCTGTCGACCGGGGCAGGGGCCGAGGCCCGCGCGACGATCGGCTGGGTCATCATCGGCGGGGCCAGCCTCTCCACCTTCATGACGCTGTTCCTCGTGCCGTCGGTGTTCCTGATGGTCGGAAACTATACCTCGCCGCGTTCGACGATCGCCGAGAAACTGGCCGAGCTGCAGGATCGTTTCGCTGCGGGTGGCAAGGAGAAAGGCAGCCATGGTCATGGCCATGGCGGAGCGGCCGGGCAGGGACAGCCGGCGGAGTGATCCCGTTGCTCAGCCGCCCGGGCGCGAGAGCCGTGCCGCCAGCGCCTCGATCTGCGCATGGACCGGGGAGGCCGGTTTCGGGCTTCCCGTGAAGAACCGGCGGATGCCGGTCGCCGACGGGCTCGCTTCGGCGGGGCCGAAGGCATTCGCATAGCACCGGGCGCCGGTCTGAGCCGCGACCTGACGGAGCTGGTCGACCATGCCGGCCCCGCCAAAGGCATGGATCGTATCCGCAGGTCCAAGCCGGGGCAGGAAGGCGATGGCGCGGCCGTGGCGTGCAGGCGGCATGGGCGATGCCGCGGAGGCTGCGAGCGTGATGTCCTCCACGCCATGCTTGGCCAGCCAGTCCAAAGCCGGGCGCATGTAGAGATCGCGTGGATCCCGGGCGGAAGCGATGATGTGGAGCGGCCGGTGGGGCTGCCCGAGCCGGGCCGCCACGGCGATGGACCAGAGCGGCGCGAAGCCCGTGCCGGAGGACACCAGCACCAGCCGCCCGTCGCCCCGGCGCAGGAAAGCATGGCCATGGGGCCCGCGCATCGTGACCTTGCGGCCCGGGCGGATCGCCTGGCCCAAAGCCGCCGATACGGCGCCTTCGGGATGCCGCCGCATGTGGAAGACCAGCTGGTCAAGTTCGCGCAGGCCGTCCAGCGTCAGGGTCGGCGCGAGCATCCGGGCCGGAAATCCGGCAAATTCCACGGCGAGATACTGGCCCGGGAGATAGGGGATCGGCTGGCTGGAGCGGATCACGATCTGGGCGATGCCCGCCGCGAGATCGGTGATGTCGGCCACGACACCCGAAACCTTGATCTCGCGCGGGCGGGTTTCGAAGCGAAGTTCCGCCGGGCCGTTGATCCGGGCATGGCGTGCGAGGACGATATTGTCCTCGTGGCTGCCGACCACGTCCAGCGTCCCCTCGACCAGCTCGACAAAGCATTCGTCATGCAGGGTGAAGCCGGCCCGCGAGGCAGCTTCCAGCGCACCGGTTCCGACGGGAACGGTGACCGTCCTGCCCTCGATTCGGATTTCGACCTGGCCGCTCATGGCTCCTGTTACCAGAAGCGGAGGGGCACAGGGAAGATGCTTGTGCCGGTGCGGAAAAGGTGCTGGTCGCGAAATCCGGGGATGACAGGCGAGGGAACCATGCTAGCAGGGGCCGGAAACCCGAGGAGCTTGCCATGCTGACCTACGACAAGGCCCGTCTGATCGCCGATACCGCGCTGTCCTTCGCCCGCGAGCGCAATTTCAAGCCGCTCTCGATCGTGGTGCTGGATGCCCGCGCCGCCCGCAAGATCGTGCTGACCGAGGACAATACCTCGATCAAGCGGCCGGAAGTGGCCTTTTCCAAGGCCAATGGCGCGCTGGCCATGGGCTCGGGCAGCCGTTCCCTGATGAAGATGGCGGCCGAGCGCCCGGCCTTCGTGGCGGCGGCGATGCAGATTGCCGATGGCGCGCTGGTGCCCGTTCCGGGCGGCGTGCTGATCCGGTCCGGCGATCAGGTGATCGGCGCGGTCGGGATTTCGGGCGATACCTCCGATAATGACGAGGCGGCGGCGATTGCCGGCATCGAAGCGGCCGGTTTCACCGCCGATCCGGGTGTGTCGTAACCGGGTCTGAGGCCATCCGGGCCTGCGGCTCGCCGGGAGCCGGGCGGTTCAGCTGCCCGGTCCTGAGCAGGAAGCCGATCACCTCGGCCACGGCCTTGTAGAGCGGAACCGGGATCTCCGTATCCAGTTCGATGCGGGAAAGAGCCTCCGCCAGGACCGGGTTCTGCTCGATCGCGACGTCATGCTCGCGCGCGGTCTCGAGGATCTTCTCGGCAACATCGCCGCGCCCCTTGGCCGTGACCACCGGGGCGCCATCGCCGAAGTCGTATTTCAGTGCGACGGCAATCTTCTCGCCCGGCTTGCGGGCGGCTTCGGAAAGATGCGGGTCGAGCGTCACGTGCCCGGTCATGGCCGGCGATCCAGATAGGGATTGGGCAGGCTCGGCCGCGGGGCCGAGCGTCCGTCATGCACATCGAGCCGCGTGATCTCGAAGGCCGCGCCGGACAGGGCGGAATGGAGATCGCCGATCTTCTGGCGCGCCAGCCGTGCCATGGCCGGCTGCTCCGCCCAGACCTGCACCGAAACCGACTGGCCGCGCAGGCCGATCTCGGCCTCGACCGGGCCGGTCTCCTCAAGGTCGAGGGCGATCCGCACCTTCCACGGGAAGGGCTGTGCCTCGCCGGAACTCTCCTGCCGGAGGGCATCTTCCGGGGCGGGGGCTTGCTCGGGCTGGTGCTCGATCATCAGCCCCATCATCGCGGTCTGCGGCCGGTCCGGCCCCTGCGGCGCCAGCGGAACGGACACCGTCAGCCGGAAGCCCTGCCCGGATTCATCCGTCCGGACGATTTCGGGATGGGCCGGCAGGGAGGCCAGCTGCATCAGCTTGATCCGCTCCGTGCCGCCTTCGGCGAGACGGGCGAGATCCGCCGGATCGGTACCGCCGGTGACCTGCCGGACCTGCTCCGCCGCGCGCTGGATCGCGGCGAGATGGCTCTTGAGATCGACGGGTGGCGTCTGGCCGGGCAGGGTGCGGGCAAGGTTGGTTTCGAGGAACAGGCCTGATCGGGCCAGGGCGGATTGCAGGCCCTCCGGCGTGGCGAGGCTGGCCGGGCTGCTGCGCAGGCCCTGCAGCGACTGGAGCAGGTTCTGCAGTACAGGCGGAAGCCCTGCTTCCGGTGCCCTGGTGAGCAGGGCCGTCAGGACAGGAGCGAGCGGAAGCTGGCGGGCTGCGCTCTGGAGCACGGCCTCGGCGAGCGGGGCCGGCAGGCCCTGCGGCAGCATGACCGGGCGCAACGCCGCCTGGTTCGGCAGCGCCGGTTGCATCGGTTGCATGGCCTCGGCGGCGGGCAGGGCGAGGCCGGTCATCCGCCCCAGCGCCGCGCCCAGCGATCCGGGCGGGAAGGCGCCGGTCGGCCCGGGTTGCGGCTGCGGAACAGCGGGGTTCGGCGTGGCGACGGCCGTGGCCGGGCCGGGGACCGGGCGGGCGGGAATGTCGGCCGGGAGCAGCAGCAGGGCGCCCTGCTTCAGCACGGAAGTGTCGATGGAGGCCTGCCGCAACAGGGCCGGCGGCAGCTCGACCTCGGCATAGCCGCCGGCCAGCTGGACGAGAGCACGGCTCGCGCCCTGCATCTCGACGAGGATCGCGCGGATCTGGGCTGCCTCGAACGGCGCTCCGCCGGTTCCGCCCGGGCGCGCCCCGGCTGCGCCGGCCTGGCCGGCGGCCCCGACAGCCGCCAGCATGGTCGCCAGCGACTGGGCGCGGATTTCCTGGATCTTTGCAGCCGCTGCGGCGGCCAGAACGCTGCTCATGGGACGCGAAACTCAACCCGAACGAGCCTGCATGATGGCAGAGCCTGCTTTCCGTTTGGTTAGGAGCCGCGCGAAAAGGCGATCCGTCGGTCCGGGGGCGAAGAGGCTTGAATCCCCGGCGTGCGGTTGCTACCTCAGCGCAGCCGTGGCGCGCCGTCCGTGCGCCCTTCGACCTCCAGCGAAACGAGCCGAGAATGTCCCGTCAGTTCATCTATCACATGCGTGGCCTGACCAAGGCCTATCCGGGCGGGAAGAAGGTGCTCGACAACATCCACCTGTCCTTCTACCCGGATGCGAAGATCGGGGTTCTGGGTGTCAACGGCGCCGGCAAGTCGACCCTGCTGAAGATCATGGCGGGGATCGACAAGGAATGGACCGGCGATGGCTGGGTGGCCGAGGGCGCCCGTGTCGGCTACCTGCCGCAGGAGCCGCAGCTCGATCTCGGCCTCAATGTCCGCGAGAACGTGAAGCTCGGCGTTGCGGCCAAGCAGGCGATCATCGACCGCTACAACGAGCTGATGATGAACTACTCGGACGAGACCGCCGAGGAAGCCGCCAGGCTGCAGGACCAGATCGACAGCCAGAACCTGTGGGATCTCGACAGCAAGGTCGACCAGGCCATGGATGCCCTGCGCTGCCCGCCGGATGACTGGGCGGTGGACAAGCTCTCGGGCGGGGAAAAGCGCCGCGTCGCGCTGTGCAAGCTGCTGCTGGAACAGCCGGAACTGCTGCTGCTCGACGAACCGACCAACCATCTCGATGCCGAGACGGTGAACTGGCTCGAGGCCCATCTCCGGGAATATCCGGGGGCGATCCTGATCGTTACCCATGACCGCTACTTCCTCGACAATGTCACGGGCTGGATCCTCGAGCTCGATCGCGGCCGCGGCATTCCCTACGAGGGCAATTACACGAGCTGGCTGCAGCAGAAGCAGAAGCGCCTCGAGCAGGAGGGGCGCGAGGATGCCGCCCGCCAGCGCACGATGGCGCGCGAGCAGGAATGGGTGGCCGCTTCGCCCAAGGCCCGGCAGGCCAAGAACAAGGCCCGGATCCAGCGCTACGAGGAACTGGTGCAGAAGGCCTCGGAAAAGGCGCCGGACAGCACGCAGATCATCATTCCGATCGCCGAGCGGCTGGGCGGCAACGTCATCGATTTCGAGAATCTCAACAAGGGCTTCCAGGACAAGCTGCTGATCGAGAACCTCTCGTTCAAGCTGCCGCCGGGCGGCATTGTCGGCGTGATCGGGCCCAACGGCGCCGGCAAGACCACGTTGTTCCGCATGATCACCGGTGCCGAGAAGCCGGATGGCGGCACGATCACCGTGGGCGAGAGCGTGAAGCTCGGCTATGTCGACCAGAGCCGCGACGCGCTCGACGACAAGAAGACCGTCTGGGAGGAAATCTCCGGCGGGGCCGAGGTGATCTATCTCGGCAAGAAGTCGATGCATTCCCGCGCCTATTGCGGGGCGTTCAACTTCAAGGGCGGCGACCAGGAAAAGAAGGTCGGCATGCTCTCGGGCGGCGAACGCAACCGCCTGCATCTTGCCAAGATGCTGAAATCCGGCGCGAATGTGCTGCTGCTCGACGAACCGACCAACGATCTCGACGTCGATACCCTGCGCGCGCTGGAAGAGGCGCTCGAGGATTATGCCGGCTGCGCCGTGATCATCAGCCATGACCGCTGGTTCCTCGACCGCATCGCCACGCATATCCTCGCCTTCGAGGGCGACAGCCATGTCGAGTGGTTCGAGGGTTCGTTCTCGGATTACATCGAGGACAAGAAGCGCCGCCTCGGTGCCGATGCCGTGGAGCCCAAGCGGATCAAGTACCGGAAATTCGCGCGGTAAGGGGCACCGTCGCGCCCTTTCCAAAACCCCCTCTCCGGGTATCATGCCCGCGTTGACATGCGGGGGGCTGGCGATGATGCGGTTTTGTCTTGCGGCGGTGACGATGCTCGTCCCGTTCTCTGTCATGGCGCAGGGCGCGAAGGTTCCCGTGAAGGATGTCGTTGCCCGGCTTGTGGTCGATTTCGATCAGGACGGGGTCAATGATCTGCTGGTCTTCACCAGCGACAGGGATGGCGGGCCCTTTGCCACGCTCCATGTTTTCAAGGGCGAGAAAGATGCCGTTTCCGGCAGGGAACAGCTGCGCCTGCTGTCCAGGAAAGATGAATTCGGCTTCGGCATCCACGACGTCGCCGAGCCGCGCAAGGGGATCATCACTGTCCAGAGTGGCAATGCGCAGGGCCGCTACAAATGGGACCAGAAGCTGACCCTGGCCTGGCGTTCCGGGCGGCTTGTCGTGCTCGGCATCACCTATTCCAGCTATGACTCGATTGCCGATGATATCGATGCCGGTACCAGCGCCTGCGACCTCAACCTCTCCACCGGCAAGGGGACCGGGAAGCGTAACCGCGCCGTGACGTTTTCGCTCAAGCCCGTCCCCGTTGCCGAATGGACGGACGAAAAACGCCCGACAGTGTGCGAATAACGCGTGTGGGGCAGCCGCGGAGCCGGGGCGGATCGAGCATCGGAGGGTCGCGCGGCAAGGTGCGCCTCGCAATGACGAGGACATCCGCCGGCGATTGAACCTTGCCCCGTCCCGCCCCACCTAACCCGGCATGACAGACAAGCCGCTTCACCGCCGACGCTTTCTCCAGATCGCCTTCGCCGTTGCGGCGGTTGGCGGCGGCCTTGCCGCCATGCTCCGCCCGGCGCGGGCCAATGCCTATTACTCCGGGCCGGTTTCCGATCATTTCGACGGGACGCATTTCTTCAATCCCGGCGGGGACCAGCCGCGCGGCTTCGCCGATTTCCTGCGCTGGCAGCTGGGCGACAAGGCCGAGGCCTGGCCGGAGGCGTTTCCGAGCCCCCTGCCGGTGGACACGCCGCCGGCGCGGGTCGGGGCCGGGCGGCTGCGGGTGAGCTTCATCGGCCATGCCAGCTTCCTGATCCAGATGGACGGGCACAACATCCTGATCGACCCGCATTATTCGGAGCGGGCGAGCCCGGTTTCCTTTGCCGGGCCGAAGCGGGCCAATGCGCCGGGCATCGCCTTTGCCGACCTGCCGAAGATCGACACCGTGCTGGTCTCGCACAACCATTACGACCATCTTGACCTGCCGACCTTGCATCGCCTCTGGGACCGTGACCGGCCCCGCATGCTCGTGCCGCTGGGGAATGACACGATCATCCGCGCTGAGCGGCCGGATATCGAGGTCGAGGCGGGCGACTGGGGCGACACGGCCACGCTGGCGCCGGGGCTGACTTTGTTCTTCGAGCCCTCGCAGCATTGGTCGGCCCGGAGCACGTTCGACCGGCGCCATGCGCTCTGGGCCTCTTTCGTGCTGGCGGGGCGCTGGGGAAAGCTCTGGTTCGTCGGCGATACCGGTTTCGGCGATGGCCGCGTGTTCCGGGCGCTGAAGGCGAAGCATCCGGACCTGCGGCTCGGCCTGATCCCGATCGGCGCCTATGAACCGCGCTGGTTCATGCGGCAACAGCACATCAACCCGGAGGATGCGGTGGAAATCCTGCGCATTCTCGGGCTGGAACAGGCGCTGGGCTATCATTGGGGCACCTTCCGGCTGACCAACGAGGCCGTCGACGCGCCGCCGAGGGATCTTGTCGCAGCGCTCGGCAAGGCCGGGCTGCCGGAATCGCGCTTTCCGGCCCTGCGACCCGGCATGGTCTGGGAGGCACGCTCGAGCTGACCGTTCCGTCAGGGGCGGGCACTTTCAGGGTTGCACTTTGTGGGTGAACGATATAAACATATCTTTATGTCGTTTTGCGGAATCGCCTGATGCGCACGCATCCTGTTCCCACGTCCGGTGGCCAGTTTGCCTTCGGTGACCTGCTGACCGCGCTGGAAGCGGCGGGTGAGGAAACGCGCCTGCGCATCCTCGCGCTGCTGGCCGAGGGCGAACTCACCGTCACCGAACTCATGACCATTCTCGGCCAGTCGCAGCCGCGCGTGTCGCGCCATCTCAAGCTGCTCGTCGAGGCGGGGCTCATCGACCGGCATCGCGAGGGCGCCTGGGCCTTTTTCCGGCTGTCGGACAGCGCGATCGCGCTTGCCGTGCGGGATGGCGTCGTCGCGGCGCTCGATCCGTCCGATGCCGATCTCGCCGGTGACCGGCGTCGCCTGGCCGCCGTGCGCGAGGAGCGCAAGGAGCAGGCTTCCAGTTATTTCTCGCGCCATGCCGCCGAATGGAACCGGATCCGCTCGCTCCATGTGCCGGAAGCGCGGGTCGAGGCGGCGGTGCTGGCGCTGCTCGGCAGCAAGCGTTTCGATTCCGTGCTCGATCTCGGCACCGGCACGGGCCGGATGCTGGAAATGCTGGCGCCGCAGGTCTCCCGCGCCGTCGGGCTCGATGTCAGCCCGGCCATGCTGGGCGTGGCGCGCGTCAATCTCGATGCGGCCGGCCTCCGGCATGTCCAGCTCCGGCAGGGCGATGCCTATGCGCTGCCGAGCGACCTCAACGGCTTCGACCTCGTCATCCTGCATCAGGTACTGCACTTCCTCGATGATCCCGGCCGTGCGGTGCGGGAAGCGGCGCGCACCCTGCGCCCCGGCGGGCGGCTGCTGGTCGTCGATTTCGCGCCCCATCAGGAGGAAAGCCTCCGCGCCCATCATGCCCATCGCCGCCTCGGCTTCCAGCAGGCGGAAGTGGAGGGCTTCCTGACCGAATCCGGCCTCCGGGCCGAAGCCTGCCAGATCCTCCGGCCCGAACCGGGCGAGACGGCCAAGCTCGCGGTTTCGCTCTGGCTGGGGGTCGATCCCCGCCTGGTCGGGGATTTTCCCCTGCCTTCCCCGTCTTCCCCGTCGCATCGCGAGGTTGCGTGATGAATGCCTTTTCCACCCGCTCGAGCCGCCAGCCGCATCCGGCGCCTCTCGGCATCTCGTTCGAATTCTTCCCGCCGAAGAACGACGCCATGGCCGAGAGCCTGTGGGCCTGCGTGCAGCGCCTTGCGCCGCTGACGCCGCGTTTCGTCTCGGTGACCTACGGGGCGGGCGGTTCGACGCGCGAGCGCACGCACCAGACGGTCAAGCGCATCCTCGACGAGACGGCGCTGAAGCCGGCCGCGCATCTGACCTGCGTCGCCGCGACGAAGGCCGAGACCGACGAGATCATCCGAGGGTACTGGGAGATGGGCGTGCGCCATATCGTGGCGCTGCGCGGCGACCCGGTGACCGGGCTCGGCACCCCGTTCGAGGCCCATCCCGAGGGGTATCAATCCTCGGTCGATCTCGTGGCGGGAATCAAGGCGGTCGGTGATTTCGAAGTCGCCGTCTCGGCCTATCCCGAGAAGCACCCGGACAGCCCCTCGATCGAGGCGGAAATCGACCTGCTGAAGCGCAAGGTCGATGCCGGCGCAACGCGGGCGATCACCCAGTTCTTCTTCGATAACGACCATTATTTCCGCTATCTCGACCGCGTCCGGAAAGCGGGGATCGGGATCGAGATCGTGCCCGGCATCCTGCCGGTGCAGAATTTCAAGACGGCCGCCAGCTTCGCCACGCGCTGCGGCACCGAGGTTCCGGGCTGGCTCGCCAAACGGTTCGAGGGGCTGGATGACGATGCCGAGACGCGGCGCCTCGTGGCGGCGGCCGTCGCGGTGGAGCAGGTCTTCGACCTGCTCGACCGCGGGGTGTCGGAATTCCACTTCTACACGATGAACAAGGCCGATCTCGTCTTCGCGATCTGCCACATGCTGGGCATGCGGGCCGCGCCTGCCGGCCTTGCTGCCTGATTTCCCGCTGCCTGAACTGACGGGGGAAGGTGCCGTTGCGCCGACCCGACCCAAGGATTGAACGGATGAGCTTTTCCGCCACAGGTTCCGAAATCCGCGCTGCCCTCGAGGCCGCCGCGCGCGAACGCATCCTCGTCCTTGACGGGGCCATGGGCACCGAGATCCAGAACCGGAAATTCTCGGAAGAGGATTTCCGCGCCGAACGGTTCCGTTCGTGGAATCACCCGCTCAAGGGCAATAACGACCTGCTGATCCTGACGCAGCCCGATGCGATCCGGTCGATCCATCTCGACTATTTCCTCGCCGGGGCGGATATCGTCGAGACCAATACCTTTTCCTCGACCTCGATCGCGCAAGCCGATTACGGCATGGAGGCCCTGGCCTACGAGCTGAACAGGGAAGGCGCTCGGCTGGCCCGCGAGGCGGCGGCAATCGCGCAGGAGAAGGACGGCAAGCGCCGCTTCGTCGCCGGTGCGGTCGGCCCGACCAACCGCACGGCCTCGATCTCGCCGGATGTCAACAATCCCGGCTTCCGCGCGGCCAGTTTCGACGACTTCGTCACCGCCTATTCCGAGCAGATCCGCGGCCTGATCGATGGCGGGGCCGAGCTGATCCTGATCGAGACGATCTTCGACACGCTCAATGCCAAGGCGGCGGTGTTTGCCGCCAACCAGATCTTCGCGGAAACCGGCAACCCGCTGCCGATCATGATTTCCGGCACGATCACCGACCTCTCGGGACGCACGCTTTCGGGGCAGACGCCGACGGCCTTCTGGTATTCGCTGCGCCATGCCGAGCCCTTCACGATCGGGCTCAACTGCGCGCTCGGTGCGCGCGAGATGCGCGCCCATATCGCCGAGATTTCCCGCGTGGCCGATACCTTCGTCTGCGCCTATCCGAATGCCGGCCTGCCCAACGAATTCGGCCTCTATGACGAGAGCCCGGCCGCGACGGCCGCGCTGATCGGCGAGTTTGCCGAGGCCGGCCTCGTCAACATGGTCGGCGGCTGCTGCGGCACGACACCGGATCATATCCGAGCGATTGCGGAAGCAGTGGCCGGCAAGGCGCCGCGCGCCATCCCCGAGGCGAAGCCGCTGCTGCGCCTGTCAGGCCTCGAGCCTTTCGTGCTCGACGAGACGATCCCCTTCGTGAATGTCGGCGAGCGGACGAATGTCACCGGCTCGGCCAAGTTCCGCAAGCTGATCAAGGAAGGGCGGCTCTCCGAGGCGCTCGATGTGGCGCGTGACCAGGTGGCGAACGGCGCGCAGGTCATTGACGTGAACATGGACGAGGGCCTGCTCGACAGCGAGAAGGCGATGGTCGAATTCCTCAACCTCGTTGCCGCCGAGCCGGATATCGCCCGCGTGCCGGTGATGGTCGATTCCTCGAAGTTCCATGTCATCGAGGCCGGGCTGAAATGCATCCAGGGCAAGGGGATCGTCAATTCGATCTCGATGAAGGAAGGCGAGGAGAAATTCATCGCCGAGGCCCGGAAAGTGCGGGCCTATGGCGCCGCCGTGGTGGTGATGGCGTTCGACGAAAAGGGCCAGGCCGATACCTATGCCCGCAAAGCCGAGATCTGTGCCCGCGCCTATAAAGTGCTGACGGAGCAGGTGGGCTTCCCGCCGGAAGACATCATCTTCGATCCGAATGTCTTCGCTGTCGCGACGGGCATCGAGGAGCACAATAATTACGGCGTCGATTTCATCGATGCCACGCGGTTCATCCGCCAGAACCTGCCGCATGCGCATGTTTCAGGCGGCATTTCCAACCTGTCCTTCTCGTTCCGCGGCAACGAGCCGGTGCGCGAGGCGATGCATTGCGTGTTCCTCTACCACGCGATCAAGGTCGGGATGGATATGGGCATCGTCAATGCGGGGCAGCTTGCCGTCTATGACATGCTCGACCCCGAATTGCGCGAGCTCTGCGAGGATGTCGTCCTCAACCGCCGGCCGGATTCGACCGAGCGGCTGCTCGATGCCGCGCCGCGCTTCAAGGGCGATGGCAAGGGCGAGGTGCGGGTGCAGGACCTCGCGTGGCGCGAACTGCCGGTCGAGAAGCGCCTCGAGCACGCGCTCGTCAACGGGATCACCGAGTTCATCATCGAGGATACGGAAGCCGCGCGGCAGCAGGCCGAGAAGCCGCTGCATGTGATCGAAGGCCCGCTGATGGCGGGGATGAACGTGGTGGGTGACCTGTTCGGTGCCGGCAAGATGTTCCTGCCGCAGGTGGTGAAAAGCGCTCGCGTGATGAAGCAGGCCGTGGCCTATCTCCAGCCCTATCTCGAGGAGGAGAAGCGCGCCTCGGGCCTCACGGAAATGCCGGCCGCGGGCAAGATCCTGATGGCGACGGTGAAGGGCGATGTGCACGATATCGGCAAGAACATCGTCGGCGTCGTGCTCCAGTGCAACAATTACGAGGTGATCGATCTCGGCGTCATGGTGCCGAGTCAGACCATCCTCGAGACGGCGCGCCGCGAGAAGGTGGACATTATCGGCCTGTCCGGCCTCATCACGCCCAGCCTCGACGAGATGGTGCATGTGGCGGCCGAGATGGAGCGCGAGGGCTTCACCATTCCGCTGCTGATCGGCGGCGCGACGACGAGCCGTGTCCATACCGCTGTGAAGATCCACCCGGCCTACAAGGCGGGGCAGACGGTCTATGTGACCGATGCCAGCCGCGCCGTGGGCGTGGTGTCCTCGCTGCTGTCGGAGGAGACGAACGACAATTACGTCTCCACGATTCGCGCCGAATACGAGAAGGTGGCGGAGGCGCATGCCCGGTCCGAGGCGGACAAGCTCCGCCTGCCGCTGGCGAAGGCGCGCGAGAACGCGCAGAAGATCGACTGGGCCGGCTATACCCCGCCGAAGCCGACCTTCACCGGAACGCGCGTCTTCCGCTCGTATGACCTTGCGGAACTGGCCCGCTATATTGACTGGACGCCCTTCTTCCAGACCTGGGAGATGAAGGGGCGCTTCCCGGCGATCCTCGAGGATGCCGAGCAGGGCGAGGCGGCCCGCGCCCTGTGGGAGGATGCGCAGGCCATGCTGAAGCGCATCATCGACGAGCGCTGGTTCCAGGCCAAGGCGGTGATCGGCTTCTGGCCGGCCAATGCCGTGGGCGATGATATCCGCCTCTATACCGGCGAGAGCCGCAGCGAGACGCTGGCGACCTTCCACGGCCTGCGGCAGCAGCTTTCCAAGCGCGACGGGCGGCCCAATCTCTGCCTGTCCGATTTCGTGGCGCCGGAAGGCACCAAGCCGGACTGGCTCGGCGCGTTCGTGGTCACGGCCGGGATCGGCGAGGACCGGATCGCCGACAAGCTCAAGGGCAAGAACGACGATTATTCCTCGATCATGGCCAAGGCTCTGGCCGACCGGCTGGCCGAGGCCTTTGCCGAGCGCATGCATGAGCGGGTGCGCAAGGAGTTCTGGGCCTATGCCCCGGACGAGACCTATGCGCCCGACGAATTGCATGGCGAGCCCTATGACGGCATCCGCCCGGCGCCGGGCTATCCGGCCCAGCCGGACCATACCGAGAAGGCGACGCTGTTCGGCCTGACCGAGGCGACGCGGCGCATCGGCGTCCAGCTCACCGAGAGCTATGCGATGTGGCCGGGCGCCAGCGTTTCGGGCCTCTATCTCAGCCACCCGGACAGCCATTATTTCGGCGTCGCCAAGGTCGAACGGGATCAGGTCGAGGATTACGCCCGCCGCAAGGGCATGGATATCCGCGAGGTCGAGCGCTGGCTGGCGCCGATCCTCAATTATGATCCGGCCGGCTACGTGGTCGCGGCGGAGTAGGCGGGTTTCACTCTTGATGTAGATTGCCGTAAGGTCAGGGTTCTCTCCCCGGTTTTTCGACCGACGCTCCAAGCTGGCGGGCTATCTGGCCGTGCCATTCGTCTATTGAGTTCGCAAACTTGTCGCACTCGGCCTTGGACGCCCAGCACTGCGCACCGGATTTCAAGGTGGTTTGGCCTTGATCGTTGGTCCCGACGACCGTGCAAGCGACCGCAGGGTGAGCCGGGTTGAGCGGAACAGTAAAGAGCCAATGCGTCTCTTTTGGTTTGTCGCGATAGGCTCTGTAGAGTGGTGTTTGGCCTAAAAGGCTCGCTTCTTCGCGTCGGAGCTGAAATTCGAGATGATCGGGGGATGATGCGACGCGGCCACAAAGACTCGCGTCTTGTGCTCTCGATTGGTTTGATATCAGTGAGATTGTGAATACCATCAAGCCAAGTAACTGGATCTTAATAAGGCTCACGGATGCCTCTTCAAGCTTGAAAACAACATCAATTTCTTGGCAGGAATCTCTCCGGCTGCAACGCTCTCCACCCGCTCCTGTCGTGAAAAGCACCAGAACGCAGTGACAACGTCAATTGTCTGCTGACTATAGGCGCCCATGACCTCAAGGCCATAGCCCAAATTCATCAGCATGGCCCAAAGGACGTCCATGAACATGCCCTTTGGGCCCGGGAGGTAGGCTTATCGGGCGGGACCAGAGAGGTGTCACCCGCCTGCCGGGTTGCGCCCTGCCAAAGCGGGGCCGCGCCCGTGGGCCGGATGGCGAATGCTCGCGAACAGGCGTGCCGCTAACGTGGCAATCCCCTGCGCCGCCTGCCGGACAAGGCTGAGCCGGGCTTCGCGCCGCAGGCGGGCGGCTTCGCGGCGATAGGTGTCGAAATCAATCGGGAATCGGGGGCACATGGGACTCTCCATCGGTGCGGGTTCATGCATGCCCTCTTGTAATCCGATCTGCGCAGGCGATAATCAGCGAAGAAGAACAGTCACTCCGGAATTGATTTCATGAATGAGATGGCGGCTTTCGTGCGGATCGTCGAGCAGGGCAGCTTTGCCGCCGCCGCCCCGGAACTCGGACTGACACCCTCGGCCCTGTCGAAGCTGGTCAGCCGGCTGGAGGACCGGCTGCGTGTGCGGCTGCTGACGCGCACCACGCGCCGGCTGGCCCTGACGCCCGAAGGCCAGACCTATCTTGAACGGGCGCGCGACATCCTCGCCGCCATCGAATCGGTGGAATCGGAACTCTCGCAGGCCGGGCGCCGGCCCGGCGGGCGCATCCGGGTCGATGCGGGTACGGCCATCGCCAAGCACCAGCTGGCGCCGCTCCTGCCGGCCTTCCGCGCGCTCTATCCGGAGATCAGCGTCGACCTCTCGGTAACGGACCGCCAGATCGACCCGGTGGCGGAACATGTCGATCTCGTGCTCAGGACCGGTGCCCTCGGCGATTCAAGCCTGCAGGCGGTCCGGCTCTATGACGGGCACCGCCGCATCTGCGCCAGCCCGGATTACCTGGCGCGGCACGGGGTTCCGCGTACGCCTGCGGATCTCCACGGCCATCAATGCCTGCTGCTCTCCTACCAGCCGCATCTCGCGCGATGGCCCTTCCACACGCCGGAGGGGGTGAATGCGATGACGATCCGGGCGGCGATCACGGTCGACAGCGCCGATATCCTGCTCGATCTTGCCATCGGCGGGGCGGGGATCGTGCGGCTGGGCAATATCCTCGTCGACAGGGCGCTGGCCGATGGTCGGCTCGTCTCGCTGCTCGACGACGTCCATGCGGTGGAGCCGTTTCCGGTCTGGGCCGTCATGCCGCCCGGGCGGTTCCGGGTGCACCGGGTGCGGGTCCTGCTGGATTTCCTGAAAGAGCGCCTCGAGACGCCTCCGTCATGACAGGGCAGCGAGTGCCCGGAGCCTCGCCAGCGTCCCGCCATCGGCAACCCCATCCACCTTTTCCTGCCGCCAGTGGCGCTGGAAGGCGCTGACGACATCCACCGTGTAGGCGTCGAACACGCCGGTGATCTCGAGATTGTAGCCGAAGCGCGCGAGCATGGCCTGCAACGCGGCGACCGGCATGCCCTCGTCCCCGGCCCTGTAGGCCGGCGCATCCGGCGGCACAGCCGGCGGCTCCACCCACAGGCCGAGCCCGGCGGCGGCCAGCTGCGCCCAGGGGAAGCGCTCGCCCGGATCGACCTTGCGGCCCGGCGCAATGTCGGAATGGGCGAGGATGCGGCTGTCGGGGATTCTCCAGCGCGCCTTGATATCCGCGACCAGCCGGATCACGGCCTCGATCTGTGCGGGCGGGAAATCCGGATAGGCACCGGGTTCCGGCGGCATCTTCGTGAGGTCATGGCCGGGATTGGCGATCTCGATGCCGATCGACCGCGAATTCATGTCATTCTCGCGATGCCAGCTCGAGCGGCCGGCATGCCACGCGCGGCGGCTTTCCGGCACCATCTGCCAGATGCGGCCATCCTCGAAGACAAAGTAGTGGCAGGAGACCTGCGAGAGCGGATTGGCCAGCCAGAGCAGGGCCGCGGCGGTATCCGCCATGCCCGTGTAGTGAAGGATGATGCTGTCGGGGCGGCCTGTCCCGCGGCGCTCGCCATGATTGGGCGAGGGATGGAGCCGGTCCGCATGGGGGGAATCCGGGCGGGGCTCGGCGGGGGGCGCAGACGAATCAGCCATGGCAAGAGGGTACTCCCGCCATGGCCGGTTTCAATCAGTCAGGATGATCAGATGCGGCGATAGCGTGTGCAATACGCGTTGCCATAGGCATCATAGCGGACGCGCACGCATTCGCGGCGCGGCCGGGTCGAATCCGCGAGGATGGCGCCGCCAGCCGCACCGATGAGGCCGCCAGCCACCGCGCCACCGGCACGGCCGGTTACCGCACCGCCGATCAGCGCACCCGCGGCGCCGCCGAGGAGGGCACCGCCGGCCGCACGCTCTTCACGCGGCGTACAGGCACCGAGGCCCGCCGCCACCACCGCAATCGCGGCAACCGATAGAATCTTCCGCATGTCGTTCTCCCTGCAAACCGGTTTTGACCGGCAAGTTTTTTCACGTCCGTCCGTGCGGCTCAAGTGCGAAAGCGCACTGACAGCACGGTTCTTCCACAAAGCGTCCAAAAAGTGTTCGGCCGTTGCTTCAAGTTGACGCGATGGGGCGGCCGGGCCTATCTGGCGCTGTCCAGTCGGCCGGGCGGCCGCTGCCCGTTCGCGGGTGGAGGAAAGTCCGGGCTCCATGGAGAAACGGTGGCGGCTAACGGCCGCCGGGGGCGACCCCAGGGAAAGTGCCACAGAAAACAGACCGCCGGGGCGTGCTCCGGCAAGGGTGAAAAGGTGCGGCAAGAGCGCACCGCGTTGCCGGCAACGGCAATGGCAGGGCAAACCCCGCCGGGAGCAAGACCGAATAGGGGCAGCGCGCGACGGGCAACCGTCGCAGGGGTCTCCGCCCCGGCTGCCCGGGTTGGTTGCACGAGATCCGCCGCGAGGCGGATCCCAGAGGAATGGCCGCCACGTCGGCGCTTTCGGGCGCAGGCCATACAGAACCCGGCTTACAGGCCGGCTGGACCTTCATCTTCTGCCCTGCGGGGATCATCGGGCAGCAGGAATGCCGGCGATTCCGCGCGCCGATTTCACATCCCGTCAAGCCTAACAAAACCCTTCCTTAACGCCTCTCTGATGCAATGCGCAGGCGTGTCGACCCGGGCTGTCGCCACGTCCGTTGCGTTGACGCCCATAGTTTCCCATGCTAGCCCATCTTTGCCCAAATCCTGTTGCTGATTTGCCTGCCGGCGGCGAGGCCGGCCCGGCAAGAAGCCGCGGATCCGGGCCTGTGGAGATGGCCGGCGAGGCCATGGCTGCCCCGGGGGCAGCGGCCTTGCCGCCGTCGAACGGGGTGGCGTTGCGTGATGCGGTTTCTCTCGACGATTTCCGGCCGGCTGGACGGCAAGGGGCGGGTGTCCATTCCGGCGCCGTTCCGGGCCGTGCTGGAGGCGGATGGCTATCCCGGCCTGTTCATGCATCCGGCGCTGGACGTTCCCGCGCTCGAATGTGGCGGGAACCGCCTCCTGCGGGAAATCGACGGGCTGATCGACCGGTTTCCGCCCTATTCGGACGCGCGCGACCTGATGTCGACCGCGCTGCTGGGGGGGGCGGAACATCTCAGGCCGGACCCGGAGGGACGGATTGTCCTGCCGGAACGGTTCAAGGCCCATGCGGGTATTACCGGCGCGGTGATGTTCGTCGGCATGGGCGACCGGTTCCGGATCTGGGAACCGGAACGGTTCTCGACGCATCTCGCCGAGGCAAAAGCGAGGCTGCGCGCAGTCAGGGATGCGCTTCCGGGGGGCAATCCGGCGCGTGGCCCTGCATCGGGGGACCGGGAGACATGACGGGCCGCGGCCCTTCCCGCGGAGGTGCCGATGGCGGACTGGCCCGTCATGTCCCCGTCCTTCCGGCCGAGGTGCTGGAGGCCTTGAGGGCCCGCGAAGGCGGGCTGTTCCTCGACGGCACGTTCGGCGCCGGCGGCTACAGCCGCGCGATCCTCGACGCTCATCCCGAGAACCGCGTCCTGGCGCTCGACCGGGATCCCGGCGCAATTGCCGGCGGGCAGGCGCTTGTCGCGGCCTATGGCGGCCGGCTGACGCTGGTCGAGACCGAGTTCTCCGCCATGGAGGATGCCGCCGCCGGTGCCGGTCTGGCCGGGTTCGATGGCATCGTGCTCGATATCGGCGTCTCCTCGATGCAGCTTGACGAGGCGATCCGCGGCTTCTCCTTCCGCGCGGATGGCCCGCTCGACATGCGCATGGCCTCCAGCGGCGAAAGCGCGGCGGATCTCGTCAACGAGGCGAGCGAGGCGCGGCTTGCCGACATCTTCTACCATTACGGCGAGGAACGCCTCGCCCGGGTGATCGCCCGCGCCATCGTGACCGACCGCAAGGCCGAGCCCTTCCGCACCACCCGGCAGCTGGCGGACCTGATCGGCCGGATCATCCGCACGCGGCCGGGCGATATCCACCCGGCAACGCGGGCCTTCCAGGCCCTGCGCATCGCCGTCAACGATGAATTGACCGAGCTTGCGCGGGCGCTGCATGCAGCGGAGCGGCTGCTCCGGCCGGGCGGGCGGCTGGTTGTCGTCAGTTTCCACAGCCTCGAGGACCGGATCGTGAAGGTGTTCCTGGCCGCCCGGTCCGGCCGTGGCGGCGGCTCGCGCCATGCCCCGGTCATGGCCAACCCCGTGGCGACGTTCCGCGTCGAGGGCAAGTGGCCCGTCATGGCCGGCGAGGCCGAGCTGGCCGTCAATCCGCGCGCCCGTTCAGCGAAACTCCGCGCGGCGATCCGCACCGAGGCGCCGGCGCAAGGCGACGATCCCGCCGTGTTCGCGCTGGCGGCCCTGCCCGAGGAGCCGGCCCGAAGCCGTGGCAAGGGGAGGGCGCGGCGATGATCCGGCTGCTGAACCTGCTGGCGCTCGTCGCGGTCATTGCTTCCGCAACCTGGGCCTATTCGGTGAAATACGAGACCATTCTGGTGGCGGAGAAGCTGCGCAAGCGCGAGGCCGAACTCCAGCGCGAGCGCGATGCCACGGCCATTCTCCAGGCGGAATGGCATCTGCTGAACCGCCCGGCGCGGATGCAGGCCCTCAAGAAGCCGGAAAGCGGGCTGCAGAGC
The DNA here is from genome assembly GCA_027531565.1 of Beijerinckiaceae bacterium. Taxonomy (GTDB): domain Bacteria; phylum Pseudomonadota; class Alphaproteobacteria; order Rhizobiales; family Beijerinckiaceae; genus Rhabdaerophilum. The sequence goes on from JAPZSB010000001.1 coordinate 26,931, forward strand.
GTCTCGGCCCGGCAGATCGTGCGGCCGGCCGATATTCCCGAGCGCCCTGCCGAGGCGCCGGATGCGCTGGACAGCCTGCTGACCGGCTCGATCCCGCCCGTCACGCCGGACCCGCAGCGCCGGACCGCCCGCACCGGCAGCATCACGCCGGCCGCGACACCGCGCCCGTCTGCCAACGGTGCGACGCCGCTCCCGGCGACGCCGGTGCGGCCCCGGGCGACCGTGACCACCGTACCGGCCCCGAAAGCGGCGACCCGTCCGGTCGCGCAGGCGGCTCCGGTGCGGATCGTGCCGCCGGCGCGCGTCGGGCCGAGCCCGGCGGCCCGCGATGTCCCGCCCGCTCCCGTTGCTTCCGCGCCGCGCGAGGGGGGCCTGACCGGATTCCTCAAGAGGCTGGTGCCGTGAAACGCTTCACCTTCCCCCGCTTGTCCCTGCCCGCCCTCCGGCTGCCAGCGATCCGGCTTCCGGCGCTGCGTGTGCCGTTCCGGCGCGCGGCTGCCACGGAACCCGTCCCCCGGGCGGCGGCTGTTCCGGCCGGGCCCGGCCTCATCCGCGCGCTGTTCATGGTGCGGCCGGAAAAGCTCGAACCGCGGATGGTGCTGCTGGCGCTGGTTTTCGGCGGCATGTTCGCCACGCTGCTCGGCCGGATCATCCAGATCAACACGCGCAGCGAGGACCCGGCAACGATCGGCCGGATGACTCAGGGTTCGATCTCGACCGCGCGCCCCACCATCGTTGACCGGCACGGCGTGACCATGGCGACGGATGTGAAGACCGTCTCGATCTTCGCCGATCCACGCAAGGTGATCGACAAGGACGAGGCGGCGGAGCTGATCAACGCCGTCTTCCCCGAACTCGACGGCCGCGAACTGCGTGACAAGCTGGGAAAGAAGAACGGCTTCGTCTGGATCAAGCGCGAGGTGACGCCGAAGCAGCAGGCGGAGATCCACCGTCTCGGCATTCCCGGGATCGGCTACCTGCCGGAGAACAAGCGTGTCTATCCGAACGGGATGGCTGGCGCCCACGTGCTCGGCTTCGCGAATATCGACAATGTCGGCATTGCCGGGATCGAGAAATATATCGACAGCCAGGGGCTGAACGACCTCAAGGGCGCCGGTCTGCTGCAGAGCGCCGGCGATCTCAAACCGCTCGAACTGGCGCTCGATGTGCGCGTCACCCATGCCGTCCGCGAGGAACTGACGGCCGCGCTCGACAAGTACAAGGCCAAGGCGGCGGCGGCCCTGGTGCTCGACGTCGATACGGGCGAGATCATCGCCCATGTCAGCCTGCCTGATTACGACCCGAACAATCCGGGCGATGCGCTGAAGCCGGACAATATCAACCGGCTGCAGGTGGGCGTCTACGAGATGGGCTCGACCTTCAAGGCGCTGACGACGGCGATGGCGCTGGATTCGGGCAAGGTGCGGCTCAACTCGGTGTTCGATGCCAGCCAGCCCCTGCGCTACGGCCGGTTCAAGATCGGCGATTACAAGGGCAAGGGCCGGCCGCTCTCGGTGCCGGAGATCTTCATCTATTCCTCGAATATCGGCACGGCGCGCATGGCGCTGGCGGTCGGGGTCGAGGGGCACAAGGCCTTCCTCCGGAAAATGGGCCAGCTCGACCGCATGCGGACCGAGCTGCCGGAAAGCTCCGAGCCGATCAAGCCGGCGAAATGGGGCGAACTCAATACGATGACGATCGCCTTCGGCCATGGCCTTGCCGTGGCGCCGCTGCAGGCGACAGCGGCGACGGCGGCACTCGTCAATGGCGGGCGGATGATCCAGCCGACCTATCTCAAGCGCACACGCGAGGAGGCCGAGGCCAACGCCGTGCAGGTGCTCAAGCCCGAGACGAGCCAGATGATGCGCTATGTCATGCGGCTCAATGCGGAGAAAGGCTCCGCCACCCGGGCCGACATTCCCGGCTATTATCTCGGGGGCAAGACCGGCACGTCGGAGAAGGTGATCGGCGGGCGCTATTCGAAGACGCGGCTGCTCACGACCTTCATGGCCGTGATGCCCGCCGACAAGCCGCGCTACATCCTTCTGACGATGCTCGACGAGCCCAAGGGCTTGCCTGAAACCCATGGCTATGCGACGTCCGGCTGGAATGCCGCGCCGACGACGGGCCGCATCGTGGAGCGGATCGGGCCGATGCTGGGGCTTGAAACCAAGTTCGAATTGCCCCAGCAACCATTCCCGCTGGTGGCGCGGATCGGAGCGATGCCCGTCCGGCAATGACCGGCCGGAGCAGGGAACAGCCGGATGTCCAAGAAGAACGCGCGCCCCGAGGCCGGGCATCCTGCCTCCGGAGCCCCGAAGAACGGAATCTCGCAGAACGGCTCCCTGCCGACACTGGGGGGCCTCGCTGCGGTTCTGGGCCTCTCGGCCGGGCATTTCGCCGATGTCCCGCTCGCCGGCCTGACCGCGGACAGCCGGGAGGTCCAGCCCGGCCATGCGTTCTTTGCGATGCCCGGCACCAAGGTCGACGGGGCGCAGTTCATTCCGGCGGCGGTCGAGGCCGGTGCGATGGCGATAGTCGGCGCGGGGCCGCGCCCGGCCGGGCTCGACCGCATCGTGCTCTATCTCCAGGCGCCGGACATGCGCGTCGCGCTGTCGCGCGGGGCCGCCTACATGTTCCCGCACCAGCCGCCGGTGATCGTCGCCGTGACCGGCACGGCGGGGAAAACCTCGGTGGCCGAGTTCACCCGGCAGATCTTCGCGCATTGCGGGCATGATGCCGCCTCGCTCGGCACGCTGGGCGTGATCGGACCGGGCGGTGCCGAATACGGCTCGCTGACGACGCCGGACCCGGTTACCCTGCACCGCACGCTTGATACGCTCGCACGGCGCGGCATCACGCATCTCGCCATGGAAGCCTCCAGCCACGGGCTCGACCAGGCCCGGCTGGACGGCGTGCGGCTGAAGGCGGCCGGCTTCACCAATCTCGGCCGCGACCATCTCGATTACCATCCGACGATGGAGGATTACCTCGCGGCGAAGCTGCGCCTGTTCGAGGTGCTGCTGCCGGCCGGGGCGCCGGCGGTGATCAATCTCGACGGCGATCGCGGCGCCGAGGCCGCGGTGGCGGCAGGGCTCGCCGGACGCGCGGTGCAGACGATCGGGCATCGGGGCGAGACGATCCGCATCGACAGCATCGAGCCCGAGGCGCTCGGCCAGCGGGTGGCGGTGACCTATCGCGGCCAGAGCCACGCCTTCCACCTGCCGCTCGTCGGCGCGTTCCAGATCGAGAATGCGCTCGTTGCCGCCGGCCTTGCCCTTGCGGCCGGGGCACCGGCAACGCTCGTCTTCGAGGCACTCGGCCAGTTGCGCGGCGTGCCCGGGCGGCTCGAACGGGTCGGTGTGTTCAATGCCGCACCGGTCTATGTGGATTACGCCCACAAGCCGGAGGCCCTGGCCTATGCGCTGTCGGCGCTCCGCCCGTTCGTGTCGGGCAAGCTCGTCGTGGTCTTCGGCTGCGGCGGCGACCGGGATCCGGGCAAACGGCCGATCATGGGGCGGATCGCGGCCGGGAAGGCCGACCGCGTCATCGTGACGGATGACAATCCGCGCAGCGAGGACCCTGCGGCGATCCGGGCGGCCATCATGGCGGCCGCGCCGGGCGCTTTCGAAGTGGGGGACCGGGCGCTGGCGATCCAGCATGCCGTGGCGCTGCTCGAACCGGGCGATGCCCTGCTGATTGCCGGCAAAGGCCATGAAACCGGCCAGATCATCGGCTCGAACACCTATCCGTTTTCCGATCATGACGTGGCCCGCGCGGCCATCGAGGCGCTGAAATGACATCGAGAACCGACGAGCCGCCGCTCTGGGGCCGCGACGAGCTGCTCGGACAAATGAAGGGCGAAAGCGCCCATCCGCTGGCCACGCCCATCCGGTCGATCTCCATCGATACCCGGACGATCGAGCCGGGCGGGTTGTTCTTCGCGATCCGCGGCGAGGCGCGGGACGGCCATGATTTCGTGGCGGATGCCCTCGAGAAGGGAGCCGCGGCGGCGGTCATCGATGCGGAGCATCGCGCGCAGTTTCCGGCCGATGCCGCCGTCATCGTGGTGGATGACGTGCTGGAAGGGCTGCGGCGGCTGGCCGTGGCGCGCCGGGCGGAACTCGACGGGCCGGCCATCGCGATCACCGGCTCGGTCGGCAAGACCTCGACCAAGGAAATGCTGCGCATCGCGCTCTCCGGGCAGGGCCGGGTCCATGCTTCGGTCGCCTCCTACAACAATCACTGGGGCGTGCCGCTGACGCTGGCGCGGATGCCCCGGGCCACGCGCTTCGGCGTGTTCGAGATCGGGATGTCGAATCCGTTCGAGATCCTGCCGCTGACCGCCATGGTGCGCCCGCATATCGCCATCGTCACCACCGTCGAACCGGTGCATCTCGCGCAGTTCCACGGTGTCGAGGGAATTGCCGATGCGAAGGGCGAGATCTTCGCGGGGCTTGAATCCGGGGGCGTCGCCCTCATCAACGCCGACAATGCCCATGCCGCACGCCTCGCGGCGCATGCCGGGGCAAGCCGTGCCGGCCGGATCGTCCGGTTCGGCAGCGGCGAGGGGGCGGATATCCGGCTGAAGCAGGTCCATCTCGACCCGGATTTCAGCCTCGTCTCGGCCGAGGTTTTCGGCATTCCCGTGACCTACCGGATCGGCGCACCGGGCCGGCACCTCGCGATGAACTCGCTGGCCGTGCTGGGGGCGGCGCACCTGGCCGGGGCCGATCTCGCCCTCTCCGCGCTGGCACTGCAGGATTTCGGCAGCGTCGAGGGCCGGGGCAAGCGCGAGGCGCTGCGGCTCGGCGACCGGCATTTCCTGCTGATCGACGAGAGCTACAATGCCAACCCCTCCTCGATGCGGGCGGCACTGGCCGTGACGGGCAGTGTCCCGCGTGGCGCGCGGGGGCGGCGCATTGCCGTTCTCGGCGACATGCTCGAACTCGGCCCGGAAGGCCCACACCTCCATGCCGGCCTGAAGGATCCCATCCTCGAGGCGGATATCGATCTCGTTTTTGCCGCCGGTCCGCTGATGAGAAACCTCTATCAGGGCTTGCCGGCCGACCGTCGGGGCGCGTATGCGGAGAATGCCGAGGCTCTGGCACCGATCCTGTGCGATGCCATCCAGCCCGGCGATGTGGTGATGATCAAGGGGTCGCTGGGGTCCCGGATGGGGCGGGTGGTCAAGGCGATGCGGGAACGGTTCCCGGCGCTGGCGACCGAGCTTCCGGACCTCTGAGACACAGACACCCAACCGGAGCGGGGATTTTCGACATGTTCTACTGGCTCTCCGATTTCGCCAGCGTCTTCGGGCCCCTCAACCTGTTCCGCTACATCACGCTCCGGGCCGGTGCCGCCACGATGACGGCGCTGTTCTTCGTCCTGCTGTTCGGGCCCGCGATCATCAACCTGCTTCGCGTCAAGCAGGGCAAGGGCCAGCCGATCCGCGAGGACGGGCCCGAATCGCATCTGCTGAAGCGCGGCACGCCCACGATGGGCGGGCTGATGATCCTGTCGGGGATCGTCTTCTCCACCCTGCTCTGGGCCAATCTCGGCAATTCCTTCGTCTGGACCGTCCTGGCCGTGACGCTCGGTTTCGGGATCATCGGCTTCTACGATGACTACCTGAAGGTCACGAAGCAGTCCCACAAGGGCTTCTCCTCGAAGGCCAGGCTGGCGCTGGAAGCGCTGATCGCGCTGACGGCCTGCTACATCATCTCGCGCAGCTTCCCGCCGAATCTCGCCCATGCGGTTGCGATTCCGGTCTTCAAGGACATGCTGATCCAGCTCGGGGTGTTCTTCTTCATCTTCGGGGCTTTCGTGATGGTGGCCGCCGGCAATGCCGTGAACCTCACCGACGGGCTCGATGGCCTCGCCATCGTGCCGGTGATGATCGCGGCGGGGACGTTCGGGGTGATCGCCTATCTCTCCGGCAACGCGATCTTCGCGAATTACCTGCAGATCCATGCCATTCCCGGCACGGGGGAACTCGCCGTCATCCTCGGCGCGGTGATCGGGGCCGGGCTCGGCTTCCTTTGGTTCAATGCGCCGCCGGCGCAGGTTTTCATGGGCGATACCGGCAGCCTTGCGCTGGGCGGCCTTCTGGGCACCGTGGCGGTGGCCACCAAGCACGAGATCGTCTTCGCCATCGTCGGCGGGCTGTTCGTGCTCGAAGCGGCGAGCGTGATCATCCAGGTCGCCAGCTTCAAGCTGACCGGCAAACGCGTCTTCCGGATGGCGCCGATCCACCACCATTACGAGAAGAAGGGCTGGAAGGAGCCGCAGGTCGTGATCCGCTTCTGGATCATCGCGGTGATTCTCGCCCTGATCGGGCTGGCCACGCTGAAACTGCGCTGAGGGGATACAGGATGACACCCGTCGAGAGCTTCCGTTCCAGGGCCGTCGCGCTGTTCGGGCTGGGAGGCTCCGGCCTCGCCACGGCCCTTGCCCTTGCGGCTGGCGGGGCAAACGTCACCGTCTGGGATGATTCCCCGGCGGCGATTGCCAAAGCCGAAGCGAAGGGCCTGCGGGCTGCCGATCTGCGCCAGGCGGACTGGTCGGCCTTTGCGGCGCTGGTCCTCTCGCCCGGCGTGCCGCTGACGCATCCCGAGCCGCACTGGAGCGTGAAGCTGGCGCAGAAGGCCGGCATCGAGGTGATCGGCGATGTCGAGCTTTACTGCCGCGAGCGGCGGCGCCTTGCCCCGGACGCACCTTTCGTGGCGATTACCGGCACGAACGGCAAATCCACGACGACGGCGCTGATCGCGCATCTGCTGCGCCATGCCGGCAAGGATGTGGCGCTCGGCGGCAATATCGGCACGCCGATCCTCGACCTGCCGCCGCCGGCGCCCGGCCGCTGCCACGTGATCGAGATGTCCTCCTACCAGATCGACCTCACGCCCTCGCTCCAGCCCAGCGTCGGCGTGCTGCTCAATATCACGCCCGACCATATCGACCGGCACGGCACGATGGAGCATTACGCCAGCGTGAAGGAACGCCTCGTCAAGGCGGCGGACAAGGTGGTGATCGGGGTCGACGATCCCTTCACCGAAGCGGCGGCGGTCCGCCTCGACCATACCGGCAAACCGATTGTCCGCATCTCGCTGCAGGAAACGCTTGGCGCGGGCATCCATGTCCGTGGGCGCGAGATCTTCGCCTGGCGCGGCCATGGCCGGAAACTGGCCGATCTCACCGGCATTCCCTCGCTCCGGGGCGACCATAATGCCCAGAACGCAGCGGCGGCGGTTGCCGCCTGCCTCGCGCTCGGAATCGACGAGTCCGTGCTTCAGGCCGGCCTCGCCAGCTTTCCCGGCCTCGCGCACCGGATGGAGCCGGTTGGCCGGGCGGGCAAGGCCTGGCTCGTCAATGATTCGAAGGCGACCAATGCCGATTCCACCGAGAAGGCCCTGCTCTCCTTCGAGGAGGGGCTGTTCTGGATCGCCGGCGGCAAGGCCAAGGAGGGCGGGATCACCAGCCTTGCCCCGCTTTTCCCGCGCGTGGCGAAAGCCTACCTGATCGGCGCGGCCGAAGCCGAATTCGCCGCCACGCTCGAAGGCAGGGTGCCCTACCAGCGGTGCGGCACGCTGGAGGTGGCGATCGCGGCCGCGGCCGCCGATGCCAATGCGTCGAAATTCAGCAATCCGGTAATCCTTCTTTCACCTTCTTGCGCCTCCTTTGATCAGTTTCCGAATTTCGAGGTCAGGGGCGACCAATTCCGCAGCCTGGCCCGCCAGCTCGCTGGATTTTCGGAGAACTGACGGATCCGGCCCGGCCGGCTCCGTCCCGGAGCAGGTGCCGGTGCCGATCCTCCCGGAGGATCGATGCACCGGAAGTGAGGTCGGATGGTCACGCGCGCGGAACGCACAACCTTTGGCGAGTGGTGGTGGACGATCGACCGCTGGCTGCTGTTCTCGTTCGTCGCGCTGATGGTGTCCGGCTTCCTGTTCGGCCTTGCCGCCTATCCGCCGGTGGCCAACAAGCTCGGCCTGCCGACCTTCCATTTCGTCAACCGGCAGGCGGCCTTCCTGCTGATGGCCTGCGCCGTCATGATCGGGACCTCGTTCCTCAACCCGAGGCAGGTGCGGCGGCTGGCGCTGGTGCTCTTCATCGGCGGTCTCGCCATGGTCATCCTGACGCTGTTCCACGGCGCGGAAGTGAAGGGCGCCCGGCGCTGGCTGAACCTGCCCGGCTTCTCGCTGCAGCCCTCCGAAATCCTCAAGCCGGCTTTCGTTGTCATGGCCGCCTGGGCCTTTTCCGAACGGCAGAGCCGGCAGGACATGCCCTCGCTCACCATTGCCATGCTGATCCTGCCGCTGGCGGTGGTGCCGCTGATCCGCCAGCCCGACCTTGGGCAGACCATCCTGATCAGCGCCGTCTGGTGCGGGCTGTTCTTCCTGGCCGGCCTGCACATCCTCTGGGTGATCGGCCTTGCCGGGCTGGGTGTCAGCGGGCTGTTCCTTGCCTATCGCTTCCTGCCGCATGTGACGGACCGGATCGACCGGTTCCTCAACAAGGGCAATGGCGACACGTTCCAGACCGACATGGCGCTGGAAAGCTTCCTTTCCGGAGGCTGGTTCGGCCGTGGCCCGGGTGAGGGCACGGTGAAACGCAGCCTGCCCGACAGCCATACCGATTTCCTGTTCTCGGTGATCGGCGAGGAGTTCGGCGCCATCACCTGCATGCTCGTCGTGCTGGTCTTCGGCTTCATCGTGGTGCGCGGGATGATGCGCGCCCGCGCCAATGCCGATCCCTTCTGCCGGATGGCCGGCGCCGGGCTGATCATGCTGTTCGGGCTGCAAAGCTTCATCAACATGGCGGTCAACCTGAACCTCGTGCCGCCCAAGGGCATGACGCTGCCCTTCCTGTCCTATGGCGGTTCGTCCCTGCTTTCGGTCGCGCTCAGCAGCGGATTCCTTCTCGCCCTGACGCGCAGACGCCCGAAATCGGCCCTGACCGACCGGATGCCGGCCCATCAGGCCGCGCCGCGCGGGGCCATGCCCCAGCCTGCCGGAGGATAGCCCATGGCCGACACATCCCGCCTGATCCTTCTGGCTGCCGGGGGTACCGGCGGTCATCTCTTTCCGGCCGAAGCCCTGGCGGAAGTGCTGGTCAGCCGGGGCCACAAGGTCGCCCTGGTCACGGATACACGGGTTGATGCCTGGGTCGAGCGATTCCCCGGCGATGTGCACACGATCACGACCGGGACGGTGACCGGTGCCGGCCTGAAATCGAAACTGCGCGGTCTCTGGCGCCTGTTCCAGGGAGTGATGCAGGCCCGCCGCCTGATCCGGGATCTCGACCCCGCCATCGTGGTCGGGTTCGGCGGCTACCCGACGGTTCCGCCCATCCTCGCGGCGAAGGGCGCCGGCCTGCCGACACTGATCCACGAGGCCAATGCCGTGATGGGCCGGGCAAACCGGTTCCTGGCGCCGCGGGTGATGCGGATCGCCACCGGGCTGGAGCTGAAGGACAACCTCTTCCCCGACAAGACCGTCGTGACCGGGAACCCGGTGCGGAAGCCGGTCCTTCACGCGAAGGAGATCGACTATCCCGCCCTGAAGCCGGGTGGCACCGTGCGGTTGCTGGTCTTCGGCGGCAGCCAGGGCGCCCGGGTGATGAGCGATGTCGTGCCGAATGCGCTGCAGAACCTGCCGGAGGAGGTGCGCAAGCGCTTCCATGTGACCCAGCAGGCGCGCGACGAGGACGTGTTCCGCGTGGCCAAGATGTACGAGAAGCTCGGTGTCGCGCATCAGGTCGAGCATTTCTTCGACGACCTGCCGAAGCGCATGGCCGAGAGCCATCTCGTCATTGCGCGGGCCGGCGCGTCCACGGTGTCCGAACTGGGCGTGATCGGCCGGCCCTCGATCCTCGTGCCGCTGCCCGGCGCGCTGGACCAGGACCAGGCTGCGAATGGCGCCATGCTGGCCAATTCCGGTGCGGCCATCGTCATCCTGCAGCCGGCTTTCACGCCGGTTTCGCTGGCCGATCTGCTCGATCGGCTGGCTGATGATCCGGACCGGCTGCAGCGCATGGCGCTGGCGGCGCGGACCACCGGCGTTTCCGATGCCGCCTCGCGATTGGCAAGCGAGGTGCTTTCCATTGCCCGCAAGGGCTGATAGGCGAAACGCGTTTTCCCGCCCCCGAATCGGGACCGGGGCTCGATCCGCCGTGCCAGTGGCGCGGCCCATTCGGAAGTGACGTCGATGAAGATTCCGCGCGAGACAGGCCCCATCCATTTCATCGGGATCGGGGGGATCGGCATGTCGGGCATTGCCGAGGTGCTCGCCAATCTCGGCTACACGGTGCAGGGTTCGGATGCCTCCGACAATGCCAATGTGAAACGCCTGCGCGAGAAGGGCATTACCTGCTTCGTCGGGCACAAGGCGGAGAATGTCGGCGAGGCCGGCGTGATCGTCGTCTCCACCGCGATCCGGCGGGACAATCCAGAGCTGGTGGCGGCGCGCGAGGCGCGCATTCCCGTGGTCCGGCGCGCCGAGATGCTGGCCGAGCTGATGCGGCTCAAGACCTGCGTCGCGATCGCCGGCACGCATGGCAAGACCACGACAACCAGCCTCGTCGCGACCCTGCTCGACAAGGGCGGGCTCGACCCGACCGTCATCAACGGCGGCATCATCAATGCCTATGGCACCAATGCGCGGCTCGGCGGCGGCGACTGGATGGTGGTCGAGGCCGATGAAAGCGACGGCACCTTCCTCAAGCTGCCGGCGGATGTGGCGATCATCACCAATATCGATCCCGAGCATCTGGACCATTTCGGCACGTTCGATGCCATCAAGAAGGCCTTCCGGAGCCTTGTCGACAACCTGCCTTTCTACGGGTTCGCGGTGATGTGCATCGATCACCCGACGGTGCAGGAACTGGTCGGGCAGATCGAGGATCGGCGCGTCATCACCTATGGCGAGAATCCGCAGGCCGATGTCCGGCTGATGGGCGTCAATCTCGAGGGCGGCGTCTGCCGCTTCGACGTGGTCATCCGCGACCGGAAGAGCGGACGCGTCACGGAATTGCCGCGCATGGTCCTGCCGATGCCGGGCCATCACAATGCGCTCAACGCGACCGCAGCGATTGCCGTGGCGTTCGAGCTGGGCGTGCCGGTCGATGTGATCCGCGAGGGGCTGGCCGGTTTCGGCGGCGTCAAGCGGCGTTTCACCCGCACGGGCGAATGGAACGGGGTGACGATCTTCGACGATTACGGCCACCACCCGGTCGAGATCGCGGCGGTCCTGCGCGCGGCCCGCGCTTCCACCAGGGGGCAGGTGATCGCCGTGGTGCAGCCGCATCGCTATACGCGGCTGCATTCACTGTTTGCCGAATTCTCCACCTGCTTCAACGATGCCGATACGGTGATCGTGGCCGATACCTATGCCGCCGGCGAAGCGCCGATTGCCGGTGCCGACCGGGATGGTCTCGTCGCCGGCATCAAGGCGCATGGCCACCGCCATGTCCTGCCGCTCGAAGGGCCGGAGACGCTGGCCCGCCATGTGGCCGCCGTCGCCCGCCCGGGCGACTATGTGATCTGCCTCGGCGCCGGGAACATCACCCAGTGGGCCTATGCGCTGCCGGGGGAACTGGCGGCGCTGAAAGGGTAGGGGATGGCCTTTCCCGACATCACGCCCGGGCTGAAGGCGCGCATGCCCGACCTGCGCGGGCGGCTTCTGGCGAACGAGCCGCTGGCGCCCTTCACCTGGCTGCGCGTCGGCGGGCCGGCGCAGGTGCTGTTCACCCCGGCGGATGTGGCGGACCTTGCCTATTTCCTTGCCCGGCTGCCGCCGGACATTCCGCTGATGCCGCTGGGCCTGGCCTCGAACATGATCATCCGCGACGGCGGGGTGCCGGGCGTGGTGATCCGGTTCTCGCCGCGCGGCTTCGGGCAGCTCAAGGTCGAGCCGGGCCATCGCATCCGGGCCGGCGCCTTCGCGACCGACCGTAAAGTGGCGATGGAAGCGGCCGAGGCCGGGATCGGCGGGCTGGAATTCCTCTATGGCATTCCGGGCTCGATCGGCGGCGCCTTGCGCATGAATGCGGGCACGCGGTCGAATACCAACCCCGAGATCGAGGGCGAGACGGCGGAGCGGTTCGTCGAGGCGACGGCCGTGACCCGGGCCGGCGAGATCATCACGCTCGACCGGGCCGCGATGGGCTTCGTCTATCGTGGCTGCGGCGTGGCGCCGGACACGATCTTCGTCGAGGCGGTGCTGGAAGGGTTCCCGCGCGATCCGGAGGCGATCCGGGCCATCAATGCGCGGGTGCAGGAGCATCGCGAGCGCGACCAGGAGACAAAGGTGCGGACCGCCGGTTCCACCTTCAAGAACCCGCCCGGGCATTCGGCTTGGCGGCTGGTGCGGGATGCGGGCGGGCTCGAGCTGCGGTTCGGGCAGGCGGAAATGTCGAAGAAGCATGCGAATTTCCTGATCGCCCATGACGGTGCGACCGCTGCCGATATCGAGGCGCTCGGCGAGGAGATCCGCCGCCGCGTGAAGGCGGGGCCGGGCATCGATCTCGAATGGGAAGTGAAGCGGGTCGGCATCAGCCTGCCCAACCAGGCGTGACAAATGGCCGCCGGCCGGGCGGCGAGGAGACAGACATGGCCAAGCATATCGCGGTTCTGATGGGCGGCTGGGCCGCCGAGCGGCCGGTCAGCCTCAAATCCGGCGCGGCCTGCGCCGAGGCTTTGCGCCAGCGCGGCTATCGCGTCAGCGAGGTCGATGTCGGACGCGATCTCGCGCAGGTGCTGGCGGCGCTGAAGCCGGACTGCGTGTTCAACGCGCTGCATGGCCCGTTCGGCGAGGATGGCACGGTGCAGGGCCTGCTGGAGATCATGGGCCTGCCCTACACCCATTCCGGCGTGCTGGCCTCCAGCCTTGCCATGCGGAAGGACCGGGCCAAGACGGTGATGGCCGCAGCAGGCGTGCCGGTCGCGGCGGGGATGACGGTCTCGCGATTCGAACTCGCGAAGCGCCATGTCATGGAACCGCCCTTCGTGGCCAAGCCGGTGGCCAATGGCTCGTCCTTCGGCGTCTTCATCGTGAAGGAAGGTCGCACCCATCCGCTGCAGGAGCTCGGCAGCGCGGATTGGCCGCTGGGCGACGAAATGCTGGTCGAACCCTTCATTCCGGGCCGTGAACTGACCTGCGGCGTCATCGGATACCGCGATGGCGCGCAGGCGCTCGACGTGATCGAGATCCAGCCGACGGCCGGCCCCTTCTATGACTTCGATGCAAAGTACGCTGCGGGCGGGTCAATTCACGTCCTGCCGGCAAATCTTAAACCAAATATTTACCAGCGCGTCCAAGAAATGGCTGTAAGGGCGCATGAGGCGCTCGGCTGTCGTGGTGTCTCGCGTGCTGACTTCCGGTACGACGACGATACCGACACGCTGGTCTGCCTGGAGGTGAATACCCAACCCGGCATGACGGAGACCTCACTCGTGCCCGAACTCGCGGCCCATAAGGGCCTCAGCTTCGGCGAGCTCGTGGAATGGATGGTGGAGGATTCCTCGGTCGATCGTTAAAGGCCCGGTTCGGCGCTTACGCCGAGGCCGTTGCCCTTTGGCGTGCCGAGCGTGCCGCGAATCGGCGGGCGCAGTCGCGCCTGCGGATCCCGCGCGGCATCGGCTCGAGCGCGGCGATCGCCTTCATTCTCGCCAGCGCGGGAACCGGCTTCGTCATGGGCGGCCATTATGACCGCATGATCGCCGAGCAGGGCTCTGTCTCCGACATGGTGGCCCGCGCCTTCGGTTTCGGTGTCCGCCATATCGTCCTGAGCGGCCATGCCGAACTCACGCAGGACGAGGTGATCCATCTCTCCGGGCTGCAGGGCCACCAGTCGCTGCCCTTCCTCGATCCGAAGGCCATGCAGGACCGCCTGCAATCGGTGCCGCTCATCGCGGAGGCCATGGTCACGAAGCTTTACCCCGACCGGCTGCTGATCACGATCCGCGAGCGGGTGCCCTTCGCCATCTGGCAGCAGGACGGGCAGGTCCGCGTGATCTCGGAGGATGGCACCGCGATCGAGGATCTCAGCGATCCCCGCTTCCTCCGCCTGCCGCATGTCGTCGGGCCGGACGCCAATCTCCGTGCGCGGGAATTCGTGGCGCTGCTGGAGCATGTTCCCGAACTGCGCGACCAGATCCGCGCGGGCATCCTTGTCTCGAAGCGCCGCTGGACCATCAAGCTGCAGAACGGAATCGACGTGCTCCTGCCCGAAATCGACGCGGACAAGGCGCTGAAGACCTTTGCCCTGATGGAGAAGCAGCACGGCCTCACGAAGAAGGCCGCGCTGGCGATTGACCTCCGCCTGCCGGACCGGATCGCCCTGCGCCTGACCGAGGAGGCCGCGGCGCAGTTCGGCGAGACCATCCAGCAGAAGATCAAGAAATGGGGAGGGCGCGCATCATGATGCGGGGTTCCTCCACCATGATTCCGCGCATCCGGCCGGTGCCGCCGAACAAGTCGGCCATCCTCTCGGCGCTGGATGTCGGGACGTCCAAGGTTGTCTGCCTCATCGCGCGGCTCGATCCGATCGAGGGCTCGGATGTGCTGTCGGGCCGGACGCATCGCATGCGGATCCTCGGTATCGGCCACCAGCGCTCGCGCGGGATCAAGGGCGGCACGGTGATCGATCTCGGCGAGGCCGAGAAGGCGATCCGGCTGGCGGTCGACTCGGCCGAGCGCATGGCGGGCGTGCAGGTCACCAGCGCGCTCGTCAACATTTCCGGCGGCCGGATCAGCTCCCAGCATTTCGCCGGCCGCGTCACGCTCAACCGGCGCAATGTCGAGCAGGGCGATATCACGCGCGTCATCGAGGTGGCCTCCAGCCATGCGCAGGATGCCGGCCGTTCCATCCTGCATGCCCTGCCGGTCGGCTATTCGCTGGATGGCGGCAGCGGCATCCAGGAGCCGAAAGGCATGGTGGGCGAGGCGCTCGGCGTCGATCTCCACATCGCTTCCTGCGATCCGCTCGCCGCCCATAACCTGATGCTGGCGGTCGAGCGCGGCCATCTCGCCGTCGAGGCCCTCGTGGCCACGCCCTATGCCTCGGCCCTCTCGACGCTCTGCGATGACGAGGCCGAACTCGGTGCCGTGGTCGTGGATATCGGCGGGGGCACGACGACCATCGCCGTGTTTCATCAGGGCCACCTGATGCATTGCGATGCGATCGCGCTCGGCGGGAACTACATCACGCTCGATATCGCGCGCGGGCTCTCCATGCGCCTCGAGGACGCGGAGAAGATCAAGAACCGCTACGCCTCCTGCATCGAGACCGAGGCGGACAGCCGCGACATCCTCTCGATCCGGCAGGTCGGCGAGGATGACCGCGACCATACCCATTCCCTGCCGCTCGGCCAGCTCACCCGCGTGGTGAAGCCGCGGGCGGAAGAGATCATCGAATTCGTCCGCGAGCGGCTGGAGAAGAACGGCTACCGCATCGCCAAGGGCCAGCATGTGCTGCTGACCGGCGGCACGGCGCAGCTCGGCGGCCTGCCGGATCTCGCCAAGCGGGTTTTCGGCACGCCGGTGCGTCTCGCGCGGCCGATCGGAGTCCAGGGCCTGCCGGAAGCGGCAAAGAGCCCGGCTTTCGCCAGCGCGGTCGGGCTGCTCGTCTACCCGCAGGTGGCGGGCAAGGAATATTTCGAAGCGGGGCGGCGCAGCGCCCTGCCGATGACCGGAACGGGCGGCTACATCGCCCGCGTCGGGCAGTGGCTGAGAGACAGTTTCTAACCGTCCGGCCGGGTTCGCGTGGCGGCGCGACCCCCGGCAGGACATGTGACACGCAATCGCTCCAACCCGGCGGGCGGGCCGGATCCAGAAGAGGCAAACCATGACCATTACCATCAAGGCGCCGGATATCCGGGAACTGAAGCCGAGGATCACCGTCTTCGGCGTGGGCGGGGCCGGCGGCAACGCGGTCAACAACATGATCCGTTGCGGCCTGGTCGGCGTCGATTTCGTGGTGGCCAACACGGATGCGCAGGCCCTCCTGCTCTCCAATGCCGAGCGCCGGATCCAGATGGGCATCCAGGTGACGGAAGGCCTCGGGGCTGGCTCGCAGCCGGAAGTCGGCCGTTCGGCCGCCGAGGAGGTGATCGACGAGATCCGTGACCAGCTGGCCCATGTCCACATGGCCTTCATCACGGCCGGGATGGGCGGCGGTACCGGCACCGGCGCGGCGCCGGTCATCGCCCGGGTCGCCCGCGAGATGGGCATCCTGACCGTCGGCGTGGTGACGAAGCCGTTCCATTTCGAGGGCCAGCGCCGCATGCGCGTCGCCGAGGCCGGGATCTCCGAGCTCCAGAAGGCCGTCGACACGCTGATCGTCATCCCGAACCAGAACCTGTTCCGGATCGCCAACGAGAAGACCACCTTTGCCGAGGCCTTCGCCATGGCGGACCAGGTGCTGCTCTCGGGTGTCGCCTCGGTGACCGACCTCATCGTCAAGCCGGGCCTGATCAATCTCGATTTCGCCGATGTCCGCGCCGTGATGCGCGACATGGGCAAGGCGATGATGGGCACGGGCGAGGCCTCGGGCGAGAGCCGCGCGATCATGGCCGCCGAGGCCGCCATCGCGAATCCGCTGCTCGATGAAACCTCGATGAAGGGCGCCCGCGGCCTGCTGATCTCGATCACCGGCGGCCCGGACATGAAGATCTACGAGGTTGACGAAGCCGCGAACCGCATCCGCGAGGAAGTGGATGTCGATGCCAATGTCATCTTCGGCGCCACGCAGGACGAGAGCCTCGACGGCATCATCCGCGTCTCCGTCGTCGCGACCGGTCTCGATCCGGCGGTGAGCCGCGAGGAAAGCCATGAGCCGGCGGGCACGATCGACCAGCGCCTCGCGGCGATGGCGGATCGCCTGCGCGCCCAGATGGCGCAGCGGGTCCAGGCCAGCGCCGCGCAGATGCCGGCCACGCCGGCCCCGATTCCGGTCCAGCAGCCGGTCGCGCCCGCGCCGGTTGCTGCCGCCCCCGCGCCGATGCCCGCTCCTGCCGCGCCGATCCTGCCGCCGCAGCCCGAGCCGGTTGCCGAAATGCCGGGTCTGCTGGTCGAGGCCACCGCGCCGCGCCCGGCTGCCTTCTTCGCCCAGCCGGTGGTGGAAGAGCCCCGCGCCCCGGTCGAGGAGCCGCGCGCGGCCCAGCCTTTCATCCCGCCCGCGCCGGACCGTCTGCCGCCGCGCCAGCCGCGCATGCCGTCGATCGACGAGCTGCCGCGCCCGGCCCAGGCTGTCCTGCAGGCCAACCGACAGGATGCCGTCGCCGCCCCGCCGGCGCCGGAGCAGAAGCGCATGACGCTGATGCAGCGCCTCGCCGCTGTCGGCCTCGGCGGTCGCCGCGAGGAAGAGGTCCCGGTCGCGCCGCGTGCGGTCGAGCCCTCGATCGCGCCGGACATGCCGGCCCAGCCGAGCGCCACGCACGAGATGTATGCCCGCCGCCCGGCCGCGCCGGCGCCGCAGCCGCCGGCCTACCGCCCGGCGCAGGGGCAACTTGATGCGCAGGGGCGCATGGCGCCGGCTCCGGCCCAGGCCCGGGCCTTCGAGGATGACCAGCTCGAAATCCCCGCTTTCCTGCGTCGGCAGGCCAAGTGAGGCGGCCCTAACCGACAGACTTGTCAACAAAGTCTTACGAAAGCCGGTCCGCCCGATGATGGCGGATCGGAGGCGAAAAAATGGAACTCCCCCTGTAAATCATTGATCTTAAACGCGTAACGGGTTCGCTAGCCTAATTCCAGTGTGGCGTAGGCGTGTTACAGAGCGTAAGAAACAGTGATTTTGCTTTCGCCACCCCGCGCGGTAATCCCGTTCCTGTAACGGGTGAGATTCCGGCTTCGGCCGGGCGCGTGTGGCACCGGAGCAAACTCCGGGCATAGGGGATACGACGTGAAACAAACCACTCTGGCCGACCAGGTCGTCATCGAAGGCATCGGTGTTCATCAGGGTCGTCCTGCCCGCGTCGTGCTTCATCCGGCGGAAGCCGGGTCCGGCATCACGTTCCTCCGCACCCAGCTGGCCAATGGTCGCGAGCGCCTGATCGAAGCGCGCTCCCATGCGGTCCGCGATACCCAGCTCTGCACCGTCATCGGGGACGATACCGGCGCCACCGTGGCGACGATCGAACATCTGATGGCGGCCCTTGCCGGGCTCGGCATCGACAATGTCCTCGTCGAGGTCGATGGCCCGGAAATGCCGATCCTCGACGGCTCCTCCCGCCTCTTCGTCGAAGCGATCGACCAGGTCGGCCTCCGGACGCTCGCCGCGCCGCGCAAGATGGTGAAGGTTCTCAAGCCGGTCCGTGTCGAGCATGGCCAGTCGGTGGTCGAGCTTCTCCCGCGCGCCGAGGGCTTCCGTCTCGATGTCGAGATTGCCTTTGACAGCAAGGTGATCGGCCGCCAGGCCTTCGGGATCGACCTTGATCCCACCGCCTTCCGCCGCGATATCGCCGCCGCCCGCACCTTCGGTTTCATGCGCGATGTCGAGCGTCTCTGGAAAGCCGGCCTTGCGCTCGGCGCCTCGCTCGAGAACACGATCGCCGTCGGCGAGGATGCGGTTGTCAATCCGGAAGGCCTGCGTTTCCCGAACGAGTTCGTCCGCCACAAGCTGCTCGATGCGATCGGTGATCTCTCGCTGGCCGGCTATTCGATCCAGGGCCATTACAAAGCCTTCTGCCCGGGCCACAAGCTCAATGCGATGATTCTCGATGCGCTGTTTGCGGATCGCTCGGCCTATGCGCTGGTCGAATCGCAGCGCCGCCCGGTCCGCTCTGCCGGCGAATTGCTCCAGCCGGTCGCGGCTTTCGCGCCGGACGTCAACTGACCGCCCCGGACATTCGGCCGATCCGCCTTGTGTGCGATCTGCCTTATTCTTGCCGCGACATTGGGTGACGAGAATTTACGATGTTCGTCGCCATGCCCTTGCGCTCGGGGACGGATTTCTTCAAAAGAACCGGTGGTGTGGGCGCCGTGCGCGTTTGGCACGGCGGTTGGAGCGTGAGGCTTTCATGATGGCGTCTTCGCAGGCGAATTCCGGGCGACTGGCTGGTCGGCTCACGCGTTTGCTGGCCGGCGCGCTCATCGCGCTGTCCGTCGGGGCCTGCGAGACGATCTCGTCGCTCAATCCGTTCGAGGACAAGGGTCCGAAGAGCGATATCGGCAAGGACGAGCCCGCCGAAGTGCTGTTCAACGATGGCCTCGCCCGGCTCGAAGCGCGCGATTACGGCGGCGCCAGCAAGAAATTCGTCGAGCTCGACAAGCAATATCCGTATTCGCAATGGTCACGCCGGGCGCTCCTGCTCTCGACCTTCGCCTCCTTCGAGGGCGGCGATTATGCGGATGCAATCAATCATGGCCGGCGCTATGTGCAGCTCTATCCGGCCAGCCCGGATACACCTTATGCGCAGTTCCTCGTGGGCATGAGCTATTTCAACCAGATCACGGATATCAGCCGTGACCAGGACCGGGCCGAGAAGACCATCCAGACCATGGATGACCTTGTCCGCAAATGGCCGAGTTCGGAATATGCCCGCGAGGCGAAGGACAAGATCCGCGTCGCGCAGGACCAGCTCGCCGGCAAGGAAATGGATGTCGGCCGCTACTACATGCAGCGCCGCAACTGGACGGGGGCGATCAACCGCTATCGCGAGGTGATCGTGAAGTACCAGACGACCCGCCATGTCGAGGAAGCCCTTTCGCGCCTCGTCGAGGCCTATATGGGGCTGGGGATTGTCAACGAGGCGCAGACCGCGGCCGCGGTGCTCGGGCACAATTTCCCGGACAGCCAGTGGTACAAGGATGCGTTCGCCCTGCTCGAGAGCGGCGGCCTGAAGCCGCGCGAGGATACCGGTTCGTGGATCAGCCGCACCTTCCGCGGCTTCTCGCGCACCGTCGGCCTCTGATCCCGGCGCCGGGTCCATGCTGTCCAGCCTCTCGATCCGGGACATTGTCCTGATCGACCGGCTTGATCTGGAATTCGCTCCGGGCCTCTCCGTGCTGACCGGCGAGACCGGGGCCGGCAAGTCGATCCTGCTTGATTCGCTCTCCCTCGCGCTCGGTGCGCGCGGCGATGGCGGGCTCGTCCGGCAGGGCTGTCCGCAGGGGCAGGTGATCGCCGTGTTCGACCTGCCGCCCGAGCATCCCGCCCGCCTCGTCGCACGCGGCTTCGAGATCGAGGCCGACGGTGATCTCATTCTCCGCCGCGTCCAGATGGCGGATGGCCGCTCGCGCGCGTTCCTCAACGACCAGGCCGTGAGCATGCAGGCCTTGCGCAGCATCGGCGCGGCCCTGGTCGAGATCCATGGCCAGCATGCCGACCGGGCGATGATCGACCCCGCGACGCACCGGGCGCTGGTGGATGGCTTTGCCGGCCTGACGGGCGATTCCGAGGCCGTGACCGAGGCACATGGCCAGTGGCGCGCCGCCGAGAAGGCGGTGACCGAGGCGCAGGCGCGGCTCGAGGCGGCGCGCAAGGAAGCGGATTTCCTGCGCCATGCCGCCGCCGAGCTGGATGCGCTCTCGCCCGATCCGGGCGAGGAGGAGGCGCTGTCGGAGCGTCGCGCCGCGATGATGCGCAACGAGAAGTCGATGGCCGATCTGCGCGATGCCCATGAATCGCTCTCGGGCGACGGCGCACCCGGTCCGGCGCTTGTCGGCATTCTCCGCCGGCTCGAGCGCCGCCGGGAGGGTGCCGGCGAAGCGCTGGCTGCGGCGCTCGGCGCCCTTGAACAGGCGCTGACTGCGCTGGACGAGGCGCAGTACAATCTCGATA
Organism: Beijerinckiaceae bacterium; assembly: GCA_027531565.1. GTDB lineage: Bacteria > Pseudomonadota > Alphaproteobacteria > Rhizobiales > Beijerinckiaceae > Rhabdaerophilum. The sequence goes on from JAPZSB010000001.1 coordinate 47,712, forward strand.
TCGCGCTGCGCGATGCGGAGTTCGATCCGCGCGAGCTGGAGCGGGTGGAGGAGCGGCTCTTCGCCCTCCGTGCCGCTGCCCGGAAATACCAGGTGCCTGTCGAGGCGCTCAGTGCGCTGGCTGCCCGCTATGCGACCGAGCTCGACGCCCTGGATCATGGCGAGGCCCATCTCGTGCGGCTGCAGGCCGAGGCGCGCCACGCGGAGGCTCGCTACCGCGCGGCTGCGACATCGCTCAGCGCGAAAAGGCGCAACGCGGCGCAGGCGCTGGACGAGGCCATCCAGCAGGAATTGCCGCCGCTGAAGCTGGAGCGGGCGCGGTTCATGACCGAGATCGTCACGGATCCCGACCGGCCGGAAGCGACCGGGTTCGACCGGATCGAGTTCCATGTCGCGACCAATCCCGGCACGCGGCCGGGGCCGATGATGAAGATCGCCTCCGGGGGCGAGCTGGCCCGCTTCATGCTGGCGCTGAAAGTGGTGCTCGCCGATCGCGGTTCCGCGCCCACGCTGGTTTTTGACGAGATCGATACCGGCGTCGGCGGTGCGGTGGCCGATGCGATCGGCGCGCGCCTCGCCCGGCTGGCCGATGGCGTGCAGGTGCTGGCGGTGACGCATGCCCCGCAGGTGGCGGCCCGCGCCTCGACGCATTTCCATATCGCAAAGGGCGAGATTGCGGGCGGGCAGGTGGCGACGCGGGTGACCGCGCTCGACAAGGCGGCCCGGCGCGAGGAGATCGCGCGGATGCTGTCCGGCGCCACGATCACCGATGAAGCCCGCGCGGCCGCCCTGCGCCTGCTGGAGGCATGAGGATGGCCGGGACGGGCAGGGATGTGGCGGCAATGCTGCCGCTGGAGGCGGAAATCGAGCATCAGCGCCTCGCCACCGAAATCGCCGGACATGACCTGCGCTACCATCAGGAGGATGCGCCCGTCATATCCGATGCCGAGTATGACACGCTGCGTCGCCGGCTGGAGGCGCTGGAGGCGGCTTTCCCGCATCTCGCGGCCCGGGCAGCCCAGCAGGTCGGCGCTGCGCCCTCGGGCAAATTCGCCAAGATCCGCCATCGCGTGCCGATGCTCAGCCTCGGCAATGTGTTCTCGGTGGAGGAGGCGGCGGAGTTCGTCGCCCGCATCCGCCGGTTTCTCGACTGGCCCGCCGGGAAGCCGCTGGCGCTGACGGCCGAGCCGAAGATCGACGGGCTGTCGCTCTCGCTGCGCTACGAGGCGCGCCGCCTTGCCAGCGCAGCGACGCGCGGCGACGGCGCGGAGGGGGAGGACGTGACCGCCAATGTCCGGGCTGTGCTGGCCACGACCGGCATTCCCGAGACCCTGCCGGACGAGGCGCCGGATGTGGCCGAGATCCGCGGCGAGATCTATCTCAGCCATGCCGATTTCGCCGCCATCAATGCCCGGCAGGCCGGGACGGGCGGCAAGATCTTCGCCAATCCGCGCAATGCCGCGGCCGGCTCGCTGCGGCAGATCGACCCGCAGGTGACGGCCACGCGGCCGCTCCGTTTCTTCGCCTATGCCTGGGGCGAGATGAGCACGATGCCCGCCGGCACGCAGAGCGGCATGGTGGGCGCTTTCGCGCGCTGGGGGTTCCCGACCAATCCGCTGATGGTGCTGTGCGAGACGCCGGAGGCGCTGGCGGACCATTACCGGCGGATCGAGCGGGACCGGCCGGTTCTCGGCTATGATATCGACGGCGTGGTCTACAAGGTCGACGATCTCGACCTCCAGCGCCGCCTGGGCTTTGTCGCCCGGGCACCGCGCTGGGCGGTGGCGCATAAATTCCCGGCCGAGAAGGCGGTGACGCGGCTCAACGCGATCGAGATCCAGGTCGGGCGGACCGGCGCGCTGACGCCGGTGGCCAAGCTCGAACCGATCACGGTGGGCGGGGTCGTCGTGTCCAATGCCACCCTGCACAATGCCGACGAGATTGCCCGGCTCGATGCGCGGGTGGGTGATTTCGTCGTGGTTCAGCGCGCGGGTGACGTGATCCCGCAGGTGGTCGAGGTAGTGCTGGAGCGCCGCCCGGAAGGCACCGAGCCCTATGGATTTCCCGAGACCTGCCCGTGCAGCCTCGCCACGCCTGTGATCCGCGAGGCGACCAGCGCCGGTATCGAGGGCGCGGTGCGGCGCTGCTCGGGCGAATTCGCCTGCCCGTTCCAGCGGATCGAGCATCTCCGGCATTTCGTATCCCGCCGGGCCTTCGATATCGAAGGGCTGGGCGAGAAGCAGATCGCCTTCTTCTTCGACTGCCCGGTCGAGGCGCTGCGGATCCGGGAACCGGCCGATATCTTCACGCTGGAACGTCGGAATGCTGGCTCCGTCCAGAAGATCGAGAATTTCGAGGGGTTCGGGAAAACCTCGGTCGCCAATCTCTTTGCGGCCATCGAGGCGCGGCGGCAGATCGCGCTGGAGCGTTTCATCTTCGCTTTGGGCATCCGCCATGTCGGCGAGACGACGGCGAAGATTCTCGCTCGCGCGGCGGGTGACTGGCCAGCTTTCGAGGCGCTCGCCAAGCGGATTGCTGCCGGCGATGCCGAGGCGGTCAGCGAATTGCAGGCGCTCGACCAGATCGGCAGCGCGGTGACCGAGGCCGTGGCGGAATTCTTCTCGCGGCCTGAAGCCGTTACGATGGTTGACCGGCTGGTCGGGGAATTGACGGTCCTGCCGGCTGAACGGCCGGTCGGGGAAAGCCCGGTCACCGGCAAGACGGTGGTCTTCACCGGCAGCCTCGAACGCATGACCCGCGACGAAGCCAAGGCGCGGGCGGAAAGTCTCGGCGCCAAAGTGGCGGGCTCGGTCTCGAAGAAGACCGATTATGTCGTGGCCGGGCCGGGCGCGGGGTCCAAGCTCGACAAGGCGACGGAGCTTGGCCTGACGGTGCTGACCGAGGATGAGTGGCTGGCGCTGATCGGCGGGTGAGGGGCAAGGCTGCCGGGATAAGGGCTACAGCCCGAACCGCGACAGGCTGAACATCGAGAGATCGAAGCCCGGCTCCCGCCCGGTGGCGAGATCGGCCAGCACCTCGCCGAAGACGCTGCCGAACTTGAACCCATGGCCCGAGCAGGGCGAGGCGACGATGACCTGCGGCGCATCGGGCAGACGGTCGAGGATGAAATGCTCGTCCGGGGTCACGGTATAGTGGCAGGCGGTGAGGCGCAGGCAGGCGCCGTTTGCCTCCGGGAAGGCGAAGGCCAGCCCCTTGCGCAGCAGCGCCTCGTCTTCCGCATGGACCTCGCGGTCCATGGTTTCGGCCGGGCCCTGCTGGTTGAGATGGCGGTGACAGCCGATCTTGAAGCCCGGCGCGCCCCAGATCGGGAACTGGTAGAAATGGCCGGCTTCGGACCAGAGGATCGAGGTCGGAAAGGCACCGGGCTGGAAGGCGGCCGGGTTTTCCGGCCGGAACCAGCCGAGAACCTGCCGTTCGGGCACGGCCAGAGCGGCGAGGGCGGGCAGATGGGTGCCGATCCAGCCGCCGGTGGCGAGGATCAGGCTGTCGGCCTCCCAGGTGCCGCCGGCGGTCCGGACGCGGACGCCGCCGCCGGGGAGGGGGTCGAAGCCAAGCATCGGCTCGCGGGCGCGGATCTCGGCGCCATCGGCCAGAGCCAGCATCTGCAGGCCCGCCAGAGCCCGGTCCGAGGCGACGAAGCCGCCGTCGGGCTGGAAGATGCCGGCATAGTTGTGCGGGATCCGGAAGGCCGGGAAGCGCCGCATGATCTCGCGTGCGTCGAGTTCCTCGAAAGGCAGGTTGTTGACGAGGCAGGATTCCCGCGATTGCCGCGTGAGGAAATGGGCATCGGGTGCAAGATCGAGTGTGCCGGTGACATGGAGGATGCGCTCGCCCAGCCTTTCGCCGAGCGCCTGCCAGAGCCGGGCCGCGCGCTGCACCATCGGCACATAGGCGGCGCCCTCGAAATAGGCGATCCGGATGATGCGGTTGACGCCATGGCTGGAGCCCATGGCATGGCCGAGATCGAAGCGCTCGATGCCCAGCACCTTCTTGCCCCGCGCGGCCAGCGTGGCGAGGGCCGCCGAGCCCATGATGCCGAGACCGACGACGATCACATCATGGCGCATGCCCGGACGTGAAGTCACGAACTGGCCTCCTTCTGCCGCAGGTCAGGATGGCGGCTCGCCCAGCCGGAGAGATAAGCGAGGATTGCACAGGCCAGCATCATCAGCGCCAGTGGCAGCGCCGAGTTCTGGCCGAGCTTGGCTGCAACGAAGCTGACGACCGCGCCGACGCCGACCTGCCCGAAGCCCATCAGGCCCGAACCGGCACCGGCCGCTTTCGGATCCACGCTCAAACCTCCGGCAATCGCATTGGGCAGGACCATGCCGTTGCCGAAGGAGATCATCATCGCCGGCAGGAAGAGCACGAGGGGGTTGAGGATGCCGAGCATGGCCGGGATGAGGAGGCCGATCGTGCCGGCCAGCCCGGCGACGTTGCCCCACGCGATCAGGCGGTCGATGCCCAGCTGCTGCGAGAGGCGACCGGAAATGAAGTTGCCGGCCATGTAGCCGACGGAGATCGTCATGAACCAGTAGCCATAGGCCGTCTTCGAATAGCCGAGCACGTCGATCATCAGGTAGGGCGCGGTGCCGATGAAGGCGAAGAACAGCGCGGAACAGAAGGCGCTGGCACCCCAGAACGCCATGTACTGGCCGTTGAGCAGGAGCTGGACGGTCCGCTGCGCAACTTCGCCCGACGTCGCCGCCACCAGCGAAGCCGGGCGTGTCTCGGTCAGCTTGGCCGAGGCGAGGGCGAGGCTGAGCACGCCGAGGATTGCGCAATAGGCCATGATCGCGCGCCAGCCATAGGCCACATCGATCTTGGCGCCGATCAGCGGCGCGACCATCGGCGCGATCATCATCGCCATGGTGACATAGCCGATCATGCTTGCCGCGGTGCTGCGGTCATAGAGGTCGCGGATGATGGTCCGGCCGAGGGTGAGGCCGGCGGTTGCGCCGAAACTCTGGATCGTCCGGGCGACCACCAGCACCTCGACATTCGGGGCGATGGCGGCGACACAGCTGGCCGCGACATAGGTGCCGAGTGCGACGAGAAGGACCGGCCGGCGGCCGAACCGGTCCGCGAAGGGACCGAGCAGGAGCTGGCTGAGCGCCATGCCGAAAAGGTAGCTCGACAGGGTCAGCTGGGCCATGTCCTTCGACGTGCCGAGGGCATCCGCCAGCCCGGGAATCGACGGCGACATGATGTTGAGCGTGAGCGGCCCGAGCATCGACAGGACCACAAGCAGGATCAGGAACGAACGGGAACCGGCTTCCATCATAGCGGGCGGCAGGCCTTTTCAAGCCAGGCCAGCGCGTCACCGGAAAGGCCTGGCGAGAGGGTATCAAGCACGCGGCGGTGATAGGCGTTGAGCCAGGCCCGCTCCTCTCGGGAGAGCATGGAGCGGATCACCGGGCGGGTGTCGATCGGACAGAGCGTCACGGTCTCGAAGCCGAGCATGCGGCGTTCGGCCCGGACGACATGCCGTTCCTCCACGATGACAAGGTTCTCGATCCGGATGCCGAAATGGCCCTCGCGGTAATAGCCCGGCTCGTTCGAGAGAATCATCCCGGGCAGCAAGGTGGTGTGGCCCAGTTTCGAGATGCGCTGCGGCCCCTCATGGACCGAGAGGAACGACCCCACGCCATGGCCCGTGCCATGGTCGAAATCCTTGCCGGCCTGCCAGAGGAACTGCCGCGCCAGCGTATCGAGCTGCGCCCCGCTGGTACCCTGCGGAAACAGGGCGAGGGAGACGGCGATCATGCCCTTGAGCACGCGGGTATAGGCATCGCGCATGCCACGGGTAGACGTGCCCACCGCGATGGTGCGGGTGATGTCGGTCGTGCCGTCGCGATACTGGCCGCCGGAATCGATGAGGAACAGGCCCGGCGTGATCGGTCGGTTGGTGGCTTCGGTGACCCGGTAATGCGGCAGCGCGGCATTCGGGCCGGCCCCGGCGATCGAACCGAAGGAGATATCGACAAGCTGCCCCGTTTCCGCGCGGAACCCCTCGAGCGCGATGGCGGCGTCGATCTCGCTGACCGGCCCCCGTTCCAGCGCGCCTTCCAGCCAATGAAGGAAGCGGACCATGGCGAGCCCGTCGCGGCGATGGGCCTGGCGCGCCCCCTCGATCTCGACCGGGTTCTTCGCGGCTTTCATCAGGGCCAGCGGGTCGGGGCCGGAATCGGCCTTGCCGCCGGCTGCCTGGATCAGCGCGGAGAGGCCGACCGGCGCGGTATCCTCGTCGAGGCGGATCCGGGCACCGGATGCCGCGATCTGACGCAACCGCGTGCCGAGTTCGTGCCGACCGTCGCCGGGCGCCTCGTGCGGGGCAACAATCTCGGCGAGGCCGGACAGGCGGCGGGCGAGTGCAGGCTCGAGACGCGCGGGATCGACAAAGAGCGCCGGCCTGCCCTCGCGCGGCACCAGCGCGAAAGCCCGCAGGATCGGCAGATGCGGCACGTCGCCGGCGCGCAGGTTGAACAGCCAGTTCACCGACGGGCATTCGGATACGACGAGGGCATCGCATCTCATCTCGGCCAGCCGGGCCTGCAGGCGGGCGAGCTTTTCGGCAGTTTCCTCGCCGGCATAGGCGACCGGGTGGTCGATGACCGGCGTTGCCGGGGCCGGCGGCCGGTCCTCCCAGATGCCGGCAAAGGGATCGCTCTCCTCGGCCACGAGCGCGAACCCGCCTTCCGCGGCGGCATTCTCGAAACGCTTCAGACCGCGCGCGGTGAAGAGGGCCGGGTCATAGCCGATGCGCCACCCGGCGCCTGCCTGCTGGCGGAGCCAGGCATCGGGCCCGGTTTCGGCCAGCGCGACGGGCTTGATGACCTTCCGGTCCAGTTCGGTCCGGGCCTGCGTGGTATAGCGGCCATCCACGAACAGGGCGGCCTTGCGCTTCAGGATGATCGCGAAGCCTGCGGAACCGGTGAACCCGGTCAGCCAGCCCAGCCGGTTCTCGCTGGCCGGGATGTATTCGCCCTGGAATATATCCGCCCGGGGCAGGAGCCAGCCGTCCAGCCTGCGCGATGCGAGCGCCTGGCGGAGGCGGTGGACGCGCTCTCCGGAAAGGTCGGCGCGGGATTCGGTCGAAAATTTCTGGATGACTGGGCGATTCACGGGGGAGCCTCGAACGTAGGCCCAAGCTTAGCGGCCTGCCGACGGCGCCACAAGGCTGTGCCCAGCCGGAGGGCACCCTGCGCAGAGCCGATTCATCGTGGCAAAGCCGGGGCAGATTGCGGCAAGAATATGCAAAATTCGCACGCATATTAATCATTTGTGACTTGGATCTGCATTTAGCGCATGTCTCGGTTGCGCCTGCATCCCTTGCTGCGATGCAACAAAGGTCTACATTGACGCTCAAGGCAGACGGCAATGGCCGGATGCGGCGGTCCAGACCTCCGGGTGCAGGACCCCAACCACAGGAGACGACAATGGCTAGCCTGACTTTTTCGAACGCGCTGCTCCCGCTCGGCGGTACCGATACGGCGGAGAAGGTCGAAGCCAATTCCCGCGGCTTCTTCGCCCGCCTCATGGACGCCATGGTGGCCAGCCGCCGCCGCGCCGCCGAACGCGAGATCGCCCGGCTGGAGCTGGTCTATGGCTTCAAGCTTCGCCCCGATACCCAGACGGATGCCGAACTGGCGACGAAAGATCTCCCCTTCGTCCGCTGAACGCACCCTCCAAAACAAGGAACATTGCCATGATCATGGCCTTCATCACCAACGTCTACGCCAAGACCGTCCTGTTCATCGAAGCTCTCCGGGAGGGCGCGGAACTGCATCGCCAGATGCGCCGCCAGAACCCGAACGCCTTCGGCCACGAGTAACAGACTGGGGCGGCCGGCCGGGTCCGACCGGTGGCCGCCCGGTTTTTCCGATCCGACGCGCCCTGCCTCCCGGCGCGCGAGACCCCATAAGCCCCGCTCCGGCGGGGCTTTTTCGTGCAGGGATGGCGGTCAGAGGTGGCGGGGCTTGGCGCCGCCGCGCCGCATCAGCAGGCTGGCCCAGCCTTCAAGATGACGTCGCGCCACGAGGTGGAAGCCGAAGGCGCGGTATTTCGCCAGAATGCCCGGCACATCCGGCAGCAGCAGGCCGGAAAGGATCAATTCCGCTCCCGGAGCGGTCGCGGCGGCGATTTCCGGCGCAAGGCCGCGCAGCGGGCGCGCAAGGATATTGGCGAAAACGAGCGTGTAGGCTCCTTTTGCACGCAGATCAGGATGGTTGAGCCCGCGCGCGACGACCGGCCGGACATGCGGCCCCACGCCGTTCAGGCGGGCATTCGCCCGGGCGATGCGCACCGAATCCGGGTCCATCTCGCCCGCCCAGACGAAATCGCGCGTGATGCGGGCTGCTGCGAAGGCGAGAACGCCGGTTCCGGTGCCGATATCGACGATGGCTTCGCGCGAGCCGAAAGCGACGCGACGCGGCTTGCGGCGCTTCACCCAGTCCTCGAAATGGAGGAGACAGCCACGCGTGGTGCCGTGATGGCCGGTGCCGAAGGCGAGCGCAGCCTCGATCTCGATATTGATCCGGTTCGGGGCGAGGCGGGCGCGATCATGCGCGCCATGCACGGTGAAGCGCCCGGCATCGACCGGCTTCAGCCCTTCGAGCGCAGTGGCGATCCAGTCCTGCGCGGCGATGCTCTCGAAGGTGAGGGCGGCACCGGCTTCGGGGCCGGCAATCCCCGCCACCAGCGCCCGGATCCCGGCCTCGTCCGGTGCTTCGCCGAAATGCAGCTCGACCAGCCAGGGCAAAGCCTGATCCGGCAGGAGCGTGCCCATCGCGCCCTCGCGGAAGGCTTCCTGCCGCTTCGGCCGCGGCACGGCGACGGGCAGGGCATCGGCTTCCGGCATCTCGAAGGCCGAGGCGGCGAGTTCCTCCGGCTCGAACAGCTCCGACAGCGCATCGGCGATCCGCGTGGCGCGGGCTTCATCGGTGATCAGGCGGGCGAGGATGGTGGCGGTGGTCGGCATGGTCATGCCGCAGCCTTACGACAGGCCGGGGCGGTTTGGCGAGGGGGGATCGCATCGGGCCCCTCACCCTGCCTCGGGCCTTGCCCTCGGCTTCCCTCTCCCCGGCGGGGAGAATTCAACGGCGCGAAGCGTCGGCGGGTGAGGGGGAACCTGCCTCACCCCGCCTGGACGAAGCTGTCGATCACCATCTTGCGGCCGGCCTTGTCGAAATCGACGGTCAGCTTGTTGCCATCGACCTCGGCGACGGTGCCGGGGCCGAACTTGAGATGGAAAACGCGGGCGCCGGCATCGAATTTCGACGGGCTGCCGGTGGAGGAGGCAAGGACGCGGCCTTCGATCAGGGCCGGGCCGCCGCGACGTCCGGGATCCTGCGGGGCGGCGGAGGGGCGGAAGCCGGCCTGGCTCGCCGCCTGCGCGCGCTGCCAGCCGGGGGTGGAATAGCTCGAACCCTGGAAAGGCTGCACCTTGTCGAAGCGGCTGCCGCCGCCCCCGCCATAGCCGCCGCCATAGATCTGGCGCTGCTGGCTGCCATAGGTGCCCTGTCCCTCCATCACCTCGACATGCTCGGCGGGCAGCTCATCGATGAAGCGGGAGGGAATGGCGGCCTGCCAGAGGCCGTGGATGCGGCGGTTGGTGGCGAAGAACAGCCGCGCACGCCGCTTGGCGCGGGTGAGACCGACATAGGCGAGACGGCGTTCCTCCTCCAGCCCCGCCTTGCCCTGGTCGTCGAGGGCGCGCTGATGCGGGAAGACGCCTTCCTCCCAGCCTGGCAGGAACACGGTCTCGAATTCGAGACCCTTGGCGGCATGGAGCGTCATGATCGAGACGCGGTCGCTCGAATCGGACGAGGCTGCATCCATCACCAGCCCGACATGTTCAAGGAAGCCGGCGAGATTCTCGAATTCCTCCATCGACCGGACGAGTTCCTTCAGGTTCTCGAGCCGGCCGGCGGCATCGGCCGAGCGGTCCTTCTTCCACATGTCGGTATAGCCGGATTCCTCCAGCACCAGTTCCGCCAGTTCGTGATGCGGCATCGTCTCGACCTGGCCGGACCAGCGCGAGAAACTGGCCATCAGCTCGCGCAGGGTCTGGCGCTGCTTCGGCTTCAGCTCCTCGGTTTCCACCAGCACGCGCGCGGCCTGCATGAGCGGCACGCGTTCGGCGCGGGCATAGCCATGCAGGACCGTGAGCACGGCATCGCCGATGCCACGCTTCGGCGTGTTGATGATCCGCTCGAAGGCGAGGTCATTGGCCGGCGAGGCGACGCATTTGAGATAGGCGAGGGCATCGCGGATCTCGGCGCGCTCGTAGAAGCGCGGGCCGCCGATCACGCGATAGGGGATCGCGTTGGTGATGAAGCGTTCCTCGAATTCGCGCATCTGGAACGAGGCGCGGACGAGAATGGCCATCTCGTCAAGGGCATGGCCCTTGCGCTGGAGCGATTCGATCTCGTCGGCGATCTGGCGGGCTTCCTCCTCGGAATCCCAGGCGCAGGCGACGGTCACCTTGTCGCCCGACTCGCCTTCCGTGAAGAGTGTCTTGCCGAGCCGGCCCTCGTTCTTCTCGATCAGGCGTGCGGCGGCGCCAAGGATGTGCCCGGTCGAACGGTAGTTCCGTTCCAGCCGGACGACGGTGGCGCCCGGGAAATCCTTTTCGAAACGGAGGATGTTGTCGACCTCGGCCCCGCGCCAGCCATAGATCGACTGGTCATCATCGCCGACGCAGCAGATGTTGCGCCTTCCCTGCGCGACGAGGCGGAGCCAGAGATACTGGGCGACGTTGGTATCCTGATATTCGTCGACGAGAATATAACGGAATCTGTCCTGATACTGCGCGAGGATTTCCGGATTGTCGCGGAAGAGCCGGATCGTCTCGAGCAGCAGGTCGCCGAAATCGACCGCATTCAGCGTCTTCAGCCGGTCCTGGTAGAGGCCGTAGAGTTCGGCGCCGCGCCCGGCAAAGCCGATGGATTCTCCGGCGGAAACCTTGTTCGGCGCCAGCGCCCGGTTCTTCCAGCTGTCGATCTGGTTCGCCAGGACGCGGGCCGGCCAGCGCTTGTCGTCGATATCCTCGGCCTGCAGGATCTGCTTGATCAGGCGGATCTGGTCATCCGTGTCGAGGATGGTGAAATCGGGCCGGAGATCGACCACTTCGGCATGGCGGCGCAGCAGCTTCGTGCCGATGGCGTGGAACGTGCCGAGCCAGGGCATGCCCTCGGCGACCGCGCCGACGAGATGGGCGATGCGCTCCTTCATCTCGCGCGCGGCCTTGTTGGTGAAGGTCATCGCGAGGATCTCGTTCGGGCGGGCCCGGCCGGTGGCGATGATATGGGCGATCCGGCTGGTCAGCACCTTGGTCTTGCCGGTGCCGGCGCCGGCGAGCACGAGAACCGGCCCGTCCACCGCCTCCACCGCCCGGAGCTGTTCCGGGTTCAGGCCGCCGAGATAGGCGGCCGGGGCTGCCGCGGCACGGGCACGCGCCGCCAGCCCGCCGGGCTGCGGCTGCGGTTTCGGGGCCGGCTCGGCGGAGGACCAGCTATCGAGCGAGAACGGATCGGACAACGACTTGCTTCACATCTTGGCGAAAGGCTGAATGCCGCCCTCTGCCTTCGGAACCCTGCTATATGCGTGATTCGTAGCATAAGTCAGGGCCGCGTTCATGCGGCCAATTGCGTCCGGCAGGGGACAGGCTCACCGGCTGCCGGCGATTCCGGGCCAATGGCCATCGGCCCGGCTGATATTGCCGGCCATGTCCTTCTCCCATTCCGCCTTCACCGAGAGATCGTAGTTCAGATAGAGCCGGCCGTTTTCGATCCGCCAGGCCAGGGGGTCGCCCTTCGCGGTGTAGCCCTGCGCCACGGCCCAGGCGCAATAGCCGCCATAGGCAGGCGCGAACATTTCAGGCCGGGCCGAAAAGGCCTGCCGGTTGGCCTCGCTGGCGAAGTACCAGTCCACGCCGGCATGGCGGAGACGGAGGTCGGGCCGGCCCTCGCGCGGCTGCCCCTCCCGGAAATAGGCCACGGCATCATACCCGCCGAGCGCGACGCCCGGTTTCAGCTCCGTGTCGATCGCCGCCGGACGGCTGGCCCAGGGCATCATGGCTGCGACGCGTGGCGAGAGGGCGGTTGCCGCCAGCGCACCAGCGCCGGCTGCAAGCCCGAGAATGACCAGAAATCGCCGACGCATCATGCTGCTCCCTATTGCCGGGATGATGCGCCCATGCCCCGCCCACGCCAAAGCCACGTTCTCGTGAGGCGCCGGAGGGGTCGCTTCGCGCGAGCCGGAACGGCTGTGCAATCCCCTTGCGATGCATCCCGAGATGCGCGATGCCATGGATGATTGCCCCGCTGCCCGGTGGCCCCCCCGCGAAGGAAATTCCATGTCGACCATGACCACGACCGGCCTGACCACGCTCGGCCAGACGCTCGATGCCCTTGTCCGCATCCTCGACAAGCTGGCCACCCATGCCGAGGCCCGGAAGGTCGAGGAAGCCGTCTATCTCCAGGCCCGGCTCTACCCGGACATGTTCGCCTTCACCCGGCAGATCCAGATCGCCTGCGATTTCGCCAAGGGCGCCGCGGCGCGGATGGCCGGGCAGGACGTGCCGAGCTGGGCCGACGAGGAAGCCAGCATCGCCGATCTCAAGGCGCGGGTGGAGCGGACGAAGGCCTTCATCGCGGCAATCGACCCCGCGCTCTATGCCGGTTCGGATACGCGCATGCTCAGGATCAAGCTCGGCCGCAATGCCCCGGAACTCGAAATGGCCGGGCAGGATTACTTCGCGAAAATCGTGCTGCCGAATTTCTTCTTCCACGCCTCCATGGCCTACGCGATCCTGCGCCATTGCGGCGTGGACCTCGGCAAGGGCGATTTCCTGAACCGCTGATGGGCCTGATCGATTGACTTTGACGTTAGGTCAGCCATGCTGACCAAAACGGAAGGCGGAGCCGTCGTGTAACCGCCAACAGCAAGGGAAGAAGCCCCCATGGTTGACGTCCAGAAGCCCTCGCCTGCCACGATTGCCGCGGTCACGCTCGCCCTGCAGCAGCGCTTCGGCAATCGCTGCGTGACCAGCGAGGCCGTGCGCCAGCAGCATGCGCACACGACCACCTGGCTCGCCACGCAGCCGCCGGACATGGTGGTCTTTGTCGAGACGGCCGAGGAAGTGCAGCAGGTCGTGCGGGTCTGCGCCGAGCACAAGGTGCCGGTCATCCCGTTCGGGGCCGGCTCCTCGCTCGAGGGCCATCTCAACGCGCCGCGCGGCGGGGTCTCGATCGACCTTGCCGGCATGAAGCGCATCCTCGAGGTCCATCCCGAGGATCTCGACTGCGTGGTCGAGCCGGGCGTGACCCGCAAGGAACTCAACGATTACCTCAAGAGCTACGGGCTTTTCTTCCCCATCGATCCCGGTGCCGATGCCTCGATCGGCGGGATGGTGGCGACACGGGCCTCGGGGACGAATGCCGTCCGCTACGGCACGATGAAGGACAATGTCATTGCGCTCGAGGCGGTGATGCCGAACGGCGAGGTCGTCACCACGGCGCGGCGCGCGAAGAAGACCAGCGCGGGCTACGACCTGACGCGGCTGCTGGTCGGCTCGGAAGGCACGCTCGGCATCGTGACAAAGATCACGCTCAAGTTGCACGGGCTGCCGGAGGCGATCTCCGCCGGGGTCTGCCCGTTCCCGAGTGTCAAGGCGGCGGCCGATGCCACGATCATGACGATCCAGACCGGCCTGCCGGTGGCGCGGATCGAGCTGCTCGATGCGATGCAGGTCAAGGCGGTCAATGCCTATTCGAAGCTGTCGCTGCCTGAGACGCCCGTTCTGCTGGTCGAGTTCCACGGCACGGAGCAGGGGGTGGCGGAGCAGGCCGAGCGCTTCGGCGAGATCGCGGCGGATCTTGGTGGCGGGCCGTTCGACTGGGCCACCAAGCCGGAGGACCGGACGCGCCTCTGGCAGGCCCGGCATGATGCCTACTGGTCCGTCATGGCGCTGCGCCCCGGCGTCAAGCCGTTTGCGACGGATGTCTGCGTGCCGATCTCGCGCCTTGCCGATTGCATCGAAGAAACGCAGGCGGATATCGCCGCCAGCGGGCTGATCGCGCCGATTGTCGGCCATGTCGGTGACGGGAATTTCCACACCTCGGTGCTCGTCGACACCGCCAGCGAGGCGGAAATGGCCGTTGTGAAGGGCTTCCTCGCGCGCCTTGTCGAGCGTGCCCACCGGATGGAGGGCACCTGCACCGGCGAGCATGGCGTCGGGCAGGGCAAGATGAAATATCTCGAACCCGAGCTTGGCGCGCCGGCCCTCGATGCGATGCGGCTGATCAAGCGGGCCTTCGATCCCGACAACATCATGAATCCGGGGAAAATTGTCACGCTTCAGCCGTGATCATCGGCTCCTTTCGCGCTAGGTTTGACAGCATTGGCCCGGACGGCATCGTGATTCTGCGGTGGTCAGCCGGCATGTCGTGACGGGAAACATCGTGCGGGATCTGCTGACCGGCCTTGCTGCCCTCATCGCCCTCGCGCTGATCGCGCTGATGGTCGGGCCGCATTTTGTCGACTGGGACAGCCAGCGCCTGCGCGTGGCCGGGCTGGTGAGCCAGCGGCTGGGCATGCCGGCGACGATTTCCGGGCCGCTCTCGATCCGTTTCCTCCCGACGCCGACGCTGGATGCGGAGCGCATCACCCTCGGCCCGGCGGAACGGCCGGTCGTCCAGATGCGGCGGCTGCATCTCGCCCTTTCGGCCACGGCGCTCCTGTCCGGCAAGCTGGCCTTTGCCGAGGCAGAGGCCGAGGAGCCGGTGCTGTTCCTCGAGGCGCTGCGGCCCTGGCTCGACCGGCTCGATCAGGAGGGGCGCGCACCGGCCCTGCCGGCCATCGGGTTCGAGGCCCTGCTTCTTGACAGGCTCTCTATCGCCGAAGCCCCGGGGGCAGCCGGCACGGTGCTGGCCGGGCCCTACACCGTGCGGATCGAGTTGCCGAACCTTGCCGGCCCCCTCCGGATCCAGGGGCAGGATTCCACGCAGCAGCGGGACCTGAAGATCCAGCTCGGCCAGTTCGACAAGGGTCGTGCCCGGCTGCGCGGCACGCTGGAAGACCGGGCCTTCGGCGGGCGCGTTGCGCTTGATGGCTGGTTCGCGCTGCCCGGCGTGGCAGGGCGGCCGCTCTTCGACGGCTCGGCCAGCTATAACGGCAATCCGGTGCTGGGCGAGCAGAAGCTCCAGTTGCCGTTCCAGGGCAGCGCCCGCCTCGTTGTCCAGCGCAACCAGGTGATCGCCGATCCGGTCAACCTGACGCTGGGCAGCGCCGATCAGGGCGTTGCCTGGGCCGGGCAGGCCTATCTCGACCTGGCCGGCGCGCGACCGCGGCTGAAAGGGCGCCTCGATGCCAAGCGCATTGACGGGGCGGCGCTCCTGGGCACAGCGCCGGACGGGCGGCGCCCGTTTCGCCTCGATGCCGGCCTGATGCCGGCCGTGCCCTGGCTCGACGGCGAGGTCGAGCTTGGCCTCGGCGTCCTGCAACTGCCCGGCGGGCTCGTCCAGAACGTGCTGGTCCGGGCCGGGATGGATGCCGGCATCGCCCGGCTGGACGCAGCCTCGGCGGATCTGCCCGGCGGAACCCGTCTCGCCTTCCGCCGTTCGGACGAGGCCGGGCCGTCGGCGATCGAAGGCACGCTCGGCGTGGAAACCGAGGAGCTGCATATTCTCGCGGGCTGGTTGCGCGGCGGGGAGCACCTGTCGCAACTGCCGCAGCGCGCCCGGCTCGGGGTACGGTTGAAAGGCGATTTCGCGGGAATCGCGCTCGAACGGTTCGAGATTGACAGCCCGGCCGGGCAATTGCGCGGGATGGGCCGTTTCGCGCCCGCCAGCGCGCTGGCCGGTTCGCTGCCGCGGCTGGCGCTGGACCTCCAGGCCGAGCGGTTCGATGGCCGCGTGCTCGCCGCGCTCGATCCGCTCCGGCCCGTTCCGGGGCTGGATCTCTCGACACGGCTTTCCATCGCCCGTCTCGTGGTCGACGGGCGCGACATGGGCGGGCTCGATGTCGATCTCGAACGGGCCCAGGAAAACGGCACATTGCGGCACCTCAAGCTGACCGGCCCGCGCGGCGAGAGCATCCTCCTCACGGGGACGGCCTCGGGCGAGGGCCTCAACCTGACGGCCAAGCTGGATGCCCCCCGCCTCGGCGAGCTGAGCCGGGTGGCTGCCGCCCTGCTGCCGGGCGCCGTGACGGACATGGTCGTCAGCCGTGCGGCGGTGTTGGAGCCGGCGCTCGCGGTGGCCAATATCCGCCTGCAGGACAAGGCCGGCGAGGCGATATGGGACGTCGCCTTCGACGGCAAGTTCGCCGGAACCGAAGCGCGGGGCCGCAGCCAGTCACAGGTGAAGGGCGACCAGCTCCACCTCTCGCTCGAAGGGCGCTTTGCCAATCCGGACGGGGCACGGCTCGCCTCTCAGCTGTCCGGTGTTGTGCTGCCGGCCGGCGAGGGCGAGGGCCTCGTCACCTTCCGGGCCGAGGGCAATCCGCGCCGGCTCGTTTCCGGGCAGGTCGAGGCACGGCTTGGCCAGACCGAGTTCCGCCTCGAGGGCGGGCTGAACCCGTTCCGGTCCGCCCCCGTGGAGGGGCGCATGACGCTGGTGACGACCGATGCCGGCCGGATCGGCCGGGCGCTGATCGGGAACCGCGCCACGCTGGGCGATGGCCGTCCTGCCAGGATCGCTGCGACCCTGCGCGGCTCGCGCGAGACGATCACCCTCGGCGATCTCGATGCCCGGCTGGGCGATTTGCCGCTCCGCGGCGAGATTGCCTTCGACCTGACCCGCGCAGGGCAGGTGGCCGGGCAGATCCGGGCGGGCGAGCTTTCGCTTGAAGGATTGCTGTCGCCCGCCTTTGGCCGGGGCTGGCCGGATTTCGATACGACCTGGCCCAAGACCGGGTTCGGCGAGGCGATCCGGTCGCCGCTCGCGGGCGATCTCTGGATCGAGGCCGAACGCCTCGCCCTGCCGGGCGGCAGCCGGCTGGAAACGCCGCAATTCGTCTTCCGCTTCGGGCCCGACTCGGTCGGGCTGGAAGGGTTCGAGGCCCGTTCGGGTGATGCGCGTGTTTCCGGCGGCCTGACGCTGCTGCGCCGGGGCGACCAGGTGGAGGCGGCGGGGCGGCTCGATCTCGCCCGCTGGCCGCTGGCCGCGCCCGGTGGAAGGCTCTCCGGATCCCTGCCTTTCTCTGCCTCGGGGGGAAGCTGGCTCGATCTGGCTGCCAGCCTGACAGGCGCTGGCCAGCTTGCTTTCGACGATCTGGTGATTGCCGGGCTCGATCCGGGCGCCCTGCCGCGGGTGAGCGCGACGCCGATCGACCGGATCGAACCCGTGACCGAACTCACCGTGGGGGCCCTTGTCGACAAGGCGTTGCAGCAGGGCGAATGGCGCGTGCCGGGCCGCTTGCAGCCCGCGGGAATGAGCAACGGGCAGGTGCGCGTCAGCCTTGGCGCTGAACCGGCGGGAACGGTCGAAGCCGGGGCCGTGACGGTGCAGCCCTCGATCCTGTTCGATCTCGTGCGCCGCGAGGTCGAGGCCCGGTTCCAGCTCCGCCAGACCGGGATTCCGCCGGGCTGGCGCGGGGCCGCGCCCGAGATCGGGCTGACCGTCGCCTCCCGGTATGATCCGCGCCGGCCCGGCATGTCGCCTTTGCAGCGCCGGATCGATGTCGCCTCGCTGCTCAACGGTTTCCTCGCCATGGCGATCCAGCGCGATCTCGAGAAGGCCGAGGCTTTCGAGGCGGACCTGCGCGAGCGCGCGGCGCATCTGCGCCGCCAGCGGGCCGACCGGTTCACCGAGCGCCGCCTGCGCGAGATCCGCGAGGTCGAGGCGGTGATCGAGCAGGAGGCGGCGGCGATCCGCCGTCGGGCGGCGGCTGCGGCGGAGTTCGAACGGCAGCGCGCCGTCCGGGAGGAGCTGGCCCGGCAGGCCGAACTGGCACGGCAGGCCGAACTGGCGCGGAGGGCCGAGGAGGAGCGGGTCCGGCGCGAAGCGCAGCAGCGGCAGGAGCCGGCCGTGCCGCCGGCGCGCGCGATGCCGCTCGACCTGACGGCACCCACGCCGGCGCCACCGGGCTGAGCCGGCGTTTCAGTCCTCCCCGCCGGGCTGCGGCGCGATGGCGCCGCCGGCGATCAGCCATTCCAGCAGGTGGACGCGGATGGCCGAGGACAGGTTGCCCTCGCGGCGCTCGCGGTCGATCTCCTCGACCAGCGCGCTCAGGCTGCGGCCCTCGCTGTCCGCCTTCTGCCGCAGGAACCGCCAGAAGGGCTCTTCCAGCGAGATCGACGTCGCGTGGCCGGCAATGCGCAGGCTGCGCTTGATGACGGGGGGCATGGCTCAGCGTTTCGGATCGGGGTCGGGCTCGATGCGGCCCGCCTCGTGCAGGCGGGTGCGGCGCGTTTCCTCGGCCTTGCGGGCCTGCTTTTCCGCCTTGGTCTGGCCGAAGCGGACACGGTTCTCCTGCGCCTGACGCTCTGCCTCGGCGCGGGCCAGCTTCTTGCGGGCCTGCCGGAAGTTGATGACAGTGTCGCTCATCGTGTCGCTGCTGGCCCTGAACCGCCCGGAATCCTGCTCCCGGCGGAAGATGCCCGGATCAGTCGCGGATGGCAATGAAGCTCTTGGTCAGGCCGAAGAACCGCTCCTTGATCATGCGGGCCGGCTCGGGGAACAGGGCGCGGAACCGGACGGCATCGACCATGATCGCATCCTCGCAGAAGCGCATCGCATCATCGAGGGTCTCGGCTTTCGGGAACGCGCCGAGGGCCATGTGGCGCGTCCACCAGATGCGCATCGGCATCGGCAGCCAATGGAAGAACGGCGCGCGGAAATGCGGTTCGATCGGGAAGCCGAAAGCGGGCGTCTGGACATAGTAGCACGGCGCCAGGCGCTGGACTTCCGCCGCCATGGCGCGCATCGCGGCCCACCGGCCGACATGCTCGATCACCGAATTGGAATGGACGATGTCGAAGCTGTTATCCGCGAATTCCGGCATCGCGCAGGCATTGCCGGCCAGCGAGGTGAAACGCGGATCGCTGACGCGCTCGGCCTGCAGGTTGACGAGCGTGAAATGCAGGTCATGCCGCTTCCAGAGCGGTTCGACCGCCAGCCAGTATTCGGCCGTGCCGCCGACATCGAGAATGCGGGCGGAGCCCTTCTCGGCCACCACCTTGTCGATCAGCGCCATGATATAGGCAAAGCGCTTCAGGCGGAACGAACTCAACGGCGAGGCCTCGCCCTGGATGGAAACCTTGTTCGCGGTCTGGATCGTTCCGGATGCTGACGCCATGCCCTAGCCCTTCCTGTTCTGACGGAAGGGCTTAGGCCGGCATGTTTGACAACCCCTAAACGCCGGTAAAAAGCCGGGTTTCGTGATGAATCCCGGTTTAAGGCGATTGCCGAATTCTCGGTCAGCCCGGCGAGATCATGTTTTCCGGGCGGACGATGGCGTCGAAATCCTCGGCCGGAATGCCGTCCTTGATCGCTTCCTCGCGCAGGGTCGTGCCGTTCTTGTGCGCGGTCTTGGCGATCTTGGCGGCGCGGTCATAGCCGTATTTTTCCTTCAGCGGCGTGACCAGCATCAGCGAGTTGCGCAGGCCGGCCTCGATATTGTCGAGGCGGGGCTCGATGCCGACCACGCAATTGTCGGTGAAGGACACCGCCGCATCGGCCAGCAGCCGGACCGACTGGAGGAAATTGTAGGCCATCATCGGGTTGAAGACGTTCAGCTCGAAATGGCCCTGGCTGCCGGCAAAGCCGATCGCGGCATTGTTGCCGTGGATATGCGCGGCGACCTGGGTCAGCGCCTCGCATTGCGTCGGGTTGACCTTGCCCGGCATGATCGAGGAGCCCGGCTCGTTTTCCGGCAGGGCAAGTTCGCCGAGGCCGGCTCGCGGGCCCGAACCGAGGAAGCGGATATCGTTGGCGATCTTGAAGCAGCTCATCGCCACGGTGGTGATCGCGCCATGCGTCATGACCATCGCGTCATGGGCGGCGAGGGCCTCGAACTTGTTCGGGGCCGAGGTGAAGGGCAGGCCGGTGATGCCGGCGATCTTCTCCGCCACCTTCTCGGCGAAGCCGACCGGCGAGGCGAGGCCGGTGCCGACGGCGGTGCCGCCCTGCGCCAGTTCCATCAGCATCGGCAGCGTCATCTCGACGCGGGCAATGCCGTTCTCGATCTGCTTCGCATAGCCGGAGAATTCCTGGCCGAGCGTCACCGGCGTCGCGTCCTGGGTGTGGGTACGGCCGATCTTGATGATATGCGCCCAGGCCTTCGCCTTGGCATCCAGCGCGCCATGCAGGTGCTTCAGCGCCGGCAGCAGCCGCTCGACCACTTCCGCGGCGCAGGCAATATGCATCGCCGTCGGGAAGGTGTCGTTCGAGGATTGCGACATGTTGACATGGTCATTCGGATGGACCGGCTTCTTCGAGCCCATCTCGCCGCCGAGCATCTCGATCGCGCGGTTCGAGATGACCTCGTTGGCATTCATGTTCGATTGCGTGCCGGAGCCGGTCTGCCAGACCACCAGCGGGAAATGCGCGTCCAGCTTGCCGTCGATGACTTCCTGCGCGGCCTCGATGATGACGGCACCGAGCTTCGGATCCAGCTTGCCGAGCGCGATATTGGCTTCGGCGGCGGCGCGCTTGACGATCCCCAGAGCCTTGATGATCGGCTGCGGCTGCTTTTCCCAGCCGATCCTGAAATTGCCGAGGCTGCGCTGCGCCTGGGCCCCCCAGTAGACGGTGCTGTCCACGTCGATCGGGCCAAAAGTATCGGTTTCGATGCGCGTCGCCATGATCGCCTCTCGCTGGTCGTGTCGGATGCTGCGCTCGCTAACACGGGGCGGGAGCGGCTTCAACCGCGACGCAAGTCGGGTCCCGCAGGCGGTGCCGGTGTTTTGACAGGACGGGCGGCGCATGCCACGTTTCATGCCGAGCAGGGGCACGAGCATGAGACGTTTGCGGTTCGCCATCATTCTGGCGCTGGGCGGCGGCTGGTCCGCCGGCGGAACGGCGCAGAACGTGCCGCCCCCGGCCAACGAGATCGACCTCAAGCTGTTCGACAAGGCCGAGGTGGATCGCTCCAAAGGGTGCTCGCTGGCGCTGTGGCAGGCCAACCGCGATCCCGATAATGACCGTTTCGCCTTCATCTTCACCGAGCGGTTCCGCGGCACGGCGCATCAGCGCGAGGCGGCGCAGATCAAGATCGGCACCAGCATCATCCCGCTCCAGCGTGTCGCGACCGGCGGGCGGAGCGAGGGCTACGACCTCTATCCCTTCCAGCTCTACAAGATGCCGGACGAACAGGGCTATGTCGTGCTCGACCTGAAGCTCGAGCCCGAGCAGGGCGAGGCGGTCGAGATTTCCAGCGGCAAGCTGATGGTGACGATGCTGGGCAAGCTCGCCTTCCGCGCCTCGGTCAAGGGCGGTGCCGGCTGTTCCGGCCCGCCGCTGCCCGGCCCCTCCGCTGCCCCGGTCGCCACCGCACCCGTACCGCGCGGCGGCCAGCCGCCCGCGCCGCCCAACGCCGCAGGTGGCCCGCTCACGGCCGGGACAATGGCGCCCGGCGCGGCTGCCGGGGGTTCGCTGGCGGCCAGCAGCCAGACCCGCCCGCCCGCCGGGGCGCAACCTGCCCGCCCCGTCGTTGCAGGGCCGGACATGTTCGAGCGCTATTCGGTGCGCCAGCAGCAGGTGCCGGCCCGGTTCCTGCAGGGCATCAACCAGCGTTTCGGATGCACGGTGCCGTCGCAGCGCAATGGGATAACCGGGTTCCAGATGTCCGAGGAATCGGCGATCTGGCAGATCCCGTGCGACCGGTTCGGCCAGAACCTGACCTCGGTCTTCGCGCTGGTCTACCTGCCGGCACCGGACCAGCAATACGAGATCCTCGAAACGCCGTCACCACGCGGGCTCGATCGAAAGCTCGATTCCGGGGTGCTGATGTCTGCGCAATGGGATGTCCGCAGCCGGACGGTGACATCGCTTTACCCGGCCAGCGACCGGCAGGATTGCGGCATATTCGAACGCCATGCCGTGACGCGGGAAGGCAAGCTGGCGCTGGTCGAATTCCGGGAAAAGACGCGGTGCGACGGCGTGGCCGGCCGGCCCGACCAATGGCCGCTGGTGTTCGGGCGCCGCTGACGGGCAGCCCGGTTACTTCTTCTTGCGGAACGCTTCGAGGCTGACGACTTCCGCGCCGCCGGCGGCAGGCTTCTCGTCTTCCGGCGCGGCGGGGGCCACCGGTTTCGTCCGGGACTTCCGGCCCGTCGGCACTTTCTCGACCGCTTCGGCCTGTTTCGGATCGCCGTTTTCCTGCACGGTCGACGGTTCCGGCGCGGCACGCTTGCGCGGCATGCTGCCCTCGAGCGTCGCGATGGCCTCGAGCTGGTCCTTCACGGTCGGCTCTTCCGGATCCTCGCCGGAATCGTTGTCGGCCTGCGCCTCGTCCGGCGAGAACTTCAGTCCGAACTGGACCGAGGGATCATAGAAGCCGGTCAGCGCCTCGTAGGGAACGAGCAGGCGTTCCGGCACGCCGCCGAAGGACAGTCCAACCTCGAAATTGTGATCGCCGACGATCAGGTCCCAGAACTGGTGCTGGAGAACGATCGTCATCTCCTCCGGATATTTCTCGCGCAGCCGGGTGGACAGACGCACCCCGGGAGCCTGCGAGCGGAACGTGATGTAGAAATGATGCTCGCCCGGCAGGCCCGATTTCGCGGCATCCTGCAGAACCTTTCGCACGACACCGAGCAGGGCTTCCTGCACCATGACATCATAGCGGATCAGGTCTTCGGACGGCGAATCGGTCATGGGGCCCCTTGGCGTCGGCTACCGGACAAGACCCTGATTCTCCGGATCCGGAAAGAGGCGGAGCCGGGCGGTCAGGAAAGTGGCAGGCTTCTGTTGCCAGGCGCCTGCCGGCCCCGCCTTACGGTGCTACCCGCAAGGACTTAGGTTCGGAATTCCAAACCGCGTTACGCGGCCTGGGCAACCGGAGCATAGTTGTCATTCGCAACTATAGGTTTGACCCGATAACGGCGGTATCATGCCGAGCGAAAGTCTACCCTTTACGCCCTCGTCGATCCTGTTTCGCCCCCGCCTGAAGGCCGCATGCGACCTTCAGGTGGAGGCGCCGGGTACCGCCCCCGGGTCCGATGGGTTTATTACGACAGCCGTTTATCGCCATAGTCGCCACAAGGACGACATCGTCAATATAGGGGTGTTGCGCGCCGAATTGAAGGGATAAACGCAGAATCTTCGCGGCTGCGGCATTTCCCTAGGGAATGGTGGATTTTCTCGGAAATCCGGTGGCGTTCGTCGGGGAATCGTGATCCATTTGCCCGTGCAGCCGGGCCTGCTGGCCGGCTTCCGATGAATGTCGTGTGGGAGGGAACGTGCATGGATCATCTTGCAGACGTGAAGAAATACACCGCCAAGGTGGATGAGGCTGCCGTCACCGGCATGGCCAAGACCTATGCGCTCGTGATGAGCAAGCCGGATACGCGCTATGTCGCTTCTTCCGATCCGGAAGAGGTGAAGCGCGTGGTCGAGAATTTCTGCAAGAAAAAGCTTGGCCGCAAGGAAAGCGATGCAGACCTGACCGCCGTGGTCAAGGCGCAATGCGAGAAGATGAAGGCGGACCGCACGAAGTCGCGCATCACCGTCTATTACCTGATCGCGGAGCATTTCAAGCAGCTCTCGATGTTCCACCCGAAGTGACGCCCCGCGGGCATCATCGCCGCGTCCTTCCTGTGGCGTGACGGGGTGTGGATGGCCGGTTGCGACCGGCCATTTTCATCGCGTGGCGTCGCCTTGTCCGTTGCCAGGCCCGAACCTTGCCATGCAGACCTATCTTGATCTGATGCAGCGCGTCCTCGACGAGGGCGTTCCCAAGCAGGACCGGACCGGCACGGGCACGCTGTCGCTGTTCGGGGCGCAGATGCGTTTCGACCTGGCGGAAGGCTTTCCGCTCGTCACCACCAAGAAGCTGCATCTGAAATCGATCATCCACGAGCTGATCTGGTTTCTGGCCGGCGACACCAACATCAGGTATCTGAAAGAAAACGGCGTTTCCATCTGGGATGAATGGGCCGACGCCAATGGCGATCTCGGCCCCGTCTATGGTCGCCAATGGCGGAGCTGGGCCAAGCCGGATGGCGGCGTGGTCGACCAGATCGCGGAACTGCTGGTCGAGATCCGCCGCAATCCGGATTCACGGCGCCTGATCGTCTCGGCCTGGAACCCGGCCGACATTCCCGACATGGCGCTGGCCCCCTGTCATTGCCTGTTCCAGTTCCATGTGGCGCAGGGGCGGCTTTCCTGCCAGCTCTACCAGCGCTCGGCAGACCTGTTCCTCGGCGTGCCGTTCAACATTGCCTCCTATGCGCTGCTGACGCATATGATCGCGCAGGTTACGGGGCTGAAGCCGGGTGATTTCGTCCATTCTTTCGGGGACGTGCATCTCTATTCGAACCATCTCGAACAGGCCCGCCTGCAGCTAACGCGGCAGCCGCGCCCGCTGCCGGTGCTGAAGCTCAACCCTGCCGTGACCGACCTTTTCGCGTTCCGCTTCGAGGATATCGCCATCGAGGGCTATGACCCGCACCCTGCCATCAAGGCGCCGGTCGCGGTGTGATGGCGGATTCTCCTGCTGCCGGGCCGGAGGCCCGGATCGTCCTTGTGGCGGCCGTTGCGCGGAATGGCGTGATCGGGCGGGACAACCGCCTGCTCTGGCGGCTGAAATCCGACATGAGACATTTCCGCGCGCTGACCATGGGCAAGCCGATCCTGATGGGGCGCAAGACCTTCGACTCCATCGGAAAGCCCTTGCCCGGGCGGCACACGATCGTCATCACCCGGGACCGCGGCTGGACCCATCCGGGCGTTGCCGTGGCCCATGATCCGGAAAGCGGGCTGGCTCTGGCCCGCGCCCTAGCGGTGCAGCACCGGCAGGACGAGGTGATGATCGGCGGCGGCAGCGAGATCTACCGCCATTTCCTGCCTGTCGCCGACCGGCTCGAGATCACCGAGGTCGATCTTTCGCCCGAGGGCGACGCGGTTTTTCCGGTGGTGGACCCCCTCGTCTGGCGGGAAGCGAGCCGGCAATCCTTCACCAAGAATGCCGATGACGAGGCAGACTTTCGCTTCCTCACGTACCTTCGGCGTTGACCTTCGCGTGTCGAAGACCCAAATGAACACCGTCAAGAACGGGAATGGCCGGAGAGAAAGCGCTTCATGAGTAACGGACCCTGGCAGCCAAGGGGGCAGGGCCCCCGCAACCCAAACCCATGGGGCTCCGGCCCTTCGGGCGGCGGCGGACGTGAGCCACCGGACCTCGAGGATATCCTCCGGCGGAGCCAGGACAAGCTGCGGCGCGTGCTGCCGGGCGGTGGCCCGGGCGGCGAAGGCGGCGGCCTGTCGAAGCTGGGTGCTGTCGGCATCGCGTTCCTCGGCCTGCTGGCCATTGTCGGCTGGATGCTGACGGGCTTCTATACGGTGCGGCCCAACGAAATGGGGATCGAGCGCGTCTTCGGCCGCTTCACCTCGATCACGGCGCCGGGCCTGAACTGGAACTGGCCCTATCCGATCGGGCGGATCGACAAGCCGACCATCGGCGTCCAGACGATCGAGGTCGGCCTGCGCAGCGGTGCCGGTCCGCGCGGCGGCGTCCGGGATATCCGCGAGGAAAGCCTGATGCTGACCGGCGACGAGAATATCGTCGATGTCGATTTCTCGGTGCTCTGGCTGGTCGATGCGCGCCGGCCGCAGGATTTCGTGTTTAACCTGCGCAGCCCGGAAGCCACGGTGAAGGCCGTGGCGGAAAGCGCGATGCGCGAGATCGTCGGCCGGCGCGACATCCAGCCGATCCTGACCGGCGCCCGCCTCGAGATCGAGCGCGCGGTGCAGGAACTGATGCAGAAGACGCTGAATGCCTATGGCGCCGGTATCATCGTGCAGCAGGTGCAGCTGATGAAGGTCGACCCGCCGGCCGAGGTCATCGACGCGTTCCGCGACGTTCAGGCGGCGCGTGCCGACCAGGAGCGCGCGCAGAACGAGGCGCAGACCTATGCCAACAAGGTCATCCCGGAAGCGCGCGGTGAAGCTTCGCGCATCACCCAGCGGGCCGAGGCCGAACGCGAACGCATGATCGCCGATGCCCGAGGCGAGGCGGCGCGCTTCATCTCGATCCTCGACGAATACAAGAAGGCGCCGGAAGTTACCCGCCAGCGCCTCTATCTCGAATCCATCGAACGGATCTATGGCGGCATGGACAAGATCATCATCGACCAGGGCAAGCAGCAGAACGGCGTCGTGCCGCTCCTGCCGCTCAACGACCTGATGCGCCGCGGCGCCAACGGGCAGGAGAAGCGCTGATGATCCGCTCCGCTCTCGCCTTCATCCTGGCCGGCCTCGTCGTGGTCGGCGGTTCGGCGCTCTTCGTCGTGGACCAGACCGAGCAGGTGATCGTCACCCAGTTCGGCCAGCCGCGGCGCGTCATCACCACGCCGGGCCTCAATGTGAAGATGCCGTTCATCCAGAACGTCATCTCGATGGACCGGCGCATCCTCGATCTCGAGACGCCGTCGGTCGAAGCCATCACCTCCGACCAGAAGCGACTCGTCGTCGATACTTTCGCGCGCTATCGGATCGAGAACCCGCTGCGCTTCTTCCAGGCGACCGGCGGCTCGATGCTCCGGGGCAACCAGCAGCTGGGCACGTTCATGGACGCGGCCCTGCGGCGCGTGCTCGGTGAATCGACGTTCCAGCTCGTCGTGAAGGATGACCGCCAGGGGCTGATCACGCGGATCCGCGACCAGGTCAATGTCGAGGCGCAGGCGCTCGGCGTGGCCATCGTCGATATCCGGATCCGGCGTGCCGACCTGCCGGAGCAGAACAGCCAGGCGGTGTTCCGCCGGATGCAGACCGAGCGTCAGCGCGAGGCTGCCGAACTGCGCGCGCAGGGTACGGAAATCTCCGACCGCATCCGCGCGCAGGCTGACCGCACGGTCACCGTGACGAAGGCCGAGGCGGACCGTCTGGCCCGCGAAGCCCTCGGCAAGGGCGAAGCGGAGCGGACCCGGCTTCTCGCCGATTCCTACAATCGCGATGCGGAGTTCTTCGCCTTCTACCGGTCGATGCAGGCCTACGAAACCGGCCTCAAATCGGGCGATACGCGGCTGGTGATCACGCCGGAGAGCGAATTCTTCAAGTATCTCAACAACCCGGCCGGCGCAGGCCGGGACAAGTGAACCAACGGGCCGGCGCCACACGCGCCGGCCTTCTTCGTGAAACTTGCCGTTGATCCCGAGGGATCAAGCAGAAGCGAGGCACGCATGGGAGCAGGTCCTGAGCGGGGGTGCATTGCCTCCGGGCCGCATGGTGTGAGACGATGAGCGAGTTTCTCACCGCGTTGGCCCTGATGTTCGCGATCGAGGGATTGAGCTTCGCGGCGTTTCCGGCCGCGATGCGGAAGGCCCTTCGGGATGCCTCGGAGATGCCGGAGCGCCTGCTCCGCATTCTCGGATTTGCCGCGGCGGGCCTCGGTGTGTTCCTTGTCTGGGCCAGCAAGGGATTTCCGGCGTTCAACCTGTTGTGATCGCAGAAAAAAGTGATGATTGTGTCGCGTTTGTGCCGCAATTGAACCTTTTGAAATGAGCCGTCGCGGGCGGCGACGGCATGGAGATGAACGAGGGTCATGATGTCGATGGAAACCATCCCGGCGAGCACCGGGTTCACGACGGATCTGGCAGCCCGGCCGGGTGCCGGCCTGATGCCGCGCCTGCGTCGCGCGGCGGGGGCGGCCGCCCTGGCCGTGGTCGTTCTGCTGCCGAATGTCGCCGCCGTGCAGGCGCGCGGCCCGGAGCAGATTGCCGACACGGCCGAGCGCGTCATGGACGCGGTGGTCAATATCAAGGCGAACCAGCGCCAGGCGCAGCGTTCGGTGCCGATGCCGCAGATGCCGCCGGGTTCGCCCTTCGAGGATCTGTTCAATGACTTCTTCAACCGGCGCGGGCCGGGCGGCGGTCCGGGAGCACCGGGGCCGCAGCCGAACCAGCGCGCCTCGTCGCTCGGCTCCGGCTTCGTGATCGATGCCGCCGGCACGGTCGTGACGAACAACCATGTGATTGCCGAGGCCAACGAGATCACCGTCGTGTTCAATGACGGCACCGAACTCAAGGCCGAGGTTGTCGGCAAGGATGCCAAGACCGATATCGCGGTGCTGAAGGTCAAGTCCGACAAGCCGCTGAAATTCGTCAAGTTCGGCGACAGCGAGAAGCTGCGGATCGGCGAGTGGGTGATCGCCATCGGCAATCCGTTCGGCTTCGGCGGCTCGGTTTCGGCGGGGATCGTCTCGGCCAAGCAGCGCAACATCCGGTCCGGGCCGTATGACAGCTTCATCCAGACCGATGCGGCCATCAACAAGGGCAATTCGGGCGGCCCGCTGTTCAACCTCGACGGCGATGTCGTGGGCATCAACACGGCGATCATCTCCCCGTCGGGCGGTTCGATCGGCATCGGCTTCTCGGTGCCGGCCTCGATCGCCGTGCCGGTGATCGAACAGCTGAAGGAATTCGGCGAGACCCGCCGCGGCTGGCTCGGCGTTGCCATCCAGGACGTGGATGACGATACGGCCGATGCGCTCAAGCTGGGCCGTGCGCGCGGCGCGATGGTGATCAATGTCGACGAGAAGGGCCCGGCCAAGACCGCCGGTCTCGAGCGCGAGGACGTGATCATCCGCTTCGACGGCAAGGATATCCGGCGGTCGAACGACCTGCCGCGCATCGTCGCGCAGACGCCGATCGGCAAGGAAGTCGACGTCACGGTGTGGCGCGGCGGCAAGGAAGTGGCGAAACGCGTCACGCTCGGTCGCCTCGATGAATCGCCGCAGCAGGCGTCGGTCCAGCAGCGCGAGCCGCAGAATGCCCCGGCCAATGCATCGGTCCTCGGGCTGGATGTGACGCCGGTCACGGCGGAACTGCGCCGGCGCTACAACATCAAGGACGGCGTGGATGGCGTGGTTGTCACCCGGGTCGACCCGAATTCCGTGGCGGCCGAACGCCGGATCTCGGTCGGTGACGTGATCGTCGAGGTGCAGCGTGAATCGGTGCGCAGCGCCGCGGATATCCGCAAGCGGCTCGATACGCTGAAAGGCCAGGGCCAGCGCCGCGCGCTGTTCTACGTGGCCACCGGCCCGGAAGGCACGCTGCGCTACGTGACGCTGCCGATCAACTGAGGCTCGTTCTTCAGGCAAAAACGAGGGCATCCGGCCGCAAGCCGGGTGCCCTTTTTCATGGGCGCAAACGCGCCTCAGCGCAGGATGTCTTCCTCGCGGTAGCCCTGGAAGAACAGCAGGGCCGAGAGGTCGCCATGGTCGATCCGGGCATGGGCTGCCTCGGCCACGACCGGCTTGGCACGGAAAGCCACGCCCAGACCCGCTTCCGCGAGCATGGCGAGATCATTGGCGCCGTCGCCCACGGCGAGCGAGGCGTCCGGTGAGAGCGAGAAACGGGTGCGCAGTTCCTCGAGGGTCTGGCGCTTGGCCTCCTTGCCAAGGATCGGCTCCGCCACCGTTCCGGCGAAGTGGCAGCCCTCCATGTCCAGCGTGTTCGAACGGTGCATGTGGAAGCCGATCTTCTGCGAGATCGGACCGGTGAAGACCGTGAAGCCACCGGAGACAAGCGCGGTATAGGCGCCGTGATGCCGCATCGTCGTCACCAGTTCCCGCCCGCCCGGCGTGAGGGTGATCCGCTCGTTGATCAATGTCTCGACGATCGTCACCGGCAGGCCCTTGAGCAGGGCGACGCGCTCGCGCAGCGCCGGTTCGAAGGCGACCTCGCCCCGCATGGCCCGCTCGGTGATCGCGCTGACATGGGCCTTGAGCCCGGCGGCATCCGCGAGTTCATCGATGCATTCCTGGCCGATCATGGTCGAATCCATGTCGGCGAGGAAGAGCCGTTTGCGGCGGCCCGCGCCCGGCTGGACCACCAGATCGACCGGCAGGGCACCCATCGCTTCGCGCAGGGCGCTGGTCCAGCGCGCCGGATCTTCCGCAGTGGTGAAGTGGAAATCCGCGGCATGGCCGGTCGACAGGACGGCGACTTCCGCCGGCGGCAGGACCGACCGGGCCCGCGCGATCGCCGCCATGTCGAGGCATCGCTGCTCCGGGGCGCTCACCAGGGTGGCCACGAGAGCGCGCGACGTGGAGTGGGGCATGGGCTCGCCTTCTCAGCAGCAAGAGGTTAGGAACCGGCGGTATCGACCTCGTCGGGAAATGGCAAGATGTCCTTCGCCACTTTGATTGCCGGGCCCACGGCCAGCGGAAAATCCGCGCTGGCCCTTACCCTTGCCGGGCTGCAGGGCGGCGTGGTCGTGAATGCCGATTCCATGCAGGTCTATGCCGATCTCGCGGTGCTCTCCGCCCGCCCGACGGCGGAAGAGACCGCGCGTGTTTCCCATGCGCTTTACGGGTTCGTGCCCGCCGGCGAGGAATTCTCGGTCGGGCGCTATCTCGAGGCGATAGCCCCGCTCGTGGCCGAAGCGCGGGCGGGCGGCGCGCCGCTGGTGATCGTCGGCGGGACCGGGCTCTATTTCCGGGCGCTGGTCGAGGGGCTGGTGCCGACGCCGGAAGTCCCACCGGTGATCCGCGCGGAATGGCGGGCCCGGGCCGAAGCCGGGCACGATCTTCATGCCGAACTCGCCCGCCGCGATCCGGTCCGGGCCGGGCAGTTGCACCCGGCGGACACGCCGCGCCTGCTGCGCGCCATCGAGCTGCATGCCGCGACGGGTACGCCCTATTCGCAATGGCTGGCGGAAAATCCCGGCAGGCCGCTCCTCGCGGCCGGCGAATGGCGTGGCCTTTTTCTCGATCCGCCACGCGGGCCCCTCCATGCGGCGATCGACGGGCGCTTCCATGCGATGATCGCGGCCGGCGCCCTCGACGAGGTCCGGCGGCTGGTTGACCGGCAACCGGCGCTGCCACGCAATCTCGGCATCATGAAAGCCCATGGCGTGCCCCATCTGGCGGACCATCTCGCCGGGCAGATCGATCTCGAGACGGCAATCGCCCGTGGCCAGGCCGATACGCGGGCCTATGCCCGCCGGCAGGTCATCTTCGCCCGGCGCTACCTGACCCCGCCCGCCTGGAAATGGTTCGGGCATCCGGATGAAGCCCTCGCGGCCGGCTGATCGGCGTCCAGCGCGTCAGGCCGCCACGATGGTGCCCTTGGGCCCGGCCTGCAGGTCCAGTTCGGTCGCCACCTTGTTGCGGCCGCTGCGCTTGGCCGTATAGAGCGCCCGATCCGCGCGGTTGATCAGGTCATCGAGATTGGACGTCTTGCGGTTCAGCGCGATGCCGAGGCTGATCGTGCAGCGGATCTCATGATCACTCGTGATGACGACGCTCTCCTCGACCGTGCGCCGCAGTTTTTCCGCAAAGGCAATGGCGGTTTCCGAATCCGTTTCCGGCAGCAGGATCGTGAATTCCTCACCGCCCATGCGGGCGGCAATATCGGTATTCGGGCGCAGCGGCGCCTTGAGGATGTCCGCGACACGCCGGAGAACCGTGTCGCCCGCGCCGTGGCCGAAGGCATCGTTGACGCGCTTGAAGTGATCGATGTCGATCGTGATCATCGCGCAGGGGCGGTGGGCCGTCTGGGCTTCCGCCAGCTTGAGCATCGCCGCGTCGCGGAAGGCCCTGCGGTTCGGCAGGGATGTCAGCGGATCGAGATGCGCCAGCGCCCAGAGTTCCTGCTCGAGGCCCCGCCGCTGTTCCATTTCGTCCAGCAGCATCTTCCGCTGGTGCTCGAGCTCGAGGAAGCCCTGCTTCATCTCGGTGATGTCGACGACGCTGACCAGCAGGCCGTCCCGCATCGGTGCGGCATGCATATTGTACCAATGCGAGCCGGTTTCGCTCCGGTGATGGTGATCGAAGCTCTGGCCCTTGCCGCTGCGCAGGACGGCGAGATGCCGGTCCCACGGGCCGAGCGGCGCGCCATCGCCCATGGCCGCAGTGATGGAGAGACCCTGGAGCGTATCGAGATCCGGATGGCCGCAGATCTCGATGCCGCGCGCATTCACGGCGATGATCCGCGCATCGACGATCTCGTTATGGGCATCGCGGACCGGTTCGGCCACGAAGGCGCCATGCGGCATCGCATCGAGGACAGCCCGGAAGAATTCGTGCTTGTATTCGCGGGGAATGCACAGGGCGACGAGGATCGGCCGGCCCTCTGCATCCGTGATCGGCAGGAAAAGGCATTCCCAGCGATGCACCTTGGCCTGCGGACCGGATTGATGGTTCACGCAGATCGCGTCATTCGCGAGGCTCGCCTCGCTGCAGCCAAGGCGGTAAAGCGCGCCGGCTTCCCTGCTGATCGCTGCGGTCGTCTTCGCGCTCAGGGTGGAGCCTGCGTCGTCGGGTACCTGCGCACCCGCATACAGGAACGCGAATTCCCCGTCCCCGGCCGGTTCGATGACCACGAGATTCTGCCCGTATTGCTTCATCACGTCGCGATCAAGCATGCCGATCGTGGCGGCTCCGGTTGCTTTCCGCGCCGTGCGGAAACGCCGCAGGAGCAGGTTTGCTTCCGCGCTCCGCAACCGGACCTCGAGGTCGGCGGTGAACAGTTCGTTGCTCAATCAGGGTTCCATCGGGACTATGGGAAATCTCACAGAAGGATGCGGTGCAATGATTGAAAAATCGTATGTGTCGCATAATCAATTTAAACCGTACTCGATCGACCCGGCCTGTTCCGGCTCCGGCTTGCAAGCCGGCTTCCGATCATGCGGCGGGCCGGGCCCTCGAGACCGCAGGGCCAGCAGCGGGCCGTCGCCGAGGCTTGGACAAATTGAGGATTGACGCTGTTTCCGGCGGTGTGTAGCGTGCCGCCCGAATTGCCGACGAGGGTTCCATGTCGCTTCTTATTGTACGCAGTGCGCCGAGGACGGAGCTGGCCTGAGCCAGAACTCCTTGTCGGCGCGCATCCAAAGGCCCCCTGAGGGCCTTTTTTGTTGCCCGATCCCACGCCCTGCCGAACCGGGAAGCCAGAAACCCACCGATCACGGGAGACGACGATGAGTGAGATGATGACCGGCGCCGAAATGGTGGTGCGTGCCCTGCATGACCACGATGTGAACCACATCTTCGGTTATCCGGGCGGGGCGGTCCTGCCGATCTACGATGCGCTCTTCCAGCAGAACTCGGTGCAGCATGTGCTGGTCCGGCACGAGCAGGGCGCGGTCCATTCGGCCGAGGGCTATGCGCGCTCCTCCGGCAAGGTGGGCGTGGTGCTGGTGACCTCGGGCCCCGGCGCGACCAACGCGGTGACCGGCCTGACCGATGCGCTGATGGATTCGATCCCGATCGTCTGCTTCACCGGCCAGGTGCCGACGCATCTCATCGGCTCCGACGCCTTCCAGGAATGCGATACGGTGGGCATCACCCGCCATTGCACGAAGCACAATTATCTCGTGAAGCGGATCGAGGACCTGCCGCGCATCATCCATGAGGCCTTCTATGTCGCCCGTTCGGGCCGGCCGGGCCCGGTGGTGATCGACGTGCCGAAGGACATCCAGTTCGCGCGCGGCGTCTATACCGGCCCGGGCGAGATCATCCACAAATCCTACCGGCCGAAGATGGATGGCGACACGGCCCGGATCGAGGCGGCGCTCGCCCTGATGGCCAAGGCGAAAAGGCCGGTCTTCTATACCGGGGGCGGCATCATCAATTCCGGCCCGGAAGCCAGCCGCCTGCTGCGCGAATTTGCCCAGATCACCGGCTTCCCGGTGACCTCGACGCTGATGGGGCTCGGTGCCTTCCCGGCCAACAATCCGCAATGGCTCGGCATGCTCGGGATGCACGGCACCTACGAAGCCAATCTCGCCATGCATGGCTGCGACGTGATGATCAATCTCGGCGCGCGCTTCGATGACCGGATCACCGGGCGGCTGGACGCCTTCTCGCCAGGGTCAAAGAAGATCCATGTCGATATCGATCCGTCCTCGATCAACAAGAACGTCAAGGCCGATATCGGCATTGTCGGCGATTGCACCCGCGTGCTCGCCGAGATGGTGCGGATCTGGCGCGAGAAGAAATACCAGGCCGATCCGGAGGCGCTGAAGAGCTGGTGGGGCGAGATCAACAAGTGGCGGGCGCGCAACTCGCTCGGCTACCAGAACTCGGACAGCATCATCAAGCCGCAATACGCGATCGAACGGCTCTACGCCCTGACCAAGGACCGTTCGACCTATGTGACGACGGAAGTGGGCCAGCACCAGATGTGGGCGGCCCAGCATTTCCATTTCGACGAGCCGAACCGCTGGATGACCTCGGGCGGGCTCGGCACGATGGGCTATGGCCTGCCGGCAGCGATCGGCGTGCAGATGGCGCATCCGGATGCGCTGGTGATCGACATTGCCGGCGAGGCCTCGATCCTGATGAACATGCAGGAAATGTCCACCGCCGCGCAGTATCGCCTGCCGGTCAAGATCTTCATCCTGAACAACGAATATATGGGCATGGTCCGGCAATGGCAGGAACTGCTGCATGGCGGCCGCTATTCCGAGAGCTATTCCAGTGCCCTGCCGGATTTCGTGAAGCTGGCCGAGGCCTATCACGCCAAGGGAATCCGCTGCGCCGATCCGGCCCAGCTCGATGCCGCCATCCAGGAGATGATCGACTATCCCGGCCCGGTGATCTTCGATTGCCTTGTTGCCAAGGAAGAGAACTGCTTCCCGATGATTCCCTCGGGCAAGGCGCATAACGAGATGATCCTGCCGGATTTTGCCGGTTCGGTCGGCGACGTGATCGACGCCAAGGGCAAGCAGCTGGTGTGACGATGTTCAGCCTCGCCGAACTCGACGCCGCGCATCGCGTGGTGCAGGCGGCCATGCCGCCGACCCCGCAGCGGAGCTGGCCGCTTCTGGCGGCCCGTCTCGGCGCGGAGCTGGTCGTGAAGCACGAGAACCACACCCCGACCGGCGCCTTCAAGGTGCGCGGCGGGCTGGTCTATCTCGACCGGCTGAAGCGCGAGCGGCCGGAGGTGGCGGGCATCATCTCGGCCACGCGCGGCAATCACGGCCAGAGCCTCGCCTTTGCCGGCCGGCAGCACGGGGTGGGTGTGACGATCCTCGTGCCGCGCGGCAATTCCACCGAGAAGAATGCCGCGATGACGGCGTTCGGGGCGGAATTGATCGAGCATGGCGAGGATTTCCAGGCCGCGCGCGAGGAGGCGATGCGTCTCGCGGCCATGCGGGGTCTCGAGATGGTGCCGTCCTTCCACCGGGATCTCGTTCTGGGCGTGGCGACCTATGCGCTCGAATTGCTGCGCGCCCATCCCGATCTCGCGCGGATCTACGTGCCGATCGGGCAGGGTTCCGGCATCTGCGGCTGCATCCTTGTGCGCGACCTGCTTGGCCTGAAGACCGAGATCATCGGCGTGCAGTCGGTTGGCGCGCCGGCCTATGCCCTGTCCTTTGCGGCGGGGCGGCCCATTTCGACCGACAGCGCGGTTACCCATGCCGATGGCATGGCCACCCGCGTTCCGGATCCGGAATCGCTCGAGATCGTCCGCAGGGGTGCCGCGCGCATCGTGCAGGTCACGGATGAGGAGATCGCCGCGGCGATCCGGGCCTACTGGACCGACACCCATAATCTTGCCGAAGGCGCCGGGGCGGCGCCGCTGGCCGCCGCCCTGCAGGAACGGGACCGACTCACCGGCAAGACCGGGGTGATCCTGTGCGGCGGCAATATCGATCTTGCCCTTTTCCAGCACTGGGTTCTCGCAAACCCGGTCGCTGCCGCTGCCTGACGAGGAACGACGAGATGAAATCGCATTATGCCGACCAGACCGAAAAGCCCGTGACCGAGCGCCGGACCTTCTGCGTGCTGGTCGATAACGAGCCGGGCGTGCTGGCGCGGATCGCCGGGATGTTTTCCGGCCGGGGCTACAATATCGAGAGCCTGACCGTCTCGGAAACCGAGCACGAGAAGCATCTCTCGCGCATCACCATCGTCACGTCGGGCACGCCCTCGGTGCTGAACCAGATCGAGGCGCAGCTTGACCGGCTCGTGCCGGTCCACAAGGTGGTCAACCTCTCGGCCAAGGCCTCGATCGAACGCGAGCTGGCCCTCGTCAAGGTGGCGCAATATGGCGAGCACCGCGCCGAGCACCGGATGGAGGCGCTGCGCCTCGCCACCGCCTTCGGCGCCAAGACCGTGGATGCGACGCTCAATTCCTTCATCTTCGAGCTGGCCGGGCCGGCCGACGATGTCGAGCGCTTCATCAACCTGATGACGGCGATCGGCCTTGTCGAAGTGTCGCGGACCGGCGCGGCGGCGATCGCCCGCGGGGCGGAGGAAATGTGAGCGTCCATTCCGGGCGCTCATGAATCCATTCCACCCTTTCGTTTGAGCCCGGCGACATGCGCGGCTAGCCTTGAGGCTCGCGCTTTTTCCGTCGCAGGCCCCGGATGCCCCTCGATACCCTGATCGCCTTTCTCGGCTTTGCCTTTGCCAGTTCGGTCACGCCCGGTCCGAACAACATGATGCTGCTCGCCTCCGGCGTAAATTTCGGGTTGAAGCGCACGCTCTGGCATGTGGCCGGGATCAATGTCGGCTTCCCGGTGATGCTGCTGCTCTCGGGCTTCGGGCTGGGGCAGATCTTCATCCGCTATCCCGCGCTCTATACCGGGCTGAAAATCGTTGGCATCGCCTACATGCTCTGGCTGGCCTGGATGATCGCGCGGTCGGGGCCGGTCGGCGAGGGCGGCGCCGAGACCGGCCGGCCGATGAGCTTCCTGCAGGCGGCGGCGTTCCAGTGGGTCAATCCCAAGGCCTGGGCGATGGTGGTCGGCGCGATTGCCGCCTATACCGTGCCGGAAAACTATACCGGCTCGCTGGTGATCATCACGCTGGTCTATGCGCTGACGGGAACGCCGGGCTCGCTGCTCTGGGCCGCGTTCGGTGCAGCCCTGCGCAATTTCCTCCGGGACCCTGTCAAGGTGCGCTGGTTCAATCTGGTCATGGCGCTGCTGCTGGTCGCCTCGCTCTATCCCGCCGTGATGGACCTCGTCGCCCGCTAGCGATTCCATTTGACCGCGACCTCCCGCTCGCGTAGGAAAGCGCCGAACCGTAACGTTCGTTACGGTTGTTTCCGCTCTGCGACAGGACTTCCATGACGGCTGCTGCCGCCCCTGCCGAACCCGAGATCAGCGCCCGCCAGGCCGAGGTGCTGGATGCGGTTCTGCGCCAGCTCGTGACCGACGGGAACAGCCTGACGATGAGCGCGGTGGCGCGCCGGGCCAGCTGTTCCAAGGAAACCCTCTACAAGTGGTTCGGGGATCGGGATGGCCTGCTCAACGCCACGGTGAAATACCAGGCGGCGCGGGTGCATGTCGCGGCTGTCGGACCCGACCCGCTCGACCGGGCGGCGCTGACGGCGCGGCTCGAGAGCTTCGCCCTCAACTGGCTGACGGTGATTTCCTCCGAAACCTCGCTCGCGCTCAACCGCGTCGCGATCGGGCAGGCGGGCTCGGATCGTTCACTCGGCGCGATCGTGCTGGCCAATGGCCGTTTCGCCCTCGGCAGCCGGATGAAGCCCGTGCTCGAGGCCGGGCGCAAGGCCGGCCTGCTGGCTTTCGAGGAGGCCGAGGAGGCGTTCCGCACCCTGTTCGGGCTGGTGGCGCGCGATGTCCAGATCCGGCTTCTGCTGGGGGACTCGCCCGATCTCGACCCCGATCGCATCCGCGCCGACGCAACCCGCGCCGTCGCGCAGTTCTTCGCGCTTTACGGCGCTCAACCCGGGGGCGGCAAGGCCGCACCCTGAACCCTCGACCGGAAGGAAATGTCCATGCGTGTGTATTATGATCGTGACGCCGATCTCAACCTGATCAAGTCGAAGAAGGTTGTCATTGTCGGCTATGGCAGCCAGGGCCGTGCCCATGCGCTGAACCTGAAGGATTCGGGCGCGAAGGAGATCCGCGTCGCCCTGAAGCCGGGTTCGCCGACCGCCAAGAAGGTCGAGGCCGATGGCCTGCAGGTCATGTCGGTGGCCGATGCCGCCAAATGGGCTGACCTGATGATGATGGCGACGCCGGACGAACTCCAGGCCGACATCTACAGGAACGAGATCGCGCCGAATATCCGCGACGGGGCGGCCATCGCCTTCGCGCATGGCCTCAACGTGCATTTCGGCCTGATCGAGCCGAAGAACACGATCGACGTCGTGATGATCGCGCCGAAGGGCCCGGGCCATACCGTGCGTTCGGAATACCAGCGCGGCGGCGGCGTGCCCTGCCTCGTGGCCGTGAACCACAATGCCTCCGGCAATGCGCTCGATCTCGCCCTCTCCTATGCCTGCGGCGTGGGCGGCGGCCGTTCGGGCATCATCGAGACGAATTTCCGCGAGGAATGCGAAACCGACCTGTTCGGCGAGCAGGTCGTGCTCTGCGGTGGCCTGGTCGAGCTGATCCGCGCCGGTTTCGAAGTGCTGGTCGAGGCCGGCTATGCGCCGGAGATGGCCTATTTCGAGTGCCTGCACGAAGTGAAGCTGATCGTCGACCTGATCTATGAAGGCGGCATCGCCAACATGAACTACTCGATCTCGAACACGGCCGAGTGGGGCGAATATGTCACCGGGCCGCGCATCATCACCGACGAGACCAAGGCCGAGATGAAGCGCGTGCTGCGTGACATCCAGACCGGCAAGTTCACCTCGGAATGGATGCAGGAATACCGGTCGGGCATGGCCCGGTTCAAGGGCATCCGCCGCATGAATGACAGCCACCAGATCGAGGAAGTCGGCGAGAAGCTGCGTGGCATGATGCCGTGGATCGCCAAGAACAAGCTCGTCGACAAGAGCCGCAACTGAGGCCCAGGCCTGACGCCACGCCGCTCAGCGGCAGCGATATTAGACTAAAGTACAGGCGCTACGGGCGCCTGTACTGCATTGTATCCAATATACGGCGCATATTGCGGGATTCTGTGCAATTTTCTCTCGAATTACGAAGATTTGAACAGAGTTTCCGATGAAATTGATAAGGCGCTCGCCTAGTATCCGCCCGCGCCGAAAGACATGCAGGAACACGTCGCCGGCAGCAGGGGAATAACGACGATGCATGGCACTCTGGTTGCCGCGCCCGAGCGCGCGGCCGCGATGCGGGCGGCAATCGAGCGCGTGATGCTGGCGCGCGCCGCCGGCGATGTCGAAGCGGTTCTCGCCGAGTTGGCCGACGATGTCCATTACGAGGTGATGGGCCAGATTGCCGGGCAGCCGATCTCGCCGCCGGTGCGGGGACGCGTGGCCTTGCGCAGCCATTTCAAGGGCCTGTTCGAACGCTGGGTCTGGAACGGCATGACCGTGCGGAACATCATTGTCGGTGCCGACAATGCCGCGGTGGAAACGACCGGGACGATGATCCATACCGTCTCCAACCAGCGGTTCCAGACCGATTTCTGTACGGTGCTCGGCTTCCGCGACGGAAAGATCTCGACCATCCGCGAATATTGCGACAGCTTCACGATTGTCCGGATTGCCGGGCTGGCCATGTAGGGGTCGCTCCGCGTCATGCGCGGGCGCCCGGCAAGGCCGGGCCGGCAGCGTGCCGGTTTTCGAGGAAGCGCCCCCGGTCCTTTGCGGCTGGGCTCCGGAGTGTCCATGTCGAGCCGTCCGTTCCGCCTCGCGACCTTCAATGTCGAGAATCTCTTTTCGCGCCCGGATTTCTGGGATCCGCAACGGCGGGCCGACCAGCAGATCGGCAATGTCCTGTTCGAGGACCGCCACGAGGCGACGCGGGTCCGCCGGATCGTCGAGGCCGCCCATTCGGACGAAAAGTGCCAGCTGACGGCGCTGGCGCTGCTGGCAACGCAGGCTGACATCATCGCGCTGCAGGAGGTGGATTCCGCCGATGCCCTGCGGAGCTTCCGCGAGACCTATCTCAAGAAGCTCGAATCGCCGCATGTCGCGCGGACGATCAAGGCGGCGCTCGCGCAGGAGCCCGGTCTTGATGGCGAGGCGCTCCGCCGGCTGCGCGAGCAGGCGATCGCCGATGTGAATTACCGCCATCTCAGCGTGATCGACGGCAATGACCGCCGCGGGATCGATATCGGTCTCCTGTCGCGGATCGGCTGGAGCTCGATCCGCAGCCATGCGGCCACCACCTTTTCGGATGTCGATGTCTGGCCGGAAGGGATCGCGGAGATCCGGGAGGGGCCGCCGGATTCCCCCCGGAGGCTGACGCGGGGCGACCGGGTTTTCAAACGTGACCTGATCGAGGCCGAATTCCAGATCGATGGCCGGGAGTTCACGCTGTTCTGCTCCCATCTCAAGTCGATGACCGGTGGACGCGAGGCCACGCGGGTGATCCGCCAGGCCGAGGCCGAGGCGATCCGGACGCTGATCGCGCGGCGCTTCGAGAGCCATCGCGGCGGGCCGGCGGCGGCCAACTGGGCGCTGATCGGGGATTTCAACGATTACATGGAAATCGACGGCGACCCGGAGCCGCGCGACCTCATGACCGGCCGGCCGAGCCCGGGCGGGATCGGGGCGCTGCTGGATCCCGGTTTCTCGGTCAATCTCGTGGCGCGGCGGCCGGCAGAGGATCGCTGGACGGCCTATCATCCGCCCGATGATGTCTATTGCCAGCTCGACTATATCCTCGTCTCCCCCGCGCTCGCCGAGGCCAATCCGCAGGCGGTTCCGGATATCATCCGGCAGGGGCAGCCCTGGCGGGCCCAACGCCATGACGGGCCGCGCTTCCCGCGGATCGGCTGGGACAGGCCGAAATCCTCCGATCATTGCCCGGTCGCCGTGACTCTCCGCCTGCGTTGATCCCGCATGTTTTCGGTTGAACCGGCCCCGGCGCTGACCTAGCCTCGCGCCAAAAGAAACGGATCGGGGGCGAGATGCCGGACCTGCAGGAGACGAGGGCGCCGTGACGCAATCACCAGAGGGCGGCGCCGTGCCGGCTGTGCAGCTCAATCGCGTGTCGGTGGCCTATGGCCTGACCGGCGGCGGGCGTTACGAGGCGGTCCAGCCGGTCGATGTCCGGGTGGCGGATGGCGAGTTCGTCGCCGTTCTCGGGCCGACCGGCTGCGGGAAATCGACCCTGCTCAACATTGCCGCCGGGCTGATGCCGCCCTCCTCGGGCGAGAGCCTCATCTTCGGCCAGCGGCTGCAGGGGCTCAACACGCAGGCCGGCTACCTGTTCCAGCAGGATGCGCTGATGCCGTGGAAGACCGCGCGCGACAATGTCGCCATCGGTCTCGAGGTCCGGGGAACCGGCCGGCGCGAGGCGCTGGCCCAGGCGGAGGGGTTCCTCGCCAAGGTGGGCCTCGCCTCGTTCGGCGACCGCTATCCCCACCAGCTCTCCGGCGGGCAGAAGAAGCGCGTGGCGTTGGCCCAGGTGCTGGTGCGTGAGCCGAAGATCCTGCTGATGGACGAGCCGTTCGGGCCGCTGGATGCGCAGACGCGGCTGATCATGAGCGAGCTGCTGCTCGATCTGTGGCAGGCCGACCGCAAGGCGGTGATGTTCGTGACGCATGATCTCGACGAGGCCATCGCCCTGTCGGACCGCGTGCTCGTCATGTCGGCCGGGCCGCGCTCGTCGATCATCGGCGATTTCCCGATCCCGCTGGCCCGCCCGCGGGACATTGCCGAGGTCCGGTCGGAGCCGGAATTCCACCGCCTCCATGCGGCGATCTGGAACACCCTGCGCGACGAGGTCCGCAAGACCTACGGCCTGAGCACCCCCGCCAAGGAGGCCCGCGCATGAGCCGCGCCAAGCTGCTGTTTCTCCAGGTCATGGTGGCCGTGACGGTGCTGGTTTTCTGGCACATCTTTTCCACCGTGCCGCTGGGCACGGGCTCGGATGGCAAGCCCTTCTACCTGCTGCCGCAATTCTTCTTCTCGACGCCACTCAAGGTGATCGAGCGTGTCTTCCTGATGTTCTGGGAAGGCACGGTCTACAAGCACCTGATGATCACGCTGACCGAGGCGGTGCTCGCCTTCGTGATCGGCGCCACGGCCGGCGTGCTGATCGGGTTCTGGTTCGCGCGGAAGCCGTTGGTGGCGGCGGTGTTCGACCCCTATGTCAAGATGATGAATGCGCTGCCGCGCGTGGTGCTGGCGCCGATCTTCGCGCTGTGGTTCGGCCTCGGCATCTGGTCGAAGGTCTGGCTCGGCGTGACGCTGGTCTTCTTCATCGTGTTCTTCAACGTCTATCAGGGCGTGCGCGAGGTCAGCCCGGTCGTGCTGTCCAACGCCCGGATGCTCGGCATGAACGAGCGGCAGTTGCTGCGCCATGTCTACTGGCCGGCAGCGCTTTCCTGGGTGTTCTCGTCGTTGCACACCTCGGTCGGTTTCGCCGTGGTCGGCGCCGTGGTCGGCGAGTATCTCGGCTCGTCCGCCGGGCTCGGCTACCTGATCCACCAGGCGGAGGGCGTGTTCGACGTGACCGGCGTGTTTGCCGGCATGGTGATCCTGATGATCTTCGTCATGGTCATCGATTTCTGCGTTACGCTGATCGAGAAGCCGCTGCTGGTCTGGCGGCCCTCGGAGACAAGAACGGTGCAGTAGCTGCGCGCGGCTGCGGGCGATTCCGCAGGTCGATTGCCAAGGCCGCCGGCAATATGCAGGATGACAGCAACAAGGCCGCAAACCGGCCGAGCCTAACAGGAGAGGAAGAACCGATGGAAAGACTGTCCCGCCGGAACGTAATGGCCCTGGGCGTTGCCGGGTCCGCGCTGGTTGCCGCGCCCGGCCTGATCGGCCGTGCCGCCGCCGTCGAGAAGTCGAAGGTGATCATGGGCGTGGGCGGCAAGTCGCTGCTCTATTACCTCCCGCTGACGGTTGCCGAGCGGAAGGGCTTCTTCAAGGATTTCGGACTGGATCCCGAGATCAACGATTTTGCCGGCGGCGCGCGTTCGCTGCAGGCCCTGATCGGCGGGTCGGTGGATATTGTTGCCGGGGCCTACGAGCACACGATCCGGATGCAGGCCAAGAACCAGGATGTCCGTGCCGTCATCGAGATGCTGCGCTTCCCGACCATCGTGATCGGTGTCCGGAAGGATCTCGCCGGCAAGGTGAAGTCGGCGAAGGATTTCAAGGGCCTGAAGATCGGTGTCACCGCGCCGGGCTCCTCGACCTACATCACCGTGCTGCATGCGATGGTGAAGGAAGGCCTCAAGGCGGAGGATGCGAGCTTCATCGGCGTCGGCGGCGGCGCCAGCGCGGTGGCGGCGATGAAGAAGGGCGAGATCGACGTGATCTCGCATCTCGACCCGGTCATCGCCAAGCTCGAGGCCGACCAGGACATCGTCACGCTGATCGATACGCGGACCGAAAAGGGCACGAATGATCTCTTCGGCGGCTCGAACCCGGCTTCCTGCCTCTATGTGAAGCAGGATTTCATGGAGAAGAACCCGCAGACCGTGCAGGCCGCCGTCAACGGCATCTACAAGGCGCT
This sequence comes from Beijerinckiaceae bacterium, assembly GCA_027531565.1. Taxonomy (GTDB): domain Bacteria; phylum Pseudomonadota; class Alphaproteobacteria; order Rhizobiales; family Beijerinckiaceae; genus Rhabdaerophilum. The sequence goes on from JAPZSB010000001.1 coordinate 91,207, forward strand.
GCGCTGGATCAACAAATCCAAGCCGGAGGAGATCGCCGATGCGGTGCCGGAAGCCTATCATCTCGGGGACAAGGCGCTTTACATCCGCGCGGTGAAGGCCTCGCAGGCGGCCTATTCGGAAACCGGCATCATGGCGCAGACCGGGATGAAGTCGGTCTATGACACGCTGAAGGCGCTCGACAAGGAAATGGCCGGCGCGAATGTCGATCTGTCCCGTACCTTCGTCCCGACCTTCGCGGTGAAGGCTGCGTCCATGGTCAGCTGACCGCATTCCTCCGGGCTTGCCGGTTCCGGCGCGCCGGGGCACAAACGGGAAGGGGCGGGGAACCGCCCCTTTTTGCCGTCCGGGACGATGCCATGAATGTTCTCTCGATCCAGTCGCATGTCGCCTATGGCCATGTCGGCAACGCCTCCGCCACCTTTCCGATGCAGCGCCTCGGCGTCGAGGTCTGGCCGATCCATACGGTGCAGTTCTCGAACCATACCGGCTACGGCGCCTGGCGCGGGCAGGTTTTCGAACCGGGGCTGATCGCCGATCTCGTCGAGGGGATCGCCGAGCGCGGCGTGTTGCCCTCCTGCGATGCGGTGCTCTCGGGCTATATGGGCTCGCACGGGACCGGGGAGGCGATTCTCGACGCGGTGGCGCGGGTCAAGGCGGCGAATCCGAAGGCGCTCTATGCCTGCGATCCGGTGATCGGGGATGTCGGACGCGGCATCTTCGTGCGGCCGGGCATTCCCGAATTCATGCGCGACAGGGCCGTGCCGGCAGCGGATATCGTGACGCCGAACCTGTTCGAACTGGAATACCTGACCGGTCGGTCAATCCATTCGCTCGTGGCGGTCAGGGAATCGATCGCCGCCCTGCATGCGATGGGGCCAGCCGCCATCCTCGTGACCTCGGTGCTCACGGCGGAGACGCCCGACGACGCGCTCGATCTGCTGGCCTCCTCCGGACAGGGCTGCTTCCGGTTGCGGACGCCGCGGCTGCCGGCCAGCGTCAACGGTCTCGGCGATGCGATCGCGGCGTTGTTCCTCGTCCATCTGGCGCGCGGGAACGACATCGCCCTTGCCCTGCAGCGGGCGGGGTCCTCGGTGCATGGCCTGCTGAAACGGACGGTCGAGGCCGGCTCGCGCGAGATCCTGACCATTGCGGCACAGGATGAATTCACCAGCCCCTCGCAGCTTTTCCCCGTCGAGAGGCTGGCGTGAAAAAGGCCGGCTTGCGCCGGCCTTGATCGTTGTTTCGGGGCCAGAGCACAGGCCCCCGGGCCGGCCGCTCAGAAGCGGACCTTGCCCTTGATGGCTTCCTCGGCATTCTTCGGCACGACATTGCGCGCGACGAAGTCTTCCCAGTTCTTGAAGCGGCCGTTCTTGGTGCGCGCTTCGATGATGTCCTTGGCGCGGGCGGGGCCGATCTGCGGCAGCTTGTCGAGTTCGGTCTCGGTCGCGATATTGAGGTTCACGAGGGTCGCCTGCGTCGCGGCCGGGGCGGCGGCAGCCGGGGCGGCCGGGCGCGGGGCCTGGGCAGCAGGAGCAGCCGGTGCGGCGGGCGGGGTGGCCCGGGGAGCCTGCGCCGGGGCAGCCGGAGCCGTTTGGCCGGCGGGCGGCCGGGGCTGCGTGTTCGGTTGCTGGGTGGTGGCCTGCGCGAAGGCGGCACCGGTGCCGATCACGAGGATCGCGGCGATTTTCGAAAGACGGCTCGTCACCATAGAACACTCCTTTGAGTGCAGCCCCTTGTGTCTGCGTCTCCCGCCGCGGGGCCGGGCAGGATGGCGGAAGGATTCGGTTCCGATCCTTCATTTGCGATTCCTACATCAGCTATCGTGAATTGTCGCGCAATCGGCCGTTGGGGTGCGGTTCAGCTTGTGAACAGGGGCGCTGCTGCCGGCAGGACAGGGTTGCGGCTTCCGGATTCCGGCGCGACAAGGAAATCCAGCAAAGGAAATCCCATGTCCCGCCCGTTCCATACGCTCGATGTGTTCACCACCCGCCGGTTCGAGGGGAACCCGCTCTCGGTCGTCCTGGAGGGCGAGGGCCTGTCCGATGCCGAGATGCTGACGATTGCCCGGGAGTTCAACCTTTCCGAGACGGTCTTCGTCCAGCCGCCGGACGATCCGGTCAATTCGGCGAAGATCCGGATCTTCACGCCCGGCGGCGAACTGCCCTTTGCCGGCCATCCGACAGTGGGCACGGCGATCCTGCTGGCGGAATTGCGGGCGGGCGGCCATCTCGGCGAGGGTGTCGTCATCGCGCTCGAGGAGAAGATCGGTCTCGTGAAGGTCGAGGTGCGGCGCGGCCCGGGCCGGGTTTCCCGCGCGGTGTTCGACCTGCCACGCCTGTCGGAGAATCTCGGGATCGATCTCGATGTCGGGCTGGCCGCGAAGGCGCTCGGCATCGACCCGCTGGAGATCGGCTTCGGCGCGCACAGCCTCTCGGTCTGGTCCGCCGGCGTGCCCTATTCAATGGTGCCGGTCCGCAGCCTCGAGGTCATCCGCCGCGTCTCGGTGGCCGACCGGCAGGCCTGGAATGCGGCCTTTGCGAAGGCCGGCCGCGAGGGGGCCTTCATCTACACGCGCGAGACCGAATCACCCGAGCATCACGTCCATGCCCGCATGTTCTGGCCGGCCGCCGGCATTGCCGAGGATCCGGCGACCGGATCGGCCGTGGCAGCGTTCTCCGGCTTGGCCGCCGCGACCGAACTGCCCGAGGATGGCATCCACCAGCTCGTGATCGAGCAGGGTTTCGAGATGGGCCGGCCCAGCCTGATCGCGCTCGATCTGGAGATCCGGAAAGGCCTCGTCGCCCGTGCGGCGATTGGCGGTTCGGCGGTCCGGGTCAGCGAGGGGCTGATCCATGTCTGAAGGGGGCCCGGACATCCTCTCGCTGGATGATCTCGACATGCGGCTCGAGGCGCGCGACTGGGCCTTCGCCACCGAGCGCCGCGCCGAGATCGACCGGCACTGGGCGCGTTTCGTGGCGGAGAAGCCGGCCAGTTTCAACGGCCAGGTCTTCCTGCAACATGCGTGGCGGATCGAGGGCAGGGTCTATGCCGGCCGCTACCTCCAGACCGATTACGCGAGTTTCATCGCGTGGCGGGAATTCGGTTACCCCCCGCCGGCCATGCGCAACGGGTTTGCCATGGCGGCGCTCCGCTCGCGCGATGGCGCCTTCCTTCTCGGGAAGATGGGCGAGGGGACGGCCAATCCCGGTCGGATCTATTTTGCCGCCGGCACGCCCGATCCGGATGACCTCCTGCCCGATGGCCGGATCGATCTCGCCGGCTCGGTTCTGCGGGAAATGGCCGAGGAGACGGGACTCCTTCCCGCCGAGGTCGAGGTCGGCTCGGGCTGGACGGCTGTGATCGACGGTGCCCGCGCGGCCTTCATGCGGCCGGTGGCGATCGATCTCCCGGCAGAGGAAGCGCGGGCCCTGATGCTGGCGCGGATGCCGCATCTGCCGCATCCGGAACTGTCGGATATCGTGATTGCCCGGTCCGTGGCCGATATCGACGCAGCGGCCATGCCGCCTTTCCAGCAGGCCTTCCTGCGCCATGCTTTCGGGCAGGGAGATTAGGGATAGCCGAAGCGGCTCTTCGTCGCCCGGACATGGGCGCTGGCCGCACCGGACTGGCCGGCGGAGCACATCTGGTCGGCGCGCTTCATCTCGGCCTCGATCTGGTCATAGACCATGCGCGTCACATGCCCGGTTTCGAGGTCATTGGCCTGGATGGCGCGGAACCGGGCGATATCGCCCTGGCAGCCGCCGCCTTCGGGCAGGCGGAACCCGGCCGGCGTGATGGTGACGCCGCGCGGCTCCTGCTTCGGCGCGGCGGCCTGCGGGGCAGGCGAGGGCGCCTCGGAGGTGGACTGGCAGGCGGCCAGCGCCAGCAGCGAAACGGCGATCAGGCAAAGGCGGCGCATCGGAAACCCCGGTGAATCGGTTGGCATTGCCTGTCTCTACCCCGACTTGGCGGGCAGGCAAAGGGGCCCGGCTGCGCCTGAGGCGAACCACGGGGAGCAGGGGCCTTCCCCGGAGGAGGGCGTCGCCGGTCGTCGGTCGTGGCCCGGAATTCCGTCTGCCAGGCTCTTGCGCAACGGCGAGGGCTTGGTTATGCCTTGAGCAGTTCGATCCGATCAGGATGCCCCGTGAGCGTTTGCCGCACCCCGTTCTGCCGTGATATCGCGCCGCGCCCGAGCGCCGCGACCGCGCAGATCCGTGCCGCCCTCACCCTTGGCCTGCTTCTTATCAGCCCCTGAGGGCCGTCCGGGCTTGGCCTGGGCTCTCAGGGGACCGTGTTCGCACCCCTCCCGATTGTGATTGCCTGCGCCGCCAGAACGAGCCGGCAGGCCCGAGATGACAAAGGATTTCCCCATGTCTACCGACAAGAACCGCGTCCTGATCTTCGACACCACCCTGCGCGATGGCGAGCAATGCCCCGGCGCCACCATGACCTTCGAGGAGAAGCTGGCCATTGCCGATTTCCTCGATGAAATGGGCGTCGACATCATCGAAGCCGGCTTCCCGATTGCCTCCGATGGCGATTTCGAGGCGGTTTCCGCCATTGCCAAGCGGGTGAAGAATGCGGTGGTTGCCGGCCTCAGCCGCGCGGCCTTCAAGGATATCGACCGGGCGGCCGAAGCCGTGAAGCATGCCCGCCGGCCGCGGATCCATACCTTCATCTCCACCTCGCCCGTGCATATGAAATACAAGCTCCAGAAGGAGCCGGATGCCGTGCTGCAGCTGGTGATCGACCAGTGCACCCGTGCCCGCAACCATGTCGAGGATGTCGAATGGTCGGCCGAGGATGCCACCCGCACCGAGCATGATTTTCTCTGCCGCTGTGTCGAGGCGGCGATCAAGGCCGGCGCGACGACGATCAACCTGCCCGATACGGTCGGCTATGCGACGCCGGACGAATATCGCGCGATGTTCGAGATGGTGATCAACCGCGTGCCGAATGCCGACAAGGCGATCTTCTCGGTGCATTGCCACAATGATCTGGGCCTCGCCGTCGCCAATACCGTGGCGGGCCTGATGGGCGGCGCCCGGCAGGTGGAATGCACGATCAATGGCATCGGGGAGCGCGCCGGCAATGCCGCGCTGGAAGAAGTGGTGATGGCCATCCGCACCCGGAATGATGCATTCCCCTTCCAGACCGGCATCGAGACGACCCTGCTCAACCGGGCCTCGAAGCTGGTTTCCGCGGCGACTTCGTTCCCCGTGCAGTACAACAAGGCGATTGTCGGCCGGAACGCCTTCGCCCATGAAAGCGGCATCCACCAGGACGGGATGCTGAAGAACAACCAGACCTACGAGATCATGACGCCTGAAACGGTGGGCGTGTCGAAGACCAGCCTCGTCATGGGCAAACATTCGGGCCGCAATGCCTTCCGCGACAAACTCAAGCAGCTGGGCTACGAACTGGCCGACAACCAGCTCGAGGATGCCTTCGTGCGGTTCAAGGCGCTGGCCGACCGCAAGAAGCACATCTACGACGAGGATATCGAGGCGCTGGTCGACGAGAACATCGCCACCGCGCAGGACCGGGTGAAGGTGCTGAACCTGCTGGTCGTTGCGGGCACCAATGGCCCGCAATCGGCCGTGCTGACGCTGGATATCGACGGCCAGCATCATACGCGGCAATCCACCGGGAACGGCCCGGTCGATGCCACGTTCAACGCCATCCACCAGATCATCCCGCATCAGGCGAAGCTGGAGCTCTACCAGGTGCATGCGGTGACCGAGGGCACCGATGCGCAGGCGGAGGTCTCCGTCCGGCTCGCCGATGAGGATGGCCGGCTGGTCAATGGCCGCGCGGCCGATCCGGATACGCTGGTTGCTTCGGCCAAGGCCTATATCGCCGCGCTCAACAAGCTGACGAAGCAGCGGGCGGGCGATGCCCGCGTGCATGCGCAGCACGGCGCGGCCTGACCCTCGGGCCACGCCATGCGCCTCGGGGTTGATCTCGGCGGAACCAAGATCGAGATCATCGCGATCAACGGGACCGGCGGCGAGCAGCTTCGCCGCCGGATCACCACGCCGCGCGGGCGCTATGAAGGGATCGTCGAGGCGGTTGCCGGGCTCGTGCGGCAGGCCGAAGCCGAGCTTGCCGCGGCGGGCCATGCCGGGCCGCACAGCCTCGGCATCGGCATGCCCGGCTCGATCTCGCCCTTCACCGAGACATGCGTGAACTCCAACTCCACCGAGCTGAATGGCCGGCCATTCCATCTCGACCTGCAGGCCGCGCTGGGCCGCGAGATCCGGTTCTCCAACGATGCCAATTGCCTCGCCGTTTCGGAAGCCGTGGATGGTGCGGGGGCAGGCGCCCGGGTCGTCTTTGCCGCGATCCTCGGGACGGGCTGCGGCGCCGGGATCGCGCTCGATGGCCGCGCCTGGGACGGCCCGCACCGGATTGCCGGCGAATTCGGGCATAACCCGCTACCCTGGCCCAGCGTCGAGGAAGTTACCACCGCGCCGCCCTGCTATTGCGGCAGGCATGGCTGCCTCGAGACCTGGATTTCGGGCACCGGATTCCAGAACGATTTTGCCCGTGCCACCGGCGAGAGCCGGCGGGGCGATGCGATCATCGCCGCGATGCGGGCCGGCGAACCGGCCGCGACGGCCGCGTTCGAGCGCTATCTCGACCGGCTCGGCCGGGCGCTCGCCCATGTCTGCAACCTGCTTGACCCGGACGTGATCGTGCTCGGCGGCGGGATGAGCAACGTGCCGGAACTGTATCCGCGGCTCCCCGGGGCCATCACGCCCCATCTCTTTGCCGAGCGCTTCATCACCCCGATCCGCCCGGCGCGGCATGGCGATTCCTCGGGCGTGCGCGGTGCCGCGTGGCTGTGGCCGCCGGATGGAACAGGCGGTTGATTGTGGCGCGCGCGCCATAGCGCGCGGATGGGTCCCCTTTTATGGTCTCGCCGATATCGACGGGGGTTTCCATGAGTGCACGATCACGTTTTCTGCGGCTGCTGCCCTGCGCCGCCCTGCTGGCTGTCGGCGGCTGCGCCACGGTGACACGCGGAACGACCAGCCAGATCCAGATTGAATCCGAGCCGTCCGGCGCCAGCGTCGAGACGTCGCTCAACCATCAATGCACAACACCGTGCACGATCACGGTTTCGCGCAAGGAAGAATTCTCGGTCGTCTTCAAGCTGCCCGGCTATCAGGACCAGACCGTGTTCGTGAGCACGCGGATCGCCGGTTCCGGCGCGGCCGGGTTTGTCGGCAATGCCGTGGTCGGCGGTGTCGTGGGCATGGGCGTGGATGCCGTCAGCGGCTCCACGCTCGAACATACGCCCAACCCGGTCAAGGCGATGATGCAGAAGATCGAGGCGCCGAAGCCCGAGCCGCGGCCCGCCCGCAAGCGCGCGCCGAAGCAGGCCGGTCTCGCGCCGGCCGGAGGCCCGGGTGAGGATGCGGGCGAGATCGCCGCGTCCCGCGAGGGCTGAACGGGAAACACGCGCGGTGACGGGCGTGGACCAGCCGGTTCTTCATGCCTGCCCATTCTTTGCGCTTGCCAAGCTTCCGGCGATACGGTATCGAACCGGCCTCGCGCGGGTTTCCCGCGCGTTGCCTTTTTCGGAAGGCTTGGGTGATTAGCTCAGTTGGTAGAGCAGCTGACTCTTAATCAGCGGGTCGAAGGTTCGAATCCTTCATCACCCACCATTTCTCCAGATCATCCGGTTCCTGCCCGCCGCCCTTTCATTGCTGCGGGCCTCTGGCCTGTCCGTGCGTGTCGCGGGTCAGTGCATAGGCGAGTTTCTGGATCAGCGGCGCGGCGAAGACCACCAGCGGCAGCATGGTGAGCCAGGCGATGCCCCAGGCGGTCAGCCAGGCCGGCCAGAAACCGCCCGTGGCCCAGAAGGGCAGGCTGGCAATGCCGGAGGCGACCCCCGAGGTCAGCCCGGATTGCAGGACACCATAGACGAGATGCACATAGCGGCGCGGGAACATGGCAGGCCTCCTGCCGGGATGGCCAGCAAACCGCGCACCAACCCGGAATGCCAGCGCCAGCCCGATCCATCACGGCCCGGCCTGCTTGCTGCACTTCCCTGCGGATGCATGCAACAAAAAACCCCGGCCGGAGCCGGGGTTGGTCTTCGCGCGGTTCCGTCCGATCAGAACTTGTAGTTCACACCGGCGCGGAGGATATGGCCGTTGGCGTTGGCGCCAAGGTTCCCGGCCGAATTGTAGGTCTGGCGGGCGAAATCGTAATAGAGGTATTCGCCCTTGACCGAGATGTTGCGGGTCAGCGCCGCTTCGACGCCGGCACCGAGGGTCCAGCCCGCGCGGAGATCCGAGCCGGAGAGGGCGCCGGCCGAATGGCGGATGTCGGCGACGGCCAGACCGCCGGTGACATACGGCATGATCCGGTCGAACGAGTAGCCAAGGCGGCCACGCAGCGTGCCGAACGAACGGATCTTGGTCTGGCAGCCCGGAGCCGCGCAGTTCAGGGCAGACGAGCCTTCGAGGTTCGACCAGGCATAGTCACCTTCGAGACCGGCAACGAAATTGCCGATCTGGTGATTGTAGCCGACCGTGCCGCCGACGAGACCGCCGGTCAGGTCGATCGAACCCGAGCGCAGCGCGCCGTTGGTGTGGCGGCTGTCGCCGCCGAAGGCGCCGCCGCCCTGGATGCCGACATAGAAGCCGGTCCAGTTATACTGCGCCATCACCGGCAGGGCCGCCGGCGGGGGCGACTTGCGGGTGGCGAGGTCGGCCGCCTGGGCCGAGGCCATCGCGCCAGCCAGCAGCGTGGTCGCAAGCAGAATCTTTTTCATGGGAACTCCTTCCATAAGACAAATCCGTCTGGCTGCAGCAAGTAGGACGAATGCATCGTTGTGTCTGTAGCTTTCAGGTAACAATAGGTTTGCCATTTGTAGTCAGCTCTGGGCTGAATTGTGGCGAATTGTGGCAAGAGGACATTCATGATTTCTGAAACGTTAACTTTGGCGAACTGACGGCAGAATTATGGCAAACAAATCGTAAATTCCTCGAATACCAATCTATTCAAACTATTGGATTAACTGAATCGCGAGGGTTGTCGACTAGCGTCCGCGCCAGAAGGTGGAGTTTGGGCATGTCGCTGGATTTGACGGAGCGCGAAGGACCGGGGGTGACGCTGTCGGACCGCATGGCTGGCTGGATCCGGCGGGCCTCGAAGCAGAAGATCATCGGTCTGGTGCTGATCTTCGACATCATGACCCTTGTCGGCTGCGGCCTGTGGAGCGCCATGGCCTTCCTGCCGGCCAGTTTCGGCGGGGATGGCACGGCCTTTCTCCTCATCGCCTCGGTGACCGGACTGACGGTCTATTTCCTGCAACGGCTCTGGGGCTACACGCTCGCCGCGCTGGCCATGCTGCCCCGGCAGATCAAATCGGTGATCTATGCCCTTGGCGGGGCCTTCGTGGTGATGACGGGGCTGCTCTTCCTGATCGGCTTCGACATCATGGCCCTGCGCCTGTGGCTTCTGGGCTGGCTGCTTTTCAGTCTCGTGCTGCTGGTCTTCTTCCGCTTGCTGGCGTCGGTGGCGATTTCCGATGCCGAGATGCGCGGCGATCTCGCGCGGCGCGCGGTGATTGTCGGCGGCGGCAAGCCGGCCGAGGACCTGATCCGCCGGCTCTCGCGCTCGGGTAACCGCGCCATCCGCATTCTCGGCGTCTTCGATGACCGGGGAGGCGAACGCTCGCCCGATGCCGTGGACGTGTACCGGAAGATCGGCACCTTCGACGAGCTTGAGGCCTATTGCCGCGAACAGGCGGTCGACCTGCTGATCATCGCCCTGCCGGCGACGGCCGAGGAGCGCATCCTCCACCTCGTCAAGAAGCTGTGGCAACTGCCGATCGATGTCCGCATTGCCGCCCATGCCTCGCGGCTGAAGCTGTCGAAACGCGCCTATACCTATATCGGCGACGTGCCGTTCCTGGCCGTGTTCGACCGCCCGCTCTCGGACTGGAACTCGGCGCTCAAGGCGATGTTCGACCGGGTGGTGGCGGCGCTGGCGCTGGTGCTCCTTTCGCCACTGATGCTGGTGGTCGCGCTTGCGGTGAAACTGGAATCCAAAGGGCCGATCCTCTTCCGCCAGCAGCGCTACGGGTTCAACAACAACATCATCGGCGTGCTGAAATTCCGGTCGATGTATACCGACCGGACCGACGCCCATGGTGCGAAGCAGGTGACCAAGGGCGATCCGCGCGTCACGCGTGTCGGGCGGTTCATCCGCAAGACCTCGATCGACGAGTTGCCGCAGCTGATCAACGTGCTGCGCGGCGAGCTGTCGCTGGTCGGGCCGCGGCCGCATGCCACCCAGTCCAAGGCGGCGAACCAGCTCTACCAGGATGTGGTCGATGGCTATTATGCCCGCCATCGCATGAAGCCGGGCATTACCGGCTGGGCCCAGATCAATGGCTGGCGCGGCGAGACGGATACGCTCGAGAAGATCGAGCGGCGCGTCGAACATGACCTCTACTATATCGAGAACTGGTCGCTGCCACTCGATCTCTACATCCTCGCGATGACCCCGCTCTCGCTGTTCAATACCAAGAACGCCTACTGAGTGCGCGCCCGCGCCCGGCAGGAGCTGCCATTGTGCGCTGACGCACTGCCGGCCGGGCCGGGAGCGGTCAGGATGGCTGCTCCTGAAAAGCCGGGGGCACATCATGCATCTTGACGTCTGGGGCGCACGTGGATCGCACCCCGCCTCCGGAATGGCCTTCAGCCAGTTCGGCCACCATACGGCCTGCCTCTCGGTCCGCTCCGGCGATCACCTGCTGGTGCTGGATGCCGGAACGGGTGCCGCCGCGCTGGCCCGGGCGCTGGAGGCGAGCCCGCCGCGCGCGGTCGACATCCTGCTCAGCCATTTCCACCATGATCACGTGATGGGCCTTCCCTACCTGCTGATGAGCCTGCCGCGGGACACAGCCCTGCGCATCCATGCCGCTCCCGAGGGCTCGCCCGGGCTCGAGGCGCTGGTGGCGGCCATCCTGTCGCCGCCGTATTTCCCGGCCGGCATTGCCGGCATTCTCGGTCGGACGGCCTGCCGCGAGCATCGGGCCGGCGCGGCGTTCGAGGCCGGCGGCCTGGAGGTGTGCACCCACCCGCTGGAGCATCCCGGCGGGTCCACCGCCTTCCGGGTCTCGGATGGCGCGCGCTCCTTCGTCTACGCGACGGATCTCGAACAGCCGGAACAGCCGGATGCGGCGTGGATCGCCTTCGCGCGCGGCGCTGACCTTCTGGTGCATGATACGATGTTCACCGAAATGGAATGGGAGACCCGGCGCGGCTGGGGCCATGCCACGATCGAGGGCGCGCTGCAGCTGGCGGATGCGGCCGGCGTGTTGCGCCTGGTCGGGTTCCATCACAACCCGGTCCATGATGATGAACTGATGGTCCTGCGCGAACGGGAGCTTGTGCGCCGGCGCCCGGGATCGGGCCTCGCGCGGGAAGGGGAGTCCCTCTCCGTCTGACGCCAGTGGCGATTCCCGGACATGCGAACAAAAGCCCGGAGAATGGTCGAAAGGGCTTGCCTAATGCGCGTGTTCCGGCTTCATTCCGGGGCAAGCGAGCGGGTCAGTCTCGCATGCAACCAATTCCGGGAGGGAGTTTCGACATGATTGATCGTCGTCAGGCCATGCGCCTTGCGGCCCTGGGCGTTGCCGCCCCGGCCGTTCTCCGAGTCACGCGGGCCAATGCCGCCGAAGTGACGCTGAAGATGCATCACTTCCTGCCTCCGGTGTCGAACGGGCATGCCCGGTTCCTGAAGCCCTGGGCGGACAAGGTCGCCGCCGAATCGAACGGCCGCATCAAGATCGACATCTTCCCGTCGATGCAGCTCGGCGGGGCGCCGCCGCAGCTTTTCGATCAAGCGCGCGACGGCGTGGCCGATCTCGTCTGGACGCTGCCGGGCAACACGCCGGGTCGTTTTCCGGGGATCGAGACGTTCGAGCTGCCCTTCGTTCCGGCCAAGAGCGCGCTGCCGAATTCGATCGCGCTGCAGAAATTCGCCGACCAGTATCTCAAGGACGAGTTCAAGGAAGTCCATCCGATCTGCTTCTGGTCGCATGATCACGGGTTGATCCACACCAACAAGCCGGTCGCCAGGATGGAAGACCTGGCGGGGCTCAAGATCCGCTTCCCGACCCGCCTGGCCGGCGAGGCGCTCAAGGCGCTCGGCGCCACCGCGGTCGGGATGCCGATCCCGCAGGTTCCGGAAAGCCTCGCCCAGCGCGTCATCGATGGCTGCGTGGTGCCGTGGGAAGTGGTGCCGGCGATCAAGGTGCATGAACTGGTCAAGAACCATCTCGAGATTCCCGGCTCGCCGACCTTCTATGTCGCGACTTTCGTGCTCGCCATGAACAAGGCGAAGTACCAAGCGATGCCGGCGGATCTCCGTGCCATCATCGACAAGAATTCCGGTGACGTTGCCGCGCGCATGGCCGGCAAGGTCTGGGATGACCAGGCCATCGCGGTGTCGGACATGGTCCGCAAGCGCGGCAACACGATCACCACGCTGTCCGTCGAGGAGAATATCCGCTGGCGCAAGGCGGTCGAGCCGGTGCGCGAAGCCTGGCTGAAGGGCATGAAGGACAAGGGCCTCGATGGCGGCAAGCTCCTTGCGGCGGCCGAATCCATGATCGCCGAAGCTGCCCGCGCATGAGCGTCGACGCGGAAGCGCCGGCTCCGGCCGGCGCACCCGATTCGCGGATCGGAAACGTCGCGGCCTATGTCGCCATGGCGGGCGGGCTGCTCTCTGTCGGTCTCGCGCTGATGGTCGTGACCAGCGTCACCCTGCGCTCGCGCTGGGTTGGCGGTGCCGGCGTGCCCGGTGATTTCGAGCTTGCGCAGATGCTGACGGCGGTTTCGGTGTTCTGCTTCCTGCCCTTCTGCCAGGCGCGGAAGGGCCATGTCATTGTCGATGCCGCCTCGCAGAAATGGTCTCCGCTCTGGCGGGCGCGGGTCGATGCGGTATGGGAAATCGTCGCCGGCCTCGCGCTGGGTCTCATGGCATGGCAGCTCGGGCAGGGTGCACTCGGCATGGTGCAGTCCGGGACGCGCTCGATGGTTCTCGGGCTGCCGCTGGCCCCGGCGGTCTGGACCTGCACGGCCCTTTGCGGCTTCCTGGCCGGACTGGCGCTCTGGCGCGGGCTGACCGGGCTCCTTTCCTCCGCCAGCGCACGGTGACAGCATGAGCGGCAACGCGATCGCCCTTCTCGGCTTTGCCGGGATGCTCCTTCTCATCGCGCTGCGCATGCCGGTGGGGCTCGCCATGCTGGTTGTCGGCGGGGCGGGCTATGCCTCGTTCGTCGGCACGCCGGTCTTTCTCAACTACCTGAAGACGACGCCGTATTACCTGTTCTCGAACTATACGCTCTCGGTCATCCCGCTCTTCGTGCTGATGGGCGCCTTTGCCGAAAAGACCGGCCTGTCCTCCGGCCTGTTCCGGGCCATGGCGGCGCTGGTCGGCCACCGGCGCGGCGGCATGGGCATCGCGGTCATCGGCTCCTGCACGGCCTTCGGCGCGATCTGCGGCTCGTCGGTTGCCACCACGGCCACGTTCGGGCGGGCGGCCCTGCCGGAAATGATCCGTGACGGTTATGCGCCGGGCATTTCCGCCGGCACCGTGGCGGTGGGCGGCACGCTGGGCATCCTGATCCCGCCCTCGGTGATCCTTGTCGTCTACGCGATCTCGACCGAACAGAACATCGTCAAGCTCTTCATGGCCGCGCTCATCCCCGGGTTGATGGCCGCTGTCGGGTATGTGCTGGTGATCCTGTGGCTGGCCCGCCGCAACCCCGCGGCGATGCCGGTCCATGCGCCGATGCCGTGGCCGGAGCGGCTGAAGGCTCTTGGCGGGGTCTGGTCCTCGCTGATGATCGCCGTCGTGGTGGTCGGCGGCATCTATGGCGGGCTGTTCACGCCCACCGAAGCCGCGGCGGTCGGCGCGGTGGCGGTGCTGGCGGACGGGCTGATCCGGCGGACGATGACGCTGGAGAAATTCGGCCTGTCGCTGCGCCAGTCCGCCGAGACCTGCGGCATGATCTTCATGATCCTGCTCGGGGCGGAGGTGTTCAACGGGTTCCTCGCGCTGACGCAGCTTCCCACCAACGCGGCCGAGACCATCACCTCCTGGGGCCTGCCGCCCTATCTCGTGCTGATCGCGCTGCTGGCCTTCTACATCGTGCTCGGCGCGGTGATGGACGAGCTGGCGATGATCCTGCTCACGCTGCCGGTCTTCTTCCCGATCGTCACCGCGCTCGATTTCGGCATGATGAGCGACGAGGTCGCGATCTGGTTCGGCATCCTCGTGCTGATCGTCGTCGGGATCGGGCTGGTGGCGCCGCCGGTCGGGCTGAATGTCTTCGTCATCTCGGCGATCGCCCGGACGATCCCGATCACGCAGATCTATCGCGGCGTGCTGCCCTTCGTGGCGGCCGATATCGTCCGGCTGATGCTCTGCGTAGCCTTTCCCTCGCTCTCGCTGTGGCTTGTCCGGCTTCTCAGCTGATCACTTTCCCGCCGAGGTTGATCGGCCTGCCGCCCTGTCGCATAACCGGAAGGCTGAGGGCTGGAGCAGGGCCGGGAGGGCAGATCATGGTAGAAGATCTCACGCGCGAGGAGATCAAGGCGGGCCTCGAAAGCGGCTCGATCCTGCTGGTGGATGTGCGCGAGCCGCATGAATTCGCAGCCGGGCATATTCCCGGATCGGTCTCGCTGCCCCTGTCGCGCTTCTCGGTCGATGACCTGCCGCCGGCCGAGGGCAAGCGGGTGGTGCTGTCCTGCGCGGCGGGGGTCCGCTCGATGCAGGCGGCCATGCTGGCCCACCAGCAGGGGCGCGCCATCGACGCGCATTACCGGGGTGGCTTCAAGGACTGGTTTTTCGCCGGAGAGCCGGTCGAGCAGGGTTGAAAGCCCGGGCCAGCGGATTATCCTGAGCGCAACCGGCGGGAATCCTCCCGCAGCAACGCTTCAGGCACAATCATGCGTCCAATGAAATTCGGAATGGGCCAGGCGCTCACGCGCGTGGAAGACCATCGCTTCCTCACGGGGCAGGGCCATTACGCCACCGATTACCGGGCGAAGGGCCAGCTCCACGGCTTCGTGCTGCGGGCGCCCTTCGCCAGCGCGACCTTCACGATCGGGGATCTCGGCGCCGCGCGGGCGATGCCCGGCGTGAGGTTGATCCTGACGCATGAAGAGGTGGCCCATCTGGGTGACCTGCCCTGCCAGGCGCCGATCAAGAATACCGATGGCTCGATGCCGCCGATGCCCTCCTACCCGGTCCTGCCGAAGGACCGCGTGCGGCATGTCGGCGAGGCGGTGGCGTTCATCGTGGCCGAGACGCTCGAGCAGGCCAAGGATGCCGCCGAGGCGATCGAGATCCGCTGGAAGGAGGCGCCGGTCGTCTCGGATGTCGCGGCGGCCCGCCAGCCCGGCGCGCCGCTCGTCCATGCCGAGGCGCCGGGCAATGTCGCCTTCGACCATATCCTCGGTGACCAGGCGAAGACCGATGCGATTTTCGCCAGGGCGCCGCGCGTCATCGGGCTGGATATCGTCAACAGCCGGATCATCGCGAATTACATGGAGCCCCGCACCATCGTGGCGGAGCCGGCGAAAGGCGGGGGCTGGCGGGTCACGCTCGGCAGCCAGGGCGTGCATGGCATCCGCAACACGCTGGCCAAGTTCATCTTCCGGATCGACCCGGCCACCCTGCGCGTGGTGACGCCGGATGTCGGCGGCGGCTTCGGCACGAAGAGCTTCATGTATCGCGAATATCCCCTCGCGCTGCATGCGGCGATGGTGCTCGATGCGCCGGTCGGCTGGACCTCCGACCGGTCGGAGCATTTTTTCGCCTGCGCCCATGGCCGCGACAATCTCACCCGGGCCGAGATGGCGCTTGACGAGAAGGGCCGGTTCCTCGCGATGCGGGTGATGCTGGACGCCAATATGGGCGCCTATCTCTCGCAATACGGGCCCTATATTCCGTGGATCGGCTCGACCATGCTGACGGGGGTCTATGACATTCCCGCAGGCTATACCCGTATCCGGGGGATCTATTCGAACTCGGTGCCGTTCGATGCCTATCGCGGGGCCGGCCGGCCGGAAGCGGCCTATGCGATCGAGCGGCTGATCGATTTCATTGCCGACGAGACGGGCCTCGACCGGGTGAAGCTGCGCAAGCAGAATTTCATCAAGCCGCGGCAGATGCCCTACAAGACCCCGACCGGACGCGTCTATGATTCCGGTGATTT
Organism: Beijerinckiaceae bacterium; assembly: GCA_027531565.1. Classification (GTDB taxonomy): domain Bacteria; phylum Pseudomonadota; class Alphaproteobacteria; order Rhizobiales; family Beijerinckiaceae; genus Rhabdaerophilum. The sequence goes on from JAPZSB010000001.1 coordinate 107,463, forward strand.
CGCCGCGCATATGGCCGCCGCGCTCGACAAGGCGGACTGGAAGGGCTTCCCCGCCCGGCTCAAGGCCTCTAAGAAGGCCGGCAGGCTGCGCGGCATCGGTTTCGGTGTCTATATCGAGGCCTGCGGCGGTGGCTCGCCCGAGCCGGCCTATCTGACGCTGGAAAAGGATGGCAGCGTCACGGTGAAGATCGGCACGCAATCGAACGGGCAGGGGCACGAGACCGCCTATGCCCAGCTCGTGGCGCAGCATCTCGACCTGCCGCTGGAGCGGATCCGGGTGAAGCAGGGCGACACGAATGACACGCCGACGGGGTCAGGCACGGGTGGATCGCGCTCGATTCCTGTCGGCGGGGCGGCGGTGGCGCGGGCAGCGGAGCTGCTGGCGGATGTCGTCACCACGCTGGCGGCGGATGCGCTCGAGGCCGGCAAGGGCGATCTCGAGATCGCCGATGGCGCCGTCCGGATTGCCGGCACGGATCGCCGGCTGACCTATGCCGAGATCGCCGCGCTTCCCAAGGCACGGGGCAAGCTCTCGACACAGGCCGAGTTCCGGCCGCCGGAAGCCACCTATCCAAACGGCACCCATGTCTGCGAGGTCGAGATCGACCCCGAGACCGGCGAGACGCAGATCGTCAATTTCGTCATTGTCGATGATTTCGGCGTGACGCTGAACCCGATCCTGCTCGCCGGGCAGATCCATGGCGGGGCGGCGCAGGGCATCGGGCAGGCCATGGTCGAGCGCTTCGTGCAGGACGAGAAGGGCCAGATCCTGACGGCCAGCTTCCTCGACTATGCCATGCCGCGCGCCACCGACATCCCGAGCTTCCAGTTCGAGACGCGGAACGTGCCCTGCACCACCAACGCGATCGGCGTGAAGGGCGCCGGCGAGGCTGGCACGATCGGTGCGGCACCGGCCGTGATGAATGCCATTGTCGACGCACTCCGGCGCGCGAAGGGCATCCGTCATATCGACATGCCGGCCAATGCGATGGCCATCTGGGAAGCCCTTCGCCGGTAGAGGCGCGTTGAGGGCAATGGCGAAAATGCGAGGCTGCGCCGATCACGACCCTGTGAAGCGCGGCCTTCTTTGCATGGATGCAATCAATTAGACCTAGACAAAGTCGTAACAGCTTCCAAGGTGAGAGGGATGCGGGAGCGGCATCGTGCCGCGCCCAAGGAAAAAAGGAATGCCCCATGCGTCGTGCCGTTATTCTCGCCACCCTTCTCGCGGTCGGCGTTGGTGCCGCCTATGCGCAATCGGCCGCGATCGGCCAGCGCAAGGACCAGTTCAAGGCGATGGGTGGCGCCGCCGGACCGATCGGCAAGATGCTGCGCGGCGAGGACGCTTTCAACCTTGCGACCGTCCAGAACGGCCTGCGCACGATCCAGGCCAATGCCAAGACGCTGCCGGGCCTGTTCCCGGATGATTCGAAGACCGGCGACACCAAGGCGCTGCCGGCGATCTGGGAGAACAAGGCCAAGTTCAACGGCATCTTCACCAAGATGGAAGCCGATGCCACGGCCGCGCTCGCCGCCATCAAGGACGAGGCCAGCATGAAGGCGGAAATGCCGAAGGTTCTCGGCAATTGCGGCGCCTGCCACCAGGAATTCCGCGCCCGCTGAGGACATCCAGCCATGTCGGGACGCGACCGCACGCAAGCGGGCACGGTGCGGGTGTGGGATTGGCCCACCCGCGCCTTCCACTGGCTGCTCGTCAGCCTGATCGTCTCGGCCTGGCTCAGTTTCGAACTGGCTAACAGGATCGGGGACCCGACGCTGAAATGGCATCGCTGGAACGGCTATGCCATTCTCGTCCTCCTCGTCTTCCGGCTGATCTGGGGGCTTGTCGGCTCCTCGACGGCCCGCTGGGCCAGCTTCGTCCGCGGGCCGGGCGCGATGCTGCGCTATGCGCTCGGCATGATGCGCGGCGAGAAGGCGCGCTATCTCGGGCATAACCCGGTCGGGACGGCGATGATCCTTGTCCTGCTGGCGGCCGTCGGCGCGCAGGCGATGCTCGGCCTGTTCTCGCTCGAGCATAACGAGATCACGGCCGGCCCGCTCAAGCGGCTCATCTCCGACGAGACGGCCAAGATCATCACCGACCTGCATGTCCGGGGCTTCAACATCATCATCGCCTTCGCGGTCATCCATGTGCTGGCCAATGCCGGCTACGGGATGATGACCGGCGAGCCTCTGATCCAGGCGATGGTGACGGGGAAAAAACCGGCGGAACCCTATGTCGATGCACCGGAAATGGTGCCCGCTCCGTCAGTGACGCTGCGGGCGCTGATCGTACTGGCGGTTTCCGTCGTCATCGTGTTCGGCGGGATCATGCTGGCGGGCGGACGGATCCTCTAGCACGGGCCTGCGGCTGATCCGGCACAGGCTCGGGCGGTCAGTCCATCACCGCCGCCTTGAGGATCACCACCATCGTGGCATGGCCGGGTTCTTCCCCGATGCAGCGGATGATGTGCTGCCGGTCGCAGCGATAGCGCAGGGTTTCGCCGGCGCGCGCCACTTCCGTCACGCCGCCGACCTCGACCTCGAAAGCGCCACGGATCACCGACAGGTTCTCCACCGAGCCGCGCTGATGCGCATCGGAATCCAGCACGGCGCCAGGTTCGGCCTGCACGTCATACCATTGCAGCCATTCCACCGTCTTGAGCCAGCCGACAATGGCGAGCCGCATCTTGCCGTCGTCGGAGACGAGGATCGGCGTATCGCCCTTGCTCGAGCGCTCGATGAAGGGCTCCTCCTCCGAGGAGACAAGGAACCGCTCGATCGAGACATCCAGCGCCTGGCTGAGACGCCAGATGGTGGCGAGGGTCGGATTGGTCTCGTTGCGCTCGATCTGGCTGATGATCGACTTGGCAACGCCGCTCTGCTCGGCCAGTTCCGACAGCGAGAGATTATAGGCCTTGCGCAGCCGCTGGATCGTCTTGCCCAGCTGCCCGGACAGCGCCACGGCGCCGGCATCCATCTCGCGCGGTTTGTCCTTGTCCTGCATGGCCGATCTGAGGTTGTTTTGTCAGGCGAACGATCGTTCGTTGCACCGAACTTCTTTTGCCCCAGCCTTGGGCCCTGCGCAAGATGCCGGCCTCATGATGCGGGAATCAATCCCCCTGCATGGCGAGCGAGCCGGCCAAGGTCACACGGCGCCAGGGTCGGGCGCGGGCGCGGGAGGCCTCCATCGAGGTGATGATCCGGCCCGCCAGTTCCGATTTCGAGGAGAGGTCCTGCACGAGGTCGCGCGCGTGCAGCCGGGCAGCGGCGATCAGATCCGCCGGAAGCCGGCGCAGCTGGACCTGGTGGTTCGTCACGAGATCGAGCAGGGCGCCGGCATTGTCGTTCTGTGCCTCGACAAGGCCGCGGGCATGGGCTTCCGCCGAGGCGGCTTCCAGAATGGCGCGATGGGCGGGCGAGAGCTTCTCCCAGGCCGGGAGATGGATGATCGCCTCTGCCGCGCCATTCGGCTTGTTGAAGCCCGGGGCGTAGTAGAACGGCGCCGGCTTGTAGAGCCCGAGCGGCAGGTCATTGACCGGGGCGAGAAACTCCACGGCATCGATTACCCCGGAGGAGAGTGAGATCAGCAGGTCGCCCGGCGCGATGGTGAGCGCGGTGGCGCCCATGCGCTGCCAGAGTTCCGCCCCGAGGCCCTGCGCGCGGATCTTCAGGCCCCGGAGATCGGTCGCGGAGGCGAGTTCCCGCTTGAACCAGCCGGCCATGGAGGGGCCGGTATTGCCAGCGAGCAGCGGCTTGACCGCGAAGGGGCGATAGAGCTCGTCCCACAGGGCCTGCCCGCCGCCGCGCTCGAGCCAGGCCTGATGCTCGATCGGGTCCGGACCGAAGGGCAGGGTGGTGAAGGCATTCGCGGCGGGGTTCTTGCCCTGCCAGAAGAAGGCGGCGGAATGCCCCATCTCCACCGTGCCGTTGCCGACGGCATCGAGCACCTGCAGGGCGGGGACAATCTCGCCCGCGCCGAAAAGCTGGATCTCGAAGGTGCCGCCCGAGAGTTCGGCGACGCGGCGCGCGAGATAGGCGGCCGCCATGCCGGGGCCAGGCAGGTTCTTCGGCCAGGAGGTGGCCATGCGCCAGCGGATCCGCTCCTGTGCATGGACAGCGGGGGCAGCGAGCAGGGCCGGGCTGGCTGCGGCGCCGGCAAGCAGGGAGCGGCGGGTTCGGATCATGGCGGACCTCGTCACCAGAAGGCGTGGAAATGGTGGGTGGGGCCATGGCCCTGCCCGATCTGCAGCCGATCCGCCGCCGCGATGGCGGCATGGACATAGGCCTTGGCAGCGCCCACCGCCTCTTCGAGGGCCTGTCCCTTCGCCAGCCCGGCGGCGATGGCCGAGGACAGGGTGCAGCCCGTGCCGTGGCTGTTGCGCGAGGGGATGCGCGGGGCGGCGAAAGCCTTCAGCCCTGCAGGCGTGACGAGGACGTCGATCGCCTCGGCGCCGCTGCCATGGCCGCCCTTCATCAGAACGGCGCGCGGGCCGAGGGCGAGCAGGGCCCGGCCCTGAGCTTCCATCGCGGCGACGCTCTCTGCCATCGGTTCGCCAAGCAGACGGGCGGCCTCGTGCAGGTTCGGGGTCAGCAGGTCGGCGCGCGGCAGCAGCCGGCCGACCAGGGTCGCCACCGCGGCCTCGGTGAGCAGCGGATCGCCGCTGGCCGCAACCATCACCGGATCGACGATGACCGGGCCGGAATAGCCGGCGGCGAGGCTGTCCGCCACGGCCTCGATGGTGACCGGAACCGAGAGCATGCCGATCTTCACGGCATTGACGGGAATATCCTCCAGCACCGAGCGGATCTGCCGGCTGACGAATTCCGCCGGGACATCGTGGATGCCCTGCACGCCGAGCGTGTTCTGCGCCGTCAGCGCGGTGATGACGCTGGCCCCGTAGACGCCGAGAGCGGAAAAGGTCTTGAGATCCGCCTGGATGCCGGCGCCGCCGCCCGAATCCGAGCCGGCAATGGTGAGGGCAATGGCCGTCATGGTGTGTCTCCTCCGGACGGGGCGAGGCGCAACCCCGTGGCAATGTCTTCCGGGGTCAGCGCGGCGAGGCTGTCGATCAGGTGCATGGCGAAGCTGCCCGGGCCGCGGGCAAGCCCTGCCGCCTGCTCGGCAGCGATGTTGAGCACCGACAGGCCGGCAGCGGCCGCGACAACCGGATCGGTCTCGACTGCGAGACAGGCGGCGAGGATCGCGCCGAGCAGGCAGCCAGCGGCGGTGATCTCCTGCAACAGGGGATGGCCATTCGCCAAAGCGAGGTGGCGATCGCCGAGACGGATCCGGTCCACCGGCCCGGTGATGACATGGCAGGAGGCGGCAGGCAGGTCCGATGCGAAAGCCGCGGCCTCCGCCGGGTTGAGTTTCACGATGGTCGGGGTTTCGGCCAGGATCGCCAGGGCCAGCGCCCGCCGGCGGAGCGAGCGGTCGGCAAAGGCGGGGTCGAGCACGAAGGGCCGGCCCAGCCGGGCGCAGGCGGCAGCCGCGCGGGGGAGGGCGGCGAAGCGCTCGCCATCGAGCATCCCGAGATTGAGCAGCACGGCCGCGCTGCCGGCCACGAAATCCTCGATCTCGTCCGGATGCGTCGTCAGGGTCGGAACAGCGCCGATCGCCAGCAGGCCATTCGCCGTCAGCGCCTGCGCGACCGGGTTGGTCAGCGCATGGATGCGCGGGCGCCGCTGCCGCAGCCGCGCGAGAACCGCGCCGCAGCGTTCGGCCCAGGGGGCGGTGTGGGGATCGGGGACGCCCGGTGCGGGCGCGGGAACCATCTGCATCGCTTTCCTCCGCCGGCATGACCCGGTTCAGGTTCGATGGGTTGGCGGGAAGCCTCTCAGCCCGGTTTCCCGGGCACCCCAAGCGGTTCTTCGCTAGCTAATCCCTCGCGCGGGCTTTGGCAACCGCTCCTCAGAGGGCGCGCTGCGCCGAGGCCTCGCTCTGGCGGGCGCGGTCGATGCCGAGCTTCCGTTCGCGCAGGATCACGTAGATGCCGGCACCGGAGACGATGGCGGCCCCGATCAGGACCAGCGTGTCCGGCAGGTCTCCGAAGAGGAAATAGCCCCAGAGCAGCGCGAAGATCATGCCGGTATAGTCGAACGGGGCGACGACCGAGGCCGGCGCGCGGCGATAGCTTTCGGTGAGGAAGATCTGGCCGAACCCGCCCATCACGCCGGTCAGCACGAGGAACAGCGCCTGTTTCGCATCCGGCAGCACCCAGGCCCATTTCGGATCGAAGGCGCCGCCCAGCACCGACATCATGCCGAAGGTGGTGGTCATCAGCGAGAAATAGGTGACGATGGCCGCGGTGGTTTCGGTGGCGGTCAGCCGGCGGACCTCGATCATGGCGAAGGCCGCGCAGACGGCGCCGCAGAGCGAGAAGAAAGCGCCGCGGGCCCGGGCATCGCTGCCGGATAGGGACAGCGCATCGGCCGAGAGATGCGGCCAGAGCATCACGATCACGCCGCAGAACCCGATCAGGACGGCGGTCCAGCGATAGAGCCGCACGACCTCGCCCAGCAGCAACGCGGCCAGCACCACGCTGAAGAGCGGCGCGGCAAAGGAGATGGCGGTGGCATCGGGGAGGGGCAGCGTGGTCAGCCCGGCAAAGCCGCAGAACATGCCCAGCGAGCCGACAAGGCCGCGCTTGATATGGCCCCTGCGGTTGGTGGTGGCGAAGGCGGTCGGGAGCTTGCCGACCATCGCCATCCAGACGAAGACCGGGATCAGCGCGAAGAAGGACCGGCAGAACACGACCTGCCCGACGGGGAAGCCATTGACCGGGCCCGTCAGCGAGCCGACGATCTTCACCGAGGCGCCCATGCAGGAAAAGGCGAAGGCCGAGGCCATCTTGAACAGGATCCCGACCAGCGGGCGCTGCGGGGGCAAGGGCGGCCCGGGCAACGGGCGGTCGGGAGGGAACATGTCTGGAAATCCGGCTTCGGCCGGAGACTAGACGTTTGTTCCCGCCGGGAAAACCGGAAACTCGCCGGCGGGGCGGGAAAAGGCCGGAAACGCCCCGTCATCAATCTGTTACAGGCTTCTGGATACTGCGCGGCATGATCCAGAACGGCATGTCAGAGCGCGAGTCGATTCGCCCGCGGGACGAAGCCTCCACCTATCGGGTCCGGACCCTGTTCCTCTCCGACATCCATCTCGGCACGCGCGGCTGCCAGGCCGAGGCGCTGATGGAGTTTCTCCGCGCCTATGATGCCGACACGATCTATCTTGTCGGCGACATTGTCGATGGCTGGCGGCTCAAGGCGCGATGGCACTGGCCGCAGGCCCATAACGACCTCGTCCAGAAGCTGCTCCGCAAGGTGCGCAAAGGCGCGCGGATCATCTATCTGCCCGGCAACCATGACGAGTTCCTTCGCGATTATTGCGGCACCAGTTTCGGCGGGATCGAGATTCTCGACCGTGTCGTCCATGAAACGGCGGCCGGCCAGCGCCTGCTCGTGCTGCATGGCGACCAGTTCGATATGGTTGTGCGCCATGCCAAATGGCTCGCCTTCCTCGGTGACGGTGCCTACACGCTGGCCCTGGGCGTCAATACCTATCTCAACCTCGTCCGCCGCAAGCTCGGCTTCCCGTATTGGTCGCTCTCGGGCTGGGCCAAGGCGAAGGTGAAGAACGCCGTCAATTTCATCGGCCGGTTCGAGGAAGTGCTGGTCAACGAGGGCAAGCGCAGCCGGGTGGACGGGATTGTCTGCGGGCATATCCATTCGGCCGCCCTGCATGACACGCTCGGGATCCGCTATGCGAATACCGGCGACTGGGTCGAGAGCTGCACGGCGCTTGTCGAGCATTTCGACGGCGCGCTGGAGCTGATCCGCTGGAACGAACGCCGCGTTGCCTATCTTGCGACGCTTGAACCGGAATTCCGCGTGCAGGCCGCCGAATGAGCGTGACCGGGGAGTTTTCCATCGAGGGCCGCCCGCTCCGGGTGCTGGTGGCGACCGATGCCTGGCATCCGCAGGTCAATGGCGTGGTGCGTTCGCTCGATGCGGTGGCGCGCGAGGCGCCGGCCCTCGGCGCGGAACTGCGCTTCCTGACGCCGGAGGGGTATCGCGGGTTCCGCATGCCGACCTATCCGGAAATCCGTCTCTCCGTGGTCTCGCCGGCGGAGATCGCCCGGCGGATCGAGGCCGAGGCGCCGGATCACCTCCATATCGCGACGGAAGGGCCGATCGGCCTGCTGGCGCGCCGCCATTGCCTGAAACGCAACCTGCCCTTCACGACCTCCTACCATACCAAGTTTCCGGAATATGTCGCCGCGCGGCTCCCCGTGCCGGAAACGCTGAGCTATGCGATGCTGCGGCATTTCCACAATGCCGCAGCGGGGATCATGGTCTCGACGCAAAGCCTCGAGGCCGACCTTGCCGGCCGAGGCTTCCGCCGGCTGCTGCGCTGGTCGCGCGGGGTCGATACCACCCTGTTCCGGCCGGACCGGCCGCGCGTGCTGGACCTGCCGCGGCCGATCGCGCTCTTTGTCGGCCGCGTGGCGGTCGAGAAGAATATCGAGGCATTCCTCGCGCTTGACCTGCCTGGCTCCAAAGTGGTGATCGGGGACGGGCCGGCCCGTGCCAGCCTCGCGGCGCGCTTTCCCGATGTGCATTTTCTCGGGCTGCGCGAGGGCGAGGCCCTGGCCGAACTCTATGCTTCGGCCGATGTCTTCGTCTTTCCGAGCCTGACCGACACGTTCGGCATCGTCCTGCTGGAGGCGCTGGCTTCCGGCCTGCCGGTTGCCGCGTTCCCCGTGACCGGCCCGCTGGACGTGATCGGCGGAAAGCCGGTCGGCGCACTCGATACCGATCTCGGCATGGCGGTCCGGCAGGCGCTGACCTCATCGCGCGAGGCGTGCCGCGAGCATGCGCTGCGGTACAGCTGGCAGGAAAGCGCGCGGGAGTTTCTCGGCAATGTCCGGCGCTGCATGGCGCCGCCGAGTGCTTACCGGAAGGCGCGGATCCGTTCCTCGGTCGAGAGCGAGGCATAGGCGTCCCGCTCGACCTCGGGCGCAGCGGCAGGTCCCGGCGGCGCCACCGGAGCCGGGATCGGCTCGGCCTCGATATCGAGCAGATGCGCGCCGACCATGGTCGGTTCGGTGGCCGCGGCGGGCTCGAAGAAATCGAACGTATCGTCGATTTCGGCCTGGTTGGCATCGCTCATCCAGATATCGGAAGCGCGGACCGCAGGCGGCGGCGCGTCGAGCTCCTCGATCATCTTCTCGTCGGCCTGGAAATCCTCGGCGAGGCCGGTCGCCTCGAGGATCGATTTCAGCCGTTCGTCGAGGAAGCGCAGGGCATCGACGACCTTGCGGATGCGCTGGGCGGTGAGGTCCTGGAAGCCACAGGCGGTGTAGATCTCGGTGGCGCAGGCATCGAGCATGTCGCAATCGGCGAGATCGCCGCTCTGCTGCTCGCGTTTCGTCCAGGCATATTCCTGGATGCGCTCGGCGGCGGAGAGGATGCTGGATGTGGCCTTTTCCGTGGTCGCGACCACGGCGTCGAGTTCGTCGGAGGCCGAGCTGTATTGCGTGGCCGTCACGCCGTCATGGCGGATCTGCCGGATCTCGCGTTCGGCGCGGGCAATGGCGCGCGCCATTTCGATGATGTCGCCCTGCAGGCGCTCGTAGGGCAGCGGCTGCGCGGCATGGACAACCGGCGCAGGCGCCGCGAGGGCCGGCGTGTCGATCAACTGGCGCTGCAGGCGCTCGATCGCGCCGAGCACCATCGCCGTATCCGCCTGCCGGTTGCGCTTCGCATATTCCTGCAGGAACCAGCGGCCACGCGCCGTTTCCATGACGGCGGCCTCGATTTGCTCGTAGGCGTGCTCGTGATCCGGCGGCTGGACGATCATCGACGACATGCGCGCCCCCTCCGGGCAAGCAGATATCTGGTTTCCGGGCGTGATTCCCGCATGATCGCGAGCGTGCCCTGAAACAGTTAATGGGCGCTTAGCATGGGTTGTCCCGTGGCTGTGGCGTTGCCGTCCTTGCCGCTGCGGGAGCCGGATGTTAGCTCTCCGTTAACGCATGGCGCGCTGCAGCGTGCGCCGTCACGGGGTGCCATGGCCATACCGCATGCCCAGTTCGCGAAAGGGGAAGCCGGGGAAGCGATCATCCGGCTCGACGGATCGTGGGATGCCGCGCATGGCGATGCGCTCGAGCGGCTCGTCGCGGAAATGGCCGAAGCGGCAGCGCACCATGACGGGGCGCTCGTGGTCCTGCTCGACCGGCTGGTGGCCCTCGACACGCTCGGCGCCTATCTCGTGTTCCGGCTGCGGAACCGGCTGGCGGAGGCCGGCCGTTCCGTCCGGATCGAGGGCGCCACGGAAAGCCAGAAGATCCTCATCGACGAGGTCTCCTTCGCGCCGCCGCCGGTCGCCGGAGACCGCCGCTCGCTCGCCCCCGCCTATGACATGCTTTCGGATGTCGGCGAGGCCGTGGTGGATGCCGGGCGCGACCTGTCGAACGGCGTCGCCTTTTTCGGCGCGGTCGTCGCCGCGTTCGGGCGCCTGCTGACCGGGCGGGCGCGGCTGCGCATCGCCTCGGTCGTGACACAGCTCGAACGGGTCGGCCTGCGCTCGGTCCCGATCATCATGCTGATCTCGTTCCTCGTCGGGGCGATCATCGCGCAGCAATCGATCTTCCAGCTCCGCACCTTCGGTACCGTGCAGTTCGTGGCAGACCTGCTCGGCATTCTCGTGCTGCGTGAACTGGCGGTGCTGCTGACGGCGATCATGATCGCCGGGCGGTCCGGCTCGTCCTTCACGGCGGAGCTGGGCTCGATGAAGATGCGCGAGGAGGTCGACGCCCTGCAGACGATGGGGCTCGATCCGCTCGAGGTGCTGGTCGTTCCCCGCATTCTCGCCCTGATGATCGCCCTGCCGTTGCTGACGTTCCTCGCGGCCATGGCCGGCATTGCCGGCGGGGCCGTGGTCGCCTTCTTCTATGGCGGGGTCAGTTCGGATGTCTTCTTCTCGCGGCTGCAGAACGCGATCGGGTTCAACACCTTCATGGTGGGCATGATCAAGGCGCCGTTCATGGCGCTGGTCATCGGGCTCATCGCCTGCATCGAGGGTTTCGCCGTGCGGGGCAGCGCGGAATCCCTCGGCAGCCACACAACCGCCTCGGTGGTGAAGTCCATCTTCGTGGTGATTGTTGTCGACGGGATGTTCGCGATGTTCTTCGCCGCGATCAATTATTGAGGCAGGCATGAGCATCTTCAGCCGCGTCGAACCTGCGAATGACCGCCCCGAGCTTCCGCCGGAACTGGGCCTGCCGATCATCGAGATCCGCGATCTCTCGGTGGGGTTCGGCGAACGGCTCATCATGGACGGGCTCGAACTCGATGTCCGGCGCGGCGAGATCCTCGGGGTTGTCGGCGCGTCGGGCACCGGCAAGTCGGTCCTGCTGCGCACGATCATCGGCCTGGTCCACCAGCGCAAGGGCACCGTGCGCGTTTTCGGGCATGACATGTCCCAGCTCACGCCGCAGCGCCGGCGCCTGATCGAGCGGCGCTGGGGCGTGCTGTTCCAGCATGGCGCCCTGTTCTCCTCGCTCACGGTGAGGCAGAACATCCAGTTTCCGATGCGCGAATATCTCGATCTCTCGGAATCCCTGCTCGACGAGATGGCGATGGTGAAGCTGCGCCTCGTCGGCCTGAAGCCCGAGGCGGCGGAACGCTTTCCCTCGGAACTCTCGGGCGGGATGATCAAGCGCGTCGCGCTGGCCCGCGCGCTCGCGCTCGACCCCGAAATCGTGTTTCTCGACGAGCCGACCTCGGGCCTCGATCCGATCGGCGCGGCCGATTTCGACGAGTTGATCGCCACCCTGCAGAAGACTTTGGGCCTCACCGTTTTCATGGTAACGCATGACCTCGACAGTCTTGCGGGGATCTGTGACCGTATAGCCGCGCTGGGGGATGGCCGCGTTCTTCATGCCGGGCCACTGGATGAGATGAAAAAGCAATCCCATCCCTGGCTTCAGGCGTATTTCAACGGACCGCGCGCCCGCGCGAGCCATGTCTACACGCCGCCGGCCGCCGGGCGGGCGACGTGAAATTTCGAACGCATTGTCCTGACCGACCCCTATCCACCGGGCCTGGACATGCACTGGAACGGGGAGCCTGATGGAAAACCGCGCGAACTATGCCCTTGTCGGGCTTTTCACGCTGGCTGTCATCGCCGGTGTCTTCGGCTTTGTCTACTGGTTCAAGCGCGCGGGCGAGAATGGCGACCGTTCGGCCTATCGCATCGTGTTCGTCGGCTCGGTCTCGGGCCTGTCAAAGGGCTCGGTGGTGCGGTTCAACGGGCTCCGGGTCGGCGAGGTGACCGCGATCGAGATCATGCCGGCCGATCCCGGGAAGGTGATGGCCACGATCGAGGTCGATCGCCAGACGCCGATCCGGACCGATACGCGCGCCCGCCTCGAATACCAGGGATTGACGGGCGTTGCCTCGGTGCAGCTCACCGGCGGGGCCGGCAACGCGCCCGCCCTGACCAGCGCCGACCCGACCGGCCGGCCGCTGCTCTTCGCCGACCGTTCCGATTACCAGGACATCCTGGAAACGCTTCAGCGCCTTTCCGGCAAGATCGACTCCGTCCTCACCCGGGCGGACAGCCTGCTGTCGCAGAGCGAGGGGTCTGTCGTTGCCACCGTCAAGAATGTCGAGGCCTTTTCCAAGGCCCTGGCGGACAATTCCTCCGGCGTGGCGTCGTTCCTCGCCAATGTCGGCGAGATGAGCCAGAAAGTCGGTTCGCTGTCGATCCGGCTGGAACGGTTCGTCGATCAGGCCGAGGGGCTCGTCCGGGCGGTGGATGCGAACGAGGTCAACCGCGCCGTGCGGAATATCGCCGCCTTCTCGGATGCCCTCGGCGAGGGCCGGCAGAATGTCACGGCTCTGCTCAACGACACGGCGCAGCTGGCGAAATCGCTCAATGCCAGCGCCGGCAAGCTGGATACCGCGCTGGACGAGATTTCCCGCGTTGCCCGAGCGCTCGACAGCCAGAAGATTGCCGGCACGCTGGACGGCGTGCAGAAATTCTCGGATGCGCTGGGCCGCAATGCCGAGGGCGTCGACCAGACGATCCGCGAGATCGGCCGGATCACCGACAAGGTCGGCCAGGCGGCGAACCGGCTCGACAGCGTGATGGCCGGGGCCGAGAAATTCCTCGGCTCGGGCCAGGACGGGCAGATGTCCGGGCTCATGAACGAGATTGCCGAGACCGCGAAGAGCATCCGCGTTCTCGCGGCCAATCTCGACAAGCGGACGACCGAGATCACCGCCGGCATCAACCGCTTCACGGGCCCGGGCCTGCGGGATATCGAGGCGCTGGCGGCGGAATCGCGCAAGGCAGTGTCGGATCTCTCCCGGGCCGTGCGCTCGCTGGAGCGAAACCCTTCGCAATTGCTCTTTGGCGGCCAATCCAATATCCCCGAATACAGGCGCTAGGTCTTGGAAATGCGTGGTCGCGTGCGAATGGTTTCGGGGACAAGGGCGGGAACGATGCTGCGCATCGCCGCTCTCGGGCTTTTGCTGGCGGGCTGTGCATCCGGCGCGGCGCCGACCACCTATGACCTGACCGCCCCTGCCGATATCGGGGCCTCTGGCCGTGGCCGCGGGCTGCTGGTCGTAGCCGAGCCGCAGGCGCTGCAGGCCTTTGACTCGCCGCGCATCGTGATCACCACGCGCGAGGGCAGCATCGCCTATCTGCCGGATGCGCAATGGGCGGACCGGCTGCCCAAGCTGCTGCAGGTGCGGCTGATCCAGACCTTCGAGAATGGCCAGCGGATCCAGGCGGTCGGCCGGCCGGGCGACCGGCTGGTTCCGGCGGCGCAGCTGAACACGGAAATCCGCCGGTTCGGGCTCGACGAGCGGACCGGCGAGGCTGTGGTCGAGGTTTCCGTGAAGATCGTCAACGACCGCTCGGGCCGGATCCTGGCCGGGCAGGTCTTCACCCAGCGCGTGGCCGGGGGCGGCGTTTCCGGCGCGGCCGCCACGGCAGCGCTCGACGTGGCCAACCAGGCATTGCTGCGCGATATCGTGCGCTGGGTGTCCGCCCGGATCTGACCGCTTCCTTTCCGCAGCGAAGCCGGGGCACCTGCCGCGATGGGGCAGGCCTGTCTGAGCAGCCGGACAGGATCCGGTTCATTGTTCCAACAATCAGACAGGCTATCCGGTGACCCGTTCCGGTGCCGCATGCCCGCTTCCTGCCCCGGAAAGGCAAAGGGCGGCCGAAGCCGCCCCGTCTCTGCTCTGCTGGTTGGCCGGTCCGGCTTGCCCGGGTTGCCAACCGATCAGCTGTCGAACCGCCCGGCCGCATGGGCCAGCATGGTATAGACCTTGCCGGTCTCCGAGGTGAGGTAGGTCCGCGCGACCAGCGAATCCCGGTCATCGCCGGCGACCTCGCCAAGCAGCCGCTCGAACTGGTCGACATAGGCATCGACCGTCTTGCGGAACTCGTTGTCGCGCCGGTAGCGGCGGCGGATATCCTCGTAGGCTTCCTGCCCCTGCATCGTGTAGAGGCGCCGCGTGAAGACATTGCGCTCGCCCTTGCGGTAGCGCTCCCACAGGTCGACGGCGGCTTCGTGATCGATCATCCGGGCAATGTCGACCGAGAGCGAATCCAGCGATTCGATCCGGCTGGCGGAGGGCTGTTCCGGCGCGCGCGACCGGGCGCCCGGCATCGGCGCCTCGTCATCGGAGGCGCGCTCCAGAAGGCCGCTGAGCCAGGACCCGCCCTGACGCGGCGGCGCCGGTTGCGGGGCCAGTGGCCTCTGCTGGCGCAGGTCAGGACGCGGCGGCGCCGGCGGCGGTTCCGGGCGGAAGGCCGGCGTGGACAGGCGCGGCGGTTCCGGCTCGGCGCGGCGCAAGGCTGCCGGCTGCGCCGTATCCAGCCCGGCGCCCGAGCGCTGGACGATGTCGCTGAGTTCGTTCAGCGCACGAACCTGGTCGGAAACGACCCGGCGGAGGTTCGTGCTGGCCTCCCGGGCTTCCCGCGGAATCTCGAGACCGCCGGTCTGGAGAACCTGGCGGGTCGTCTCGAGTTCGCGCTGGATTTCCTGCGAAGCCTGCCGGAATTGCTGCGCCGTGGCACCGAAGCCCTCCAGCGCCCGCTGGAACAGCGTCGTCATTTCCGTATTGGCCTGCTCGTAGGCGGCGCGCAGGCTGGCGGCCGTGCGTTCGCGCTCCTTGCCGCTTTCGATGCGCACCCGCTCGAACTGCGTGCCGATGGCGTTGGCGGCGGTTTCTGCCGTCTCGTGGACCAGCGTACTGGCCTCGCGCGCCCGGGCCTGGGCGGTGCCGAGCTGCTCCTCGATCAGCGACGAGAAGGAGCGGAGCATCGAGTCGATATCCTCGACGCGGGTTTCGAGCGTTCCGGCCAGGGCCTCGAAGGCCTGCTGGCGTTCGGCAAGCATCCGGGTGATCTGCGTCTGGGTGCTGGCGAGATTGCCGGTCAGCGTCTGCAGGGCGCCGGTGCGCTCCTCGAGGCTGCGGGCGATCGTCTCGCTGTGGTTGAGCACGTCGCCCGAGGCGTTGCGGATCGCCTCGACCTTGAGGGCCAGGGCATCCGAGCCCTCGCGCGAGGCCGAGAGGATCGCGGCCAGCGTGGCTTCCAGCCCGCGGATGCGTTCGGCCATCCGGGCCTCGACCTCGCCGAGGCTCTGGCTGGCGGAGCCGACAATGGTGCTCAGCAGCTGGTTCGCGTCAGTCAGGCGGCCCAGCAGGCCCGAAACCTCGTTCCGGAGCTTGTCATTCGCCTCGACAATATGGCCGAGCGATGTTTCCGAGCCGGAGCTGATGGCGGCGTTGAGCTCGTTGAGCGAGCGCGTGACGCGTTCGGCCAGCTCGCCGGTCGCGCTTTCCATCCCGGCCAGCAGCGTCTTGCTGCGGGCATCGAGGGATTTCAGGAAGCCCGTGCTGCGCGTGTCGAAGGCCTGCGCCATTTCCTCGGTCTTGCCGGTCAGGGCCATCGAGAGCGTTTCGGCGCGCGCGATCAGCTCGCCGCCGACCTCGCGGCTCAGCGTCGTCAGGCTGCGTTCGACCTCGCCGGCGCGGACGAGCAGGGATTCCGCACTCTGGTTGATGCGATCGCTGATGCGGGCGGCGGCGCCGTCCGTGCGGCTCTCGAGCTCGCCGATCTGGCTGGACAGCGGCTGGACCACCTTCTCCTCGAAGGTCTTGATCCGGCTTTCGAACGAGCCGCCGATTTCCGAACCGCTCTCGCTGATGACCTTGGTGAGCTCGATCGTGCGCAGGGCGAGGACATCGCCGAGGGATTTCGCCCGGTTGTCGAGGCCGGTCTCGATCCGGTTGAGCAGGCTCTCGAGCGTGCTGGTGACTTCGCCGGTCCGCTCCTGCAGCGTCTCGGTCAGCAGGGCCGAACGGTTCACCACGGTCGATTCCAGCGAATCCGCCTTCTCGACGAAGATGCGTTCGAAGGTCTCGAACTTCTCGCTCAGGCCGGCCGTGCGCTCGTTGACGCTTTCCGACAGGCGGATGGCATTGTTGGCGAGCGCCTCGTTGACGCGCGCGCCATGGGTCGAGATGGCCTGGACCACCTCGCGGCCGGAATTGGCCAGCCGTTCGGTCGCGCTGGCAGCTTCCTGCTGGAAGGTGGCGCCGAAGGTCGCGATTTCCTCGCGCAGGCCGCTGCTGGCTTCCTGCGTCCGTTCCGTGATCAGCGTGGCCAGGCTTTCCGACGCGATGCCGAAGGCCTCGTTGGCCTGCGTGATCCGGGTGGAGATCAGGTCGGCCAGCGAGATACCGCGCTCGACCAGCGTCGATTCGAGGCTGCTGGTCTGGCTCTTGAGGGTGTCCTCGATCGTGCCGATCATCTGCTCGACATTGCCGGCCAGCGTCTTGGCCTGGCTGTCGAACAGGGTGGCGATGCGGTTGGTCGAGTTGTCGAGATGCGCCTCGACCAGGTTGGTCTTGGCCTGCATCGTGTTGCCGAGCATCTCGGTCGCATCGCCGAGCGTGCGGTTCATGCCCTCGGTATGGTGCGTCAGGATATCGGCAAGGCGGGCCGTGCCGGCATCGAGATTGGTCTCGATCAGGCCGGCATTCTCGCGCAGGGTCGATTCGAGAGAGCTTGCGCCGCCGAGAATGCGCTCGGACAGCTCCGTGCCGCGCTGGATGATGGTTTCCGCCACCCGCGTGCCCTGTTCCTCGATGATCCGGCTGGCTTCCATGCCGCGGTTTTCCATCGCCTCGATCAGTTCGCTCGAGGCGTTGCGCATGGCCTCGTTGATCTCGATGGCGCGGGCGCCGACCGTCTCCATGATCGAGCGGCCATTCTCCGAGAAGGCGGCATTGACGATGGAGGCGGTCTCGTCGAATTCGGTCTTGAGCGCCAGCCCGGCCTCGCGGAACGCGGCGGTCGAGTTCTGGAGGCTTTCCTCGATGTTGCGGGTGGATTCCACCGCGACATGCTGGAACCGCATCGTGGCGTTCTCCGACACGTCCCGGAAGACGGTCGTCGCCTGGTTGCTGGCCTCGATGAGACGGGTGGCGGTGGTCTCGCTCGTCTCCTGCATCATGCGGGTCGATGAATCGGCCGCGAAGCTGAGCGCGTTGACGATTTCCGTGCTGGTTTCCCGGAAGGTCGCGGTCGACTGCTCGGAGGCTTCCCGCAGCGTCATCGCCGAGCTGTCGGCGACCTCGCGCAGGGTGCGGGTGGAAGTGTCGGCCACCTCGCTCAGCGCACGGACGGTGATGGAGCCGACATCCTGGAACTCGTTGACGAGGCCGGACGTTGCCATGCGGAGGGCTTCGGTGGTCTGGGCGGAAACATCCTCGATCGCCGCCGTAGCGTTGCGGGTATGCTCGATCAGCGTTCCGGTGAAGCTGGCGGAAGTCTGGTTGATCTCGCCGACCAGTTCCTGGCCCGTGCGGCTGAGTTCGCTGACCAGTTCGGAGCGGGCCTGGACCAGCATCTCGCCGGTTTCCCGGGTGACGCTGCCCAGCTGGCCCGCCAGTTCCTTGGTCCGCTCGGAGATGAGATCGCCGAGATGCAAGGCGGTGCGGTCAAGCGTGGCGACGATCTCGTCCTGCTTGCCGCCGATCAGGAAGCTGACCCGGCCGCCGGCATCCTCGATGGCCGAGGAGATGGAGCCGCTGGCCTTGGTGATGTCGGCCGAGAAACCGTGATGGGCCGCCTCGATCGTGGCGCGGATGCGCTCGGCCGTGGCCATGATCGCCTCGCGCTCGGCCGAAAGCTCGTTCACGAGGGCGCGCATCTTGTATTCGTTGTCGGCATAGGAGCGCTCGAGCGCGGTCACCTCGCCATGGACAAGGCTTTCCAGCTCGCCGGCCCGGGAAACGGCCCGTTCGATGCCGTCGCCGATGGACGAGACTTCCCGCCGGACCGCCTGGCCGAGGGTGAAGACGGTTTCGGCCCCGGCGACTTCCGGTTCGGCCAGCCGCGCGGCCACCGTGGCCATGACGCGGGCCGATGTCTTCAGCTCGCGCGAGCGGCGCTGAAGGATCGCCATCGTGAAGAAAAACAGGACGGGAACGATGACGGCCAGGGCGGACAGCACCAGCGTGCCCTCGATCCCGCTGCGCAGGGCGCCGGCGGCATCGAGCAGGAACCCGCCCGGGCGGGAGAGCAGGAAGCCCGCGCCGCCGAGCCAGAGGGCGGAAAGAAGGGTGGCAATGACCAGCGGACCGCGCGGCGCCGGCTCGTTCAGCGGCTGCAGCAATTCGGCCACCGTGGCGCGCATGTCGTCATTCGCCGGCAGGACCGGGGCGGTGCGGCCGCTCCGCGCGGCCGGCCGCGGCGCCGGTTCCTCGGCCTCGAGGCGTTCCGGCATCGCCGGAGGCGGCGGGATCTGCTGGTTGGCCTGCCGGCGGGCTTTCACACCGGCGAGGACGGCATTGTCGCTGGCGGGCTTGGCGGCCGCCTCGCGCTCGGCCACGAGATCGGGCGCGGCGGGCTTCGTCTCGACCGCGGTGTCGGCAGGGGCGGCTTTCTTCGCGGCGGCGGCTTCGGGTGCCTTCGTTTCAGGTGCCTTGGTCTCAGGTGTCTTGGTCTCAGGCGTCTTGGTCTCAGGCGTCTTGGCCTCGGCCTTCCCCTCCGGCGCCTTGCGGTCGGCGGCCTTGTCCCCGGGCTTCATGGCCGGGGCGGCAGCAGCAGGGGCCGCCGTTTCGGGCTCCACCGGCTTGAAGATGTCGAGATCCTCGACGCGCGGCAGGCGGGGCGTGCCGTCCGCCGCCTTGTCTTCCGTGACGGGAGCAGCATCGGCGGGGCCGGAGGAAATGCCCAGGGCTTCCTCGATGGCCGAAAAGGCGGCCTCGGCCGGATCCTTGCTCTTCTTGTGTGTCGACATTCCCGATCACCCTTCAGTCGCCGTGCCGGACCACCCGTCGGACAGCGCGACGGCCACGCCCGGAAAAACCGGGCATTCCACCAGATTGCCAGCAGTTTACTTTTCCGCAGCGCGAACGGAAACACAAACTGTTAACGATCTGCAAACTTCGTTAACGCCCTCGTCACCGTGTTCGAAGGACATCCCGCAGAGGCGGATGCATTTCGCAGGCCATTAACGGGTGGAGCGCCATCCTGCCGGCAGAGGCAAGCAGCCTGGAACGGGGATTTGGATTCCATGCAACACAAGGGCGGGATTCCCGGCGAATACGCCGCGGCATCTTTCGAACGACCGATCGATCTCGTGCATCTCGCGCGGCAGACATTGGGGGATCGCAGCCTGGAGCGCGAGGTGCTGAACCTCTTCGTCGTCCAGGCGCGCTCGATCCTGGCCCAGATGGAGCTGTCACCGCCGGGCAAGCCGCGTCTCGAACTCGCGCATACGCTCAAGGGCTCCGCCCGCTCCGTCGGGGCCTGGCATGTCGCCAGCGAGGCCGAGGCCTGCGAGGCGCTGTTCGAGGCGACGGAAGCCAGCTGGCGCGGGGCGATCGAGCGTCTCGGCCTGGCGATCCGCACCGCCATTCTCGCCATCGAGGATGTCCAGCAGGCCGCATGAGGGGTTTTTTTGCGTCTCCCCCCTCGTCAACCGGCGCGGAGCGTCCTATTCCCCGCTGACCTTTCGTCAGTCGGAGCAGGGCATGGCCAAGATTACCTTCGTCGATTCCTCGGGAACCCAGCGCAGCGTCACTGCGGAAAACGGCGCGACCGTGATGGAGACCGCCATCCGCAACTCGATCCCCGGGATCGAGGCGGAATGCGGCGGGGCCTGTGCCTGCGCGACCTGCCATGTCTATGTCGACGACGCCTGGACCGCGGCCGTGGGTGCCGCCGCGCCGATGGAAGAGGACATGCTGGATTTCGCCTTCGATGTCCGGCCGACCTCGCGGCTTTCCTGCCAGATCAAGGTTTCGGATGCGCTGGACGGGCTCGTCGTCCATACCCCGGCCCGGCAGGCCTGAAGCGGCGCAGACTTGCGCTCCGGCGCGGATCGCATGATCGCGACACGCGGTCGTGACTTGCCGGTGACGGGCGGGATGGGGTCAGGCTCGGGAAACCTATCCCGGAAGGGCCGATCATGAACACCCTGTTTCTCGCCTATCTCGCCGGAGCGCTGACCACGCTCAACCCTTGCGTGCTGCCGATGATCCCCTTCGTGCTGGCCACGGCCCTGCGCGAGGGGCGGGCGGGACCGCTCTGGCTGATGGCGGGGCTCAGCCTTTCCTTTACGGTACTGGGGACGCTGATCGCCTCGATCGGGCCGGCGATCGGCCTCTCGCAGGACGGGATCCGGATTGCCGGGGCCGTCATCATGATCGTGATCGGCGCGGCGATGCTGATCCCCCAGGGGCAGACGGTTTTCGCCACCGGGCTCGGCCCGCTGGCCGACCGCGCCTCCGGGCTGCTGGACCGGCTCGCCCTGTCCGGTCCGCAGGGCCAGTTTGTGACCGGCATGCTGCTCGGCGCGGTCTGGAGCCCCTGCGCCGGGCCCAGCCTGTTCGCGGCCATCGGCCTTGCCGCGCAGACCGGCACTGTCCTTCAGGCGGCGATCGCCATGGCGTTCTTCTCGCTGGGGGCGTCGAGCGTGATGCTGGCGCTGGCCTTTGGCACGCGCGAGGCGCTCGGCCGGCGCAAGGCTGCGCTGATGGGCTTCGCCACATCCGGCCGGGGCAAGCTGGTCTTCGCGCTGGTCTTTCTTGGCATGGGGCTGATGATCCTGACCGGCCTCGACAAGAGGATCGAGGCCGGGCTCGTCAATGCCATGCCGGACTGGCTGGTGGAATTCACCACGCGCTTCTGAGCGTCACTCCGCCGGCCGAGGCGCTGCGGCAGGTTCCGGCCGGCTCAGCGTGGTTTCGTTGCCCGGGCCCGGATCATGCGGCACGAGGAACGAGAGCAGAAGCGAGGTGGTGGCGATGCCGGCGCCGAGCATGAAGACGAAGCTGGGGTTCTTCAGCCAGATCAGCCCGAAGGTCACCGGGATCACCACGGCGGCGATATGGTTGATCGTGAAGGCGCAGGCCGCTGTGGGGGCCATGTCCGCCGGATCGCCGATCTTCTGCATGTAGGTGCGCTGGGCGATGACCAGTGTCGAGAAGATGCCGTCGATCACGAACAGCATGGCCGCGAACCAGCCGGCGCTGGCCATGGCATAGCCGAGGAAGACGAGGATCAGCGTGATGTTCTCGAAGGCGATGGTCCGCCGCTCTCCCCAGATCCCCACCAGCGCGCCGAGGCGCGGGGCGGCGAAGGTGTTGAGTGCCGAGGTGACGAGCATCAGCATCGCGATGTCGGGCACGCGGAAGCCGAACCGTTCGACCAGCAGGAACCCGGCAAAGGCGGTGAAGATCTGCCGGCGCGCGCCGTTCATGAAGGTCAGCGCATAATAGAGCCAGTAGCGCCTGCGCAGCACGATCGTCTTCCGCTGCGGGACATCGCCGTCGAATTTCGCGAAATAGCCCAGGCAGAGGATCGTCAGCGCCATGCAGACGAGGCCGATCAGCCCGAACAGCAGCGGGAAGCTCTGGTAGCCCGCCCACCAGAGCAGGGCGAGCCCGCCATAGACGAGGAACTGTGCCGAGGCCGCGGCGCCGGCCACGCGGCCGATCATGCGCGGCGCATCCTTCTTCGGAAACAGTTGCAGCGAGAGCGACTGGTTCACCGTCTCGAAATAATGGAACCCGACCGACATGATGAAGGTGGTGACCAGAAGGCCGGTCAGGCTGGGATAGAAGCCGGTCAGGGCGATGCCGCCGGCGAGGATCAGCAGCGAGACATAGGCCACGACCTGCTCGCGCATCACCAGGAACCAGAAGATGGCCGTGAAGGCGAGGAAGCCGGGGATCTCGCGGATGGTCTGGGCGAGGCCGATCTCGGCGCCGGAAAAGCCGGCCGCCTCCTTGGCGAAATTGTTGAACAGCGTCTGCCAGCCGGCGAAGCCGAACATGTTGATGAAGGCCAGGGCCATCAGGAAATAGAGCGGCTGGCTGCGCATCCGGGCCAGGAAGGAGGCTGGCGGTGCAGCGGAAGGGTCGATCGCGGACATGGGAACTCGCGGGAGCGGGAGAGGTTGCCGCGAGATCACGCCGATGCCGGGGGCGCGTCAATCGTTTTCTTGCCCGGGATCGCTTTCTTGCCGGCCCGGGCTTGATCCTGAGCAAGGTCGCCCCGTTCCTGCCGGGTTAGGGTGCCAATGTGACCGGGCGCCAAGGGCGGCGCTCGCTCGGAGGACACCGTCATGTTCAAGAAGATTCTCGTTCCCGTCGATCTCAACGAAGCGGCCATCACGAAATCGGCCCTTGATGCGGCCAAGGGACTTGCCGCCTCGTGGAATGCCGATCTCCGCCTGCTCTACGTGATGCCGATCGTGCCGGCGAGCTACATGGAATATGTGTCGCCGGAATTCGAGACCCAGGAGAAGGAGCGCGTCGAGGCGGAACTGCGCGGCCTCGCCGAGGGGCTGGGCCTGCCTGCCGGCCGGGTTTCCACGGCCGTGCGGAATGGCGGCGTGTATCACGAAGTGGTGGCCGAGGCCGGCGACAGCCATTCCGACCTCATCATCTGCGGCTCGCATTGGCCGACACTGGCGACCTATCTCGTCGGCTCCTTCGCGACCACGATCGTCCGGCACGCCACCTGCTCGGTGCTGGTCATCCGGCAATAGGCGCGGCGGGCAGCACCCTGTCCGGCACGGCATCGGCCGGGAAACGGCCCGGACGGTTGCGCGTCAGGAAACTGTGCAGCCAGAAGCCGAAATAGACGGCGAGGCCGAGGCAGGCCATCGCCACGAGGCTCGAGCCATTGGATGCGGCCAGGCCGGCGCTGCCCACCAGCGCGGCCAGCAGGCCGAAGCCGGCGCCCTGCATCAGGCGATAGCGGAGGGGCGAAATGCCGCATTCAAGCTTCAGGGCCGGGTTGCGGGCAGCCGCCCGGGCGATCAGTTCGAGCACGAAACGCCGGAAGCCATGGTCGAGCCGCTCGGTCTGGACCAGCGAGATCCAGCTGAGATTGTCGAAGCGAACCGAGGCGCCGTCCGCCGCGCGGACCTCGCAGACAAAGACCTGCCGGGCGGAATTGCGCGGGCTGAAATACAGCCGGATGCGCTCGATCCGGTCGAGCGGGTAGGTCTGCTGCGAGCGGCCGCGTTCGGCGCTCAGGCTCGTGGCGGTCAGGCGCAGATCCAGCGAAGCCGTGAACGGCTTGGCCCGGTGGGAATAGAGATAATCCTGTAGCGCTTCTGCCATGGGGCCCCTGCTTCAGCCGTCGAATGCCGCAGTTCCATTGCATGTTCCCGCGCCTCGCGTCAAAGAGGGGGCGTTCGGTGCGCCGGCAGAGGGGCCGGCCGTTCAAGGGTGCATGCGGCGATGCGACATCTGTTCCTGCTTCGACATGGCAAGTCAGCCTGGCCGGAAGGCATCGCGGACCATGACCGCCCGCTGGCTCCGCGCGGCGAGAGTGCCGTGCCGCTGGTCGGGGCGCGGCTGAAGGCGATCCAGCCGCATTTCGATCGCGTGCTGGTTTCCGACGCGCGGCGCACCCGCGAGACCTTTGCCCGGCTCCGCACCGTGATGCCCGAACTCGAGCCCGTCATCGAGCCGTCGATCTACGAAGCGACGCCGGCGCGCCTGTTCCGGCTGGTGCAGGACCTGCCGGACGAGGCCGGTTCCGTCCTGATGGTTGGGCACAATCCGGGTTTTCACGCCCTCGCCCTCTATCTCGCCGGACTGCCGGGCGGCGATGACGATGCCTATCGCCGCCTCGAGCGCAAGCTGCCGACTGCCGGGCTCGTCCACCTGGCCCTGCAGGGAGGCTGGGGCGGGATCGATCAGGCCTCCTGCCAGCTCCTTCATTTCATCACGCCGGCCATGCTCGGCGGGGTCGACGAGGATTGAACCGTCGACCCCTTGCCAGCGCGGCGGCGGATCGCCATTCCTAGGGCGAAGACTCATAAAAGAGGCAACATTTGACGCGAGGGAATTTGGCGATCAGGTTTCGTGGGCTTTCCCGAAGCAAACCGTCGGGTTTGGGAGGGAAAGGACGCGAAAGATGATCCAAATTCACCGCGCCTCCGGTGGGGTTTCGGAGAGAAACTGCCTCGAAACCGGCGCTTGCCCTGACGGACGTCAAGGCTGCGCGCCGCTTCCGGGCATTTTCACCCCGAAACACCCATCAAATGCGCCTCCTTTATGAGTTTTCGCCCTTACGCGGGAAACATCGCGCATGGCACAGGACAGTTCCGTTCCCCCGGGCTCGCTCTGGGAGGACATCAAGGCCGGAACGGCCAATCTCGGACATTATCTCGGCACGATGGGCAAACCGTCACTCCGGCTCGGGGTGACGGGGCTTTCGCGTGCCGGCAAGACGGTGTTCATCACCGGGCTGGTCCATGCGCTGGTCTCGGGGGGGCGCATGCCGGCCTTCAAGGCGATGGCGGAAGGACGGATCACCGCCGCCCGGGTGGTTCAGCACCCCGACGATGCGCTGCCGCGCTTCGCCTATGAAGAGCATCTCGCCACCCTGACAGGGCCGGACCGGCACTGGCCGCAATCGACGCGGGCCATTTCCGGCCTGAGCCTCGAGATCGACTATGAAAGCCGGCAGCGCTATCTCGGCGGCCTGATGGGCGGCGGGGCCTCGCGGCTGAATCTCGACCTTGTCGACTATCCCGGGGAATGGCTGCTCGACCTTCCGCTTCTGGCCAAGGATTACGCCACCTTCTCGGCCGAGATCTTCGCGAAAGCCGGGGAGGGCCAGCGCCGCGAGCCCTTCGCGGGCTTCGTGGCCGCGGCCCGGGCGATTGACCCGGCGGCGCCGGCCGACGAACCCGAGATCCGGCGGCTGGCCGATCTCTTCGGGGCCGCGCTCCGCGCCTGCCGCGATGACGGGCGCGGGCTTTCCGCGCTGGCGCCCGGGCGGTTCCTGATGCCCGGCGATCTCGAGGGCGCGCCGGCCCTGACCTTCGCACCCCTGCCCGGCGGAGCGGGGGGCGGTGCGGCCGGTTCCCTCGGCGCCGTGATGGCCCGCCGCTACGAGGCCTACAAGAGCCGGATCGTCCGGCCCTTCTTCGTCGACCATTTCTCGCGGATCGACCGCCAGGTCGTGCTGGTGGATGTACTTTCCGCGCTCAATGGCGGGGCGGAAGCGCTGGCCGATCTCGAAACGGCGCTGGTCGATGTGCTGGCTGCCTTCCGGATCGGCGCCCGCTCGCTGCTTGCCAGCCTGTTCGCGCCGCGCGTCACGCGGATCCTTTTCGCGGCCACCAAGGCCGACCATCTCCACAGCACCAACCATGACCGGCTGGACGCCCTGCTGCGCGTGCTGGTCCGCCGCGCCTATCACCGGGCGCAGGCGGCGGGCGTGCCGAGCGAGAGTCTCGCCCTCGCCTCGATCCGCGCCACACGCGAGGTGATGGCCCGGCAGGGCGGGCAGGACCTGCCCTGTGTGGCCGGCGTGCCGATGGCGGGCGAACGGCTCGGCGATGCCCTGTTCGACGGCGAGACGGAGGCGGCGCTCTTCCCGGGCGACCTGCCGGGGGATGTCGAGGTGATCTTCCGGGGGCGCCCGGTTCCGCTGTCCTTCCTGCGGTTCCGCCCGCCCGGGCCGGAGGCGCGGCGCCAGGCAGAGGGGCTGCCGCATATCCGGCTCGACCGCGCGCTCGAATTCCTGCTCGGAGACCAGCTGTCATGAGCGACCAGACCCCGCGCGTGCTGCCCGTCAGCCCGGCCGCCGAGCGCCCCTCCCGGGCGCCGCAGGCCTTCGTGCTCGATGAAGCCGGCCCGAAACGCGGTGATGCCGAGATCACCGAGACGCCGGAGCCGCGAGAGGACGCGCCGGCCGCGCCGCCAGCCGCGCCGCCTTCCGGCAGCTGGTTCAGCCTGTCGAGCCTGTTCTGGACGGCCTTGTCGCTGCTCGTCACGCTGTATCTGGCGGAAGGGGCCTGGGGCTTCGTGCTGTCGCTGCAGGCCAAGGCGCCGTGGCTGGGCATGGCCGCCCTTGGCCTGCTCGGCACGGTGCTGGTCCTCGGGCTGGTCTTCCTGCTGCGCGAGGTTTTCGGCATTTTCCGGCTACGGGCGGTCACCCGCCTCCGCGCGCAGGCCGAGGCGGTGCAGGGCAAGCCTTCCGCCGAACGCCTGCTGCGCGACCTCTCTTCCTTCTATGCGGCGGATGCCACCACGGCGCAGGCCCGGGCGGAGATCCGCCGCGTTCTCGGTGAGATCCATGACGCGGATACGCTGGTCGCCGTGGCGGAACGGGGCCTGCTCGGCCCGAAGGACCGGCTGGCGCGGCAGCTGATCGCGGAAGCGGCGCAGCGCGTTTCGCTCGTCACAGCCCTGTCGCCCAAGGCGATTGTCGATCTCGCCTTCGTGCTGGGCCAGAGCCTCGTGCTGATCCGGCGCCTTTCAGCGCTCTATGGTGGGCGGGCCAACGGGATCGGCCTGCTGCGGCTCGGGGCGCGGGTGCTCGGCCATCTCGTCGTGACCGGCGGCATGGCCGTGGCGGATTCCGCCTTCGGGCAGATCATCGGCACCGGCATGGCGGCGCGGCTTTCGGCCAAGCTCGGCGAGGGCGTGCTGAACGGGGTACTCACGGCCCGGGTAGGAATTGCCGCCCTCGACCTCTGCAGACCCCTGCCTTTCCGTCATCTGCCGGACATTAAACTATCAGAAGTTGCAAAAATCAGCCTTATACAAGAAAAGGTTGCGGAAAATCCTGCCGGCTGAAGCGCCGGTCCGGCCGAAAGTTCCAGCAACTCTAGCGTGTATTTCTAATTAAGCCATTGAAATATATAGCCATCGATGAATGGCACGCCCCTTGCCAACCTGAATGTCCAGGCAGGGGACCAGCAGGTCTCGCGTCACGGTTCCCGCCACCAGGTTCATTTGCTCGCGACGGGGTTTCAGGTCCATGGGTATCTTCGGTGCAATGACGACGGCGATTTCTGGCCTCAACTCCCAGAGCTTCGCCCTCGAAAACATCTCCGGCAACATCGCCAATTCGCGTACGACGGGCTTCAAGCGCGTCGATACCTCCTTCGCCGATCTCGTTCCGGACATGCCCCCGCGGCGTGAGCTCTCCGGCTCGGTCGGCGCCTTCAGCCGCAACACCACCACGGTGCAGGGCGACATCCAGGCCAGCCAGATCGGCACCAACATGGCGATCACCGGCGAGGGCTTCTTCGCTGTCCGCCAGCGGACCGGCGATGCCGGTGGCCAGCCGGTCTTCTCCGGCTCCAGCCTCTACACCCGTCGCGGCGATTTCGAGGTCGACCGCAACGGCTATCTGGTGAACGGCACCGGCAATTACCTGATGGGCTATCAGGTGGATGCGACGACGGGGGCAATCACCGGCTCGCAGCTCAACGTGATCCGCATCCCGTCCTCCAACCTGCCGGCCCGCGCCTCGACCACGATCGAGTACGAAGCCAACCTGCCGAAATATCCGCTGACGGCCAATGCCAATGCCTCGACGCCGGGCTCGGAACTGCTGACGCCGGCGAACGACCTTGCCGCGCTGCCGGCCGCGCAGGAAACCAACTTCCTCAACGAGACGATCGCCGGCCAGTCGGTCACGGTCTATGATGCGGCGGGCTCGCCGATCAATGTCCAGATGCGCTGGGGCAAGACCTCCAACGCGGCGCCGGAAACCTGGAGCCTGTTCTATCTCTCGGACAGCAACGCCGTCGGCGCTGCCACCAAATGGACCCGTATCTCGAACACGGTGCAATTCAACGCCGCCGGCCAGCTGACCAGCCCGGCCACGGGCGTGATCAACACGCCCTTCACCGTGGATGGCGTGACGACCGGCGCGATCAACCTGACCTTCGGCACGACCGGGCTGACCCAGTTCGCCGATCCGAACGGCCAGCTGAACCCGAACCGCATCACGCAGGACGGCTATCCGACCGGCACCCTGCAGGACATCAACGTCGCCGATGGCGGCCGGATCATGGGATCCTATTCGAACGGACAGACCGTTCCGCTCGCCCAGGTCGCCATTGCCGAATTCCCTGCCGCCAACCTCCTGAAGCGCAATGACGGCGGCATCTTCGAGCAGACGCTCGAATCCGGCCAGCCGCTCATCAATTCGGGCGGCGACGGGATCATCGGTGCCAGCCTCGAGAATTCCAACGCGGATATCGCCGACGAATTCTCGAAGATGATCGTCACGCAGCAGGCCTATTCGGCCAATACCCGCGTGGTCACCACCGCGCAGTCGATGCTGCAGGACGTGATCAACATCATCCGCTGAGGCGGAGACGCGTAACCGCCCGAGGGCAGAGTCATGAGTACGGGTTTCGCAGCGTATCGCGAGCAGGGTCCGGGGAAGGCAGATGTCCTTCCCCGGGCTTCGGCGCGTGCTGTCGAAGCCGCCGCTCCATGCGGTCCGGCCGGCAGAGCCCGCCGTTTCCGCGCGGGAAGCCGGCACCCGGGTCATCACCACCGCAGCGCCAATGTTTCAGGAAGTCATGGACATCGTCCGATGACGATGTTGCCCGGCCCGGAAGGGCCCGGGCGAAGGAGGACAAGATGGGACTGATCTCCGCCTTGCAGAACGCCGTTTCCGGGCTGACTGTAAATTCCTCGCAGATGAACCTCATCTCGCGCAACGTCGCGAATGCGGGAACGGTCGGCTATACCCGTCGCGTCCTCTCGACGCGGGAGACCAGCGCCACCGGCATCACCGCCGGGGCGGTGCTCGAGGTCGAGGTCAACCGCGTCCTCGATACGCTCCTCCAGAAGCAGCTCCGGCTCGAAGCCGGGGGCGGGGCCTATTCCTCCACCCGGGCGGACTATCTCCGGCGCGTGGACTCGCTCTTCGGCGAGCCGGGCTCGGAAGCCAGTCTCAACACCATCTTCGGCAAGTTCTCGACCGCGATGCAGCAGCTCGCTGCCGATCCGGCCTCGCCCACGGCACGGCAGAACCTGCTGGCCCAGGCGCAGAGCATGGCCGCGACGCTCAACAGCCTCAGCGAGAATGTCCAGCTGATGCGCGGCGAGATCGAGGCGAAGATCGCCGACCAGGCCGAGAAGGTGAACACCCTGCTCGAGGGGATCGAGGTCACGACCAAGAAACTCAACGAGATCTACGATTCCGCGACCCGGCAGGGCCTGCTGGACCAGCGTGACAAGTATATCGACGAGCTGTCGAACTATTTCGACATCCGCACTTTCGATAACGGGACCGGCAATTTCAACATCTACACCACCTCGGGTGGCCCGCTCTTCATCGAGGGCCGGAACCTCCGGCTGCAATTCGACGAGCGCTTCGCGGTCTCGGCGAACAGCCTGTACAATCAGGATCCGACGCTCTCGACGCTCGGCCACCTGATCGTGACCGATCCGATCGGCGGGCAGGTCGACCTGACCCGGAACGGGCTGGTCAAGTCCGGCAGCATGGCCGCCCTTTTCGACCTGCGCGACAATGTGCTGGTCGAGACACAGGCCCATCTGGACGAATTCGCGGCGGCGGTCACCACCTCGCTGGGGGACCGGACGATCAGCGGTACCGCAGCCACGGTCGGCCCTCAGACCGGGTTCGATCTCGATCTCAATGCCCTGCAGAGCGGCAATGTCGTCACCCTCGAATACACGATCCAGCCGGCGGGCACGCGGCAGAAAGTGTCCTTCATCGCGGTCAACGATCCGGCGGCCCTGCCGCTGGCGGCCGGGGCGACGGCGGATCCGAACGATGTCGAATACGGCATCGATTTCTCGGGTGGCCTGCCGGCGGCGATCGCCGCCATGGGTGCCGCGCTCGGCGCGCCGTTCACGGTCAACGATCTTGGTGCCGGTGTCATCCAGATCCTCGATGACGGCGCCGGCAATACCCGCGATGTCAATTCGCTCTCGGCCCGTGCCACCGCCACCGCGCTGACGGACCAGGGAACGGCCCTGCCGTTCTTCGTCGATGGCAATGCCGGCTCGCAGCTCTATACCGGCTCGTTCGACAGCGGCTCGCAGAAGCGGGGCTTCTCCAGCGGCATCCGGGTCAACCCGGCATTGCTGTCGGATCCGAGCCGCCTCGTCGTCTACCAGACGGTGCCGACGACCACGTCGAGCGGCGATCCGACGCGACCGAGCTTCCTCCGCGACCAGCTCCAGAGCTGGGAGACCGACTTCACGCCGGCCATTTCGCTGACCGGCTCGACCGCCGTCTACCGCGGCACGGCCGGGCAGTTCCTGGACCGGGTGATCGCCACGCAGACGCAGGCGGCGAGCAATGCCGAGGCGCTGTCGGAAGGGCAGGAAGTGGTGCTTTCAACCTTGCGCGAACGCGCCGCCTCGATATCCGGCGTCGACAAGGATCAGGAACTCGCCGACCTCGTCGAGATCCAGAACATCTATGCGGCCAATGCCCGCATCATCTCCGCCGTCCGTGACATGTTCGATGCCCTTCTGAGGATCTAAGCCATGTATGTCCCGACCTCGCTCTTCCCCTATGCCGGCGGCACGCTGAAATCCAAGCAGAATGCCCGCCTTCTCCTGTCGATGCGCTACCAGCTCGACGATCTGCAGCGGCAGATTGCCAGCGGCAAGAAATCCCAGACCTTCGGTGGCCTGGGCGACATGCGCGTCAGCTCGCTGACCTTCCGCAACCAGACCGGAATCACCGACGGCTATTCGAGCGTGATCGACATCACCTCGATCCGCCTCAAGATCATGGACCAGAGCACCAACGAGCTGCGGACGCTCGTGGAAAAGGCGCGCGGTGTCATGCTCGAGACGCGCGGCACCGGCGGCTATCCGGAAATCACGGCGGCGGTGAAGCAGGTCCAGGCCCAGTTCGAACAGATGGTGACCTCGCTGAACAACCAGCATGAGGGGCTCTATCTCTATTCGGGCCGCACCCGCGATGTCCGGCCGGTGGTCGATCCCAACACGATCATGTGGGGGGATGGCACCAATGCCGGCCTGCGGCAGGTGATCGACGAGCGCCGCCAGGCGGATCTTGGCGTGACCGGGTTTGGCCGCATGACGACCAACCTCGTCGGCGCAAACGTGACGCTGGCCGAGGATGCCGTGGGCAACCCGTTCGGGATCAAGCTCGTGGCCGGCTCCGTCGGCGGCGCGATGTCGAACGTGACGGTGCTCGGCCCGGCCGGCGCCCCGCCGCAGCTCGACGTGAACTTCACCGGCCTGCCGTTGACCGGCGAGCGCATCAGCTTCACCGTGCAGCTGCCGGACGGCAAGACGATGAATCTCGGTTTTGCCGTCGACCAGGCCGGCACGGCGGATGACACGGTCTTCTCCGTCGGCGCAACCGCTGCCGCAACGGCCGCGAACCTGCAGGCGGCGATCAATGCCCGCCTGACGGCGATCGGCCAGGGCGAACTGCGCGCGGCCTCGGGCCTCGTCGCGGCCCGGGAATTCTTCTCCGGCTCCGTCAACAACGAGCCGCCCCGCGTGGCCGGCCCGCCCTTCAACACCGCGACCGCCTATGCCCCTGTCGGCACCCGGCCGACCGTGATCTGGTATCGCGGCGATGACGATACACTGGTGGCGGCCCGGGACACGCAGAAGGCCGAGGTCGATGGCGGCACGACGATCAATTTCGGCGCGCGTGCCAACGAGACGGCCCTGCGCGATTCCATGGTCGCGCTCGGCATGTTCCTTGCCGATGACTATCCGCCGGGCTTTGCCTCGACGCAGGACCGTTTCGATGCGGCGACGGCCCGTGCGATCCAGGTGTTCGGCTCGACCGGCGGGCCGAACGCAATCCTCGAGATCAATGGCGATTTCGGGCGGGCCAGTTCGCAGGTGAAGGATGCCGAGACGCGGCACGAGGACCGCAAGGTCTTCCTCAGCTCGCTGCTGGCGGAGATCGAGAATGCGAACAAGGAAGAAGCGATCATGCAGCTGACTTCGCTGCAGACGACGCTGGAAGCCAGCTATTCCGTGACCTCGAGGCTCTCGCAGCTTTCGCTGGTCAATTATCTCTAGGTTTGCCGGCCTGCCCGCCTGTCCGGCGGCCGGTCTGCCTCGGGCGCCCTTCGGGGCGCCCTTTTTGTTGTGCCTTCCCCGCCCAGCGCTGCCGGCAAAAAGAAAAACGCCCCGAGCGGGGCGTTCTGACGTTGGTCGGCAGGGATCAGGAAGCCGGCGGGCGGTTCAGCCGACGGCGGCTGCGACAGGGGCGGCTGCCCGGCTGTCGGCGGCCAGTTCCTCGCCGCCCCGGCCGCGCAGGCCTGCCGCGATATGCTGGTTGATCTCGATCAGCAGGTCGAGCTTGGCCGGATCCGGCTCGAACAGGATCCGCATGCACTGGTTGATCACAAACCGGCTCAGCCCGATCATGTTGGCCCGCGTCTCCTGGGGCAGGGGCGATTCCGGGTCCGTGGCCGCGTCGAGGAAGATCGCCCAGACCTGCCGGTTATGCGACAGCGGGTCTTCCATGGTCGCGATGGTCGGCTCCCAGTTGTCCTTCAGCCACTGAAGCTTGCTCGCTGCCTTGAGGAGGGCGCGGGCTTCAAGCTCTCGCTGGCTGAGGGCAAGAGTCTGTGTCTTGTTGTACGCTTGAATTCCGGGCTGCATGCTCGAACAGTTTCCTCTCGTACGCCAGAAGCTGTTTAGCTTCCTTGAGGGCTTTATAGAACTCGCCGTTTAAAATATGGTTGTGAATGGCCATCAGGATCTTGGTAGAACTTGGGACGGCCTTCTGGAAGTCTGTAACAAACTTATTATATAGACCGATGTTCTCGGATACTTTGCCGTCAATATACATCAACTGTATTGTCAGATAGATCAGCTTGGCGGGGCTGTCGGCCGATTTGGGGCTGAGGATATCCTTTTCCCGCAGGATCGGCGCATTGCCCTCGATGATCAGGCTGGTGCGTTGATCGCAGTTCCTGACAACCGCGGTCCCGATGATGATGCGTTCGTTGGGCTTGAGCTCAACTTTCAGGGCCACGTTCGGCCTCCTTCTTGTCAGAGGAGTTCACCATAGGGGTGTAAACAACTCGTTGCGCACCTCCGGACAATTTCCGACTCGTCCGGCGAATGCAACCAAAAGTAGCAGAGCCGGCAGGGCCGGCTCCAAGCCCCGCGGCGCCGCTCAGCCCACGCGCTTCAGAAAGCCCTTCGCGGCGACAGTGACCATCAGGCGTCCCTCGATCGAATTGTCGATGACGAATTCCGGATGCGTCTTCAGGTATTCGCGCAGGGCCGTCATCGGGTTGTCGCCGGGCGACCAGGGCCGGTCCGGGAAGAGGTCGGCCGGCATGTCCTCGACGAAGGAATCGAAGACGACGCAATAGCTGCCCTTCGAGACCATCGGCGCGTAGGCCTCCAGCTCCGCCAGCACATGGGCATGGGTATGCATCGAATCGAGGAAGACCATCACGGTCTTGTGGCCGGCAGCGGCGGCCTTGACGGCGGCGACCGTCTCCGGCGCGATGCTGGATCCTTCGACCAGATGGAGCATCGGCCGCAGCGGGTGGGCATCCAGAGCCGCGCGGTTATGCGGGCGGATATCGATGTCGATGCCGATGACCTTGCGCTTCGTCTGGCGCGGATCCAGCGTGGTCCCGGCGGCCATGGCATCGCAGTAATCCAGCATGGCGAGGATGCTGGCGCTGAGGATCAGCGAGCCGCCATGGGCGATGCCGGTCTCGATCACGAGATCCGGCCTGATCTGCCAGATCAGCTCCTGCACGGCCCACATGTCCTGCGGATACTGGATGATCGGACGGCCCAGCCAGTCGAAATTGTAGACGTACTTCTTGCGCATCGAGGCTTCGAGCCAGGCCTGCGAGAGCTGCCGGAACTCGGTATCGCCCTGATAGGCTTCGAGGCGCGCCAGGCGTTCTTCGGCGAATTGTTTGACGGGGTCCATGGTGCCTCCCTCAGGCGGATGCGATGGCCGGGCCCGGGGCCCGGGCGGCGGGGGTGAAAAGGGCGCTGACAGCGGGGCGGGGATCGGCGCCGAATTCGGTGCGGATCCGGCCGATATCGACGGGCGGGAACAGGATTCTCGGGGCGCCGGGTTCCACCGTGACGGTGGCGCCGGTAGCCGCGGCGATCGCCTCGACCCATTCGGCATGGCTGGTGCGGATGCCGCTGGCGAGGTTGTAGATGCCGGTGGCCGGCCCGCGCGCCATGCGGGCGAGGAGCGGCACGACATCGTCGATATGGATGTAATCCTTCGCGGAATCGAGCGCGCTGCGGAGATGGATCCGCCCCTGCCGCGCCTCGCGCAGCAGCGAGGGGATGAAGTTCTCCGAATCCCCGTCCTCGCCGCCGACGACATTCGAAAGCCGCGCGATGCAGGCCCGGCCGCGGCTGCCATGCAGGCAGAGGCTCTCGCCCATCAGCTTCGAGAGATTGTAGAGATCGGAGCCCGAATGCGGGTTCACGCCGAGCGCCATATCCTCGCGTGCAGGGCGGTCATCGCCGCCGGCACCGCCATAGACGCGCGTTGAGGAAAGATAGACCATGCGGTCGAAACGGGCTTCCGCCAGAAGCCGGCGTAGAAGGCTGACATGCGCCTCGACCGTTTCCAGCGGCCGCGAGCGGAAATCGGCGGTCACCCCGATGCAGTAGAGGACGCTGCCGAGATCCTCGCGCCAGATCGCCTCGTCGCCCCGGGCGGGTGCAGAAACCTCCTCGCCGGCCGTGCGCAGCCAGGCGACGAGACGCCGCCCGATGGTTCCGCTGGCCCCGAGGATGGTGAACCGGGTCATGTGCGCTTCCCGATGGCGCGCGCCGGATTGCCGGCATAGACGGTATAGGCCTCGAGCTCGCCCTTGACGAGCGTGCCCGCCGCCACGACGCAGCCGCGCCGCAGGGTGGCGCCGTCGAGCAGCACGCAATTCGCGCCGATCCAGACATCGTCCTCCACCGTGATGCCGCCCTTGCCGGGCAGGAAGCCCTGCTCGCGGATCAGCCGCGAGGCATCCCTGTAGGCATGGTTGACCGGCGCGAAGGTGCAATTCGCCGCGACGGCCACCGAATTGCCGATGCGGATTCCCTGGCCGGTATAGAGCACGCAGCCGGAATTGAGGTAGACATGCTCGCCGATGACGAGATCACCCGAGCCGCCGGCCGGCTTGATCTTGACGAAGCTGTCGATCATCGAATGCGCCCCGATCTCGATCCGGGTGCCGCGGGTCGAATCCTCGATATCCGCCAGTTTCGAGACGCGGGCTGTCGGGTGGATGGTGATCATGTCACCTCCAGTTCCGGCACGGCGACAACGAATTTGCCGCCCCATTCCCGGATACCGGCGAGCTGTTCCATCACTTCCTGCCGGATATTCCACGGCAGGATCAGCACGAGATCGGGCCTGTCGTTCCAGAGATGGGCCTCGTCGACGATCGGGATGCGGCTGCCGGGCATGAACTTGCCCCGTTTCGCGGCGGCGCGATCGACCACATAGGGCACGAGATCGGGCCGGATGCCGGCGAAATTCATCAGCGTATTGCCCTTGGCCGCGGCGCCGTAAGCCCCGACGCGCAGGCCCTTGCGCTTGGCCTCGATCAGGAAGGCGACGATGCCGTCCTTCACCGCCTCGGCCTTCTGCTGGAAGGTGGCGTAATACTCGGCCTTTTTCATGCCGGCGGCTTCCTCGCGCGCGAGCATGGCTGCGACAGCCGGGGTGACAGGTCGCGTGCCGGCATCTTTGCGCTGGGCGAAGACGCGCAGGCTGCCGCCATGGGTGGGGATTTCCTCGACATCGAAGACGGCCAGGCCGTTCGCGGCGAAGATGCGGGCAACCGCCGTCAGCGAAAGATAGGAATAATGCTCGTGATAGGCCGTATCGAACTGGTTCAGCGCGACCATGTTGAGCAGATGCGGGAATTCGAAGGTCGAGACGCCGGACGGCTTGAGCAGCCTCGCGAAACCGCCGGCGAAATCGTTGATGTCCGGCACATGGGCCAGCACGTTGTTCGCCGCCGTGAGATCCGCCGCGCGGCCCTCGCGGGCGAGGCGCTCGCCGAGCGCGACGCCAAAGAATTCCTCGACAATGTCGATGCCCTTCGCCCGCGCGGCATCGGCGGTCGAGCGCGTCGGCTCGATACCGTAGCAGGGAATGCCGGCGGCCTTCACATATTGCAGGAGATAGCCGTCATTGGCGGCGATCTCGACGACGCAACTCTGCGGGCCGAGCCCGAGCCGCTGGCGCATCGCCGTGACATAGGCTTCGGAATGCTTCAGCCAGCTGGTCGAGGTCGAGCTGAAATAGGCGTATTCCTCGGTGAACAACGCTTCCCGGCCGGCGTAGTCCTCGGTCTGGACGAGCCAGCAGCTGTCGCAGACGAGCACACGGAGCGGAAACCAGGTTTCCGGCGCCTGAAGCTGCGCCGCCGTGAGATAGGCGTTCGAGGGCGGCGAAGCCCCGAGATCGAGGAAGGGGTGGCGGAGCGGCGCGCCGCAATGCCGGCATTTCACAGGGCGACTCCCTTGAAGCTGTCATCAATCAGCGGATGGCCGCGATCCCGGTCGGACATGACCGAAACGGGCAGGGGCCAGGTGATCCCGAAGGCGGGATCGAAGGCATTGACCGCGCCCTCGGCGGCAGGGGCATAGGCGCGGGAATGGCAATAGAGGATCTCGACATCCGGCGAGAGCGCCTGGAAGCCATGGGCGCAGCCTTCCGGGATCAGCAGCGCGCGGCCATTCTCCGCCGAGAGGATCTCGGCATGCCAGTGCAGGTAATGCGGGGAGGCGGGGCGAAGATCGAGCGCGACATCCCAGATCTCGCCGCTCAGGCAGGTGACAAGCTTCATCTCCGCATGTGGCGCGTACTGGAAATGCATGCCGCGGATCGTGCCCTGCGCAGCCGAATAGGTGTGGTTGATCTGGGCGACCGGCGCATTCCATCCGGCTTCGCGCAGGGATTCGGCGCAGAAGATGCGGGCGAGGAAGCCGCGCGGATCGCCCAGCTTCTGGCGGTCGACCCGGACCAGTCCGTCAAGCGGCAGGGAATGGAGCGCGAGGCGGCTCATGCGGCCTCCGCGAAGGCGCGGAGATCAGCCTCGCAGAGCGCGACGGCGGATTGCCCGTCCGCCTCGGCGCGATACCAGGCCATCGTCCGGGCGATGCTTTCGGCAATGTCCCAGCGCGGCCGGATGCCGAGCGTGGTGCGGGCGCGGGCGGTTTCCAGCGCCAGCCAGCCGGCTTCATGCGGGCCGGCGGTGCCGTCGCCGTATTGCACGGAGGCCTGCGGGAAATGGCGGCGGGCCTGCTCGATCACGTCGCGAACGGTCGCGGCTTCGTGGGTATGCGGGCCGATATTGTAGGCGCCGGCGAGGGCGGGCTCGGCCCAGAGCCGTTCGGCCAGGACGAGATAGGCATTGACCGGCTCGATGACGTGCTGCCAGGGGCGGATCGATTGCGGACGCCGGATCTCCAGCGTGCCGCCCGCCAGCCAGGCGCGCACGGCATCCGGGATCAGCCGGTCCTCGGACCAGTCGCCGCCGCCGATGACATTGCCGGCGCGGGCCGAGGCGATGGCCATGCCTTCGGCGCGGAGGAAGGAATCGCGGTAGCTGGCGATCACGATCTCGCTGGCGCCCTTGCTGGCGCTGTAGGGATCGTAGCCGCCGAGCGCGTCCTCCTCGCGGTAGGGATAGGGGTGCTCGAGATTGTGATAGACCTTGTCGGTCGTGACCATCACCGCCACGCGGCATCCGGAAAGGCCACGCAGCGCCTCCAGCAGGTGGACGGTGCCCATCACGTTGGTAGCGAAGGTCTCGACCGGCTCGCGGTAGCTGGCCCGGACGAGTGGCTGCGCGGCCATGTGCAGCACGATTTCGGGCCGGGCGGACCGGATCCGGCCGGCAAAGGCCTCGCGGTCCCGGATATCGAGGAAATGGCTGTCGACGAGCCGCGCGAGATCGAGCTTGCCGAAGAGGTCCGGGCTTGTCTTCGGCGGCAGCGCGATGCCGGTCACCTCGGCGCCCATCCGCGCGAGCCACAGGGCGGCCCAGCCACCCTTGAAGCCGGTATGGCCGGTCAGCAGAACGCGCTTGCCGCGCCAGAAGTCTGGCGAGGCCGTGGCTACCATGTCTTCCACGGCGCCTTGCCCGAGGCCCAGAGATCCTCGAGCAGGTTCTTCTCGCGCAGGGTGTCCATCGGTTGCCAGAAGCCGTCATGCTGGAAGGCGCGCAGCTGGTCGGAAGCAGCGAGGGCCCGCATGGGCTCGACTTCCCAGCTCATCGAATCGCCCTCGATCAGGTCGATCACCCGGGGCGAGAGCACGAAGAAGCCGCCATTGATCCAGCCGCCTTCGCCGCGCGGCTTCTCGATGAAGCCCGTTACCTTCTCGCCATCAAGCCCGAGCGAGCCGAACCGGCCGGGCGGCAGAACGGCCGTCACCGTCGCGAGCTTGCCATGCTCGCGGTGGAAAGCGAGGGTCGCGGAAATATCGACACTCGAGACGCCGTCACCATAGGTGAAGCAGAAGGCCTCCTCGTCGCGGAGGTAGCGGCCGACGCGGCGCAGGCGACCGCCGGTCATCGTGTCCTCGCCGGTATCGACGAGGGTGACGCGCCAGGGTTCTGCCTGCTCGCGATGCACTTCCATCCTGTTCTTGGCCATGTCGAATGTCACGTCCGACATGTGCAGGAAGTAGTTCTGGAAGTATTCCTTGATCAGATAGCCCTTGTACCCGCAGCAGATCACGAACTCGTTCACATTGTGGGACGAGTACATCTTCATGATGTGCCAGAGAATCGGCTTGCCGCCGATCTCGATCATCGGCTTGGGCCGGAGATGCGTCTCTTCCGAAATGCGGGTGCCGAGGCCGCCCGCCAGAATCACAGCTTTCATGAGCGTTCCTCGTTATAGCGGCGGACCATCTCGAGATAGCCGGCCTCGAGGCCGCGGGCGCGCGCCTTGAAGTCGAAGAAGGCGCTCTCGTTCATCCGGTCCCGCAACGAGGCGCGGATCTCGGCAAGGCCCGGGATGTCCGAGGCGAGCTTGACCGCCAGTTCGACGAACTGTTCCTCGGTATCGGCGACCCAGTCGCCGAGGCCGAGCGGTTCGAGCACCATGTCGCTCAGGCGACCGACCGAGACGCGGTCGCGCTTGGAGACGACCGGCACGCCCGAGAACAGGGCCTCGAAGGTCGTGGTGCCCGCGTTGTGCGGCCAGCAATCGAGCGCGATGTCGAATTCCTTGTAGCCGTTCCAGTGTTCCGGCGTGCTGACAAGATCGACGCGCGACCGGTCATAGCCGAGCCCTTCGAGGCGCTGGTAGAAACGCTCGACCGTATCGGGATCGTCGAAGGTCTTCTGGTCGAAGCGGAGCTTGCTCCCCGGGACCCGCTCGAGGATCTGGCGCCAGACCGCGAGAAGCCGGTTGTTGAGCCGGATCATGCGGGTCATCGTACCGAAGGTGATATAGCCCTTGGACATGGCCGGCGGCGGCACAACATCGGCGGCGCGATGGCGCGGCGGGTTGTAGGCATAGACCGGCGCCTCGATGTTGAGAACCGTCTCGCTGAAATAGGGATCCGAACCCGGCGGGCAGAAATTCCGGTCGCCGATGAAATAGTCGATCTGGTCGAAGCCCGTCGTGTAGCCGAAGCCGAGATAGGTGGCCTGGATCGGCGCCGGTTTCATGGCGAAGACCGGCAGGCGGTTGCCATGGGTATGGCCCGCAAGGTCGATCAGGATGTCGATGTCGTCGGCCCGGATCTGGGCTGCCATTTCCTCGTCGCTCATCTGCACCACATCGACCCATTTGTCGAAGAAGCGCTTGAAATAGACGGTGTGTTCGTCCGGCTTGATCACGTTCGCATAGGCAAAGACCTCGAACTTCGACCGGTCATGGTTCCGGAGGATCGGTTCGATGAAGTAGGACACGACGTGGGTGTAGAAGTCCGGCGAGGAATAGCCGATCCGGATCCGGCGATCCTTCACCGGCGGGCGCAACTTGTGCGAATACTGCTTCTTGTCCTTGCTGAGCAGGCCGGCAAGGCGCTGGTATTCCTGGAAAACCTGTTCCTGTGTTTTCCGGTCATCATAGTTGATCGTGAACAGATAGGCCGTGCCGGTCGTCACGTTGGTCGGGTCGATGGCCTGCGAGCGCTCGTAATAGCTCATCGCTTCCTCGAGCTCGCCGAGAATGACGTGCGAGGTCGCCATGGCATTGAGCGCTTCCTCGCTCTCGCCCTTGGTGATTTCGAGGGCCCGCTCGGCAGCGCGCAGGGCTTCCACATAATGCTGCGCATCCTGGTTGGCGGCGCAGATCATCAGGTGGACGATGGTGTTCTCGGGATCCTGCGCCGCGACCGATTTCAGCATGTCGATCGACGCGTCGAGGTTGTCGCGCTTCAGGCGGCGGACATTGGCGAAGTTCATGCGCGCGGTGGTGTGGCGCGAATCACGCTGCATCGCCTGCCAGAAATACCATTCCGCTTCGTCGAGCTTGTTGTCGCGGATCAGCAGCACGCCCTCGTTGACCATCGCATCCGGGTCTTCCGGCTGGATGTTGAGGGCCATGTCGTTGTAGCGCTTGGCTTCGGCGAAATTCTTCTCGGCCAGCTTGATGTTGGCCAGCGTGGTCAGCGCCGAGAAGTTCTCAGGATTGGCGCGGATGGCACGCTGGAGCATCTGCTCGGCAAGCTGCACATGGCCGTCCTTCTTGACGAGAACCGCGAGGTTCCCGAGCACTTCCGACGA
Source organism: Beijerinckiaceae bacterium (assembly GCA_027531565.1). Lineage (GTDB taxonomy): Bacteria > Pseudomonadota > Alphaproteobacteria > Rhizobiales > Beijerinckiaceae > Rhabdaerophilum. The sequence goes on from JAPZSB010000001.1 coordinate 148,520, forward strand.
GTTCGGGTAATAGCGCAGAAGCTTCTTGTAGAGCGTCTTGGCCTCTTCCGTCCTGCCGGCAAGCTGGCTATCGACGGCCTTCGCAAACATCACAACTGGCTTCATCTGGCGCTCCGAAACCTCGAACACGGTGGGTCTTCGCCGGGCGACGAAAACCGGTTCAGACCTTTTCCGGCGCCGCGAACGGGGCCATTTCGCCTCGACTCCCGCCACAAGAATGGCCGAACGGGCAGCCGCCGGGCTGGTCTTCCGTTATCGAGGTGTAAGCGAAGATGGTTAACGATCCTGAAATGAAAGGCCGGCCCGGGGTCCTTGCGGAACGAGAAAGGGGGCCGGAACGGATCCGGCCCCCTCGGGCATGGGCAGGGACGGGGAGGGGCTCAGCCGAGGAGGCGGAGCAGGTTCTGGGAGTTCTGGGCGCCGGCCGTGAAGGCCTGCACCGCGAACTGCTGCTGGGTCTGCAGTGCCGTCAGCTTGGCGGATTCCTCGGCGACGTCTGCAGCCACAAGGTCATCGCCCAAGGTCTTCATGTTGACCGAGAATTCCTTGTTGATCTCGTAGCGGTCCTCGATGAAGGACGAATAGTTGCCGAACTGCGCCTGCAGCTGGTTGATCACCGTCATCGCCGTCTGGGTTTCGCCGAGCGAGTTCTGGATGTTGCCGTTGGTCGTCCAGGTCGTACCGACGGTGATCAGGCCGAGATTGCCGAGAACCGTCGTGTTGACACCGTTGATCGCGATCGGGTTCGCAGCGAACTCGTTCAGGATCACGCTCATGCCCTGGCCCTGCAGCAGGTTGCGGCCGGCCTGGACCACGTTGTTGTTGATGACGTTCGTGATTTCCGTCTTGTAGGCCTCGTATTGCTGGCCGAGTTCGAGGCGCCGGGCATCGTTCGAGGCGCCGAGGATCGGGTTGCCCTGAACCACCGGGATGCCGGAGGCGGCGTTGAAGCGGGCCGCGCCGGTGACCGAGTCGAACGTTCCCGTGCCGTTGAGTACCGTGATCGCGTTCCCCTGCATGTTCCGCAGGGCGATCCGGAACTGGCCGGCGGCGGATTGCACGAATTCCGCGCGGACCCCGGCATTCATTGCGTTGATTTCCGCGACGGCCGAGTCGAGGTTCTTCACGGTGGTGGTCGACCAGGTCCGGGCGACGCCGTCGGCGCCGAGGAAGGTCAGCGATGAGCCGGCCGCAACCGACGAACCAGCGAAGGTCGAGGCGGTGCTGACCGCGCCGCCGGTGCCGAAGCGCAGGCCCATCGGGTTCGAACCGCCGAAGCCGGTCGGCGCCGAGGTGCCGTTGACGAACCGCGACGCGGCATAGGTCCCGTCATAGCCCGAGTTCAGGCCGGCGGACATGTCGTCGATGACCTGCTGCGAGGAGGCGCCGTCGATCGTGAAACCGGTCTTGCCGTCGGTCGCCTCGAGAATGACGACCGAGCCGGTGCCGTTGACCTGGAAGCGCATCGTCACGCCGATATTGGCGTTGTTCAGCGCCTGCGCCACCTGGCCCCACGAGGTCGTGTTCGTCGCCCCGGTAAAGGTATAGGTGAAGTTCTTGCCGTTATCGGACGTGATCGACAGGCGGTGGCCGGTCGAGGCGCCGTTGACGGTGGTCGTGTCGGCGATGTTGGCGGTCGAGCTGGCCTGGATGGTCGGCGTCGAGCCGGCATTCAGCGCGTCCGAGGCCATGGTGTTCATCTGCTGCAGCAGGTTGCGCACCTGTTTCAGGGCAAGATCGGTCGACTCAAGGGTCTTGAGGGCCGTCGAGATGTTGTTGTTGACGCGGTTCAGGTTGTCCGACCGGCTCAGCATGGTTTCGGACATCGTGTACTTGGTGGCATCATCCGCCGCGCCGAAGATGCTCTTGCCGGTTGCAACCCGCTTCTGGGAAATCTGGAAAAGGCGGTTGGTCGTCTGGAGAATGTTCACGTTGGCCGCAGTGGCGGCGTTGAAAACGACAGACATGGTTGCACCTTCTGCTGCGGTTGATGCCGTCCTGCAGGCTCATTCTTGAGGTGCAGGGTGGTGTTCGATGCGCAGAGGGTGCACCCGCCATTTCTAAATGAAACTTAACCCTAACAATCCAGCTTTCAGTAAGGTAAACAGAACACTCTCCGTTAACCTTAACAATTTGTGTTCTTCAAATCTTTCAATTTGATCCGCGGGATGCCCGGTGAGGCGATTTACTTCTGCCGCCTGGCAGGGGAGGGCGGTCAAGGTGGCCTTTGCGCCCATCCGGACAGCAAAAAGGGCGGTGGATTGCTCCACCGCCCCGGTCTTTGGTTTCCGTGTGCCGGCGATCAGCCGAGCAGGCGGAGCAGCGACTGGGCGTTCGCCGAACCGGCCGAGAAGGCCTGGACCGCGAACTGCTGCTGGGTCTGCAGCGCCGTCAGCTTGGCGGATTCCTCGGCCACATCGGCCGCCACCAGATCGTCGCCCAAGGTCTTCATGTTCGAAGAGAATTCCTTGTTGATCTCGTAGCGGTCCTGGATGAAGGACGAGTAGTTGCCGAAGCTGGCCTGGATCTGGTCGACCACGCTCATCGCCGTCTGGGTCTGCCCCAGAGAGTTGGTGATGTTGCCGTTGGTCGTCCAGGTCGTGCCGACCGTCGTCAGGCCAAGGTTGCCCAGCACCGTGGTGTTGATGCCGTTGATCGCGATCGGGTTCGCAGCGAACTCGTTCAGGATCACGCTCATGCCCTGGCCGAGCAGGAGGTTGCGGCCGGCCTGGACCACGTTGTTGTTGATGACGTTCGTGATTTCCGTCTTGTAGGCTTCGTACTGGGTGCCCAGTTCGAGGCGGCGGGCGTTGTTGGTTGCACCGAGGATCGGGTTGCCCTGAACCACCGGAACCCCCGAGGCCGCGTTGAAGCGGGCCGCGCCGGTAACGGAGTCGAAGGCGCCCGTGCCGTTGAGCACCGTGATCGCATTGCCCTGCAGGTTGCGGAGCGCAACGCGGAACTGACCGGTGGCGGACTGGACGAACTCGGCCTTGACGCCGGCATTCATCGCGTTGATTTCGGCCACAACCGTGTCGAGGTTCTTCACGGTGGTGGTCGACCAGGTCCGGGCGACGCCGTCGGCGCCGAGGAACGAGAGCGACGAACCGGCCGCAACCGACGAACCGGCGAAGGTCGAGGCGGTGCTCAGCGCGCCGCCGGTGCCGAAGCGCAGGCCCATCGGGTTGGAACCCCCGAAGCCGGTCGGGGTCGACGTGCCGTTGACGAACTTCGAGGCGGCATAGGTCGAGTCATAGCCCGAGGTCAGGCCGGCCGAGATATCGTCGACCACCTGCTGCGAGGAAGAGCCGTCGATCGTGAAGCCGGTCTTGCCGTCGGTGGCTTCGAGGAGGATCCGCGAACCCGTGCCGTTGACTTCGAAGCGCATCGTCACGCCGATATTGGCGTTGTTCAGCGCCTGGGCAACCTGACCCCAGGTCGTCGCACCGTTGGTGCCGTTGACCGTGTAGGTGAAGTTCTTGCCATTGTCCGAGGTGATCGAGAAGCGGTGGCCGGTCGTGCCGCCGTTGATCGTCGTCGTGTCGGCGATGTTGGCGGTCGAGGTCGCCTGAACCGTCGTGGCCGAGCCGGCATTCAGCGCGTCCGAGGCCATCGTGTTCATCTGCTGGAGCAGGTTGCGGATCTGCTTCAGGGCGAGATCGGTCGACTCGAGGGTCTTGAGGGCCGTCGAGATGTTGTTGTTGACGCGGTTGAGGTTCGACGAACGGCTCAGCATCGTCTCCGACATCGTGTACTTGGTGGCGTCATCG
>JAPZSB010000013.1 GCA_027531565.1 Beijerinckiaceae bacterium
CCGTGAACGTCGCACCGCCCGTCTCGGCAAGAACCTTCGTGATCGCCGCCGTCAGCGACGTCTTCCCATGGTCGACGTGACCGATCGTCCCGATGTTGCAGTGCGGCTTCGTACGAGAAAACTTTTCCTTGGCCATGAGGCCCTCCTGAAGATTGCGCGCCAGCGGCGCTCAACGGTTTGAACAAGCGCCCTTAGGCGTATTTCGAGATCACTTCTTCGGCCACATTGCGCGGCACTTCTGCGTAGTGGTCGAACACCATCGAGAACGAGGCGCGACCCTGGCTGAACGAGCGCAAGGCATTGACGTAGCCGAACATGTTGGCCAGCGGCACCATGGCATTCACGACATTCGCGTTGCCGCGCATGTCCTGGCCCTGGATCTGGCCACGGCGGGAATTGAGATCCCCGATGACCGACCCGGTGAAGTCTTCCGGCGTCACCACCTCGACCTTCATGATCGGCTCGAGCAGGATCGCGCCGGCCTTCTGGAAGGCTTCGCGCAGGCCCTGCCGGGCCGCGATTTCGAAGGCGATGGCCGACGAGTCAACCTCGTGATAGGCGCCGTCGGTCAGGCTCACCTTGATATCGACAACCGGGAAGCCCGCGAGCGGACCCGAACCGATGACGCTCTCGAGACCCTTCTCGACGCCCGGGATATATTCCTTCGGCACCGAGCCGCCGATGATCTTCGACTCGAAGGTGAAGCCGGCATTCGGCTCGTTCGGCTCGAGAACGAACTTGATGCGGGCGAACTGGCCCGAACCACCCGACTGCTTCTTGTGGGTGTAGTCATGCTCGACCTGGCGGGTGATCGTCTCGCGATACGCCACCTGCGGCGCGCCGACATTGACTTCCACCTTGTGGGTCCGCTTCAGGATGTCGACCTTGATGTCGAGATGAAGCTCGCCCATGCCCTTGATGATGGTCTGGCCGGATTCCTGGTCGGTCGAGACGCGGAAGGACGGATCCTCGGCGGCGAGCTTGCCGAGGGCAATCGCCATCTTTTCCTGGTCGCCCTTCGACTTCGGCTCGATCGCCATTTCGATGACCGGCTCGGGGAATTCCATACGCTCGAGAACAACCTGCTTGTTCGGGTCGCACAGGGTATCGCCGGTCCGGCTGTCTTTCAGGCCGATCACGGCGATGATATCGCCGGCATAGGCTTCCTTGATTTCCTCGCGGTTGTTCGCATGCATCAGCAGCATGCGGCCGATGCGCTCTTTCTTCTCGCGGGTGGAGTTCGCGAGCGTCGAACCGGATTCCAGCTTGCCCGAATAGATGCGGCAGAAGGTCAGGACGCCGTAGGGATCGTCCATGATCTTGAAGGCGAGCATCGACAGCGGCTCGCTGTCCGACGACTTGCGCTCGGTCTCTTCGCCGGTATCGACGTCGATGCCCTTGATGGCCGGACGATCGAGCGGGGTCGGCAGGAAGTCGACAACCGCATCGAGAAGCGTCTGCACACCCTTGTTCTTGAAGGCCGAACCGCACAGCACCGGATAGAAGGCGCCCGTGAGAACGGCCTTGCGGATGCACTTGCGGAGGGTTTCCTCGCTCGGCTCGTTGCCTTCGAGATAGGCTTCCATGGCCGCATCGTCCATTTCGACGGCGGCTTCGACCATCGCTTCGCGATATTCCTTGGCCTTGTCGAGCATGTCCGCCGGGATCTCGATGTCGCGGTACGACGCGCCCAGCGCATCGTCATCCCAGACGACGCCCTTCATGCGGATCAGGTCGATGATGCCCTTGAAGTCCGATTCGGCGCCGATCGGCAGCTGGATCGCGACCGGCTTGGCGCCGAGGCGGGTCTTGATGTCGGAGAGGCAGCGATAGAAATCGGCGCCGATCTTGTCCATCTTGTTGGCGAACACGATCCGCGGCACGTTGTACTTGTCGCCCTGGCGCCAGACCGTCTCGGTCTGCGGCTCGACGCCCTGGTTCGAATCGAGCACGCAGACGGCACCGTCGAGCACGCGCAGCGACCGCTCGACCTCGATGGTGAAGTCGACGTGACCGGGCGTATCGATGATGTTCAGGCGCTTCTTCTTGCCATCACGGCCTTCCCAGAACGCGGTGGTCGCGGCCGAGGTGATCGTGATGCCACGCTCCTGCTCCTGCTCCATGAAGTCCATGGTGGCAGCGCCTTCGTGCACTTCGCCGATCTTGTGGCTCTTGCCGGTATAATAGAGGATACGCTCGGTCGTCGTCGTCTTGCCGGCATCGATGTGAGCCATGATGCCGAAGTTGCGATAATCCTCGAGGGGATATTGGCGGGCCATAACGTGTCCTCGTCCTGTCCGGTGCGGGGCCTGAATTACCAGCGATAATGCGAGAAGGCGCGGTTGGCTTCGGCCATCCGGTGCGTCTCTTCGCGCTTCTTCACGGCGTTGCCGCGGTTGTTGGCGGCATCGAGCAGCTCCGACGAGAGGCGCTCGACCATGGTCTTGTCGTTACGGCTGCGGGCCGCATTGATGATCCAGCGGATCGCAAGCGCCTGGCGGCGCTCGGTGCGCACTTCGACCGGCACCTGGTAGGTGGCACCGCCGACGCGGCGCGACCGGACTTCGACGGCCGGCGCGACATTGTCGAGCGCCTGCTTGAAGAGCGGCAGCGGATCGGCCTTGGCGCGGCTCTCGATGATGTCGAAAGCGCCATAGACGATCTTTTCGGCGACCGACTTCTTGCCCTCGTACATGACGGCATTCATGAATTTCGTCAGCACGACGTCGCCATATTTGGCGTCCGGGATGATTTCGCGCTTTTCGGCAGCGTGACGGCGAGACATGTGTAAACCCTCTTGAACCGAAGCCGAATCTTACTTCGGACGCTTCGCGCCGTACTTCGAACGGCGCTGCTTGCGGTTCTTGACACCTTGCGTGTCGAGAACGCCGCGGAGAATGTGATAGCGAACGCCCGGAAGGTCCTTCACGCGGCCCCCGCGGATCATCACCACCGAGTGTTCCTGAAGGTTGTGGCCTTCACCGGGGATGTAGCCGATCACTTCGAAGCCATTGGTGAGACGCACCTTGGCGACCTTGCGAAGCGCCGAGTTCGGCTTCTTCGGGGTCGTGGTGTAGACGCGCGTGCAGACGCCGCGCTTCTGCGGGCAGGCTTCCAGCGCCGGAACCTTGTTCCGGTTACGGACAGCTTCCCGGGGCTTCCGGATCAACTGGCTAATCGTCGGCATTCGATGCCCTTCTCTTACCTGTTCCCTCCCGAGGGAGGCCCGTTGGGCCCGAAAGCCCGAATGTTTCGGCCCCGTGCGGGACCGTCCTGCGCCCGACCGCCCTGAAGACCGGTACGAAGCGCAAAAATGCGCCGTTCGGGCCATGCCTGAGCGGGCCCAAAAGGCGCCTGAACCAGAGGATCGGACGGACGGACCGTACGATCATGACCGGCTCGACCAATGATCCAGGATCACGGATCGATCTGTTGCTGGTCGCTTGGAAAGCAGCGTTTGATCCGGGTCGTTCCGCGATGGTTCGCGAAGCATGCACAGATCACAGCCTGCTAAGTGGCGTGCTTCTGACTCGGCAGGGCGGGATTGTCAACACCCTTTTCCTGCTTTGCGGTCAATGCATGCACGATCTGCGGAATTTGCCACGCCAGCGGACCGTTCCGCCCCGGGCCAGACCGCCGCAAGCATCCGCACCCCCGCCGGAGCGGGGCTGGAAAGGGTCGCGATGCCCAAAGCGAAAGGGGCGGACCCGAAGGCCCGCCCCGTGTTTTCCTGAACGGAACGCGGACGCTCACTCGGCGGCCGGCAGGCTCCGGACATCGTTCGCGGCTTCGCGCGCGTCGGTCTCCTGCTGCGCCACGATCAGATCGTCGCGCCGCATCGCCACTTCGCGGATGCGATTCATCATCGCACCTGTACCGGCGGGGATCAGCCGGCCGACAATGACGTTCTCCTTGAGGCCGTCCAGCGTGTCGATCTTGCCGTTGACCGAGGCCTCGGTGAGCACGCGCGTCGTTTCCTGGAACGAGGCGGCCGAGATGAAGGACCGGGTCTGCAGCGAGGCCTTGGTGATGCCGAGCAGCACCGGCACGCCCTGCGCCGGCTTCTTGCCCTGCTCCAGCAGTTGCAGGTTTATCTCGTCAAACTCGACCTTGTCGATCTGCTCCTGCGCCAGAAGATCGCTGTCCCCGATATCGGTGATCTCGATCTTCTGAAGCATCTGCCGGACGATGACTTCGATATGCTTGTCGTTGATGTTCACACCCTGGAGGCGATAGACTTCCTGGATCTCGTTCACAAGGAACGCGGCCAGTTCCTCCACGCCCTTGACGGCGAGGATGTCGTGCGGCGCCGGCGGCCCTTCGAGGATGAAGTCGCCCTTTTCCACCCGGTCGCCATCCTGCAGATGGATGTGCTTGCCCTTCGGGATCAGGTACTCGATCGGCTCCATCCCCTCCTCGTCCGGGACGATGGTGATGCGGCGCTTGTTCTTGTAGTCGCGACCGAACTGGATCGTGCCGGCCACTTCCGCGATGATCGCCGCCTCCTTCGGGCGCCGGGCCTCGAACAGTTCCGCGACGCGCGGCAGACCGCCGGTAATGTCACGGGTCTTGGCGCTCTCGGTCGGGATACGGGCGATGACGTCACCCGCCTTGACCTTGGAACCCGGATCGACCGCGATGATCGCATCCACCGGCAGCAGGTACTTGGCATCGCCGCCGCGCGGCAGCTTGGCCACCTTGCCATTGGCATCGACCACGACCAGCGACGGCTTCAGATCCGAGGTCCGGCTCGAGCCGCGCCAGTCGGTGACGACGCGCTTGGCGATCCCGGTCGATTCGTCGACCGATTCCGACATCGAGGCGCCCTCGACGAGATCGTCGAAGCGGATGGCGCCATCGACATCGGCCAGGATCGGGCGGGTATAGGGGTCCCATTCCACGATGCGCTGGCCGCGCTTGATCATGTCGCCATCATCGACCTTGAGCTTCGCGCCATACTGGATCCGGTGCGTCACGCGCTCCTTGCCATCCGGCCCGACGATCGCAACAATCAGGTTGCGGCCCATCGCGATCAGTTCGCCTTCCGAGTTGCGGGCCGCCGCGCGGTTGCGGATCTCGACCTTGCCCTCGAAATTCGAGTCGAGCGATGACTGCTCGTTGAACTGCGCCGCACCGCCGATATGGAAGGTGCGCATCGTCAGCTGCGTGCCCGGCTCGCCGATCGACTGCGCCGCAATGACGCCGACCGCCTCGCCCTGGTTGACCGGCGTACCGCGCGCGAGGTCGCGCCCGTAGCAGGTCGCGCAGACGCCGCGCTTGGTCTCGCAGGTCAGCACCGAGCGGATCTTCACTTCCAGGATGCCGGCGGCCTGGATGATCGCCACGTCCTTCTCGTCGAGCAGGCGACCGCGCGGAGCGAGGATCTCGCCCGAGACCGGATCGACCACATCCTCTGCCGTGGTACGGCCGAGGATGCGGACGCCGAGGCTCGCCACCACGTTGCCGGCATCGATGATCGCGCGCATCTTGATCCCGTTCTCCGAGCCGCAATCGACTTCGGAGATGATGGAATCCTGCGCAACGTCGACGAGACGCCGGGTCAGGTAGCCCGAATTCGCCGTCTTCAGCGCGGTATCGGCCAGACCCTTGCGGGCGCCGTGGGTCGAGTTGAAATACTCGAGCACGGTCAGGCCTTCCTTGAAGTTCGAGATGATCGGCGTCTCGATGATCTCGCCCGACGGCTTGGCCATCAGGCCACGCATCGCTGCGAGCTGCTTCATCTGCGTGGGCGAGCCGCGGGCGCCGGAATGGCTCATCATGTAGATCGAGTTCACCGGCTTGTCGCGGCCGGCATCATCCCGGCGCACGGCCGAGATGCGGGCCATCATCTCGTTGGCCAGCTTGTCCGAGCACTTCGCCCAGGCATCGACGACCTTGTTGTACTTCTCGCCCTGGGTGATCAGGCCGTCCTGGTACTGCTGCTCGTAATCCTTGGTGAGCACGCGCGTCTCGTCGACGATCTGCCACTTGTTCTCGGGGATGACCATGTCGTCCTTGCCGAACGAGATCCCCGCCTTGTAGGCGTGGTAGAAGCCCGTCGACATGATCCGGTCGCAGAAGATGACCGCTTCCTTCTGCCCGCAATTGCGGTAGACGGCATCGATCATCGCCGAGATGTCCTTCTTGGTCATGAGCTTGTTCACGACGTCGAAGGTGACCTGCGGATGCTTCGGCAGATGCTGCGACAGCACCACGCGGCCGGCCGAGGTCTCGTAGATCTTCTTGAAGCTCTTGCCGTCCTGGCCGATCCCTTCCCAGCGATACTTGATCTTGGAATGGTAGGTGATGACCTTGGCGGCCAGCGCATGCTCGATCTCGGCGAGGTTCGAGAACAGCTTGCCCTCGCCCGGCTCTCCGTTCGACATGATCGAGAGATAGTAGAGCCCGAGCACGATGTCCTGGCTCGGCACGATGATCGGCTGGCCATTCGCCGGGTGCAGGATGTTGTTGGTCGACATCATCAGCACGCGCGCTTCCAGCTGCGCCTCGAGGCTCAGCGGAACATGCACGGCCATCTGGTCGCCGTCGAAATCCGCGTTGAAGGCGGTGCAGACCAGCGGATGCAGCTGGATCGCCTTGCCTTCCACCAGCACCGGCTCGAAGGCCTGGATGCCGAGGCGGTGCAGCGTCGGGGCGCGGTTCAGCATCACCGGATGCTCGCGGATCACCTCGTCGAGGATGTCCCAGACTTCCGGGCGCTCCTTCTCGACCAGCTTCTTCGCCTGCTTCACCGTGGCCGAGAAACCCTTGGCGTCGAGCTTGGAATAGATGAACGGCTTGAACAGCTCGAGCGCCATCTTCTTCGGCAGGCCGCATTGATGCAGCTTCAGCTCCGGGCCGACGGTGATGACGGAACGGCCGGAATAATCGACGCGCTTGCCGAGCAGGTTCTGGCGGAACCGGCCCTGCTTGCCCTTGAGCATGTCGGCGAGCGACTTCAGCGGGCGCTTGTTGGCCCCGGTGATGACGCGGCCACGGCGGCCGTTGTCGAACAGCGCATCCACCGCTTCCTGAAGCATGCGCTTCTCGTTGCGGATGATGATGTCCGGGGCACGCAGCTCGATCAGCCGCTTCAGACGGTTGTTCCGGTTGATGACGCGGCGGTAGAGGTCATTCAGGTCCGACGTGGCGAAACGGCCGCCATCCAGCGGGACCAGCGGGCGCAGGTCCGGCGGGATGACCGGCACGACCTGCAGGATCATCCATTCCGGGCGGTTGCCGGATTCCATGAAGGCTTCGATGATCTTCAGGCGCTTGGCCAGCTTCTTCTTCTTGAGGTCGGAATCGGTGCCGCCGATTTCCTCGCGAAGGTCGGCGGCCAGCTTCGGCAGGTCCATCGACTTGAGGATCTCGCGGATCGCTTCCGCGCCGATCATGGCGGTGAAGCTGTCCTGGCCGTATTCGTCCTGGGCCCGCAGGTAATCCTCTTCCGAGAGCAGCGAATACTGCTTCATCGGGGTCAGGCCCGGCTCGATGACGATATAGCTCTCGAAATAGAGGACGCGCTCGATATCCTTCAGCGTGAAGTCGAGCAGCATGCCGATGCGGCTCGGCAGCGACTTCAGGAACCAGATATGCGCCACCGGGGCGGCCAGTTCGATATGGCCCATCCGCTCGCGCCGGACCCGGCTGAGCGTGACTTCGACGCCGCACTTCTCGCAGATGACGCCCTTGTACTTCATCCGCTTGTACTTGCCGCACAGGCACTCGTAATCCTTGATCGGCCCGAAGATGCGGGCGCAGAACAGACCGTCGCGCTCGGGCTTGAAGGTGCGGTAGTTGATCGTTTCCGGCTTCTTGATCTCGCCGTAAGACCAGGACAGGATCTTCTCCGGCGAGGCGATGGAAATCCGGATATGGTCGAAGACCTGCGGAGCCACCTGCGGGCTGAAGATGTTCATGACGTCTTGTTTCATCAGTCGTCTCCTGGGGGATGCCGGCGGCCACGTCTGGCTGCGAATCCCGATCCGATAACTCTATCCTACGCGATCACGACGGCCGGGCGAGACACGCCGGGCCGGAAAGGGAGGGAACCCCCTCCCCGCCTGCAGGTTATTCGGCAGCCTCCGCCGGCGGCAGCTGGTCATTCCGGACCTTGGTCGACTGCAGGTCGACATTGAGGCCGAGCGACCGCATTTCCTTGACGAGCACGTTGAAGCTCTCCGGAATGCCGGCTTCGAAATTGTCCTCGCCGCGGACGATGCTCTCGTAGACCTTGGTACGACCGGCCACGTCGTCCGACTTGACCGTGAGCATTTCCTGCAGCGTGTAGGCCGCGCCATAGGCTTCGAGCGCCCAGACTTCCATTTCCCCGAAGCGCTGGCCGCCGAACTGCGCCTTCCCGCCCAGCGGCTGCTGGGTGACGAGGCTGTACGGACCGATCGAACGGGCATGGATCTTGTCATCGACAAGGTGATGCAGCTTCAGGATGTAGATATAGCCCACCGTGACCTGGCGATCGAAGGGCTCGCCGGTCTTGCCGTCATAGAGCGTGACCTGGCCCGAGGTGTTGAGCCCGGACTTTTCCAGGTACTCTTCGATGTCGCTTTCCTTGGCGCCATCGAAGACCGGCGTGGCGATCGGAACACCGCGCTTGAGGTTCTTCGCCATCGAGGCGAGTTCGCCGTCATTCAGCGAACGGATCGTCGGATCATCGCCGTAGATGTCCGACATCTTCGCGCGCAGCGGCGTGATGTCACCCTGCCGGTAATAGGCATTGACGGCTTCCGAAACCTGACGGCCGAGACCCGCACAGGCCCAGCCGAGATGCGTCTCGAGAATCTGGCCGACATTCATGCGGCTCGGCACGCCGAGCGGGTTGAGCACGATATCGACCGGGGTGCCGTCCTCGAGGAACGGCATGTCCTCGATCGGGACGATCTTCGACACGACACCCTTGTTGCCATGGCGGCCGGCCATCTTGTCGCCCGGCTGGATCTTGCGCTTCACGGCGATGAAGACCTTGACCATCTTCATCACGCCCGGCGGCAGCTCGTCGCCGCGCTGCAGCTTCTCGACCTTGTCGAGGAAGCGCTGTTCGAGGCGCTTCTTCGACTCGTCATACTGCTTCCGCATCGCCTCGATCTCGCCCATCAGGCGGTCATCGCTGACCGCGAAGAGCCACCACTGCGAACGGGCAAAGCCGTCCAGCGTGTCACGGGTGATGTCGGTATCCTTCTTGAAGCCCTTCGGGCCGGCAATGCCGAGCTTGCCCACCAGCAGGTCCGCGAGACGGCCATAGGTGTTGCGGTCGAGGATCGCGAGTTCGTCATCGCGGTCCTTGGCGAGGCGTTCGATTTCCTCGCGCTCGATCGCCTGGGCACGCTCGTCCTTGTCGACGCCGTGGCGGTTGAAGACGCGCACTTCCACGATCGTGCCCTGCACGCCCGGCGGGACGCGCAGCGAGGTATCGCGGACATCCGAGGCCTTCTCGCCGAAAATGGCGCGGAGGAGCTTCTCTTCCGGCGTCATCGGGCTTTCGCCCTTCGGCGTGATCTTGCCGACCAGGATATCGCCCGCCTGAACTTCGGCGCCGATATAGACGATGCCGGCTTCGTCGAGGTTCTTCAGCGCCTCTTCCGAGACGTTCGGAATGTCACGCGTGATTTCTTCCGGGCCCAGCTTGGTGTCGCGGGCCATCACCTCGAATTCCTCGATATGGATCGAGGTGAAGATGTCTTCCTTCACGATATTCTCGGAAAGGAGGATCGAGTCTTCGAAGTTGTAGCCGTTCCACGGCATGAACGCGACGAGCACGTTGCGGCCGAGGGCGAGATCGCCGAGATCGGTCGACGGACCATCGGCGATGATGTCGCCCTTGGTCACGATGTCGCCGGCCTGGACCAGCGGACGCTGGTTGATGCAGGTCGACTGGTTCGAGCGCTGGAACTTCATCAGGCGATAGATGTCGACGCCCGGCTTGGTCGGGTCCATCTCGTCCGTCGCGCGGATGACGATACGGGTCGCGTCCACCTGGTCGACGATGCCGGAACGGCGGGCCGCGATGGCCGCGCCGGAATCCCGGGCGACCACCGATTCCATGCCGGTGCCCACGAAGGGCGCGTCGGCGCGGACCAGCGGAACGGCCTGACGCTGCATGTTCGAGCCCATCAGCGCGCGGTTCGCGTCGTCGTTCTCGAGGAACGGGATGAGCGCGGCCGCCACCGAGACGAGCTGCTTCGGCGACACGTCCATCAGGTCGACCTTGTCGACCGGAACGGTGATGACGTCGCCGGCATGGCGCGCCACGATCAGGTCGTCGGTCAGGTGGCGGTCGTCATTGACCGGCACGTTCGCCTGCGCGACATAGTGCTTCTGCTCTTCCATCGCCGAGAGATAGACGACGTCATCCGTCACCTTGCCGTCGACGACCTTGCGGAACGGGCTCTCGATGAAGCCGTACTTGTTCACGCGGGCGAAGGTGGCGAGGCTGTTGATCAGGCCGATATTCGGGCCTTCCGGCGTCTCGATCGGGCAGATGCGGCCGTAATGCGTGACGTGGACGTCGCGCACCTCGAAGCCGGCGCGTTCGCGCGTCAGACCGCCCGGGCCAAGTGCCGAGAGGCGGCGCTTGTGGGTGATTTCCGACAGCGGGTTGGTCTGGTCCATGAACTGCGAGAGCTGCGACGAGCCGAAGAACTCGCGCACCGCGGCCGCAGCCGGCTTCGCGTTGATCAGGTCCTGCGGCATCACCGTGTCGATATCGACCGACGACATGCGTTCCTTGATCGCGCGCTCCATGCGCAGGAGGCCCAGGCGATACTGGTTCTCCATGAGCTCGCCCACGGCACGGACACGGCGGTTGCCGAGATGGTCGATATCATCGACCTCGCCCCGGCCATCGCGAAGTTCGACCAGCGCCTTGACGACCGCCAGGATGTCTTCCTTGCGCAGGGTGCGCTGGGTATCCGGCGCATCGAGATCGAGGCGCATGTTCATCTTCACGCGGCCGACAGCCGAGAGATCGTAACGCTCCGCATCGAAGAAGAGGTCCTGGAACATCTTCTCGGCCGTGTCGACCGTCGGCGGCTCGCCCGGGCGCATCACGCGGTAGATGTCGAACAGCGCTTCCTCGCGGCGGGAATTCTTGTCCACAGCCAGCGTGTTGCGGATATACGGGCCGATATTGACATGGTCGATGTCAAGCAGCGGCAACTCGACAATGCCGGCATCGTTGAACAGCTTCAGCAGCTTCTCGGAGATTTCCTCGCCGGCTTCGGCATAGATCTCGCCGGTCTGCTGGTTGACGATATCCTCGCCGACATACTGGCCGAGCAGGTCCTCGTCGGTTGCCCGCAGGAACTTCAGGCCCTTCTCGGCGAGAACGCGCGCGGCACGGGCCGTCATCTTGCGGCCGGCCTCGATCACCACCTCGCCGGTCTCGGCATCGACATATTCCGTCGCCGCCTTCAGGCCCTTGAAGCGCTCCCAGTCATAGGGCATGCGCCAGCCGTTTCCGTCGCGGATATAGGTCAGGTTGCGGTAGAAGGTCGACAGGATCTCTTCCGGATCCATCCCGAGGGCGAACAGCAGCGAGGTCACCGGGATCTTGCGGCGGCGGTCGATCCGCGCATGGACGATGTCCTTCGCGTCGAACTCGATATCGAGCCACGAACCGCGATACGGGATGATGCGCGCGGCGAAGAGCAGCTTGCCCGAGGAATGGCTCTTGCCCTTGTCATGGTCGAAGAACACGCCCGGCGAACGATGCATCTGCGAGACGATGACGCGCTCGGTGCCGTTGACGATGAAGGTGCCGTTCGACGTCATGAGCGGCATGTCGCCCATATAGACGTCCTGCTCCTTGATGTCCTTGACCGAGCGGGCGCCGGTATCGACATCGACATCGAACACGATGAGGCGCAGCGTCACCTTGAGGGGCGCGGCGAAGGTCATGCCGCGCTGGCGGCACTCGTCGACATCGTATTTCGGCGGCTCGAACGTGTAGCGCACGAATTCGAGCAGCGACGCGCCGGAGAAATCCGAAATCGGGAAGACCGACTTGAAGACGCTCTGGAGCCCTTCGTCGGGACGGCCGCCCTTGGGTTCGTCGACCATCAGGAACTGGTCATACGATGCCTTCTGAACCTCGATGAGGTTCGGCATTTCGATTGCTTCACGGATTTTTCCGAAGAATTTCCGAAGCCGCTTCCGCCCAACCAGGGTTTTCGATTGTCCCGACTGAGCTTGCAGAGCGTTCGCCATCTTGATCCTCGTTAAAGCACGTCCGAATACGACGGGGATACGGTCACCGCGGCAACCGACCGAAACCGTTCGCGAACGGCTTGGGTCGATCGGGCTTACGAACCACCGGTTCGTTCAGACCAAAAGGCCCGCGCAGGAAAACCTGCGCGGGTCAATGATGTCAGGGGCCCCGGAGGGCCGAACTCACTTGAGTTCGACCTTGGCGCCAACAGCTTCGAGCTGCTTCTTGATCTTCTCGGCTTCGTCCTTGGCAGCGCCTTCCTTGACGGTCTTCGGGGCGCCTTCGACGAGGTCCTTGGCTTCCTTCAGGCCCAGGCCGGTGATGGCGCGGACTTCCTTGATGACTTCGATCTTCTTGTCGCCGGCCGAGGCGAGAACAACCGTGAACTCGGTCTTCTCTTCAACGGCAGCAGCGGCAGCGCCACCACCAGCCGGAGCGGCGGCAACGGCAACGGCGGCGGCGGCGGAAACGCCCCACTTCTCTTCGAGCATCTTGGCCAGTTCGGCGGCTTCGAGAACGGTGAGGTTCGACAGTTCGTCGACGAGTTTGGACAGGTCAGCCATGGTCATATCCTTCGGCTATCAATCGTTGCATTCGTTTTTCGCGGAGCGGCCCGCAGGAACGGGCGGCCCCAGATCGGGTTCTTCGTCTCAGGCTGCTTCGTCTCGCTTGGCATACGCCCCGAACACACGCGCCAGCTTTGCGGCAGGCGCGGTCGAGAGCTGCGCGATCTTCGTCGCCGGGGCCTGGATCAGGCCGATCAGCTTCGCACGCAGTTCGTCGAGCGACGGCATGGTGGCCAGGGCCTTCACACCATCGACGTTGAGCGCGGTCTTGCCCATCGCCCCGCCGAGGATCACGAGCTTGTCGTTCCCCTTGGCGAATTCCACCGCCACCTTCGGAGCCGCGACCGGGTCATCCGAATAGGCAAGAATGGTCGGGCCCTTCATGAGGCCCGCGATAGACGCGACATCAGTGCCATCGAGCGCGATTTTCACGAGGCGATTCTTCGCGACCTTCACCGTGGCGCCAGCTGCTTTCATGTCCTTGCGGAGCTTCTGCATCTGGGCAACGGTCAGGCCGGAATAATGCGCGACGACAACCACACTGGCCTTCGAGAAGACCGAGTTGAGTGTCGAGACGAGCTCTTCTTTACCAGCTCTATCCACGTGCTTTCTCCGGATCGGGGCACGGGATGGTCCCTGCCCCTCTCTGCGCTCTGCCATCCTCTGGCGGCGCATCGGATGCGACACCCAGAAGGACAACGGTTCATGCGGGTTGCCCCGCCTTGACCCCTCCCCGGTTGTCCGGATCGAGGCCCGCCTGTCCCCCTGGGGATGAACGGGAAATTCCCGCGAACCCTAGGGCCGAGAAAACGAACGCGGCGCTCCGCAGGGATGACCCTTCGGAAGCGCGAATTCCTTTCCCCATCTATGCAGGCTTGTCCCTCCGGAGATCGGCTCTCCCCGGAAAGCCGCGGCAAGGC
Organism: Beijerinckiaceae bacterium; assembly: GCA_027531565.1. GTDB lineage: Bacteria > Pseudomonadota > Alphaproteobacteria > Rhizobiales > Beijerinckiaceae > Rhabdaerophilum. The sequence continues at coordinate 13,713 of JAPZSB010000013.1, forward strand.
CGCGGACGATTAAGCCGGTGACAGAAAACACTCCCCTGATCGCTTGCGCGAACCGGATCGACGTGAATGTCTGACAACCCTTGCACCTGCAGTCTCGGACAGGATTGACTGGTTTGGAAGAAAGGATCACTCTGGATCGCCCTATTCCAGCCAGTTCGCCCCCTTGTCGGGCGCGACAGAAAAGGACACGGTTTCCCGCGATCCTCTTCCGCAAGCTGTGGTCAATAATGCCTAGACGATCAGGACGCAAGAGGGGGCTTGACAAAATCCCGAACTTTGTTCCGGCCGATCATGCCGGAACGGTCTGTCCCGGCGTCGCCGCTTCGGCCGGGCGGGCACGGGTGACCATGAACGGCCGCTCGATGAAGCGGTAGGTCTTGGCCGAGATCACGATCGTCACCACCAGCAGCAGCGCGATGACCGCGAGGTCGATGGCGGTACCGCCGAAGCTGAAGACGCGGCCGCTGCCCGAACCCGAGACGGTCAGCGGAACCTTCAGCGCCTTCTCCACCACGATCAGCACCAGGCGCAGGCCGTAATAGAGCAGCGCATGGACGAGATAGATCGAGTAGCTCCACAGGCCGAGCGCCTGGATCGGGCGGCTTTCGAGGGCGGCCGTCAGCACGCCCCGGCCCTGGCTGAACACCACGATCACGCCGGCGAAAACGAGGGGCGCGAACAGCGAGGAAAGGTTGACGCCGGTGGCCAGGAGGTAGCTCGACAGCGCCAGCACGACGGCGATCTCGACGCCGGTGCTGCCCTCGACGACAAACCGCTCGGACCGCACGAGCCGGTAGGTCGCGGCGCCGATGAAGAAGCCGTACACCGCCCGGAACAGCCCGAAATCATGGGTGGCGAACAGGTAGATCGGCGAATTCCAGGCCACCAGGAGCATGGCCCCGAAGGCGATCGGCAGCAGGGCCTTGTCGAGATGGCGGCGGAAGGCCAGCGCGGCAGCCGCAAAGATCAGATAGGTCCAGAACTCGACCGAGATGCTCCAGGCGGGGCCATTCCAGGTGGTCGTGCCATGGAGGTTGAGCGACTGGGTCATCGTGATGTTGCTCAGCAGCGCCATCCACGACTTGCTGGCCGTGAAGGGCGCCTCCTCGAGCGGCAGCGCCACGAAGGCCTGCAGGATGGCCTTGAGCATCTCGATGCCGAAAAAGGCGAACAGGATGGAGAAATGGAGCGGCCAGATGCGCCAGAAGCGCTTGGTCATGAAATCCCGGGTCGAGCCGGCATCGACGATCCGCGTGCCCCAGGCATGCATGATGACGAAGCCCGACAGGACGAAGAAGAAATCGACGAAGAGTTCCCAGTTCTTCCAGCCGGCCATGTCGCGCAGCGGATTGTCGATCGGAGCATGATAGAATGCGATCGCAAGGGCGGCCAGGCCGCGCCATCCGTCCAGGGCCTCGTAACGCTTCGACTCCATTGCTTCTCTCCGATACAACTCGACAGCCTCGCCCTTGAGTTGCAAGCCCTGCGCCAGAACCAACGCATAGGCGAGAGGTCTTTCCAGCCCGTGAATCGGATCATCCGTTCCAGCACGGGACGGTTCCGCCGGCACTGTCCGGAAACGGCACGGGAGCCGGCAGCAGGAAACCCCGCGCCGGAGGGCGCAAACGAAAAGCCCCGCGCCAGGTGGCGCGGGGCTTGGATCCGTCAGCCGGGAAGGCCGGAACTTCAGGCGCCGGCGACGCTCGAGACGTCGACCTTCACGCCCGGGCCCATCGACGAGGAAATCGCGATGCGCTGGAGGTAGGTGCCCTTGGCGCCGGTCGGCTTGGCCTTGTTCACGGCATCGACGAAGGCCTTGATGTTCTCGACGAGCTTGACCTCGTCGAACGAGGCCTTGCCCACGCCGCCATGCACGATGCCGGCCTTCTCGACGCGGAACTCGACGGCACCGCCCTTCGAGGCCTTCACGGCACCGGCAATGTCCATCGTGACCGTGCCGACGCGCGGGTTCGGCATCAGGCCGCGCGGGCCGAGCACCTTGCCGAGGCGGCCGACGAGGCCCATCATGTCCGGCGTGGCGATGCAGCGGTCGAACTCGATCTTGCCCGAGTTGATCGTCTCCACCAGGTCTTCCGCGCCGACGATATCGGCACCGGCGGCCTTGGCTTCATCGGCCTTGGCACCCTTGGCGAAGACGGCGACGCGCACCGTCCGGCCCGAACCGTTCGGCAGGTTGCAGACGCCGCGGACCATCTGGTCGGCATGACGCGGGTCGACGCCGAGATTCATCGCGATCTCGATGGTCTCGTCGAATTTGGCGGTGGCGCGTTCCTTCACCAGCTTCACGGCTTCCGCCAGCGGGTAGAGCTTGGTGCGCTCGATGCCTTCACGGGTCTTGGCGACGCGCTTCGGCAGCTTCAGTTCGGCTTTGTTGACAGCTTTGTTCATGGCGTTACCCCACGACCTCGAGGCCCATGGCACGGGCCGAACCACGGATCTGCTCGACGGCGGAGTCGATCGAGTCGCAATTCATGTCGACGATCTTCTTCTCGGCGATATCGCGCAGCTGCGCTTCGGTCACCTTGCCGACGAAGGCGCCCTTGCCGGGGGTCTTCGAACCCGAGGCCGGCTTCTTGCCGAGCTTCAGATTGGCGGCCTTCTTGAGGAAATAGGTCACCGGCGGCTGCTTCATCTCGAAGGTGAAGGAGCGGTCGGCATAGGCCGTGATGACGACGGGGATCGGCATCCCCTTTTCCATCTGCGCGGTCTTCGCATTGAAGGCCTTGCAGAATTCCATGATGTTCAGACCACGCTGACCGAGGGCCGGACCCACGGGCGGCGCCGGCTTGGCGTCGCCAGCCGGAATCTGCAGCTTGATAAAGCCGATGATTTTCTTTGCCATGTCTCTCTCCAGAACCCGGCCGGACCACGAGGGGTGCCGTCGGGGGCGAAGGCCCTTCCCCGGGCGGGGTCAGGCCGATTGGAACCGTGGTCCGGCTTTGCGTGGTGGCTTCCGAGAAGAAACCGCCAACCGCCCGCCACGGATTTCGGGCATCGGCCGCAGCCGATACCGGAAGTCGGTGCGCATAAGCGCAGAACCCGGGGAAAGCAAGCGAAAAGCGCTGCCTTCGGCTGTCCGGGACCTTATTTCAGCTTCTCGACCTGGCCGAATTCCAGCTCGACCGGGGTCGCGCGGCCGAAGATCGACACGGCCACCTTGAGGCGCTGGCGCGGGAAATCCACTTCCTCGACCACGCCGTTGAACGAGGCGAACGGGCCTTCGGCCACCTTCACGTTCTCGCCCACCTCGTAGATGATCGTGGTCTTCGGCTTCTCGCTGGTCTCGACGACCTGGCCCTTGATGCGCTCGGCCTCGGCATCGGGGATCGGGATCGGCTTCTTGTCGGCCCCGAGGAAGCCCGTCACTTTCGGCGTGTTCTTGATGAGGTGGTAAGCCTCGTCGGTCAGGTCGCATTTCACCAGCACATAGCCGGGAAAGAACTTGCGGTCGGTCTCGATGCGCCGGCCGCGACGGACTTCCGTCACCTTCTCGGTCGGGACGAGGATTTCCTCGAACAGGTCCTCGAGGCCGCGCAGGGCGGCGCCGTTCTTGATGTCATCCGCCACCTTCTTCTCGAAATTCGAGAAGGCATGGACGATGTACCAGCGCTTGGGCCGTTCGGCACGGGCGGTCGCAGACATGATCGGGCTCCTCAGCGGCCGATGCCGAGCACGAGCCCGACGCCCCAGCGGATCACCATGTCCGCCAGCAGGAAGAAGATCGACGCGACGATCACGAGCAGGAACACCATGCCGGTCGTGATCATGGTTTCCTTGCGGGTCGGCCAGGAGACCTTCTTGCCTTCGGCCTGCACTTCCTGCAGGAATTCAACCGGGTTCGGCTTCGCCATCGCCCATGATCCTTCTCGTTCCGGCGCCTGGCGCCAAGATCGCTGCGGGGCCGCGCCCTTTCAAGGGGGGACGGCCGTTTTTCGCCTGCAAGACCCCGTTCCCGCTCTGCGGGTCTGTCGTGGCCGGTTTGTCAGGGAATGAACGTTTACATAGTCGGTTGCGCGGGCAGCGTCAATTTCCGTTTTTCCGCCCGCCCCGCTTGCAGGAAGCCGCGCCGCCACCCATCTTGACGCGCGAGAGAGACGAGGGAGAACAGGCGTGTTTCGCGGTTTCAGCGCATTGGCTCTGGCAGCGGCCATGGCGCCCTTCTTCTTCTTCGCGCTGATCACGCTCTGGGCCCTCGGCCTGACCGTGGTCACCTTCGGCCCGGTCATTTTCGCCTTCATCGCATGGATCCTGCTGGCCCGCGCCGCCCGCAAGCAGCGCGCCGAGGCGAAGGCCGAACCGGTGATCGAGGCCCGGGTCGTGCGTGAATCCGCCCCGGATTATCCGGCGGAAGCCTACAGCCCGCCCGCCCATTTCGAACTGCTGCTCGGCGCCAAGCACGATATCGGCCGCATCCGCGGTGCCGCCGGCGCCATCCCCGATTCGGCCATCGCCCGGCAGTTCCGGGTGCTTGCCGACGTGGCGGACCATGTCCATGGCCGGCTCAAGGCCGAGCCGGTGAAGCTGGGCCTCGCCCGTCGCTATTTCGCCTCCTACCTGCCGCGCGCCGCCGATCTCGCCGAAGGCTATCACCGCCTCCGCAAGGACCAGCCGGGCGACGAATCGCGCCGCGCCAAGCTGCTCGACGTGCTCTACCGACTCGAAAGCGCGATGAAAAAGGAAGAGGCCGGACTTTCGGCGCCGGAAATGTCGCGCATTGACGCGGATATCCGCATCCTCTCCGACGATCTCAAGGGCTATGACCCCGATTTCACGCGGGCGCCGGAGCCCATCCTCAACCGCGTCGACGAGATCGTCCGCAGCGCGCGGCGCAAGAGCTGAACCAGCATCCTACAGCGCTTCCTCGATGAAGACATCGGCCGGGCGCGCCGTCCGGGCCTGTGCCGCCAGCCGGATCGGCGCATTCGCCGCGCCGTAGCCGGCATAGCCATCCTTGCGCTGGACCAGCTCGAAGAAGAAGCCGCCATCCAGCGTCTCGGTATAGGCCTGCCAGAACTCGCCCTGCCCGTCCCGGTCATACAGGATGTTGAGCGCCTTCAATTCCTCGATCTCGGCATCGCTCAGGTCGGTGCGGGCCGCGAGATCCTCGTAGTAGTTCTCGGGAATCGGCAGCATCGTGATGCCGGCCGCATGGGCCGCGCGCACGGTGGCCTTGAGGTCGCGGCTCGACAGCGCGACATGCTGTACGCCCGAACCGAAGAAATCCGTCACGAACCGTGAGGACAGCGTCCGGTGGCTCTGGGAGCCGTTCAGCACCAGCCGCAGCCCGCCGCTCTCGATCACCTGGCTCTGCACCACCCCGCCGGGGTCGATCACCGCCTGCGATGGCATCTTCCGCGCCTCGAACAGCGTCGAGTAGAACAGGAGCCAGGTCAGCATCTCCTCGTACTGCATCGATTGCGAGACATGGTCGACTTCGGTCAGGCCGATCCCCTCCCCCGCCGGGGCCCGCATCACGAAATCGGTTTCCGCCCAGCGACTGAGTTCGGGCCCGCGATCGAGGAAGTAAAGCAGGCTCCCGCCCAGTCCGCGAACGGCGGGGATATCGAGTTCGCCCGGTCCGACCGGCCCGTTATGCGGATCGTCGAACAGCTGGCGCGCCCGCTCCACCGTCGCCCGGGCATCGGCCGTCTCGAGCGCGATGGCGCAGACGGAGGTGCCATGCGTGATCTGGTAGGAATGCGCGAAACCTTCCTTGTCGCTGTTCAGCACGATCCGGATCGTCCCCTGCGCGAAGAGCGAGACCTCCTTCGAGCGATGCTGCCCGATCTCGGCGAAGCCCAGCGCGGCGAGCAGGCCGGCGAAGCCGGGCCGGTCCTGCTCGTGCACCGCGAATTCGAGGAAGGCCACCCGCCCGACCGGTGCCGGCGGCGGCATTGGCACCGCGCCGGGAATCGGCGCGCCGCGGCGGCGGCCGGCATCGTCGAGCAGGCTGATCAGCGAGCGATGGCCATCCACCGCGACCGAGCGGGCCGAGCCGGCGCGGAACCGGTCATTGAAGATCTCGAGGCTGAGGAAGCCGCCGTAATTCGTCTCGGCCAAGGCATCCATGAAGCCGGCCAGGTCGAAATCCCCCTGCCCCGGCATGCAGCGCCAGTGACGGCTCCAGGAAAGGTAGTCCATCTGCAGCTTCGGCGCATCCGCCAGCTGGACGAGGAAGATCCGGTCCCCCGGGATCGCCCGGATCGGCGACAGGTCGAGATTGCGCGACTGGATGTGGAAACTGTCGAGCACGAGCCCGACATTGTCGCGCCCGGCCCGGCGGACGACTTCCCAGGCATCGCGGTAATCATGGATCAGCGGCGCCCAGGCCAGAGCCTCGTAGCCGACGCGCATGCCGCGCCTGGCCGCCCGTTCGCCCAGTTCGGCGAAATCGGCGGCGATCCGGTCGATCCCGCCCTGCGCCTCCGGCGAAACCGACGAGCAGACGAAAAGCAGGTCGCTGCCGAGTTCCTGAAGCAGGTCGAATTTGCGCTCCGCCCGGTCGAAGGCCTTGGCCCGCCGCGCCTCCGGCAGGCCCTCGAAATCGCGGAAGGGCTGGCAGGTGACGATGTCGAGGCCAAGATCCCCGCACATCTGCCGGACCTCGCGCGGCGTGCCCGGCCAGGCGATGAGATCGGTCTCGAAGATCTCGACGGCCCTGAACCGCGCAGCGGCGATGGCTTCGAGCTTTTCCGGCAGGGTTCCCGAAACACAGACGGTGGCAATCGAGGTCCGCATCGTCGTTATCCTCAATAGGTGATCGTCGCGAGCGCCCGCAATTCCTCGGCTGTGGCGCTGGGGAAGCCGAAAAAGTCGAGATAGGCGGGGATCTGCTCGAACAGCATGTCGATGCCCACCTGGATCGGGCAGCCTCGCGCGCGCGCGGCCTCGAGCAACGGTGTCATCTCCGTCTTCATCACGACCTCGCCGACCATGGAGCCGGGCGCGATCCGCGCCACATCCATCGGCAATGGGTCGCCGGCCTTCATGCCAAGCGGCGTCGCATTGACCACGATATCGCAGCCCGAGGGATCATTGCGCCCGGTCTCGACCGCGATGGCGGGGTAATGGGTCCGGATCCGGGCTGCGAGCCGGTCCGACATGGCGATGTCGAGATCGAAGAGCCGCAGCCGGGCGGGACCGCGCTGCGCCAGCGCCGCCGCGATGGCGGACCCGACGCCGCCGCTCCCCGTGATGAAGATCGTCGCGCCGGCAATCGGCCGGTTCTTGCGCTCCAGCCCGCGCGCGAAACCCTCGCCATCGAACATGTCGCCCGCAAGGCGGCCATCCGCCAGCCGCTTCACCGCATTGCAGGCCCCGGCCACCTGCGCGGTGGTCGAGAGCGTGTCGACGAGGCCGAGCGTCACGACCTTGTGCGGCATGGTGATCAGCGCGCCGGCAATGTTGGTCAGCGAGAACAGGGCCGGCAGGAAGGCGGGATAGGCCTCCGCCTTGCACCCCATCGGCACGACCACGCAGTCGATCCCCCGCGCGGCAAAATACGGGTTGTAGATCATCGGCGCCTTGAAGCTCTCGGTCGGATAGCCGATATGGCCGATGATGCGCGTATGCCCGGTGATCATGCCCCTGCTCCCTGATCGAGGCGCACGGCCTCGCCGCTTGCCGCCGCCCGCCGGACAGCATCGATGACGGCCATGGTCCGCATGCCTTCGATCCCCGGCACCAGCGGTTCCTCCCTGCCCCGGATGACGTTCACGAACTGCCGGATCTGCAGCGGCAGAGGGTCGGCCGGCGGCGCGATATGCTGTTCCGCCACCAGCGGTTCCCACCAGCCGCGCCGGCCCGCGTTGCGCCAAAGCTCGAGCCGCGGAATGGCGAGCGAGGCCTCCGTGCCGCCGATGAAGTAGCAATTCTGCCCGGCCGGGGGGTAGGCCGGGTTCTCGGCCGCGCTCTGCTCCCAGCTCCACGGGGCGGTGATCGTGTCGGAGATGTTCACCGTTCCCAGCGCACCGGAGGCGAAACGCAGCAGCACCACCGTGGTCTCGTCCACCGGGAAGCCGCGCACGGCATTGTTCTGCACGGCCCGCACTTCGGTGATCTCGCCGCAGAGATGGCGCAGCAGGTCGATATCATGGCTGAGATTGATCAGCACCGGCCCGGCGCCGGGCTGCCGGCGCCATTCGACATCGAAATAGGAATCCGGCTTCAGCAGCCAGAAGAAGCCGTGAACGCTGACGATCCGGCCGAGGCGCCCGGCCTCGATCATCGCCTTGGCCCGCGCGATGAGCGGATTATGCCGCCGGTGATGCCCGGTCAGCAGGGGAACACCTGCCCGGGCCGCCGCCTCGACAAGCTGCCGCGCGCCGGCCAGATCCGCCGCCAGCGGTTTCTCGACCAGCACCGGCAGCCCGGCATCGATGGCAAGGAGCCCATGCTCGACATGGAGCGCGTTCGGCGTCGCCACCAGAATGCCCTGCGGCTTGCCGGCCGCAAGCATGGCTTCCGGCGTCGGATACCACGCGACGCCTTTCGCGGCCGCGAGGATGCGCCCCTCCTCGGACGGATCGACGATGCTGTGGAGCCGCGCCTCGGGGTCGGAGAGGATCAGCTCGGCATGGCGCCGGCCGATCAGCCCTGCCCCGAGCAGGGAAATGGCAACCGGCACGCTCATGGCCGGCCGCCGTGCACGGAGGAAACGCCGCTCATGCCCCTTCCCTCACCGGACTGTCGGCACGTAGCCGAACATTTTCGGCAGCCAGAGCACCGTATCCGGCACGAGGATCATCAGCAGAAGCGCAGCCAGAAGCACCCCGACCCAGGGCCAGATATACCGGATCAGCGTCTTCATCGGGATGCCGGTGATGGCATTGAGCACGAAGAGCAGCACGCCATAGGGCGGCGTGATCAGCCCGATCATGCAGTTGACGATGGCGACGACGCCGAAATGCACGAGATCGATCCCGAGCGCCTTCACCGTCGGAATGAAGACCGGGATGATGACGAGGATGATCGTCGAGGCATCGAGCAGGCAGCCCAGCACGAGGAAGAGCAGGTTGAGCAGCAGCAGGAAGACGATCGGCGAGATCTCGACGCCTTTCATCAGGTTCTGCACCTGCGCCGGGATGTTTTCCGTCGCCACGATGTAGTTGAAGATCAGCGCGGAACCGATGATCAGCCCGACCGAGGCGGAGGATTTCACGCTGTCATGCATGACCGAGCGGATATTGCTGAAATTCAGCGCCCGGTAGAAGAATACCGCCACGATGAAGGCATAGGCCGCGGCAATCGCGGCCGCCTCGGTCGGGGTGGTCGCCCCGCCATAGATGCCCGCCAGCAGGATGATCGGCATCAGCAGCGCCGGGAAGGCCTTGACGGTCACCGACGGGATTTCCCGCAGCGGTACCGGCTCTTCGAGCGGCACATTCATGCGATGCGCCATGTAGGTGTTCAGCATCATCATCGCCGCGCACATGATCAGCCCGGGCACGACACCGCCGAGGAAGAGATAGCCGATCGAGGCATCGGACACGATGGAATAGAGCACCATCGGGATCGAGGGCGGGATGATCGGGCCCACCACCGCCGTGGCGGCGGTGATCGCCGCCGCATAGCCCAGGGGGTAGCGGTTGTTCTTGATCATCATGTCGATGGACATCTTGCCCATGCCGACGACATCGGCCACGGCCGAGCCGGACATCCCGGCAAAGACAAGGCTGTTCAGCACGTTGACATGGCCCATCCCGCCCTTGAGCCGCCCGACGATGGCGAGGCAGAACGTGTTGAGCCGGTCCGAGATCGTGCCGGCATTCATGAAATTCGCCGCGACGATGAAAAGCGGGATCGCCAGGATGACGAAGCTGTCATAGAGGCCCTGGATGATCTGCTCCGCGGCGAGGCCCATATCCTGGCCTTTCACGGCGAGATAGACGATGGCCGAGATGATCATCGACAGCGGAATCGACGCGCCGATCGTGGCGAGCACGATCAGCACCATCAGGCAGGAGAACAGCGCGAGGCTCATTGGACGTGATACCCATCCTGGATTTCGCGGCGGTCGAGTTCATCCGGATCGGCGCCCCGCGCCACCAGGAAGGCCCGCCAGAAATAGCGGATCACCAGCATGACCGCGAATACGGCATAGATGCTGAAGACGATGTCGAGCCGGATGCCGATCACCGCGCTGCGCTTGATCTGGTAGAAGGTGATGTAGCTCCAGGTCGCCGGCAGCGCCGCGAGCATGCCGCCGCCGATGGCGATGGCCGAGACGATGGCAAAGGCCCGGCGCATGTTCCGCCCGACGGCAATGTAGAGCACGTCGAACCGGACATGGTCCTTCTCCTGGAGGACGAAGGCGCCGCCCCAGAAGACGACCCAGAGCCAAAGGGTCAGGCAGGCCTCCAGCGTCCACAGCGCCGGCGCGTTGAAGACATAGCGCGCCGCGATCTGGATCAGGAAGACGATGAAGAGAGCGCCCAGCATCAGGGCGGCAATGTCGAGCGCCAGGATCCGCGCCCGATGGATCAGCGACAGCATCGCCACCCCCCGGCAGGAGAGAAGGGAACGCCGCCTGCAGATGAGGCAGGCGGCGCCCGGATTACTTCACGGCGTTGATCTTCTCGACCATGCCCGCCGGCCAGTCCTTCGCGAATTTCGAAGCGAGGTAATCCGCCTGCACCTTCTTGCGGAACGCCTCGACATCCGGCGTGTAGACCTTCAGGCCCTTCTCCTTGAAGAAGCCTTCGAGCTCCGCTTCCAGCGCCAGCTGCTTCTTGCGGCCCGATTCCGCCGCATCATCCGCCGCCTTCTGCATGACAGCCTGCTGTTGCGGCGTGAGCTTGTCCCAGATCTTCTTCGAAATGGCGAGGTAGTTCTGGTCAACGAGGTGGCTGGTCAGCACGATCTGCTTGGTGACTTCAAAGAACTTCGAATCGCGCACCGTCGGCAGCGGGTTGTCCTGCCCGTCGATGGCGCCGGTCTGCAGCGCGGTGTAGATCTCGGTGAAGGCCAGCGGCAGCGGATTCGCGCCGAGGGCGGTGCCGAGGAAAAGCCAGGCTTCCGTGCCCGGCATGCGCAGCTTCACGCCGGCGAGATCGGCCGGCGTCTTGATTTCCTTCTCGGTGCGCAGGTTCACCTGGCGGCGGCCGAGATACATGACCGTCAGAAGCTTCACGCCGAGCTTGTCTTCGGTCTGCTTCTTGAGGTCATTCATCAGCGGATCGGCAAAGACCTTCTTCTGGTGGTCCGCATCGCGCAGCAGGTAGCCGGCGGTGAAGATCGACCAGCCCGGAATCAGCGTGGCCAGTTCCTGCGGCGAGGTGATCGACATGTCGAGATTGCCGCGGGCAATCGCCTCGAGTTCCGTGCCCTGCTTGAACAGGGTGGCGTTCCAGTGCGGCTGGAACGAGGCGAAATCCTTCACGGCCGGGCCGAAAATCTCGGTCAGGGCAACGGCACGCTGGTCGGTCGGCGTGGCCGGGGATGACAGCGTCAGCTTGAGGCCCTGCGCCGAAGCGGCGGTGGCGGTCAGCCCGAGGGCGAGGGCGCTGGCAGCGCCAAGGAAGATGCGACGGTTGAAGATGGTGCTCACGATGTCCTCCCTATGAGCGTTTCTTTCCGCGAGACGTTTCCGGCGTTTTCCGCCGCGTCCGGTCTCCGGAACGATTGCGCCTATGCAGGCACGGTTTCATGCGTCGATGCAAGCCGTATGCAGCATGCCCGACGATTTTCCGCGCCATGGTTCTTGTCAGGGCCATAGCCGCCGTCATCCCATTTGTGAACCATCTGGTTAAAACTGGCAAGTCCGTTTTGTACGAACCGGTGGGTTTACATCACCGGCCAAACCTTTAGGCTGGCCTCCAAGGACGAGAAGATGGCACGCCCGCAGCCGATCCCGGAGGAAACCGCCCGCCCGACGCCGCAGCGCCGGAACCCGGACCGCGTCCGCAAGGACATTCTCGCCGCGGCCTGGGAGGAATTCGTCGAGAAGGGCCTCAGCGGCGCCCGCGTCGACGAGATCGCCGCCCGCACGGCCACCTCCAAGCGGATGATCTACTATTACTTCGGCGACAAGGAGGGGCTCTATCTCGCCGTCCTCGAGGACGTGTATAGCGGCATGCGCGCGGCGGAGACGGCGATCGACCCGGTCGCGACAGGCCCGGTTGCGGCGCTTGCCCGGCTGACCGGCCTGACCTTCGACTATCACGCGGCCAATCCCGGCTTCGTCCGGATGGTGATGATCGAGAACATCCACCATGGCCGCCATCTCGCGCGTTCGAAGGCGATCGCCGAGCTGAACCTCTCCGCGATCTCGACCATCCGGGCCATCTATGCGCGGGGGCTGGCGGAAGGGCTGTTCCGGCCGGGGCTCGACCCGCTGGACATCCATCTCACCATCTCCGCGCCGGCCTTCTACAACGTCTCGAACCGGGCCTCGATCCGGCAGGTCTTCGGCCATGACATGGGCGAACCGGGCGCCCTCGCCCGGCGGCGGCGCAGTGTCGTGGAGGCCGTCCTGCGCTTCGTCCTCGCCGATCCGGCCGCCCTGCCGGACCTGCCCGACATCATCGCCACCGCCTGACCCGCCTCCCGATCGACCGAGGTCCGCCATGTCTTCCCGATCCGCCCTGCCCGCCCCCGCCGACAATCCCTGCATCCTCTGCGTGGCCATCACCGGCTCCCTCCCGACCAAGGAGAACAACCCGGCCGTGCCGATCACGATCGCCGAGCAAATCGAATCGACGCAGGAGGCGTTCGAGGCCGGGGCCAGCATCGCGCATTGCCATGTCCGCGATGACGAGGGCCGCCCGACCTCCGATCCCGAGCGTTTCGCCCGCCTCAAGGAAGGGCTGGAAAAGCATTGCCCCGGCCTGATCATCCAGCTTTCGACCGGCGGCCGCTCCGGCGCCGGCAGGACGCGCGGCGGCATGCTGCCGCTCTGCCCGGACATGGCTTCCCTCTCGGTCGGCTCGAACAATTTCCCCACCCGCGTCTACGAGAACCCGCCGGATCTCGTCGACTGGCTCGCTTCGGAAATGCTCGCCTACGGGGTCAAGCCGGAAATCGAGGCCTTTGACCTCTCCCACATCGTGCAGGCCTGCCGGATGGCCGCCGATGGCCGGCTGAAAGGCCCTCTCTACGTCCAGTTCGTCATGGGCGTGAAGAATGCCATGCCGGCCGACGAGGCCATCCTCGACATCTATATCGAGACGCTGCACCGCCTCGCCCCGGATGCGCAATGGTGCGCCGCCGGCATCGGCCCGGAACAGATCCGCCTCAATGAATGGGCCATTGCCCGCGGCGGCCATACCCGCACCGGCATGGAGGACAATGTCCGGCTCGACCGGAACACCCTTGCCCCCTCGAATGCGGCGCTCGTGAAACGTGCGGCCGATCTCTGCGCGAAATACGGCCGGCCGGTCGCGACCTGGCGCCAGGCACGGCAGATCCTCGGCCTCGCCCTGCCGGCCGTCTGACCGGCGCGGCTGACGGTTCCCGCTTCGGGCAAAGACCCGGGTCGTCAGCAGGCAGGATTGACCCGATCCTTCAACCACCGCTATATTTCAAAAAACATAGCGAACCCCGGAAAGGGCCTTGCCGATGGTCCGCCGCCTTCTCGGCACGCTCGCCGTGATCCTGCTCGCGCTGCGGCCTTCCCTTGCACAGGAGCCGCGCCCCGTTCTCGTCTTCGCGGCCGCCAGCCTGCAGACCGCGTTCAACGCCATCGCGGCGGAATGGCAGAAGGAAACCGGCGGCAGGGTCACCTTCTCCTATGCCGCATCCTCCGCCCTCGCGCGCCAGCTGGAGCAGGGCGCACCAGCCGATCTCTTCGCCACGGCCGATCTCGACTGGATGGACTGGGCGCAGCAGCGCAGCCTGATCCGCCCGGAAACGCGGCGGACCTTGCTGGAAAACACGCTGGTCCTCATCGAGCCGGCAGATCGGCCGGCCACCCCGCTGAAGATCGGCCCCGGCTTCGCCCTTGCCGAGGCCCTGGGCGATGGTCGCCTCGCCACCGGGCAGGTGCAGTCCGTTCCGGTCGGCCGCTATGCCCGGCAGGCCCTGACCCAGCTCGGCCTGTGGGACTCTGTCCAGCCCCGGATCGCCGGGGTCGAGAATGTCCGCGCCGCCCTCGCATTGGTGGCCCGGGGCGAGGCCCGGTTCGGCATCGTCTATGCGACCGATGCGAAGACCGAACCGAAAGTGCGGGTCGTCGATACGTTCCCCGCCACCAGCCATCCGCCGATTCTCTATCCCTTCGCGCTGACGGCCAATTCCAGCCATCCACACGCAAAATCCTTCCTCGACTCCCTTTCCTCCCCGGCAGCAATCCGTATCTTCGAGGCGGAGGGCTTCCGCGTGAAGCGCTGAGGATTGACATTGCCTGATCTTGGCCTCTCGCCCGAGGAATGGACAGCCATCCGGCTGAGCCTGCGCATCGCCGGGCTGGCAACCCTTGCGAGCCTGCCATTGGCCATCCTCGTCGCGCATTGGCTGGCGCGCAGCCGCTTCCGGGGCAAGGTGCTGGTGGATGGCCTCGTCCATCTGCCGCTGGTCCTGCCACCCGTTGTCACCGGCTATGTGCTGCTCGTCCTGTTCGGGCGGCGCGGCCCCGTCGGTGCCTGGCTCGAACAGACCTTCGGCCTTGTCCTGTCCTTCCGCTGGACGGGCGCAGCCCTCGCCTGTGCGGTGATGGGCTTTCCGTTGATGGTCCGGGCCATCCGGCTGGGCATCGAGGCGATCGACCCGAGGCTCGAACAGGCGGCCGGCACGCTCGGCGCCTCGCCGGCCTGGGTTTTCGCCACGGTCACGCTGCCTCTTGCCCTGCCCGGCATCATCGCCGGTGCGGTCCTGTGCTTTGCCAAGGCCCTCGGCGAATTCGGCGCCACCATCACTTTCGTCTCGAACATCCCGGGCGAGACCCAGACCATCCCCGCCGCGATCTATGCCTATACCCAGATGCCCGGCGGCGATGCCGGCGCCTTCCGGCTGTCGATCGTCGCCGTGATCATCGCCCTTGGCGCGCTGGTGGCCTCGGAAATCCTCGCGCGGCGCAGCGGAACCCGGGCGCAGCCGGAATGATCCGCTTCGATTGCCAGCTTGACCGCCGGGATTTCCGGTTCCGCGTCGCCTTCGAGGCCGAATCCGGCATCACCGCGCTGTTCGGTCCCTCCGGCTCGGGCAAGACCACCGCCATCCGCCTGCTGGCCGGTCTCGAACGCGCCAGCGAGGGCCGGATCACGCTGGACGAACGGGTGCTGCTCGATACGCGGCAGCGCGTGTTCATCCCCCCGCATCGGCGCCGGATCGGCCTCGTCTTCCAGGATGCCCAGTTGCTGCCGCATCTCGATACCCGCGCCAACCTCACCTATGGCCGTTCCTTCACCCCGCGCGACGAGCGGCGCATCGATTTCGATCCGGTGGTCGAGATGCTCGGCATCGGGCATCTCCTCGACCGCCGGCCGGAGACACTCTCCGGCGGCGAGCGCCAGCGCGTCGCGATTGGCCGCGCCCTGCTGGCCAGCCCGCATCTCCTGCTGATGGACGAGCCCCTCGCCTCGCTCGATGCGGCCCGGAAACTGGAAATCCTGCCCTTCATCGAGCGCCTTCGCGACGAGTTCGGTGTGCCGGTCGTCTATGTCAGCCATGCGGTCGAGGAAGTGGCGCGGCTCGCCGCCCGCGTGATCCGGCTGGAGAATGGCAGCGTGACCGCCGCAGGCAGTCCGGCCGAGGTGCTGGCCCCGGTGGCGCTCGCCAGCCTCGCGGAACGGTTCGACGCGGTTTCCGTGCTCTCGGCACCGGTCCGCCGCCATCTGCCGGAATACGGTGTGACCGTGCTCGACCATCCGGCCGGCGAGATCGTGGTGCCCGGTCAGATCCCCGCAGGGCAAGGCGAGGTCCGTGTCGCGATCCGGGCCACCGGCGTCACCCTGGCCGTCGGGCGCCCGGCACAGGTCAGCGTGCGCACCATCCTGTCGGGCCGGATCACGGCGATTGACCGCAATGACAGCCCCTTCGCGATGGCAACCCTGATCCTGCCCGGCGGCCAGAGCCTCAAGGCCTACGCCACGCGCCTCGCCTTCGATGCCCTGGGCCTTGATGTCGGCGATGAGGTGCAGGCGCTGATCAAGGCAGCGACGATCGACGAGCGCAGCCTTGCCTTGCTGCCGCCGGCCTGAACCCGCTCAGGCGCCCGGCGCGTCCGGATCCGGCTCCGGCGCGGCCAGGTCATCCTCGAACGGCCCCAGTTCCTCGGCGATGGCATCGCGCGTGCGGGCCTCGATCCGGCGATAGGCCGCGAGCAGCGCCTGCCCGAAGGGTGTCAGCTGGGCACCGCCGCCATGGGCGCCACCGGCCGCCGCCAGCACGACCGGCTGCCGGAACATGCGATTGACCTGATCGACGAGCAGCCAGGCGCGGCGATAGCTCATCCCGAGCTGCCGCCCCGCGGCTGAAATCGACCCGGTCTCGCCGATCGCCTCGATCAGGTCGAACTTGCCCGGACCCAGCCGGTGATCGGCGCCCAGCAGGATGCGCAGGCGCGGTACAGCCCCGGCCATCCGGCCTTCGGGGCGCGACCGGAGCGCCGGCCGGGCCATCTCAGCCCCTCAGCGCCTTGGAGAAATAGCTGCCGGTCCGGCGATAGCCGTTCTTGAGGTAGAGGTTGTCGACCCGCGCCCCCTCCTCCGTAT
This sequence comes from Beijerinckiaceae bacterium, assembly GCA_027531565.1. Taxonomy (GTDB): domain Bacteria; phylum Pseudomonadota; class Alphaproteobacteria; order Rhizobiales; family Beijerinckiaceae; genus Rhabdaerophilum. The sequence goes on from JAPZSB010000013.1 coordinate 30,383, forward strand.
CGAGCTGCAGCAGCCCGCAGCCATCCTCCAGCGCCCGCGCCTCGGCGAATTCCAGCAGCTTCACGCCATAGCCCTTGCCGCGATGCTTCCGGTCAACCACGACATGCTCGATATAGGTGACGAATCCGTCATGGATATTGTGGTTGGGCACCATGCCGATCAGCCCGACAAGGTCCTCCCCCGCCTCGGCAATGAACATGCGGTAGCCCGTCGCCCGCGCCACGAAGACACGCTGGGCATAGGTCTGCATGTCGAGATCGGGAATCAGCTGCCGGATGACCGGATAGGCGCGGTGATAATCGGTGTCCGACCGCGCCTCGCGGATGGTGATGGATTCGGTGGTCATGATGAAGTCGGTCCTCGTGATGCCGGGACTCTGGCCCGTCACGCGCCGATCATCAATCCCGAAAGGAGCCGAAGAGGCAGGATTGCAGCCGGAAGGACCCGATCAGGCCAACCGGCGATCAGGGACTCATCGGAGGTTCGAAGATGCGTCCGGAAAAAGGATGGCAGGAGAGGAGTCTGCCATTTTGATGTCTCATCGCGTTTCAGTTGGTAATCCCCCCTTTTTGCAACAAAGCAATTCGCATTCTGAGCCCCGAGACAGCCTGAGCCGCGCCCCGTTTTCCGGACGCTTCGAACGACCGGTTGCGGCGAAACACCTCGGGACCGAGAATGACCGCAAGGGGCGGCGCTATCCGGACACCTTCCTGATGTCCGCATGCGCAATGCGGCTGTCCTCCGGCGCTTCCGAACGCTCGTTCAGCCCATAATCGCGGATCACCGCGGCCACGCGCAGCCGGTAATCCTGGAACACGCCGCTCCGGCCTTTGGCCTGCGTGGCGCGATGGGCATGGCCGTTGCGCCACGCCGCCATGGCCGCTTCATCGCGCCAGAACGACAGCGACAGAAGCTTGCCGGGCTCGGCAAGCGACTGGAACCGCTCGATCGAAAGGAAACCGTCAATCCGGAAGAGCTCGTCGCGCAAGGCGGCGGCGAGTTCGAAATAGGTCTCGCGCTCGCCTTCGGCTGGCCAGACCTCGAAAATCACCGCAATCATGGCCGGGCCAGCCGCGCATGCGGCTCCGAGAGTTTCGTGAGAAAGATCCGGTCTTCGCGGCGGATGAAGCCCTCCCTGCGTGCGAATTCGAAGGCTTCCCGACCAGCTTTGCTGGCCTTCAGCCGGGCACGATAGGCCTCGTAGGCAGCAAGGCTTTCAAGCGTATAAACCCCGTAGGCTGTCGTCAGTGAACCCTCATGCGGGCCGAAATATCCGATGAGATCGGCTCCGCAGGGCGGGATCGCCTGGCCCCACATCTGGGCATAGGTGGCGAATTCGGCCTGCCGGAAGGGCTCAAGTTCATAGCGGATGAAGCAGGTAATCACGAGTGGTACTCCTTTGTTCGGGAGCGCCTTGATAGGGGCATTCGCGGCTGCGATGTTTCGGCGAAGAATGAAGCATTGCCCTGCGCGAATGGGATAGGATGCGTGTCATGAAAAACGGTCCTGACATCGCGGCCCTTGCTTCGCTCATTGGCGACCCCGCACGCGCCAACATTCTCGCTGCACTCATGGGCGGCAAGGCGCTGACCGCGGGGGAATGTGCCGCTGAAGCAGGGATTTCTGCCCCTGCCGCCTCCGGGCATCTGGCAAGGTTGCTGGATGCGGGCTTGCTGGTGGTCCTCGTGCAGGGGCGGCATCGCTACTACAATCTGGCAGGACCGGATGTTGCGGAAGCGGTGGAAACGCTGATGGGCCTCGCTGCGCGGGTCGGGCTCAAGCGCACGCGTCCCGGCCCACGGGAAGCCGCGATGCGAAAGGCGCGCCTCTGCTACGATCACCTCGCGGGGGAGTTGGCAACCGCTCTGTTCGCGCGGCTGGTCGATCGCGGCCTGCTCGTCGCAAGGCCCGAGGGCCTTGGTCTGTCGCCGCCAGGGCGCTCGCGTTTTCTGGCTGAAGGCATCGATATCGCCGCGCTGGAATCAAAGCCTCGATCACTCTGCCGTACCTGTCTGGATTGGTCCGAACGCCGGCCGCATCTTGCGGGCAGTCTTGGCGCCGCCATCGCGAGGCTCGCCATCGAGCGCGGCTGGTGTCGGCGCGAAACGGCCTCGCGTGCCGTGCATTTCTCAACCGGTGGCGAACAGGCCTTGCTGGGCCTGGCGGGACCAAATCCAGACTACGCGGAAGACGCCGTTGGGCCTCGCGCAGACAGCTCGGGAAATCGAGCAAAGCGCGCTTGAGTTCGTTGCTCTGGTCCCCTTCGGAGGTCCTTTGGCGCGCTGGCTGGAAAGGCACACGTGCGGTTTCCGTCTATCTCCCCGGTGCAACAAACGACCAGGATGGGGGGCGCAAACCCGCCCTTCACTCCGGATACCGGCAATCCGCCAGCGTCGACTGGTTAAGATCATCGATGAAGGCGCGCTCCGCACGGGCCAGGCGTGCCTTGAGGCGGCATTGCGGCATCAGCCGGCAGTTTCCGCCATCCGCCTGGAAACATTCGACGAGCGCGTGGCGCCCCTCCAACGCGGCCACGACATCGCCGAGGCGGATATCGTGCGCCGGCCGCGCGAGCCGAAAGCCGCCAGCAGCACCGCGCTGGGTCACGATGAAGCCGTGGCGCGCCAGCTCCCGGATCACCTTGGTCAGGTGATCCCGCGAGAGTGCGAATTCGCCGGCAATCTCCTCGACGGTGTAAAGGCGGCTTTCCCCGCCCGCCAGTTTCATCAGGGCCCGCAGCCCGAAATCCGTGAAGCTTGTCAATCGCACGCGTCGCCCTCCGAAAGAGGCATTTACAATACCGTTTTTGGTGTCGTAAATAGGCATTGTAAATGCCGAATTGGAGACCGCCATGGAACAGAACCAAGCCATCCACCCCGATATGCATGTGGGGGAGATCGCCGCCGCTTTGGCGGGCGCCACAGCCATCTTCAGGAAACACAAGATCGATTTCTGCTGTGGTGGCAATGTCCCTATCGGTGAAGCTCTGGCGAAAAAGAACCTCGATGCGGGCCTTGTTCTGGGTGAATTGCAGGCTCTCGCGGCCAAGCCGCCGGAAGCCCCCTCCGAGACCATCGCGCTGATCGAGCACATTATCCGGCGCTATCATGACGTGCACCGCTCGGAGCTTCCCGAACTGGTCAAGCTGGCGAAACGCGTCGAGGCCGTCCACCGCGATCATGCGGATGTTCCGGCAGGGCTGGCGGATATCCTGGAGACAGCCCTGGAAGATCTGGGCGATCATATGCAGAAGGAGGAGCTGATCCTGTTCCCGGCGATGCGCGGCGGCATGGTCGGGATGGTCGATGGTCCGATCTCGGCGATGCGCGAAGACCATGACGACCACGCGCTGACGATCCGCGCCTTGCAGGAAATCACCCATGGCTACCAGCCGCCGGCAGGGGCATGCCGGTCGTGGCAGGCGCTTTATCGGGGTGTCGACAAGCTCGTCACGGATCTGACGGAGCACATGCACCTTGAGAACAACGTCCTGTTCCCCCGTTTTGAAAGCCGGTGAGCCATGCCGCGCCCATCGAACCGCGCGGCAACCGACAATCCCGCCGTTGATGGGCTGATCCGTATTCTCGCTGACATCGAGTTCGACTGCGATTGCCGGAAGCGGCTCGATGCCGCTCTGGCGCGCTATTCGAAATTCTCGGACCTACGCCGGCGCAAGCTGGCCCTGTCGGGCGCGCGCGAGCGCGCCCTTCGCATTTCAGGTCTTCTGGACCTTCTGAAGGAACTTGAAGACCTGCCTCTCGCGGAACCGGATCACTCGGTCTTCGATGAAATGGCTGATCTTTTCCGTGACGCGGCGACAGCGGCATCCGAGGCTGAGTCGCTGCTTCGCGCGATCGCCGGCGACCGTGATCGCCTATAGGCCGGAACCGCGAGGTTCCATTCCGGTGCCGGCCGCTGCTGCCTGACCATAGCCCAGGATCGCAAGGAGCCCCGCCACGGTCTCGGCTTCGCCTTCGAGGGCGATTTCCTGGCCCATGCCGCCGGCAAAGGCGCGCCAACTCTCGATGTTCCGCCAGGGAACAGCGATGACAAGCGGCATGCCGGATCCGATCACGGTGCTGATCAGAGGGCGGAAGCCGCCACCCTCGGATTCCGACTTGCCGAACTTGTTGAGGATCACGAGTTCCGGCTCCTGGGCGAGAGACTCCTCGACCAATAGCGAAGCCGTCAGCAACTGGCTGACATCGAGCATGCATCCCCTCGCTTCCGGCCCGCGATCCTGCGAGATCGCGACATGACGACCGCTGCCGAGATCCTCGAGAACCATGTCGCAGCGCGAACGGCCGGGCCGGGGCGCATTGTGCTGGACGAGGCCGGCCAGGCTGACATCCTGTTCGAGCAGCGCCATCGCGAGGCGCGTCAGCACCCGATCGGCCCCGGCAGCGTCGGTATAGACAAGGGCGAGAAGTGCGGGTTCCGGGCTTTCATGGGATCGCGACATTTTTGGCACTCCTGTTCAGGGGTTCGCGGAAGGGCGGAAGGCCTTCAACCGTTCAGGCCGCGTCTCGAGAGGCGCGGCACCGATCAGGTCGAGGCAATAGGGAATGGCGGGAAAAACGGCATCAAGGCAGGTTGCGATGGCCGAGGGCTTGCCCGGCAGGGCAATGATCAGGCAGCGCCCCCGCAATCCGGCCTCCTGGCGCGACAGGATCGCGGTCGGAACCTCGCGAAGGCTCGCGCGGCGCATTTCCTCCCCAAACCCGGGCAGAAGGCGTCCGACGACCCGGGCCATGGCTTCCGGCGTCACGTCCCGCAGAGCCGGGCCTGTTCCACCCGACATCAGCACGAGATCGCAATGCGCCCTGTCGACAAGATCGATCAGCGTTTCCGCAATCGCCTCGATCTCATCGGGAACAAGGCGGTATTCGCCCTGCCAATCGCTGGCCAGCACCTCGCCGAGATAGGCCTCGATCGCTGGCCCGGAAGCATCACGATAGGTGCCGGCATGGGCCCTGTCCGACGCGACGACGATCCCGATCCGGGCGGCAAGGGTCTTCATGAGCGGGGTCCTTCCAGCCGCCCGTCGCAGGCACAATCCGCGCCATGCTCGCCGGGCAGCGCCTCGAAAGCCGAAAGCGCGTGCCGGCGCATGCCGCTGACAGGTTCGACATTCATGGTGACGCGGTGGTCGATCGAGGGGAGCTGATCGCGCTCCCCGACGGAAGAGAGATGGGGCCCGAGATCCCGCAGCAGCCCGTCATGGATGCCGTAGATCCAGCCATGAAGGTGAAGTTCCTGCCCCCGCCGCCAGGCATTTTCCACCAGCGGGGTCGCAGCAAGCCGCCGGACCTGCATCTCGATATTGATTTCGCAGAGCCGGTCGAGCCGGTCCTCCGGCTTGGGGATGCGGTCAAAATGGGCCCGGTGCTTCCGGTACAGCATGGTCAGCGGCTGGAGCCAGTGGTCGAGCATGGCGCCGCGCTGCTCGGCGATGGCGCGATAGACCCCACCACAGCCATAATGGCCGCAGACGATGACATGGCGCACACGCAAGGTGTCGATGGCGAATTCCAGCACCGAGAGGATGTTGAGATCGCTCGTATGGACAATGTTCGCGATGTTGCGGTGGACAAAGACGGCGCCGGGATCAAGGCCAAGCACATCATTGGCCGTCACCCGGCTGTCCGAACAGCCGATCCACAAGTAATCCGGCGTCTGTTGCTCGGCCATGCGACGGAAATAGTCCGGATCGAGCCGGGTCTTCTCGTTGGCCCAGGTGACATTCCGGTCAAACAGATGATCAAGCGTCTGCGACATGAAATGCCTCCCGACGGGCTTTCATGGCCGCGCTGAGCCCGTGTAACTCGGCCTTCCTGAGACGGACTCCGGCAATGGCGAGCACGACGGCATTCTCGACAGCGAGGTGCCGGCCCTCCCGCGTGCTGTAGGTCAGCATCATCCCGCAAAGCCGCCGCTCGAGCGGAACCGGATCATGGTCGGCGTTCAGGATGGTCGAAAGCCCCTGATCGATCGCACGGACCAAGGCCTCATTCATCGCATGGTCCTCGCTCAATCGGGCCAGAACCTCGGCAAGGCCATCTTCCGGCAGGGCAAGCCGACGCAGGATCGGGAACAGATCCTGCTCCTCATCAGCCCAGTGAAGGGGCAGTTCGGATGCCAGGAACGCATGCAATCGCACCGCCTGATCCCGCTGGATTTCGGCCTGGGTCGCGGCGTAGCGCAGGCCTGCGAGATAGCTCCTGTGGCGGTGATGCTCGGCCATGAGATAATCCAGCGGCCGCTCCAGAAGGGCGACCGGCAATGGCGGGGGCAACGGTCTAGGCGGCCGCGGCATCGGCAATGCCGCTTTCGGGGACTGACTAGCGCGGGGCCTGGCCATGGTGATGATCCTCCCCGCATGAGCATGCAGGCTGACAGCTGGGGTGAGGGTTCCGCTCTTCGCTGTCGCGCTTCAGCGCCCAGTGCAGGACGAAGGTCAGGAAGACCTCCGCAGGTCGCTCGCCCCGTTCCAGCCTGCCCATGACGGCGAGCCAATCCTCGTCATTGGCAAGGCGCGCGAACCGGCGGACGGCGCCAGCGACATAATCTCCCCGGGTTTCCTCGAACAGGGCGGCTTCGGTGTCGATCGCGGCCAGCAGGACAAGGTCGCCAAGGCCGATCAGGGCCTCCTCGGCGAGTCTGTCGTCTGTCAGATCGCGCAGGATATGGCTCAGCATCATGGGCGCCTCACTGGACCAGAGGGGTGGCGGAGGTTTCCAGAACGACGCCCTCGATTGCGGCGAGGCTTGCCAATCGCTGGACGTAGTGGCGGGCGGCGGACGCCCCGGCGCGCTCCTGAAGGAAGCGGGCGATCCGGTTCCGGACGGTTGCGAAAGGCAGCTCCCTCCCCTCGATCCGGCGATGCACCGTCACGATGTGGAAGCCGTAGCGGGACTCCACGATCGAGAAGCGGTCCGGCCCGACCGGCAGTTGCGGCAGCATGATTTCGAATTCCGGCACGGTCTGACCCGTGGAGATCTGGCCGAGATTGCCGCCCATCGCACGGGATGGGCAATCCGAAAGGGCCTCGGCCAGGCCTGCGAAGCGCGCAGGCGCTGCTTCGACCTCGCGGAGGATCCCCTCGGCACGCTCCCGTGCGGCTTGCAATGCCGCCGGCCCGCTCTCGCGCAAACCGATCAGGATATGCGCGACTTCGTAGAGATCCGGCGTGCGGAACGCCTTCAGGTTATTGGCATAGTAGCGCTGCAGCTCCTCCTCCCCGGGAACTGGTGAGGACACTTCCTGTTCCAGCAGCGCCCGGATCCGCGCTTCCTCGTCCGTCTCGCGGCGCCCTTCGCCATCACTCAACGGAACCGCGACGATCTCCAGGCGAGTGGCTTCCTGAAGGAGCAACTCCCGGATCACGAGCGCGCGGGCCGCGGCCTGCCAGGCCTCGATCGGCTTGGAGGCCGGATGGTTCTGGGTTTCCTGTGCAATCGCCTCGCGCGGGATGGTGACGCCGTTCACCGTGACGGTGCGAGGCTTGGCGGAGATGGTCGGCTTCACGGTGCAGCCGGCTTTGGGGGTATCGAGGACAATCGTCATGGTCCTCACTCCGCCGGCCGGTGCGTCGGGCGCTGGGCACCCGAGCTGGCGAGAGGTCGCCGCGTCCGGACGACCTGATACCCCTTCCGGCCGAGATACCAGACCGGCGCCGACCAGATATGGACCAGCCTGGAGAAGGGAAAGAGCAGGAAGATCGTCATCCCGAGAACAAGATGGGCCAGATAGGGCCAGTCGAGTCCCTGCAGGGCTTTCGCATCGACCGGCTGCACGGTCAGGATCCCCTGCGCCCAATGCGAGAGCTGGATCATCACCGATCCATCGGAATGGGCGAGGCTGAACGGCAGCGTGATCAGGCCGAGGCAGAGCTGGACCCACAGGATCGTCAGGATCGACAGGTCCATATAGGTCGAGGTCTGGCGGATGCGGGCGTCAAACAGGCGCCGGTGAAGCAGGAGGCTGAGACCGACGAAGCACACCGTCCCGGCAACGCCGCCCGCGACAATCGCGACAAGCTGCTTTTCGGCCGGCGTGAGGAAGATCGAATAGATCGCCTTGGGCGTCAGCAAGCCGACCGTATGGCCCAGAAACAGGAACAGGATGCCGAAATGGAAGAGGTTCGAGCCCCAGCTGAGCTGCTTCTTGCGCAGGATCTGGCTGGAATGGGCCTTCCAGGTATATTGCTCGCGATCAAACCGGATGATGGATCCGAAGATGAAGGATGACAGGCAGACATAAGGATACCAGACGAAGAGGATGTGGAAGATCGTGTCGCGCATGGAACTCTCCCTTGGGGGTCAGCGGCGGGGCGCGGTGGAAGTGGTGACAGGCGGCCGGAGGCTTGCGGGCGAAGGCATGTCGATCCCCGGCGCCGGGCGCCGGGCCTGGCGCAGCTTCGCTGCAAGGCTGTCATGGCCGCAGCCATCCGAGGCCGCGCCTGGCCCGAACCGGACCTCCTCGTCCTCCCAGGCGGCATCAAGCGCCTCGAGATCATCCGGCTCGGGATCCGGTTCGGCGAGGAGCCGCTCGAGCATGGCGGCATCCGGTTTGACCCGGGCAAGCGCCAGCAAGGCATCGAAGACCGGGAGATAGATCGCTCCGCGCTTGGCGAGGCGCTCCCGGAGCGCCGCCATGACCTGAAGCGGCTGCTGGACGAGATCCCGCGCCTCTTCCGGCTGACGGGTCGAGGCGAATTCAAGGAAGAGCGGCAGGAAATCCGGCAGTTCCCTGGTGGTCGGCGTGAAGCCGCCCTCCTCGTAGAGCTGGATCAGATCCACCATGGCCTGGCCGCGATCCCGGCTTTCGCCATGGACATGTTCGAACAGGTGCAGCGACAGCGAGCGCGTCCGGTCGAAGAGCAGGATGTAGCGCTCCTGCGCCTCGATCGGATCGCTGTCCGCGAGCGTCTCGATCAGGCTGGCCAGCGCCTTGCGTTCCGGCGCCGGCAGCCAGGCCTCCCGTTCGAGAACGGGCACGAATTCCGGCAGGGCGGCAAGGAGATCGGCATCGGGATAGGTGAGAAGGGCCGAAAGAATCCGAAGCGTTTTCATCTCAGTAAGCCCCCACTTTCGGCTTTTCGTTCTTGAGCTTGATGCCGCCGAACAGGTTGGTGCTGCTGTCGGAAGGCAGGCAGCCATCGCCGAACGAGAATCCGCATTGGCCGCGAAGCTCATAGGCATCCTCGGTCACCTCGCGATGCGTGGTGGGGATGACGAAGCGATCCTCGTAATTGGCGATCGCCATCACATGGTACATCGCCTCGATCTGCGCCCCGGTCAGCCCGACGCGCGCCGCAACGGCCTCGTCGATCACCCCGTCCACGGTCTTGGCCCGCATATAGGCGCGCATGGCCAGCATGCGCTCGAGGCCGAGGGCCACCGGCTTCTCATCCCCCGCCGTCAGAAGATTGGCGAGATATTTCAGGGGAATGCGCAGCGAGCGCACATCCGGCATCCCGCCATCGATGCCCATCTTCCCGGCCTCGGCAGCCGCGGTGATCGGAGAAAGCGGCGGCACATACCAGACCATCGGCAAGGTGCGATATTCGGGATGGAGCGGGAACGCGACCTTCCATTCCATCGCCATCTTCCAGACCGGCGACTGCCGGGCCGCCTCAAGCCAGTTGTCGGCAATCCCGTCACGCCTCGCCTGCTCGATCACGGCCGGATCGTCCGGGTTGAGGAAGATCCGCATCTGCGCTTCGTAGAGATCGGTCTCGTTGGCCGCGCTGGCGGCTTCCTCGATCCGGTCTGCGTCGTAGAGCATCACGCCGAGATAGCGGATGCGGCCGACGCAGGTTTCCGAGCACACGGTCGGCGGGCCGGCCTCGATGCGCGGATAGCAGAAGATGCATTTCTCGCTCTTCCCGCTCGACCAGTTGAAGTAGATCTTCTTGTAGGGGCAGCCCGAGACGCACATGCGCCAGCCGCGGCATTTGTCCTGGTCGATCAGGACGATGCCGTCCTCCTCGCGCTTGTAGATCGCGCCGGACGGGCAGGACGCCACGCAGGCCGGGTTGAGGCAATGCTCGCACAGCCTCGGCAGGTACATCATGAAGGTGTTTTCGAACTGGCCGTAGATCTCCTTCTGGATGCCTTCGAAATTCACATCCGCCGAGCGCTTGGCGAATTCGCCGCCAAGGATCTCCTCCCAGTTCGGGCCCCACTCGATCTTCTCCATCCGCTCGCCGGTGATCAGGGATCGCGGCCGCGCTGTGGGGAAGGCCTCGAGTTCGGGCGCCTTCTGGAGATGCTCGTAATCGAAGGTGAAGGGCTCGTAGTAATCGTCGATTTCCGGCAGGTCAGGATTGGCGAAGATATTCGCCAGGATCCGCCATTTTCCGCCGATGCGCGGCTCGATCTTGCCGTTGCGCTTGCGGGTCCAGCCGCCCTTCCAGCGCTTCTGGTTTTCCCAGTCCTTGGGATAGCCGATGCCGGGCTTGGTCTCGACATTGTTGAACCACGCGTATTCCATGCCCTCGCGGTTGGTCCACACGTTCTTGCAGGTCACCGAGCAGGTGTGACAGCCGATGCATTTGTCGAGGTTGAGCACCATCGCGATCTGCGCGCGGATTTTCATGGCCGTTCTCCTTATTCGGCAGCCGTGGAAACCTGGTCCGGATGCGGGCGCTCCAGCCAGTCGACGTTTTTCACTTTGCGGATGACGACGAACTCGTCGCGATTGGTGCCAATCGTGCCGTAGTAGTTGAAATCATAGGCAAACTGGGCATAGCCGCCGATCATGTGCGTCGGCTTCAGCACGGCACGCGTCACCGAGTTATGGATCCCGCCGCGCTGGCCGGTCATTTCCGAACCCGGCACGTTCACGATCTTCTCCTGCGCGTGGTACATGAAGAGCGTGCCCTCTTTCATGCGTTGCGAAACCACCGCGCGGGCCACCAGCGCCCCGTTGGAATTGTAGGCTTCCACCCAGTCGTTATCGACGATGCCGGCCTTGCGGGCATCGGTTTCCGACAGCCAGACGATCGGCCCGCCGCGGCTCAGCGTGAGCATCAGCAGGTTGTCGGTATAGGTGGAATGGATGCCCCATTTCTGGTGCGGGGTGATGAAGTTGAGGACGATCTCCTTCTCACCGTTGGGCTTCGTGCCCTTGACCGGATGGATGGTCTTGAGATCGATCGGCGGCCGGTAACTGCAGAGCGCCTCGCCGAAGGCCCGCATCCAGAGATGGTCCTGGTAGAGCTGCTGCCGCCCGGTCAGCGTGCGCCATGGAATGAGCTCATGCACATTCGTGTAGCCCGCATTGTAGCAGACCTTCTCGCTTTCGAGGCCCGACCATGTCGGCGCCGAGATGATCTTGCGCGGCTGCGCCACCACATCCCGGAACCGGATCTTCTCGTCTTCCTTCGGCAAGGCGAGATGGGCATGTTCGCGGCCGGTGGTCTTGCTCAGGGCTTCCCAGGCTCTGACCGCCACTTCGCCGTTGGTTTCCGGCGCCATCATCAGGATGACCTCGGTGGCGTCGATATCCGAGACGATCCGGGCAAGGCCCTTGTTGGCCCCCTCGGCATGGACGCCGTTGAGCGCCTTCAGGTGTTCGACCTCATGGCCGGTCTTCCAGGCCATGCCCTTGATGCCGTTGCCGATGCTGTCCATCAGCGGACCCAGCGCGGTGAAGCGCTCGTAGATGTGCGCATAGTCCCGCTGCACAGGCACCACGACCGGCATCGTCTTGCCGGGGATCGGCTCGCATTCGCCGCGTTTCCAGTCCTTCGGATCGAAGGCCTGCGCCATTTCCATCGCGGTATCGTGCTTGATCGGGTTCAGGACGACGTCCGTCTCCTCGCCCAGCACTTCCGGCGCCACCTGCGAGAACGCCTTGGCGATCCCCTTGTAGATCTCCCAATCCGACCGCGCTTCCCAGGCCGGATCCACGGCGCTGGTCAGCGGATGGATGAAGGGATGCATGTCCGAGGTATTGAGATCGTTCTTTTCGTACCAGGTGGCCGTCGGCAGCACGATGTCCGAATAGACGCAGGTGGTGGACATGCGGAAGTCGAGCGTGACGAGGAGGTCGAGCTTGCCCTCCGGCGCGTCCCTGACCCAGTTCACCTCCTTCGTGCCGGCCGCCTCGGCCGAGCCGAGATCCTGGCCGAGGACACCATTCGACGTCCCGAGCAGGTGCTTGAGGAAGTATTCATGCCCCTTGCCCGAGGAACCGAGCAGGTTCGACCGCCAGACGAACAGGTTGCGCGGCCAGTTCTTCGGATTATCAGGATCCTCCCAGGCAAAGCTGACCTCGCCCGATTTCAGACCCTGCGCGACGTAATCCTTCGGCTCAAGGCCGGTCGCCTTCGCCTTTGCGGCGATCTCGAGCGGGTTCTGCGTCAGCGTCGGATAGGCCGGCAGCCAGCCCATGCGGACGGCCCGCACATTATAGTCGATGATGGCGCTGTCCCATGGACCCGCCGGTGCCGTCGGTGAGACGATGTCCATTGCCTTCATCGTTTCGTAGCGCCACTGATTGGTGTGCACGTAGAAGGCGGACGTGGAATTCTGCTGGCGTGGCGGCCGGCCCCAGTCGAGCGCGAAGGCAAGCGGTGCCCAGCCGGCCTGCGGCCGCAGCTTTTCCTGGCCGACATAATGCGCCCAGCCACCACCGGACTGGCCGACGCAGCCGCACATGATGAGCATGTTCATCACGCCGCGATAATTCATGTCGGCGTGGTACCAATGGTTCATCGCCGCACCGATGATGACCATCGAGCGGCCATTGGTCTTCTCGGCATTGGTGGCGAATTCGCGCGCGACCTGGATGATCTTGTCGCGGGAAACGCCGGTGATCTTCTCGGCCCAGGCGGGCGTGTAGGGCAGATCGGCATGGTAGTCGCCGGTGACATTCGCGCCACCGAAGCCCTGATCGACGCCGTAATTCGCGACGAAGAGATCATGCACGCTGGCAACCAGCGCCTCGCCCTCGGCCAGTTTCAGCCGCTTCACCGGGATCGCCCGCTCGAGGATCGAGCCATGATCGGAATGGGTGAAGTGCTCGTTCTCGATGTTGCCGAAATAGGGGAAGGCAACCTGGGCGGTCTCGTCCTCGATGCCCTTCAGCGTCAGGCGCAGCCGGGTTTCCTTGCCATCCGAGGCCTTCTCCTCGAGGTTCCACTTGCCCTGCTCGCCCCAGCGGAAGCCGATCGTCCCGTTGGGAACGACGATCTGGCCGGAGCCTTCGTCATAGGCGAGCGTCTTCCATTCCGGGTTGTTCGCTTCGCCGAGGCCCTTGTCGAAATCCGAGGCGCGCAGGAAGCGCTCCGGCACGAGCCGGCCATCCTGCTTCACCAGCCGGACCAGCATCGGCATATCCGTGTATTTCCGGACGTAATCCTGGAAATACGGCACCTGCCGCTTCACATGGTATTCGGTGAGGATCACATGGCCCATCGCCATGGCGAGGGCGGCATCCGTACCCTGCTTCACCGGCAGCCAGATATCCCCGAACTTCGAAGCCTCGGAATAATCCGGGCAGATCACCGCGCTCTTGGTGCCGCGATAGCGCGCTTCGGTGTAGAAATGCGCATCCGGCGTGCGCGTCTGCGGAACGTTCGAACCCCAGAGGATGATGAAGCCGGCATTGTACCAGTCGGCGGATTCCGGCACGTCGGTCTGCTCGCCCCAGGTCTGCGGCGAGGCGGGCGGCAGGTCGCAGTACCAGTCGTAGAACGACATGCAGACGCCGCCGATCAGGCTGAGATAGCGCGAACCTGCGGCATAGCTCACCATCGACATGGCGGGGATGGGCGAGAAGCCGAGAATGCGGTCCGGCCCATAGGTGCGGGCGGTGTAGGCATTGGCCGCCGCGATGATCTCGTTGACCTCGTCCCAGCTCGAGCGGACGAAGCCGCCATGGCCGCGCTTCTTCGTGTAGGAGGCACGCTTTTCCGGATCCTCGACGATCGAGGTCCAGGCCGCGACGGGCGAAAGCGTCGCCCGGGCGCGCCGCCACAGGCGGATCAGGCGCGAGCGGATCAGCGGATATTTCACCCGGTTGCCGGAATAGAGGTACCAGCTGTAGGACGCCCCGCGCGAGCAGCCGCGCGGCTCATGGTTCGGCAGGTCCGGCCGCGTGCGGGGATAGTCGGTCTGCTGGGTTTCCCAGGTGACGATCCCGCCCTTCACATAGATCTTCCACGAGCAGGAACCGGTGCAGTTCGCGCCATGGGTGGACCTGACGATCTTGTCGTGCTGCCAGCGCTTCCGGTAGCCGTCCTCCCAGCTGCGATCCTCGGCGGTGGTCACGCCATGGCCATTCGCGAAGGGTTCCGAGATCTTGTTGAAGAAGGTCAGGCGGTCGAGAAAATGGGACATGGTCTGTCGCCTCTCTGGCTGGCAATTCGGATCAGGCGGGATTGGCGACAGGTGTCGCCGGGCGGGGCGCGCGGCCCCGTTCGATGTCGTGCAGCAGGCCGCCGCGCCGGGTGTAGAACCACCAGGTGATGGCGATGCAGGTGATGTAGAAGCCGAGGAAGGCGTAGAGCGCGCCGGTGGCAGACCCGGTCATGGCAATCGAGGTGCCGAAGCTCTTCGGGATGAAGAAGGCGCCATAGGCCGCCACTGCCGAGGTGAAGCCGATGATCGCCGCGCTTTCCTTGTCGGATTGCTTGACGAGATCCTGGCCCTTCAGCTGGGGTTCGAGGCGCGCCACTTCCAGCCGCATGATCGCGGGGATCATCTGGAAGGTCGAGGCATTGCCGACGCCGGTCGCCGCGAACAGGAACAGGAAGCTCGCGAAGAAGACCGGGAAGGCGCTCGGGTTGCCCTTCATGCCGATCGCATAGAGGATTCCGACCACGCCGAGACACATGGCCACGAAAACCCAGAAGGTGATGCGCCCGCCGCCGATCCTGTCGCAGGCCTTGCCGGAGAAGGCGCGGGAAACCGCACCGACCAGCGGGCCAAGGAAGGCATAGTGCAGGGCATTGACCTCCGGGAAGAGGATCTTCGAGAGCAGCGGAAATCCGGCCGAATACCCGATGAAGGAGCCGAACGTGCCGGTATAGAGCCAGCACATCACCCAGTTATGGGTCCGGCGGAAGATGACCGCCTGGTCAGCGAAGCTGGCCTTCATCGAGGCGATGTCATTCATTCCGAACCAGGCCGCGAAGGCCGAGGCGATGATGAAAGGCACGAAGACGAAGCCGGCATTCTGGAGCCAGAGCGTGGTTGTCACGCCGTTGAGTGTTGCCGTTTGCGGGTTGCCGCCAAGCGCGCCGAAGACGCCGGCGGTGATGGCGAGCGGCACCACGAACTGCACCACGCTGACCCCGAGATTGCCGAGGCCGGCATTGATGGCGAGCGCGTTGCCCTTCTCCGCCTTCGGGAAGAAGAAGGAGATATTGGCCATCGAGGAGGCGAAGTTGCCCCCGCCGAAGCCGCAGAGCAGCGCCAGGGCCAGGAAGATCCAGTACGGCGTTTCCGGGTTCTGGACCGCGAAACCCATGCCGAGCGCCGGGATCAGCAGCGACCAGGTGGCAAGGGTGGTCCAGAGCCGCCCGCCGAACATCGCCGGCATGAAGCTGTAGAAGATCCGGAGGGTCGCGCCGGAAAGCCCGGGCAGCGAGGCCAGCCAGAAGAGCTGCTCGTTGGTGAAGGCGAAGCCGACGCTGGGCAGCCGCGCCACGACGACGGACCAGACCATCCAGACCGCGAATGACAGCAGCAGGCAGGGCACGGAGATCCACAGGTTCCGGCGGGCGATGGCTCTGCCCTGCCCCTGCCAGAACGTCGCGTCTTCGGGCCGCCAATCCTGGATCGCACCCTTTGCGGCGAGCGCACCCTCCTGTTCCGGACCATGGATGGGTTGCATTTCCGGCAATTGCGGCAGCTTGTTCAGCGTGGCGCCCATCGCCTGCTTTTCCATCGACCGGATGGCGAAATGCATCCAGAGCATGGCGATGGTGACAATGGCGAAGAGCAGCCAGAAGCAGCTCTGCCACACGCCGGTCAGGTCATTCAGCGCCCCGAAAGCGATCGGGAGTACGAAGCCGCCCAGCCCGCCGACGAGGCCGACCACGCCGCCCACGGCGCCCACCCGGTCCGGGTAATAGACCGGAATGTGCTTGTAGACCGCCGCCTTGCCGAGGCTCATGAAGAAGCCCAGCACGAAGGCCGTGGCGACAAAGCCGACGAGCCCCATCCGTGTGTTGAACTCCACCGGGCCGCGAATGCCTTCGACGATGTAGCTCGTCGGCGGATAGGACAGGATGAAGGTGCAGATGATCGAGACCAGGAAGGTCCAGTACATGATCGTCCGGGCGCCGTACTTGTCCGAGAGATGGCCGCCATAGGCGCGGAAGATCGAGGCGGGGATGGAATACATCGCGCCGATCATGCCGGCCGTGGCAATATCGAGCCCGTAGACGCCGATCAGGTAGCGCGGCAGCCACAGGGCGAGGGCGACAAAGGCGCCGAACACGAAGAAATAGTAGAGCGAGAACCGCCAGACCTGGATGTTGCGCAGCGGCTCCATCATGGCCGAGAGCGGTTCAGGCTTGGCACCGGTCGCACGACGGCGGGCGAGGTCAGGGTCATCCTTGGTGAAGAGGAAGAACAGGATGCCCATGATGCCGAGGGCAAGCGCCCAGACCATGGCCACACTCTTCCAGCCATAGGCGACCATGATGACCGGCGCTGCGAACTTGGTCACCGCCGCGCCGACATTGCCCGCGCCGAAGATGCCGAGTGCCGTGCCCTGCTTCTCCTTCGGGTACCATTTGGCGACATAGGCGACGCCCACCGAGAAGGAGCCGCCGGCAATGCCGACGCCGAGCGCCGCGATCAGGAAGGTCGGGTAGTCATAGGCGAAGGTGAGCAGGAAGGTCATGACCGCAGCGGTCAGCATGGTCGCGGTGTAGACCATCCGGCCACCATATTGGTCAGCCCAGATGCCGAGGAGCAGCCGGATCAGCGATCCGGTAAGGATCGGCGTCCCGACCAGCAAGCCGAACTGGGTATCACTCAGCCCCAGATCCTTTTTGATCTGGATGCCGATGATCGCGAAAATCGTCCAGACCGCGAAACAGACCGTGAAGGCAATGGTCGAAAGCCAGAGTGCCCTGTTCTGGTCCGATGCGGTGACCGTGGCGACAGCCATGCTCGCCCCCTCTTCATGGAAAACGCGCTCTCAGGTCGAACGCGGAAGCCATGCTTGGCAGGGGGGAGGATCCAGGCCTTGATTTGAATCAACCCAGAAAAGGCCAGAAAATCTTTCAAGAACAGATACTTAATTTATCAAGTCAGGACGCATTTTCAATCAAGACATAGCTTTTGTTCTGTCAAATCAGGACTTGATCAATATCAAGGACGTGATTGCGCATTTGACGAAAGGTGCAGAAGGAGGTGCCGTCATGCGCGATGAAGACTTGCAGGAAATGCGGCAATTGCCGCTCTTCGAGGGCGTCGGGGCAGCCTATGTCGACTCGCTCCTCCGCAGTGCCTTTGTCCAGCGGTTCCCGGCCCATGTGGAACTGGTCCATGAGGGAGATCCGGCAGATTTCCTCTACGTCATCGTGCAGGGGCAGGTGGAGATCTATGCCAGCTACCGGGATCGCGAGACCACGATCTCCGTCCTCGGGCCGGGCAACAGCTTCATCATCGCGGCGGTCCTGCTGGACCGGGTCTACCTGAAATCCGCGCGCGGCCTCACGCCCACCCGCATCCTGATGCTGCCGGCGGAAGCCGTCCGCGAAGGCTTTGCCGAGGACGCGCATTTCGCACGCGCCCTCGCGGTGGATATGGCGCTGGCCTATCGCGGTGTCGTCAAGGAATTGAAGAACCAGAAACTGCGCTCCAGCCTGGAGCGGTTGGCCAACTGGCTGATCGCCGAGGATGAGAAGGGCGGCAGCACCGGAAAGCTGGACATTCCCTATGACAAGAAAGTCCTGGCCTCCCGCCTCGGCATGGCGCCGGAGGTCCTGTCGCGCTCGATCGCTGCGCTGATCCCCTACAAGGTCGATATCCGCGGGCGGCATGTCCAGCTCAATGACCGCGAGGCGCTGTTGTCCCTGGCCCGGCCCGTCCCCACAATCGATGATCCCGCGTGTTAGGCCAGATCCGATGCGTATCTTGCCCGTGCATCCCACATGATGGAATTTGCGCCGGCCGCCCTCGCCTTCGGCGTCTCGCCCTGGCCGGTCTAGCACCAGCATGGGTCAGGAAGCGCACTCCGTCGGGCGCCCGGCGATTGGCGAGTCCCTGGAACTGGAGCGTCATGAGTGCCGCTTCCGGGTTGGCTCCCCAGGACATCGAGGGAGCCTTCAAAGCCGAACAAGGGTGCCAAGCCGAGGCAAGAACCGCCCGCTCAAGACCAGTGCCAGATCCCTTGCTGACAGGCGATGCGGAGAAAGACCTGCCTCTTGACCTTGTTCAGGCCGCGAGCGATTTCAGGAAGCGGCTCACTTCCTGGCGCAAGCGGGCAATGTCCGCGTTCAGCAGGTCAGCCTGGGTCAGCATGATCCCGGTTGCTTCCTCTGTCTTGGCCGTCGCTGTCGAAACCTCGGTCATGCTGGCCGCCACTTCGTTCGTGCTGGCAGCAGTCTGCTGAGCGCTCAGCGCGATCTCGTCGGTCGCCGAGCGTTGCTGCTCGACAGCCTCGGAGATGCTGCTCGCGGTGCCGCCAATAGCCTTGATGGTCGATGCGACCGATTCAAGGGCGCCAGCCGCTTCACCCGTCTTTTGCTGGATCGACGCGATCTGCGCGACCACCTGGTCGGCGGCGCGCGCGGTCTGGCTGGCCAGGGCCTTCACCTCCGAAGCGACGACGGCAAAGCCACGCCCGGCTTCACCTGCGCGGGCCGCCTCGATGGTGGCATTGAGAGCCAGGAGATTGGTCTGGCTCGCAATGGTACCGATCACCTGCACGATCGCCCCGATATTCTCGGAAGCGGCGGACAATTCGCGAACCACGCCGACAAGACGCTGCGAGTCGCTGGTTGCCCGACCGGCGATGGCGGATGATGCATCGACCTGCTGGCGAATGTCGCCGATGGACATGCGCAACTGCTCGGCAGCCGACGCCACTGTGGTGACAGAGGCCGAGCTTTCTTCCGATGCCCTTGCGACAGCTTCGGCCTGCATCTGTGTCGCGCTGGCACTCGCGCGAACATCGGCCACGCGGGCGCTGAGGGCGACGGACGATTTTTCGACTGAATCGGCAAGGGAAAGAACAGCCGATTCGAAGTTCTGGGCCAGTTCCTGCCGATCCGTCATATTCTCGAACGCCACCATCACCCCGGTCTTTTCGCCTTGCTTCGAGCGGATGGTCGCCAGCGTGAGCTGGAAGGTCAGATGACCGAAGCGGGCGCGATGCCTCGTGCCGGCATCGGGCAATGTCTCCAGGCGACCGGCTGTCAGGCCGACACCTTCAAAGAAGATATCCGCCTTCGTGCCCTCCAGTCGATCAGGCGCGACGGGCAGCCGGTCAGCGACGTGATCGAGCAAACCGACCAAAGCCGGGTTCACATAATCGATCACCCAGCCTTTGCCGCGATGGATGGTCATCAGCCCCGTGGGCATGCCGGCAACGGTCTGATGCAGCCGGACCGCATTCTCGACCTCGATGGTGAGCAGTCCGAACGATCGGGCAATGTCGCCCACCTCGTCACCGCGCCCGGCCAGAGACGCAAGCGTGGCATCCTCGCCAGCCGTCAGGCGGTCCATGGCACCGGCAGTCTGCACCAGCGGCCGTGCAAACCAGGTCCCCATCAGGAAGCCGATGAGAATGACGCATGGCAGAGCCATCAGCCCGTAGAGAACCATGGATCGCCGGAACGCTTCCATCCGGGCCGCAAACGGGGCGCCATCGACAAAGACGGCCAGCATCAGCCCTTCCCCGAGATCGCTCGGCAGATGGTGCAGGTGAGCCAGATAGGATCTGCCCTCTGTCATGGCCTCGACGAGATCCGTGCCGCCAGCCAGAGCGCGGGCATAATCCGCCTCGCCGATGACAGGGACATTGCCGTCCGGGAACGTGGAAGCCGTGGCCTTGCGCTTGTAGTACAAGGCAACCTCGGCGCCTGTACGGGCCTTGATTTCGGCCACAACCGCCCGGGTCGGGCGCGAACCCACCCTGAGGGTGCCGATGACACCCGATCCGGCCTTGACAGGCGCGACAGAACCAATCGTGGCATCGCCCGATGTGGGCGAGACGACCAGACCCGACGTCAGCTTCCCTTCGGTGGCTGCCTGGATATCCTTGAGCTTGCCCTTGTCGTCGCCCTTCACGCTTGGGTTGTGGCCTCGGCCGATGACAATTCCGATCGCGTTGGTGACCTCGAAGGTCGAAACGGTCGGATCCAGCCGCTTCAGTTCATCGAATTCCGTGATGATCGCGTTGAGCCGCTCGTTGTCCTCGCCCTTCTGCATCAGGGCCGCGAAATCGCGTTTCCGGGAGACGAGATCGGCATAGATCGCGGCCCGGGTCTGGATGGCCTCCATGGCCCTGCCCGCCTCGCGTGCAGCGGCCCGTGCTTCGGCAGCATGCTCGGATTGTGCGGCATTCTCGACCACGGCGGCGGAAATCAGTGTGGCAACCGCAAAGCCGACAGCGAAAACGAAGGCAGCAGCGGCCGCATACTTGATTTTCAGGCTCCGGATTCGAAACTTTCGCATGCTCTGCCCCCCAAGGTTCGCGCAGCCCCCCAGCTGACAGCTCAATCAGAGCTAGAATGTTGACTCTAATAACTGATTAAAAAAGAGGCAGCTCGTATACAAAATTCAGAATATGGCCTTGGCTCCGAAAGGCATGGCATTGGGCGTTGTGAACCACGTGTGTTTGAGACGAAAAGGCTCGGTTGAATTCGACATCCGCTTGGCTGTGGAACGGCTCCTTCCCCCGGCAGCGGAGATGGGGGCGTTCTGGCTTGTGCCGATGCCGGGTCGGCCCGGATTCCTCTCGCAGCAGAGCGCCGGATTTGACCCGGACGCCGGGCTCTGGACGCCCATCCTCTAACCCGCTCTCCGTGCGAGGTCCGCCAACATGCTCGCGGCCTTTTCGGGGTCGCTCTGGATCAGCCTCGGCGCCAGCTTTTCAAGGTCGGCCGTACTGAGGGTCTGGCTGTCGCGCCCGATCCCGGCAATCCGTTCGGCCCTGCGCGCCTCATCGGGCTCTGCATAGGATTCGAAGGTCGTTTCGATGCGCTCATGACCGAGATTCATGCTGAAGGCGATGATCTCCTCCGCAACGGGCCGCAGCGACAGGACATGCCGCGCCAGCATGTGGCGGATGACATGCGGCACATGGGCATGGAAGCCAGCCGCGGTGAACGCGTTGCGAACAATGTCGCGGACCTGGGAAGACCCGCACCATCGGGGGAAGGATTCGAACCCGGATCTTTTGCTGATCGCCTCTGGCCGAAGGCCAACCGGCGATCAGGGTTTCAATCGTGGGTTCGACACGACGTCCGGAAAAAGGATGGCAGGGGAGGAGGGATTCGAACCCACGACCTACGGTTTTGGAGACCGCCACTCTAACCAGCTGAGCTACTCCCCTATCGGGCGAACCCGAGAGACAGCGCGGATAGCATGGGCCATCGGGCTGTGCAATCCCTCTCCGGCGAGGAAGTGCCGCGCCGCCGGCTCATTCGAGCTGGCTGCGCAGGAACGCCGTCACCTGATCGCGCAGGGCGGCATGGATGGCCGCGCGGTCAACGCCCGGCGGGTCGGTGCAGAGCTCGGCCAGCCGGGCCATCGCCGCCGGCGGACAGGGATCGATGAAGATGTGATGTCCCCCCGCGACACGACGCCGCTGCGGCACCGGCAGGATGGCCCGCATCAGCGTGTCACCGTTGCTGGCAGAGGGGACGATGGTATCGCCCGTCGCCTCGTGCAGCTGGATCGGCAGACGAAGGGTGGCAAGGCCTTCCGGCCCGAACGGCATGGCCAGCGGCGCGATCAGCACCAGCGCCTTGAGGCGCGGCTCGCGCGGCGGCTGCCACGCCCCGGCCCCGGCGCCGGGATGGCGCGTCTCGGTCACCTGCGAGCAGAGGACGGAATTTCCCGGCGACTGGCGGCAATAGGCCGGCCAGCGTGCGAAATCCGGCGTCGCACCGGCTAGGACGAGTGCGGTATACCCCCCGGCGGAATAGCCGATGGCGCCCATCCGCGCGGAATCGGCCCGATCCGCGAGGCGTGGATCCTTCAGGACGGCCTCAAGCGCCTGCACGGCCTGTCCCGGCCGGTCTGTCGGGGCGAGCCCGGCATCGCGCCGCCCGGTCCTTCCGGCCGCATCCCCGACATGGACCGGCGCGACAACGATGAAGCCGGCGCGGGCGAGATGGCTCGCAAGATCCCGATGGGCGAAGGGCGAACCACCCGAGCCATGCGAGAGCAGGACGACCGGGAACCGGCCCTCGGCGGGCACGGCGTCACGGCGCGCGGCAATTGTGTAGGGGCCCGCCTCGAAGGGGCTTTCCGCCTCGCGCGTCGGATACAGGGCGAAGACGTCGAACGGAATCTCGGCGGCAACCTGCACGCGGAGAATACCGGCGGAAAAGGGCGTGGCGGCGAAAGGGGCGTGGCTGGAAAAGACCAGGCAAAGGAGAACCAGAAATCGACGAAGCATGGGGCAAGTCCATCAAATACAGAACGATGAAAAACAAAAAACAAGGGAAGCCGGCAATATCCCTCAGCATACGGCCGGAACGCCGCGATTTCAACCATTGATGGCGCGAATGGTAACCAGATCCAGCATCCGATCCGACGGAAGCAGGTGATCCGACCGGGCACGGCTGCGGCGGGACTGCCCTTGCGCTGCCCCGCCGGTCTGGCATGGTCGGGGGGTCGGCGCCCGATCCGGAGGAGGTTTCCATGCCTGCCAGAAGAAGCGTGACTGCGGGAATTCTGGCCGGCCTGCTCGGCCTCTCGCCGCCGGCTGTGGCCCTCGATGCCTGCAAATGCGAGGACTTCTCCGAGCTGCAGATCGTGCTCGCCCAGTCCCTCCTGCTCAAGAGCCGGTTCAGCCGGAAAGCCGCGGAGATCGCGGCGACCCACGGCGAGAAGCCGGCGGGACCGGCGCTGGCGGGCGCCCGGCGGGATTTCGAGCAATTCGTCAAGGGATCGGGCGAAGGCTCCGCCGGAGATGGCCTCCGCCCGGCCCCGGCCGGCACGCCGGAGCGGGTGGAATATGTCAACCGGGGCACGGTCGAGCAGGAGAAATGGCTGCGGGACTTCAACCGTACGGGTCGTTCGTCGGATACGGTCGGGATCCGGCCGGGCATGCGCTACAACGAGCTCGGCGAGCTGGTGGTCGATCAGGCCTATCGCGACCGGATTTCGAACGAGTGGAAGAAGGCCGGGAAAAACCTCTGCGAACCGGCTGATCCCAAGGCCTTCACCGAAAGCCTGCAGGCCGGCGCGCGCTGCGCCGGGATCGCGAAGGCCCTGATCGAGCACGAGCGCGTCCACCAGCAGACCTGCGAGAAGATGGGCTTCTGGGCCTTCGGCGACCGCGCGCCGCATCAGATCCTGGAGGACGAGGTCCGCGCCTACACCCGGCAGGCGGAGGTGCTGGCTGGCGAGATCCAGCGGGTCATGGGCCAGAAGCGCACGCGGGTGATCGAAAAGCCGAAGGGCGCCTGCCCGGAATGCTATCTCGAGGCGAAGGTCGAATGCCTGCGCTCCTACGAGGTGAGTGGCGCCAAGGGCGGGATCGTGTTCCGGAAGGACAGGGTCTGCAATATCTACAAGCCCTTCTCGCTCAGGAGCGTGGGCATGTCGAAGGTCGATTTCTCGATGGCGCCGAAAGGCGAGACGCCGGCGGGCACCTACAGCTATGGCGGCACAACCGCCGGCGCGAAGTTCTCCGGATCGGGGCTTTATTCGATCGCCGTCGGCGAGAATGACGCGAAGATCACGCTGTACAGCGAGGGGATCGCCGATACGCCGAAAGCCAAGGTCGAGGACAAGGGCTCCGGCACCTTCACGATGACGCCGCTGGAGAAGAATTGCGACGAATGACGCGCATGCACGAAAGAAAGGGCGACCCCGTGAGGGATCGCCCGCAACGTTTCCTGTCCGGAGGCTGAAGCCAGGTGGCGATGCCAGCCTGACTGTCTGCCCTCAATCCTGGATATTGGCGACGACGCCGGCGCCGACGGTGCGGCCGCCTTCACGGATGGCGAAGCGGAGCTTCTCTTCCATCGCGATCGGCGTGATCAGCTCGACATCGAACGAGATGTTGTCGCCCGGCATCACCATTT
>JAPZSB010000005.1 GCA_027531565.1 Beijerinckiaceae bacterium
GGACCCGGCCGCCCCCGGCCCGGGCGGGCCCGCCCCGGGGCGGGGTGCTTTCGGGGCCTTTCGGGTCATCGGGTGGCGTCGTCTTCGAATTCCGGCGGAATTTTGCAAAATCTTTATCGGTTCCGGTCAGATTCTCATCGCCGATGGCGCGATTCCGCTTCGCCCGGCTGCCTGACCAGAACGGACTGATTCCATGAATTCCGAAAGCCAGAAGACGGTTCCCTCCAAGAGCATCATGCGGCGCATCATCGTGATGGCGTCCCTTGCCGTCTTCGTGGTGTTTGCCGTGTTCGCGGTGATCATCCGCGAACGCCTTGCCCAGTCGATGCAATCCGAGATCACCCGCAACATCCAGACCGTCGGCGCCCAGTCGGCCGAGACGGTGGAGCGCTGGGTCGATGGCCGGCTGATCCTGCTGCGCAGCATCGTGGACATGCTGTCCCGGGGCGTTGTCGGCACGGAAGAGGTGCTGGCCAACAAGACCGTGATGGCGGAATTCTTCCTTGCCTATTTCGGTACGGCCGAGGGGCAGTTCACGATCTCGCCGCCACGCCAGATGCCGCCGGACTACGACCCGCGCAAACGGCCGTGGTATGGAAAGTCGATCGAGGCCAATGCTCCGGTCGTGACCGAGCCCTATATCAGCGCTTCCACTGGCAAGCTCATCGTCACATTGGCGGCGCCCGTCCGCAAGGATGACCGCATTGTCGGGGTGGCTGGTGGCGATCTCGAGGTCAGCGCCCTCGTGAAAATGATGGCCGATCTCGATTTCGGCGGTATGGGCCAGGGCTTCATCGTCAGTCGGGATGGCAAGATCCTTGTCCATCCCGATGCGGCGCGGATCGGCAAGCCGGTTTCCGACATCATCACCGGCCATGTGGACGTCACCGCCCCGGGCGTCAGGGAAGCGACCATCGGCCCCGACCGCATGTTCGTCTCCTACCTTCCGATCCGCCTGCGGGACCGGACCGACTGGTACGTCGCCGTGGCGATCGATGCCGGCAAGGCGCTCGGCAGCGTGCGCGAGCTGCAGTACATCGCCGTGGCTGCATCGATTGTGGCGGCACTCGCCATGGTTGTCGTGCTTCTCGCCCTCCTGCGGCACACGGTTGCCCGGCCGATCCAGCGGATGACGGCGGCCATGCGTGATCTGGCCGCGGAAAAACTCGAGACGGCCGTTCCGGAGCTTGGTCGCGCCGACGAGATCGGAGCCATGGCCGCTGCGGTCGAGGTTTTCAAGAACAATGCTCTGGAGCGCCGGACGCTTGCCGAGGAACGCGACCGCGAATTTACCCGGCGCGAGCAGCGCCTCGACACGATGAACCGCCTGATCTCGGAATTCGAACAGGGCTTGACCCGCTCGATCTCCGCCGTATCCGGCTCGGCCGAAGCGCTGGCGGAGACCGCAAGGACCCTGAACGCAACGGCCGAGGAAAGCACGCTCAACGCTACGACAGTGGCCGCTGCGGCCGAGGAGGCTGCCGCGAATGTCCAGAGCGTGGCGCAGGCTTCCGATACATTGGCCGAAGCGATCGACCAGATCAGCCAGATGGTGCTGGCTTCGCGCGAAGTGACGGAGAGGGCAACGACCGCCGCAGCCGCCACGGACGGCATGGTCAAGAGCCTTGCTGACACCACCGACAGCATCAGCCGCATCGTCGGGCTGATCAACTCGATTGCCGACAAGACCAACCTGCTCGCCCTGAATGCCACGATCGAGGCAGCGCGGGCCGGTGAAGCCGGGCGTGGCTTCGCTGTCGTCGCCACCGAGGTGAAATCGCTTGCCGCACAGACGGCGCGGTCGACGGAAGAGATCGCCGGCCAGATCGGCCAGATGCGCGACGCGTCGAACTCGGCGGTGGAGGCCATCCGGAGCATCGCCGCGGTCATCAGCGAACTCGGGGCGATCTCGACCCAGATCTCGACAGCTGTCGAGGTTCAGGGCGGCTCGACCAAGGAGATCGCGGTCAATGTCGCCGAGGCGGCGAAAGGCACCGGCGATGTCTCGCTCAATGTGATGAGCGTCATGCAGGGCGCTGCCACGACGCGGGACAATGCCGCCCGGGTGCGCGGCTCTGCCGATGGCCTGCTCGAGGAGGCCGCTGTTCTGCGGGACAATGTCGAGGGGTTCATCCGCCAGTTGCGCGCCGCCTGACGCTTCATGGTCTGCGGATCGCCGGCGGGAACCGCGAGGGCAGGTCTCCCGTTGTGCATCATGGACGGGAAGTTTTTCTGGCAAGACCATTGTGTGCCTATGAATGGTCTCGCAATCGCACAAAATATTATTTTGTCGCGTTCAATGTAAAACGTCTTGTATTGTTGGCTGGAAGCGCCTATCTTCAGCTATCGATATTTGCTCGGCCGGTCTTTGTTTTCTGGCGCTTTGGCGCTCTCGACGAACTCCTCCCTTTCGAAAATCGCTACCCCGCGCACGATCGTGTGAGCGGAATTCTATTGCCAAAAAGGAGGGTTTCTCATGACCACCGGCACAGTGAAATGGTTCAACGCCACCAAGGGTTTCGGTTTTATCCAGCCGGATGACGGCGGCGCTGACGTGTTCGTGCATATCTCGGCCGTCGAACGCGCCGGCATGCACGGCCTCAATGAAGGCCAGAAGGTTGCCTTCGAGACGATGCGCGACAATCGTTCGGGCAAGCTTGCTGCCGATCGCCTGGCCGCAGCCTGAGGGCGCATTCCCGCCTGACGCCGTGAAGGCACCTGGGCGGGCAGACGCGTGAATGATACGAAAGGCCGGGCACAGCCCGGCCTTTTTTGTTGGCCCGGCTTTGCGGAGGGCCCGGAACGGATCGATAGTCGGCTCCGGCTTCCCGTGCCGATGCTCCCGGGGGCAGGGCCCGGCAATGGCGGCCTGGGCGTGTTGACAAGGGGCAGATCCGTGGCCCTCCGGACAAGACGGGCAGCATGAATTCACCCCCAGCCTCCACACCAGGTTGTCCCTGCGGCGTTTGCACGCGCCCGCTTGATTGATGTCGCGCCCGTCGTACACTTGGCTCGTTCCTGAACGGGATGACCTTCGATAAACGGGGGCGGTTCAGGGGTGGGGATGCGTCCATGGTCATGCCTCCGTTCATCGCGCCGGAATTGCTTGAGCAGGTCGACCTGCCGACGATGAACGAACGGCTTGCATCGCTCGTCCATTCCACCATCGTGCCGCGCCTGATCGAAATCCATACCCGGCCCCAATCCGGTGGCCCGGCGCGCGCGCAGCGACCGTCCGCTGCTGACATCGAGAAGCTGGCGCATCTCGTTCTCGATCCGAATATCCAGCTGTCCTCGGACTTCATCGGCAAGCTCGAGCAGGAAGGCCATTCGATCGAAGACCTGTTCGTCACCTTGCTGGAGCCTGCCGCTCGCTGCCTCGGAACCATGTGGGACAACGACGAATGCAGCTTCGTCGATGTCACCTACGGAGTCGCGCGGTTGCAGCAATTGCTCTCGGTGGGCAGTCATTCCCATGCGGTTCCGGAATTCAGCCGGAAGCGAAGTGTTTGCATGGTGACGCTCCTGGACGAAAAACATTCGCTCGGCGTCACCATGGTCGAAACCTTTTTGCAGGCTGGCGGTTGGGCGGTCACCTCCCTTCACCGCACATCCGCCGAGCAGATCGCCGCGATCGTCGGCAGCGAATGGTTCGCCGTCGCAGGGCTGACGATCGGCTCGACCGGCCAGATCCCCCAGCTGACCTCGACGATCCGCGCGATCCGGTCGCATTCCTGCAACCCCGCGATCGGCATCATGGTAGGGGGGCCGCCGTTCCCGGGGCATGGCGAGATCGTCGCCGAGGTCGGCGCCGACGCGACTGCAATCAACGCGCCCGCGGCGGTTCTGGTGGCGCAGCGGCTGTTTGATGTCGGCGCTGCCAGAAACTGGCAGGCGGAGGCCACCACGACATCACGCCCGATGCAGCTTGCCTGAAACCCGGGAGGGCGCATCAAGCCCGTCGCGGTGGGGGTCAAAGGTGCCGGGCAGCCTCCTCGAAGGCGGCTGCCGTTCTGTCCAGATCGTCCTGGGTATGGGCGAAGGACAGGAAGATCCGCCCCCAGCCGCCCGGAATCGTCACGACGCCCCGTCGGCGCAGCTCCAGATGCAGCCGGGCCGACAGATCGGGACGGAGTGCCTGCTTCGCCTCGTCATAGCTGGCCGGCGGCCGTTCACTGAACCACAGGCTGAAGACACTGCCATAGCCGGAGGTGCAGGCCGGGCCGATCCTGCCCATCGCCGCCTCGATCGACCGGCGAAGCCGATCGCCGCGATCGAGGAAGGCCGCATAATCCATTGATTGAAGCGTATCGATCGTCGCCTTCACCGCAGCGGTGACGAGCGGGTTGCCGTGATAGGTGCCGGCACGGGGCGCGCGGCCATCCTCGACCGCGGCAAAGGCTTCCGCCGTGCCGAGCACGGCAGCCACCGGGAGGCCGCTGCCGATGGCCTTGCCAAGCGTGACCAGGTCAGGCTCCAGCCCCACATGAGAGCAACTCACACCGCAACCCAGCCGCAGGCCCATCAGGACTTCATCCGCAATCACCATCGCGCCGTTCCGGCGTGCGATGCGGGTGAGTTCCTTGAAATAGCGGGGCTCAGCCCGGAGCGAACCGGCATTCGCCAGCATCGGCTCGACGATGACGGCGGCGATATCGCTCCGCTCCGCGAAGAGGGCTTCGACATCGGCGAGATCATTGAACCGGAGCAGGGTCATGTCGCGGATGACGGGCCGCGGGCCGGACAGGTCCGCCTCGGGGCTTCCGCTCCATCCGATCGCGAGGTCGTCGTACCATCCGTCGAACCCGCCGGCGATCTTGGCGATCACCGGCCGCCCCGTGCTCCGCCGCGCGATCCTGCACGCAAGGTGCACCGCCTCGCTTCCGGTCGTCACGAAGGTTGCGCGTGTCAGGGCCGGCGCGAGACGGGCAAGGGCCTCGGCGGCCTGCATCTCGCCATCATGCGAGAAGCCCGGCATGGACCCGTTGCGGAGGGCGCCGATGCAGGCCTCGACAACCGGCGGCGATGCATGGCCGAGGATTGTGGCGCCCATGGCCATCGCGAAATCGATATAGGTCGAGCCGGACGTGTCGGTCAGATGCGCGCCGCACGCCCTGGCGATCTTGAAGGGCTTTCCATCCAGATCGGGCAATCGCCGGATGAGGCTGGAAATGCCTCCGGGCAGTGCGGACATCACGCGCTCTCCTGACTGAACCCCTGTCAGGATGCAGCCTCGGCCAGATGATCGCCCTTGTCCATCGGGTGCGGCGAGGGTTTCACGCACCGGTGGCAGCAGACTGCCCGGAATTGGGGCGCCCAGCGCCGGATCCCTGCCGAAAGGTGCGGCAGATACAGCTCAGAAGCCCATGGCAGCGCCATCGCTGCGAGGATCGCTTGCGCCTTCCAGCACGCCATCGGAATGGCGGATCACGGCACCGGCATGCCCCATTGTGCCCGTAAACGCCTCGAGCACTTCGATATCGTGGCCGGCAGCCCGCAGCCGGGCAACCAGATCGGGGTCGAACCGGCTTTCCAGCTTGAGGGTGACCGAATTCTCGCCCCACGTCTTGCCCAGCAGCCAGCGCGGTGCGGTGATCGCCTGCTGCAACCCCTGTCCGAACATCGCGTAGCGCGAGAACAGGGCGCTCTGGGTCTGTGGCTGGCCCTCGCCCCCCATTGTGCCGTAGACCATGATCCGCCCGTCATCGAACTGTGCCATCGCCGGGTTCAGCGTATGGAACGGTTTGCGACCGGCGCCGATGCGGCGTGGCCCGTCACCGGCGAGCAGGAAGCTCGCGCCGCGATTCTGCCAGACGAAGCCGGTCTCCGGCATCACGCAGCCGGAACCGAACTCGAAATAGATGCTCTGGATGAAGCTAGCCGCCTGGCCCTTGCCATCGATGGCACCGAGCCACACCGTATCGCCCGGCTCGGCCGGACGCGGCCACGGCAGCGCGCGGGCCGGATCGATCTTCGCCGCAAGTGCATCCAGTCGATCTGCGTGCAGCCACGCTGCCGGATCTTCCTGCATCGAGCCGGGATCGCCGATGATCCGGTCGCGCACGATGAAGGCCTGTTTGGTGGCCTCGATCAGCCCGTGGATATGCCCGAAACTCTCGCCCTCGGTCACGCCGAGCCGGTCGAAAAGCGCCAGGATCATCAGCGAGGCAAGACCCTGCGTCGGTGGAGGGAAATTGAACAGCGATGCGCCGTTCACCGCAACGGACAGGGCCTGCCTCCGGCGGGCATGGTGCTGCGCCAGGTCGTCCGGCCCGACCGGTGAACCCACCGCCGCGAGATCCGCCGCGATCTCCCGGGCGAGGGGGCCGCGATAGAAACTCTCGGTTCCCTCCCGGCCGATACGGCGCAGCGTGTTCGCGAGCACCGGCAACGTCATCACACTCCCCTCGGCGGGGGCCCTGCCACCCGGCATGAAGGTGGCAGCAAAGCCGGGCGAGCCGACAAGTTCCGCGGCCTTGGCTGCCGTCAGTTCCTGCTGGCTCCGGGTGACAGCGAAGCCGTGTTCGGCATGCCAGGCGGCATCCTCGACCAGCCGGCCCAGCGGCAGCCGGCCGCCCCATTCGCGCGAGACGGCAAAGGCCTCGCCCCATCCGGAAATCGTGCCGGCAACCGTGTTCGCCGCGAGCGGGCCACGCCACGGCACGACACCAAGCCCGTGCCGGGCATAGAGTTCCGGCGTGGCGGCTGCGGCCGCTCCGCCGCAGGCATCGATCGCGATGGGGGCCTGCCCGGGCTGCGCCACCAGCCAGAACCCATCGCCGCCAATCGCCGTCATGTGCGGGTAGACCACCGCCAGCGCGGCGGCCATGGCGATGGTGGCCTCGATCGCATCGCCGCCTTCACGCAGGACACGCAATCCGGCTTCAGAGGCGAGATGATGGGGGGATGTCACCATTCCCCGGCGGGCGCGCGGCGTATTCAGCATGAGATTCCCCCGTTGGCCCGGACGTGCAGCACGATCTGTGCCAGATACGCTGTTCCGGAGCGCCGGCGAGTATCCGTCGGGGCAATGGAGTGTTTCCGTTTCAAAAAGGACACCAGGCGAAGGGAGCGGCTTGCCTGCGGGCGCTCGCTAGCGCCTCTCCCGCCTGCTGGCCAGGAAGCCCGCGGCAATCAGCGCGGCGCCGAGCAGCGTCGCTCCCCAGACGACGATCTGGGGCCCGGCAGGATTGGCGAAGCAGCCGTTGAGGTGGATGTAGTCCATGACCCAGCAATGTCGGGGCGGGCTGGTATAGCTGAACGTGCGCGACATCATGCCGTTGAAGAACAGGAACAGGCCGGCCGCGAGGACAATCCATTTCATCGCATCACCTGTTCGTCGCGCATCGCGCGGTGCGTTTCCGGGTCTCCACGCCCGGTCAGTTCGATTCGAAGATAGTCACGCGGCGTTGTGACGGTGCAGCCCGGGATCGGTTCGCGGTTCACCGAGAGGCGGATGCGTGTGATGGTCTGGCGGGGATTTTTCGCGAGATGCGCCGCGTCGTAAGCGCGCTCGAAACAGGCCTTCGCATCGGGTTCGCGGCCGAGAACGCCCGGGACGGCATGGGCCGGAAGCACAGCACCGAGCAGGGCGCCAGCCAGGACGATGGGAAGGCGCATGGACCACCTCGTCGTTCGACACCAGAAGGTGTAGAGTGCAGTCGGGACACCGTCAATCGAACGGGCGGGGCAGGCCGATGCCCGCAACGGGCCGGCAGACGTCGCCATGTTGGATCGAGGCCAAAGCCGGGAGTGAAACGATGGCGGAAAGAAAGCCGAGCCCGCGCGCCAACTGGATCGTGTTCGTGGTGGCAAGCCTCTACCTCGTCATCCAGGCGATCTGGCGGTACACCCAGCGGGCCGGGGAATGGCCCCCGGCGATGGTCCGCAACCTCGAGATCGTCCTCGATGCCGGGATGTCGATCGCGGTCATCGGGCTCTTCTTCCAGTTCAAGGACGATCCGGCACGGAGTGGCTATGCGACGCTGCTGGTCATCCTTGCCGGCGTGGCCATCCTCGTGATCTTCGGCATCCGGTTCGGCAGCGATGTCGGCTGGTGGACCGGGCATCGCCGGAACTGGACGGGCTGACGCGATCTTTCCACGTGGCCTCGCCGGAACCCGGGGCAGGGAAGCCGCGTCGAACCGCTTGACGGGCCGCCCTTCAGCCCGCATCGGGGAGGGATGAGCGCGCCCCCGACCATCCTCGTCTTCATCGATGCCGATGCCTGCCCGGTCAAGGACGAGGTCTACAAGGTTTCCGGGCGCCACGGTGTCAGGACCGTCGTGGTCTCGAACAGCTACATGCAGCTTCCGCGGGATCCGCTCATCGAACGGGTGATCGTGGGGGCAGGGCTGGATATCGCGGATGACTACATCGCCGAACGCGCCCGCCGCGGTGTGGTCGTGATCACGGCGGATATTCCGCTGGCGGCGCGCTGCATCAGGGCCGGCGCCGATGTCATTGCGCCCGATGGCCGCGCCCATACCGAGCAGTCGATCGGGATGGCGCTGGCAACCCGCAACCTGATGGACGATCTGCGTTCGGCCGGGCAGATCACCGGCGGGCCCCGCGCCTTCGCGGCGAAGGACCGCTCGAAATTCCTCTCCGCTCTCGATCTGGCGATCGTCCGGCTGAAGCGGGCCGGCCTGCAGCCGGAGGGCTGAGGCGAACCGGCTCTGGTCAACCGGAACCCCGTGCTCCCCGGCGTCCATCCGGAACCGGCGGCTGAGGGCGGGGACAACATGGCCGGACCATTCCCTTACGGTCGGGGCGCCATTCCTTGATCTGGGCCCGCGCATCCCCGCCGGTTTCGGTGTATGCAGGCAGGATGGATGAGCCTGCGACCTTGCGTATTCGCCCGATCGCCATCGATACCCTGCGGGAAAGTGTCGTCCTGCTGTCGCGCCGCTGCCATGCCTTGCGGCCGGAGCGCCTGAAAGGCTTCCGGAAGGTGCAGCTCCAGGCCAATGGCGCCGAACTGACCGCGAATATCCTGATTGTCGACGATCCGGCCTTGCTGGACGAGGACGAGGTGGGCCTGACCGAGCCCGCCTTCCGCCGGCTCGGTCTGGCGGCCGGCTCTCCGGTGCGGATTTCGCTGGCGCCTCCCGCACCGAGCCTCGAGGTGATCCAGGCGAAGATCCGGGGTGAAACCCTCTCGCCCGAGGAGATTTCCGCCGTCATCCGCGATCTCGCGGCTCACCGGCTCTCCGATATCGAGATCGCGGCTTTCCTCATCGCCTGCGCGAGTTTCATGACCGCGGACGAGGTTCTTGCCTTGACCCGCGCGATGGTCGAAGCCGGCGAGCGTCTTGGCTGGCCGGCACCCATGGTGGTCGACAAGCATTGCATCGGCGGGATTCCCGGCAATCGCACCACGATGATCGTCACGCCCATTGTGGCGGCGCATGGCCTGACCATGCCGAAAACCTCCTCGCGGGCCATCACCTCGCCGGCCGGCACTGCCGATACGATGGAGGTGCTGGCCTGTGTCGATCTCGATGCGATGAAGATCCGGCAGGTGGTCGAAACCGCCCATGCCTGCATTGCCTGGGGCGGGCATGTGAAGCTCTCGCCCGTCGATGACATCCTGATCTCGGTGGAGCGCCCGCTGGCGCTGGACACGCCGGAGCAGATGGTGGCCTCGATCCTGTCAAAGAAGATTGCCGCCGGCACGACCCATCTCGTCCTTGACCTGCCGGTGGGCCCGACCGCGAAAATCCGCTCCTCCGCCTATGCGCAGCGGGTCCGCAAGCTGTTCGAGTTTGTCGCGGATCGTTGCGGCCTCGTCATCGATGTCGTCATCACCGATGGCTCGCAGCCGGTCGGCCGTGGTGTCGGCCCTTTCCTCGAGGCGCGCGATGTCATGGCCGTCCTGCGCGGCGAGGCGGATGCCCCCGTCGATCTGCGTGAAAAGTCGCTGATGCTCGCGGCGCGGATCCTTGAATTCGACCCCGGCCTGCGCGGGGGCAAGGGTCTCGTCCGGGCGCGTGAACTCCTCGATTCCGGCGCCGCCCTCCGGGCGATGGAAACGATGATCGCAGCCCAGGGACCACCGCCGGTTCGTGCGGCGCTCGGTTCGCTCACGGAAGAGATCCCCGCCGATCGCGCCGGGGTCATCACCGCGATTGACTGCTTCCGCATTGCGCGGATCGCCCGATTGGCTGGTGCACCCACCGATCCCGGAGCGGGGCTCGACCTCTTCCGCCGCATCGGCGACCGTGTGCAGAAGGGCGAGCCGCTCTACCGCATCCATGCCGAGGACGGGGCCGATTTCGCGGCGGCCTGCAAGGCCGCATGGCAGGTTTCGGGCTTCCAGGTCGAGGCGTGCTGACATGACGGAGGCCATTCTTCTCGCCTTTTCCGAGGATCGGGACCCGGCTTCCGCCCTGGCGGGCCGGCTGGGCATTCCCTTCGCGGAAATCGGGATGCATCGGTTTCCCGATGGCGAGTTCTGCCCGCGCGTTCCGGCTGCCGCGCCTCTGGCGCTGGTCTATCGCAGCTTCGATCACCCGAACGAGAAGCTGGTGGCCCTGCTCCTCGCCCGGGATGCATTGTCGCGGGATCCACGCGTGAACAGGTGCGAACTGGTCGCGCCTTACCTGCCCTATATGCGGCAGGATATCGCCTTTCACCCGGGCGAGCCTGTCAGCCAGGCCGTTTTGTGCCGGTTGCTGGCCGAGCGTTTCTCGCGGATCATCACTGTCGACCCGCATCTCCACCGGACAACCCATCTGGGGGAGGTCTATCCGGGAACCGTCTGGCAGGTTCTGGCGGCGCAGGATGCCCTTGCCGATGCGATCGCCACAGCGGGCACGACGCCCGGCCTCGTCATCATCGGTCCCGATATCGAATCCACGCCGCTGGTGGAACGTCTGGCCAGACGGCTTGCCTGCACATCCGCGACCTTTGCGAAGGAACGCACAGGCGACCGGGAGGTTCACCTGACACCTCCTGCCGGCCTCGATCTCGCGGGCCGGCCGGTCATGATCCTTGACGACATGTGCTCGACCGGCGGCACGATGGTCCGCCTAGCCGCGGCGCTTCGGGCCGCCGGGGCGCGTTCGATCGAGGCTGTGGTGACGCATGCCCTGTTCGACGAGGCCTCGGCCATCCGGATGCGGGAGGCCGGGATCACCCGGATCCGCTCCACCGATTCCGTCGCCCATCCCACAAACGCCATTCCGTTGGCCGGCCTGCTGGCGGAGGCGGTCATTGCCCCTCCGAAGCAGGATCGACCCTAGCGGGTCGATCCCCGAACTCGCCGTTCAGGGCCAGGCCGTGCCTGTCCATGCCATTGCGGACCGCACGGTGTTGGGCAGGCCATGCTGGCGGAACCCGCTGCGGCACCATGCTGCAGGGGGAACGAAAGTTTTTGTTCAGCCTGTTCATCGATCCGCAGCACCGACGGGGTGAATCAAACGTAACAGCAATACGGATCGTTTTTCATAACCGTCCGAAAGATCAGCAATCCATAGAGAGAACCGTCGATGCGCCTGCCCTTTCCCGCCGCCAGCCTCGCCATGGCGAGCCTGACGGTTTCGAGCCTGCCCGCTTTCGCGCAGCAGATCGATCTGAGAAACGCAGAGGCCCGGGCGGCTCCGCGCACGTGGAATGTCTCGCTCGGCCTCGGCGTCGGTGTCTCGCCGGCCTTTCTGGGCTCGAAGCGCGGCGCGGTGTCGTTCCGGCCGATTGTCTCGATCGGGCGCGGTCTTGGCAGCCGCTGGCTTTCCGTGGCCGATGACAGCATCGGCATCGGCCTGATCGAGGGGGATAACTGGCGTGCCGGCGTCGCGGGCAGGCTGCTCTGGGAACGGCGCGCTTCGGATCATTCCGAGTTGCGGGGTCTCGGCAATGTCCGGTTCGGCGGCGAAATCGGCGGTTTCGCGGAGTTCTATCCCGTTCCTTGGCTGCGGGCCCGCGGCGAGATCCGGCAGGGGCTCTTCGCGCATGACGCATTGATGGGCGATATCAAGCTGGATGCCTTCACGCGGCTGGGCGAACGATGGATCGTTTCGGCCGGCCCGCGCATGGCCTTTGCGGGTCGTGACTTCACGCAGACCTATCTCGGGGTCTCGGCGCAGCAATCGCTGGCATCCGGCCTGCCAGCCTACAAGGCCGGCCATGGCCTGTTCTCCTATGGCGCGGCCGCGCAGGTGACCTATCAATGGTCACCGCGCCTTGAAACCAGCGCCTTCGTCCAGGCCACGAGGCTTGCCGGGGATGCGGCGGATTCGCCGCTGGTCAAGCGGAGGGGGTCGCCGAACCAGTTCAGTGCGGGCACCAGCCTGCGCTGGACCTTCGATACCGGCTACTGAGCAGAGCCCTCCGGGCTCACGGGGTCCCGGAGCAGCAAAGATTTTCCGGCGCCTGTCGAAAT
The DNA here is from genome assembly GCA_027531565.1 of Beijerinckiaceae bacterium. Taxonomy (GTDB): domain Bacteria; phylum Pseudomonadota; class Alphaproteobacteria; order Rhizobiales; family Beijerinckiaceae; genus Rhabdaerophilum. The sequence continues at coordinate 12,383 of JAPZSB010000005.1, forward strand.
CGCGTCGTCCCGCGTGTCATGGGTTCGAGAAGCGAGCTTGCGGCCCAGGCCGGGGCGGATCGCTTCCTGTGACCGAGCAACAGGAGACGGCACGATGACAGCCCAGATTTCACAGACAAGATTTGCGGGAGGCCCGGCCGGGTTACTCGTGGCAGCCGGGGCGGGTATCCTCTGGAATGCCTACGGCGCGTGGCAATTCGCCCTTTCCTTCTTCCAGACACGGGAGAGCCTGGTTGCGGCCGGCATGACGCCGTCACAGGCGGAACTCTATCTCTCGCTGCCCGGCTGGATCAGCCTTGCCTTCGCGATCGGCGTTTTCGGCGGGCTGATCGGTTCGGTCGCGCTGCTGATGAAGCGGGCCGTCGCCCTGCCGGTCTTCGGCGTCTCGCTCGCGGGCTATGTCCTGCTGTTCGCCGGCGATACCTATTACGGTGTTTTCGCGAACATCCCGTCCCAGCTCGTCATCCTTGCCGTTGTCGTGGCGATCGCGGCGGCGCTTTTTGCCGTGACAATCCACGCCCGGAACCGCGGCACGCTGGCCTGAATGCCGGCTCTCGCCTGCTTTCGAGCCGTTCTGCCACGTTGACCCTTCTCCCAGCCATGAAAGAATGAACCCATGCAATACATGCTTCTGCTCACCGAGCCCGAAACCGAATTCGCCAAGCGCACCCATCCCGAGCATGCCACGGAATACTGGGGTGGCTGGCGAGCCTTCATTGACGCCATCGCGCAAGCCGGCATCATCGTGAACGGTGATGGCCTGCAGGGCCCCCATACGGCCACCACTGTCCGGGTCCGCGATGGCAAGCGGATCGTGCAGGACGGGCCCTTCGCCGATACGAAGGAACAGCTCGGCGGCTACTTCGTGATCGAGGTGCCGGATCTCGATACGGCGCTCGAATGGGCTGCCCGCGCGCCCTCCGCCTCCTATGCCTCGGTCGAGGTCCGGCCGGTCCTGCCGCCGATGACCCCGCCGGCGGCCTGACATGGATCCCGCGCGCCTCGCTGCCGAACGCGTCGCGCGCGGATCCTACGGCCGTCTGGTGGCTTTGCTGGCGGCGCGCTCCCGCGATATTGCCAGCGCCGAGGATGCGCTGGCGGATGCCCTTGTCGCGGCACTTCGCACCTGGCCCGAAAGGGGTATCCCCGCCAATCCCGACGCGTGGTTGCTGACGGCGGCCCGGAACCGGATGCGCAATGCCTATCGCCACAGGACCATCACGGTTGCTGCCGAGCCGGATCTCGCCCTGCTCCACCTCCCGGACGGGGACGAACCGCAGGCCATTCCGGACGAACGCCTCAAGCTGATGTTTGTCTGTGCGCATCCGGCGATCGAAGCCGGCATCCGGACGCCGCTCATGCTGCAGACCATCCTCGGGCTGGATGCGGCGCGCATCGGCAGCACGTTTCTGGTCTCGCCCGCGACCATGGGGCAGCGCCTCGTCCGGGCCAAGGCCAAGATCAAGGAAGCCGGCCTGCGCTTCGATATTCCGTCGCCGGCCGACATGCCCGGGCGGCTGGCCGAGGTTCTCGATGCGGTCTATGCCGCCTATGGTGTCGGATGGGACGGGCATCATGGCGGAGATGCCGGCATCCGGGATCTGGCGCAGGAGGCGGTCTTTCTCGGCCGACTGCTCGTTGCCCTCCTGCCCGATGAACCCGAGGCGAAGGGCCTGCTGGCGCTGATGCTCTATTGCGAAGCGCGGCGCGAGGCCCGAAGCGATGGGGAGGGCCGCTTCATCCCGTTGGAGCGGCAGGATGCCCGCCTGTGGTCCCGCGATCTCATCATCGAGGCGGAGGCCTTGCTGATCGCCGCATCCGGTTTCGGCCGGTTCGGGCGCTACCAGTGCGAGGCGGCCATCCAGTCCGTCCATGTGCAGCGGCCGATCACCGGGCGGACGGATCACCACGCGCTGCTGACACTCTATCGGCTGCTGGCCGAACGCCATCCCAGCATCGGCGCACTGCTCGGATATGCCGCCGTTCTGGTCGAAGCCGGACGTGCGGCAGAGGCGATGGCCCTGCTCGACGCCTTGCCCGCTGACGACATCCGGACGCATCAACCCTATTGGGTCACGCTCGCCCGGACGCAGGATGCCCTCGGCCTACCCGAAGCCGCTTCCGCCTCGCTGGAAACAGCGATCGGGCTGACCGGATCCGACGCCGTGCGGGCTTTCCTTCGCACCCTGCTCGACCCGCGCTAGCCAATGGGGGAGGGGGATCCGGGCTCCTCCGGCAGGGTCAGGCCTTCAGGAACAGGTGCTTGTAGCCGAACAGGGCGGTCGAGCCCCCGGTATGCAGGAAGACGATATCCTCGTTTTCCGCGAACGTGCCCTTCCGGATGGCATCGATCATGCCGGCCATCGCCTTGCCGCTATAGACCGGATCGAGGAGAATGCCCTCGGTCCGGGCCACCAGCGTCAGCGCATCCACCATGCCGGGGGTCGGCAGGCCATAGCCGGGGCCGACATATCCGTCATCGGCGAAGACATGCTCGCGCTTGACGATTCCGGGTTGGCCGAGATGCTCGGCCGTGCGGCAGGCCAGGTCGAACACCATCTCTTCCTGCTTCTGGCGCGGATGCCGAACCGAAACGCCATGGACCGAAATCGGGCTCCGCATCGCCACGAAGCCGGCCACAAGGCCCGCCTGGGTGCCGGAGCTTCCCGTTCCATGCACGAGGCGGGTCATGTTGATGCCGAGCTGGCTGGCCTGCGCCATCAGTTCCATGGCACAGGCAACATAGCCGAGGGCCCCGATCGGGTTGGAGCCGCCACCCGGGATGACATACGGCCTGGCGCCCTTCGCCTTGAAATCCTCGGCCGCCGCTGCACAGGCCGCGCCGACATCGCTGCCGCCGGGCACATAGCTCCGGGTGCAGCCGAACAGCTCATCGAGCAGGATATTGCCGTTCTGCTCGTAATCGGCGTCGGTCTCCGTCACGCGGCGCTCGAGGACAGCGTGGCACTTCATGCCGAACCGCGCGGCGGCCGCGGCCGTCATGCGGACATGGTTCGACTGCACCGCGCCCGGGGTGATGAGCAGGTCCGCCCCCTTCTCGAGGGCATCCGCCACGAGGAATTCCAGCTTGCGCGCCTTGTTGCCGCCCTGCGCCAGCCCGGTGCAGTCATCACGCTTGATCCAGAGGCGCGGGCCGCCGATGGCCTGCCGCAACCGGTCAAGCGGCTCGAGCGGCGTCGGCGCGTGCGAAAGGCTGACACGGGGAAATCGTTCGAGGAGCATGGGGACCCGCCCTGTTGGAAAGGAATTCCGGCAAGGCTAGCGCTGCGACCCCGCCGCAGGAAATTCGAATTGCACAAGGCTTATGCAGAAATTGCATGATCTTTAGGCAGTTCGGTCACAGCGCGCCAGACATGCTCGACAATCGAACGCTCGCGTTCCGCACGCCGGTAGGCCTTGATCTCGACGGCGAGGCCATAATCCGCATGGCGGGCGCAGGCGACAAGCCGGCCGGCCGCGAGTTCTGCTCCGATGGCTGACCGGGGCAGCCAGGCAACCCCGTCACCGGCGAGGGCCATGCCCTTCAGGGCCTCGACCAGCGAGCTTTCGTAGGAAGGACGGGCTCTCCGGCCGAGGTCCCAGTTTTCGAGCGCGGAACCGACGAGACGGCCGAGATAGGAGTTGTTGGAATAGGCCAGAAGCGGGAAGGGATCATCATTCGTCGCGTCGATGGCATGGCGCGGCGCGCCGTCGCTGTCGGCTGCCGAGACGGGCATCACCGTATCGGCGCCGATGCTCGCGGCCTCGAAGCGCGACATCCCGAACATCGAGGGTGCCGCGCTGGTATTGTAGGCCAGAACGAGGTCGCAGGCGCCTTCCATCAGCGCCTGGCCGCAATCATGGAGATCCGCGGCCATCATCTTCACATTGAGTTCGCCGGTCCCGTCCGCGTGACGCAGCGCGGCGATCCAGGTCGGAGCAAAATGGATGGCGAGCGTATGCGTGGCACAGATCCGGATTGTCCGCGCATCGCGTTTGACGAGGCCGCGGAATTCCGCCCGCTCGCGCTGCAGGATGCGGACGACATCCAGCGCGGTCTGGTAGAAGGAATGCCCTGCCGGCGTGAGCGTGGTCGGGAAGCGCGACCGGTCGATCAGGTCCGCGCCCAGCCAATGTTCGAGCGCCCGGATGCGGCGGCTGAAGGCGGATTGGCTGATGTTCCGGTCCTCGGCCGAGCGCGAGAAATTGCCCGTCGAGGCGAGACTGATGAAATCTTCCAGCCAGCCGATTTCCATGTATCCCTCGCAGATTTCCGGAGGTGGAGCGTTTCGCGCTCCGACCCTCCTCATGCGCATCCTGCATAACGTATCGAAAATGAGCAATGGCGGGAACGTCGAACCTGCCGCTAGCTTGCAGGCTCAGGATGACTGTCCCGTTATCCAGACGGGCGTTCAGGTTCACCGGGAGGATTGTGATGCGCCTTGTCAGAAGTCTTGCTCTTGTCGCCGGCCTGGGGTTGACCGTCATCAGCCTTGCGGGCGTGCCGGCCCTCGCCCAGAAGCGCGGCGGCACCCTTGTCCAGATCACCCAGCCAGAGCCGCCGACGCTTGGCTCCTACGTCTCGACCGCCAACCCGGTCGGGCAGGTGGCCTCCAAGATCTATGATGGCCTCCTCGAATACGATTTCGACCTGAAGCCGCTGCCGAGCCTCGCGGAATCCTGGACAGTCTCCGAGGATGGCAAGACCGTCACGTTCAAGCTGCGCCAGGGTGTCAAGTTCCATGACGGCAAGCCCTTCACCAGCGCCGATGTCCAGTTCACCTTCATGGAGGTGCTGAAGAAGGTCCACCCGCGCGGCATCAATACCTTCGCCGAAGTCACGGCCGTCGAGACGCCGGATCCGCAGACCGCGATCTTCCGCCTCAACCGGCCGGCGCCCTACATGATGGCGGCGCTTTCCGGGTATGAATCGCCCATCCTTCCGAAGCATGTCTTCAGCCAGGGCGATATCCGCACCCACCAGAACGCCAATTCCCCCGTTGGCACCGGGCCGTTCAAGTTTGTCGAATGGCGGCGCGGCGAGTTTGTCCGGCTGGATCGCAACGCCGATTACTGGAAGCCCGGCCTGCCGTATCTCGACCGGATCGTCGTGCGCTTCATCGGCGATACCGGCACCCGCGCCGCGGCGCTCGAGAAGGGCGAGGCCCATATCGCCGGCTTCGGCGCCGTTCCCTACAACGACGTCAAGAAGCTGGAAAAGCTGCCGAACATCCAGATCGTCACCAAGGGCTACGAGATGCTCTCGCCCGTGGTCGAGCTGATGTTCAACACGAAGAAGGCGCCGTTCGACAATGCGAAGGTGCGGCAGGCGATCTCCTATGCCATCGACCGGAAATTCGTGATCGACAACATCTGGTTCGGCTTCGGCAAGCCGACCAACGGCCCGATCAGCTCGAACTTCGCGCCGACCGGCCTCTACAGCGCGGACGTCACCAACTACAACGTGCCGGATGGCGTCGAGCGGGCCAACAAGCTGCTCGATGAAGCCGGGTTCCCGCGCAAGGCCGATGGCATCCGCTTCGAGATCACCCACGACATCACACCCTATGGCGAGGAATGGCGGCGGTTCGGCGAATACACCCAGCAGGCGCTTGCCCGGATCGGGATCAAGGCGAACCTGCGCTATGAGGATGTCGCGACCTGGCTGAAGCGCATCTACACGGATTACGATTACGACGTGTCCTCGAACCACCTGTTCAATCTGGCCGACCCGGTGCTCGGCGTGCACAGGGCCTTCCACTCGCGCTTCATCCGGCCGGGAACCGTGTTCGTGAACGGCGTTCGCTGGAGCAGCCCGCGCACGGATGAACTGATGGACCGCGCCACGATCGAGCCTGACGCGAAGAAGCGGGCCGAACTCTATGCCGAGGTCCAGAAGATCGTCGTGGCCGAAGCACCGCTGGCCTGGACGCACGAGATCAGCTTCGCGACGGTTCTCGACAAGCGCTACCGGGACGTCATCGTCAGCCCGCTCGGCCTGTTCTCGTCCTTTGACCGGGCCTGGCGCGAATAGGAGTGATGCACGATTGGGCGGCGCCTTGCCGGGCGCCGCCGGCTCGCGGGGAGACATGACATGCGGGGACTGCGACTGATCAGCTTCATCATGACCAGGCTCCTGCAGGCGATCCCCGTCGTTCTGGGCGTCGTGGTACTCAACTTCCTGCTGCTGCAGCTGGCCCCCGGTGATGCGGCCACCGTGCTGGCGGGGGAGGCCGGCGGAGCGCCGCCGGAATATGTCGAGCAGCTCCGGGCCCGCTTCGGCCTCGACAAGCCGGTTCTGGTCCAGCTCGGCCTCTACCTGAAGAACATCCTCCTGCTCGATCTCGGGTTTTCCTTCCGGAACAATGCGCCGGTCCTCGGGTTGATCCTCGACCGCCTCTGGCCCACGCTTCTCCTGATGGGCGCGACGCTCATCGTGTCGGTCGGCGGCGGCGTGATGCTCGGCGTGATCGCGGCACTCGGCGTGCGGACCTGGCGCGATCATCTGATCTCGATTGCCGCGGTGATTGCCTACGCGACGCCGCTCTTCTGGATCGGCCTGATGCTGATCCTCGCCTTCTCCATCCGGCTCGACTGGTTTCCCACCTCGGGAATGGAGGATGTTGTCGCCTTTCACGAAGGCTGGGCGCGGGTTGTCGACATCGCCCATCACCTTGTTCTGCCGACGATCACGCTCTCGCTGTTCTACCTTGCCCTCTACACCCGGCTGATGCGCGCCACCGTGCTCGAGCAGAGGGGCGCCGAATATGCCACCACCGCGCGGGCCAAGGGGCTCACGGAACGGGCCATCACGCTGCGCCATGTCCTGCGGAATGCCCTGCTGCCGGTGATCACGATGGCGGGCGTCCAGGTGGGTGCGTTGCTGGGCGGATCGGTGGTCGTGGAAACCGTCTTTGCCTGGCCTGGCCTCGGGCAACTCGCCTACCAATCGCTGTTCGCGCGCGATTTCAACCTGCTGCTGGGGATTTTCTTCCTGTCGGCCTGCCTCGTGGTGGTCGTCAATATCATCGTTGACGTGATCTATGTCCTTCTCGACCCCCGGATCCGGGTCGGAGGCAAGGCATGAGCACCTCGTTCTGGATCCGCTTTCTCGGCAATCCGCGGGTGCTGCTGGGCCTGATCTGGCTGGGGCTCGTGGTGATCGGTGCGCTGGCGGCTCCGCTCATCGCGCCGGTCGATCCCTTCGCGATCACCGGCAAGCCGTTTGTGCGTCCGATGGACGGGTTCCTGTTCGGCACCGATTCCCTTGGCCGGAGCGTCTGGGCGGGCCTTGTCCACGGCGCCCGGACCACGTTGCTCATCGCGGTCATCGCGACATTGGTGGCGGTCGCCTTCGGCGGCATGCTCGGGGCCCTGTCGGGCTTCTATGGCGGGCTGGTCGACAACCTGTTGATGCGGATCACCGAGTTCTTCCAGACCATTCCGTCCTTCATTTTCGCGATCCTGCTCGTCGCCGTGCTGTCTCCCTCCGCCACCAGCGTTGTCGTGGCAATCGCGACGGTGAGCTGGCCACCGATTGCCCGGATCGTCCGTGCCGAGGTGATGTCGCTGCGCTCGCGGGAATTCATCCAGGCGGCCGTCACGCTCGGAGAGCGCGATTTCGTGATCCTGTTCCGGCAGATCCTCCCCAACGCCCTCTCGCCGCTGATCGTCACCGGCTCGCTGCTCGTGGCGACGGCGATCCTTACCGAGTCGGCCCTGTCCTTCCTCGGTCTCGGCGCTCCCAACTTCATGAGCTGGGGCTTCATGATCGGGGCTGGCCGGAGCTTCCTGCGCGATGCGTGGTGGCTTGTCGCCATTCCGGGCATTGCGATCCTGCTGACGGTGCTCAGCATCAACCTCGTGGGCGAAGGCCTGAACGATGCCCTGAACCCGAGGCTGCGTACACCATGACCGGCTCCAAGCATCCGGCTTCCGCGGCCACCCTTGCCGATCCTGTCCTCGAGATCCGCGACCTTTCCGTCGCGCTGCCGGCCTGGGCTGACCGTCCGCTGGCGGTGAAATCGGTGTCGCTCACGGTGGGCCGGGGCGAAACCCTGTGCGTCGTCGGCGAATCCGGATCCGGAAAGTCGGTCATGGCGCGGTCGATCCTCCGGCTGCTGCCGGAGCCGCATCTGCGGATCGCCGGCGGCCAGATCCTGCTCGACGGCGAGGATCTCGCCCGGGCCGATGACCGGCGTATGCGCCAGATCCGGGGTGGCGAGATTTCCATGGTGTTCCAGGAACCCATGGTGTCGCTCAACCCGCTCATGACGGTGGGGCGGCAGATCGACGAGATCCTCGAGGTCCATACCAACTGGAGCAAGGCCGAACGCCGGCGTCGGGTGATCGCGACCTTCGAGGATGTCCGGCTGCCCGAGCCTGAACGCATTGTCGGCGCCTATCCTCATGAGCTTTCCGGCGGTCAGCGCCAGAGGGTCATGATCGCGATGAGCCTCGTTCTCGAGCCGAAGCTGATCATCGCCGACGAGCCGACAACCGCGCTGGATGTCACGACCGAAGCGCAGGTCCTGACCTTGCTGAAGGAATTGCAGACCAAGCATGGCACGGCCTTGCTGTTCATCACGCATAATTTCGGCGTCGTCGCTGAAATCGCCGACCGTGTCGCGGTGATGCGGTACGGGGAGCTTGTCGAATACGGTCCCGCCGCCGAGGTCCTCGAACATCCGCAGCATCCCTATACCCGCGCGCTGATCGATGCCGTGCCGAGCCTCGTGCCGCGCAAGCATCCCAAGCCGGACGCGACCGCGCCGTCGGAGTCGATCCTGATGGTCCGGGCGCTCGAGAAGACCTATGGTCGCGCCGCTTCTGGCCCGAACTGGCTTGCGCGGGTCCTGCCGGGGCTTGGCCGGGGACGGCGCAGCGCCGTCAAGGCGGTCAACCGGGTGGATCTCGAGATCCGGCGCGGCAGTGCCGTCGCGCTGGTCGGTGAATCCGGATCCGGCAAATCCACGCTGGCGCGGTGCCTGATCGGCCTCGAGCAGGCGGATGCAGGCTCGGCCATGATTGCGGGCGACGAGATCGTCGGATTGAGCCGCAGCGACTGGCGTCCTCTGCGCTCGCGGGTCCAGATGGTGTTCCAGGACCCCTTCGCCTCGCTCAATCCGCGAACCAAGGTCGGCGACATCATCGCCCGGGGCGCCATCCTCCAGGGCGTGAACCCGGAAACCGCCATGGATCAGGCCCGCACGCTGCTGGGCCTTGTCGGCCTCGATGCCCGGGCTGCGGAACGCTACCCGCATGAATTCTCCGGCGGCCAGCGGCAGCGCATCGGCATTGCCCGGGCCCTCGCGGTCAAGCCGGAGATCCTGATTGCCGACGAGCCGGTTTCCGCGCTCGACGTCTCGGTCCAGAAGCAGGTTCTCGACCTGTTGGACGATCTCCGGCGGCAGTTCGGACTGACGATGCTCTTCATCACGCATGACCTGCGCGTGGCCGCCCATGTCTGCGAGGAGATCGTGGTTCTGAAAAACGGAACGATCGTCGAGCGGGGCATGACCGCCGACATCTTCGCCAATCCGCAGCATGACTATACGCGGACCCTTCTGGCCTCGGTGCCCGGGCGGAACTGGCAGCGGCGTGGCCATCCGGAAGCTCCGGCCCCGCTCGGCCAGTGATCCGTCCGGAGGTGGAGCAGTCCTCGTCAGGGGCCTTCGATGTCCTCGGCGAGGTCGAGAAGCTGCGATTCCCGGCCGGACCATGACATCAGCTGGAACCCGATCGGCAGTCCCGCCGTGGTTTTTCCGTTCGGAAGGCTGATGCCGCAGAGATCGAGACAGTTGCCGAACCGGGTATAGCGCGACATCGGGATGGCCATGTCATCGACCTCGCTGACCGGAATGGCGGGCAGCGGCGTGCTGGGCATGGCGAACATGTCGAAATGCCCGGCCCGTTCCCGGAACTCCGCGATGGCCGCCCGCAGTGCCTCCTTTATTGCGGCATAGTCCGCATCGCCGATCATCCCGCCGGCGAGAAGGCGCTGGCGGACAAACGGATCCATCGGGGACCGGCTGTCCTCGAGGACCGTCTGGTGATGCCGGTAGGCCTCATAGGCGGCGATCTGGCCATTGATGGCCTGATAGGCGGAAAGTTCCCTTGGCAGGGAGAAGGTCTCGACGCGGTGTCCGCGAGCACGGAGAGTCTCCAGAGAGTGCAGGAACGCCTCGAGAATTTCCGGGTCGCAGGGCTGGAGCTGCTCCACGGCGGGAACGCCGATCCGCGCGGGGAGGGGCTTCGCGGCCGGCGGCAACGGCATCCGGGCGAGGACGGAAAACAGCAGCCGGGCATCGCGGACCGTCCGGGTGAGGGGGCCCAGCGTATCGAAGGTCGGGCTCAACGGCGCGATACCCTCGAGCGGGATCAGCCCGAAGCCGGGCCGGAATCCGACCAGGCCGCAAAGGGAAGCCGGGATCCGGATCGACCCGCCTGTATCTGACCCGATCGCGGCCGGGGCCATCCCGGCAGCAACGGCCACAGCCGATCCGCTGCTGGAGCCGCCCGGCACCCGGTGGACCACCCGGTCGATCGGGTTCCACGGCGTTCCGGTCGCATAGTTTGTGCCCCAGCCGCCGCTGGCAAATTCAACCATATGCGTCATGCCGATGAGGATCGCGCCCGCATCGATCAGGCGCTGGATCGCCGGGGCGGTCGGGCCGGCGGGCAGGCCGCGATAGCATTTCGAGCCGAAGCCGGGCAGCCGCCCCTCGAGGCGGGCCAGATCCTTGATGGCGATCGGCACGCCATGAAGCGGCCCGACTTGCGGGCCATTCGCCACAGCCCGGTCGAGTTCATCCGCCCGCAGCCGCGCCGGCCCTTCGAACACCTCGATAAAGGCATGGAGCGCTTCGTTCTCGGCGGCGATTGTCGCGAGACAGCGCTCGAGAATGTCCCGGCTCGAATGCGCACCGGTGCCACACAACGCCGCAATCCCGGTTACGGTCAGTTCTGACGGAATCTCCATGCGCAAGTGTCGCCTTCAACGGGTCGGGGCGCAATGGCCGGCCGCATTCAAGGCGGTGAATATCCCTGAGATGACCGGCAGCAAAAGCCCGGCTTTCAGCCAAGCCAGCCCTTGATCGTGGCGACAATCGCCTCGGTGGAGATCCCGTAGCGATCATGCAGCGTGGGCAATGCACCTGCGCCGAGGAATTCGTCCGGCAGCGCGATATGCCGGAAGGCCGGATGGATGCCGTTGAGCATCAGGTCCCGCGCCACAGCCTCGCCCAGTCCCCCGATCTCCGTATGGTTTTCGGCAACCACGACAAGGCGGCCGGATTTCGCGGCCTCACGGCGGATGGTCTCCACATCCAGTGGCTTGATGGTCGGGCAATGCAGCACGCCGAGGCTGACCTTGTCCTTGGCGAGCGCCTTGGCGGCCTCGAGCGCCCGCATCGTGAGGATGCCGGAGGAAATCACCAGCACATCGCGGCCGTCACGAAGCAGCTTCGCCTTACCCAGCTCGAACGAATAGGCATATTCGTCAAGCACCATCGGCACATTGCCGCGCAGGAGCCGCATATAGACGGGGCCCTTGTGGGCAGCGATGGCGGCGGTTGCCTGTTCCGTGTCGAGGGCATCGCATGGATCGACCACGACCATGTTCGGCATGGCCCGGAACAGGGCGAGGTCTTCCGCGGCCTGATGGCTGGGGCCATAGCCGGAGGTAAGGCCGGGCAGGGCGGCCACGATCTTCACGTCGCGGTCTTCCTCGGCGATGGTCTGGTGGATGAAATCATAGGCCCGGCGCGAGGCAAAAACCGCGTAGGTGGTCGCGAACGGCGTGAACCCTTCCGAGGCCAGCCCGCCGGCCGCGCCGAAGAGCAACTGCTCGGCCATGCCCATCTGGTAGAACCGGTCCGGGTAGGCTTTGGCGAAAATATGCAGGTCTGTATATTTTCCGAGATCGGCCGTCATGCCCACAATGTCGGGCCGGGTGCTGGCGATCTCGACCAGCGCATGACCGAACGGAGCCGGCTTGGTCGCCTGACCGTCGGCGGCGATCGAGGCGATCATCGCCGAAGTGGTGAGGCGCGGCTTGCCCGGCGCCGGCGGCGAGAATTTCGGTTTCATGCAGACCTCCCGGCATCGAGGGCCTGCAGGGCAAGTTGCCATTCATGGGCATCGACGCGGATGAAATGGCTCTTGTCGCGCGTTTCGAGGAAGGGCACGCCCTTGCCCATCAGCGTATCGGCAATGATCATGCGGGGCTGCGGACCGGGATGGGCTTTCGCCGCGTCGAAGGCGGCGACCACCGCATCGAGATCGTTGCCGTCGATCCGCTGGGTGAACCAGCCGAACGCCTCGAGCTTTTCCTTCAGGGGTTCGAACCCCATCATCTGCGTCGACGGACCATCCGCCTGCATGTTGTTGATGTCGACAATGGCGATCAGGTTGTCGAGCTTGTGGTGGGCGGCAGACAGGATCGCCTCCCAGACCGAGCCTTCATCCAGCTCGCCATCCGAGAACAGGGTGTACACCCGGCTCGAGGAACCCTTGCGCTTCAGGCCGAGGCACTTCCCGACGGCGATGGACAGGCCGATGCCGAGCGAGCCGCCGGACATCTCCATGCCCGGCGTGTATTGCGCCATGCCGCTCATCGGCAGGCGGCTGTCATCCGAGCCGTAGGTTTCCAGCTCGTTCTCGGGAAGGATCCCGGCCTCGATCAGCGCCGCGTAGAGCGCGATTGCGTAATGGCCGTTGGAGAGCAGGAAGCGGTCGCGGCCTTCCCATTCCGGATCTTCCGGCCGGTAGGTCATCGCATGGAAATAGGCGACGGCGAGCACATCGGCGATGTCCAGCGCCTGCGCGATATAGCCCTGGCCCTGCACCTCGCCCATCAGCACCGCATTGCGGCGGATATGATAGGCGCGGTCGGCCAGCGATTTGTTGGGCAGTTCAGCCATGGAGCCTCTGGCCTCCCGGGGCGTCGATGCCCGTGCCGGTGACGGGGGTGGAATATCCCTCGAGAAGCATGGTGCGTTTCCCTTGTCGGCCCTGCTTTTGACGCAGGATTTCCTGGCTCGACAGGGAACCGCGAAATGTCTTCACGTGCAAACGGTGATTTTTCATTTTCATATGAATTTCATTCAAGTATTTTATGCGCGCGCCGGAGCACTTCAAGAATTGAGCGATGTTCGGCGCGCATTTGCGAGCCATGGCGTGGCATCCGTTCGAAAATGTGAGCAGGAATCAAACGTGATGCTCAACAGGGTTTCACTCCCGGCGATCCGCATCTTCGAGGCCGTGGCCCGCCGTGGCTCGCACAAGGCCGCAGCGGCCGAGCTGAACCTGTCCCAGAGTGCCATTTCCCACGCGATCCGGTCACTCGAACAGTCGATGGAAGTCCAGCTCTTCGAGAAGGCGGGCAGGAACATCCGTCTGACGGTGAGTGGCGAAGTCTTCATGCGCCATGTCATCGCGGCGTTCGATGAGCTCCGGCGCGGATTCGACCGTGTGGCCACGCGGCAGGGCAAGCGCGTGCTGCGGCTTCATTCGGCCCCGTCCATCGCCTATGCATGGCTGGCACCGCGCCTGCCGCGCTTCCTGGCTGCCCATCCGGGGATCGAGGTGCGGCTGTCTGCCGGTGCGGACTATTCCCGCTTCACGACGGACGAGTTCGATGCCGACATCGTCTACGGCCCCGTCCATGCACCGGGGGTGGTCGCCCTTCCGCTTGTCAGCGAGACCGTCACCCCGCTCTGCTCGCCGGAACTCGCCCGGCAGATCCGGACTCCCCGCGACCTGCTCGAATGCAACCTGATCCTGAGCGACAACAAGCAGGTCCGGTGGCCGCACTGGTTCGATGCCAACGGCTTGAACCCGGCGCTGAACCACACCTTGCGGTTCGACAGGAGTTTCCTCGCGCTTGGCGTAGCCGCCGATGGCCTCGGGGTAGCGCTGGAATCGACCCTTCTGGCGAGCCGGGAACTGGCAAGCGGCCGGCTCGTTGCTCCGCTCGCCGGGAAATCCGTCGACATCACCTATATCGGCCATACGCTGGTCTATCCCCGCGAGACGCGGCAGGGCAACCTGCTCCGGATCTTCTCGGAATGGCTGGCCAGCGAACTGGCCCTGCCAAGACCGGGCGGAACCGTATAGGCTGCCCGTCGCCCGTTTCCTGTTCCGCAAATATCAGGACATCATGCCCGATCACCCTTTCAGTCCGTCAACGACGGCAACCGAGCGGACCCCGGTTCCGGCATTCGACCTGGTGATTTTCGGCGCGACGGGTGATCTCGCCCTGCGCAAGCTCTATCCGGCCATGGCCCGCCGCGACGATGAGGGCGTCCTTCCGCCGGAGAGCCGGATCATCGCCATGGCGCATCAGGCGCGGCATATCCAGGACCTGCCGCGGCAGATCGAGGCAAGGCTCACGACCGAGGGGCTCTCGGCGGAGACCATTGCCCGTTTCATGCGCCGTATCACGATCCTTCAGGCAGATGCGCATGATCCGGGCAGCTTTGCCGCTCTTTCGGCGATTCTCGATCGGTCGCCGCATGTCCGCGCGATCTACCTCTCCACGGCGCCGGATCTCTTCGTCCCCATCTGCCGCAATCTCGCGCAGCATGGCCTGCTCGATGGCGGCGCCCGCCTGATCCTCGAGAAGCCGATCGGCCGGGATCTGGCCACCGCACAGGAGATCAACGATGCCGTCGCCAGGCTGATCCCCGAAAGCCGGACCTATCGTATCGATCATTACCTCGGCAAGGAGACCGTCCAGAACCTGCTGGTCCTGCGCTTTGCCAACACCCTGTTCGAGCGTTCATGGTCCAGCCGCGATATCGACCATGTCCAGATCACCGTGGCCGAGACGGTGGGGCTGGAGGCGCGGGCCGGATATTACGACAGGGTCGGCGCGCTGCGGGACATGGTCCAGAACCATGTGCTCCAGCTCCTCTGCCTGTTTGCGAGCGAGCCGCCGAACCAACTCGAGGCCGATGCGGTCCGCGATGAGAAACTGCGCGTCCTCAAGGCCTTGCGACCGATCCGGGAAGGGGATGTCAGCCGGTCGACGGTGCGCGGCCAATACAGCCAGGGCTCGATCGACGGAAAGATCGTGCCTGGCTATTCCGATGAGCTCGGCCATCCGAGTGATACCGAAACGTTCGTGGCCCTGCGCTGCGAGGTCGATAACTGGCGCTGGGCCGGCGTGCCATTCTATCTCCGGACGGGCAAGCGGCTCAGCCTGCGCTCCAGCGAGATCGTGGTTGTGTTCAAGCCGGTTCCGCATTCGATCTTCACCAACGTCGCGCAGGAGGCCCTGGCTCCGAACCGCCTCGTGCTGCGGTTGCAGCCCAATGATGGCCTGCAACTGCACATGATGATGAAGGTGCCCGGATCCGGTCGGCTGAAGCTCGTGCCGCGCACGCTTGACCTCCGGTATGACACCGCCTTCGATTTCCGCACGCCGGATGCCTATGAGCGCCTGCTCACCGATGTGATCCGCGGTGACCAGACCCTCTTCATGCGGCGGGACGAGGTCGAGGCCGCCTGGGCCTGGGTTGATCCCATCATCCGCGGCTGGCAAGACTTCAATGTCCGGCCGTTCCGGTATCCGGCGGGTTCCTGGGGACCGAGCCAGGCCATCGGGCTCATCGAGCGGGATGGGCGCAGCTGGGTCGACCCCGAGTCGAGCTGATGGCCGAGCGCTTCACCCTCCACCCCTGTCCCGATCTGGCTACGGCCTCCGCACGACTGGCGGAACTCGTGGCCGCCCGCCTTTCCATCGTCCTGGCGAGGCAGGACAGGGCGACGCTGGCCCTGCCGGGAGGGACCACGCCGCTGCTTTTCCTTGACGCGCTGGGACGTCACGACCTGCCGTGGAACCGCATCGTCGCATTGCCGGGTGACGAGCGTTTCGTTCCCCCGGATGATCTTCAATCCAATGAGCGGCAGATCCGCACGCATTTCGCCCCGGTCGGGGATCACCGCTGCACATTCGTTTCCTTGCGAGGCAGGGCGGAAACGCCCGAGGCGGCAGCCGCACAGGCCTGCGCCGATCCGGCTCTGGCTCGACCCGTCGATCTCGTGATCTGCGGCATGGGTTCCGATGGCCATATCGCCTCGCTGTTTCCGGGAATGCCGGCGCTGGAAGGGGTCGTCGGGACGCATCCAGCGGTCATCGCCACGCATCCGTCCGGTCTTGCGCCGCGGCTGACACTGTCCCCCACCGCACTCCTCGGGGCGGGCTGGCGGGCCCTGCTGTTCGCGGGGCCTGCGAAACAGGCGGTCTTCTCTCGGGCGTGCAGGGACGGCCCGGTTTCTGAGCTGCCGGTGCGGCTGCTTCTGGCCGGCCCCTGCGAGATCTGCTTCGGCCTCCGCGACACCATGGCGGTGACGTCATGAGTGCCGCTCCTCACCCCCGCCTGCTCGATGTGGTGGCGCGGATCGAGGCGCGATCGCAGGACAGCCGCGCGGAATATCGCGAGCGCCTCGTCCGGATGCGGCGCGACATGCCCCCGAGGAAGGGGCTGTCCTGTGGCAATCTCGCGCATGTCGCGGCGGCATGCACGGCCTCCGCCAAGCAGCGCCTGACGGATGGGCAGGCCCCCGTGCTCGCGGTGGTCACGGCCTATAATGACATGCTGTCGGCCCACCAGCCCTTCGAATCCTATCCGGCGATCCTCCGGGACGCGGCTGCGGAACGGGGAGCGACCGCGCTGGTCGCCGGCGGCGTGCCCGCCATGTGCGACGGCGTCACGCAGGGCCAGCCGGGCATGGAGCTCTCGCTTTTCTCTCGCGATGTGATCGCCATGGCGACGGCCATTTCCCTGTCCCACAACGCGTTTGATGCGGCGCTGCTGCTCGGCGTCTGTGACAAGATCGTGCCGGGGCTGCTGATCGGCGCGCTGGCCTTTGGCCATCTGCCGGCGGTCTTCGTTCCCGCCGGCCCTATGCCGACAGGGCTCTCGAATGACGAGAAAACCCGCATGCGGTCGGCCTATGCCAACGGCGAGGCGGACCGCCGGGCCCTGCTCGATGCCGAGATGAAGAGCTATCACGCACCGGGAACCTGCACCTTCTACGGCACCGCCAATTCGAACCAGATGTTGATGGAAATCATGGGGCTGCATGTGCCCGGCGCTGCCTTCGTGCCGCCGGGAACGCCCCTGCGCGAGGCCCTGACGCGTGAGGCGGTCCGGCTGGCTCTGGCCCGCATCAAGGCGCCGGATGGCGGTGTCGGCGCCATGCTGGGCGCGCGCTCGCTGGTCAATGCAATGGCCGGGCTCCATGCCACCGGCGGTTCCACCAACCACCTTCTCCATCTTGTCGCGATTGCGCAGGCTGCGGGCTTTATCGTGACATGGGAGGATTTCGCCGATCTCGCGCATGTCGTTCCGCTGATCGCGCGGATCTATCCCAATGGCCAGGCCGATGTGAACCAGTTCCAGGCCGCTGGAGGTATCGGCTTTGTCATCCGGGAATTGCTGTCAGCCGGGCTCGCCTTCAATGATGTGGGCAGCGTCGCCGGGGCCGGGCTCGCCGCCTACACGCGCGAACCCGTCCTGGACGAGGGCCGGCTGACCTGGCGTGATCCGCCGGTGACGAGCCTGGATCCATCGATCCTCCGGCCGGTCGCCGATCCGTTTCAGGGTCATGGCGGACTCGCGCTCCTCACGGGCAATCTTGGCAAGGCGATTGTCAAGACATCCGCCGTGACAGGGGACCGGCAGGCCATCACTGCGCCGGCACGGGTCTTTGCGGAGCAGGCCGCCATCCACGATGCCTTCAAGGCGGGAACTCTGACGGGCGATCTCGTGATCGTCTTGCGCAGTCAGGGGCCAAAGGCGAACGGCATGCCGGAACTGCACGGCTTGATGCCGATCCTCGGCATCCTGCAGGAACGCGGCCAGCGCGTGGCGCTCCTGACGGACGGGCGCCTCTCCGGCGCGTCCGGCAAGATCCTCAGCGCCATCCATGTCACGCCCGAGGCCGAGGCCGGCGGGCCCATCGCGCGGATCGTCGATGGCGATATCATCACGATCGATGCGCGTCGCGGGCGTCTTGACGTCCATCTTGACGAGGCAACACTCGGGGCCCGGCAGCCGGCAATCGGCGCCTCGTCGCTCGCCGGGAGCGGCATGGGCCGTGAGCTCTTCGCGCTGTTCCGGCAGCATGTCGGCCCGGCCGAAGCCGGAGCCAGCCTCTTCGGACCCACCCGTTGATCCGGCGCATATCGGCCGCTTCAGACCTTGAGTGGCATGGCAGTTTCTGAATCAGGGCGAGAGTGCGATAGGCTCGCCGAGGCTTTGATCCTTCACGCTGCGGGTAAAGGTGCAGGCAGCACGCGCGTGCGGGTCGCGATCCGTGCCGGCTCCGGAATGTCCGGTGGCGGAAGGTCGATGCTGCGGGGCGGGCCGATGGGGCGCACCCGTTCGCCGAAGGGGCGGGTCATCGCCGGCCATGCGATCAGCAGGATCACCATCGCGATCTGGATCAGGATGAAGGGAAGGGCGCCCCGGTAGATATCGGAGGAGCGCACCTCCGGCGGCGCGACGCTGCGCAGGCTGAACAGCGCCATCCCGAAAGGCGGGTGCATGAAGGACGTCTGCATGTTGACGCAGAGCAGCACCGCAAACCAGACAAGGTCGATGCCAAGGCCCTGTGCAACCGGCACCAGCAAGGGCAGCACGATGAAGGCGATCTCGAAGAAGTCGAGGAAGAAGGCCAGCAGGAACACGATCAGGTTCGATACGGCGAGGAAACCGGTGGCTCCGCCGGGCAGCGCCGAGAACAGGCCTTCCACCCAGAGATGGCCGTCCATGCCGCGGAAGGGCAGCGTGAAGCAGGTCGCCCCGACAAGGATGAACACCGCGCAGCACGAGAGAAGCAGGGTCGAATCCACGGCCTGGCGAAGCCGCGTCCGGTTCAGCCGCCCCCGCATCGTCGCGATCGCAACGGCCCCGAGCGTGCCATAGGCGCCGGCCTCGGTTGGCGTGGCAAAGCCCGCGAACATGCTGCCGAGCGAGAGCCCGAGCAGGACCAGTGGCGGCAAAAGGGAACGCAGGATGGCCGCAAGGGTCTTGCCCAATCCCGGCCCCTCCGTTGTCGGGGGGATCGGCGGCATCATCGCCGGGCGGAACAGGGCCGTTGTGCCGATCATCACCAGATAGAGGCCGGCCAGCACGAGGCCGGGCAGCCAGGCGCCGGCATAGAGTTCGCCGATCGAAATCCCCATGACATCGGCGAAGACGATCAGGACAAGGCTGGGCGGAATGACCTGCGCCAGAGTGGCGGATGCGGCGATGACGCCGGTGCTGATGCGCGGGTCATAGCCGGCCTTGAGCATGGCAGGGAGCGAGATCAGCCCCATGGCGATGACGGAGGCCTGGACAAGCCCGGTCGTTGCAGCGAACAGCGCGCCGACGACGATGACGGTCAGCCCCAGCCCGCCGGAAATGCGTCCGAACAGCCGTCCCGTGGTTTCCAGCAGGTCCTCGGCGAGGCCCGAGCGTTCAAGCACCATGCCCATGAAGGTGAAGAGCGGGATGGCCAGAAGCAGCTCGTTGAAGGTGATCGCATAGATGCGCAGGGGAATCGCGCCCGTGAAGACCGGGTCGAAAAAGCCCGTCAGGATGCCGATCCCGAGAAAGATGAAGCCATGCGCCATCAGCGTAAGCGCGACGGGAAAGCCGAGCAGCAGGGCGGTGGCCATGCTGAGGAACATGGCCGGGGCGAGCAGGGCGCTGCTCATGAAAGACGGTGCCCGGGCCCGGCGGCGGGCGTCCGTGCAAGGTCGAGCCCGGCCGTGACAATGGCTTCGGGGCGATGGCCGGCAAGACGCAGGCCCGCTTTCAGCCCCTGCGACAGCGATTGCAGGCCGAGGAGCAGGAAGCCTGCGGGCATGAAGCCGATCAGCACCCAGCGGGGCAGGCCCACCACCACATCGGGCGGGCCTTCATTCTGGAGGAGCGATACCCAGAACATGCCGGCGGTGAACCAGACCAGATAGGCCGAGATCGGCAGGAGGAAGCCGAGATGGCCGGTGAGTTCGATGCCGTCGCGCAGGCCGGGCGGGAAATGACGGCTGAGAACATCGATCCGGACATGCTCGTCGCGAAGCAGGGTATAGCCCGCGCCGATCATGAACATGGCCGCGAACATGTACCATTGCGCCTCGCTGACATGGTTCCAGGCGAGGGAGAACAGGCGCCGGGACAGGCCATGCATCACGGTGACGATGCAGATCACCGGCACCAGCCAGCGGATTGCTTCGCCCGCCCGGCGGTTCAGGCGGTCAATGGTTGCGCAGAGGCGGACAAGGCCATCCGCTGTCACGGCAGGCGCTCCCATTCGGCGCCGCGGGCGAGGAAGGCGATCTCGAACCGTTCTCCCGGCGTCGCAGGCCCCGGATCGAAGGCCATGGTGACGCGGTTCCAGTCCTGCGGCTCGTCCCAGGCGAGGGTGTCGGTGGCGGCCGGCGGCGTCTGGCTGGCGATCGTCCGGGACGGGAGCAGGGCAGGGGTCTCGATCCGGCGGTCCAGGGCCCGTGCTGTCGTGACTGCCGCCCGCCCCGGCAGGGAATTGAGCAGCCCGATCGCCACCCGGGGGCGGCCGAACGCTGTGCTGAGGGCGGCGAAGAGCGGGCCTCTCAGGAAATCATGCGCGGCCCCGGCGGACGCCCAGACATAGACGGGTGCGTAGCGGTTTGACGGGGCGCCGGCCGTGACGTCGGCCAGCAGGAACTGCTTGAAGACCAGCCCCGCCATGCCCTCGAAGCTCTGGCCCCGCGCCGCCACGCGTCCGCGGATGATCCGCATGTCGTAATCGGCGGGCAGGGTGAACTGGTAGTGCATCGCGAGCATGGCCGTCCCTTTCGAACGCGGCCATTGTCGCGGCAGGTCAATCGATTTGACAAATCAATAGATCAAAATCTGACATTTGAGATATAAAACAGAAATCGCAACACCCGGCCAGGTCGGGGCATCATCCGGTTCGCTCAGTGACCATGCGCAATCTCGATCTCGCCTGCCTCCGCCTGTTCGTGCTGACTGTCGAGAAAGGCGGGCTCGGCCGGGCGGCGGAGGCGGTGGGGCGTTCGCAACCGGCGGCAAGCCTGCAGCTGAAACGTCTGGAGGAAGAGGTCGGAGAGCCCCTTCTGCGACGGCAGGGTCGGCATCTGGTCCTGACGCCGGCGGGGGAGGACTTCCTGCCTGCCGCCCGGCAGATCGTGGAAATGCATGACGCCGCGCTTGCCCGCCGCCTGACGACCCGGCTCTCCGGCCCGGTCCGGCTCGGGATCGCCCAGGACCTGGCCGATGCCATGCTGACCCATGTGCTGGCGGAGTTTTCGCGGAACCACCCGACGCTTGAATTGCTGCTGCGCACCGACAAGATGGGCGAACTCATCGAAGCCACGCGGAATGGCGAACTGGATCTCGCCCTCGTCTTCGAACCTGATCCCGGTGCCGGAACGGGAGAGGTGATCGGCCGCCTGCCGATGTGTTGGGTGGGGCGCCGTGGAGACATCCCGCAGCCCGGTGGCGAGGTCCGGTTGGTCGCCTTTGACGGCGCCTGCTGCTTCAACCGCGCCGCGGAGCAGGCTCTGGCCGGCGAGGGCAGGGCGTGGCGACGCAGTTTCACCAGCGCGAGCCTCGCCAGCCAGTGGACGGCGATCCGGGCCGGCCTCGGGATCGGGATCCGCACACCCTTGGGCCTTCCCCATGATCTCGGGCCCATCGTTCCTGCAGCGGCCCTGCCGGCCCTGCCGGCTGTCAGCCTGCGCCTCCTTCGCCGCCCGGGGCTCACGTCGAGGGCCGGGCAGGATCTCGCAACATTGCTGCGGATGCGGTGCCAGACCTTGTCCATGACGGGGGCGGCCCGGACAGTCGGGGCTGCATCCGACCGCTGAGCCTGCATGCCGCTCAGTCGCGATCGGAATCGAGGATGCTGCGCAGGGAGGCAAGGCGGGGAATGAGCCCGGCCACTTCGCTTTCGTCCAGCCGGTTCCGCAGATGCTCGAACCAGGGTCGGGTGGCGGCGATCGAGGCTTCGCGCATCGCGCGGCCGGCTTCGGTGATCCGCACGATCTTCGATCGGCCATCCGCCGGGTCCGGGTGAATGGTGACAAGGCCCTTCTGTTCCAGCCGTTGCAGGGTGCTGGTCATGGTGGCCTTCGTCACCTGGAAGGCGCGGGCGAGCGCTGCGGGAGATTTCCCGTCCGCCACCCGCACGCAATGATTCAGCACGGTGAACTGCGCGACGGTCATGCCATCCGGCATCAGGCGTTCGAACTGCGTCTGCGAGAGCTGCGCGAGTATGCCGATCTCGGTGAAGAAGCTGAAGAACGCATCCGATTGTGTCATGCCCGAACCAATTTCGCTTCCAGTGGCCAGCGCGGCGTGGGCGCCACCGTTGTTGCATAGCCGAGCCGGGCCAGCATTTGAAGCGTTTCGCCCGGTCCCACCCGGCACAGCCGTCGGGCCTCGGCGTAAAGCGGGGCCATCTCCGGATATTCCTGCAAGGCCTGGCTCACGGGGTGAAGGCCGAGCCCGAGCTGGTTCGCGAGCAGGTTGAGGCGGATATAGCTTTGCCCGGCGGCAAGCTGGTGCACCCGGCTGTTGCCGAGCCCGGTCAACCACACAAAGCCCGGAGTCTGCGCGAAGATCTGCCGGTAGCGCTCGATCTGCTGGTTGGTCGTGTCGGATTGCGGATCGCTTCCGGATGCGCGGACCTTGTCGGCCCCGAGCAGGCTGAGTGCCTCGAAGAGCGGGCCCTTGAGCGGGATTCCGTCCGGGTTGGCGTCGATCTCGCGCGAGCCGACGCGCAGGACGTCGATGCTCTCGCGCAGGGTACGCGGCGTGCGCAACTCGCGCTCGAAGGCGGACGAGCAGAGCGCGCGCAGGGCTTCGACCTCTCCGCGCGCTTGGGCATTGTCAAACCGGACGAGTTCCGACCCGACTGTCCCGAGCGCGGCGAGATGCTCCGCCGGGACGGGACGGGACAGGTCGAACGGCACCTTGGCCGAGCGTCGGTCCCGGATGACGGCAGCGAGCGGATCGGCGGCGAGGCCGGGCGCGGCGACAAAGCGCAGGCGCGCAATGGGCCGGGCATCCAGCCGTTCCTCGCCGGCCCCTTCCGGGAAGGGCTCCACCTCAAGCCGAAGGCCGCGCCGCGTGGCGGCGATCCGGGCAAGTTCGATGAAACAGCCGAAGCCGATGACGATCTGTCGGTCGAACGGATCGGTCATGGGCAGGCGCCGCGCGAGATCGCAGGAGATCTCGGCCTGATCGGTGCCGATCAGCCGGATCAGCCAGGGCTGCATATTGTGGGGATTGGGGGCAAGGATCGCGTGGCGGAAGGCATCCAGCCGTGGATCGAGCTCCGGGTTTCCGGCCTGCTGCCAGGGCCTGTCCGCGGATTGCGGCATGCGCGTCACGCGCCACGCGGCGCCGGCCCCGACCAGCGCCAGGGCTCCGCCGACCCCCAGGATGAAATTGCGACGATTGGTCATGTCTCTCTCCATATGGTTCGACATCAAACTAGATAGTTTGATATCGAACTTAATGGATGTGCGCAAGGGCATTCTTCGAGGCCGATATGGGGATTGCCGCAACCTACTGGTTCAGACCTGGCCCATGAAGGCGCCGGACAGGGCGCGCCAGCCAAGCCCGATCGCTCCGCACAGGGCGAGCGTGGGGATCATGCCCAGCTTGAACCGGAACAGGGCCAGCACGGCAATCAGCGAGACAAGGGCGGCGGCCGGATCAAGGCTGGTCAGATCCGGCCACGGCATGTCGAGCGGCCCGGCACGGAGTGTCGTCACCTTCCCGAACAGGGTATGCAGCCCGAACCAGAGCGCGAGATTGAGGATCACGCCGACGACGGCCGCCGTCACCGCAGAAAGGGCACCCGACAAGGCCTTGTTGCCCGCGAGCCGCTCGATATACGGCGCGCCGAGGAAGATCCACAGGAAGCACGGCACGAAGGTGACCCAGGTTGTCAACGTCGCGCCCATGACGCCGGCCATGAGCGGAGAGAGCATGCCGGGATCGCGGAAGGCGGCAAGAAAGCCGACATAGACGAGAACCAGGATCAACGGGCCAGGCGTCGTTTCCGCGAGCGCCAGCCCGTCCAGCATCTCGCCGGGTTTCAACCATTGATAGGTCTCGACCGCCTGCTGCGCCACGTAGGCCAGCACGGCATAGGCCCCGCCGAAGGTTACGACAGCCATCGTCGAGAAGAAGGTGGCGATTGGCGTGAACACGGTTTTCCAGCCCAGCATGACGCCGAGCATCAGGACCGGCGCGACCCACAGGGCCCCGCAAAGGCCGATCACCCTGAGCGCCCGCATGGGGCCGAGATCGGTCGCGGGCGCCTTTGCCGCGAGGTCATCCACGATGCCGGTGCTCCCCTTGCCGCCGTGCCCCTGCGCTGCGAAGAGGTCGGGCCGGGAGCGGACACCCAGCCAGCCCGCGAGCGCTGCGGCCGCGATGATGAGCGGGAAGGGCAGGCCGAAGGCAAAGATGCCCACGAAGGCGAGGGCAGCGATGGCCACCATCACCTGGTTCTTCAGGGCCCGCTTGCCGACCCGGATCACCGCCTCGATGACGACCGCGAGCACGGCAGCCTTGAGGCCGAAGAACAGCGCGCCGAG
The DNA here is from genome assembly GCA_027531565.1 of Beijerinckiaceae bacterium. Classification (GTDB taxonomy): domain Bacteria; phylum Pseudomonadota; class Alphaproteobacteria; order Rhizobiales; family Beijerinckiaceae; genus Rhabdaerophilum. The sequence continues at coordinate 36,999 of JAPZSB010000005.1, forward strand.
CCAGGCGGTCTCCTGATACAGCGCGTAGGCGGTCGATAGGGTGAGGATGACGCAGAATCCGGGCAGGACGAACAGGGTTCCGGCGACGATGCCACCCCGCACCCCGTGCAGAAGCCAGCCGATATAGGTTGCCAGCTGCTGCGCCTCGGGCCCGGGCAGCAGCATGCAGTAGTTGAGGGCGTGGAGGAAGCGGGCCTCCGAGACCCACCTTTTCTCCTCGACGAGCATGCGGTGCATCAGGGCGATCTGCCCTGCCGGGCCACCGAAGCTCAGCAGGCCGATCTTGATCCAGACAGCGAGGGCCTCGCGGAAGGTCGGATGCGCTGCGGGCGCCCGTTCAAGGGAAACATCGCTCATCACATCAGCCCTTTTTTGGCCGGATTCGGCCAGTGATGCGTCTCGTCCATGCCATCCCGGCACCATCGGTAGAAGGCATCATAGAGCAGCATCCCCGTATCGAGTTGCTGGAGATCATTGCGGAAAATGGGCGAAAGGCCCAGTGCCAAAGCCGCTCCGCCGGAAAAGGCAGGGGGCCCCTCACGCATCAACCGGCTTCCACGGCACGGCTCCCGGGGGCAGGAAGGCCGCCAGACGGTCGATCAGCAGCATCGCCAGACCGACCACGAGGATCGTGGCGATCCCGATGGCCGAGGCCTCGGTCGTCTGGCCGGCCTCTTCCAGCCCGTACATCACGACACCGACAGTCCGGCTGCCGGCGCTCCAGAGCAGGGCCGAGACTGTCAGTTCCGTGAAGGCCATCAGGAAGATCATCAGCATTCCGGCGCCGACAGCCGGCATCAGGGCGGGCGCGACGAGATCGACGAGGCGCCGCCGCACCCGGGCGCCGCACAAGGCGCCGGCTTCCTCGATCGAGGGCGGCAGCATGGCCATCGAAGCGAGCGTCGGCTTCAGCGCCAGCGGCAGGAACCGGACCAGATAGGCGAGAAGGATGATCCACGGCGTGGCGTAGAGGCTGAAGCCGACGACGGGCAGCGGCTTGAGGAAAACCAGGATCATGGCGATCGCGATCACGATACCCGGCAGGGCATAGGGCAGGTCGGCGAGGAGCAGCAGGAGCGGGCGCAGCCGGCCGGAATAGCGATGCACGGCAAACGCCATGGGGATCGAAAGCAGGCCGAGGATCACGGCCGCGAGCCCGGCGAGCCGGAACGAATTCAGGAATGCCTCCCGCGTGGCCTGCTGTCGGAACAGGACCTCGGCATAGGCTTGCCCCGTCAGGGTTTCCGGCGTCAGGGGGACCCCGTAGGCCGGAACCAGCGAGGCGGCCAGCAGCGAGAGAACGGGAAGGACCAGCGCGATCAGCAGCAGCATCGCGCCGAGGGCGAGCAGGATCGCGGTCGAGGCCGGGCCCGGCTGCCAGAACGCCCGCAGCGGCTGTTCCGCATCCGGTTGCGCCTCGCCCCGATTCTGGAACCGGCTGACCATCAGGAGGATCATGCCGGCGATGAGCATCGTCAGCAAGGCGAGCCCGGCAACCCCCGGCAGGACGGATGGACCGAAACTGGTGAGTTCGCGGTAGATCAGCGTTGGCAGCGTCAGCACATTGACCGGCAGGCCCAGCAGGGCGGGAATTCCGAAATTGCCGAAGGCGGCAACGAAGGCGAGCAATCCTGCTGCAATCCAATGGCCCGCGAGCAGCGGGAGGAGGATGTCGCGGAAGATGCTCCAGGCCCGGGCCCCGTCGATCTGGGCGGCCTCGACAAGCTGGTGCGGCACCTGGCGCAGGCCGGCCAGCAGCGTCAGCATGACGATCGGGGCGTGATGGAGGCCGAGCACCGCGATGATCCCGCCGAGGCTGACCAGCGGGTTCGCGCTGCCCGGTAGCGGTGCGAGGCCGACCGCCTGCAGCACCGGGGAAGCGGGGCCCAGCAGCGTCTTGAAGGCGAGCGCCACGACATGCGGGGCGATCAGCATCGAGAGGGTGAAGAGCAGCGCGAAGAGCCGCCTTCCGGGAACAAGGGCCATGCCGACCGCCATTGCAGCGGCCCCGCCGATCACCAGAGAGAGGAGCATCGCGCCGCCGCTGGTCAGCAGGCTGTTCCGCACGGCGCGCAGGGTTCCGGGCCGGGTCCATTCGTCAAGCAGCGGCATCAGGCCCGGTGCGCCCTCGATCGAGAGCGCCATCGCTGCGAGCATGCCGAGAGGAAGCACCGTCACCAGCCCGACCCAGCCGAGGACCGGGACGAGGAGGCTGCGCCCTTCCTTCTCGAGGAAGGTGCGTCCTGTCGTCGGGCCCATCAGGTTTACTGGCCGAAGATATCGGCGAATGTCTTGCGGATCCGCGTCTCGTCAGCCAGCGTCCGGGCCGGGTCGAAGGGCATCAGCCGGATCTCTTTTCGGTCCGGAAAGCCGGCGGGAACCGGCACCTCGGGATGTGCGGCCAGATAGCCCTGGCGGGCGGCCAGCATCTGCCCGTCACGCGAAAGCAGGAAATCGACAAACGCCTTCGCCGCCTTCTCGTTCTTCGTGCTGGCGAGGATGGCAACCGGTTCGCTGACGGCGGAAACCCCTTCCTTCGGAAAGACGAATTCCACCGGCGCCCCCTTGGCCTTCTCGCGGATCGGCATGAAGTCGACGATCATCCCGACAAGCTTCTCGCCGCCGGCAACCTGGCGGAGGACATCGCCATTCGCGCCACCGGCCAGCGTGTTGTTGGCTTTCAGCTGCTTGTAGAACTCCCATCCGCCCGGAAGGGAGCCCGTGAGGGTTGCGGCATGGATCAGCGCCGCACCGGAATTCAGCGGGCTCGGCATCACGAGCTGGCCGCGCAGTTCGGGACGCATCAGGTCCTGCCAGCTCTCCGGCCGGAAGGGTGCTTTCGTATTGTAGATGATGCCGGTCGTGATCAGCTTTGTGGCAAACCAGAATTTCGCCGGATCATGGATCCCCGCCGGATAGGCGGAAACGTCGGCCGCCCCGTGCGCAAGCAGGCGCCCCTCGGCCTTGAGGCTTTCCATGGTCACGCTGTCTGCGATCAGCAACAGGTCGGCTTGCGGTGCGCCCGCCTGGAACTCGGCCCGGAGCTTGGCCATCAGGCGGGGCGTGCCGTCGCGGACGAAGGAGATGTCCACATTCGGATGCTTCGCCCGGAAGGCATCGATCGTCTGCTGCGCATCCTGGCTCGGCTGGCTGGTATACAGAACCAGCCTGCCGTCCTGCGCGGCGGCCTGCGTCCCGGCCAGGCCAAGTGCGATCTGGCCAAGTGTGATCTGGCCAAGTGCGATAAGGCCAAGGGACAAGATCCGGTTGAGCATGGGTTTCTCCTGCGAAAGGGCCGTTGCTTTCGCCTGCCGCAGCTTTGTTTCGGTTTGATGACATGGCGCGCAATCTCCGGCGGCGCGCGTTCATCAGCCTTGCCGTGACCGACATTCCGATAGCGGGTTTGATTCATTCCAATGTGCCGTATCCTCGATCCGGACCAAGTGGCCGGAGAGCAGGGAGACGATGCAGATGAGTGCGGTTGCTTCGCAGGGTGCTGTCCATGGCCACGCGGCTTTCGAACGCGAGGCCGTGCTCCGGATTGGCATCGGAATCCTGGCGGCAGCTTGGGTCTGGTTCCGGCTCTGGGAGCCGTTTGCATCCTTCAGCCTGATCGGCGCGCTGGCGCTCGCCTTTGTGGCTTGGCCGATTCTTCGTGAGGCGATCAGCAATCTGCTGGCCCGCCGGATGACCATGGAACTCTCCATGACCATCGCCATCCTCGCCGCGGCGGCGATTTCGGAATGGTTCACCGCCCTCGTGGTCTCGATCTTCGTGCTGCTGGCGGAAGAACTTGAGCACATGACGGTCGCGCGCGGACGTCTTGCGATCCTCGATCTGGTCAACTTCGTGCCCAAGGAAGCCCGCGTGCGGCGTGGGGAAGAGCTCGTGACCCTGCCGCTGTCCGAGGTCAGGCCCGGCGATCTTGTGGTGGTCAGCCCGGGCGAAAAGGTGCCGGTGGATGGCGAGGTTGTGGCGGGGCATTCCTATGTCGACCAGTCAAGGCTGACCGGCGAATCCATGCCGGCACCGAAGGAGGTTGGGGCCGCCGTTTTCGCCGGCTCGATCAACCAGCTCGGGCTCCTCGAAATCGCGACCCGGCAGGTCGGGGTCGATACGAGCTACGGGCGGATCATCCAGGCCGTGGAGGCTGCCGAACAGACCCGCGCTCCCGTCGAAAAGATGGCCGACCAGCTCGCCGGCTATCTTGTCTATGTCGCGCTCGCCTGCGCGACGCTGACCTGGCTCATCTCGCGGGATATCCGCGATACGATTTCGGTTGTGATTGTCGCCGGGGCCTGCGGGATCGCCGCCGGAACACCCTTGGCCATTCTCGGCGGGATCGGACGGGCCGCGCGGCTCGGCTCGATCATCAAGGGCGGCATCCATCTCGAAACGCTGGGGCGCATCGATACGATCGTCTTCGACAAGACCGGCACATTGACCGTCGGCGAACCCGTGGTGACCCGGCTCGACCCGGCGCCGGGGATCCCGGAGGAGGAATTGCTCGGCCGCGCCGCGATTGCCGAACGCCATTCGGAGCATCCTCTCGCCCGCGCGGTTGTGGCGGAAGCCGAACGGCGCGGTATCACCATCGCCGAACCCGACACGTTCCGATACACGGTCGCGCGCGGCATTACCGCCAGCCATGCCGGGCGAACGCTTCTCGTCGGCAACCGCAAGCTTCTGGTCGAAGCGGGTATCGAATTGCCTGACAATGCCGGATCCGGCGAGGGGTCGGAAATCCTTGTTGCAGGGGATGGCCGGTATCTCGGTGCCGTGACGGTCGCCGATCCGATCCGCGAGGAGGCCATCGAGGCCGTCGCAAGGCTCAACGCGCTGGGCCTGCATACCGTGCTGCTGACCGGGGATGTCGCCCGTGTCGGCCAGAAGGTGGGCGAGCGCCTGGCCATCGCCGAGGTGAAATCCGACCTGATGCCCGAGGACAAGCACCGTCTCATTTGTGCCATGACGGAAAAACGACGCGTCGTCGCCATGATCGGCGATGGCGTCAATGATGCGCCCGCATTGGCGGCCGCCAGCGTCGGCATCGCCATGGGTTCCGGGACGGATATCGCGCAGGAAAGTGCCGATATCGTTCTGATCGGCAACGATCTCAACAAGTTGGTCGAGACGGTTCTCATCGCGCGGAAGACGCGGGCCATTATCTGGCAGAACTTCGCCGGCACGTTGCTCGTCGACGCGATCGGCATCGGTCTCGCGGCGTTCGGCCTGCTTGCGCCGCTGCTCGCCGCCGGAATCCATGTCGGCTCGGAACTGGCCTTTCTCCTGAATTCGGCGAGGTTGCTCGCGCTGAATTCCGAGCCCTCCTGGCGGGCAAGGCGTGCCGCTCGCGAAGGCCGGACAGCTCCTGGCAGACCCGCCTGATCGGAGTGGCCGGGCAACCGCTCCGCCGGGTTCCGGGGTGCTCCACGCGCTACAGCACGAAGTCCGAGGCGGTGAGCGCGTGGCTGCCCTGAAGCCAGACATGGAAATCGACGACACGGTCGCCATCCGTATCGGCATAGACATGGGTATAGCCGTCGCCGAGATCGTTCTGGTATCTCAGCTGGCCAGCAAGGCCCGTGAAATCGCCGCTTCCGAGGAACGCAAAGGCCTGATCGCCGGCAAGCCCGGCATCCGCATCGATCGTACTGACATCGATCCTGTCGGTGCCGCGGAGGAAGTCGAGGATGATGTCCTCGCCATAGGTGGCGTTGCTGTCGCCGACCGAGTTGAAATCGAAGATGTCGGCGCCGGTATCGCCCTGCAGCGTATCCGAGCCGAGGAAGCCGGAGAGACGGTCATTGCCGGTCCCGCCATAGATCATGTCGTAATCGGCCGTGCCGGTGATCGTGTCATGCCCGCCACCGCCGTTGATCGCCGCGCCGGTGATGGTGACCGCCGAGAAATCGAAGGTGTTCGCCGCCGAGCTGCCGAGGATCACGGTGTCACCGAAGCCGTTGATGGCCTCGATTCCGGCAATCGCCGAAAGGCCGATCGTCACGCCCGGGGCGGTGGCGACGAGGATGTCATGCCCGGCACCGCCATTGACATTGTCGAAGCCTTCGCTCGCATCCTCGTACCGGAACACGTCGTCGCCGTTGCCGCCGGTGAGCGTGTCGTTTCCGTCACCCCCGATGATGATATCGGCAATTCCGGAGCCGGTGATCGTGTCGTTGCCGCCCATGCCGAAGATGCCGGCAATGTTGGTCAGGGTTGCGGTGCCGAAATTCAGGCTGTTGTTCAGCGCGTTCCCGGCAATTGTTGCATTGGCGATGCCGGTGGCATTGAACACTTCGATCGAGCTCAGCGACGAGACGGAGAGGACGGCATTGTCCTCCGTGAAGAGCACCGTATCGGTGCCGCTGCTGCCATTGATCGAGTCGGTGCCGGAATTCGTTCCGATCAGGAACGTGTCGTTCCCGCTGCCGCCATTCAGGGTGTCGTCGCCGCCGCCGCCCGTAAGGATGTTCGCCGCGGTGGACCCGGTGATCACATCGCCATGGTCCGTCCCGATCACGTTCTCGAAGGCGGTGATCGTGTCGCCGGTCGCATCCCCGCCGGTGACGGCGTTGGTGGAGAGATCGATCGTCAGGGCATCCCAGCTCCCGGCATAGGAGACGGTGTCCACACCATTGCCGCCATTGAGGATATCGGCCCCCGAACCACCATGGATGACGTCGTTGCCGTCCTCGCCCATCAGCGTTTCATCAGCATAGGTGCCGATGATCGTATCATTGCCGGCGCCGGCCCGGATGGTGGCGATGCCGGCCAGTATCGTCACCGTCGAGTCGATGACGTCATTGCCGGTCCCGAGCTGGATGCTGACATTGGCAAAGCCGCCGCCGTCGATTTCCTCGATGCCGCTGATCGCCGACAGGCCGATTTTCGCGTTGTCGGCCGTCGCCCGGACGATGTCGTAACCCTCGCCGCCTGAAACGGCGTCGAGCCCTTCTGAGGCGCCGGAAAACAGGAAGACGTCGCTGCCATTCCGCCCCGTCAGCGTGTCATTGCCGGTGCCGCCGTTGAAGGTGACATTGGCACCGTCGATCGCGCTCAGCGTGTCGTGGCCACCGAGACCGCTGACGATCCAGTCGCCGAGGCCGGTCACCGTGTAGGTGTTGCCGCTGCCCGTGCCGGTCCAGGTTTCCGTGGCGACATCATTGAGATAGATCGTGAAAACCTGATCGCCGGTCGATATGCCATCGCTGGCGCGGACGGTGACATTCCAGGCGTTCTGGGTTTCCGCATCGAGCAGGGCACCATTCAGCACCGTGATCGCGCCGGTCGTCGCGTTGATCTGGAACCGGCCGCCGGCATTGTCGACGAGGCTGTAGGTGAGGGCGGCGCCCGTCGGTGAGACAGCCGAAGCCGTCACGCCGGTAGAGGTTCCCGTTGCAGCATTTTCGTTGACGAGATCGGCCGCACCATTGCTGTCGACGGGCTGGTCGCCTGTGAAATCATCAAGGCTGATCGCGAACACGCTGTCGGAATGGGCGCCGAGGCTGTCGGTCGCGCGGACGGTGATAACGCGCAGTGCCCCGGTCTCATAGTCCAGAAGCGCCCCGTTCAGGACGCGGATCACACCTGTCACCGGGTCGATCTGGAACCGGCCGCCATCATTGTTGGCAAGGCTGTAGGTGACGGCGTCGCCATTGGGGTCAGCCGCTTGCGCGGTGATGCCGACGAGAGTTCCGGTCGCCGCGCCCTCGATCACGTGGTCAAGTGCGCCATCGGCATCGAAAGGCAATTCCGGGGCGCTGTTGCCCTCGGTCACCAGAATGGTGAAGGTCCGCGTCGAGGTAAAGCCGAGGTTCGTGGCCTCGACCGTGATTGTGTAGCCCCGATCCGGCCCGCCATTGATTTCGGGCGCGGTCTGATAATTCAGGAGGGAAGCGTTCGCTACCGTCACGATGCCGGTTGCCGCATTGATCGCGAACCTGCCGCCGAGCGTATCGGTCAGCGCATAGGTCACTGCCTGCCCGGCCAGCACGCTGCTCGGATCGACATTCACATCGATCCCGACGCCGGAACCATTCGTGGCATCTTCGGAAACGGTACCGGCTACGCCATTGATGGCGGTCCCTGCGGTCGCATCAGCATCCTGCCAGTTGGCCGGCGTGAGATCGAGGGTCTGATCGGCGAATTGCAGCTTCTCGACATCGATAAGGATGTCTCCGCCGCCTGCCAGGGCAGTGCCGGTCTCGATGCCGAGGCTGTCGATAACCCGAACCTGGCCGGGCCCCTCGACGATGATCGAATAGCGCGAAGACATGCCACCATAGACAACCGTGTCGATGCCGGCATTTCCGTCGATCATATCGTTGCCGGAGGCCTCGTTGGTGCCATCAGCGGCATCGATATCGCCGTCATTGTCGCTGTCAAATCGCTGGTTTGCGGAGGAGCCGATGATCGTGTTGTCCGCCTGGCTGAACTCGAGCCGCACACCCTCCAGACTGATCCGCGTGAAATCCTGCAGGCCGCCGCCTTCGAAATAGGCACGGAAATTGGCGGAATCACCACCGGAGAGCCCTTCGATTGAATCGCCGGCAAGGTCAGCGATATTGCCGAAGACCAGCGTCAGGTTGTTCTCGTCGGCAACAAGTTGGTCGAAGCCCGTTCCGCCATCATGGAGGTTCGTGCCGCCCGGACCGGTGCCGGCATAGAAATGGGTCAGCCCGCCGGTCTGATTGTAGCTGCTGCTCCATTCGCCCTTCAGGAAAAAGCGGTCATTGCCGGCATCGCCGAACAGAGAGTCCAAGCCGCTGCCACCATGGAGCCTGTCATTCCCGTCGCCACCGCGGATCACATTCACGCGGGCATCGCCGGTCAGGTCGTCATCGCCGCCATTGCCTTCGATATTGACGGCATTCGCGCCGTGCAGGGCCGGGTTGAGAATGATCTGCTCTCCGGCCGATGTCCCGATGACGGTATTCCCAATAACAATAACAGGCATCGATGACTCCGAAAGGTTTGCGTCTCTGAATATTAATACGATCGACGGCGGGGTCGCATATTCAAGAGTGTAGTATAGACCGACCTAACATTTGCTTAACCATGATCTGATTGCTGTGCCCGATCATTAACCAATCTTGACTTGTGGGGTTGGTAGTTTGTTCACCATGAAGGGGCGGTCAGAGGCCTGGCCGGAATGATCCTCCTGCCGCCCACCCCGGACTGAGGAGAAAAGCCATGTCGATCATCATTCTGGGGCAGGGATCTGTTCCCGGTGCTGCCGCACTGGCGGCCTCGAAAAGTGCCGTTTTCTCTTCGGCTCCGGCGCCGGAGCGTTTCGGCCTTCACGAGTCTGGCCGGGTTGACGAAGAGAAGAGTGCCATACGGGACTTCGCTGCCACGTTGATCCGGTCCGGCCTGAGCCATTCCGAGGTTGTTGCAAGGCTTCGGGAAACATATCCGGGAATGGGTGAGATCACGGCGATCAATCACTACGACGCCGGATTTCAACGCCTCGAAAAACAGTTCGGCGGCCGTGCCTCCGATGGCACCCCGCCCATCCGGGTGGAAGCGCCCTTCGCCACTGCGCCGGAAGCCAAGGCCTTCGCGCTTCAGAAGGTGGCTGAACTGAATTCCGGCATCCAGAACTACAACCAGAGCATCCTGAGTTGGACCGACGAGAAGGCGACCGCCAGGCGCGGCGAATTCTGGGCGCAGGTCTATCAGGTCTTCAAGGAGAACCAGCCGGAAGCCAGCGAGGCCGAGGCCATCGCCTTCGCCGATGCCAACCTCAAGGGGTATCTCCTGACCGAAGGGGAGCCCGATACCGGCAATATCCGCTCGGTGCTCGGCGCTCTCGAAACCGCCTTCGGCTTGTCGCCGTGGTCGCTGATCCGCGAGAACGAGGATGGCACGCTCAGCCTCAACCGCACGACCCTGAGCTTCGGCGGGCAGACCGTGCTCGAGATCGGCAGCCCCATCGGCCAGAACGTCGATCAGGCGGCATGAGGCGAAGGCGCAGACGCATCGCTTTCTCGCACGCCCGGCCCCATTGCCTCGTATTTCCGGAGCTACCCTTTTGTGGTACTCTTTCTGCTGACGAGGGTGTTCCGGAAGCGAAAGGCGCCGATCATGACCCTGTTCACGCGTAGTTTCCTTGTCGGTCTGTCAGGTTTCGCGCTCCTCGTGCTGGCCTTGTCCGCGCCTGGCTTCGCATCGTAAGGCGCAGATCGTCCGGCACCATTCCGGCATGCCCCTCGGAAACAAGGCCAGGCATGGCCTCCGCCGCGCGAGACCGCATCAGCTCGCAATGAAATGCGTGAGCTTTGTGTTCTGATAATCTCGGATCGCTTCCCTTCCGCCCTCCCGCCCCATGCCCGAATGGTTGATGCCGCCAAAGGGCGCTTCCGCATGGGCGACGAGGAAGGTGTTGAGTCCCACCATGCCGGCCCGCAGGCCCCGCGACAGGACTTCCGCACGGGCATGGCTGCCGGTGAAGGCATAGGCCGCCAATCCGTACGGTGTTGAATTCGCACGGGTCAGCGCCTCGTCGAGGGTGGCAAACCCGGCGACGGCCGCAACCGGACCGAACGGTTCCTCCGCCATCAACGCGGCATCCGGCGGCACATCGGCGACAATGGTCGGCTCGTGGAAATAGCCGCGGTTGAGACTGCGCGGCCGCTTGCCCCCGGTGACGATCCGGCCCCCGCGCAACACGGCATCCTCCACGAGACGCTCGACTTTCTGCCGGCCGGATTCGAGCGTCAGCGGCCCCATCGTGGTGGCCGCCTCCTGGCTGTCGCCCAGCACGAGGGCCCGGGCTTCCGCCTCGAAAACGTCGAGGAAGCGGCCGAGAACGCCCTGTTCGACATAGAATCGGTTGGGCGCGATGCAGACCTGCCCGGCATTGCGGAACTTGAAGGCTGCGCATTGCCGGGCGGCCTGTTCCACATCCGCATCGGCGCAGACGATGACCGGCGAATGCCCGCCGAGTTCCATCGAGCATCGCTTCATGGTGCGTGCCGCCTCGGCCATGAGCATCTGGCCGACGCGCGTCGATCCGGTGAGCGAGATCTTCCGCACCTCCTCGGCACCCATGAGGTGCGGGCTGATATCGGCGGCGCGGCCAAACAGCACCTGCACCACGCCCGGCGGCGCTCCGCCTTCGATACAGGCCTCGGCGATCAGCGTTGTCGTCAGGGGAACCTGTTCGGAGGGGCGGACAATCACCACGCAGCCCGCCGCCAAAGCCGGCGCGATCTTCCGGACAGGCAGGTTGACCGGAAAATTCCACGCCGAAAAGGCGGCGACGATGCCGACAGGCTCATGCTCGACAACGAGGCGGCCGCCATTCCGCGCGGCGATCGTCTCGCCGAACAGGCGTTCAGCCTCGCCGGCATACCATTGGAACTGTTCGATGGCGGCATTGACCTCCCCCTCGGATTGCGAGAGGGGTCGCCCGATCTCGAGGGACAGGGCCTGCGCGATGGCCTGCCGGCGGCTTCGCATCGCCTCGGCGATGGCCCGGAGGATGCGCCCGCGCTCCCAGCCATGGACGCCCGGCCAGGTGGCCTGCGCCCCGCGCGCGGCGGCCAAGGCCTCGTCAACCTCGCGGGCCGTGCAGGCCGGCTGTTCCCACAGGGTCTCTCCGGTGCAGGGATTGATGACGGGGATCGGCGTGCCGCTCGCGCACTCACGGAACGTTCCGCCGATCAGCAGGCGAGGCTGTGTCTTGACCATGATGCACCCGGATTGTTTGCGGGATCAGAGAATGGCGGGTTCGGGCGAGGGGCGCCCGAAGCCGGTTTCGAGGAAGTCGAAATCGCAGCCCGTGTCGGCCTGCATGACGTGCCGGGCGAAAACCCAGCCATAGCCGCGCTCGAAATGCGGCTCCGGGGCGCGCCAGGCCTGCTTCCGGTCCGCGAGTTCGGCATCGGAAACCTCCATGTCGAGCGTCCCGGCCTGGGCGTCGACCGCGATCATGTCGCCCGTCCGCACGAGCGCCAGCGGCCCGCCGAGATGCGCCTCCGGGGCCACATGCAGGATGCAGGCGCCATAGCTGGTCCCGCTCATCCGGGCATCGGAGATCCTCAGCATGTCGGAGACCCCGCGGGCGAGCAGCGCCTTCGGGATGGGCAACATCCCCCATTCCGGCATGCCCGGCCCGCCCTGTGGCCCGGCGCCGCGCATCACGAGGACCGTGTCCTCCGTCACAGCAAGTGCGGGGTCATCGATCCGCGCCTTCATCTCGGCATAGCTGTCGAAGACGAGGGCCGGGCCGCGATGCCGCAGGAGGCGCGGATCGGCGGCCGAGGGCTTCATCACTGCGCCGTCCGGGGCGAGGTTGCCGCGCAGGACCGCCATGGCCGGCTGCCGGGAGACGGGATTGTCGAGACCGCGGATGACATCGGGCAGGAAAACCTCCGCGCCGGCCAGTTCCTCGGCGAGCGTCCTGCCGCTCGCGGTCATCGCGCCGCCGGCGATATGGCCCTCCATCCGGGCCATCATGGCGCGGAGGCCGCCTGCATAGAAGAAATCCTCCATCAGATAGCTGCTGCCAGAGGGGCGGATATTGGCGAGAACGGGAATGCGCTGCCCGGCAGCGTGGAAATCGTCGAGGGAGAGCGGAAATCCCGCCCGCCGCGACAGCGCAAGGAGATGGATGATCGCGTTGGTGGAACACCCCATGGCCATCGCGACGGCAAGGGCATTCGCGAAGGATTCCCGGCTGAGGAGACGCGAGGGCGTCAGCTGCTCGTGGACCATCGCAACCGCCCGCCGCCCGCATTCGGCGGCAAGGCGGATGTGATTGGCATCGGCAGCCGGGATGGACGAGGCTCCGGTGAGGCAGAAGCCGAGGGCATCGGCAATTGCCGTCATCGTGGCGGCCGTACCCATGGTCATGCAATGACCATGGGACCGCGCAATCCCGGCCTCGACGGCCTGCCATTCCTTGAGGTCGATCCGCCCGGCCCGGCGTTCGTCCCAGTATTTCCAGGCATCCGAACCCGAGCCCAGCACCTCGCCGCGAAGGTTGCCGCGCAGCATCGGCCCGGCCGGCATGAAGATCGCCGGCAGGTCCATGCTGATGGCCCCGAGCAGCAGGGCCGGCGTGGTCTTGTCGCATCCGCCCATCAGTACGGCGCCGTCGACCGGGTGCGAGCGCAGGAGTTCTTCCGTCTCCAGCGCCAGCAGGTTCCGGTAGAGCATGGTCGTCGGCTTGACGAAATTCTCGCTCAGGGAAAGCGCCGGCAATTCGATCGGGAAGCCGCCCGCCTGCAGGACGCCGCGCTTCACGTCCTCCGCGCGCTGGCGGAAATGGGCGTGGCACGGGTTGATGTCTGACCACGTATTGATGATCGCGATGACGGGACGGCCCTCCCAGTCCTCGCGGGAATAGCCCATCTGCATCAGGCGCGAGCGGTGCCCGAAGCCACGGAGATCGTCGGTATCGAACCAGCGGGAAGAGCGGAGGCGGGTCATTTTGGAGCCTTGCGGAGGCGGGTCATTGGAGAGCCTTGCAGAGGGATGTCATTGCGAGGCCGTCACGCCGCCATCGATGTAGACGACCTGCCCGGTCATGTAGCTGCCTGCCGGCGCAGCGAAAGCGATGATCTGGCCGACCACTTCGAGCGGATCGCCGATCCGCCCGAGCGGATTGCGTTCGAGGATGAAGTCACGGAAGGCCGGCCGTTCGAGATGCTTCCGGATCCGGTCGGACCGGATGAAGGTCGGCGCTACGCCATTCACCGTGATGCCGTACGGGGCCAGTTCCATCGCATGCTGCTTGACCAGCATGACGAGGCCCCCCTTGGTGGCGCAATAGGCCGAATACCCGCGCCCCCGGAGGGCGAGCTGCGACCGGACGGACAGGAGATGGATCTGGCGTCCGCCCTGTTTCCGGGCAATCTGGTCACGCGCGACGGCCTGGCCGAGAAACATCGCCGATTTCAGGTTGGTCTGGTACATTTCATCGAACGTCTCTTCGGTGACGTCCATCAGCAGCTGCTCACGCTGTATGCCGACGCAATTGACGAGGATGTCGATCCCGCCCATCAGCGCGCTCGCCTGGTCCACGGCATCGGTGATCGACGCGACGACGCGGGCATCGATCCCGAAGCCGTGGGCCTTGCCGCCGCTCTGGGCGATCCGGTTCGCCAGTTCGGCAGCCTTGGCCTCGCTGGGACCGGCGACGGCGACTTCGGCGCCCATGCGCGCCATAGTGATGGCGACAGCCTCGCCGATCGCGCCATAGCCGCCGGGAATGAAGACCCTCAGGCCCCGGATGTCGAACAGGGCGTCGATCTGGGCCGGGTCGATGGCCGGCGTCAACGAAAGGGCTGGCTTGTTCATGCGCAGATCTCCACTCCGGCAGCGCGATAGACGCTCTCCATCAGGCGCAGTGTTTCGAGGTTGTCCAAGCGGTCGGTCTCGAACGGGGCTCCGCTCGCCAGTCCTGCAAGGAAAGCGCGCATCGCGGTGTCGAAGCATTCCTGGTACCGGCCGATCAGATCGACCGTGGTGAGCGTTTCCGCCTCCCGGCCCACGATGAAGACCCGGTCGAGCTCCATCATGATCGTTCCGCGCGTGCCGATGACCTCGAGCCGGTCGCCATGCAGCTCCGGATAGCCCGGGGCGCAGATGCAGCCATCGGCAATGGCGATGAGGCCGCCCGGCCCCTCCATCAGGATCGACGCGGTATCCTCGCCCGGCAGGCCTTCCGCCAGCCGGCCGAGCCGCGCAGCGACAACGGTCAGCGAACCGGCGAGGCAGCGCAGGACGTCGAGGTGGTGGATCATGGTTTCGAGGACGAGGTTGCGCCTGTATTCGCGGAGATAGGGCTGCCTCTCGACCAGAAAGGGCGGCCGCCCCTCGCGTGGGCAGAGGCCTGAACCCCGGCAGTTGATGCCCAGATGGCGGATTGCGCCGATCCGCCCCTCGTTGATCCAGCGGCGTACCGTCATGTAGTGCGGCCGGAACCGGTAATTCTCGTGGACCATGAAGCGGACGCGGTCGCCGATATCGCGGACGAGCGCTTCGGCCTCGGCCACGGTGCTGCACATCGGCTTCTGGAGCATGATATGGACGCCGTGACCGGCGGCCAGCCGTGCGAGCGGCGCATGGGCGGCCATGGAGGCGGCGATATCGGCGATGGTGAAACCGCCGTCGTCGAACAGGTCGGCCGGATCGGCATAGGCCCTGCCGATCCCGAATTCTCTCGCCCGGGCCTGCGCCCTTGCAAGATCGGGATCGCAGACGGCCACGACCTCGACGCCGGCTTTCTGCCAGGCTCTCAGGTGATAGGTGCTGATCAGGCCGCAGCCGAGCAGCGCAACCCGGGGCACGATGCCGTTCATGGCCGGGCCCCCGGCAGGAGCGTTCCGAGATAGGCGCGGGCCGGTTCATGGGCGAGCAGGGCGTCGAATGTGTCGAGCGCGGTGACAGTTCCCTTCTGGACGAAGATGAACCGCTCGCAGATCTCCTCGATGATCTCGAGATGGAACCTCTCGTTCGGATGCACGCAGAGGAAAACCAGCCGGCCCTGCGCGCGCAGCTTCCGGAAGAAATCCAGCATGAAGCCGATATAGCCATCCTGCGTGTTGAACTGCGGCTCGTCGAACAGATGGACCAGCGGATAGGCGGAGCCCGCCGCATCGAGCAGCAGGTTCGGCGTGTAGGACCGGAAATGCCGGACCTGGTAGGATTGGTGGTAATGGATGGCCAGCCGGTCCCGCTGGTCGGTCCGCACCTTGTGGATATTGCGCCCCTGGACGAGGACTTCGCCCTCGGTCGGGGCATTCGAGCCGGTGACGAGCTCGAACAGGGTTGTTTTTCCCGAACCGTTCGGTCCCATCATTCCGACAATGGCCGGCTCGTCGATCGCGAAATCGGCCGAGAGCTGGAAAGTCGGCGTCCGGTCGAGAAGGCCGCGGCGGTAGATCTTCCGGAGACCCCTGACTTCGAGCATGCGCGTCATGGCTCAGATCCCGATCAGGCGACGCCGCAGCGTCAGGTTGCCGAGAAGCTCGGAGGCAGGGCCTTCATGCTCGATATGCCCGCGGTCCATCACATAGACGCGGTCGGACACCTCGAGCATCGCGAGGGCGTTCTGTTCGACCACGAGGGCGGCGATGCCCTCGTCCTTCAGCCGCCGGATGGTCCGCAGCACATCCTGCACGATCTTGGGCGCGAGCCCCTGGCTCGGCTCGTCGAAGAGCACGATCCCGGGCGAGCCCAGCAGCGCGCGGGCGATGGAAACCATCTGCAGCTCGCCGCCGGACATCGTCTCGCATTCCCGGACATAGAGGTTCTCCAGGGCCGGGAAGATCGAGAACATCTCGGCTTCGTTCCATGCCCGGAAGCGCGTCCGGCGCGTGCCGATCTTCAGGTTCCGCGCCGCTGTGAGGGTGGGGAAGACCCGGCGATCATCCGGCACCCACGACACGCCCATCCGGGCGATGGCATGGGTCGGCAGGCGGGTGATGTCGCGCCCGTCGAACCGGACAGTGCCCTGTCGCGGCGGCGAGAGACCCAGAATGGAGCGGATCGTCGTCGTCTTGCCGGCGCCGTTCGGCCCGAGCAGGGCGACGATCTCGCCGGGCTGCACCGACAGCGAGACGCCGAACAAGGCCTGCGTTTCGCCGTAGAAGGTCTCGATAGCGTTGATCCCGAGCATCACACGGCCTCCCGCAGCGAGGAGCGCGCCACCCACTTGTTGGCCATGAGTTCCGCCGGCGTGCCCTCGGTAATGACCTGGCCCCAATGGATGACGGAAATCCGGTCGGCGAGGCCGAACAGGAACCGCATGTCATGCTCGATCAGGCAGATCGTGTACCGGGTCCTGAGGCGCCGGATCAGGGCCGCAAGGGCGCGCGTGGCCTCGACCCCGAGGCCGGATGTCGGTTCGTCGAGGAACACGATCCGGGGTTCCGCGGCGAGAGCCACCGCGATTTCGAGGGCCCGGCGGTTGCCATAGCTCAGCGACTTGGTCTTCGACCAGGCGCTGTCGGCCAGCCCGACCATGTCGAGCACGGCGAGGGCGGCGTCGATCAGGGTCCGGTCGGCGAAGCCGTTGCCGAAGATCCGGCCGGTCTGCGCCTTGAAGGCGGGCAGGGCCAGCAGGACATTCTCGATGACGACCGTATCGTCGAACAGGTTCATGATCTGGAACGAACGGGCAATACCGAGCCGGGCGATCCGGTGCGGCGGCAGGCCGGCAATGTTCCGGCCCGCGAAGACGATGCTGCCGGCATCCGGGGCGTGATGCCCGGTCAGGAGGTGGAAGCAGGTCGTCTTGCCTGCCCCGTTCGGTCCCATGATGCCATGGACCGTGCCTTCCTCGATGCCGAGCGTGATGTTCTCGAGCACAACTCTGGCGCCGAACCGCTTCTGGAGTCCTGTGGCCTGGAAGAGGGTCATGGCGTCGTCTCCACGATCCGGGCCGGCGGAACCGGCGCCTCGCGGCGGCGCGCTGTGCCGATCAGCCCGGCCAGCCCCTCGGGGCGGACCATGACCATCACCACGAACATCAGCCCGTACCAGAGCAGCCAGGTCTCGGTGAGGCCGCCCAGCACTTCCCGGGCGAGGAAATAGAGCAGGACACCGAGGATCGGGCCCCAGAAATTCACCAGCCCGCCGCCGACCAGCACCATCATCACGACGAGGCCGGATTGATGCAGGCTCATCACGTCGGGATAGGCGCTGTTCTGGGCCATCGCGAGCAGGGCGCCCGCCAGCCCCGCAAACGTCGCGGAGATCGTGAAGGCGAGCCATTTCCAGCGCCAGACATCATACCCGACGAAACGGGCGCGCATCTCGTTCTGGCGGATCGCCTGCAGCACCCGGCCGAAGGGTGAGTTGACCACGCGCCACAGCCCGATCACCACAAGGGCGGCGAGCGCAGCGACGAACCCGTAGAAGATGCGGTTGTCGGCAAGCGCCAGCGTGGCATCGCCGATCTGCAGGGGAGGGCGGGGGATACCGAGGAGCCCGTCCTCGCCACCGGTGATCCGGTGCAGCTTGATCGAGGAGAACCAGAAGATCTGGCCGAAGGCGATCGACAGCAGCGCGAAGTAGATTCCCCGCCGGTGCGACAGGAACAGCGCGACGAAGCCGCCGGCCACCATTGCCGCGAGCAGCGCGGCGCCGAGGCCGCCCCACAGGCTGATCGATACATTGTGCTGGAACAGCCCGAATGCGTAGGCGCCGATCCCGAGATACGCGCCATGGCCGAAGGAATGCAGGCCGGTATAGCCGAACAGCAGGTTGAACCCCATCGCGAAGATGATCCAGATCGCGATTTCGATCGCGAGGTAATGGTAGAGGCCGAACCGGGCGACCAGGAACGGCGCGGCCACCAGCAGCACGAGGAAGGCTGCCATCGGCAGGATGAAAGGCGATCCGCCCTTCGGAGGGATGTCTGACAGGTTGATCATGATCTCAGTTTTCCAGCGCGCTCTTGCGACCCAGGAGACCCCGCGCCCGGAAGCCGACGATCAGGATCAGCAGGATGTACATCGACACCATCGACCAGGCCGGCACGAAGGCGCCGGTCAGGCCGACGGAAAGGCCGACGAGAAGGGAGGCGATCACCGCGCCCCAGAAGCTGCCCACGCCGCCGATGACGATGATCAGGAAGGCGGGAATGACGACATCGAGGCCGATATGCGGGCGCAGCCCCCAGATCGGCGCCATGACAATGCCGGCGAGCCCGGCCAAGGCAGCCCCGAACCCGAAGACGAACAGGCGCAGCCGTCCGAGATCGTAGCCCAGGGCGCGGACCATCTCGCTGTCATGCGCCCCGGCCTTGATGATCGCGCCATAGGGCGTCTTCTCGAGGAAGAGCCAGACGCACAGGATGGCGAGGATCGCGAAGCCGGCGGCATAGACCTTGTAGGTCGAGAAGATCATGCCGCCAATAAGCATGGCGCCGGTGATCGCGCCCGGCGTGCGCAGGTTCTGCTCGCCCGCGCCCCAGGCCAGCCGGATGCTCTCCTCGAGCACGAGGGCGGCGCCGAAGGTCAGCAGCAGGCCGTAAAGCGAGGCCTTGCCATAGGTCGGCCGGAGGCAGACCTCCAGCAGCGCGCCCACAAGGCCGGCAAGCAGGGGCCCGACAAGTGCCGCCACCGCATAGCGGGTCCCCAGCGGAAAGGTGAGCCACCATTGGCCGAACTCGCTGGTGGCCAGAGGCCCGCCGCTGATCGTCGTCAGCGCGAAATAGGCTCCCAGCGCGAACAGCGAGCCATGGGCGAGATTGATGACCTCCATCACCCCGACGATGAGCGTGAAGCCGAGTGCGATCAGGGCAAAGAGCAGGCCGAGGGTCAGGCCATTGATGAGATGGGGCAGGATCGATTGCATCGGGATGTCCGAAAGGGTCGGCCGAGGAGGCGGGCGGGGCCGTGACCCCGCCCGCCGGCTGGATTTGCCGTGCGTTCAGGCGTCGAAGGTCGGCGTGGCCTCGTAGCTCTCGAGCTTGCAGGCTGCCGGCGCGTCGAGGTCGACCACATCCTTCGGCTCGGCCTGGGCCAGAAGCGCGAAGAGATCGTCCTTGTCCTTGGGGCGGGGATTGGCCGTCGCCAGATAGATCGTCTGCTGGACCTGATGGGTCCTGGCATCGATCATGGCGTCGAAATGCTGCATCCGGTCCCGGGCCTTCATGACATGGCCTTCGAGCGCCTTGATGACCGCGATGTTGTTGGTCGTTCCCGCGCGCTCGATCGCCGCGAACAGCTCCCGCGCTGCCATGTACCCGTTGTAGAAGACGTTGCCGGGAACCTTGATGGCTTCGTTCGGATACATCTTCTTGTATTTCTCGACGAATTCCTTGACGCCCGGCAGGGTCAGCTCGTGGTACCAGGTGGTCCCGAACACACCGAACAGGTTGTCCGCGGGCAGGCCATACACATCCGGCCAGTCCTGCTGGTTGTTGAGCCAGACGGGCTTGTTGCCCATGCCGAGCTGCGCCACCTGCTGGCGGAGGGCCTTCTGGTCGTCTCCGCCGATTGCCGCGGCCACGATCGAGGGCTTGAGCTGCTGGATCTTGATGAGCGCGGCGGTGAAATCGCGCGTGCCCTGCGGGATCAGGATCTCTTCCAGAACCTTGCCGCCGAACTCGGCGATCTGCTTCTTGGTGGTGCGGGCCGTGTCATGCCCCCAGACATAGTCGTTCGTCAGCAGCACGAAGGTGCCGCCGAAGGCATTGATCGAGTTCTTGATCGCGGCCTTGGCGAAGTTGGTGCCGTTGCCGTCCCACACGAATTTCACGCGGTGGCAGTTCTGGCCGGCTTCGGTCGGCGAGGACGAATTGGTGTTGAAATAGATGACGCCGTATTTCTGGGCGACCTGGCTGATGGCGTTGGCCACGCCGGAATGGACGCCGCCGAGAAGAAATCCGCACTTTTCCTGCTGGATCATGCGCTCGGCCACCCGGCTCCCGGTCGCCGGTGTCGTTTCCGTGTCGATATGGGTGCTGACGAGCTTGCGCCCCAGCAGGCCACCACGCGCATTCGCTTCCTCGATCGCCATCAGGATCCCGCGGCGTTCGTCGGCGCCGGAATTAGCATATTGACCGCTGGCATCGGTTGTGGTGCCGATCATGATCGGTTTCGCGGCACCCTGGGCCAGGACGCGGTTATGCGTCCACGGTCCCATGAATGTCGCGACGCCACCGGCAGCCGCAGACGCAAGTAGGTTTCTCCGATTGATTTTGGAATTCAACACCTTGACCTCCCAGGTTTTCCATTCCAGGCGCTGGGCTTCTCGGCGGCCCCTACCCGGATCGATCGCCGGATTGAACGGCTGGTCACAGTGATTGAATGAATTTTCAAATCATGTCAATAAATAATCGTTCGCTCGCTGCTCCGGCGGCGTGCGTAGGGCTGGGAGAGAACTGAAATGCCGACAAATCCGCAGGCGCCGGAAACCTTCGATGCCCTTCGCCAGCGCATCCGGGACCGTTTCGACGGGTTGAGCCCCCATCTCCAGCGCATTGCGCGGGCATCGCTTTTCGATCCGAACACCTTCGCGCTGAGCACGACGGCCGCTCTCGGCGAGGCGCTCGAGATCCAGCCTTCGACGTTGATCCGCTTCGCCAAGGAATTTGGCTATTCCGGCTTCTCCGATCTCCAGCGTGTCTTCCGCCAGCGGCTGATCGAAGGGGCGGCGACCGTGCGCGACAAGGTTCTCGATTCAGCGCCGTCGAGCGCGCCGGCGGATATCGGGGCGATCCTGGCGGACAGCATAGCGGTCCATCGGCAGGCACTCGATTCGCTGGCGGAAACCTGCGATCACGCGGCTTTGGGACGGGCGATCGATGCCATCCGCGCAGCGGATCATGTCTATGTCGCAGGCCTCAGGCGCTCGCGTCCGATCGCGGATTACCTGCTCTACGGCCTGATGCGCAGCGAAAGGCCTTGCAGTCTGCTTGATTTCGCGGGCGGTATGGCGGGCTCCCAGATCGCGACCATCCGCCCCGGTGACGTGCTGGTGGCGATTGCCTTTCCGCCCTATTCGCCGCCGGTCCTCGAAGCCGTCATGGATGCGCATATCTCCGGCAAGCGCGTTGTCACGATTACCGACAGCGACCAGAGCCCGCTGGCGATCAATTCGCATGTCTGCCTGACCGTCGCCTCATCGACACCCAGCCGCATGCAGCCGATCGGCGGGGCGATCGCGCTTGTCCATGCGATCCTGATCGCGATCACGCCGGGCGCACTGCCGGGAACGTCCTGACGCGAGGTCCGCCCTGCGAACGAATTCCCCGGCTGCGCCGGCGGAGCGTTGCCTTCAGTTGATCCGGCCGGTCGAGGTCCTGCCGTCGGCACCGGTCAGCTGGACGGCGCCCTTCACACGGGCCGGCAGGGCTTCGGCCGCCGCACCGACCAGCTTGCTCCCGTCCGGAGCCGGCTCCAGCGTCACCCGGACAGATTTGCCCGAAACGGCGAGGATGGCGAGCGCCTTGAAGCCCGTGGCCGGCAGCGGCCTGTCCTGGGCATCGCTGACAAAGACCTCGACCGCCTTGTCCCGCGTCACCAGTTCGACATGGTAGGTTCCCGCATCGACCAGCGCGCCGCCGCGCGGTCCCGTCCGCTGTTCGTGCGCCCCGGCGGCGGTGATGCCGGTGGCAAGGGCAAGGCTGGCAAGCAGGATGCGCATGATCGTTTTCCTTCAATAGGCTTCGCGCATGGACGCGCGGGAGGCGGAGGGGTCGGAGGCAAGGTCCTGCCGGTGCAGGGCCTGGAGCCGGGCCAGCGGACCGGCGCCGTAACGCAGGAACAGGACCGGCGTCAGCAGCATGTCGAGCAGGGTCGCGGTGACCAGCCCGCCGAAGATGGTGATCGCGACGGGATGGAGGATCTCCTTTCCCGGCGCCTGGGCATCGATCATCAACGGGACCAGCGCGATGCCGGCGGAGAGCGCAGTCATCAGCACAGGCGTCAGCCGCTCGAGACTGCCGCGCAGCACCAGATCGCGTCCGAACGGCATGCCTTCGTGCAGCGACAGGTTGATGTAATGGCTGATCTTGAGGATCCCGTTCCGCGCTGCGATGCCCGTCAGCGTGATGAACCCGATCATCGAGGCGATGGAGAGCGGCTGCCCCGCCATCCGGAGCGCGGCGACCGAGCCGATCAGCGCGAGCGGCACCGACCCCATGATGATCAGCGCCAGCCGGACCGAGCGGTAGCGCGAATAGAGGAGGGCGAAGATCATCGCGAGCGAGACCAGCGAGAGCAGGCCGATCGTGCGGCTGGCCTCTTCCTGGGCCTGGAACGTGCCCTCGAGCATCGTGAACGTGCCGGTTGGCAGCGCATGCTCGCGCACGACGTTCCTGATCCCTGCGATGATCGCCGCCATGTCCGCCCGTCCGTCGGCATTGGCGAGGACCACGATGCGCCGCTTGCCGTTCTCGCGCAGGATCTGGTTGGGGCCGTCCGTCTCGCGGATCTCCGCCACCGCGCTGAGCGGCACCCAGCCGCGCGGCGTCTCGATCAGCATGGAGGCGAGCGAGCCGGTCGTGCGGGAGCGGTCATCAAGGCGCAGCACGAGGTCGAACCGGCGCGTGCCATCCACGAGGCGGGACATGACCCGGCCGTTGGACAGCCGTTCGAGCTGTTCGGTCACGGTGGCGGGGGTGATGCCGTAAAGCGCCGCGCGGGCATAGTCGACCGTGATGTCGAGATGCGGAATCCGCACCTGCTTCTCGACCTGGAGGTCGACCACGCCGGGAATTCCGGCCATTTTCACGCGCAGCTCCTCGGCCACGCGGCGGAGTTGGTCGAGATCCTCGCCGAAGACCTTGAGCGCGATCTGTGCCCGCACGCCGGAGAGCATGTGGTCGAGCCGGTGCGAGATCGGCTGGCCGACATTCGTGACAAGCGGCAGGACGGCAAGGCGTTCCCGGATATCGGTAATGATCGCATCCTTGCTCCGCGCGGAGGGTTTCAGGTCCACCTCGATCTCGGAGGAATGCACGCCCTCGGCATGTTCGTCGAGTTCGGCCCGGCCGGTGCGGCGCCCGACCTGCCGCACTTCGGGCACATCGAGGATGAGCCGCTCGGCAATCAGGCCGATCCGCTGGCTCTCGGCCAGCGAGATGCCCGGGTTGAACAGCGTGTTGATCGTCAACGTCCCCTCGTTGAACGGCGGCAGGAAGGCCCGGGGCAGCTGGAAGGCAAGCCATGCCGCACCGCCGACCATCAGCAGGACGACGAGCATCAGCAGGCGCGGGAGGCGGAAGGCGAAAGCCAGCAGGGCGGCATTGGCCCGCTTGAGGACGCGAACCAGCGCCCCGTCGCCGTGATCGAAGCGCTTGAGCCCCGGCAGGAGATAGTAGGCCATGACAGGGGTGAGCGTGATCGAGACGACGAGGCTCATCAGGATCGAGATGATATAGGCCTTGCCAAGCGGGGCGAAGAGCCGGCCCTCGATGCCGGTCAGGGCAAAGAGCGGCACGAAGACCAGCACGATGATCGCTGTCGCATAGACGATGCCGGAACGGACTTCCTGGCTGGCCGAGACCACCACATCGAAGACACTGCGCGGATTGCCGGCCTCGCGGTTCTCCCGGAGCCGCCGGAAGATGTTCTCGACATCGACCACCGCGTCATCGACGAGTTCCCCGATGGCGATGGCCAGCCCGCCCAGGGTCATCGTGTTGATCGACAGCCCCATGAGATGGAACACGATCGCCGTCGCGAGGATCGAGACCGGGATGGCGGTCAGCGAGATCAGGGTTGTCCGGGTGTTGAGCAGGAACAGGAACAGCACCACCGCCACCACGGCCACGGCTTCCAGCAGGACTTTCTTCAGGTTCTGGATCGATGTCTCGATGAAATTCGCCTGCCGGAACAGGATGTTGTCAGCCTTCACGCCCGGCGGCAGCGTCTGCGAGAGATCCCGCAGCGCCGATTCCAGTTCGGCCGTCAGGCGCAACGTGTCGATATCCGGCTGCTTCTCGATCGAAAGCACCACGGCCGGCTTGCCCATGAAGCCGGCATCGCCCCGTTTCAGCCGCGCCCCGTAGCCCACATCGGCCACCTGGTCGAGGCGGATCGGGGCGTCACGGCTGACGGCGACCACGAGGGCCGCCAGATCCTCCAGCCGCAAGGTTCGGCCGACATTCCGGATCAGGAATTCCCGTGAATACTGGTCCGCAAAGCCGCCGCCGGTATTCGTGCCGAATGCGGCGAGGGCGCGCTCGATCTGCTCGAGCGTCACGCCGAGGGCGCGCATGGCTGCCGGGTTGGGCGCAACCCGGTATTGCCGGACCTCGCCGCCCATCGGGATGACCTGGGCAACGCCGGCAATGGTCAGAAGTCGCGGCCGGATGATGAATTCCGCGATTTCCCGCATCTCCATCGGCGTGACATGGTCAGGCCCGGTCAGTGCCACCATGAGCACCTGGCCCATGATCGAGGAGATCGGCCCCATTTGCGGGGTGACATTCGCCGGAAGCCGCTCGCGCACAAGGGCAAGCCTTTCGGCGATCTGCTGGCGGTTGCGGTAGATATCCGTGCCCCAGTCGAACTCGACATAGACGATCGACAGCCCGACGCCGGAGACAGACCGGACACGCGTCACGCCTGGCACGCCGTTCATCTGCGTCTCGATCGGGAACGTGACGAGCTGTTCCACCTCGGGTGGCGCGAGGCCTTCCGCCTCGGTCATGATGGTCACGGTCGGCTTGTTCAGATCGGGCAGAACGTCGACCGGCAGGCGCGACATCACGAAGGCGCCGTAGAGCATCAGCACGCCGGCAAAGGCGAGGACCAGCAGGCGATTGCGCAGGGATTGCGTGACAAGGAACGAGAACATCGGCTCAACGCACCTGATGCAGCAGCTCGGCGCCGGTCGTCACGATCCGGCGGCCCGCCTCGAGCCCGGACAGGACAATCACCCGCTCGGCATCCAGCGGCTCGACGCGCACCTCGCGCGGCACGAACCGCTCGGGATTGGACTGTTCGTAGACCAGCATCGTGCCATTGGCCGCGCGGATGACGCTGGCGCGCGGCACGGCAATCCCCTCCTGTTGCCGGCTGGTGGCCATGGTGACGGTGACCAGCTGGCCGAGCCGCAGCCCGGCCTCCCGGGCGAGGATCGAGAAATGGAGCGGCACTGTCTGGTTGCGGTCCGACAGGCCAGCCCCCTCGAAAGCGAGCGTCAGCGCCCGTCCGTCCGGCAGGACCGCGCTGCCCCGATCGCCCACGACGACACCGGCATAGCTCAGCGCCTCGACCCAGAGGCGGTCGGGATCGACGATCTGGAACAGGATCGAATTCGGATCGGCCATCTGGCCGGCCACGACATTGGCAGCCGCCAGCACGCCATCCACGGGCGCGAGAAGCGGCTCCGGCTCGCGCTGGATGCGCTCCACGACCTGCCGGCGGGCCTGAAGCCCGGCCAGCTCCAGCTCGGCATCCTCGACCTGCGCCCGCGTCACCGTGCCGGCCGTGACCTGCCGGTAACGTTCGAGCCGGCGGGAGACCAGGGCCATCTGCTGTTCCAGTTCGCGGATCTGCTGCGCCTGGCTGGCAAGGTCGGCCGTCGAGATGGCGGGCTGGACCACGGCGAGAACATCGCCGGCGCGCACGCGCGTTCCCAACCGCCGGAACCCGCCCGGCGGCGCGGAAATCCGGCCGGCCACGGAAGCCTGGACGACGCCGCTGGCATTCGGATCGGGCACGATCCGGCCGGGCAGGGTGGCGACCTGCGGATGGACCGCCCGTTCGATCTTGAGGTTCGCAAGCCCGAGAATGCGCTGGGTGGCTTTCGGCACGAAAACCGCGCCGTCGGGCATCCGCTGGGCGAGGTCGGTGGCGCCCGGCTTCGGCTTGCCCGGTTCGTCGGGCGGGACGACGAGCGAGGCGGTCAGCACATCGATCTCGCCGTTCGCGGTCACGGTCGCGATCAGTTCGTGGCTGCCGGGCTTGGTGGCGAAGGGCGCATCGGTCTGGAAATTGCCGCCCGGGATCGGTCTGGCCTTCTGCGGACCGGCGGGCGTCTCGAGCTCGATCTCGGCATCGCTCACCGGCTGGTTGCCGATGAACCGGTCGAGATGCAGCGTCAGCTTGCCGTCACGGAATACGCCCACCAGTTCGAAACTCTCCGACGACGCGTCGAACCGGGGCGCAATGCTGGCGGAGACGGGCGGCGGAGGTGCGCCATGGTCATGCCCCTCATGGGCGGAAGCGGCCAGACCGGCCACGAGCAACAGCGGCAGGCTCAACCTGAATGCACCGACCTTCACACCGCACCTCTTCCCGGAATTCCTGTCCGGCCTCTATGCGCGAGGCATGATTCAACGGGATTGCGCGATTGTTGCAGAATGTTTCAGGCGGGGTTGTCCGCGTGGCGTGGTAAATGGACCGTCACGAGAAGCCCGCCTTCCGGACGGTTTTCAAGGACGATGCTGCCGCCATGGCCTTCGATGATGTCGCGGGCGATGGACAGGCCAAGCCCGAATCCGCCGGTTTCCCGCGAGCGGGAGGCCTCGAGACGGGTGAAGGGCTCGAACATTTCCGCCATACGATCCTCGGGAATGCCGGGTCCGGAATCGGCGATCCTGACCGCAACCGCCGGATCGCTGGCCTCGATCGTGATTTCCGCCTTCCCGCCATATTTCACGGCGTTGTCGATCAGGTTGCCGAAGGCCCGCTTGAGCGCGAGGGGGCGGCCCTCGATCACCAGGGTGGTCGGTCCGGCAAGGCGGGTGGAGGCCCCCTGGTCCGAGGCCTGATCGGCCAGGGTGGCGAGAAGGGCCGCAAGGTTCAATGGTCGGACCGCCTCATCCTTGCGGTCGCCGCGCAGATGCGCCAGCGTCTGGTCCAGCATGCGCTCCATGTCGCGGATATCCGCGACGAGCCCCTCGGCCTGTGTCCGGTCAGCGAGCGTTTCGGCCCGCAGTCGCATGCGGGTGAGCGGCGTTTTCAGATCATGCGACACGGCAGCAAGGGTCTGTGTCCGTGTCGCCATCAGCGTGCGTATCCGGGCCTGCATCTCGTTGAAGGCGACCGCGGCATCGCGGATTTCCTGCGGCCCGGTTTCCGGCACGTCGACCCGGTCCGTTCCATGATAGAGCAGCCGTGCGGCCGAGGCGAAGCGCCGCAGCGGCGTGGTCATCCAGCCGATCACCAGCACCGAGATCACCACGACGCCAAGCGCCATCAGGCTGGTGGAAACCCAGGTGCCGTGGGTGGTCGAAGGCCGGGCGTCCGGTGCAAAGAGCGTGATGTTGACCCAGCTCTCGTCCGGCAGCCGGAGCGAGATCAGCACGAGATGCGGATCGGTTTCCGCCTTCCGGTTGGCGCCGATGATGATATCGTCATCGACCAGTTCCGCCGCCTGCTCCTTGAGCCGCACCCGCAGGCCCTGCCACGCTTCGGCGCCCGGCCCGCCGGGGCGGGCCCGCTCCGTCGCGCTCCAATGCGCCTCCACCGGCCCGCCCGAAAGCTCGTGGGCCACGCTCTCGCGTTCGGCCGGCAGGACACGCATCACCGAGCGCCGGATCGTAAGCAGCCGGTCCGCCAGCCGCGCCTCGTTGGCGAGGCTCATCTCGCGATCCAGTGCATGCTGGTAGGCATAGAGGCTCGCCACATGGACGATGCCCACGCCGATCAGCATCAGCAGGACGGTCCGTGCCGTGAGGGAATTGAGCCAGCGTTTCATGCCCGGCTCACCCGGGGCACGAACAGATAGCCCGCACCCCTGACCGTGCGGATCATCGGCGGGCTGTCCTCGCCGGGCTCGATTTTCTTCCGAAGCCGGCTGACCTGCACGTCGATGGCGCGGTCAAACACCGCCTCGGGCTGGCTGCGCGCTGCATCGAGCAGGTGTTCCCGCGTGAGAACCCGGTTGGGGGCTTCGAGAAAGGCCAGCAGAAGGTCGAACTCACCCGTCGAGAGGTCGACCATCACCCCGGCGGGATTGGTCAGTTCGCGGCGCTCGGGCGAGAGGGTCCACCCCTCGAACCGGTAGCCGCGCAGCGGCGCCGCGCCGGCATCCGGCGCTGGCATCCCGCTGCTCCTGCGGAGCACGGCCCGGATCCGGGCCAGCAATTCGCGTGGATTGAACGGCTTGGTCACGTAATCATCGGCGCCGATTTCCAGCCCGACAATCCGGTCGGTTTCTTCGGTCCGGGCCGTCAGCATGATGATGGGCATGGCGCTGCGTTGCCGCAGCTGGCGGCAGAGTTCCAATCCGTCCTGGCCCGGCAGCATCAGGTCGAGGATGGCGAGGTCATGATGCGACCGCGCGAGGCAGAGCTGCATCTCGGCCCCGTCGCGGGCCTTGGTTACCGAAAAGCCATGCGTTTCGAGGAACGAGCCGAGCAGGGTGCGGATGTCGCTGTCATCATCGACGATGAGGATCGACGCAACAAACCTGTCCTGCTCCATCGCTGCGGAACCTCCTGCCACGCGCCTGCCGCCTTTCCCCTTCTTGGCAGAGCCGGGGGGCAGGCGGCAAGGGTATCGCCGGTCAGCCCGCCCGCAACTACGGTCCGGGCGGATAGGCGCCGGTGGCAATGACCGGCTGGTCGATCAGGTCGACGCCGAAGACCAGCAGGCGGTTCGCGTCCATCAGCATCACGCTGTAATTCGGGCCGCCCGTCTTCCAGGCGCAATCGCGGGTGGTTTCATCAAACCGCATGTGGTGATTGGAGCCGCGCCCGGCATGGAACGGCAGGCCGCCCGGCAGGGTCCCGGAAATCGGCAGGTGCACATGGCCGATCACGATCATCCGGACACCGCCGGGATGCGCCGAGAGGATGGTCATCAGCGGGGTCGGGTCCTGCAGGTTGATCTTCTCGAAATGGGTCACGCCGAGATCGGCCGGCGGATGATGCATGAAGACCGTCACGGGCTTGTCCGGGGCCTCCTCGAGGCGTGCCTCCAGCCAGGCCAGCCGGGCAGGGCAGAGCCGGCCACCGCTCCAGCCGGCCTCGTTCGTATCCAGGAAGACGAATCGGCCGATCCCGCCCGGTAGATCCATCACCGATTGCACGAAGCCGTTCGGATCGACAGGGTGGTCCTGGAAGACGTCCCGGAAGGCGCGGCGGTCATCGTGGTTGCCGAGGAGCAGCCGCACCGGCATCGGCAGGCGCGAGATCTCGTCCCGGAACAGGCGGAAGGCTTCCCGCTCGCCGCGATCCGTCATGTCGCCGGTGACGACAACGAGATCGGCATCGGCATGGCAGAGCAGGATGTCGTCAACGATGGCACGCAGCCGGGCAGCCGGGTCAAGGCCGTAGATCGTCTCGCCCGGGCGGACGAGATGGGTGTCGGTGATCTGGATGATCTTCATGGGCTCCGTCCTGGGAAAAGGAAAAAAGGGCAGGCGATGCAGGAAGCCGCCTGCCCGTGCGGGCGCTCAGGCGCCCTTCATCATGTCGCGCGTCGTCTTGACGAGGTCGGAGAGGCCCTGTTCCGGCGTCTTCTCGCCGCGCATCACCTGGCCGATAATGTCGCGCTGGGCGCGCCAGATCCGCACGGTGTTGCCGCCGGGATAGGCGCCCCACGGGCCGGCACGGTCGATCTGAAGGATCGGCGTCTTGTAGTTCGGGTTCTTCTCATAGAACGGGCCAAGGAAATCCGGGCCGGAGGCACGGGCATTGGTCGGCAGGTAGCCGGTCATCTCCACCACGATCTTCTGGGCTTCCGGGCCCGTCACGAACTTGATGAATTCCCAGGCGGCCTTCTGCTTGGCGGCATCCTGCGTCAGCATGACCACGGCATTGCCACCGGTCGGGATGTAGCCATTCTTCGGGTCGTCCATCGGGAAGGTCGAGGTCTGCAGGTCGAACTTGTTGCCGACCAGCCCCGTCACCTGCGTGAGATGGGCAGGCGTCGAGAAAATGATTCCGATCTTGCCGGCGCCGAACTGCTGGCGGCTCTGGTCCCAGTCGATCAGCTGCATGCCGCCTTCGGTCACGAAACGGCGGAAGGTCTTTATGGCGTTGAGCCCGGCCGGGCCGTCAAAGGCGATATCGGTGCCCTCGGCATTGAGCAGGCGCCCGCCGGCCTGGCCGATCGCGGCTTCGAAGAGCCAGCTGTCGGGCCAGCCATGGACATCATAGGCCATGCCGTTGATGCCGTTGGCCGGGTCGTTGATCTTCGCGGCGAGCTTGATGATGCCGTCGAACGTCTTCGGGAAGTTGTTCGGATCACCGCCGGCTTTCTTCACCAGATCGGCGTTGAAATAGACGATCGGGTTCGAGGCGTTGAAGGCGATGCCATAGGTCTTTTTGTTGAAGACGGCGAGCGACATCAGGCTCTGCGGATAGTTTGTCTTGGCAAAATCGGCGCCTTCGGCGGCAAGCATGCCGTCAAGCACGGTCACCTGGCCACGGGCATCGAGGGTGCGGACCAGTTCCGGCAGCAGGTGGAAGCCGGAATAGAACAGGTCCGGCAATTGCCGCGTCAGCGCCGAGCGCAGGATCACCTGATGGCCATCATCATAGGTCGGCGATGGAGCCCGGAAATTGATCTTGATGTTCGGGTTCTTCTTCATGAACTCGGCGGCAACCGGCTCATGGAACCGCGCGAAGCTCGGGAAGCAGTAGAGCACGTCGAGCGTGATCTGCTGGGCATGGGCGGGCAGGATGGCGGCTGCGGAAAGGGCAGCGGCCAGCAGGCTTCGTTTGGTGAGGAACATGGAGACGCCTCCTGTGGGTGTCGGCTTTCGGGTGCATTCGGGGGAGAGACGGTTCCGGTCGGCGCACCCTGCCGGCCGTCGCCGGAAGGGCTATTTGATGCCGGTCATGGTGATGCCCTGCACGAAGCGGCGGCGGGCGAGCAGGAACACCAGCACCAGCGGCGCGGTGATGATCGTGGCTCCGGCCATCAGCACGCCATAGGAGGCGCCGGTCTCGGAATTGGCAAAGAACAGCATCCCGAGCGGTGGCGGCGCGTAATCCATCCGCTGGATCACGATCATCGGCCAGTAGAGGTCGTTCCAGTGCGCGACGATCGAGAAGATCGAGAAGGCCGCAATAGCCGGGAGCGCGCTTGGCACGACGATGCGCCAGAGGATCTCGAACTCGCCGAGGCCATCGACCCGCGCGGCCTGCAGGATCTCGTCCGGAAAGCCGCGGAAGGTCTGGCGGAACAGGAAGATGGCGAAGACCGACAGGAAGAACGGCACCATCATCGCGAAGTAGCTGTCCAGCAGGCCGAACTCGGCGAGCGCGAGATAGATCGGCAGTGCCGGCACCTGAATCGGGATGCAGAGTCCGCCGATCACGGCCGCGAAAAGCAGGCCCCGGCCGGGAAACCGCAGCTTCGCAAGCGCATACGCGGCGGGAATGGCCACGAGGAGCTGGATGACGAGGATGCCGCCACAGATGATGACGCCGTTCAGCATAAAGCGGAGAAGCGGCGCCTGTTGCAGGGCGGCGCTGAAATTCTCGATGGCGTGCAGGCTGCGCGGGATCGGGTTGAGCCCGCCGGTCAGGATCTCGTCCGGCGCGCGGATCGCCGTGAGCAGCATCCACAGGAAAGGCAGCAGCATGAAGGCCGCGCCGAGCATCAGCACGGCATGGGCGCCTGCGAAGCGCAGCAGCCGGCCTGTCGAAAGGGGGAAGCGGGCCGCCTGCATCAGTAATGCACCCGGCGGTCGAGCTGGAAGGCCTGGAAGACCGAGAAGGCCAGCATGAATCCGAGAAAGATCACGGTGAGCGCAGCCGAGTAGCCCATTTTGAAATACTGGAAGCCTTCCAGATAGATCGCGTAGAGCAGCACCTCGGAGCCATCCCGCCCGCGGGTGAGAACGGCCACCGTGTCGAAGACCTTGAAGGCGGTAATCGAGGTCGTGACGGCCACGAACATCGTCGTCGGCGCCAGCTGCGGCCAGGTGACAGTCAGGAAACGGTCGATCGGGCCGCCGGCGCCGTCGATTTCCGCCGCATCGTAAAGATCGCGCGGGATCGCCGTCAGGCCGGCAAGGAACAGGATCATGTTGAACCCGATCAGGTTCCACAGCCCGATCACCGTCAGGGTCGGGATCAGCAGGGAAGGCTCCGAAAGGAAGGCGATCTCGGAAAATCCGGCAGCCTTGAGCATGCCGTTGATGGGCCCGAGCTTGGGATGGAGCAGGAACTGCCACACCGCCGCCATCGCGATCAGCGTTGCCGTGACCGGCAGGAAATAGGCCACCTCGTAGAAGCCGCGTGACCGCGTCCGTCCATGCACCAGCAGCGCTACCAGCAGCCCGAGAAGGACGCCGCCGGGCAGGACGAGCGCCACGTAGAGCAGGGTATTGCCCATCGCCCGCCGGAAGACCGGGTCGGACAGTGCCTTTTCGAAATTCCCGAGCCCGAGCCAGCGGATCTGCAGCGCGCCGATCTCGTAGTCGGTCAGGCTGAGCACGAGCAGACACAGCAGGGGCGCAAGGATGATCGCCAGCAGGAGCACGGTCGCCGGCACCACGAACAGCGTTCCGGCCAGCCATTCCCGGGCGGGGCGTGACCGGCGCGGCACCCGGTCGAGGGCCGGAGCGAGGGCGAGGGTCGTCATGCCGCCGCTCCGATCCGGGCCGGGAGGGTCCGGGTGGCCATCCGCAGGCCGGACGGATCGAAGAGATGCGCCTTGTCGGGCGCAAAGCCGATGCCGTAGGTCTCGCCGGGCTGGTATTGTGTGGTCTCGTCCTGCGGGATCCGCACGATCAGCCCGGTCTGCCGGTCCTCGACGAGGTCGAGATGCAGGAGGCGGTCCGCGCCGTGATGCTCGCTTCGCCGAAGCGTTGCCATTGGCATGGCACGGTCGCAGACGGCATGGAGCCGGATATGCTCAGGTCGCAACCCGAGCGAAACCGGGCCTGCTTCCCCTTCGGCTGCCAGGAGCCCGGTTGGCAGGCTCCCGAGCAGGACATGGCCCTGAGGGTCGAGGCGCGCGGGCAGGATGTTGATCGCGGGCGAGCCGATGAAGCGCGCCACAATCAGCGAGGCGGGGCGCTCGTAGAGTTCGGTCGGGGTTCCGATCTGGGCGAGGCGCCCGCCATCCAGCATCGCGATGCGGGTGGACATCGTCATCGCCTCGATCTGGTCATGCGTCACATAGACGAAGGTGGCGCCGAGGCGTCGATGCAGGTCCGTCAGTTCGTCGCGCATGTGGACGCGCAACTGCGCGTCGAGATTCGAGAGCGGTTCGTCCATCAGGAACAGGCTCGGCTTGCGGACCATCGCGCGGGCGAGGGCCACACGCTGGCGCTGGCCGCCGGAAAGCTGCCCGGGCTTGCGGGCCAGCAGCGGCTCGATCTGCAAGGCTCCGGCTACCGCGCCGATCTCGCCGGCAATCGCAGCCTCGATCCGCTTCCGGCGTGGTGAAAGATACCGGAGAAGCGGCAGCCGCTCGGCCAGCGAGAGCCGGTCCACCATGAGGGGAAGCGCGATGTTCTCCGCCGCGCTCATATGGGGGTAGAGCGCATAGTTCTGGAACACCATCGCGATGTTCCGCGCGCGCGGCGACAGCCCGTCCACGGCGCGACCGGCGATCCGGACATGGCCAGCATCCTGCCGTTCAAGCCCGGCAATGATCCTCAGGAGGGTCGACTTCCCGCAACCCGACGGCCCGACAAGGGAAAGGAATTCCCCTGGTGCCACAGTCAGATCGATCTCGGAAAGCACGCCGGCCTTGCCGAACGCCTTCGAGATCCGTGCCAGTTCCAGGCTGTGTTCCACGCCGTGCCCCTCCGCACCGGCGGCTTAGAACCCGGACTTGACGTTTGGATGACGCGCTGGCTCAGCGTCTGGCGCGGGCCTCGCGCTAGCTCAGCAGGCGGGCAAACGCATACATGGCCAGCCCGAACAGCGCATGGGCGATGAGGTTCAGCAGCCGGATTCGCCCGGCATTCGGCCTCAGCCGCGCGGCAAGGCCTGCACCCATGCCGGGCGCGAGAACCAGCCAGCCGAGAAGGACGGTGCCGAGGCCGATCGCCATCGGCGGGAAAAGGGTCGGGTTCGCCAGCCAGCCCGGCCCCCCGAGCGCGACGGTGGCGAGGCCGAAGCTTGCGCCGACCGCATAATGGAAGGCCCAGCCCCAGACGAGTTCCTGCGCGACCGGTTCAGCGCGGGAAATGTCCTTGTGCACGAACCGGCCGCGGAACAGGTGGCGGAACCAGCGCCCGACCATCGCCCAGTTAGGCAGCGGAATGCCGAGCAGGCGGTTCAGGAGCAGGTTCCACAGATCGAGGACGATCGTGGCGCCGATTCCGATGGCCAAGCCTTGCAGCATGGTGTCTCTCCATTCTTGTACCATCCGCCTTCCGGGCGGCCACCTTCAGAGCAGGACCCGGGGCAGCCAGAGCACGACGTCGGGGAACAGGGTGATCACGAGCAGGACCAGGAAACCCACGCCAAGGAAGGGCAGGACCTCGCGGACGACACGCTCGATCTTCACCCCGGCAAAATTGCCGCAGATGTAGAGGAGGATGCCGACGGGCGGCGTGAGCAGGCCCAGCATCAGGTTGAACACCATCACCAGTCCGAAATGGACCAGATCGATGCCGGCCGCCTGCACGATCGGAATCAGCACCGGGATCAGGATGATCATGGCGGCGATGGCCTCCATGAAACAGCCCACGATCAGCAGCAGCCCGTTGATGAGCAGCAGGATCACGATCGGGTTGGTCGAGACGCTGCCGATCCACGCGGCGATCTCGCGCGGCAGGCCTGACACGGCCATCAGCCAGCCGAAGGCCCCGGCAAAGGCGATGATGATCATGACCACCGCGGAATCGATGCCCGATTGCACGAAGATCGCCCAGAGCTGCCGCACCGACAATTCCCGATGGATGACCATGGAGACGAACAGCGCATAGAGAACCGCGAAGGCGGCGCTTTCCGTCACCGTCACGACGCCGCCCGTCACGCCGAACAGGATGACGAAGGGCATCATCAGGGCCCAGATGGCCTTCGAGCCGGACTGGAGAACCAGCCGCATCGGCACGGCCTCATGCACCGGGTAGTTGCGCTTCCGTGCGATCAGGAAAGTGACAACGGCAAGGCCGAAGCCGAGCATCAGCCCGGGGATGACCCCGCCGAGGAACAGGGCCGCGACCGAGACGCCCTTTCCCACGGTGAGCCCGTAGATGACCAGCGGGATCGAGGGCGGAATGATCGGCCCCATCACGGAGGCCGAGGCGGTGATGGAGGCCGCGAAGCCGGGTTCGTAGCCGGCCTTCTTCATGCCCGGGATGAGCACCTTGCCGAGAGCGGTCGCATCGGCGACGGCCGAGCCAGACACACCGGAGAAGACCATGCAGCTCATCACGGTGGTCAGGCCGAGCCCGCCCGAGAAGCGGCCCACGCAGGCATTCGCGAAATTGATGATCCGGGCCGTGATGCCGCCGACATTCATGATGTTGCCGGCGAGGATGAAGAACGGGATCGCCAGCAGCGAATAATTGTCAGCCCCGATCAGGGCGCGCTGGATGAAGACCGAGAAGGGCAGGGACGGATGGTTGGCGATCGTGGCAACCGAGGCCAGGGCCATGGCAAAGGCGATCGGCAGGCCGATGGCCATCAGCACGATGAAGGAGAGCATGAGGATGCTGGCCATGATGCATCCTCACAGATGGACTTCGCCGAGGGGCTCTCGGCGGGCCGGGTCGAACAGTTTTTCGATCCAGAAGATGACGATCAGCGCCCCGCAATAGGGAGCCGCGAAATAGAAGCTGGCCGGAGAGATTTCCAGCGCGCCGAAGGTCTGGTCGAGGGTGCCGATCGAGATCTGGAGGCCGTAGACCACCATGAGGATTCCCGTCAGCAGCATCAGGACCTGGTTGGTCCAGCCGACGATTTTCTGCAGCCCCGGCGGCAGCATGACCACCAGCATGTCAATCGCGATATGCAGCATCTGCCGGTACAGGATGGCAGCCCCGGCGAAGACCGACCAGACGAACAGGATCCGGCAGACCTGCTCCGTCCAGGACAGCGGATCGTTCAGCGCATAGCGATACCAGACCGAAAGGATGGTGATGCTGACGATGGCAAGGATGGCGCCGCCGACAATGATGCGGCTCAGGGCTTCGGCGGCATCGCAGAGCCGCCGCCAGGCGAGCGCGATTCCAGGGGATGCAGACATCAGGCCTCCGGGATCAGGACGAAAAAGTGCCAGATCCCCGGGCGCGGGGATCTGGCGAGGGAGAGGCCGGCTTCAGGCGATGGTCTTGATCCGCTCGACCCATTTCTTCACATGGGTGAATTCGGCTTCCATGCCGTCGATCGCCTTGCGGAAGGCGTCCTTGTCGACCTCGTTGATGGCGATGTTCTTGGCCTTGACCAGTTCGAGGATCCGGTTGTCATCCGCGATGACTTTCGGACGCAGGGCGTCTTCCATGTCGCGTGAGGCCTGGATCAGGGCTTTCCGGTGATCCTCGCTGACGCGCCGGTAGGTGGCTTCCGCGATGACGATCATGTTGTCCTGCATCATGTGCTCGGTCAGCGCGAAGTTCTTGTTCACGTCGAAGATGCCACCATTATAGGTCAGCGCCATCGGGTTCTCCTGCCCCTCGATGATGCCCGACTTCAGGGCCTGGAACACTTCCGGCCAGGGCAGGGGCGTGGGCGAAGCGCCGAAACGCTCGAAGGTGCGGCGCCACATCGTGGTTTCGGGCACGCGGACCTTGAAGCCTTTCATGTCGGCCGGGCTCTTGACCACGCGGTTCGACGAAAGCATGCGCGGCATGCGGGGGATCGAGGCCATCGGGCGCAGCTTGGCCTGGGCACCGGCTTCATCGCCATATTCGGTCATGACCGAGGTCATGACCTTGTCCTTGTGGGCCACGTTCTTGAACAGATAGGGGTAGGTCCAGACCTCGGCCGGCTTGTACCAGCCGCCGAGGATCGCCGCGCCTGGCGAGGCGACATGGATCGACCCCTGGAGCAGGCCTTCGACATGCTCGCGTTCGCCACCCAGCGAGCCGGCATGATGGGTCGCGATCTCGATCTGGCCCTTGGTCAGATCCTTGACGCGGGCCGCGAAGAAATCGAGACCCTGCGCGATGAAGTCGGTCGGTGGCGTTGCGGAAGCCCCGATCCATTTCACGGTCTGGGCCCTCAGGATGGCGGGCATCGCCACCATCCCGGCGAGACCGGCGGTCCCGAGCAGGACGGAGCGGCGGCTGGCAGACATTTCGAACGGCTTCGTCATGTTTTCCTCCCTGGAAAGACGCTGGCCCGTTTCGGGCTCTGGCGGTTGAAACCGGAGACGCTCCCGTCTCCGGCAGATCGTCGGTTTCTCAGCCCCCGAACGTGGCTTCCATCTCGCGGCGGACCTTGATGGCGGCATCGTTCGGATCGAACTCCACATCCGACCATTTCAGCCGGGCGCCCTGCGGGATGTCACGCTTGAGCTTGATCTTGTGCGCCAGTCCGAGCGGAAGATAGCCCTCGGCGAGCGAAGCCTTGGCCGGGGTCTGTTTTCCCCAGACGCAGAAGCCGCCCTCGCCATCCAGCATCTCGCCGGTCTTCAGGTCGCGCTTGGCCGTGGCGACCACATCGGCATTGAAGCAGACCGGCGCGCCGGTCGGTTCCTTGCGCAGGGCCGCGGAGGCCACCGAGATCCCCAGTTCGAGGCCGATCATGTGCGTCGGCCGGTACAGGCAGGAATATTTGCCCGACTTGTCCTGCAGCATCGAATATTCGCGGAAGCATTCCTCGGAATAGGCGCTGTCGGTCTCGAACACGACATAGGTGCCCATCACCAGGGAATGCGGGACATCGCTGCCGTCGCGGTAGACGGAA
Organism: Beijerinckiaceae bacterium; assembly: GCA_027531565.1. GTDB lineage: Bacteria > Pseudomonadota > Alphaproteobacteria > Rhizobiales > Beijerinckiaceae > Rhabdaerophilum. The sequence continues at coordinate 75,193 of JAPZSB010000005.1, forward strand.
GATGTTACCTCCGTCACGCCCTTTCGCTCCAGTACCCCGCCATCCGGTTTCGGCTTGCAGATCTCGGCATGCTCGAACCGGGTGGCTGGCGGGAAGGAGAGACCCTCGGTCTGGCTTTCCAGCCCGGTCGCATTGCAGACCGCCGTCATCTCGATGCCGGACTTGGTGCCGTCGACAAACGAGTTGAACATCTTCGGGTTGATGGAGTTCCGGTCGCGGATCTTCATGTACTTGTCGAGAATGTCCCACACCGTATCCGGCGTCGATTGGTGGTAGGTCGGGTGATAGCGCGTGCCCTTGCCGGCAGCGACAACACGGAACCCTGCCGCGCGCGCCCAGTCGACATGGTCGGCAATCAGGGCCGGCTGGTCGCCCCACGCGAGGGAGTAGACGACACCGGCCTGCTTCGCCTTGCGGGCGAGCAGGGGGCCCGCCACCGCATCGGCTTCGACATTGACCATGATGATATGCTTGCCGTTCTCGATCGCCTTCAGCGCGAAGCGGATCCCGGCGCCGGGATCACCCGTGGCCTCGATAATCACCTCGATACCCGGATGGGTGACGACGCTGTCGCCATTGTCCGTCACCAGCGTCGAGCCGTTCTTCAGCGCATCGTCGAGAGAGGGGGCCGAATATTGCTCTTCCGGCCAGCAGGCCAGCTTGAGCTGCGACCGCGCGCGGGCGGTATTGAGGTCGGCCACGGCCACCACGTGCATGCCGGCGGTCTGGCGGGCCTGCGACAGGAACATCGTTCCGAATTTCCCCGCGCCGATGATGCCGATCGTGATCGGCTTTCCGGCAGACTGGCGTTCCAGCAGCATGCGGTGAAGATTCATGGGGCCTGGCCTTCCTTTCCCGTCGGCGCATGGCCGAACCGTTCCACATCAGGGCCGGAAGCAAGCGCGCAAGAAGGCGGCCGGAATCCCGTGGTTCCGGCAAGCCGCGTCCTGGCTTCGTTTCTTCCCGACCGGATGCCGCTTCTTGTCTCGTGAGCAGCATTCCTCAAAACCAAGGCTAACATGTTTCTCTCAGGCGAAAAGCGAATTAGGATGATGAAAAAGATGAGGAGATTTCATCAATGCCGGCCAGCATGCCGCCGCTTCAATGGCTGGCGACCTTCCAGGCGGTGATCGAATCCGGCAGTTTCGCCGGCGCGGCCAAGTCACTGGGACTGACGCCATCGGCAATCAGCCACCAGATGCGGGCGCTCGAAGGCATGCTGGGCCAGCGCTTGTTCCTGCGGGACAAGCGGCAGGTCACCCCGACCGAGGAGGCTTTGGCCTATGCCACGACCATCTCGGAGAGCTTTGCCCGCCTCGTCGCGGCGACCAACCGGCTGGCGACGGGGGCCGGCGCGCGGCGTCTGCCCATCCATTGCTCGCCGAGCTTTGCCACGCTCTGGCTGGTGCCGCGCCTGAAGGATTTCATGCGGGAGCATCCGGCCATCGATATCGCGCTTTTCGCCAGCCATGAGCCGGCCCGGCTCGGGCAGGACGGGATCCTGATGGATATCCAGTATGCGCGTCCGGTGCCGGAAACCTGCGAGGCGATCGTCCTCGCGGACGAGACGATCGTGCCCATGGCCAGCCCCGCTTTCGTGTCCGAACACCATATCGGCGCCGTCGCGGATATCGGCCGCGTGCCGCTGCTGCATTCCCTCCGATGCGTGGTGCAATGGCCGCAATGGTCGGCCCGTTTCGCACCCGGGCTCACGCTCAATCCGCGCGGCTTCCAGTTCGACCGGGCGCATCTTGCCCTCGCATCCGCCGTGGATGGCCTCGGAATCGTGCTCGAATCGACGTTGCAGGCAAAGACCTATCTCGACCAGCGCCGGCTGGTCCTGCCCTTCGGCGAGGTCGGAATTCCCGTGGTTGCCCATCGCCTGATTTTCCGGCGGGAGGATGACGGGCATCCTGACCTGCTGGCCTTCATCGAATGGATCACCCGCGCCTTCCGCGCCGAGCGCGCAATGCGAGTCGCCCGCTAGGCCAGTGGCTTTCCGCAGCAAATCGCAGGGGAAAGAGGGAGGGGTAATTGACATACCAACCGGTTGGTATCAATGATGTGAGTGAAGGATGTCGCCAGATGAGCCGTTCCGTCAATGCCCGCGAGAAGTTGCTGGATGCCGCCGTCCGGTTGGTGCGCGCGAAGGGGTTTGCGGCCACGACCGTCGAGGATCTCTGCGGTGCGGCCGGCGTGACGAAGGGCGCCTTCTTCCACCATTTTCCCAGCAAGGAAGCGCTTGGCGTTGCGGCGGCCGGGCATTGGTCGGCCAAGACCGGCGCCCTGTTCGCGACCGCGCCGTACCAGCAGGTCGAGGATCCGCTCGAAAGGCTGCTGGCCTATCTGCAGTTCCGGCGGGACATCCTCGGCGGTGAGCTCTGCGAGTTCACCTGCCTGGCCGGGACGATGCTCCAGGAGGTCTATGCCGAACATCCCGCCATAGCTGCCGCCTGCCACGAGTCGATCGCCAGCCACGCGGCGACGCTCGAGCCGATGATTTCGGCCGCGATGCAGGCGCGCGGGCTTGATCCAGGCGGTTCGTCAACGGGGTGGACCGCATCCGGGCTTGCCCTGCACAGCCAGGTGGTCCTGCAGGGCGCCTTCATCCTCGCCAAGGGAAGCGGTGGCCCGGCAATCGCCCGGGACAGTATCGACCATCTCGTGCGGTACATCCGACTGCTTTTCGCCGCGGTCAACGCCAGCCCCCATTCCAGCCCCTGACACGGAGAGCCTGCATGCCCGGAACCGTCCGCCTTCACCGCGTCTTCGCCACGAGCCCGGACCGGCTCTATCGCGCCTTTCTGGAGCCGGATGCGATCGCGAGCTGGCTGCCGCCGAATGGCTATCTCTGCACGGTTCATGCCCTCGAACCAAAGGTCGGCGGGACACACCGGATGTCCTTCCGGAACTTCGCGAACGGGCAGGTCCATCATTTCGGCGGCCAGTATCTCGAACTCGTGCCGTCCGAGCGGCTCGTCTACACGGATCGCTTCGATGATGCCGGCCTGCCGGGCGAGATGCGGGTGGACGTCTCGCTGCGGGCTGTTTCCTGCGGCACCGAGCTGATGATCGAGCAAAGCGGCATCCCCGACGCGATCCCGCCGGAGAGTTGTTACCTCGGCTGGCAGGATTCCCTTGCAAAGCTCGAACGCCTTGTCACAGCCCCGTCAGGATCGTCGGATCCGTCCTGACTGCTGAGCCGGACCGATTTTACTCCCCCATTTCAGAGGATTGCATCATGGACACGATCACGCCCTGCCTCTGGTTCGATGGCACGGCGCAGGAGGCGGCGGAATTCTACGCCTCGCTGCTCCCCGACAGCCGGATCGACGCGATCCACCTCGCACCGGACGACTACCCCTCTGGCAAGGCCGGGTCGGTCCTGACGGTGGAATTTACGCTGATGGGAAGGCCCTTCGTCGGCCTGAACGGCGGTCCGCATTTCCGGTTCAACGAGGCCATTTCGCTGATGATCCCCGTCGAAACGCAGGCGGAGATCGAGCGCCTCTCGGATGCGCTTTCTGCCCATCCCGATGCCGAGCAATGCGGCTGGGTGAAGGACCGTTACGGTCTGTCCTGGCAGATTGTCCCGCCGCGCCTGCTGCAGCTTCTGGCCGATCCGGATCGATCGAGGGCAGGGCGCGTGTTCCGGGCCATGATGGAAATGAAGCGGATCAATATTGCCGCCGTGGAGAAGGCTGCGGCCTGACAAACAGAGGAGAGGAAACATGCCCTATATCGATGGATTCGTCGCCGCCGTTCCGTCCGGAAACCGGGAGGCCTATCTCGAACACGCAACGCTCATGGGCGGGATCATGAAGGAATTCGGAGCGATCCGGCTGGTTGAATGCTGGGGCGACGATGTTCCCGACGGCAAGCTGACCTCGTTTCCGATGGCGGTGAAGGCCGAGCCGGACGAGACCGTCGTTTTCTCATGGGTCGTCTGGCCCTCGAAGGCTGTCCGCGATGCCGGCTGGGCACGCATGATGCAGGATCCTCGCATGCAACCAGGCGCCCAGCCGATGCCCTATGACGGCAAGCGACTGATCTATGGCGGATTTGAAATGGCGCTGGAAATCTGAGGTTTCGCTTCTGCTTGCGCATCTCGTTCGCCGCACTGATGCAGATTTTGCATCGTTGCGGCGCGCGGCAGCCTCCGGTCGCGTTCCCTGCATGCGGCGACGACCCCGTTTCGTTGCGTTCTTTGCATTGGCTCCTGTCCCGCGGATTTGTTTCACTGGCCATGCCGGATCGACAGGGCGGGGAATGACCCGGCCCGGACCCGGAAGCGGCTGTGAAACCAGCCGGAAGAAGGCCGGCAAGGCCTCCCCAGACACCCGGGCTGCGACGTCCGGGCAGGATCCATGCTCCTGCGGGAGCGACGTACTGCAAACGGGAGAACTCGATGAAACTGTTCGGAATTGCCGTGGCGCTGCTGGCGCTGCCGGGACTTGCCTCTGCCCAGGACCTGACGGGCACGCTGAAGAAGATCAAGGAAACCGGGGCAATCACACTCGGGCACCGCGAGAGCTCGGTCCCGTTCTCGTATATCGACAACAATGCCAAGGTCGTCGGCTATGCGATGGATATCTGCGGCAAGATCGTCGAGGCCGTGAAGGCCGAACTGAAGATGGACAAGCTGGACGTGCGGCTGCTTCCCGTGACGTCCTCGACGCGGATCCCGCTGATCGCCAACGGGACCATCGATCTCGAATGTGGCTCGACCACGAACAATGCCGAACGTCAGAAGCAGGTTGCCTATACCAACACCCACTTCCTGACCGCCTCCGCTTTCGTCTCGAAAAAGGCGAAGAACCTGAAGAAGATCGAGGATCTCCGGGGAAAGACGGTGGTGTCGACTGCCGGCACCACCAACATGAAGCAGGTGGTCGAGGCCAATGCGGCGAAAAATCTCGGCATGACCGTGCTGCCGGCCAAGGATCATGCGGCCGCCTTCCTGCTGGTCGAGCTTGACCGGGCGGAAGCCTTCATCATGGATGACATCCTGCTGGCGAGCCTTGTGGCCTCCTCGAAGGATCCGGGCCTCTACCAGCTGTCGGACGAGGCCTTCTCGCTGCCCGAACCCTACGGGATCATGCTCCGCAAGGACGATGCGCCGTTCAAGGCTCTGGCGGACCGCACCACGGCCGCCCTGTTCAAGAGCCCGGAAGGCGAGGCCCTCTATCGGAAGTGGTTCCTCAGCCCGATTCCCCCGAACGGGATCAACCTCAACGTTCCCCTGAACGCGATGCTCAGGAAGATGCTCGAGAAGCCGACCGACTCGGCCGATCCTGCCGCCTATTGAACATCGCAGGACAAGGGCGTGCGTCTCCCCGCATGCCCTTGTCCCATCCGCGGGGGCCGGACATGAACTACACGTGGAACTGGGGTATCTTCTGGGAGCTCAATCCCGAGGGCACCGGCACGTATCTCGACATGCTGCTGATGGGCCTTCGCTGGACGCTGGCGACAGCAGCCCTTGCCGCGCTGATCGCGCTGGTCTTCGGTTCGATCATCGGCGTGATCCGGACCCTGCCGAACAGGGGGCTGGTTCTGGCGGGCGATGCCTGGGTCGAGTTCTTCCGCAACATTCCGCTGCTGGTGCAGCTCTTCCTCTGGTATTTCGTGCTGCCCGAGCTCCTGCCCAAGGCTGCCGGGATGTGGCTGAAAACCTTGCCGAATGCGTCCTTCTGGACGGGGGCGATCGGGGTCGGGCTCTTCATGTCCTCCCGTGTCGCCGAGCAGGTCAAGGCGGGCATCCGCTCCCTGCCGCGCGGCCAGTCCATGGCGGGCACCGCGCTCGGCCTGACCACCGCGCAGACCTATCGTTATGTCCTGCTGCCGATGGCGTTCCGGATCATCCTGCCGCCGCTTACCTCGGAATTGCTGAACACGGTCAAGAACACCTCCGTGGCGCTGACGATCGGCCTGATGGAGCTGACCGCCCGCACGCGGGCGATGCAGGAATATTCGTTCCAGGTATTCGAGGCCTTCACCGCGGCGACGCTCATCTATCTGGCGCTCAATGCCAGCCTGACCTTCCTGATGCGAAGGCTCGAGCGGGCGGTGGCCGTGCCGGGCTATGTCACCGGGAAATGACCGATGTTCCAGTTTGATTTCGACATCATTTTCAAGACTTTGCCGTACCTGCTCAGGGAAGGCATGGTCTTCACGCTGACCCTGACCGCGCTGGCGGCTTTCGGCGGGCTCGTGCTGGGTACCCTTCTCGCGCTGATGCGCCTGTCCACGCTCCCCGGCCTCGCCCTGTTCGCCACCGGCTATGTCAACCTGATGCGGTCGCTGCCCCTCGTGCTGGTGATCTTCTGGTTCTACTTCCTCGTGCCCTATATCGGGCAGGTGATCCTGCGGACGGAGCGCCCGGTCGAGGTCGGGGCCTTTGCCTCGGCACTGATCACCTTCACCTTGTTCGAGGCGGCCTATTTCTCCGAAATCATGCGCGCCGGCATCCAGTCCGTCCCGAAGGGCCAGCTCTCGGCTGGCTATGCCCTCGGCCTGACCTACCGGCAGGTGATGGGCTATGTCGTCGTGCCGCAGGCCCTCCGCAACATGCTGCCGGTCATCCTGACGCAGACCGTCGTGCTGTTTCAGGATACCTCGCTGGTCTACGTCATCTCGATCACGGATTTCCTCGGCGCGGCCTCGAAAGTGGCGCAGCGCGATGGTCGCCTGATCGAAATGTATCTCTTTGCCGCTCTGGTCTATTTCCTGATCTCGTTCCTCGCCTCCCTGCTCGTGAAGCGGCTGCAGGCGCGGACGGCGATCATCCGCTGAGGTTTGTCCATGTCCGCTTCTGCAACGCCGATGATCGAAATGGCGGCTGTTTCCAAATGGTATTCGCCGCAATTCCAGGTCCTGAAGGACTGCACGACCTCGGTTGACCGGGGCGAGGTCGTGGTGGTCTGCGGGCCCTCCGGATCCGGCAAGTCCACGCTGATCAAATGTGTCAATGCGCTGGAGCCTTTCCAGGCGGGCACGATCCGGGTGGATGGCATCAACCTGTCCGACCCGGGAACCAACCTGCCGAAGCTGCGGGCGCGGATCGGCATGGTGTTCCAGCATTTCGAGCTGTTTCCCCATCTGAAGATCACCGAGAACCTGTGCCTTGCCCAGGAAAAGGTCCTGGGTCGCAGCCGGGAGGAGGCCATGGCCAAGGGCAGGGCGCTGCTCGACCGGGTTGGCCTTGCCGCCCATGCGGAGAAGTTTCCCGGCCAGCTCTCCGGGGGGCAGCAGCAGCGGGTGGCGATTGCCCGGGCGCTGGCGATGGACCCGATCGCGATGCTCTTCGACGAGCCCACCTCGGCGCTCGATCCCGAGATGATCACCGAAGTGCTGGATGTCATGGTCGAACTCGCCCGCGAAGGCATGACCATGATGGTCGTCACGCATGAAATGGGCTTTGCGCGGAAGGTCGCCCACCGCGTGATCTTCATGGACCAGGGCGAGATCATCGAGGATCGCAGCAAGGACGAGTTCTTCGGATCGCCCCGTTCGGACCGGGCCCAGCTTTTCCTGTCGAAGATCCTGTCCCATTAGGCAGTTCCGCGCTCTGCCGCAGGGATTTCGTGCCGTTTCAGCCCGGATTCTCCGGTTTCTGAGGATAAGGGCCGCATCCTGTTGCGGGAATCGGATGACGGTGTCCTTGTGGCGGCGCTGCCGCCTGCAGGAGTGCGGTGGCTTGCGATTCCGAGGTCCGTTCCATGTCCGTCCCGATCCTCAGCCGCACCGAGACCGATCTGCTCGGCCCGCGCGACATTCCCGCAGAGACCTATTACGGCATCCATACCCTGAGGGCGGTCGAGAATTTTCCGATTACCGGGACGCCGATCTCGATCTATCCCGACCTGATCCGCGCGCTTGCCGTCATCAAGCAGGCGGCGGCGCTCGCCAATGCCGAGCTCGGGCTGCTCTCGGCCCAGCGGGCCGAAGCGATCGCCATGGCCTGCCGGGAAATCCGGGAAGGCCGGCTGCACGAATTCTTCGTGGTCGATGTCATCCAGGGCGGCGCCGGCACCTCGACCAACATGAATGCCAACGAGGTCATCGCCAACCGGGCGCTCGAGCTGATGGGCTACCCGAAGGGCGACTACAAGGCCCTGCATCCCAACGAGCATGTCAACCTGAGCCAGAGCACGAATGACGTCTATCCGACGGCGCTGAAGATCGCGGCCCATGCCGGCGTCCTGCGCCTGATCGATGCGATGGCCTATCTCCGCCATGCATTCGAGGAGAAGGTCGTCGAGTTCCGCGAGATCATCAAGATGGGACGCACGCAGCTGCAGGATGCTGTCCCGATGACCCTGGGCCAGGAATTCTCGACCTATGCCGTCATGCTCGGCGAGGACGAGCAGCGCCTGCGCGAGGCCACCAGCCTGATCTGCGAGATCAACATGGGCGCAACCGCCATCGGCACCGGGCTCAACGCGCCGCCCGGCTATGCCGCCTGTGTGTGCCGGCACCTCGTCCAGCTGACCGGCATTCCGCTGATGACGGCTGTGAACCTTGTCGAGGCCACGCAGGATTGCGGCAGCTTCGTCCAGCTGTCCGGCGTGCTGAAGCGCGTGGCGGTCAAGCTGTCGAAGACCTGCAACGATCTCCGCCTGCTCTCTTCGGGCCCGCGGGCCGGGCTCAACGAGATCAACCTGCCGCCGATGCAGGCCGGATCCTCGATCATGCCGGGCAAGGTCAATCCGGTCATTCCCGAAGTGGTCAATCAGGTGGCGTTCGAGGTGATCGGCAATGACATGACAATCAGCTTTGCCGCCGAGGCCGGGCAGTTGCAGCTCAACGCCTTCGAACCGATCATCGCGCACAGCCTGTTCAAGAGTGTCAACCATCTCGAGGCAGCGTGCCGGGTCCTTGCCGATCGCTGCGTCACCGGGATCACGGCCAATGCCGCGCGGCTCCGGGGCATGGTCGAGAATTCCATCGGGATCGTGACCGCACTCAACCCGCATATCGGCTACGTCAATGCGACGACGATCGCCAAGGAAGCGCTCGAAACCGGCGCGAGCGTGTATGATCTCGTGATCCAGCGCGGCCTTCTCGACAAGGCGAGGCTGGATGAGATCCTCGCACCGGCGGCCTTGACGGGCGGAAGCTGAAGCGGCTGGAATCGCCGCAGGCCGGGGCAGGCCGGCGCAAGGGAGGTTTTGGCATGCGCAGCGGAAGGGTTTCGGGCCTGAGGGGCCTAGCCGGGAAGCTTGCACTGCAGGTTGTTGCGTTGATCCTTCTGGCCGGTGCTTCCGGCGCGCAGACGGCCGAGCCGGGCCGGATCCTGATCGAGTATGTCCAGCCGACAGATCCCAAGCACCAGCCGATCCTCGATCTCCTGCGCCAGAAGCAGGTGCTGGAACGCATCCAGACGCTGCTGTCACCTTTCCGCCTGCCGAGATCGCTGACGTTCCGGACCACCGGGTGCGACGGCGAGGTCAATGCCTGGTTCGAAGGCGATGCCGTGACGATCTGCTACGAGTATGTCGAATACGTCATGGAAAGCGCCGCCAGCCGGCGCCGCCCGGAATGGGTAACCGAGCACCACGCCATTTCCGGCGCGCTGATGGATGTGTTCCTCCACGAGGGTGCGCATGCCCTTTTTGCCTATCTCGACATTCCGCTGCTCGGGCGCGAGGAGGATGCGGCCGATCAGGTCGCCGCCTACATGCTGCTCAGCCTGGGCCGTCAGGATACGCCGCAGCTCGTGGCCGGGATCGTCTATATCTATCTCAACGAGGCGGGAATCCGCGATTTCCCGTCCCTGCGCCGGAAGCGGCTGAAGATCGTCGATCACAAGCATTACGCCGATGTGCACAGCACGCCCTTGCAACGCATGTTCAACACGCTGTGTCTCGCCTATGGCGCCAGCCCGGAACTGTTCGGCCCCGCCATCCAGCGCGGCGCCCTGCCGGCCGACCGGGCGGAGGGCTGTGCCGATGAGTTCACCCAGGTGGACAGGGCGTTCCGGCGGCTCATCCTGCCGCATATCGACCTGTCGGTGCTCCAGCGCGTCCTGGCGCGGGACTCGCTGACCCTTGGCCGGCCCTGAACCCGCACCCGGTGCAACCTTTCACGCGTAGTCTCCCGGTAGACACCGCCACCGGAACGGGCTCTCATGCCGCCGGGATCACCGGCTTGAAGGAATCACGATGCGCGTCTGGCTTTTTGCGCTTGCCGTTCTCTGTCTGGGGCAGGAGCCCGCTTTCGCACAGCGCACGCTGATTGTTCTCGATGCTTCCGGTTCGATGTGGGGCCAGATCGAAGGCAAGCCCAAGCTCCAGATCGCGCGGGAGGCCCTGCGCTCGGTGCTGGCCGGCACGCCTGCGGATACCGAGATCGGATTGATGGCCTATGGCCATCGCGAGAAGGGCAATTGCGCCGATATCGAGCTTGTCGTGCCGCCCGGCAAGGGCAGGGCCGGGGCCGTCTCGGAGGCCGCCGCCCGGATGCGGTTCCTCGGCAAGACGCCCCTGACCGAGGCTGTCCGGCAGGCGGCCGTCTCGCTCCGCTACACCGAGGAAAAGGCGACCGTCGTCCTGATCACCGACGGTGTCGAGACCTGCCAGGCCGATCCCTGTGCGCTTGCTGCGGAACTGGCGAAGTCGGGTGTCGGGTTCACGGCGCATGTCGTCGGGTTCGGCCTCTCGCGGGAGGAGGGGCGCAAGGTTGCCTGCCTCGCGGAGAAGACCGGTGGCCGCTACATTCCCGCCGGCAATGCCGGGGAATTGCAGGATGCCCTCCGCCGGACCGTGAGCGTGCCGACACGGCCTGAAGCGGCTCCGCCCGTGACGCCTCCGGCGGCCACGGTTGCCACCAGGGCGAAGCCGGTCATTGGCCAGAGTTTCGCCGTGGACTGGACCGGCCCTGCCGCAAAACTGGACTATATCGATATCGTACCGGTGGGCTGGACCACCTTCGATGGCGAGTTGTCCTATGTCTATCTGGAGAAGGGCAAGCCGACGCAGATCCGGGCGCCGGGAAAGCCGGGGGCCTATGACATGCGGTATGTCTGGGCGGGCCCCAATGGCCGCCAGGCTCTTGCAACCACGCGTATTGCCGTCGGCAATGCACCCGTCGCGCTCGATGCGCCGGCCAGCATTCCCGCCGGGACCGCCTTTTCCGTGACATGGAAGGGCCCCGGACGGTCGGGCGACTATGTCGATCTCGTCCCTAGGGGCAGCAAGGACGTCGCCGGAGAACTGTCCTATGCCTATGTCGAGAGCGGCAACCCGGTCCAGATGAAGGCTCCCGGCGATGCAGGGCGTTATGACCTCCGCTATGTCCTCGAGGCGCCGGACGGACGCAAGGTTCTCGTCACCGTCCCGATTGAGGTCACAGCTTCCGTGGCAAGCCTCGCCTTTCCGCCCAACGCGGTGGCCGGCGGCGAGGTGACCATCCACTGGCGCGGCCCTGCCGCCGCCGGGGACTATCTCGACATCGTTCCGGACGGCCACAAGGAGGCTGCCGGCGAGCTGTCCTATGCCTATGTCGAGCAATCGCCGGATGGAGAGACATCGACTCTGCGTGTTCCCGGGGAGGCGGGGCGCTATCGCATCCGGTACATTCTCGAGGCCGCGGGGGGGCGCAAGGTGCTGGCCGACCAGTTACTGGTTGTCGCGGCGGCGCAGGCAACGGTGTCGGCGCCGGCCAGCGTCCAGAAGGGCGCGGCCATTCCGGTCACATGGACCGGGCCGAATGGCGGGCAGGACTATATCGACCTCGTGCCACAGGGATCGCGGGAGACTGTCGGCGAACTGGCCTATTTCTACACGGCCGGTGCGGCAACGGCCTCCGCGACCCTTCAGGCGCCCGATCGCGCCGGGCGGTACGAAATCCGTTACATCCTGGAGGCGCCGGACGGGCGGCGGATTCTCGCCCGCACGCCCATCGAGGTGCGCTGACGGGGTCGGGCTCCGGGCTCTTGCCGCTCATTCCCGTGGCATGCATGCTGCGGAGGCTGTCCGGATGGAGCCTGTGCCGATGCGAATGATGCGGATATCGACCGTCCCGGCCCTGGCTGCCCTGCTGCTGGCCTTGTCCGGCTTGTCCGCATTCGCCCGGCCCCTTCCGCCGGGCGCCACCCGGTGCAGCTTCGAGGCCTGGACGGTAGATCCGCAGGGGCGGACGAATGTTCGGGCTGCGCCGTCAACCAGGGCGGCCATCCTCGGAACGGTTCCTTCCGCAAGCCGGCGGATCGCAAGCCCGGATGAGGGTGCCGGCGTTTCCGTGATCGCGAGCATGAACGGGTTCTTCCTTGTCCGGGATATCGATCTTGCCGACATCGAATCGGCCAGCCCCGACCGCAAGCTCGGCAAGGTCTATCGTGGTTCCGGGTGGATCCATGGCAGCCAGCTGGACGTCAACATCCAGAAAGGCGACGGGTTGCGCGCCAAGCCCGGGCGTGATGCAGCCATCTCGATCCGCTTCACGCAGGCCGGCCCCGACGGAATCGGTGATCCCGATACCGTCATCCTTCAGATGCACAGTTGCAGCGGGCGCAACATCGAGGCGACGTTGACAACGCGGGATGGCAAGGCGCTTGGCCGGGGCTGGCTGGTTCGCGATGCGGAAGAGGGGCAGGCGCCGCCGGTCATAACCTGCCCGATGCAACTGACGACCTGCAACTGAGAGTTCGCCAGTCGGCTGGAATGGTGTCCCTGGCATCCGCGCGACCCGCGAAGCCGACGGCCTGCCGGATGGGACAAACCGTCGCATGCCCGCGCCGGGACCGCTCATGTCAAAACCGTCGGGCCGGGGTGTCGGGGGGCTCTCCCGGGCAAGGTTTCCGGGTGTTGGGGGTCCGGCATGCTCCAGGTTGTCTGGTTCAAGCGCGATCTGCGGATTGTCGATCACGCGCCGCTGGCCGAGGCCGCGCGGCAGGGGCCGGTGCTGCCGATCTATGTCGCCGAGCCGGGCTACTGGGCCCTTCCGGATACGTCAGGCCGGCAATGGGAGGTTGTCCGCGAGGGGTTGCTCGATCTGCGCGAATCCCTTGCGCGCCTCGGCCAGCCGCTGGTCATCCGGCAGGGCGAAGCCGTCAAGCTGTTCCGCCGCCTCCATGCCCGCCACGGGATCGGGCATCTCTGGTCGCATGAGGAAACCGGCAATGGCTGGACCTATGCCCGCGACAGGGCAGTCGGAGCCTTCTGCCGCGAAGCCGGCATTCCCTGGACCGAGTTGCCCCAGTTCGGCGTGGTTCGCCGCCTGAAATCCCGCGATCAATGGTCGAAGGCCTTCGAGGACTTCATGCGCCGGCCCTGTCTGGCGCCGCCGCGCCGGCTGCCGGCGCTGGAGGGGATCGAGCCCGGCCCTGTGCCTGCAGCGGCAGATCTCGGGCTGGCGGAAGATCCGTGCCCGGGCCGGCAGCCGGGAGGCCGGCAGGCAGCGCTCATTCTGCTGGACAGCTTTTTTGCCGGTCGAGGCCGCCACTATACCCGCGAGATGTCGAGCCCGCTGGCCGGAGAGCGCAGCTGTTCGCGCCTTTCGGTCCATCTTGCGACAGGGTCGGTCTCGCTGCGCGAGACCCTCCAGCGTGCGCTGCGGGAGCGATCTGTCCTTGCCGGGCTTCCTCCGGAAGAGCGCCCGGTCGAGCTGTGCTCGGTCGATTCCCTGATCGCGCGGCTGCACTGGCATTGCCATTTCATCCAGAAGCTGGAGAGCGAGCCGTCGCTTGAATTCCGGTCCCAGCACCGGTTGCATGAAGCGAGCCGACAGCCCACCCCTCCGGATCACCCCCATCTTCTCGCCTGGGCGAAGGGGCGAACCGGCTTTCCTTTCCTCGACGCCTGCATGCGGGCTCTGGCCGAGACGGGCTGGCTGAACTTCCGCATGCGCGCGATGGTTCAGGCCTTCGCGAGCTATCATCTCGCGCTTGACTGGGCCGAGACCGGTCTCCATCTCGCCCGCTCGTTCACCGATTACGAGCCGGGTATCCACTGGCCGCAGGTCCAGATGCAATCCGGCCATACCGGGATCAACACGCCGCGGATCTATAACCCCGTCAAGCAGGGCCTCGACCAGGATCCTGACGGTCTCTTCACCCGGAAATGGGTGCCGGAGCTTGCCGAGGTGCCGCTCGCGCTGCTGCAGGAACCCTGGAGGATGGATGCGGCCCGGCAGGCGGCAAGCGGCTGCAGGATCGGGCAGGATTATCCGCTCCGGATCATCGATCACGAGAACGCCGCACGTGAAGCCCGCGCCCGTCTCGGGGCCTTGCGGCGGATGGAGGGCTATGGCGGCGAGGCCCGGCGGGTCTACCAGCGCCATGGCAGCCGGAAACGGCACCCATCGGATGCGCGGGCCATGGAGAATGCGATCCGCAGCCGAGGCGAGACGCCGGAAATGCCTTCCGATCAGTTCGATCTCGATCTCTGAGCGCCGGCCGCCCGGCGGTCAGTCATAGCGCAGTTCGCGCGCCTTGCCCCGGAATACGTAATAGCTGAAGGCGGTATAGCCGGCGATGAAGGGCAGCACGAACACGGCGCCGAGCAGGATGATCCAGAGGCTCTCCGTGGCGCTCGCGGCCGCGCGGATCGTCAGCTTCTCCGGCACGATATAGGGGTAGAACGAATAGGCGAGGCCGAGAAAGCCGAGCGTGAACAGCGCCATCGCCCCGAGGAAGGGCACAAGGTCGAGGCTGTGGTCGGTGCGTGGCATCCGGCGCAGGAAGATCCAGAGCGACAGGAACAGCGCACCCGTCATCAGCGGGATCGAGGCGAGGCCAATAATGTTCGGGAAGCTGAACCATCGATCGAAGATCCGCGGCGAAACGAGCGGCGTGGCCAGCGAGACGGCGATCATCCCGGCCAGCGTCAGGAGGAGGGAGGCGCGCGCCCAGAGCACGGCGCGGGCCTGCAGCTCGCCTTCGGTTTTCGCGATCAGCCAGGTCGACCCCACAAAGGTGTAGGCGGCGGCCAGCCCGAAGCCGGCGGCGAGCGCAAAGGCTTCCTGCCAGAACCCGTCCTGGAACCCCATGATATAGCGCCCCAGCATGTAGCCTTGCGTGATCGCGGCCAGCAGCGACCCGCCGATGAAGGCCCGGTCCCAGGCATTCTGGAACCGGGTCTGTGCCTTGACGCGGAACTCGAAGGCCACGCCGCGCAGCGTCAGGCCGAGGAGCATAAGCGCGACCGGCAGGTAGAGTTCGGTCAGGACAAGCCCGTGTGCGGCAGGAAAGGCGACGAGCAGCAGGCCGATCCCCAGCACCAGCCAGGTCTCGTTGGCATCCCAGAACGGGCCGATCGTGGCGATCATCCGGTCCCGCTCGCTCCGGTCGCCCCGGGCCATCAGCATCCCGACGCCGAGGTCGTAGCCGTCGAGGATGACATAGGCGAGGATCGAGATGGCCATCAGGCCCGCGAAGACGATAGGCAGGTTGTTCGAGATCAGCTCCATCGCCGGTCACTCCGCTGCCTGGAGCCGCACGGCATAGGCCGGCGGCGGCGCGGTGCCCGGCCCGCCCGCCTTCCGGGCGAGATGGAACAGGACCGAGATATAGGCGATCATCAGCAGGGCGTAGATCGCGAGATAGAGCGCCAGCGTGGTGCCGATCATCCCCGCGGGGACGGTGGAAGCGGCCTGCGCCGTTGTCAGCACGCCCGTCACCAGCCAGGGCTGGCGCCCGATCTCGGTGACATACCAGCCGGCAAGCGTCGCCACCCAGCCCGAGAAGGTCATCGCCACGAAGCCCCAGGCGATCAGGCGCGGGAGTTCGCCCTTCCGCCAGAGCAGGAAGGCGCCGAGCCAGCTGAGCGCGAGCATCGCCATCCCCATCCCGACCATGATGCGGAAGGCATAGAAGACCGGCGCCACCGGCGGGTGCTTGCCGACGAAGTCGTTGAGCCCGGGCACCACGCCCGTCGCCTCGTGCTTCAGGATGAGGCTCGCGCCGTTCGGGATCTCGATGGCGTAATCATTCCGGCGTTCACGCTCGTTCGGGATGGCGAAGAGCACCAGCGGCACATTGCCCCGCGTTTCCCAGTTGCCCTCCATCGCCGCGACCTTGGCCGGCTGATGCTCGAGGGTATTGAGGCCATGCAGGTCACCCACGAGGATCTGCACCGGGATCAGCGCGGCGGCCAGCCAGATGCCGGCCCGAAGGGCGAGGCGGACATCCTCGCCGCGATCCTGCCGCAGCCAGCGCCAGGCCGAGAGGCCGGCAATCAGGAAGGCGCAGGTCAGGCCCGAAGCCAGAAGCATGTGCCCCAGCCGGTAGGGCATGGACGGGTTGAAGATGATGGCCATCCAGTCGGTCGCATGGGCGACACCCTCGCGCATCTCGAAACCCGCCGGCGTATGCATCCAGGAATTGAGGACGAGGATCCAGAAGGCGGACATCGTCGTGCCGAAGGCGACGAGGAAGGTCGCCAGCGTATGCGCCCAGCCCGGCACGCGACGGAAGCCGAACAGCATGATGCCGAGGAAGGTCGCCTCGAGGAAGAAGGCCGTCAGCACCTCATAGGCCAGCAAGGGTCCGGCAATATTGCCGACGTGCTCCATGAAGCCCGGCCAGTTGGTGCCGAACTGGAAGCTCATCGTGATGCCGGAAACCACACCCAGTGCGAAGGACAGCGCGAACACCTTCACCCAGAAACGGTAGGCATTCATCCAGGCCTCGTTGCCCGTGGCATTGAAGCGGAGCTTGAAGAACAGCAGCACCCAGCCCAGAGCGATGGTGATCGTCGGGAAAAGGATGTGGAACGAGATATTCGCGCCGAACTGGATTCGCGCGAGGAGGATCGGATCCATGGGTCAGTTCCCTGTTTCGGGGTTGGCGCTCCGCTTCCCGCCGGGAAGGGCGAAAAGCCGGTCCTTCATGTCGAGGACCTTCACGATCCGCGAGCCGAGGCTCAGAAGCTGGATCAGGCGTTCGGTCTCGAGCTTGTGGACGTCGGCATACCAGCTCGTCAGCAGCTCGATGAGGTCATGCATCTCGCGCATGCGTTCCTGCGCATGGCGCTCGCTTTCGCTTTCCGGCGAACGCATCAGCAGCTCGCGCAGCACGGAGAGGGTCGGATCGATCTCGCGCTTCTTGCGCTCGTCCACCAGCGTGCGCACGATGGCGTAGATGTCATCCGGAGTGTGGAAGAATTCGCGCCGGTCACCGGGGATCGAGCGCTGGCGCAGCAGGTTCCAGCTCTGGAGCTCCTTCAGCCCCATCGAGACATTCGATCGCGAGATGCCCAGCCGGTCGACGATATCATCCGCGCAGAGCGGGCGTTCGGCGATGAAGAGCACGGCATAGATCTGCCCGACGGTCCGGTTGATCCCCCAGCGGCTCCCCATCTCGCCGAAATGCAGGACAAAGGCTTCGCAAAGCGGAGGCACGGACATCAAGGCAATCCCGAGTTTTCAGATATTTCTGAAAATACGGTATCCCGGAATTTTGCAAAGTGACAGAGTGTCGCGCGGGATCGACGGCGAAGGCAATGTCAGGCCGCCATCGCCCACTGATCCGGGTTCTCGGCATGGCCGATCAGCGCCAGACCCTGCGCGATCGAGTTGAACTGGTCGGCCGCCGTCAGCTTGGCTTCCCCGAACCGGCGGGCGAAAAGCTGCTGCACCGCCGGCACGAACGAGGTGCCGCCGGTCAGGAAGACCCGCTCGATCGCGTCCGGGCCGACGCCGGCCTGCGCCATCACCTGATCCACCGTCCGGTCCAGACGGGCGAGATCCTCGGCAACCCAGTGTTCGAAGTCGGCCCGGCGGATCGTCGAGGCCAGGTCGAGCGCGCCATCGGCAAAACGGAACTCGACCGCATCCTCGCGCGACAGGCCGACCTTCGCCGCCGAAACGGCCCGGTAGAGCGCGAAACCGAGATCATTCTCGACCAGCGCGATGAAATCCTCCAGCGGCCCGGGTTCAAGCGCCGCCCGGGCGAGTTCATGGAGCTCGCGCAGATCCGCGCTTCCCTTCATAAGGGCCAGCTCGTTCCAGCGCGCCAGCGTGCCGTAGTAATGGACCGGGATCGGCAGGACCTTCCCAAAAGAACGGTAATGTCCGCCCTTGCCGAGGCGCGGCGAGACGACATGGTCGACGATGCGCGCATCGAACGTGTCGCCGGCAATGCCGATGCCCGCATGGCCAAGCGGCTCCGCGCGCAGAAGGCCGGCCTCGCGGGAGAACCGCATGATCGAGAAATCGCTGGTGCCGCCACCGAAATCCGCCACCAGCACGGTGGCGTCGCGATCGAGGCTGCGGGCGAAGGAAAAGGCGGCGCCGACCGGTTCGTAGATGTAGCGCGGCGAGGTCGCGCCAAGCCGCCCGAAGGCCTCGCCATAGCGCTGCATCGCCAGCCCGTCATCCGGATGGCTGCCGGCGAACCGGACGGGACGGCCGATCTGGATCCGCGCCGCGCCGAAATCGAGATCCGGCCCGGCATGCCGCACCAGCGTGCGCAGGAACGTCGCCAGCAGGTCCTCGAACCGGTAGCGCTGCCGGAAGATCGTCGTGTGCTGGAAGCTGCGGCTGGCGGCGAAGGTCTTGAAGGACTGGATGAAGCGAAGCGCCGTCAGGCTCTCGCGCATCCGTTCAAGCGCCCAGGGGCCGCCCTCGATGCTGGCGGGCACGCTGCTCCCCGGCCTGTCCTGCCAGAAGCAGAGGGCGGAGGCATAGACATCGTGATCCTGGCCGTCATGGCGGAAGCGCAGGGTGCGCACCGAATGTTCCGGCCCGGCCAAAGCCACGACCGTGTTGGACGTGCCGAAATCGATGCCGATCGAGACGGCGGCCTTGTCGCTCGGCATGGGCTTCTCGGGTTTCTTCCGGGGGCGGGAGGCGCTGTCTATCGGCAAGGAGCCGGTCTGGCAAGAGCAGGCCGGCCCGGCTTCAGCCCTGGCGCTTGCCCTTGCGATGCGGCTTGCGGTCGGGTTTGCGGTCAGGCTTGGCGCGTGCGGGTTCGGGCTCCCGGGCGCGGGGCGGCGGCTTGCGCTTCTGGCGCGGCGCCGGCTCGGCGAGCGGGCGGATGGCTACCTCGTCCGCGTTGCCCCTGGCCATGCGGCGCTCGAATTTCTCGGCGGCTTCGGCGCTGATCTCCACCTCGGTTGTCCGGTCATGGATCCGGATGGCGCCGATCATGTGCCGTTCGAGATTGCCCCGGCGGGTCAGCATGCGGAGAATTCCCTTCGGCTCCGCCTTGTTCGCCCGTCCGATCGACAGTTCGAACCAGCGTCCCGCCATCGGCCCGGCCGGGACGGAACCCGGCTTACCCTTGCCGGCTGCCCGCGGCTCCTCCACGGGCATGGCGTCGATCTCCTCCGGTTCGGGCAGGCGTTGCCGGAAGACGCGGGCGAGGGCCGCCGCGATTTCCTTGGGCGAACGGCGCGAAAGGAAGGCAGAGGCCATCTCCCAGTCAAATTCGCTGAGGTCCTGGAAAGCGGTGTCATCAGCCAGCAGCCGTTCCCGGTCGAGCTGGCGGATCTCGTCCGCACTGGGCAGCGCCACCCAGCGCGGCTGGATTCCGCCCTCGGCGAAGAGGCGTTCGGCCTTGCGCCGCTTGCTCGGCGGGACGAGCATGACGCTGATGCCCTTGCGGCCCGCACGGCCTGTCCGGCCGGAGCGATGCTGCAGCACCTCGGAATCATGCGGCAGGTCGGCATGGATGACGAGGCCGAGATGCGGCAGGTCGATGCCCCGCGCGGCCACATCGGTGGCGATGCAGACGCGGGCCCGGCCATCGCGCAGGGCCTGCAGGGCCTGGTTCCGCTCGCTCTGGCCAAGCTCGCCCGACAGCGTGACAGCGGCAAAGCCGCGCTCCGTGAGCGTGGCATGGAGATGCCGCACCGCCTCGCGGGTGTTGCAGAACACGAGCGTTGCCGGCGAGTCGCTCTGGCGCAGCAGGTTGACGACACCATGCTCGACCGCATGCGGCCGGACCATCGCCGCACGATGCTCGATATCCGCATGCCCCGAGACATCGCCGGCCACTTCGATCCGCGCGGCATCGCGCTGGAAGCGGGTGGCCAGCGCCACGATCCCCTTTGGCAGGGTGGCCGAGAACAGCAAGGTCCGCCGCCGGTCCGGCGTGGCGGCAAGGATCGTCTCGAGATCCTCGCGGAAGCCGAGATCGAGCATCTCGTCGGCTTCGTCGAGCACGATGGCGGCGAGGGCGCCGAGATCGAGCGCGCCGCGCGTCAGATGGTCGACCAGCCGCCCCGGCGTGCCGACGACGATATGCACGCCGCGTTCGAGATGTTTCCGTTCGGCGCGCGAATCCATGCCGCCGACGCAGGAGGTGATGATCGCACCGGCATCCTCGTAGAGCCAGCGCAGCTCCCGCTGCACCTGCAGGGCCAGTTCGCGCGTCGGCGCGATGACCAGCGCCAGCGGCCTGCCGGCGGGCGGCAGCGCGTCGTTCAGCAGCGCCGGCGCGATGCCCAGCCCGTAGGCCACCGTCTTGCCCGAGCCGGTCCGCGACGAGACAAGGAGGTCCCGATGCGCAAGCGCGGGGTCCGCCACGGCCGCTTGCACCGGGGTCAGGCTGTCATAGCCCTTCCGGGCAAGGGACGCCGCCAGAAACGGATGCAGCGCGGAGGGCGGGATGGAGGAGACGGACATCGGGGAAGCAATCTTGGTTCGCGGCGCGAGGATCGCGCAACCGGCGCTCGGCCAGAGCCCGCCCCTTAGCAGGTCTTGTCCGGTCAGGGCAGGGGTCTTTTCCGATGGCTGCGCTGCGGAAAGCGGGCAAGGCATGCCCGGCCGCCGGCTCGCCCGCCATCGGGGATGGCGGTTCACGCTGCCACGCGGGCCGTGCAGATTCCTTCGCGTTCGAGATGGCGGGCGACGCGCAGGACCAGGTCATCCCGCCCCGCGGCGGCAATCACCTGCACGCCGATCGGCATGCCGTTTTCGGGCCAGACCGGGACCGCCGCGACCGGGAGCCCGATGAAGGAGATCGGCTGCGTGAAGAGGCCGAGATTGGCCCGGACCGGCAGGTCCTGACCCTCGACGGTGAAGACCTTCTGATCGACGAGCGGTGCCGAAACCGGCGTGGCCGGCGCAATCAGCACATCCACCTGCCGGAACAGCTCCGCCACCGCAGCCTTGTACCAGGCCCGGAAGACCTGCGCGCGGTGATACCACGCCCCGGGCAGCATCGCCCCCGCGATCAGGCGGTCCCGGACCTCGGGGTCGAAATCGGCGACCCGCCGCCGCAGCCTGTCCTGATGCAGGGCCGCGCCTTCGGTCATCGTCATGATGAAGGCGGCCGCCCGGGCGCGGGGGGCCTCCGGGATCTCGGCGACGCGCCAGGCTTCGAGGGCGCCGGCCACCGTCTCCACGGCCTCCAGCGCCTGGGGAGAGGCCAGCCGCGTGAAATATCCGCCGGCACGGGCAATGCGCATGCCGGCAATCCCGCCCTCGATCTGTGGCGCCAGCGGTTCGGCAGAACCGCCCCAGCAGGCGGGATCGCGCGGATCCGGCCCGCGCATCGCGTCATGGACCAGCGCGAGATCCTCGACGCTGCGCGCCAGCGGGCCGACATGGTCAAGGCTGGTGACGAAGGGGAAGCTCCCCCCGCGCGACAGGGCGCCATAGGTCGGCTTGAGGCCGAACAGGCCGCAGAGCGAGGAGGGGACGCGGATCGAACCGTTCGTATCGGAACCCAGCGCAACCGGCGCCATGCCGGCCGCGACACAACCGCCCGAGCCGCCGGACGAACCGCCTGTCATCCGCTCCGGATCATGCGGGTTGCGGGAATGACTATCATGGGCATTTCTACCCGTAAAATCATAGGCATACGCGCCCATGTTCAAGCCGCCCATCAGGATGGCGCCCGCCGCTTCCAGCCGGGTGATGGCGGTGGCGTCACGCTCGCTCGGCGGCCGGTCACGATTGATCTTCGATCCGGCCCGGGTCGGCAGCCCGGCAATGTCGAACAGGTTCTTGACGGCGAAAGGAACTCCGGCCAGCGCCGGCAGCGCCTCGCCCCGGCGCCGGCGTGCATCGATGCGCTCGGCAGTCGCCAGGGCGCGGCCGCCGGTGATATCGGTGAACGCGTTCAGGCGCGGGTTGCGCGCCTCGATCACGTCGAGATGCTGCTCGACGACTGACCGGGCAGTGATGTCGCCGGAGCGGACGGCTTCGGCGATGCGGGCGCCGCTCTCGCGTGTCCAGTCCGTCATGGCGTGGCCACCGGGCCGGGACGCGGATCGAAGACGGCCGCGGGTTCAAGCGTGTCCGGAACGGCGAAATCGAGAAAATCAGGTGCGAGGCGCCAGGCCAGTGCGAGGTTCATGGCCACGCCGGGCAGGGTCTCCTCCGTAAGCGGCAGGTCGAGCGCGCGGCCCAGCGTGCGTGCCAGGGCCTCGAAATCGGGCGGGGCGGAAACGGTCATGCGGCACTCCTGAAGGCGGGCAGCGGAAGGATCCCGATCGGTTCAGCAATCGCCATGCCACGGAGGTCCGGCAGCGAGGGGATGGCCAGGAGGCGTGCCTGCTGAAGCCGGCGGTCCGATGTTCCGGCAGCATGCCGCAAGCCACGCCATGGCTGGCTAATTCTTGGGCGCCTGCGCTGGATTGTATGCAGTGATGCCCCGCGAAACCCGGGCGCGGCCGGGAGTTCCGTATGGCATGGGCGTTGCTTGAAGCTGTCCTGAGCCTGTCCGGTCAGGTCCGTCACCCAGCTTCAGGAGCCCCGCATGACCTTCGAACTTCTGTCCCGCCGCGCGCTGCTGAAGGGAACGGCCGCCGGCGTCGCTGCCGCTTCGTTCGGCTTGCCGAATGCCGTGCGCGCAGCAACCAACGTCACCATCGGGATCGTCTATGTCGGACCCAAGGATGATTTCGGCTGGAACCAGGCCCATGCGGTCTCGATCGGTGCGCTGAAGGCGACGCCGGGGGTCAAGATCATCGAGGAAGAGAATGTCCCGGAAACGGCTGCCGTAGCCAAGTCCATGGAATCCATGATCAATCTCGAAGGTGCCAACCTGATCCTGGCCACCTCCTTCGGGTATTTCAACCCCTTCATGGTCGATGTCGCGAAGAAGTATCCCAAGGTCACGCTGCGCCATGCCGCCCCGCTCTGGGAAAAGGGCAAGCACCCGGACAACGCGGGCAGCTATTTCGGCTATCTCGATCAGGCCCATTATGTGAACGGCGTCGCGGCGGGCCTCTCGACCAAGACCAACAAGATCGGGTTTGTGGCCGCCAAACCCATTTCCAGCGTGCTGCGCAACATCAACTCGGTGCTCTGGGGCGCCCGCTCGGTCAATCCGAATGCCACGCTGCAAGTGATCTTCACCGGCGACTGGGCCCTGCCGGTGCGTGAGGCGGAAGCCGCCAACGCGCTGATCGGTGCCGGCTGCGACATTCTCACCTGCCATGTCGACAGCCCGAAAGTGGTGATCGAGACTGCCGAACGCCGCGGCATCAAGAGCCTCGGCCACAATGCCAGCCAGGCGCCGCTCGCGCCGAAGGGCTTCATCACTGGTGCAGAATACAAGTGGGAGACGATCTACAAGGTCTTCGCCGATGCCATCGCCAAGGGCCAGCCGGTGCCGAATGTCGTCTTCGGCGGCTATGACAAGGACATGGTGCGCAACACGGCCTTCGGTGCCGGCGCCGAGGAGCCGGCCCGCAAGGCGGCCGAGGCGGCGATTGCCGATCTCAAGGCCAACAAGCCGCTTCTCAAGGGGCCCGTGAAGGACAACAAGGGCAATGTGGTCCTGCCCAATGCCAGCTATGACAATTTCGACCGCGTTCTCGACGGGATGAACTTCCTTGCCGAGGGCGTCGTCGGTTCCATCACCTGAATTCCGGCAGGGGAGGCCCGGTCGCTCCGGCGGCCGGGTCCATCATGATGGCGGCTGATCCGGTTTCCCTTCCTTCCGCCCCGCCGGCCGGGGCCTCCGGTGCCCGCGGGCTGTTCTGGCTCGCCTATGCCGAGGCCCTCGCCATTCCGATGCTGGCCCTGCTGGTCTCGGCGCTGCTGTTCTCGCTCTTCCTGCTGGTCCTCGGCAAATCCCCGGCCCAGTTCTTCCAGCTGGTCTGGCTCGGAGGGTTCGGCACAGCCTTCTCCTGGTCGAACACGCTGTTGCGTGCCGCCCCGCTGATGCTCACCGCCCTGGCCGTGGCCATTCCGGCCCGTCTCGGCATGACGATGATCGGCGCGGAAGGGGCATTGGTCCTCGGGGGCTTCGCTGCCGCCGCCATCGCCCTGCCGATGATCGGGACAACCGATCCGTGGCTGATGAATGCGGTCATGCTGCTGGCGGCAATCATGATCGGCGGGCTCTGGACCGGGCTTGCCGGCAGCCTGCGGCGTTATCGCGGGGTCAACGAGACCATCTCGACGCTGCTGCTCTCCTACATTGCCATCGCGATCATGAATTTCTTCGTCGAGGGCGCCCTGCGCGATCCGGCCGATCCGAACAAGCCTTCGACCCGGAACATCGGCGCGGAAGCGATGATCGGGAAAATCCCCGGCATCGATGTCCACTGGGGTCTCGCCTTCGCCATCGGCGCCTGCATCCTTCTCTACATCCTGATGCTCCGCACGACCTTCGGCTTTGCCTGTGCGGTGGCCGGCGGCAATCCGCGTGCCGCGCTGGCGCAGGGCCTGCCCGTGGGCCGGCTTGTTGTTATCGCCTCGATGATTGCCGGCGCCTGTGCCGGGCTCGCGGGCTTCTTCGAGGTGGCCGCCGTCCATGGCAAGGCCAATGCCTCGCTGGCCGCCGGCTACGGCTTTACCGGCATCCTCGTGGCCTTCCTTGCCCGCCATCACCCACTGGCCATCATTCCGGTCGCGATCCTCTTCGGCGGAATCGCGGCGGCCGGGGGCATCATCCAGCGCCGGATGGGCCTGCCCGATGCGTCCGTCCTGCTGCTGCAAGGGCTCTGCTTCGTCGTGCTGCTGGCCAGCGAGACCCTCTATGGCCGGTTGCGCCTGTTCAACCCCGCCTTGCGAACGGAGCGCACCTGATGGAACCGGGTTCCGCCTTCTTCATGGTCATGATGGCGATGGTCGGCGGCGCGATCCGCGTCTCGACGCCGTTCCTGTTCGTCGCGCTCGGCGAGATGATCACCGAGCGGGCCGGGCGCATCAATCTTGGCCTCGAGGGGACCCTCGTGCTCGGCGCCATGAGCGCCTATGCGACCTCCTACCAGACCGGCTCGCCCTGGCTCGGCGTGCTGGTGGCGGGAATGGCGGGCTGCTGCATGGGCATGCTCCATGCCGCGATCTGCCGCCTGCCACGCGTCAACGATATCGCCGTCGGCATCGCGCTGATGCTGTTTGGCACCGGCATCGCGTTCTTCTTCGGCAAGCCCTATATCCAGCCGACAGCTCCTCGCCTGCCGTCGATCCCGCTCGGCGGCTGGTCGGACAACCCGCAGGTTGTCGAGGCGCTGAAGATCAACCCGCTTTTCCTGATCGGCATCGCCCTCGCATTCTTCCTTGCCTGGGCGCTGAAGAACACTCGCCCCGGCCTGATCCTCCGTGTGACGGGCGACAGCGAGGTCGCGGCCCGCGCGCTCGGCCATTCGGTGGCTCTGGTGCGGCTGGCCGCGACCGGGTTTGGTGGGTTTCTGGCCGGGATCGGCGGGGCCTTCCTCTCGCTCTACTATCCCGGCAGCTGGAACGAGGGCCTGTCCTCCGGGCAGGGCCTGATGGCGGTGGCACTCGTCATCTTCGCGCGCTGGCACCCGATCCGCTGCATGCTCGCGGCCCTGCTGTTCGGCGCGGCCGGCGCACTCGGTCCGGCGCTGCAATCGATCGGGATCACGCAGGGCTATTACTTCTTCAACGCCGCTCCCTACATCCTCACGCTCTTCCTGATGATCGGCTCGGCCGGCTCGAAGAAGGCGCTGCGGGATGCGCCGGGTGAATTGTCGCTCACCCGCTAGCGAGGGTCCTGTCACCATGCCCACGATTCCCGCCGATCCCTATCCCTGGCCCTATGATGGCCGGCTTGGCCCGGACAATACCGCGCTCGTCATCATCGACATGCAGACCGATTTCTGCGGCAAGGGCGGCTATGTCGATGCGATGGGCTATGACCTCTCGCTCACCCGCGCCCCGATCAAGCCGATCCGCAGCGTTCTGGCCGCCATGCGTGGGGCGGGCTACACGATCATCCATACCCGTGAGGGCCACCGGCCCGACCTATCGGATCTGCCCGCCAACAAGCGCTGGCGCTCGCAGCGCATCGGGGCGGGAATCGGCGATGCCGGTCCCTGCGGCCGCATTCTCGTGCGCGGTGAACCGGGCTGGGAGATCATCCATGAGCTCGCGCCGCTGCCGGGCGAGATCATCATCGACAAGCCGGGCAAGGGCTCGTTCTGCGCCACCGATCTCGAATTGATCCTCCGCCAGCGCCGCATCGACAATCTCGTCCTGACCGGCATCACCACCGATGTCTGCGTCCACACGACGATGCGTGAGGCCAACGACCGGGGTTTCGAATGCCTGCTGCTCGAGGATTGCTGCGGCGCGACCGATCGCGGAAATCATGAGGCCGCGATCAGGATGGTCAAGATGCAGGGCGGGGTCTTCGGCGCCATAGGCACGTCCGGCGCCCTGCTGGCGGGATTGCCGGCATGAGGCAGGCCCGGATCCATCGCCTGCTCGTCGCAGGCCCTGACGATACCGCCCCCCTTCTGGAGGCGATCGCCACCGGGCAGATCGATCCGGCCGCGATTGTCGGGATCGTCGGCAAGACCGAGGGCAATGGCTGCGTCAATGATTTCACGCGCGCCTTCGCCGTGGCGGCGCTGAAGGCCGCGCTTGGCCGGTCTCTCCCGGCGCAAGCGGTCGATCGCATCACCATGGTCATGTCTGGCGGGACGGAGGGCGCGCTCTCGCCGCATCTCCTCGTTTTCGAGCGGATTGCCGCGCAAATGGAGGCCCCCGCCGGGCCGGCCCTCGCCATCGGCGCAGCCCATACCCGGGTGATGCAGCCGGAGGAGATCGGAATTCCGGCCCAGATCCGCGCCGTGGCGGAGGGTGTCGCTGCCGCGATGGCCGATGCCGGGATCGACCGGGTGGAGGATGTCCATTTCGTCCAGATCAAATGTCCGTTGCTCACGGCGGATCGCGTGGCCGAGGCGACGATGCGCGGCGCCAGGACGGCCACCCGCGACACATTGAAATCCATGGGACTTTCCCGCGCGGCCTCGGCGCTCGGCGTGGCTCTCGCGCTCGGGGAAATCCCGGCCGACCGCCTCGTCGAGAGCGCCATCGGCACCGATCCCGGCCTCTGGTCCGGGCGGGCCAGTACCTCGGCCGGGATCGAGCTGATGAACCACGAGATTCTCGTTCTCGGCATGAGCGCCGGATGGGCGGGGGACCTCGTGATCGACCATGCCGTGATGGCGGACCAGATCGATATCGAACCGGTCCGCGCAGGGTTGAAGCGGCTCGGCTTCATGGCGGATGGCCAGATACCGGCCGCCGAGCGCGGCCGCCTCGTCGCGCTGCTGGCCAAGGCCGAGGCCGGCCAGTCCGGTCGCCTCCGCGGAGCCCGCCATACCATGCTCGACGATTCCGACATTTCCGCCACCCGCCATGCCCGGGCCTTTGTGGCCGGCGCGCTGGCGGCGCTGGTCGGGCATGCCGAGATCTTTGTGTCCGGCGGCGCCGAACATCAGGGCCCCGATGGCGGCGGGCCCGTCGCCCTGATCGCGAGGAGGGCTGACCCATGAGCGCAATGCGGGCCATCGGCCTCGATGTCATCGGCATGTCGAAGCGCTTCGGCGCCCTCGCAGCGCTCGACAATGTCTCGCTGAAGGTGCCGGCCGGAACCTTCCATGCGCTGCTGGGCGAGAACGGGGCCGGCAAATCCACCCTCGTCAAATGCATCATGGGCTTCTACCAGCCCGATTCCGGGCAGGTTCTGGTCGACGGGCAGGCCCGCGCGATCCGCAACCCGCGTGAGGCGGCCGAAGCCGGCATCGGCATGGTCTACCAGCATTTCACCCTGGTTCCCTCGCTGACCGGGGCGGAAAACCTTGTCCTTGCCAATCCGCAGGGCAGCACCGTGATCGACTGGCGCAAGGAAAATGCGGCGCTCGATGCCTTCCTTGCCCGGATGCCGTTCCGCGTGCCGCTCGACAGGCCGGTCGCCCAGCTCTCGGCGGGCGAGAAGCAGAAGCTGGAAATCCTCAAGCAGCTCTATCTCGACCAGCGCTTCATCATCCTCGACGAGCCGACTTCCGTGCTCACCCCCGCCGAGGCCGACGAGGTGCTCGGCCTGATGCGTGACATGACGCGGCGCGGCGAGGTGACCGTGCTGATGATCAGCCACAAGTTCCGTGAGGTCACCGCCTTCGCCGATGACCTGACGGTGCTTCGCAAGGGTGCGCTGGTCGGGTCCGGCCGGGTGGCCGAGACCAGCCACGAGACGATGGCCTCGATGATGATTGGCGATACGCCGATCCGGGAACGCGCCGACCGGGTCCTGCGCGAGAACGCGCCGGTCGTGCTGGACCTTGCCGGCCTCTTCGCCGATGCCGATGATGGTCGGCCGGCCATCGAGGCGATCAATCTGAAGGTCCATGCCGGCGAGATTGTCGGGATTGCCGGCGTCTCCGGCAACGGTCAGAGCGCGCTGGTCGAGGTGCTCTCGGGCCAGCGGCCAATGCGCCTCGGGCAGATGTTCATCCACGGCGAGGATTTCATGCCGAGCCGGCGCGACATGGCGCGGTTCAAGGTATTCGGCCTCCCCGAGGAGCCGCTGAAGAACGCCACCGTGCCCGGCATGTCGGTGGCCGAGAACATCGCCTTCCGCACCTTCGACCGCCCGCCCATCGCCCGGCTCGGCTGGTGGCTGTCGCAGGCGCCGCTCCGCGCGCAGGCCGAGACGCTGATCGCGCGCTACCGGGTCAAGACAGCCGGGCCGCAGGCGCCGATCGCCACACTCTCCGGCGGCAATGTCCAGCGCGCCATCCTCGCGCGGGAACTGTCCGGCGAGGTGGATGTGCTTGTTGTCGCCAATCCCTGCTTCGGGCTTGATTTCGCCTCCGTGGCGGAGATCCGCGCCCAGATCATGGACCAGCGCAACCGTGGCGCCGCGGTCCTGCTCGTCTCGGAGGATCTCGACGAGATCCTGACCCTGTCCGACCGCGTCGCGGTGATGAGCGGCGGCCGGGTCACCTATGTCGAGGCCATCGAAAAGACCGACCGCGCGACGATCGGCAGCCACATGGCGGGAGGCGGACATTGAGCGAGGCCCTGGCCATTCCGGCCCAACCCTATCCGTTCCTGCTGCCGCCAGGCCGCACTGCGCTGATCGTCATCGACATGCAGCGCGATTTCATCGAGCCCGGCGGTTTCGGGGCTGCCCTCGGCAACGATGTCTCGACGCTGGTTCCCGCGATCGAACCGGTCGCGCGCCTGCTCGCCTTGTTCCGCAGGCAGGGCTGGCCGGTCATCCATACGCGGGAATCACATCGGCCCGACCTGTCGGATTGTCCTCCGGCCAAGCGCCTGCGCGGCAAGCCCGGCCTCCGGATCGGCGATGACGGGCCGATGGGCCGCATTCTCGTGCAGGGCGAACCCGGCAACGCCATCCTGCCGGCCTGCGCCCCCGTTCCCGGCGAGATCGAGATCGACAAGCCCGGCAAGGGCGCCTTCTACGAAACTGGGCTGCAGGCCATGCTCGACGGGCGCGGCATCACCCATCTCGTCTTTGCCGGCGTGACGACGGAGGTCTGCGTCCAGACCTCGATGCGCGAGGCCAATGACCGCGGCTACGAGTGCCTGCTGGTCGAGGAAGCGACCGAGAGTTACTTCCCGGCCTTCAAGGCTGCCACGCTGGAGATGATCCGCGCCCAGGGCGGCATTGTCGGCTGGACGGCCCGGCTGGCGGCTCTGGAGTCGGCGCTGGGCTGAAGCTGTCGGTGGTGTGATCATCAAGTATACTGCGCACAGTCAAGCATTTTTCTGTTGTTCTCGAGCAATGCGGTCACCCTTCCGGGATTGCGGCGGCCGGAATTTTCGCCTAAACGAGGCAAATACAAGGATTTAAGTAGAGGTTTACCATGTGCTGGGTTTGCGGTCAGAGCGGGACATATCAGCCGCAGACCTTCACAGCAGAAGCGATCAGTATCGCTGACGGTTCCGCAATCCAGTCCAGCCTCGCGGACCTTGGCCAGAACGCGTCCTCCGTCGCAACAGCCAACGCCTCCTCGGCCGATATCGCGGCCTTGACCGGGTACTTTCATTATAGGTGGAACAACGCGGTTTCGGCGGGCGCTCCGGCCATTGTGACCTACAGTTTCCCGACCGCTCTGGCGAGTTACGACAGTAGCCTGACCGGCTTTTCCCCGTTTTCCGAAGAGCAGAAGGCCTATGCCCGGATGGCGCTGGATGCCTGGGCCTCTGTCAGCGGCATCTCCTTTGTCGAAGTGCCGGCCAGCGTAGGCGGGAAGATCCGCTTCTCCTTCGTGAACATGGAGAGCACCACGGCAGGTTATGCGTATTACCCGTCAGACTATTATGATCA
Organism: Beijerinckiaceae bacterium; assembly: GCA_027531565.1. Taxonomy (GTDB): domain Bacteria; phylum Pseudomonadota; class Alphaproteobacteria; order Rhizobiales; family Beijerinckiaceae; genus Rhabdaerophilum. The sequence continues at coordinate 105,647 of JAPZSB010000005.1, forward strand.
GGCCGGCGATATCTACATCAGTTCGCGGTATCAGGGCGTGGGGTCGCAGACGGCGCCGGGGACCTTCGGCTTCGAGGTTCTGCTCCACGAGATCGGCCATGCGATCGGGTTCAAGCATCCGTTCCAGGGATCTCCGACGCTCGACCCCTCGCGGGACAATAACCTCTACACGGTGATGTCCTACACCCGCGCGGGCGTCACCTCTGTAATCGGCTCGATCGACCGCGCCGCGGTTCAGTTCTTTTACGGCATCAACGATCTGAACTATTCGTGGAACAGCTCCATGCTGACTTTCAGCATCTACGGGGCCGATATCGGCGAGTCCACGGTCGGGACCGAGTTGACCGATTTCATCTATGGCGCCGGCGGCAACGACATCATCTATGGCCTTGCGGGGAACGATACCCTGTTCGGCGGGCCGGGGGGCGACAGGCTGGATGGCGGGGACGGCTTCGACACGGTGAGCTACGCGCAGGAAGGCGGAGCTGTAACCGTCTCGCTTTTCCAAGGAACAACCGGCGGGCAAGCGGCGGGGGATTCACTCTTCAACATCGAGAATGTGATCGGAACGGCCTTTGCTGACACGTTGACCGGCAATTCCTTTGAGAACCTTCTGATCGGCGGCGGCAATGCGGATGTGCTATCCGGCTATTCCGGCAACGACATTCTCGTCGGTGACGGTCCTGTCCTCTGGGACAATAACGGCGCGGCGATCCGGCGGCTCTATATCGCCACGCTGAACCGCGCGCCGGATGATGCCGGCCACCGGGACTGGTATCGCAGCCTGCAGGGCGGGCAGGACCTGACCTCGACCGCCGGCGGCTTCATCGCCAGCCAGGAATTCGCGAATGTGTATGGCAACCTGTCGAACGCAGCCTTCGTCTCGACCTTGTACAACAACGTTTTGGGCCGGGCGGCCGATGCACAGGGGCTCAGTGACTGGGTTAACCTTCTCAATAGTGGCATGAGCCGTGCCTCGGTGGTGGTCGGCTTTTCGGAAAGCCTCGAATTCCAGATCTCGAGCGATATCCTTGCCCATCCTGGGCAGGTTTACCGGATCTATGACTCCGCCTTCAACCGGCAGGCCGATGCGGGTGGCCTCGAGGGCTGGGTCAACGCGATGTATGCCGGGGCGAAGATCGGCGATCTCGTCAACGGCTTCATGAATTCGGCCGAGTTCACCAACACGTATGGCCCGATCAATGCGCTCTCGAACACGCAATTCGTGAACCTGCTCTACACGAACGTTCTCAACCGAACAGCTGATAGCGGCGGCCTCGCCTCCTGGGTGGCCAGTCTCGATGGCGGCGCCTCGCGTGCGAACGTGTTCTTGAGTTTCTCCGAATCGCAGGAACACAAGAACCTGATGGCCCCAGGCTATGATTCGTTTATGCGCAACGCGCTGCCGGCCTGGCGGGACACGCTGAGGGGCGAACAAGGCAATGACACGCTGTTCGGCGGCCGAGGGTCGGATACGTTCGCCTTCGCCAGTGGTGAAAGTGGTTCGGATGTTGTACTCGGTTTCGAGAGCATCGATACACTGCGTTTCATCGGTTTCGGCTACAATAACGCCTCGCAAGCCCTTGCGAAGATGACGCAATCCGGGAACAACGTCGTGTTCTTCGATTTCGGGAATACGATCACCTTCCAGAACACCCAGCTCGCGACGCTGCAGGGCATGACATCGGCGGGGTGGGTGTTCGCGTGATGCCTTGGCGGCGCCTTATGGGTCTCAATGCTGCGACGCAAGCGGGTCTTCCGAAGCCTCGTCGACTCGAAGCCAATTCCGCAGTTAATGCCGACTGGCTTGCTCAGGAGGCAAAATCCCACCCGCAATGAGGTTTCAATGATTGTTCCTGCCGCGGCAATTCGGTCTGAGATCCTTCAGTTTGTTCAAAAATACCAGAAAATCGACGGGCATTTTTCTGAAAATGACACGTTTACGGGATATGAGTATTTTGGATTTGAAGGAAATGACGGAAAATATTGCGTGACGTATAATGAGAGGGGAAGCAAGAGTATCATTTTCGAGTCTATTAATTTTGTAGAGGCTTTAGTTTTTCTTCTAGACAAAATGAAGCGAGGCGGGATCATTGACGTTTCAAGCCTCGAAACCTAACGGATTTAATGTATTTCCAGGAAGAGTTGATAGATTGAAGATTGAATTGAGCGATGGTTGACGCAACTGGGAAACTTGTTTCTTCTTGCTGCCAAACACCGTCGCCCTGTTTCCCTGCGCCATGGCGCAACGCTGATCCAGTCCTTCGATTGACCAAAGCTACCGGCGAAAAACTCCCCGCAGCCATGCCAACAGGCCACCTTTGCCGGCGCTGACAAGGGCGTGATGCGCCTCGGAAAGCGCGTGATGCCGGCCGGATAGCGCGTGATGCTCCTGCGACAGGGCGTGATGCGCCTCCTGCTGCGCTGCGAGCTGCCGTCGGGTCTCGTCCAGTGCGGCGAGCAGGGCTGTCGAATCGTACCGTGTCTCCGCAAGCTGATGCCGGAGCAGGGCCTTGAAGCCCGCCACATCCGTCGGCGGCGCAAAGGCCCGGGCCTCCCCGGCGCCGGGCGGAACAAGCGAGGCAATGACCGCGTCGACGCGGTGGAATGTCACTGGCTGGTGCTCGCAGCTGGCCACGAGAATCCTGCCATCCCGTGACAGGTCGATCCCCTTCGGTCCGCCCTCCTGCGGGTTGAGCTGCCCGCGGATGAACGTGTCCTGATCGATCACCCGCAGGGCATGGGCGGGCTCGCGGTCGCCGCTCCAGTCACCATCCTCGCTGCGATAGATGTAGACGAAGGGCGCGCCGGCATCGGCGAGGAAGATCAGCCGGCCACCGGCGGCGAACCGGATTCCATGCGGATAGGCATGACCAATCAACCGGCCATCCGGCGCCTTGCCAGGATGGAGATGCGGATCGTTGCGATAGATATGGACGCAATGATGGCTGTGGTTGCTCGCCGCGATCCACCGCGCATCGGCGCTGAAGGCCACGCCGTCGGGAATGTCGAGATCGTGGCTCAGCAGGATCCGGCTCGACAGGACGCGGTTTTCCGGGCCGAGATCGACAAGATGCCGCGAGATCGTGTGCGCGTAGTTGTTGCAGACCAGGACGTCGTGGACATCGTCGAACAGCCGGATGGCCGTGACGGATCCGGGCGTGACCAACCGGTCGATGGCCTCCCGGCCGATGACAAGCCGCGACGCCGCCTCGATCCGGGCCCCACCCTTCGTTGATGCCGGCACATCGAGGATGGGCGCGAGGCCGTTGCGGTTGGCCACGACGATCCGGGCATCATCCAGCCAGAACAGGCCGTGCGGGAAGTCGAAATCCGGGCAGGTCAGCACCAGCGGATCGCCCAGCCTCACCGGGCCGCCGGATGCGGCCTCGTCCATGTCGACGGCGAGGACCAGGACCATGTCGGCCTTGGCCCCTGCAATGGCCAGCCGTCGGTTGTCCGGTGAAAACTGGATGTCCTCTGTCCTGCCGATCCGCGCAAGCGCAGCCGATGCGGCATTGTCGGCCAGATAGGACACTTCCATTCCATGCTCCTCTAGGGGCCGGGTCCGTTTGACCCAAGGCAGGGCGATAGGGGGGCAGGCCGTGCCGGAAAGTGCGCTGGCATACTGCATCACCATCATCGCATGCAAGCGTAACAGAATTCGCCTGCTGGCCTACGGCCGCGCGCGCAGCAGCATGAGCAGAAGGAATGCCGTCAGACCGAGGCCCGTCGTCAGCCAGATCGCCTGCGCGCCGGCATGTTCCAGCAGGATCCCGAACAGCAGGGGGGCGATGGCCTGCATCACACGGGCCGGGGCGGAGAGCAGCCCCTGGCGCAGCCCGTATCCGCCCGGACCGAACAAGGCGAGGGGCAGGGTGCCCTTGGCGATGGTCAGCACACCGTTGCCGGCGCCATGAAGGAGGGCGAAGGCTGCCGCCGCCGGTCCGCCGGCGATCATCAGCAGGCCGGCCGCCACGGGATGGGCGAGCGTGGCGAGGCGCGCCGAGAGCAGCGGGTGGACGCGGTTGAGGAACACGAATTCCAGCACCCTCGCGGCCACCTGCGCCGGACCGATCAGCGCGCCGGCTGCCACGGCGGCGACAGGCGTCGCGCCGGCCGCCTCGAGCATCCGCGGCAGATGGGCGGCCATCGCGGTGCTGGTGAACCAGGTCACGGCAAAGACAAAGGCGAGGATCGCCATGTCGCGCGTCCGGATGGCGGGCGGCACCGCGAGGGCTTCGCCGGGGGGGGCGGCGACAGGCTGGCGCGCCTCGCCGGCCGGCAGGATCAGGTGCAGGGGCAGGGCGAGCCCGAGATGGATCGCCATCCAGCCGAGACAGGCGGTCCGCCAGCCATAGTGCGCTTCGAGCCAGGCGGAGAGCGGCCAGCCCACGGTACTGGCAAAACCGGCGATCAGCGTGATCCCGGTGATCGAGGACCGGGCGTCGCGTCCGTAGATCTTGGCAAGGGCCGCGAAGGCCGAATCATAGAGCCCGATTCCCATCCCGACTCCCATCAGGATCCAGCCGGCCACGAGCCAGGGCAGGGCGGAGCTGGCCGCCATCAGGCCCAGCCCGGCGGCGAAGATCAGGTTGCTGGCGATGAGGATGCCCCGGCCGCCCAGCCTGTCGATGCGGGCGCCTGCCCAGGGGCCGAGCAGGGCAGAGACAACCATCGCAGCGGAGAAGGCCGCGAAGACCCAGACCGGCGATACGCCGAACGAGGCGGCCATCGGCGTGGCAAGAACCGCCGGAAGGTAATAGCTGGACGCATAGCCAACGGTCTGGCCTATGCCGAGCGCGGCCACGATGCCCGAGCGGTTTTCCGGTTTGAGACGCATCAGCGACGCATCCGCCCGCAAGGAAGGAAAGCAGGGAGCGGAAGGCGCGTCATGGCGGCGGGCCGGCCCCGTCCGCCTCGGCGCAGCACTGATCCATCAGCGCGCCGGCAACATCCCGGATCATCGGATAATTGGCCCGGCAGATCAGCACGGTCGAGCGCCGCTCCTGCGTGACCAGCCCGACCTGGATCAGCTTGCTGCAATGATGGGTGAGGGTGGAGGCCGCGATCCCGATCCTCTCCTGCAGCCGGCCGACCGGCATCCCCGCTTCGCCCGCGCGGACAAGCGCGCGGATGATCCGAAGCCGCGTCGGATTGCCGAGCGCCTCGAGGCGAAGGGCGATATCATCGAGATCCATGCCCTGCCATCGGGCCATCTGCCCCTCGGGTCAAGCGGTATTTCCGGAAATATCGAAAGATGCACAGCGAAGCATTCCGCCGCCGGCCAGCCGTCAGGCACTTTCCGGCTTTACCTTTCCGGCAGGCGGCTTATCTCAACGGCGGAAACTCACGAGACCGGATGACCGATGACGAACCCGACGACACAAAGCCTGTCTGCCGTGACTGCGGCGGACGGGAAGGAACGCCTTGTCCAGGCCCGCTATCGGGATGGGCAGGGCCCGGCGCACCTCCGATGGAACGAGACGCTGTCCGTGCTGGCCGCGCATCGTTCGGTGCGGGCCTACAAGCCGGATCTGCTGCCCGAGGGCACGCTGGAAACGCTGGTGCTGGCGGCACAGTCCGCCGCTACCTCGTCCAACCTCCAGACATGGAGCGTGGTGGCCGTCACCGATCCTGCGCGCAAGGCCGTTCTGGCCGAGGTTGCCGGCGGCCAGAAGCACATCATGCAGGCGCCGCTCATGCTGGTCTGGCTGGCCGATCTCTCCCGCCTGAAAGCCATGGCGGAACGGCGCGGGCAGGCGGCTGAAGGCCTCGACTATCTGGAAATGGCCACGGTCGCGATCATCGATGCCGCGCTTGCCGCCCAGAATGCCGTGATCGCCGCCGAGAGCCTTGGCCTCGGGACGGTCTATATCGGCGCCTTGCGGAATGATCCCGGCCGTGTCGCGACCTTGCTCGATCTGCCGGAGATGGCCTTCGCCGTCTTCGGGCTCTGCGTCGGCTTTCCGGTCGACGAGGTCGTGACCGGCGTCAAGCCACGGCTGGCCCCTGAGGTCGTCCTGCATCGGGAAACCTATGGCCAGTCGGCGGATCCGGAGGCCATCGCCCGGTATGATGCCGCCATGCAGGAATTTCAGGGCGAACAGGCGATGCGCCGCCAGCCCTGGTCCGACCAGGCGCTGGCGCGCGTGGCCGATGCCCGGTCCCTGAGTGGTCGGGATGTGCTGGCCCGCGTCCTGAACGAGCGCGGCTTCCGCTTGCGCTAAGCCGGCAACGCCCGGTCAGTACAGGCCCTTGGTCAGGAAGCCGCGACCCTTGCCCGGCTTTTTGGGCTTGCCGGGATAGCGATCCTGCCCGGACGCTCCCTCGGCCTTGCGCGGGGCCATCTGGCTCTTCGGGTCGATCCGCCGGCCCTCGCCGCCACGGCCGGTGCCAGCCGGCTGCCAGTTCGGCACGAGATGGGCCTTGCCGGGGCCGATCAGGTCTGCCCGGCCCATCTCCTTGAGCGCCTCGCGCAGGAGCGGCCAGTTTTCCGGATCATGATAGCGCAGGAAGGCCTTGTGCAGGCGGCGCTGGCGCAGGCCGCGCACGGTCTCCACCGGGTCGGAGGCGTTCCGGCGGACCGGGCGCAGCGGGTTGACGCCGGTATGATACATCGCCGTCGAGAGCGCCATGGGCGAGGGGAGGAAAGTCTGAACCTGATCTGCGCGATAGCCGTTTTTCTTCAACCAGAGCGCGAGGTTCATCATGTCCTCGTCGGTCGTGCCGGGATGGGCGGCGATGAAATACGGGATCAGGAAATACTTCTTCCCCGCTTTCTTCGCGGCCTCGTCGAAAAGCTTCTTGAAGGCATCATAGGTGCCGATGCCCGGCTTCATCATCTTGTTGAGCGGGCCATCCTCGGTATGTTCCGGCGCGATCTTCAGATAGCCGCCGACATGGTGCTCGACGAGCTCCTTCACGTATTCGGGGCTCTCCACGGCGAGATCATAGCGCACGCCGGACGCGACATTGACCTTCTTCACGCCCGGGATCGCGCGCGCCTTGCGGTAGAGCTGGATCAGCGATTCATGGCTCGTATTGAGGTTCTTGCAGATATCCGGGAACACGCAGGACGGGCGTCGGCACACCGCCTCGATCGCCTTGTCCTTGCAGCCGATGCGATACATGTTCGCGGTCGGCCCGCCGATATCCGAGATGACACCGGTGAACTTGTCATCCTTGTCGCGGATTGTCTCGATCTCCTTCAGGATCGAGCCTTCCGAACGGGACTGGATGATGCGTCCTTCATGCTCGGTGATCGAGCAGAAGGAACAGCCGCCGAAACAGCCGCGCATGATCGTCACCGAATGGCGGATCATCTCCCAGGCCGGGATCTTGGCATCGCCATAGGAGGGGTGCGGCGCCCGCGCGAAGGGCAGCTCGTACACCGCATCCATCTCCGCCGTCGTCAGCGGGACGGGCGGCGCCGTCAGCCAGACATCGCGGTCGCCATGGCGCTGCGTCAGCGGCCAGGCATTGCCGGGATTGCTTTCCTTGTGCAGCACGCGGGAGGCGCGGGCATAGGCCTCCTTGTCGTTCACCACCACGTCATAGGCGGGGAGGCGGATCACCCCCTGCAGATGGCGCGATTTCTCGTCGTTCCGGAGCTTGCCCTCGTCGCCATCCTCGAGATCATCGGCATGGGCCTCGAACCAGCCTTCCGGCGTGCCGGAACGGGCAAAGGCAATGCCGCGGATATCCGAGAAATCCTGCTGGATCCCGCCCTTGGCGATCCGGTGCGCCACCTCAACCAGCGCACGCTCGGCATTGCCGTAGAGCAGCAGGTCGGCCTTGGCGTCGAACAGCACCGAACGGCGCACCTTGTCCGACCAGTAATCGTAATGGGCAATCCGCCGGAGCGAGGCCTCGATGCCGCCGATGACGATCGGCACGCCGGAATAGGCCTCGCGGCAGCGATGCGAATAGACATTCACCGCCCGGTCGGGTCGCTTCCCGCCGGCGCCGCCCGGCGTGTAGTTGTCATTGTGGCGCAGCCGCCGGTCCGAGGTGTAGCGGTTCACCATCGAATCCATGTTGCCGCTGGTGATGCCGAAAAACAGATTCGGTTTGCCGAGGACCTTGAAGGGCGCGGCGCTCTGCCAGTCCGGCTGCGCGATGATGCCGACGCGGAAGCCCTGGGCCTCCAGCAGCCGGCCGATAATCGCCATGCCGAAGCTGGGATGATCGACATAGGCATCCCCTGTGACGAGGATGATATCGCAGGAATCCCAGCCGAGTTCGTCCATCTCCTCGCGCGACATCGGCAGGAACGGGGCAGGGCCGAACCGTTCCGCCCAGTATTTGCGGTAGGAGAAAAGCGGTTTGGCGCTGGGAAGTTCAGCGACGAGAGAGGCCATTCTGGTCCCCGGATTGTGATCTTGGCATCGTTGCCGCTCCCATACAGCATATTCGGGTTGATGCAGAGTGTTTTTCTGTCGCTTCACGCATCGCCAGCGGCTATGTCAGCCGCAACCATCGTAACAGGCCCTTCCCCATGATCCGCGTCGAAAGCGTTTCCAAGCGAAACAGCAGCCAGTTGTTGTTTGTCGAAGCCTCCGCCACGCTGTTGCGCGGCGAGAAGATCGGCCTTGTCGGTCCCAACGGCGCCGGCAAATCCACGCTGTTCCGCATGATCACCGGACAGGACGGCCCCGATGAGGGGCAGATCTCCGTCGATCGCGGCACGATCATCGGCTATTTCAGCCAGGATGTCGGCGAGATGGCCGGTCGCTCTGCCGTCGCCGAGGTGATGGAAGGCGCCGGCCCGGTCAGCGCGGTGGCCGCGGAGATGGCGGCGCTCGAGGCCGATATGGTCGATCCCGGCAAGGGCAACCAGCTCGAGGAGATCATCGCCCGCTACGGCGAGGTGCAGGCCCGGTTCGAGGAGCTCGATGGCTATGCGCTGGACGGCCGTGCCCGCGAGGTGCTCGATGGCCTCGGCTTCAGCCAGGAGATGATGGACGGCGATGTCGGCAAGCTTTCCGGCGGCTGGAAAATGCGCGTCGCGCTTGCCCGCATCCTGCTCATGCGGCCCGATGTCATGCTGCTCGACGAGCCCTCGAACCATCTGGATCTCGAAAGCCTGATCTGGCTCGAGCAATTCCTCAAGGGCTACGAGGGCGCCCTGATGATGACCTCGCATGACCGCGAGTTCATGAACCGCATCGTCACGAAGATTGTCGAGATCGATGGCGGTTCGCTCACGACCTATTCGGGCAATTACGAATTCTATGTCGAGCAGCGCGCCCTGGCCGAAAAGCAGCAGCAGGCACAGTTCGAGCGTCAGAAGGCCATGCTCGCCAAGGAAATCGCCTTCATCGAGCGCTTCAAGGCCCGCGCCAGCCATGCCGCGCAGGTCCAGAGCCGGGTGAAGAAGCTGGACAAGATCGAGAAGGTCGAGCCGCCGCGCCGCCGCCAGACCATCGCCTTCGAGTTCCAGCCGGCACCGCGCTCGGGCGATGATGTGATCAGCGTCAAGGGCGTCCACAAGCGCTATGGCAGCCGCACCATTTATGACGGGCTCGACTTCCATGTCCGCCGCAAGGAGCGCTGGTGCGTGATGGGCGTCAACGGGGCCGGCAAGTCGACGCTGCTCAAGCTGGTCGCAGGCGATACCGCGCCCGATTCCGGCACGGTACAGATCGGCGTCGGCGTGAAGATGGGCTATTTCTCCCAGCATGCCATGGATATCCTCGACGGCGATCTCACGATCTTCCAGATGCTGGAGCAGAAATTCCCGCAGGCCGGGCAGGGCTCGCTCCGCACGTTGGCCGGGTGTTTCGGCTTCTCCGGCGACGATATCGAGAAGCGCTGCCGCGTGCTCTCTGGCGGCGAGAAGGCCCGGCTGGTCATGGCGATCATGCTCTTTGATCCGCCCAACCTGCTGGTTCTCGACGAGCCGACCAACCATCTCGATCTCGCGACGAAGGAAATGCTGGTCAATGCCCTCGCGCAGTTCGAGGGCACCATGCTTTTTGTCTCGCATGACCGGCATTTTCTCGCGGCCTTGTCGAACCGCGTGCTCGAACTGACCCCCGACGGCGTGCATGCCTATGGCGGCGGCTATACCGAATACGTCGCCAGCACCGGGCAGGAGGCTCCGGGCCTCAGGAGTTGATTGTTCTTGGTGTCGGCAGAAGGATGTTCCTCAACCGTTATCGCCGGGCTTGGCCCGGCCATCCATGACTTGTCTTGGCCAGACCGAATTCGTGGATACCCGCCCCGAGGGCGGGCATGACGGCAAGGGCGCGCGCACGACCGTCCAGCCTGCCTCCCACCTCTCCCCGCCGGGGAGAGGTCGTGAGCGAAAGCGAGCGGGTGAGGGGGCTTACCGGTATTTCGCGGCGCTGATGAACTCGCTGAACGTCTCGCACCAGACAAGCACGGTCGTATACTCGGCAAGGTCGATGCCCGGCGGCAGGTCGAGGATGAAGCCGTTGAACGTCTTCACGTCGCCGATCAGCCGGGCCTCCCCCTTGACCGCCAGGAACTCCGCCTCGTCCTCGACGAAGGTCTTCACGAGATAGAGCTTGTAATCCGGCCCGGGAGCGAGCTTGCCCTCATGGGCGATCCGCTCCGGCGTCAGGCTGACCTTGCCCTCCCCCCAATGGAAAAAATCGCTGCCCTTGAGGTCGCGCCGGAACTCGGCCCGGAACGTCGCGCCCTGCGCGGCCGCGACCAGAGCGGCCTGATCCGGCCCCTTCGGCGCGATCAGGATCGGCAGCGTGTAGATGCCGGCCGCGAAGCCGATGCCCAGCATGGTCAGATGCGAGGCGACGAGGACGAACTTTCGCAGGGTCTTCAGCATGGGCGTCTCCGGGACAGGAACAGGACCCGAAAGATGCCACAGCGCATGGCTTGGGGGAAATGCCAGCATGTTGAGCGGCGCGTGATGGCGATCATCATGGCCGATCCGTTTTCGTCATGGCCGGGCTTGTCCCGGCCATCCACGACTTTCCACTCGGCAGGCAGCCAAGCCACCGAGGCCAAGTCGTGGTGGCCAAGTCGTGGTGGCCAAGTCGTGGATGCCCGCCCCAAGGGCGGGCATGACGACAAACCGAACAGGCGGATATATGTCAGCCCTGCGCCTTCACGCGCTGGCGGAAGGCATGGAGCAGCGGCTCGGTATAGCCGTTCGGCTGCGCCACGCCGTCAAAGACCAGCGCCCGGGCCGCCTGGAAGGCGAGGCTTGTGGCCTCGTTGCCCGCCATCGGCCGGTAGAGCGGATCGCCGGCATTCTGGCCATCGACCTTCTTCGCCATGCGGGCAAAGGCGGCATCGATCTGCTCGGCCGTGCAGACGCCATGGAGCAGCCAGTTGGCCATGTGCTGCGAGGAAATGCGCAAGGTAGCGCGGTCTTCCATCAGCCCGACATCATGGATATCCGGCACCTTGGAGCAGCCGATGCCCTGGTCCACCCAGCGCACGACATAGCCGAGAATGCCCTGCGCGTTGTTGTCCAGCTCGGCGGTGATCTCCTCCGGCGACCAGTTGCGGCCCTGCGCGGTCGGGATCGTCAGCAGCGCCGAAAGCGGCGCGACCGGCTCGGCGAGCCGCTCCTTCTGGCGCGCATAGACATCGACATGATGGTAATGCGTGGCATGCAGCGTCGCGGCGGTCGGCGAAGGCACCCAGGCCGTGGTCGCGCCCGATTTCGGATGCCCGATCTTCTGCGCCAGCATGTCGGCCATCCGGTCCGGCGCGGCCCACATGCCCTTGCCGATCTGCGCCTTGCCCGAAAGGCCGCAGGCGAGGCCGATCTGCACGTTGCGGTCCTCGTAGGCCGAGATCCAGGACGAGGTCTTCATGTCGCCCTTGCGGATCATCGCACCGGCCTGCATCGAGGTATGCATCTCGTCGCCGGTCCGGTCGAGGAAGCCGGTATTGATGAAGACGATCCGGTTCTGGACCGCCGCGATGCAGGCGGCAAGATTGGCCGAAGTGCGGCGCTCCTCGTCCATCACGCCGACCTTCAGCGTGTGGCGGGCGAGGCCGAGCAGGTCCTCGACGGCATCGAACAGGTCGTTCGTGAAGGCCGCCTCGGCCGGGCCATGCATCTTCGGCTTCACGATATAGACGTTGCCGTTGCGGCTGTTGCGGAACTTGCCGAGGCCCTTGAGGTCATGCAGCGCGATCGTGCTCGTCATGATGCCATCGAGAATGCCTTCCGGCGCCTCGCTGCCATCCGGCAGCAGGATGGCCGGGTTGGTCATCAGATGGCCGACATTGCGCACGAAGAGCAGGCTGCGGCCGGGCAGCGTCAGGCGGCCGCCATCCGGCGCGGTGTAGTTGCGGTCGCTGTTGAGGCGGCGCGTCATCGGCTTGCCGCCCTTCTCGAACGTATCCTCCAGCGTGCCGTTCATCAGGCCGAGCCAGTTGGAATAGGCCGCGACCTTGTCCTCCGCATCGACGGCGGCGATCGAATCCTCGAGATCGACAATGGTCGTCAGCGCGGATTCCAGCACGATATCGGCGAGGCCGGCCGGATCGTCCTTGCCGATCCGGTGGGTCGGATCGATGACCAGCTCGATATGCAGGCCGTTGTTCTTCAGAAGGAAATTGGCGCCGTTGGTGCCGACGAGCTGCGCGGGATTGGCCAGAGCGGGCGTGCCGCCTTTCCATTCGGTCCAGCTGCCGGAAGCCAGCGGCGCGGCCTTGTCGAGGAAGGCCTTCGCCCAGGCGATCACCTTGGCGCCGCGGGCGGGGTCATAGCCGCCGGCCTGCGGCGGGGCGAGGGCATCCGTGCCATAGAGCGCGTCATAGAGGCTGCCCCAGCGGGCATTGGCAGCGTTCAGCACGAAGCGCGCATTGAGCACCGGCACCACCAGCTGCGGGCCGGCGGAGGAGGCGATCTCCGCATCGACATTGGTCGTGCTGACCTTGAACGGCGCCGGCTCGGGCACGAGATAGCCGATCTCGCGCAGAAAGGCCTCATAGGCGGCAGCGTCGAAGGGCTTGCCGGCGCGGTCCGCGTGCCAGGCGTCGATCTTTGCCTGAAGCTGGTCGCGCGCGGCGAGCAGTTCCCGGTTCCGCGGGGCAAAGCGCGCGAAGATCCCGGCCATGCCGCTCCAGAAGGCGCCGGCCTCGAGCCCCGTACCCGGCAGGACGCGCGTCTCGACGAAATCGGCGAGTTCCGCCGCCACCTTGAGGCCAGCCTTGTCGATCCGGTTCGTCATATCGCGTTCCTTCCTTGCCTCGCGGCCTGCGCTTCCTGCCGCATGGCCCATTTACGCCGGAAACGGCAATTCGCCTCCATGTCAGGAATTCCAAGGAACTATGCAAGAGCAGAAAGAATGGGGTTCACACCCCCCTCAGCACCAGATGCTTGATCCGCTGCCGGTGAAAGGTGAAAGCCACGTGCAGGCTCCCGTCCGGCATCTGGTGGACGCTCGGGTAGGACAATTCGCGGTTGCGGCGATCGAGCGAATTGTTGGTCATGCAATAGCCATCGCCCGTTTCGAGCTCGATCCGCACCGGCCAGCTTCGCCCGCCATCCTCGGACAGGGCGAGGCAGAGCGGTGCGCGCGGGGCCCCCCAATAGGCTTGCCGCGTCGGCTTGGGCGCCTCGACGGCCGGGATCGCCATGTCCTCCTCGTCCTCGATCTCATCATAGAGCGAGAGGCGGCGATCCGTGGCATCGGCCGCGCTGGAATGGTTGTAGACAAGGGCGAGCCGCCCGTCGGCCAGCCGTGTCGCCTGGATCGAGGAATTGTTGTTCGGCAACTCGGTCGGCCGGCAGGGCGACCAGCTCCGGCCGCCATCTTTCGAGCGGCTGGCATGGATGAAATCCGCCCAGCGGCTGCGGAACAGGGCCAGCAACTCGCCATTGCCGGCATCGACCGTGCCCATATGCACGCAGCCGAGGCTCTCCGGAACCTCGACCCGGCGCCAGCTCCGGCCCTTGTCCGAACTGATCCGCAATTCGCTGATATCGTTGTCGCCCACCCATTTCACGCCGGGCGTGGTGCGGCAGAGGAAGGTGCCGATCAGCCAGTCGCCGTTCGCCAGCACCTGCACCGGCTGCCGGACGAAAGTGCCGGCATCGCCGATCAGCGTATCCGGTGCCGACCAGCTGGCGCCATGGTCGGTCGAGACGCGCCGGCGGACGATGGCCGTGTCCTGGTTGCCGGATTTCTGCGAGGTATAGAGCAGCCAGAGCGGCCCGTCCGGGGTGGGGAAGAGAATCGGGTTCTGCTCGGAGCGGGAGGGGTCGTCGACCAGCTTCACCGTCTCGCTCCAGCGTTCCGTGCCGGGTGCGAGGCGGGAGAAATGGATCGAGATATCCGACATGCCCTCCTGCGTGCCGCCGAACCAGACGCAGCCAAGGGAACCATCGCCGAGGGTCATCAGGTTGGCGGCGTGGTTCTGCGGGCAGGGCGAGGGCAGGACGGCCTCGAACTGGCCCGGCTGGCCCGGGCGCGGCCGCAGCAGGCCGTCATCGATCAGGGTGGCGGGTTCATCCTTGGCCGTCATGGCAGGCTCCTCAGGCAGGCGGCGCGGCGAGGCGCATGGCATAATCGATGGCCTCGATCAGGCTGGTCTCCGAGGCAATGCCCTTGCCGGCAATGTCGAAGGCGGTGCCATGATCCACCGAGGTGCGGATGATCGGCAGGCCGAGCGTGATGTTGACGCCGGACAGGGCATCCCATGTCCCGGTGGCCGGATCGACATGGAATCCCAGCAGCTTCACGGGGATATGCCCCTGGTCGTGATACATCGCGACCACGGCATCGTATTGCCCGGCGCGCAGCTTGACGAAGACCGTGTCGCCCGGCACCGGCCCGACCACGTCCAGCCCGTCCGCCACCGCCTTCGCGATGGTCGGCGCGGAAATGTCGATATCCTGCCGTCCGAACAGCCCGCCTTCGCCGGCATGCGGGTTGAGCGCGGCCACGGCGATCTTCGGTTTCGCCTTGCCGAGCCGCCGGAGGGCGCCCTCGGTCAGGTCGATCACCCGGCGCAGGCGCTCGGGCGTGAGCCGCTTCGGCACGTCCTCCAGCGCCACATGGGTGGTGACATGGCTGACATTCATGTTGCCATGGGCCAGCATCATCACCGAGCCCTTCACGCCGGTGAGTTCGGCCAGAAGCTCGGTATGGCCGGCGTAATGGTAGCCCGCGAGGTTCAGCGCCTCCTTGTTGAGCGGCGCCGTGACGAGCCCCTGCACGCGGCCCTGCTGGGCGAGGCCGACCGCCTTCTCGATCGCGAGATACGCCACCCGTCCGCCGGGCGCGCCGATTTCGCCGGTCCGGATCTCGCCACCGGGATCGCCGGCCTGAAGGCAGGCGAGGGGTGGCCAGCGTGCCTCCTCCTGCGTTTCGGGGATCGGCGCCATGCCGAGCATCGCCTCGGCCTTGCGAAGGGAGGGCACGTCGCCGACCACGAGCAGGCGGAACTCGCCGGCCTCGAGCCGCGGGGCCAGCTTTCCGGCCGCCCGGACGATGATTTCCGGGCCGATTCCGGCGGGGTCACCCATGGTGATGGCGAGATGCGGGATCATGGTGCAGGTTCCACGGCAGCAGGTTGCAGGGAGGCGACAAGGCGCGTCAGGACGTCGGGTGCACCGAAGGCCCCGGATTTCGAGACCAGTGGCAAACCGGCCCAGCGCCCGCCGGCAAGGCGGGAAACCGGGGCGCCCGGTTCCCATTCGCCGATCACCTCGATCCGTTCAACCCCCAGCGGCGTCATCAGGCCGCGCAACGTCTCGCCGCCGCTGACGAACAGCGTCCCCGGCCGCGGCATCCGGGCGACCAGAGATCCGAAGATCGCGGCGATCCGCGCCCGGGCTTCGGCCCGTCCGAGCCCGTCCGGCAGGTGGCATTGCGCGAAAACATGGCCACGGCTTGCGAGCCGGCGGGCGAGCATGGCGAATTCATCGACCCACCGGTCAGTCAATTCGACCGGCCGGTCAGGCAATCCCGCCAACTGGCCCCGCATGACCGGATGATCGGTTCCGACCAGCCCGAGCAACGGGGCGGGCAGGGCTGGAATCGCCGGCGGTCGTCCCCCCAGGGCCCGGCCCAGCGCGGCGGCCAGCCCGCCGGACCCCACCCAGAGGACCGGGCCGCTGCGGCCGATGGCGGCGGCGACGATGGCGTCGAGATCGGCATCGGTCCCGGCATCGTAGAATGACAGTCCCGGATCCGGCGGATCGCCGGGCCGGAGCCTGGCCGGTGTGAGCCCCGCGGCCTCGAGGCGGGCGGCCAGATCCTCGCCGGTCGGCTGCCATGCGCCGGCTGCACGCCAAAGCTGCCGGCCGTTCCGGGTGATCCGGTTCTGGGCGGGCAGGGCAGGCGCGATGATCACCCGGGCGAAAGGCTGCGCCCGGACGAGCGCCGCAAGTTCCGCACCGGCATGGCCACGCAGCAGGCTGTCGAGCTTGAACAGGCAGAGCCGCCCCGGCTCGGGCGCGAGATGCCCGGCCCAGCCGGCGACCCGCGCTGCCGCTTCGGCGGGCGAGGCCTCACGGGTGTTTGTATCAAGAACCGGACAGCTGCTATCCGGCCGGGTTCCGACCGCCAGCGGCCCGAACGGCCCGACAAGGCCGGCCGCGCTGTCGAGCGCGCCGGTCATGTCATCGGCCATCAGCCGCAGGCTGTCATATCCATGAGACATACTTCAGCCCCGGAGGCGCTTCACGAGGCCGAGCGTGGCATTGCGGATGAAGACCGCATCGGTGGCGAAGCTGATGAAATCCACGCCCTCGGCCAAGCGGCGCCGGAATTCATCCTCGTTCCCGGTGAGATAGCCGGCGGGCTTGCCGATCGCCTTCAGCCGTCGGAACCCGTCATCGATCGCAGCCTGCACATCCGGGTGCTGCGGATTGCCGATATGCCCCATCGAGGCGGCGAGATCCGACGGGCCGATGAAGACCGCATCCACCCCGTCCACCGCCGCGATGGCTTCGATCTGCGCCAGCGCGCCAGCACTCTCGATCTGCACGATGAGGCAGAGTTCCGCCTCCGCTGCCGCGAAATAGCCTGGCGTCAGCCCGTAATTCGCCGCGCGCGAGGCGCCGGAGACGCCGCGGACTCCCTTGGGCGGGAAGCGGGTATGCGCCACTGCAGCGCGGGCCTCCTCGGCAGTCTCGACATACGGGATGAGCAGCGTCTGCGCGCCCTGGTCGAGCAGCCGCTTGATGGTGACCATGTCGTTCCAGGCTGGCCGGACCAGCGCCGGCAGCCCGGCACCCCCGATCGCCCGGAGATGGTCGATCACATCCGGCAATTCGATCGGCGAATGCTCGGTATCGACGAGCACCCAGTCGAAGCCGCAGGCCGCCAGCATCTCGGTCAGGGCCGGCGAGCCGAAGGTCGCGAAGAAGCCGATCTGCTGCTGCCGCCCGAGGCGCTGCTTGAAGAGGTTGCGGGGATGCTCGTTCATCGCCTGTTCCGTTCCTGCCGGGCTCTTGCGCTAGCGCGCGATCGAAAGGGTGTTGAAGCTGAGGGTGATCGCCCGGGACAGCTCCCCCGCCACGCGGAGCACTTCCGGGACTGCCCGTGCGGCGAAGGCCTCCATCGAATCCCGCTCGGCATGGATCGTCAGGCTGACGCCGGCTACCGGGTTGCCATCCGCATCCGTGATCGCGGCCGCCACCGTGCGGAGGCCATAGGCATTCTCGCCGTCGGACAGCGCATAGCCGCGCGCCCGGACTTCGACGAGGCGGGTTAGGATCGCATCGAGATCGACCAATGTCCGCTCCGACAGGCGCACGCGGTTGGATTGCTCGAGGATCTCGCGTTGCCGTGCCTCCGGAAGACAGGCCAGCAGAACATGCCCCAACGCTGCCCCGTAGGCGCCGGTCCGGCTGCCGGCACGTCGGTCAAGGTTGAGCTGCGGCAGGTCCACCTGCGCCCGTTCGACATAGACGACATCCGGACCGTCGAGCATGCCGAGCGAGGCCGCATCGGCGATCCCGGGCACAAGTTCCTGCAGGAGCGGACGGGCGAGCATCTTGAGATCGGCACGGGCGAGGGGCGTGTAACCCAGTTCGAGGCACTTCAGTGTCATCCGGTAGCGGCGGCTGCGCGGCACGGCGGCGAGATAGCCGAGATGGCACAACGTATGGACCAGCCGGAACGAGGTGCCCCGGTCCAGCTGAGCCCGCTGCGCGATTTCGGAAATCGTCAGTTCCGGCAGCCGGGTGTCGAAAGCCTTCAGCACGGCAAAGGCCTTCACGACGGATTGCACGAAGTTCTTGGGGTTGTCGTCGGTCGTCCTGTCGTCGCGCATGGGGGTCCCGTGATGTCTCTCGTTCAGAGCGAGGAGCCGCCGCAGATCGTCAGGACCTGTCCGGTAATCGCTCCGGCCTCCGGCGACAGCAGGAAGGCCACCGCCGCCGCCACTTCCTCCGGGCGGATGAGGCGCCCGATCGGCGGCAATTTCACCGCGATGGCCGCGCGTGCCGGGTCCTCCAGCATCGGCGTGGCCGTTGCCGCCGGTGCCACCACATTGGCGGTGATGCCGCGCGGTGCGAGTTCGATCGCCCAGGATCGGATCATGCCGACCATGGCCGCCTTGGTTGCCGCATACTGGCTGCGGCCGGCGGCGCCGGTGGCGGTCCGGCTGCCGATCAGCACGAGGCGGCCGCCTTCCCCCATGGTCGGCACGAGACGATTGGCGAGATCCTCGGCCGCTGCCACATGGACCTGCCACATCGCGGCCCGTGCTTCCGGGTCCAGCCCGCCCAGCGTGCCGCCACGCAGCAGGCCCGCCGCATGGACGAGGGCATCCACGCTGCCAAGCCCGCCAAGGGCCTGTTGCCGTTCCGTCGGGTCTGCAAGGTCGCAGGCCCGGCCCGTGAAGGCGGGATGGCCAATTCCGGCCGGCCGGCGGGACAGGCCGGTGACGCGCCAGCCCTCCGCCAGAAGGCGGTTGGCGATCGCGGCTCCGATCCCGGAACTCGCGCCCGTCACAAGGGCATGGCGCTGCCGGTCCGGCATCAGGACGGCTGGTAGTTGATGAGCTTCAGCAGTTCGCCGGCCCTCGCCACCTCGGACTTGATGAAGGCGCGCGTCTCCTCGATGCTCTCGGCCACCGGTTCGATCAGCGTGGCCCGAAGCTTCTCGGCTGTCGCCTGGTCCTTCATCGTGGACTGGATCATCGCGTTGACCTTTTCCTGGATGGCCCGGGGGGTGCCCTTCGGCGCCCAGATTCCATACCAGGAGTTGAACACGAAATCGGGGACGCCGCCTTCGGAAATCGTCGGCACTTCGGGCGCCAGCACCGACCGGGTCTTCGAGGCGATGCCGAGCGCCTTGATCGTGCCGCCCTTGGCCTGCGGCAGCAGGGCGAAGGAGGGGTCGATCAGCAGCTGCACGGCGCCGCTCATCAGGTCCTGCAGGGCCGGCACCGTTCCCCGATAGGGCACGAGATTGATGTTCAGCCCGGCACGGCGCAGGAAATCGACCGTCGCGAGATGCCCGGCCGAACCGAGCGAGGAAATGGCGAAGGAGAATTCGCCCGGCTTTTCCTTCGCGGACTTCAGCAGTTCCGCCAGCGTGTTCTCGGGCCGCTGCTTCGACATGACCAGCACCAGCGGGGCGACCGCCGTGCGCGAGATCGCCTCGAGATCCACTTCGGGGTCGAAGGTGGCGGCCTTGAGCACTTTCGGCATGACCGCGGTGTTGAAGGCGCTCGCAAGGAAGGTGTAGCCATCCGGCTCGGCACGGATGACCTCGTTCGTGCCGATCAGGCCGGCCCCTCCGACCTTGTTCTCGGTGATCGAGGTCGCGCCCATCGTCTCCTGCAACCGCTGGGACACGAGCCGGCCCAGCGCATCATTCGCCGCTCCGGGCGGCCAGGGAACGATCACCTTGATCGTCTTGCTCTTGTCGGGCCAGGCGGCCTGGGCATGGGCCGCAGGCAGGCCGCCGAACGCGGCCATGCCGCCGGCGGCGCCCAACGCGGTCAGGAATTCGCGCCGTTTCATCCTCGTCGTTCCTCTCCGGGTCTCGGCCGAATACGGGTTCGGCTCTCTCTTGGCTGGAACCGCGCCGGCGAGCCGGGCGGACATCAAACTGATCGGAATGCGAACATTAATTCGCATGATGAATATTCGCGCGGAATCCCCGGCGCGTCAAGCCGAGGCGGCGCGGGAGGGGCGTTCCCGCGGGGGGCGCGTGGAGCGCTGGTCCTTTTCGGGAGTTGGCAGCGGCTCCGGGCTCGGCAATGATGCTAGGACGTAAACTCATGAACCGGAGCGATTTTGATGACATCGGGATGTGAAAATGGCCGGAAGCGACGCGAAGCCCTGACGCCCGTCAGGGCAAGCGGCGATTTCGAGGCAGTTTTGCATCCCGGGGTCACCGGAGGCGCGGCAAATCCGGGCCATCTTTTCCGTCTTGCTCCTCGCAAGCCGGACGGCTTCCTTCGGATCAAGCCGGAAAACCTGATCACCGGATTTTCTCGCGTCAAAACGCGCCCGGTTTATGAGTATACGTCCTAGGATGACCCAGCGTTTCACCGCCGATTATCTGATCGAGACGGCAGGCGATCCGGCCCGTGCGGCCGAGATGATGGCGGGCGAGCAATCCTCGGGCACGTTCGTGGCGGTCCCCGGCGAGACCGAGGAACTCAAGGCCCGCTTCGCCGCCCGCGTCGAGGCGCTGGAATGGCTTGGCACGGTAGACCGCCCCTCGCTGCCGGGCGCGGCTGCGCCGAAGCCGGGATCGCCGCCTCGCTGGCAGCAGGCGCGGGTGCGCCTGTCCTGGCCGCTGGAGGTGATCGGCCCGTCACTGCCCAACCTTGTCGCGACCATTGCCGGCAACCTGTTCGAGCTGAAGGCCTTTTCCGGGCTCCGCCTGCTGGATCTCGCCCTGCCGCCGGCTTTTGCCGCACGCTATGCCGGGCCGCGTTTCGGCGTGCCGGGCACCCGGCAGCTGACCGGCGTGCAGGACCGCCCGCTGATCGGAACGATCATCAAGCCCAGCGTCGGGCTCGATCCGGACCAGACCGCCGGGTTCGTCGACCAGCTGGTGGCTGGCGGAATCGACTTCATCAAGGATGACGAGCTGCAATCCGACGGGCCGGCCTGTCCATTCGAGATGCGGGTCGACCGGGTGATGGCGGTGATCGAGCGCCATGCCGACCGAACGGGGCGGCGGGCCATGTTCGCCTTCAACCTGACGGGTGAACTGGACGAGATGCGCCGCCGGCATGACCATGTGCTCGCCCGGGGCGGCACATGCATCATGGCGAGCCTCAATTCCATCGGCCTCGCGGGGATGATCGAGCTCGGCCGGCACAGCCAATTGCCCATCCACGGCCACCGTAACGGGTGGGGCGCGCTGACCCGCGCGCCGATGCTCGGCTGGGCTTTCCCGGCCTGGTCCAAGCTCTGGCGATTGGCGGGGGTAGATCATTTGCATGTCAATGGCTTGCAGAACAAGTTTACGGAACCGGACGAAAGCGTGATCGCCTCCGCCCGGTCGCTGGGCGAGCCGCTTTTCCCCGGAAGCGCGATGGCGGCGATGCCGGTCTTCTCCTCCGGCCAGACCGTCTGGCAGGCCGCCGGAACCTTCGCCGCCCTCGGCTCGGCCGACCTGATCCATGCCGCCGGGGGCGGCATTCTCGCCCATCCGCACGGCATCGCTGCCGGCGTCGAGGCCTTCCGCGCCGCCTGGGACGCGGCGATGGCGGGCATTCCGATCGAGCGCAAGGCCGAGACGGATCCTGCGCTGGCGGCGGCGCTCGGCGCCTTCGCGGGGTAGGCCATGGCGCCGGTCATCACCTTCTATGGCGATGATTTCACCGGCTCCTCGGCGGTGATGGAAGTGCTCGCCTTCGCTGGCCTTCCCTCCATCATGTTTCTCGATAGCCCCTCCGAGGCCATGCTGGCCCGGATCGACGGCATGGCCGCTGTCGGCATCGCCGGCATCTCGCGCTCCAAGCCGCCGGAATGGATGGATGCGGAATTGCCGCGCATGTTCGCGGCGCTGAAGCGGCTCGGCGCGCCGATCCTTCACTACAAGACCTGCTCGACCTTTGATTCCGCCCCGCATCTCGGTTCGATCGGCCGGGCGATCGAACTCGGGCTGGTGGAGACCGGGGCGAGCTTCGTGCCGCTTGTCGTCGGCGCTCCGGCCATCGGGCGTTACCAGGTGTTCGGGAATCTGTTCGCTGCGCTGGATGGCATCGGCTACCGGCTGGACCGGCATCCCGTTATGGCGCGCCACCCGGCGACGCCGATGCACGAGGCCGATCTCTGCCGCCATCTCGAACCCCAGACAAGGCTGCCCTCCGCCGTGGTGGACTGGCGCGCGTTATTGGCCGGGCAGGGGGCAGAGGCTCTCCGCGCCGCGCGGCGGCAGGGTGCACGCATCATCGCCCTCGACCTGTTCGACCAGCCAACGCTTGAACAGGTCGGCGAGATCCTGTGGGAGGAGGCCCGGCAGGACCCGGTTTACGCGGTCGGCAGCCAGGGCATCGAATATGCGCTGGTTGCGCATTTCCGGCGGATCGGGCGGTTGCCGGAGGCCCCGCCGCCGGTAGGGTTCGGGCCGGCGGAGCCGCTGCTCGTCGTCTCCGGCTCCTGTTCGGAAACCACGGCCCGGCAGATCGCGGCGGCGGGCGGGGCAGGGTTCCGCCTGCTGCTGCTCGATGCCAGCCTGGCGGTCGATCCGGAGGCGTGGACAGCCGAACTGGCGCGCATCGAACGGGCCATGCTCGAAACGCTCGGCACGGGAACCAGCCTCGTCGTCGCCACGGCCCGCGGCCCGGCTGACCCGGCGATTGCGCGCTTCCGCGAACGGCTCGAATCCTCCGGCGTGGCGCCGGGGCCGGTCCATGACGGCATCGGGCAGGGGCTCGGCAGGCTGGTCCGGGCCGCGCGGCTGAAAGCGGGCCTGCGCCGCGCCATTTTCGCCGGCGGTGACACGTCCGGCCATGCGATGCTCGCGCTGGGCGCCGAGGCGCTCGAACCACTGGCGCCCCTCGCGGCGGGAGCGCCACTCCTGCGCGTCCGCTCGATGGATCCGGCCATCGAGGGGCTCGAAGTCGCGCTCAAGGGCGGCCAGATGGGCGACGAGCCGGTCTTTGTCCGGGCGGCGCGGGGCGTGGTTCTGGCCTGAGGGCTGTCAGCTGCGCATCGTCTCGGTCTGCCCGCCATCGACGGGCAGCGCCACCCCGGTGATGAAGCGGGATTCGTCCGAGGCGAGGAACAGGGCCGCGGCGGCAATGTCATACGCGGTGCCCATCTTGCCTGTCGGCACGGCCTGATTACGCTTGGCAATGACCTCCTCGACCGTACCGAACGATCCGGCGATCTGCTGATAGACCAGCGGCGTGTTCATCATGCCCGGCAGGATCGCGTTGGCGCGGATATTCTGTGCCGCATGATGCAGGGCAATGGCCTTGGTCGCCTGGATGACGGCAGCCTTGGCGGCGGAATAGATGAAATAGGGATAGCCGGTCCAGCGGATACCGGCGATCGAGGCGATATTGACGAAGACGCCGTGGCCCTGCGCAAGGAAACGCGGCAGCATCACCTTGGCACTGCGCCAGACCGGCCCGAGATTGAGGTCGATCCCGCGCTGGAACCCTTCTTCGGTAATGTCGGCCGCACCGCCGGGAACCACCATGCCGACATTGTTGTGCACGACATCGATCCGGCCGAACCGGGCGATTGTGGCGGTCACGGCCTGCTCGATCGACTCCAGTCGGGTCACGTCGGCCGCGAGCGCCATCGCCTCGCCGTTTTCCGCCGCGATCAGCCCGACCGTCTCCTCTGCCGCCTCGAGGTTGATGTCGACGCAGGCGACGCGGGCACCTTCGCGGGCATAGAGCACCGCGGCGGCCTTGCCATTGCCCCAGCCGGGGCCGGAAGAGCCGGCGCCGAAGACAATGACCGTCTTTCCGGCCATGCGCGTGCCGGCCTTGTAGGGCGGCATCGGATTCGGGGGGATATGTGTCATGGCCTTGTTCCCTTCCTCCTGGCCAACCGGATGGACCGTCAGGCCGGCACCGGAACGGCCCGAGCCTCCTGAGGATCCGAATGGGCAAACGATAGGTCCACGATATGGACTTCAATACCCCATTTTTCGGTTGTCTATTCTCACTCGCTGCAATAGCGTCCGAAGTCAACGGAAATTGACCGGATCAACATTCCATAATGTGGACCAGAGCGCCGGAGCTGTGATGGATTTCGATCCCGCCGAAGCCTTCGGGGCCCAGAGCGCGATCCGCACCCTGCGCCTGCTCCGGCTGCTGGGCGAGGCCGGCACGGAAGGTGCCTCGCTGGCCGCTCTGGTTCGCCAGTCGGGCCTGTCGAAGCCCACCTGCCGCCGCCTGCTGATCGCGCTGATCGAGGAAGGCATGGCGGTGCAGGACCCGACGACCCGCCTCTATTCCCTCGGCCGCGAGATCTACCTGCTCGGCATGGTCGCGGCGGATCGCTACGGCATCCATCGCGTCGCGCTCGACAGCGTGACCCGGCTTGCCCAGAAGACGGGCGATGCGGCCTTCCTGCAGGTCCGCCATGGCGAAGAGGTGGTCTGCCTCGCGCGGGAGGACGGGACCTTTCCGCTGCGCTCGCATGTCCTGAAGGCCGGAGATCGCCATCTGCTCGGTGCAGGGGCGGGGCCGCTCGCCCTTCTCGCCGCCCTGCCGGAAGCGGAGGCCGAATCCTATCTGGCCACCCATGCCCGCGCGCTGGCAGAGCGCTATCCCGCGCTGGTGCCGTTGCTGCCCGGCCTCGTCCGCGAGGCGCGCGAACGCGGCTACAGCCTCAATCGCGGCATTCTCTTTCCGGGGTCCTGGGGCATGGCGATGGCCATTCGCGGCCCCTCGGGCGGGGTCGAGGCCTGCCTGTCGCTTGCCGCCGTGGAAAGTCGCATGCAGCCGGACCGCGAGCCCGAACTGGCGGCCCTTCTCGCGGCGGAGGTACAGCTTGTCGAGCAGCGCCTCGCCCGGGAATCCGGCCCGCCAACCCCGCTCACCAGCCCCACCCGCACAAGGAACCTGCCATGAGCCAGAATGCCCGGAACGGGGCTGCCATCGTCGGATGGAGCCATTCACCCTTCGGCAAGCTCGATATCCCCGATATCGAGGGCCTGATCGGCGCCGTCGCACAGGGCGCGCTCGATGATGCCGGGGTGACGGCCGCCGAGATCGATTTCGTCACGGTGGGCGTTCTGAATTGCGGCTTCTCGAAACAGGGTTTCGAAGCGGGGCTTGTCAGCGTCGCCATGCCGGAACTGGCCCATACCCCGGCCATGCATGTCGAGAATGCCTGCGCGACCGGCTCGGCGGCGATCCATGCCGCCATGGATGCGATCGAATGCGGCCGCGCCCGCATCGCCCTGGTGATCGGTGCCGAGAAGATGACGGCGACGCCGACAGCCGAGGTCGGCGATATCCTGCTCGCCGGCTGCTACCGCAAGGAGGAGGACCGGGTCGAGGCGGGCTTTGCGGGGATTTTCGGTCAGATCGCCAGCAGCTATTTCCAGCGCTACGGCGACCGTTCCGAGGAACTGGCAATGATCGCCGCCAAGAACCATGTCCATGGCCTCGCCAATCCCTATGCGCATATGCGCAAGGATTTCGGCTTCGCCTTCTGCAATACCGTGTCGGACAAGAATCCCCGCGTGGCAGGCCCGCTGCGCCGGACGGATTGCTCGCTGGTTTCCGATGGTGCGGCGGCGCTTGTCCTCGCCGATGCCGGAATTGCCGCCACGATGCGCCGCGCGGTGGCCTTCCGGGCACGCGAGCATGTCAATGATTTCATGCCGCTTTCCCGGCGCGACATGACGGCCTTCGAAGGTGCCCGCCGGGCCTGGAGCCAGGCGCGGGAACGGGCCGGCATCACGCTCGACGATCTTGATCTGGTCGAGACGCATGATTGTTTCACCATGGCCGAGATGATCGAATACGAGGCGATGGGCCTTGCCCGTCCGGGGGAGGGGTGGAAGGTGGTGCGCGAGGGCATCACAAGCCGCGGTGGTCGCCTGCCGGTCAATCTCTCGGGCGGGCTGAAATCGCGCGGCCATCCGATCGGGGCGACCGGCGTCTCGCAGCATGTCATGGCGGCGATGCAGCTTTGCGGAGAGGCCGGCGAGATGCAATTGCCCGGCGCCACGCTGGCCGGCGTGTTCAATATGGGTGGCGCCGCCGTCGCCAATTATGTCTCGATCCTGGAGCGCCTGAAATGATGCCTGAAGGGCCGAAAGGCGGGCTCGCCCGCTGCTCGAACCGGGTGATGAACCTCGCCCATATGCTGCGCCAGAATGCCCGCCGCTTCCCCGACCGGCCCGGCTTCATCTGGGGCGAACAGAGCTGGAGCTGGGTCGAGGTCGAGCGCGCGGTGAACGCGCTGGCGGCAGCATTGCAGGCGCGCGGCCTCGGCAAGGGCGACCGGCTGCTCGTCCATTCGAAAAACACGGCGCAGATGTTCTTCTCGCTGTTCGCCGCCTTCAAGCTTGGCGTGGTCTGGGTGCCGACCAATTTCCGACTGATGCCGGAGGAGGTGATCTATCTCGCCGATTTCTCGGGCTCGAAGGGCTTTCTCTGCCATGGTGACTTCCCGGATCACGCGGCGGCCGTCGCCGCCAACGTGCCGGGAGTCGAGTTCATCTGGCGGATGGACGAGCAGGCCCGGCCCGGCCGCTTCGGCGAGGCGGATGTATCCGAGCGGATGGAGGCCTTCCGGGGCCAGATCGTGCCGGATACGCCGGTCGAGCATGATGACCCCTGCTGGTATTTCTTCACTTCCGGCACGACAGGGCGGTCCAAGGCCGCCGTGCTCACCCATGGCCAGATGGCCTTCGTCATCACCAACCATCTCTGTGACCTGCTGCCCGGCACGACCGAGGCGGATGCCTCGCTGGTCGTCGCGCCGCTGAGCCATGGCGCCGGCGTGCACCAGCTCAACATCGTCGCGCGCGGCGCACCGACAATCCTGCTGCCGACCGAGAAGTTCGATGTCGAGGAGGCCTGGCGCCTCGTCGAACATCACCGCGTGACGAACATGTTCACCGTGCCGACGATCCTGAAGCTGCTGGTCGAGCATCCTGCCGTCGATCGTTTCGACCATTCCTCGTTGCGCTCCGTCATCTATGCCGGCGCGCCGATGTATCGCGAGGACCAGAAATTCGCGCTGAAGAAGCTCGGCAAGGTCATCACGCAGTATTTCGGCCTCGGCGAGGTGACGGGCAACATCACCGTCCTTCCGCCCGCCCTCCACGATCCGGAGGATCAGGCCAACACGAAATTCGGCACCTGCGGTTTCGAGCGCACGGGAATGCAGGTCGCGATCCAGAACGATGCCGGCGAAGAGCTGAAGCCCTTCGAAACCGGCGAGATCTGCGTGATCGGGCCGGCCGTCTTTGCGGGCTACTACAACAACCCGGAAGCCAATGCGAAAGCCTTCCGCAATGGTTGGTTCCGGACCGGCGATCTCGGCCACATGGACGAGCAGGGCTTCGTCTACATCACCGGCCGCGCCTCTGACATGTATATCTCCGGAGGTTCGAATATCTATCCGCGCGAGGTCGAGGAGAAGATCCTCACCCATCCGGCCATCGTGGAAGTGGCGGTTCTTGGCGTGCCCGACAAGCTCTGGGGCGAGGTCGGCGTTGCGGTCTGCGTGGCGCGGGAGCCGGTGGACGAAGCCGCGCTGGCGGCCTTCCTTGGCCCGAAAATCCCGCGTTACAAGATGCCCAAGCGGTTCTTCTTCTGGGAGGCGCTGCCGAAATCCGGGTATGGCAAGGTGCCCAAGCGCCTCGTGAAGGACGAACTGGTCGCCCGCGGCCTCGTCACCGAAGAGGGGCTGGCCTGACATGGCGCGCCCCGCCGTCATAACCCAGCCCGGTCCGCAGCAATCCCCCCGCATCCTCGCCGTCGAGGGCAGGGGCCGCGCCTTCCGCATGCCGCTCAAGGCGGGAACGCCGCTGCTCGAGGCAACGCGGGAGGGTTTCGCGGCGGAAGGCTTTGCCAGCGGCGCGCTCAATCTCGGCGCGCTGGCTTTGGGCCCTTTCGCCTATGTCATGCCCGCCCTGAGCGTCGACGGGAAGAACGCGGCCTTTTATTCGGAAACGTTCCGCCCCGCCGGTATCAGCCGGCTCGAAGCCGGCGCGCTCACCTTCGGCTGGCGCGATGGCCAGCCCTTCTTCCATTGCCACGCGCTCTGGCGCGAGGCGGGCGGGCACCGGACCGGCGGGCATATCCTGCCGGACGAGGCGGTTCTGGCCGAGGATGCCGAGGTCGATGCCTTCGGGATCGACGGCGCGCACTTCGAGGGCAACCCGGACCCCGAGACCAATTTCAAGTTGTTCGGGCCGGTTCCGGCTGCCATGGCCGGCGCACGGGCTGACCGCCGCGCCTTCGCCGTGCGCCTCCGGCCGAACCAGTGTTTCCATGGCGCGCTTGAAACGCTGGTGCGGGAGCAGGGCCTCGCGAAGGCCCGGATCCATGGTGGCGTCGGTTCGCTGATCGGCTCTGCCTTCGAGGATGGCCTCGTGACAGAGCCCTTCGCCACCGAGGTCTTCGTCACCAGCGGTCTTATCCGCCCGGATGGCGCCGGGCTCCGTGCCGAGATCGACGCCGGCCTTGTCGATTATACCGGCGGCCTTGCCGAAGGCCGTCTCCTGCGCGGCGCCAATCCGGTGCTGATGACCTTCGAACTGATCGTGGCGGAAGCCTGAGGATTGACCATGACCCCGACCCCCATGAAAACCGCCCTGGTCACCGGCGCTGCCCGTGGCATCGGACTCGCCGCCGCCGAACGCTTCCTCGCCGAGGGCTGGGCCGTGGCCATGCTCGACAACAATGTCGAGACGCTGGCGGCCGCGGTGCAGGCCATCAACCGGCCTGACCGCGTGCTGGAGCTGCCGCTCGATGTCTCGAAGCCCGCCGATGCCGCAAGGGCCGCCGAGGCGATGCGCGCCCGGTTCGGGCGGATCAACGCTCTCGTCAACAATGCCGGCATCGCGCATTTCGGCATGGCGATCGATACGCCGCTCGAGGTCTGGAACGAGATCATGGCGGTCAATCTGACCGGGCCTTTCATCATGACGCAGGCCCTGTTCCCGCTGATGCGCGAGACCGGCGGCGCGATCGTCAACATCACCTCGATCTCGGGGCTGCGGGCCTCGACGCTGCGGATCGCCTACGGCACTTCGAAAGCCGGCCTTGCGCATCTCACCCGCCAGATGGCGGCCGAACTCGCGAGCTACGGCATCCGCGTCAACGCGGTTGCGCCTGGCCCGGTGGATACCGCCATGGCGAAGAAGGTTCACTCGCCCGAGATCCGCAAGGATTACCACGATGCCATCCCGCTGAACCGTTATGGCCTGCCGGAAGAACTGGCGGATGCGATCTACTATCTCTGCTCTCCGGGGTCGAGCTACATCACGGGGCAGGTTCTCGCGGTCGATGGCGGTTTCGACGCGGCAGGGATCGGCCTGCCGACCCTTCGCCGCGATCTCGGCAACGGCTGACCGCGCTCACATCTCGGCGCCGGCCTTGCGCCGCTCCAGCGCCGAGATGACATGGAAGCCGAGGGTGCGGAACGGCTCCGGCGCGATGCGGTCGGCGCGGCCATAGGCGGCCTGCAGCGCTTCCTGCGGATCGCCGGTGACGATCATGTCCGCCAGCCGCTTGCCGAGCACCGTTCCCTTGACAAGGCCCGAGCCGTTGCAGCCCGCCGAGCCATAGAGGCCGGGTCCGAGCTGCCCCCAGCGCGGCGAGCCGTTCATCGTCAGCGCCGTGGTTCCGCCCCAGACATGCTCCAGCGGCACATGGCGGAGCATCGGGTAACGGCGATGGAAGCAGCCGGTCAGCGCGTCGCGGGCGCGCGCCGGATCGATCGGCTTCTCGTAGGCATAGAGCGAGCGCACCATCATCCGGTCGGGCCCAACGCGGCGGACGGTCGTGCCCAGCCGATGGGCCGGCAGGAGTCCCCAGGCCGGGATGCCCAGCTGCGCGGCATCCTCCGGCACCATCGCCTCGGTAATCCCGGCATAGGTGTAGATCGTCACCAGCCCGTCCCGCCAGAAGCCGAAATGCTTGATCGCTGCATTGGTCGCGAGGATGACGATATCCGCTTCGATCTCGGCCTTTGCCGTGCGGACCCGCCGGGGCGCACCGCCTTCCAGCGCCAGGACGGGGCTGTTCTCGAACAGCCGGATTTCCGCCGGCAGGCTGTCGGCGAGCCCGCGGATGAGCGCCGCCGGCTGCAGGAGATAGCCCTCCTCGGTGCGGATGCCGCATCGGTAATACGCGCTCCCGATCAGACATCGCATGCCCTCGGCGTCGAGGAATTCATGCGCGAAACCATGGCTGCGCGCGCCCTCGGCCATGCTGCGGATCTTGGCCGCGCCGGGTTCTGTGGCCGCGCCGGTGATCCGCCCGGTCTTCTCGAGGTCGCAGGAGAAGCCGCCCCTGTCCATCGCCTCGATCAGATAGGCAAAGCCTTCGGCCGCGAATTCGTTGAGCTTTTCCGCCCGCTCCATCTGGGTGGTCGAGAGGCCGATCTTCGAATCGCGCGGATTGGCGAAGCCGGAATTCCGGCCCGACGAGCCTTCGCCGATCTCGGTGCCCTCCAGCACGACAATGTCGGCGGACGGGTCGAGTTCATGCAGCCGCCGCGCGGCCGCAAGGCCTGTATAGCCGGCGCCGACAATCGCATAACGCGCCCGGATCCGGCCTTCGGCCACCGGCTGCGGCTGCCGCGGGGACAACATCCGGTTCCAGCCGCAGGGATCGCGATAATCGGGGAGGGGCGAGGACGGCATGGGCGCTCCGGCAGGCAGGAAGAGGCACGCAGGACAAGGCGGGGCAAGCCCCCGGACAGAACCGGCCCGGATCATGCAGGAGTGCAAATATTCCTGATGACGGGCGGCATCCATGCGTTAAGCTGGCTAGCCGCATACAGCATACATGGCTGCGCTGGAGGGTGAAGTGCCGATTACGATGGATCCGTTCGATCCCACGCCGGACATGCCGGCCTCGGTGGACATCGTCATCATCGGCGGCGGCATTATCGGCATCTCCACCGCGCTATTCCTTGCCGAACGCGGCATTTCCGTTGCCGTCTGCGAGAAAGGCAGGGTCGGCCATGAGCAATCCGGCCGGAACTGGGGCTGGGTCCGCGTCATGGGTCGCGAGATCAGCGAGATCCCGATGGCGCTGGAATCGCAGCGGATCTGGGAAGGCCTCGACAAGCGCGTCGGCGCCGATCTCGGCTTCACCCGCAGCGGCATTGTCTACGTCGCGGATACGCCCGAAGCCGTCCGCAAGCACGAGGAATGGCTCGAGCAGGCGCGGCCGTTCCAGCTCGGCTCGCGGATGCTCTCCTCGGGAGAGATCGAGCAGGTCCTGCCGGGCTCGGCCCGGGCCTATGCCGGCGCGATCTTCACGCCGAATGATTGCCGGGCCGAGCCCCAGAAAGCCGTGCCGGCCATTGCCCGCCGCGTGCGTGAACTGGGTGGCCATGTGCTGGAGGGCTGCGCCGTGCGCGGCCTCGACATGGCGGCAGGGCGCGTCAGCGGTGTGATCACCGAAAAGGGCGTGATTGCCTGCCAGCGTGTCGTCCTGTCGGGTGGGGCCTGGTCCCGGCTGTTCCTCGGCAATCTCGGGATCGATTTCCCGCAATTGAAGATCCTCGGCTCGGTCCTGCGCACAGCGCCGCTGGACGGCCCGCCGACCCATGCGGTCGGTGCCTCCGATTATGCCTTTCGCAAGCGGGCGGATGGCGGCTATTCGATTGCCCATCGCGGCGCCAGCCTGGCGCAGATCGTGCCGGACAGTTTCCGGCTCTTCTTCGATTTCTTCCCTGCCTTGATCAAGCAGCGCCACGAATTGCGGCTGCGGCTGGACGGGCGCTTCCTCGCTGAATGGCAGATGCCGCGCCGCTGGGCGATGGACGAGGTCACGCCGTTCGAGCAGGTGCGCGTTCTGGATCCGAAACCTGACGAGGCGATCCTCGCGGAGGCGCAGCGCAACCTCATCGCCGCCTTCCCGGCCTTCCGCGACATGAAGGTCGCGGCCAGCTGGGGCGGGCTGATCGACGCCATGCCCGATGCCGTGCCGGCCATTGGTGAAGTGCCGAAAATGCCGGGCTTCTTCATCGCCACCGGCTTTTCCGGCCATGG
This sequence comes from Beijerinckiaceae bacterium, assembly GCA_027531565.1. Lineage (GTDB taxonomy): Bacteria > Pseudomonadota > Alphaproteobacteria > Rhizobiales > Beijerinckiaceae > Rhabdaerophilum. The sequence goes on from JAPZSB010000005.1 coordinate 137,740, forward strand.
TTTCGGCATCGGCCCCGGCGCCGGGCGGATGATCGCCGATCTCGTCTCCGGCGGGCTGCCAGCGGTCGACATGACACCCTTCCGCCTGGACCGGTTCGACCGGCTCGGCCGCACGGTGGCAGCCTGACCATGCCGGATGTCATCGTCATCGGAGGGGGGATCACCGGGCTGGCTACGGCCTGCGCCCTTGCCGATGCCGGGTTGGGCGTGAGCCTGATGGAAGCGCGCCAGCTCGGCGCGATGGCCTCCAGCTGGACGCTCGGCGGCGTGCGCCAGTCCGGCCGCGACCCGGCGGAACTGCCGCTGGCCCGCGCTGCCGTGGCGCAATGGGCGGAATGGCACCATGTGCTGGGCGCGGAGACCGGCTATCGGCGGCGGGGCAATCTCCGCCTCGCGCGCAATGCGGCGGAGGCCGAGGCCATCCGCGCCATGGTCGCCGCACAGCGCGCGCTGGGCCTGAACCTCGACTTTCTTGCGGATATCAAGGCGATCCGGGCCATCGCCCCGGCGATCGGGGATGGCGTTGTGGCGGCCTCCTTCTGCCCGGATGATGGCCATGCCGATCCGGACATGACGATCTCGGCTCTGGCGGGCCATGCCCGCCGGAAGGGCGTGATCCTGCAGGAACGGATGCCCGCCCTCCGTCTGCTTGTGCAGGGCGGCCGGGTCATCGGTGTCGAGACTCCCGTCGGTCACCTCCATGCGGATCGTGTCATTGTCGCCTGCGGATTGCAGAGCGCGGCTCTGATCCAGCCGCTCGGCCTCGCATTGCCCATGGTGGCGAAACGCGTCTGTGTGCTTCAGACCACGCCGCAACCGCCCGCCTTCGAGCAGGTCTTCGGCGTGGCCAACGCCGATTGTGCCGGCCGGCAGGAAATCGACGGGCGCTTCCGCGTGACGACCGGAATCGGTGACTGGCCAGGCGATCCGGCCCGGTGGACCGAGGCGACCCTGCGTCCGTCCTTTGCCGATACTGCGGCATTGATCGCCCGCACCGTACCCATCCTGCCGCTTCTGGCAGCGTCCGGCCTCGAACGGGTCTGGGGCGGGCTGATCGATCTCACCCCGGATGCGCTGCCAGTGCTGGATGCGCCGGCTGGCTGCCCGGGCCTTGTCATCGGCGCCGGGTTCTCGGGCCATGGCTTCGGCATCGGCCCGGTGAGCGGGCAGATCCTGCGGGCACTGGCCCTCGGCGAGACAACGCCCTTCGATCTCGCGCCCTTCCGGCTCGACCGGTTCTTTCCGGAAGCGGTCCAGATGCCGCTGACCTTGCACGGGTGAGGGCGATGCTGGCTCCGGATGACCGCGTGATCCTCGTTTCCGGCGCTTCCCGAGGTGTCGGCCGGGCGATTGCGGAGCATCTGCTCGATCTGGGCTATCGCCTCGGCCTCGGCCTGCGCGATCCTGCCCGGCTGTCCGGGCCCTTGGCGGAGGCCCCGGCGGACCGCGTCCACCGCGCGTTGTTCAATGCCGAGGATCCGGCCACGCATCACGCCTGGATCGAGGCCGCTGCCCGGCATTTCGGCCGGATCGACGGCCTCGTCAACAATGCCGGGATCCATCACGCGATGACCCTGCGCGATCCGGATTTCGAGGCACTGGACCGGCTCTGGTCCGTCAATTGCAAGGCACCGCTCAACCTTATCCATGGCGTCTTGCCGTATCTCGAGGCCTCAGGGGCCGGACGGATCGTCAACATCGCCTCCCTGTCGGGCAAGCGTGTACGGAACGATGCCGTGGCCTACAACATGACCAAACATGCGATGATCGCGCTCAACCATGCCGCGCGCCGCATCGCCTGGGACAGCGGCGTGCGGTCCACCGCAATCTGCCCGTCCTTCGTGCGGACCGACATGACAGCGGGTGCCGCCTTTCCCGCCGACCAGATGACCGACCCGGACGATCTCGCCCGGATCGTGTGCTCCGTCCTCGCCTTGCCGAACAACGCGGTGATGGCGGAAGTCCTTGTGAATTGCCGCCTTGAGGATACGCTGTAGCTCATGGGCGGCGGCAGACCGCGACCAAACAGGAGGAACGGATGAGAATGTCATGGATGGCGGGGGGCGCGCTTGTGGCCCTGCTCGCAGCGGGCCCGGCCCTCGCGCAGAAGACCACGTTGGTCATCGGGATGCAGACGCAGGATGCCGGCGTGCTGGATCCGCATATCAATTCCGGCACGCCCGGCAAGGCGCTGATGAACTGGATGTTCAACGGCCTCGTCCGGATCAAGCCCGGCCAGGCTTCGCCCGACCATATCGAGCCCGATATCGCCGAAAGCTGGACCTCCTCCGCCGATGGTCGCGAATGGACCTTCAAGCTGCGTCAGGGCGTGCAGTGCCACCATGATCTCGGCGAATTCACCGCCGAGGACGCCGTCTTCTCGCTCCAGCGCGCGGGGAGCAAGGACAGTTCGGCCTTCTCCTCCGACTACTCCGCCTTCGATAAGGTCGAGGCCGTGGACAAGTACACGGTGAAGATCACGCTGAAATCCGCCATTCCCAGCCTGCTCGGCCAGGTGATGAACTATCATGGCGGCAACATGGTCTGCAAAAAGGCCGTCGACACGCTGGGCAAGGATGGTTTTGCGAGGAAGCCGGCCGGCACCGGTCCGTTCGTCTTCGCTGAGTACGTGCCGCAGCAATATGTGAAGCTGGTCGCGAACCCGAAATATTTCCGTGGCGAGCCGAAGATCAAGGAAATCATCTACCGCTTCATCCCCTCCGACGCCGCGCGTGACCTCGCGCTTCAGGCGGGCGAGATCGACATGATGATCGGCCGGCAGGAACAGGCCTGGGTTGACCGCACCAACAAGATCCCCGGCCTGAAGGTGATCGCCTTCGGCCCGGCGGAAATGTCGGTCATCCACCTCAACATGACCCAGCCACCGTTGGACAATATCAAGGTCCGACAGGCCATCGCCCATGCGATCGACCGAGCCGGCATCCAGCAGTTCCGTGGCACGGCGATCTCGCGTCAGGCCGTCTCGGTTGTTCCCTCGGGCTATTTCGGCACGCATGAAACCGCGCCGCTCCTGCCGCACAACCTCGCCCGGGCGAAGCAGCTCCTCGCGGAAGCCGGCCATCCGAACGGCATCACCATCAAGGCGATCCACACCACCCTGCCGGGCATGATGGGCTTCATCGAGGCGGTGCAGGCCCAGCTCAAGCGGGCAGGCATCACGCTCGACATCACGCCGGTTGAACACCCGACCTTCCACCAGCAGATCCGTCAGGATCTTTCCCAGTTGGTCCATTTCCAGGCGGCGCGCTTCCCGATCGCCGACGTCTACCTGACGCAGTTCTTCCATTCGCGCTCGATCGTGAAAACGCCGACGGCCGTGACGAATTTCTCGCATTGCAAGGTGGCGGATGCCGAGATCGATGCGGCGCGCACCGAACAGGACAAGGCCAAGCAGGTCGCGCTCTGGAAGGCGGCGCAGGAAAAGATCATCAACGAGGTCTGCGCCGTGCCGGTCAACGAGATGCTGATGCTCTGGGCGTTCAAGGACAGCCTGGATCTCGGCTATGAGCTGAAGGGTTCGCTCAATCTCGGGCCGCCCATCACCGAGCAGACCCGGTTCACGAAATAAGGCCAGAGGGGGGCGGGCTTCGGCCTGCCCCCCGTTGCCGCCATGGGTGCCTTTCTCGTCAAACGCATGTTGTTCGCGGTGGTCACGCTTTTTGCGGTGCTCACCCTTGTTTTCATCGTGATCCGGATTGTTCCGGGCGATCCCGCGCAGGTCATTCTCGGCGATCAGGCCGATGCCACCGCGATCGCCGCCCTCCAGGCGCGCCTTGGTCTCGACCGCCCGATCTGGGAACAATATGTCAGCTTTCTCACCGGTGCGATCCGCGGCGATTGGGGCGTCTCGCTCGTCACCGGCCGCCCGGTCATCCGCGAGATCCTCGACGTCCTGCCCTGGACGCTCGAACTCACCGCCGTCTCGATGGTGCTCGGCACCGGGATCGGCGTGCCGCTCGGTGTCTGGGCCGCGATCAACCGCAACCGGATGCCGGATTACGTCACCCGGATCGGCTCGCTGATCGGCCTGTCCTTCCCGCCCTTCGTCTCGGCGATCCTGCTGCTCATCATCTTCTCCCTGGCCCTGCGCTGGTTCCCGGTCATCAGCGGCAACCGCGCGACACCCTGGGCCTGGTTCCAGTCGATCATGCTGCCGGCACTCAATCTCGGCCTGATCATGGCCGCCTACATCACCCGCGTCACCCGCTCCGCCATGCTGGAAGTGATGCAGGAGGATTACGTCCGCACCGCCCGCGCGAAGGGCGTGCCCTGGACCGTCATCGTCTGGCGCCATGCCCTGCGCAATGCGCTGATCCCGATCGTCACGATCGTCGGGCTCTATCTCGGCATCCTGATCGGGAATTCCGTACTGACGGAGATCGTCTTCAACCGTCCCGGCCTCGGCAAGCTGATCATCGGTGCGCTCAACCAGCGTGATTACATGATGCTGCAGGGCATGATGGTCATCTACACGCTCATCGTCGTGGTGGTGAATGTCCTGACCGATCTTACCTATGCGCTGGTCGATCCGAGGGTGAAACTGTCATGAGCCTCTCCGTCTACAATGCCCTCCCGGCCGCACCGCGCCGCTGGCCCTGGCTGCACAACACCGTCAAGGCCTTCAATGCCAACAAGACCTCCTGGCTCGGCCTCGTCATCTTCCTTCTCGTCACGCTCCTTGCGCTGCTCGCCCCGTGGATCTCCCCGCATGATCCGCTCGAGCAGAATGTCTTCGCCAAGTTGAAGGCGCCATTCGAGAACTACTATCTCGGCACCGATTATTACGGCCGCGACATCCTCTCGCGGCTGCTCTACGGCGCGCAGATCTCGCTGGTGATCGGCATCGCCTCCACCGTGCTGGCGCTTGTCCTCGGCTCGATGATCGGCATCCTTGCCGGCTGGTATGGCGGCCGGTTCGACATCATCGTCATGCAGACGATGGACATGCTGCTGGCCTTCCCCTCGCTGATCCTCGGGCTGATCCTTGTCGCCATGCTCGGGCCGTCGATGACGAACATCATCCTCGCCATCGCGCTGACCTCGATCCCGTCCTTCGCCCGTATTGCCCGCGCCCCGACCATCTCGGTCAAGCAGCGTGAATTCATCGATGCCGGCCGGGCGCTCGGCTTTTCCGATGCACGGCTGATGGCGGGGCATGTCCTGCCCAACATCTTCCCCGAAATCCTCGTCATGGGGTCGATGTGGCTGGCCAATGCCATCCGCACCGAGGCCTCGCTCGCCTTTATCGGGCTGGGCGTCAAGCCGCCGATCCCTACCTGGGGCGGCATGATCCGCGAGGGCTTCGAGAACATTCTCGACAGCTACTGGCTGGTTCTCTCGCCGAGCATCGCCATCCTCGTCGTCGTGTTCGGCCTCAACATCCTCGGCGATGGCCTACGCGATGCCATCGACCCCAAACTGAAGGGCGAGCGATGAGCACGCCGCTGCTTTCGGTCCGCAACCTCCGGACCTCCTTCCGTGTCGGCGGCGAATGGCGCAGCGCGGTCGATGATGTCTCCTTCGACATCGCCGCCGGCGAGACCGTGGCGATTGTCGGGGAATCCGGCTCCGGCAAGAGCGTGAGCGCGCTCTCGATCATGCGGCTCATCTCGTCGATCAACGGCAAGGTCGAGGGCGAGGTCCGGCTCGAAGGGCGTGATCTCGTCAGCCTGCCCGAGGACGAGATGCGCAAGATCCGCGGCAACGCCATGTCGATGATCTTCCAGGAGCCGATGACCAGCCTCAACCCGGTCCTGACGGTGGGGATGCAGATCTGCGAGGCCCTGCGCTACCATCGCGGCATGACCGCGCGCGAGGCGGAGGCGGAGGCGATCCGCATTCTGGAACGCGTCCGCATTCCCGCCGCGCGGGAGCGTTTCGCCGAATACCCGCACCGGCTCTCCGGCGGCATGCGCCAGCGCGTGATGATCGCCATGGCTCTGGCCTGCAAGCCGCGCTTGCTCATTGCGGACGAGCCGACCACCGCGCTCGACGTGACGATCCAGGCGCAGATCCTCGATCTGATCAAGCATCTGCAGGAAGAGGAGGGGATGGCGGTCCTCTTCATCACCCATGACATGGCGGTGGTGGCTGAGATCGCGGATCGCGTCGTTGTGATGTGGAAGGGCCGGAAGCTGGAGGACGAGCCCGCAGGAACGATCTTCCGGGCGCCGAAGAACGGCTATACGAAGGCATTGCTCGCTGCCGTGCCGAAACTCGGCGAGATGCTGGCCCATCCGCGCCCGCTGCGTTTCCCGGTGATCGATCCCGGGAGCGGGGCGATCGAGGTGCCGGCCTCGCTGGTGCCGGATACGGTGAAGGCGGCCGAGCCGCCCCTGCTTTCGGTCGAGGGGCTGACCACGCGCTTCCCCATCCATGCCGGCCTGCTTGGCCGCCTGCGCGGGCGCGTCCATGCGGTCGAGGATGTGTCCTTCACGCTCCGGCGGGGCGAAACGCTGGCGCTTGTCGGGGAATCCGGCTGTGGCAAGTCGACAACCGGCCGCTCCATCCTCCGGCTGGTCGAACCCACCGGCGGCAAGGTGACCTTCGGCGGCAGCGATGTCTCCTCCGTGTCCCCGTCGGGCCTGCAAGTCCTGCGGCGGCGGATGCAGATGATCTTCCAGGATCCCTTCGCCAGCCTCAATCCACGCAAGACGATCGGCGCGGCCATTGCCGAACCGCTGATCGTGCATGGCGTGGCCGACCGGAAGGGTGCGGCCGAACGCACCGCCGCCTTGCTGAAGCGCGTCGGGCTGATGCCGGAAATGGCCGGCCGCTATCCGCACGAATTCTCGGGCGGCCAGCGCCAGCGCATCGCCATCGCCCGGGCGCTTGCGCTCAATCCGGAACTGGTCGTGGCCGACGAGGCTGTCTCCGCGCTCGATGTCTCGGTCAAGGCGCAGGTACTGAACCTGATGCTCGACCTCCAGGAGGAACTGGGCCTCGCCTATCTCTTCATCAGCCATGACATGGCCGTGGTCGAGCGCGTCAGCCACCGGATCGCGGTGATGTATCTCGGCGAGATCGTGGAAATCGGCGCCCGCGCGGATGTGCTGCGGAATCCGACCCATCCCTATACGCAGAAGCTGCTCTCGGCCGTGCCGGTGCCGGATCCCGCCCGGCGCAAGAAGCGCGGGGCCCTTGCGGTCGATGAATTGCCGAGCCCGATCCGTCCGGCCAAATGGGTCGCGCCGGCCTCGACCCTGCGCGAGGTTGCGCCGGGGCATTTCGTGCGCGTCGCTCTCTCCTGAGCCTGTCCGTTCGCTGCGAAGTCGATCACGAAAATGTGGGCGGCTGCGGCGTCACAACCGCGTGACAAGCGGCAGCCCTCGGATAGTCTCGATCCATTCCAGAAAACACGTTCCGGGGAGGTCTCGATGGCCAGCTTGAATGTCAACGGACGCGTCGTCGAGATCGACGCGCATCCGGATACGCCGCTGCTCTGGGCGCTGCGCGAGCAGGCCGGGCTGACGGGGACCAAATATGGCTGCGGCATCGCGCAATGCGGTGCCTGCACGGTCCATATCGACGGCGAACCGGTCCGCTCCTGTTCGATCACGCTGGGCTCGCTCGGGGCCAACCAGAAAATCGTGACGATCGAAGGCCTCTCGCCGGATGTCAGCCACCCGATCCAGAAGGCCTGGCTCGAACTCGACGTGCCGCAATGCGGCTATTGCCAGTCCGGCATGATCATGGCGGCGGCGGCGCTTCTGGCAAGGAAGCCCAAGCCCACCGATGCCGATATCGACGAGGCGATGACCAATATCTGCCGCTGCGGCACCTATAACCGCGTGCGGGCGGGCATCAAGCTCGCTGCCGGCATCTGAGGGGAGGCGACCATGGCCGATAACGCTGTCATTTCCCGCCGCTCCCTGCTGAAGGCCTCGGCTGCCGCGGCCGGTGCTTTCACGCTGGGCTTCTCCATCCCGTTCACCGCGGCCGAAGCGCAGGGCGCGACGCCGGAAGTCAATGCCTGGGTGGTGATCCACCCGGATGACCGGATCGTCGTCCGGATCGCCCGCTCGGAAATGGGGCAGGGCACGTTGACCGGCCTCGCCCAGCTCGTCGCCGAGGAGCTGGAAGCCGATTGGTCGAAGGTCAGCTGGGAATACCCGACCCCCGGCGAGAATCTCCGGCGCAACCGCGTCTGGCGGAACTTCTCCACCGGCGGTTCGCGCGGAATCCGCGAGAGCCATCAATATGTCCGCGAGGGTGGAGCAGCGGCCCGGATCATGCTGGTCCAGGCGGCGGCGAAAGAATGGGGCGTGCCGGAAGGCGAATGCCGGGCGGCGAAGAGCGTCATTACCCACACGCCCACCGGCCGCACGGTCACCTATGGCAAGGTCGCTGCGGCTGCCGCGAAGCTCGAGGTGCCGAAGGAGGTCAAGCTCAAGCCGGCCAGTGAGTGGACGATCGTCGGCAAGCCGGTCAAGCGGCTCGATACCGTCGACAAGCTGAACGGCAAGCAGGTCTATGGCGCTGACATCAAGCTGCCGGGCATGCTCAACGCCGCCATCAAGGCCTGCCCGGTCTTCGGCGGCACCTTGGTCAGCTTCGATGCGGCCAAGGTCATGGGCATGCCGGGCGTGAAAAAGGTTGTGCAGGTTGACCGGCGCTCCGTCGCCGTGATTGCCGACCATTGGTGGCAGGCCAAGACCGCGCTCGATGCGCTGCCCATCACCTGGGACAATGGCCCGCATGCCTCGGCCTCGTCCGAGACCATCGCCGCCACCCTGCGCGAGGGGCTCGATGCCGAGCAGGCTTTCGAGGGCAACAAGGCGGGCGATGCAAAAGGCGCCATCGCCTCGGCGGCCAAGCGGGTGGAAGCGACCTATTCCTATCCGTTCCAGAACCATGCCTGCATGGAGCCGATGAACGCCACCGCGCTCTGGACGCCGGAGAAATGCGAGGTCTGGTGCCCGACGCAGAACGGGGAATCGGCGCTCGCTGCCGCCATCGAGGCATCCGGCCATCCGGCGGCGAAATGCGATGTGTACAAGGTCCATCTCGGGGGCGGTTTCGGCCGGCGCGGCCGCTCGGACTATGTCACGCAGGCCGTCCTGATCGCGAAGCAGATGCCCGGCACGCCGGTCAAGCTGCTCTGGAGCCGCGAGGAGGACATGCTGCAGGGCACCTACCACCCGATCACCATGGCGCGCATGGTCGGCGGGCTGGACAAGGACGGCAATCTTGTCGGCCTGCATATGCGGATTTCTGGCCAGTCGATCCTCTCCGGTGTCAATCCGCAGGGGCTGCAGAACGGCCGCGATCCGGTGGTGTTCCAGGGGCTGAATCCGGGCGGGCAGGAAGGCCCGTTCGGCTATGGCATCCCGAACCTGCTGATCGACCATGCCATGCGCAACCCGCATGTGCCGCCGGGCTTCTGGCGCGGGGTCAACCTCAACCAGAATGCCATCTATGTCGAATGCTTCATGGATGAGCTGGCCCATGCGGCGGGCATTGATCCGCTCGAGTTCCGGCGCAGGTTGATGAAGAACACGCCCAAGCATCTCGCGGTGCTCGAGGCGGTGGCCAAGGGCATCGGCTGGGGCTCGCCTGCCGCGCCGGGCACCGCGAAAGGCCTGGCCCAGATCATGGGGTTCGGGTCCTATGTCGCCGCGGCGGCGGAGGTTTCGGTGTCGAATGCCGGCGAAATCAAGGTCCATCGCATCGTCGCGGCCACCAATCCCGGCCATGTCGTCAACCCGGACCAGGTGGCGGCGCAGGTCGAGGGCTCTTTCGTCTATGGCCTCTCGGCGGCGTTCCACCAGGAATGCACGGTGAAGAACGGCCGGATTGTCGAGGAGAACTTCGACACCTACCCGGCCATGCGGATCAACGAGATGCCGAAGGTCGAGAGCATCCTTCTGCCCTCGGGCGATTTCTGGGGCGGCGTCGGCGAGCCGACCATCGCTGTTGCGGCCCCGGCGGTGATGAACGCGATCTTTGCTGCCACCGGCAAGCGCGTGCGTTCGCTGCCGCTCAAGAACGCGGATCTGCGCCGCGCGTGACCGGGCGGACCGGACATGCCGGTAATGGAAGGCCGCGCGGGCTCGCCATCGCTGCCTTCCTCGCGGTTCTCGCCATGCCGGCGCGGGCCCAGCCTGTGCCGGAAGCGGCGCCCCTGCCGGTTTCGCGGCCGGCGGATCCGGAGAATGGCCGCCGGATCGTGATGGACCGGCGGAAGGGCCTGTGCCTGCTCTGTCATTCCGGGCCCTTTCCGGAAATGCGTTTCCAGGGTGATCTCGCGCCGTCCCTAGCGGGCGCGGGTTCGCGCTGGACACCGGCACAATTGCGCGCCCGGCTGATCGACAGCCGGCTGTTCAATGGCGAAACCATCATGCCGCCCTATTTCCGGGCGGAGGGTCAAACCCGGATGGCGCGGGCCTTTGCCGGCCGGACCATCCTCACGGCCGAGGAGATCGAGGATGTCACGGCGTTTCTCGCCACCCTTCGCGAGTGAGACGAGCCGGCGGGCCGTGCTCGCCGGTGGCATGGCCGCCATCGGCCTGGCGACACTGCGCCCTGTCCGGGCGGAGCCGGAAGACATGGCCCGCGCCATCCGCGACTTCACTGGCGGCATCGAGCCTCGCATTGGGAAGGTCACGCTTGATATCGCGCCGCTGGTCGAGAACGGCAATGCCGTATCGTTCGAGGTGCTGGTCGACCACCCGATGACCCCGCAGGACCATGTCCGGGAAATCGCGTTGTTCACCGACAAGAATCCCTTGCCGGATGTGGCCCTGTTCCGGCTGACGCCGCAGATGGGCAAGGCGCATGTCGTCTGCCGGATGCGGCTGGCCACCACGCAGCATGTCACTGCGGTCGCCCGCCTGTCCGATGGGTCGTTCTGGGCCGACCGTCGCGAAGTCATCGTCACCATCGCCGCCTGCACGGAGGAATAGCCATGGCCACGGCAATGATCCTGCTGCCACGGACCGTGATCCGGGCCGGCGATGTCGTGATGCTCAAGGCGATGATCTCGCATCCGATGGAGACCGGGTTCCGCCGCACCGAAACCGGCGGCGAGATCCCGCGGAACATCATCCGGCAGTTTTCCTGCCGCTATATGGGCGAGCTGGTCTTTTCCTGCGACTTCCACCCCGCCATCGCGGCAAACCCGTTCCTCTCCTTCCCCGTCATCGCAGCACGGACAGGGCCGCTGGAATTCGTCTGGCGCGGCGATAACGGCTTTCTCCACCGCGAGCAGGCCATGCTGCAGGTCGCGGCTTCGTGACGCGCCGGGCTGCGCTTGCACTTGCTCTGGGCTGTCTCCTGCTCGGACCGGCCCCGGCGGACGAGATCCACGCCAGCCAGCGTCTCTCCGGCTACGACATGATGGGCGCCGAGGCGCAGGCCATGCAGCGGGACGATTTCGCCAATCCCGCCATGCTGGCCGTCAAGGAGGGCGAAGGCCTCTGGAATGCAGTGCCGGGGCAGGGGCGGCCCTCCTGCCAGTCCTGCCACGGGAATGCGGCTGCCAGCATGAAGGGGGTCGCTGCCCGCTATCCCGCCCGCGAGGCATCGACGGGACGGGTTCTCGACCTGCCGGGGCAGATCCAGACCTGCCAGAGCGAACGGCAGGGCATCGCTCCGGCCGCGCGGGAAAGCGCCGCCCTTCTCGCGCTCGAGGCCTTTCTCGCCATGCAGTCACGCGGTGCGCCGCTGGCCTCGCCGCGCGCGCGGGGGCTGGACGATGCGGTTTCGCGCGGGGAGGCGCTCTATCGCCAGCGCTTCGGCCAGCTCGATCTCTCCTGCGCCCAATGCCACAGCCAGAACTGGGGCCGTTCGCTAGGCGGAACGCGCATCCCGCAGGCGCATCCCACAGGCTATCCACTGTTCCGGATGGAGTGGCAGGCGATCGGCTCGCTCCAGCGCCGGTTCCGCAACTGCATGACCGGGATCCGTGCCGAACCGTTTCCGCCTGGCGCGGCGGAATGGATCGATCTCGAGATCTACCTGAAGGAACGCGCTGCCGGCATGGCGATGGACGCGCCGGCCGTCCGGCCCTGATCACCTATTGCCCGGTTTCGGGCACGCGCACGATGTTCCAGTCTCCATCCCACAGGCCGCGCTTCGCCGCTTGCGCGCCATCCCGCGCCGCCAGCTTCTCCCGGTCCGGCAAGGGGCCTCCCGGCTTTGCCCAGCCGCCCTCGACAAGCAGCAGCGCGAGGTCGCGTCCATCCACAAGGCAGGTCCAGCGCGCCGTGCCGGGATCACGCGGGGAGCGGATCGGCTGGCCGGATTGCAGCGTGCAGAGCAGGTCCTTGCCGCGGACATGGCCGATCAGGGCCGCGCGGGCCTGCAGGCCGCAGGCCCAGAGGCGCTTGTCCCCGCCGAGGCAGATCGCCGAGGCGGGCGGACTGTCGAGACCGTCCAGCGCGATGGCCACTTCCTCGTTGGTCAGGATATCGCCTCGCAAGGGCTCGAACGGCCCGGCAATCCGGACAGCCCGCGCGAAACGGGAGCGATGGCCGAAATCCCGTGGCGTGAAGGGCGAAAGCCGCTCTTCGCCGGCCTCGTCCTGAGGAACGGCATTCACCGGCGGGCGCGGCGCCTGCGGCACACCGATCAGGATGCCCGGCGGCTTGGGCCGCAGCGCCGGTACATAGCGGTAGGCGGCAAGGCCGATCGCCACGACGATGAGGCTGCCCAGGGCAGTCAGCGTCAGGCTGCCCGGACCCGGCCGTGGCCGTCGGGATTCGGCGTCCTGCTTCGGCCCCGTTCCGGGGGCCTGGCTCAATCGTGGCGGCATTCGAGCCCCGGATGGATGTCTGCCCGACGATAAGCCCAAACCCGGGCCGGGTGTCCAGCCTCCGGATCGTCGATGCTGCGCACGATCGGCGTCAGGCAAGGAGTTCCTCAGGCAGGCATCTCCTCTTGCGCATGCGCCCGGGCTGGAGAACAGTTGGTGCAACCTTGAATCTGCCGGAACCCCAGCCATGTCCCAGTCCGATCGTCGCGCCGCCCTTGCCCGTGCGGCCGAAACCTTCACGTCCGGAGCGTTCCGGACAAAACTCGCGCGCCGGATCGCCTTGCCGACCGAAAGCCAGAACCCGGACCGGGCGGAGGCGCTGGTCGCCTACCTGACCGACGAGATGGTGCCCGATTTCACGGCGATGGGCTTCACCACCGAGATCCTGCCCAATCCGAAGGGCGGCGGGCCGTTCCTCCTTGCGGCCCGGATCGAGGATCCGGCCCTGCCAACCGTGCTTGGCTACGGCCATGGCGATGTCATCCGCGGTATGGATGCGGAATGGGCGGAGGGCCTCTCGCCCTGGCAGCTCGTCGAGCGGGGGGATCGCTGGTATGGCCGCGGCGTCGTCGACAACAAGGGCCAGCACCAGATCAACATGGAGGCCCTGCGCGCCGTGCTGGAAACCCGCGGCAAGCTCGGCTTCAACGCGAAATACATTATCGAGATGGGCGAGGAGATGGGCTCTCCGGGCCTGCGCGAGATCTGCGAGCAGAACCGCGAAAAGCTGGCGGCCGACCTGCTCGTCGCCTCCGACGGACCGCGCCTCTCGGCCGCCCGCCCAACCATCTTTCTCGGCGCCCGCGGCGGCTTCACCTTCGATCTCTGGATCGATGCACGGGATGGCGGGCATCATTCCGGGAATTGGGGCGGGCTGATCTCCAATCCGGGGATCGAGCTGGCCCATGCCATCGCCTCGCTGGTCGGGCCCACCGGGCAGATCCGGGTGCCGGAATTCGTCCCGCCGGAGATTCCGGCCTCTGTCCGCCGGGTGCTGGCGGATATCGAGGTGACCTCGAACGAGGGTGGCCCCGCGCTCGAACCGCATTGGGGCGAGCCGGGCCTGACTTTGGCCGAGAAGGTGTTCGGCTGGTGCAACCTCGAGGTGCTTGCCTTCGAATGCGGCAATCCGAAAGCCCCGGTCAACGCCATTCCGCCCCGCGCCTGGGCCCGGATGCAGCTGCGCTTCGTCGTCGGGATCGATACCGACAACCTGATGGCCAACCTGCGTCGTTTCCTCGACCGGCAGGGCTTTGCCCATGTGAAGATCGGCCCGTCCCGCGATTCCATGTTCATCGCGACGCGCATGGACCCGGATCATCCGCAGGTGCAGTTCGCCATCCGCAGCCTCACGGCGACGCATGGCACCGCGCCGGCCATCCTGCCCAATCTCGGCGGTTCGCTGCCCAATGATATTTTCACCGATGTGCTCGGCCTGACAACAATCTGGGTGCCGCATTCCTATCCGGCCTGCTCGCAGCATGCGCCGAACGAGCATGTCCCCGTCGAGATCATCCGGCAGGGTCTTGAGCTGATGGCCGGCCTCTACTGGGATATCGGGGAGGGCCTTCCGCGCGGCTGAGGGCTCTCAGCCCGGCTGCAACGTCCAGGTGAAATGCGTGGCCTCCGCGATGGCGGCGTCGGAATAGAGCATCGGCACATACTCACCCCGGGCCCAGAGCGGCGCGAGATCGGCGTAATGCGCCGAGCGCGGATCGCCCGACTGCCCGGGCGCATTGATCGTTACCGATCGGTCGGGATCGGCGAGATCCACGACCATCCGGAAGCTCGCGCCATGCGTGACGCGGAAATCCGACGGCCGGTAGCCCGCATGCATCGGCGAGGAGGCCGAGCCGCCTTTCGGCAACGGGCCGATATCGAGGCTGCGCGCCGGGTTCCGCTGCAGAAGCGCGGAAAGGGGATGCTCGAACAGGCCGTGATGCAGCCGGCCCCATTGCCAGCGGGCCGGGTCGGGGCCGAGGCGCTGGATCGCATCGGCCCAGGCTGCCGCAAGCGTTTCCAAGAGCAGCTCGTCGCGGGCGGCTTGAGGAGAGGCGCCCCAGCGCGCATCCGGTTCTTCCAGCGCGCGGCAGATCCCCTCGACATCGCCGGGCAGCAGCAGCTTCCGCACGGCTTCCGGCGCCAGCCGTGCCAAGACGGCGTGGCGGATATGGCGGGTATACCAGAGCTCGAACAATGCCGCCGGGCCGCTTCCGGCGGCCAGCACATGATCCCAGCCGGACAGCAGCGCCAGCGCCGGAGCGAGCGCTGCCGGCGGTTCGGCCAAGGCGTGCAGCAGCGCACAGAGGCGTCGCGCCGGCACCGAGAAGGCATCGGTCTGGAGGGCCTGGCTTTCCGCCACGCCCACCGGCCTGTCTCCGGCCAGCACCTCGTGGATCCGTGTCGCGCGGCTGGATTCGGTCCATTCGAAGCCAATCGGCATGGCGTCATGCGGCCAGTCCGCGGGAAGGTTCATCTCGTTCGCCGTCGCCACGAAGCCGGTTTCGGGGTTCCGCAGGAAGGGCAGGCGCCCGGCATCGAGGAACCCGTCCCATTCATGGCTGCCGGTGCCGGGAACGGGGGTCAGGCCTTTCCAGTTCCGCCGGGCCGGCATGAACCCGCCGGGCGACCAGGCGATCTCGCCCTGCCGGTCGGCATAGACGAGGTTGACCGAGGGTGAGCCCCAGCGTTCCGCGCTGGCCCGGAAGGCCTCGGGCGAGCGCGTCCGCAGCATGGTGAGGCTCTGGAGATAGGGCGCCGAGCCCGGCTCGAACCAGACCGAGCGCAGGGCGACGGCGCGCGTCCCTTTCGCATTCCGCCACAGGATTGGGCCGTGATGCGAGAAAACGAGGCGGCACGGCTGATCCGGATGCCCTTTCACGGGAATCCGCTCTTCGAGGATTGTCATCTCCCGCAACATGCCGTCGAACCGGTAATGATCGGGGCGGGCGGGGTCGGTCTCGAGGAGATAGACATCCTCCTGATCGGCACCGAAAATCGTCAACCCGAATGCCGCATCGCCATTATGCCCGATCGAGAGGCCCGGCACACAGGGTTCTCCGCCGCCGATCGCATCGAAGCCCGGCGCCGTGAGATGCTGGATATAGCGCAGGCTCGGCAGCGAATGGGCGCGATGCGGGTCCGAGGCGAGGATCGGCTTCCCTGTCGGGCTGCGCGCCCCGGCAATGACCCAATTGTTCGAGCCCGAAACCTCGGCATCGAACAAAACCTCGTTGAGATCATTGACCTGCCGCCAGCGCGAGGCCTCGTCCAGCCGCGCTGCCAGCCGTTCCGGCGAGAACGTGACATTGGCCTGAGCCAGCCGGAAGGGCAGCAAGGCCTCGATCGGGCAATCCTCGGCGCGGATTCCTTCAGGCAACACGGTCTCGACCATGGGGTAGAGATATTTCCGCAGGAGATCGGTCTCGGCATCGGCACCGGCGAGCACATGCAGGCGTTGCACCTCCCAGAGGGCGTTCCGCGTCAGCCCATGGCTGCGGATGCGGACGACATCCTCCGCGCGCCACCGGGCCGGCTGCGTGCCGAGCATCGCGAATTCCGGCGGCATGAGCCCCGGCTCGTGCTCTGCAAGGCCGATATAGGCGTTGATGCCGGCGGCGAAGCGCGCGCAGATCGTCTCGGCATCGGGCGCATAGGCGGCCCATTCCGCGGCCAGGTCACCGCGATAGAGGAACATCCGCGCCGCCCGGTCCTGTTCGAGGAAGCCCGGGCCGAAATCCGCCGCGAGGAGGCCGAGGCCGCGCTTGCGCCAGAGATCGATCTGGAACAGCCGGTCCCGCGCGGCGTTGAAGCCCTGCACGAACCAGAGATCATCGAGAGTCCCGGCCTCCAGATGGGGAATGCCCCAGCGATCCACCCGGATGCGCCCCGGCTTGGCGAGGCCGGGCAGTCGGAAAGACAGGTCCCGCTCGAGCGGCGAGGGCGGGGCAGCGGCAGGATCGGGCGCAGGCATGATCGGGAGAATCCGGCTGGGGAGGAGCTATCAAACCATCCCGGCTCCGGTTGCGCCACCCCCGGCACGCCGCTTGCTGGGCAGGTGCTGTCCTGATCGAGGTCCCGTCTTGGTTGTTGACTCGTCCGGCTTGGCCCGCCGACACTGTGATCAAAGACAGGGGCCGGGCCGTCGGGAAGCCTGCACCCCCCATACGGGAGATCGTCAGATGCGTCTGCTTACCCTTGCCACTCTCGCGCTGGCGGCCAGCGCCAGCTTCACACCGGTTCTGGCGCAGAAGGCGCAGAATGCCGTCCGCTTCGGCTATGATCAGGTGCCGGAGAACATCGATCCCTATTTCAACAATGTCCGGATCGGCGTCATCCTCGGCCAGCATGTCTGGGACACGCTGATCTACCGCGATCCCAACACCAACGAATACAAGGGCCAGCTCGCCAAGGCGTGGAAATGGGTCGATGACAAGACCCTCGAATTCAGCCTCCGCGAGGGCGTGAAATTCCACAATGGCGAGGAATTCGATGCGGATGACGTCGTCTACACGCTGAATTTCGTCTCCAAGCCTGAGAACAAGGTTGTTACCCAGACCAACGTGAACTGGATCGACACCGCCGAAAAGGTCGACAAATACACCGTCCGCGTGAAGCTGAAGCGCACCTTCCCGGCAGCGATCGAATATCTCGCTGGTCCGGTCGTGATCCACCCGAACGAATACTATGCCAAGGTCGGCCCGGGCGGCATGAACACGGCCGCCATTGGTTCCGGCCCCTACAAGGTTGTCGAGCATGTCGTCGGCAAGTCGGTCAGGCTGCAGCGCAATCCGGATTACTTCAGGGACAGCCCGAAGCCGCAGCCGAAGCTGGAGCGGATCGAGGTGCGCTTCATCCCCGATCGCCAGACCCAGATGGCCGAGATGCTCGCCGGCGGGCTCGACTTCATCATGAATGTCCCTCCGGATCAGGCGGATCAGCTCAAGGCCGTGCCGCATCTCGCCGTCACCAGCGGCGAGACGATGCGCATCGTCTTCCTCAACCTCAACACCCTGCCGGATGGCCCGGCCCCGGCCTTGCGGGATATCCGCGTCCGACAGGCAATCCAGCACGCGATCGACCGGCCGACCATGGTGAAGCAGCTGGTGGGCGAGGGCGCCCGTGTCCTCAACGTGATCTGCTATCCGTCGCAGTTCGGCTGCTCGGACGAGAAGGCGAAGAAATTCGACTACAACCCGGCCCGCGCGAAGCAGTTGCTGGCCGAAGCCGGCTTCGCCAACGGACTCGAGATGGATCTCTTCGCCTATCGCGAGCGCCCGCAATCCGAAGCGATGATCAATTACCTCCGGGCCGTGGGCATCAAGGTCAATCTGCGGTTCATGCAATATGCCGCCATGCGCGAGCAGGTGCGCGGCAACAAGGCGGCCATGGCGCACCAGACCTGGGGCTCGTTCTCGGTCAACGATACCTCGGCCTCCACGCCGGTCTATTTCGGCGGCGGGCCGGATGACATCAACAAGGATCCTCAGGTGATCGAGCTGCTCAAGAAGGGCGATAATTCGGTCGATCCTGCCGTCCGCAAGGCGGCCTATGCCGAAGCGCTCGGGCTCATCGCCGAGCGGGCCATGGGCGTGCCGCTCTATGCCCTCGTCACCTTCTATGTCAGCGGGAAGGGCCTCGACTACAAGACCTATGCCGACGAGATCCCCCGCTTCTGGGAAATGAGCTGGAAGTAACGGGGTGCTTGGCTACGCGCTCAAGCGTCTCGGGCTGGCCCTGCTGGTCGCGCTCGCGGTTTCGGCCGCGAGCTTCGTCCTGCTGCGCCTCTCGGGCGATGTTGCGCTGGCCATCGCCGGAGAGGGCGCCCGTGCCGAGGATATCGACCTCGTCCGCAAGACCTACGGGCTCGATAGGCCGCTCCTCATCCAGTATGCGGACTGGCTGTTCCGCACGCTTTCGGGCGATTTCGGCCAGTCGCTCTATTTCAAGACCGGCGTGACCGGCCTGATCCGCGAGAAGATCGGCGTGACGCTGGTGCTCGCCTTCGCCTCGCTGGCGCTGGCCCTCGCTCTGGCGATCCCGCTCGGCGTTTTGGCCGCGCTGTTTCCCAATACCTGGATCGACCGCCTCAGCCTGGCTCTGGCCGTGGCCGGGCAGGCCCTGCCGAACTTCTTCTTCGCGCTGGTTCTGGTGATGATCTTCTCGATCAAGCTGCGCTGGCTGCCGGTTTCCGGCTCCGAGACCTGGGCGCATTTCGTCCTGCCGACCCTCTCGCTCGGCCTCTACATCACGCCCCCCTTCATGCGGCTGATCCGCGCCGGCATGATCGAGGTGCTGGCGGCGGATTACATCCGCACCGCGCGGGCCAAGGGGCTCTCGCCCGCAAGCGTGGTGCTCAAGCATGCCCTCCGCAATGCGCTGGTGCCGGTCGTGGCGCTCGCCGCCGTGCAGCTCGGCTTCCTGCTCGGGGGGTCGATCGTGATCGAGACGATCTTTGCCCTCGATGGCCTCGGCTATCTGGCTTACCAGTCGATCACCCACAAGGATTTCCCGGTCACGCAGGCGGTGCTGCTCATCCTCTCGGTAGCCTATGTGCTGCTGACGCTCTGTGCCGATCTGGTCAATGCGTGGATCGACCCGCGCCTGAGGGTTGCCTGATGGCGGATGTCGCTTCAACCGTCGCCGCGCCACCGGAACTCTCGCAGCGGGCCCTGCTCTGGCGGCGCATCCGGGGCCACAAGGGCTTCCTCGCCGGCGCGACCTTGCTGGCGCTCATCATCCTTGCCTCGCTGCTTGCGCCGTGGATCGCCCCGCATGATCCCTACGCGCAGGATCTGACGAAGCGGATGATTCCGCCGATCTGGGAAGCGCGTGGCCAATGGGCCCATCCGCTCGGGACCGACAATCTCGGCCGCGACTATCTCTCCCGCGTGCTCTGGGGCGGGCAGATCTCGCTGCTGATCGGCCTGTCGGTCATGGTGATCTCGGGCCTGATCGGCGCCGGTCTCGGCCTTGCGGCGGGCTATTTCGGCGGTCGGATCGACCTTGCCATCACCTTCATCATCACCACGCGCCTGGCCCTGCCGGTCGTGCTGGTCGCCCTGGCGGTCGTGGCGATGATTTCCGGCTCGCTGCTGGTGGTGATCCTGATCCTCGGCCTTTTGAAATGGGACCGGTTCGCCGTGGTCATGCGTTCTGCCACGCAGCAGGTGCGGGGGCTGGACTATGTCGCCGCCGCCGAGGCGGCCGGCGCCTCGACGCCGCGGATCATCCTGCGCGAGGTGCTGCCGAACGTGGCGCCGCAACTGATCGTCGTGGCGACAGTCGAGGCGGCGAGCGCCATCCTGCTCGAAGCGGCCCTGTCCTTCCTCGGCCTCGGCGTGCAGCCGCCATTGCCCAGCTGGGGGCTGATGATCTCCGAGGCCAAGGCCTACATGTTCTTCTCGTTCTGGCTGATCGCCATTCCCGGCTCCGCGCTCGCCCTGCTGGTCCTGGCGATCAATCTCGTCGGCGATGGCCTGCGCGACGTTCTCGCCCCGGATGGCCGCGCATGAGCCTGCTCGCGGTCGACAATCTCCGGGTGGATCTGGCGACACCGCGCGGCACGCTGCACGCGGTGCGCGGCATCTCCTTTTCCGTGGCGCGGGGCGAGACGCTCTGCATCGTCGGTGAAAGCGGCTGCGGCAAGTCCATGACCTCGCTCGCCCTGATGAGCCTGCTGCCGAAATCCTCCACGCGCCGGGCCGACCGCCTGGAATTCGACGGACAGGATCTTGCCCGGCTCCCGGCCCACGCCATCAACACCCTGCGCGGCAACCGCATGGCGATGATCTTCCAGGAGCCGATGACGGCGCTCAACCCCGCCTATACGATCGGCAACCAGATGATGGAGGGCTATCTCCGCCACAAGGCCGCGAGCCCCGCCGAGGCGGAGGCCCGCGCGGTCGAACTCCTCGAACGCGTCGGCATCGCCAATGCGCGCGAACGGCTCGGGCAGTATCCGCACCAGCTGTCCGGCGGGCTGCGCCAGCGCGTGATGATCGCCATGGCGCTGATGTGCGGGCCCGACCTGCTGATCGCCGACGAGCCGACCACCGCGCTCGACGTGACGATCCAGGCGCAGATCCTCCGGCTTTTGGTCGATCTCGCGCGGGAATTTGGCCTCGCGCTGATCCTGATTACGCATGATCTCGGCCTCGTCGCCCGCATCGCCGACCGCGTCGCCGTGATGTATGCCGGCGAAATTGTCGAAAGCGCCCCCGTGGCCGATCTTTTTGCCCGGCCGCGGCACCCTTATACGCGCGGGCTGATCGACTGCATCCCCGTGCCCGGCCGCACGGCGCGCGGGGCCCGGCTCGGGGCTATCCCCGGCACGGTGCCCTCGCTGGTCGGCGATCTTCAGGGGTGCATGTTCCGCGCCCGCTGCGCCGAGGCGGGTCCGGCCTGTCAGGGCGCCATCCCCTGGCAGGAGGGACCGGATGGCCATGGCATGCGCTGCGTGCTGGAGGGCCGATGACGATCCTGCTGGAAGCCCTGAATGTCACACGCAGCTTCAGCGTCAGCCGCGGCCTCTTCGCGCCGAAGCGCCGGCTCAACGCGGTGAATGGCGTGTCGCTTGCGGTCGAGCAGGGCGAGATCCTCGCGATTGTCGGCGAGAGCGGCTGCGGCAAATCCACGCTTGCGCGGATGCTGCTGGGCCTGCTGCCGGCCAGCTCCGGCGAGATCCGGCTGGGCGGGCAGGACATGCGGAGCATGGGCCGCCTCGACATCGCCCGGCGGGTGCAGCCGGTCTTCCAGGACCCGTATTCCTCGCTGAACCCGCGCCGCCGCATCGCCGAGATCGTCGCCCTGCCGATGGAAGTGCAGGGCAAGGCCGATGCCGCATCCTGCCGGCGGGTGGCGATGGAGATGCTGGAACGCGTCGGCCTGCCGGAGCGTTTCGCCGAGGCCTATCCGGCACAGCTTTCGGGCGGCCAGCGCCAGCGCGTCGCCATCGCCCGCGCGCTCGTCATGCGGCCCGAACTGGTGATCTGCGACGAGCCGACCTCCGCGCTCGACGTCTCGGTCCAGTCACAGATCCTCAATCTGCTGATGGATCTCCGCCGCGATTTCGGCACGACCTTCGTCTTCATCAGCCACAATCTCGCGGTGGTCGAGCATATCGCCAGCCGGGTCGCGGTCATGTATCTCGGTCAGGTCGTGGAACAGGCGGAAACCGCATCCCTGTTCGAGCGCCCGCGCCATCCCTACACGCAGGCGCTGCTCGCCTCGGCGCTGACGCCGGAGCCCGGCCTCGGCATTCCGGATACCGGTCTGGGCCTCGCCTTTCCCGATCCGCTGAATCCGCCGCCCGGCTGCCCGTTCCATCCGCGCTGCCCGAAGCGCGTGGAACCCTGCGACAGCGTGGCTCCGCCTTTGACGAAGGATGGTGGCGGCCGCGTGGCCTGCCATCTCGTGGCTCAGCCGCCGGGCACCAAAGTCACGCCGTAATCGGCGAAGGCCAGAGAGACCATCTGCCCCTCGGGCATGATCTCGCGGGTGCCGTGCCGCGTGACATAGAAATCGCCGGCCTCGGTTGCGATCTCGAGATCGAGATGGTTGCCGAGATAGGCGCATTTCCGGATCGTTCCGGGCAGCAGATTGGGGCCACCTGCCTCGACAATCAGCAGCGATTCCGGCCGGATCGCCATCTTCGCCTTGCCCGGCTTCATGCCGCGTGACGGCAGCGACAGCGTGACCGGACCGAGCCGGATCTCGGCGCGGTCCCCTGTCACCGAGACGATCTCTGCCTCGACAAGATTGGCATCGCCGATGAAGTCGGCCACGAACACATCCGCCGGCTCTTCGTAGAGCTGCCTCGGCGCGCCTTCCTGCGCGATCACCGCGTTCGACATCACGATGATCCGGTCGGAAACCGCCAGGGCTTCCTCCTGGTCATGCGTGACATAGGCGACGGTGAGGTTGAGCTTGCGCTGCAGGTCGCGGATCTCCTCGCGCATGCGGCGGCGCAGCTTGGCGTCGAGGTTCGAGAGCGGTTCGTCGAACAGCAGCACCTGCGGTTCGAGCACCAGCGCGCGCGCCACCGCGACACGCTGCTGCTGCCCGCCCGAGAGTTCGGAGGGGAGGCGGTCCTCGTAGCCCTTCATGCCGACAACGGCCAGCTTTTCGCGCGCCATGTCATGCGCCTGCGCCTTGGGCACGCGCTTCACGGTCGGGCCATAGGCCACATTCTCGAGCACCGTCATGTGCGGGAACAACGCGTAGGACTGGAACACCATGCTGACATCGCGATCGGCGGCGGAAAGCCGCGTCACATCCTTGCCGCCGATCAGGATCTGGCCCTCGCTGGCCATTTCGAGCCCGGCGATCATGCGCAGGGTCGTGGTCTTGCCGCAGCCGGAAGGGCCAAGCAGCGTGACGAGCGAGCCCGCCTCGATGGTGAAGCTGATATCGTTGACCGCCGTCACCGAGCCGTAGCGCTTGGTCACGTTGCGGAATTCCACCGAAGCCGGCCCTGCTTTCTGCATCATTCCCATCCTAAGCGCCTGCCATCGCCGGCGATGCGGCGGTTTCGGTTGTCCGTCGCCCGAGCTTCCGTTCGCCCACCCCGAGCTGGATGATCGCGATTCCCAGTGCCATCACCACGATGAGCACCGAGGAATAGGCGATGGCCAGCCCGAATTCGCCCGCCTCGACACGGCCGACAATATACGCGGTGGCGAGATTGTATTCGGCGGAAACAAGGAAGATCACCGCGCTGACGGCGGTCATCGCCCGGACGAAGGAATAGACGAGCGCCGCCACAAGGGCCGGGCGCAGCAGCGGCAGCACCACGCGCCACAGCGTCGTCGCCGAACGGGCGCTGAGCGTGGCCGAGGCCTCGTCAAGGCTCTTGTCGATCTGCGACAGCCCGGCAATGCCCGAGCGCACGCCGACCGGCATGTTCCGGAAGATGAAGGCGATCACGAGGATCAGGCCCGTCCCCGTCATCTCGATCGGCGGCACATTGAAGGCGAGGATATAGGCCACGCCGAGCACGGTGCCGGGAATGGCGAAGGACAGCATCGTCGAGAACTCGAGGGCTGCGCGCCCCTGGAAAGTCTGCCGCTTGAGAAGATAGGCCGCCAGCAGCCCGACAATTGCGGTCAGTGGCGCCGAGATGGCGGCCAGCTTCACCGTGGTGAAGAAGGAATCCCAGGCGGCGCCCTCGAAATAGAGGCCGCGGCTGAAATCGATCCGGAAGCCGGTCAGGAAATGCTCGAGCGTCGGGGTGTAGTCGCGCCCCATCGACTTCACGAAGCCGCCGGTCAGGATGATGATGTAGATCACGACCGTCAGGATGACCCACGGGATGACTGTGGCCGAAGCCAGCCAGCTCACGCGGCGGGGCAGGGGCGTCGGCAGGCCGGCATCGCCCTTGCCGGTCAGCGTCGTGTAGGATTTCTTGCCCAGCCAGCGCTGCTGGAGCCAGAAGGCCCCGAGCGTGAAGGCCAGCAGGACCATGGCCAGCACGGCAGCCTGCCCCTCGTTATGGGCGGCCCCGACCACGGCGAAGAAGATCTTGGTCGAGAGCACCTCGAAATTCCCGCCAAGCACCAGCGGATTGCCGAAATCGGCCATGCTCTCGACAAACCCGATCAGGAAGGCATTGGCGATGCCCGGGCGCAGCAGCGGCCAGGTCACGGTCGAGAAGGTTTCCCAGCGCCGGGCACCGAGGGTCTGCGAGGCTTCCTCGAGGCTCGGCGCGATGCCCTGCACCACGCCGATCAGGACGAGGAAGGCGATCGGCGCGAAGGCGAGCACCTGCGCGAGCAGCACGCCCGGCAGGCCGTAGATCCAGCGCGTGCGCGGCACGTCGAACCACTCGTACATGAAATTGGAGACGAGCCCGGTCCGGCCGAAAATCAGGATCAGCGCCAGCCCGATGACGAAAGGCGGGGTGATGATCGGCAGCACGGTCAGGGCCCGGAGCAGCCATTTCGCCGGCATGCCCGTCCGGAGGATCAGCAGCGCCGAGGCGAGTCCGAGCAGGGTGGTGATGGCGCCGCACAATACCGCCAGAAGCAGGGTGTTCCACGCCACTCCGCAGCTGACATCGCGCGTCAGGCAGCCAAGCCCCCAGATCGAGGAATCGAGGAACCGATCGAGGAAGGCCCCGAAATCGATCGTCCCGGCACTGCCGATCAGCGCGCCTTTCAGTACCGTGACGACCGGGAAGAAGATGAACAGCCCGATCATCAGTACAAGCAGACCGATCATCGAGCAGGTGAAGACATCGCCCCGGCAGAATCCGCGATAGGCGAGGCCATGGCAGAAGAGCAGCAGAAGCCCGACAATCGTGACGAGCGCGCCCGGACCCATGCCGGCCTGCGCGGCGCCGCTTGCGCCGAACAGGGCGGCGAGCCAGGGAATCCCCTGTCCGCGCAGGGTGATGGCGAAACCCTGCAGGAAGAACAGGGTGAAGCCGATCGCCCCGGCCCAGAGAAGGACCGTCGCCGCGCGCTGTTCATCCTGTTTCGGCCAGGCCAGCCCGGCCACGAGCAGCATCGCCCCTCCCGGCAGCAGCCATGGCGCGGCGCCCGAAAGACCGAGCGCCAGCCCGCTGCCGCCCTTGCCGAACGGATAGCCTGACAGCCAGCCGAGCGACCTCAGGCCCATCCCCTCGGTGAAGTACCAGGGGAGGAGCCCGAAGCCGCAGAGGGCCAGCAGGAACAGCAGGCGGGTCGAGGGCCGCATCGTGGAATCCCGGGCGCTGCCGGCTTATTTCGGCAGCTTCTTCACCTCGTTGTCCCACTTGCTCAGCAGGCGCTTGCGCTCCGCCGAGGAGCCGTATTTGGCGAAGTCGTAATCGATGAGCTTCACATCGGCCAGCTTCGGCGATTGCGGCGGCGGCACCACGTTCTTGTTCGACGGAACCTGATAGGACTTCGCCTCCTCGGCCAGCTTCTGCGCGGCCGGGGTCAGGGCCCAGTCATAGAATTTCTTGGCATTGTCGAGATTGCGCGCACCCTTGACGATCGACATCGAGCCGATCTCGTAGCCGGTGCCCTCGCAGGGGGCGACGACCTTCACCGGGCCGCCATTGACCACCATCGTCACCATGTCATGCATGAAGGTGATCCCGACCGTGGTCTCGCCGAGGCTGGTCGCCTTGGCCGGGGCCGCGCCAGACTTGGTATACTGGTTGATGTTCCTGTGCAGCGCCTTGAGATAGTCGAAGGCCTTGTCCTCGCCCATCAGCTGCACCAGCGTTGCCAGCATGGTGTAGGACGTGCCCGAGGAGTTCGGATCCGCCACCTGCACCTCGTCCTTCAGCTTGGCATTGATTAGGTCGGACCAGCATTTCGGTTCCGGGATCCCGCGCGATTGCACCTGCTTGGTGTTGAAGCCGAAGCCCAGCGCGCCGGCATAGATGCCGATCGTGCGCCCCTGCGAGCCCTTCCACTGCCGGACGGCCCAATCATGCAATTCGGCCATCTTCGGGCTTTCATAGGCCTCGGTCAGGCCTTCCTCAGCCGCCTGCAGATGCGGATCGCCCGTGCCACCCCACCAGACATCGCCGCGCGGGTTCGAGGCTTCCGCCTTGATCTGCGCATAGGTCTCGCCCGAGCTCTTGCGGGTCATCGACACCTTGATCCCGGTTTCCTTCTCGAAGGCGCTGGCCATCGGCCGGCACCATTCCTCCTGCACCGAGCAATACAGCACCAGCGTGCCCTGGGCCTGGGCGGCGGCGCTGGTAAGGAGAGCGGTTGTCGCCAGCGCGAAGGCCGTGGCGATCTTACGGGTCGATCCGGACATTGTTTCCTCCTGTCTGAGTTATTTTTTTCTTATGTCTTGTAGTTGTGCCGGAAACGCGGGCCGGTTTCAACGCCGGCAAACGATCCCGGTGATGCTTTCCAGAGCCTCCGCCAGCCCGGGCGTGACGCACAGGATGGGGTTTCCCCGGGCGATTCCGTCGCCGGCGAAGAAATCATTCGTCACTGCCCCGGCCTCGCCGGCAATCACCATGCCGGCCGCCACGTCCCATGCGTTGATATGCCGCTCCGCATAGGCATCGGTCCGGCCATTCGCGACATGGCAAAGGCCGAGCGCCCCGCTGGCCGAACGTTTCACCGAGGCGCCGGCCTCGAAAGCCCGCCGCACCATGGCGAGGTAATCGTCGAGCGGCACGCGCTTGGACCATCCCATCTCGATCGAGGCGCGGCGGATGTCGCGGCCATCCGACGCCCGGATCGGTACACCGTTCAGCGTGGCGCCGCGCCCGCGCCGGCCGGAATAGGTCTCGCCGAGCGACGGTGCGGCGATCACTCCGATTTCCGGTACCCCGTCCACCAGCAGCCCGATGGAGATGCACCAGTTCCGGTCACCCCGGGCGAAATTCGCCGTTCCGTCGATCGGATCGATGATCCAGGTCGCCTGCGAGGCCGCGCCGCCGCCTTCCTCTCCGATCACGGTGTCATCGGGAAAGAGGATGGCGATCCGCTCGCGCAGATAGGCCTCCACGGCGCCATCGGCCACGGTCAGCCAGTCCTGGTCGCCCTTCATGGTCACGCCGAGGCTTTCCTTGCGCAGGAAATAGTCCAGCGCCATCACCGAGACTTCGGCAACAAGGCCCTGGATGGCATACTGGCGGCGGTCGAGTTCGGCAGCGTTCATGACTCAGTCCAGGGTCACGGCAACCGGCTTGCCGGTTGTCCAGGATTCGGTGGCGGCATCGGCGAGGATCTGCGCCTTCAGCCCGTCGAGGCCGGACGGCGAGGGGGCGGCCCCGCCGGCAATCGCGGCGATGAAGGCATCGAGTTCGGCCCGGTAGGCGGAGGCATAGCGCTCG
Organism: Beijerinckiaceae bacterium; assembly: GCA_027531565.1. Lineage (GTDB taxonomy): Bacteria > Pseudomonadota > Alphaproteobacteria > Rhizobiales > Beijerinckiaceae > Rhabdaerophilum. The sequence goes on from JAPZSB010000005.1 coordinate 165,306, forward strand.
AGGAAGAAATTCTGCACCGGATCGGCGCGGAAGCCCTGGCCCGTGGCGCTCTCGACGCTGGTTTCGTGGATATTGCCGGCGCGCAGCATCCCGCCGGAGCCATGAACCTCGATCCGCTGGTCATAGCCATAGGTGGCGCGGCGCGAATTCGAGATCTGCGCGATCTTGCCCGAGCGGGTCTTCATCAGGACGGCCGCGGTATCGACATCACCGGCCGCACCGATGGCCGGATCGACCAGCGACGATCCGAGCGCAAAGACTTCCACCGGCTCCTCTCCCAGCAGGAAGCGCGCCATGTCGAAATCATGGATCATCATGTCGCGGAACAGACCGCCCGAGCGCTTCACATACTCGACCGGTGGCGGCCCGGGATCGCGCGAGATGACCGAGACAATCTCGATCGCCCCGATCTCGCCGGCATGGAGCCGCCGGCGCAGCGCAGCGAAATTCGGGTCGAACCGCCGGTTGAAACCGATCATCAGCGGCTTGCCCGTGCCCGCCACCACTTCAAGGCAGCGGCGGATCCGCCCGGCATCGAGATCGACCGGCTTCTCGCAGAACACGGCCTTGCCGGCACGCGTTGCCGCCTCGATCAGGTCGGCATGCATATCGGTCGGCGTGCAGATCAGCACGGCATCGATGCCGGAATCGCCGAGGATGGCCTCGATCGTCGAGACACCGGCCCCGCTGTCCCGGGCGAGGCTGCGTGCCGCCGCGTCGGAGGCATCCGCCACCGAGACAAGTCGGGCATCGCCGCGCGCCGCCACGTTCAGCCCATGGATGCGCCCGATCCGGCCGGCGCCGAGCAGCCCGAACCGGATCATCGGGCAGGCCTTCCGGCCGGGAAGGGGAGGTCAGCGCGCGTCATCAGTCATGGGCTCCGAGGATGGTCTGGTCGAAATCGATATTGCTGCCGGTCATCAGACCGGATTCGCCGGAGGCAAGATAGGCCACGGCCTTGGCCACCTCGCGCGGGTCGATCAGCCGGCCGAACGGGCGACCCTTCGCCGCCTCGTCGAGCCAGCCATCCTGCGCCTGATGGTGCCGCCGCATGATGGCATCCTCGCCTGGCGTGGCCATCCAGCCGATATTGAGCCCGTTGACGCGGATCCTCTCCGCCAGAAGCGCGTAGGCGACATTGCGCGTCAGCATCGCCAGTGCGCCCTTGGAGACGGAATAGGGCGTCAGGAACGGCTGGCCGCCATGGGCCGACATCGACTGGATGTTGATGATCGACCCGGCAATGCCCTTCCGCTTCATCAGGTTGACGGCATCCTGGATCAGGAAGAACGGCGCCCGCAGGTTGACCGCCATGATCCGCTCGTAAAGTTCGGGCGTGGTATCGCAGATCGTGCCGCGATCCGTATCGCCGGCCGCATTGACCAGGATGTCGAGCCGTCCGAATGCGGCCTCGGCGGCAGGAACGAGCGTCCGCACCGCATCGAGATCGGCGAGATCTGCGGCGTGGAAAACGATGCGGCACCCGTCACGGCGGAGGGAATCGGCCACCTCTGCGCCCCGCCGGGCATTGCGGCCGGTCAGCAGCAGGCTGGAGATCCCGCCTTCCACGAATTCCCGCGCGATGGCCTCGCCGAGGCCCTGTGTCGCCCCGGTGACAAGGGCCACCTTGCCGGAGAGATCGCGGCTGAAATCGACGGTTCCGGTCACGGGTTCCTCGCCTCGGGTGATACGTTTGTTTCGTATTTCTTGACTGTTGGAACAAACATTCCATATTGCCGTCGCGCCCGTCAAGCGGATTGCGCCACCGGTCGAAGGGAATCCATGCCGCCCGAAATCGCCGCCCTGCCTGCGCCGCCCGGCGATTATGCGGAGCTGGTCCGCCGGCTCCGGGCCGAGGGCGCGCGCCTGCCGCCCCGCCTCAGGCAGGTGGCCGAACATATGCTTGCCCATCCCGAGGACATGGCCTTCCAGACAACCGCCGAAATCGCCGCGCGGGCCGGGGTCCAGCCCTCGACGCTGGTCCGGTTCGCGCAGGCGCTGGATTACCCCGGCTTCAGCGACCTCCAGCAGGTTTTCCGCAATCGCCTGCGGCGGGAAAGTTCAGACCACCGCGCCCGTCTGGCGGCCTTGCGGGGCGAAGCGTCCGGCGAGGGGGGCATGGCGCGCACCCTGCTCGAAGGGTTCATCCGCGCGAGCCAGGCCTCGCTTGAAACCCTGTCCGGCCGTACCGACTCCGCCCTGATCGAGACCGCCGCGGCCCGGCTGGCCCGGGCCGGGACGGTCTATCTGGTCGGCGCCCGGCGCATGTTCCCCGTCGTGTCCTATCTCGCCTATGCCTTCGGCAAGCTCGGCATCCGCGCCGTGCTCGTCGACAATGTCGGCGGCCTCGGGGCCGAACAGGCCGCCATGGCCGGCCCCGGCGATGCGATGATTGCGGTAAGCTTCGCGCCCTACACGCCGCAGACCGTCGAAATCGCCCGAGAGGCCCATCGCAGCGGCGTGCCGGTCATCGCGCTGACCGATGGCGCGCTGAGTCCGCTGGCCGTCGAATGCGATATCCTTCTCGAGGTGGTCGAGGCCGATTTCGGCGCCTTCCGCTCCATGGCGGCCACCTTCGCCCTCGCCATGACGCTCTCCGTCGCCACTGCCGAAAAGATCCGCGCCGATGCCTGAACCCGTGCTCGACCTCATCACGATCGGCCGCTCCTCGGTCGATCTCTATGGCCAGCAGATCGGCGGCCGGCTGGAGGATATGGGCACCTTCGTCAAGGCGGTCGGCGGCTGCCCGGCCAATATCGCCATCGGAACGGCCCGCCTCGGCCTGAAATCGGCTCTGGTCAGCCGGGTCGGCGATGAACAGATGGGCCGGTTCATCCTCGAACAACTGGCGCGCGAGGGCGTCGAGACGGCCGGCGTGAAGACCGATCCGAAGCGGCTCACCGCACTTGTCATTCTCGGTGTGCGCGATGAAACCACCTTCCCGCTGATCTTCTACCGCACCGACTGTGCCGATGCCGCGCTCGAACCTGACGATATCGACCCGGATTTCATCGCCTCCGCGCGGGCCATCGTCGTCACCGGCACGCATTTCGCCGCGCCATCACCCGCCGAGGCGCAGAAAAAGGCGATCCGGATCGCGAAGGAAAACGGCCGCAAGGTCGTGTTCGACATCGATTACCGGCCCAATCTCTGGGGGCTGGCGGGCCATGCGGACGGTGAATCGCGCTACATCCGCTCCGACCGCGTGACGCAGCACCTGCAGGCCATCCTCCCCGATTGCGACCTGATCGTCGGCACCGAGGAGGAGCTGCATATTGCCGGCGGGTCGGAAGACACGCTGGAGGCGATCCGGGCGATCCGCACCCTCAGCGCTGCCACCATTGTCTGCAAGCGCGGGCCGATGGGCTGCGTCGTCTTCCCCGCAGCCATTCCCGCCAGCCTCGACGAGGGTATCCGCGGCCCGGGCTTCCCGGTCGAGGTCTATAATGTGCTCGGCGCGGGCGATGCCTTCCTCTCCGGGTTCCTGCGCGGCTGGCTTGGCGGCGAGCCGCTGCAAACCGCCTGCGCCTGGGCCAATGCCTGCGGCGCTTTCGCCGTGTCGCGCCTCCTTTGCTCGCCGGAAAGTCCGACCTTTGCGGAGCTCCAGTTCTTCCTGAAGAACGGCTCCCCGCACCGCGCACTCCGGCGGGACGAGGCGATCAACCATATCCATTGGGCCACGACGCGCCGGTCGGTCTCGACGCCGCTTTTCGCCCTCGCCATCGACCATCGTGCCCAGCTGGAGGAAATGGCCGATGCCATCGGCGCCCCGCGCGGGCGGATTGCCGCCTTCAAGACCCTTGCTGTCAGGGCGGCGGCGCGGGTTGCGGCGGGGCGGCCCGGCTTCGGCATGCTGCTCGACGGCACCCATGGGCGCGAGGGCCTGTTCCGCGCCCGCGACCATGGCTTCTGGGTGGCGCGCCCGCTTGAAAAGCCCGGTTCCCGCCCGCTGGCCCTCGAATGCGAGGAAGCCGGCGCCCTCGGCACCGAACTGGCGGAATGGCCGGTCGATCATGTCGCCAAATGCCTGTGTTTCTATCACCCGGACGATCCGGTGGCACTCCGCACCGAACAGGAGGCCCTGCTGCTGCGCGTGGCCCGGACCTGCCGGCAGGTCGGCCGCGAATTGCTGGTCGAGATCATTGCCTCCCGGCACGGGCCTGTCGGGCCACAGACGGTCGCCACGATCCTCGAACGGCTCTATGCCCTCGGAATCCGCCCGGATTGGTGGAAGCTCGAACCGCAGGCGGAGCCGGCGGCCTGGGCGGCGATCGATGCCGTGATCGCCCGCGAGGACCCGTATTGCCGCGGCGTATTGCTGCTCGGCCTCGACGCCCCGGAGGCGGAGCTTGCCAAGGGCTTCAGCTTGGCCCACCACGCGAACTCCGTGCGCGGGTTCGCGGTGGGGCGCACGATATTCGCGCAGCCGGCGCGGGACTGGCTCTCGGGTGCCATCGACGACGAGGGAGCCATCACCGCGATGGCGGCAGGGTTCGCCCGGCTGATGACAGCGTGGGAACAGGCGGAGGAGCAAGCATGACCACCATTCGTCTCACCGCCGCACAGGCCATGGTCCGCTACCTCGCGGCACAGCGCACACGGATCGACGGAAGCGAAATGCCGCTCTTCGCCGGGATCTGGGCGATTTTCGGCCATGGCAATGTCGCCGGCATGGGCGAGGCGCTGGCGGAAAGCACCGAGACCCTGCCCACCTTCCGCGCCCATAACGAGCAGGCCATGGCCCATGCCGCCATCGCCTTCGCCAAGCAGAGCCGCCGCCGCCGGATGATGGCCTGTACCTCCTCGATCGGGCCGGGCGCCACCAACATGGTCACTGCCGCCGCGCTGGCGCATGTGAACCGCCTGCCGGTTCTGCTCATCCCGGGCGATGTCTATGCCAGCCGCCGGCCGGACCCGGTGCTGCAACAGGTCGAGTGCTTTGCCGATGCCACCGTTTCGGCCAATGACTGTTTTCGCCCGGTCTCCCGCTTTTTTGACCGGATCACCCGGCCGGAACAGCTGCTGGCCAGCCTGCCGCGCGCCCTCGATGTGCTGACGGATCCGGCCGAGTGCGGCCCCGTCACGCTCGCCTTCTGCCAGGATGTGCAGGCCGAGGCCTATGACTGGCCGGAGAGCTTCTTCCAGCCGCGCCTGCGTGAGCCACGTCGGCCCCGTCCGGCCCGGAACGAGCTTCAGGCCGCTCTGGAGGCGCTCAAGGCGGCGAAAGCGCCCTTGATTGTTGCTGGCGGTGGCGTGCTCTATTCCGGTGCCGAATCTCGCCTTGCGCGGTTCGCCGCGAAGGCGGGCATTCCCGTTGCCGAGACGCAGGCCGGCAAGGGCGCCATGCCGCGCGACCATGCGATGGCGATGGGCGCCATCGGTGTCACCGGCACCACGGCGGCCAACCAGCTCGCCCGGCAGGCCGATTGCGTGCTCGCCATTGGCACGCGGCTGCAGGATTTCACGACCGGTTCGCGCAGCCTGTTCGAAAACCCGGCCATGCGCCTGATCGGACTCAACGTTCAGCCCTTCGATGCCGCCAAGCACGGAGCCTTGCCGCTGGTCGGCGATGCCGAGGAAGGCCTCGCCGAGCTCTCGGCCGCCCTTGCGGGCTGGTCCGCCCCGGCCAGCTGGGGCGAAGCCGCCCGCGAGGCCCGGACGGCCTGGAATGCCGAGGCGGCTGTCAGCCTCGCGCCGGTTGCCGCCTCGCGCCCCCGGGATCCGGCAGTGATCGGCGCCGTCCTCCGCCAGAGCCGCAAGACCGATGTGGTGGTCTGCGCGGCCGGCGGCCTGCCGGGCGAATTGCACAAGCTCTGGGAAGCCGGAGCGCCCGGCGGCTACCATCTCGAATACGGCTTCTCGACCATGGGCTACGAGATTGCCGGCGGCCTCGGCGTCAAGATGGCCGAGCCTGAGCGCGAGGTTTTCGTGCTGGTCGGCGATGGCTCCTACCTGATGATGAACTCGGAACTCGCCACCTCGGTCATGCTGGGGCTCAAGCTGACGCTCGTCCTGCTCGACAATGGCGGCTATGGCTGCATCGACAGGCTCCAGCGCGCCACCGGATCGGCCAGCTTCAACAACCTTCTCAGCACCGCCCGCCATGTGACTCTGCCGGCGGTGGATTTCGTCGCCCACGCCCGCAGCCTCGGCGCGAAGGCCACCAAGGTCAGCAGCCTTTCGGGGCTGGAAACGGCGTTGAAGAAGGCCCGCCGCTCCCTCCAGACCGAGGTGATCGTCATCGAGACCGATCCGTCCGAAGGCTCGGGCATCGGCGGCCATTGGTGGGATGTCGCCGTGCCGGAAGTCTCCGCCCGGCCGGCCGTCAAGGCGGCCCGCAAGGCCTATGACGCGGCGCGCAAGGCCCAGAAGCTCGTCTGACTTGACAGGGAAACCCAAGATGATCCGCATCGGCGCCAACCCTATCGGCTGGTCGAATGACGACCTTCAGCATATCGGCGGCGCCACGCCGCTGGAGACCTGCCTCGCCGAGGCCCGCGAGGCCGGCTTCGAAGGCATGGAACTGGGCCATAAATTCCCGCGCGAAGCCGCGGCGCTGAAAGCTGCGCTCGCGCCCTATGGCATGGCCTGCATCTCCGGCTGGTATTCCGCCGAATTGCTCCGCCGTGATGCCGCCGAGGAATTGCGCCATCTCCGCCCGCATCTCGATCTGCTCAAGGCCATGGGCTCGAATGTGCTGGTCTTTGCCGAGACATCGAACGCCATTCATGGCAACCGGGCCGTGCTGCTTTCGCGCCGTCCGCGCCTCGGGGCAGGGGAATGGACGCGATGGGGTGCACGCCTGACCGCCGTCGCCGAGGCGACCCTTCAGGAGGGCGTCCGGCTGGTCTACCACCACCATATGGGCACGATCGTCGAGGATGCCGAGGATATCTCGGCGCTGATGGCGCATACCGGCGAGGCGGTTCATCTGCTGCTCGATACCGGCCATGCGACCTGGGGCGGGGCTGACCCTGCCGAATTGGCCCGCACCTACCGCCACCGCATCAGCCATGTCCATGCCAAGGATGTCCGCCGTGATGTCATGGAGCGTGCCCGCCGCGAGGACTGGAGCTTCCTCGATGCCATTCTCGGCCCGGGGGCCGAACTCGGGGTCTACACCGTTCCGGGGGACGGGATGGTCGATTACGAGGCCGTGTTCCGCGCGCTGCCGGGCTATTCCGGCTGGGTGGTGGTGGAGGCCGAGCAGGACCCCGAGAAAGCCCATCCGCTGACCTATGCGAAGAAGGGTGTCGCCCATCTCCGGGCCTGCCTGAAGGCTGCCGGACTGGCCTGAGGGAGAACGCCATGCCGTCGCTGCTCATCAAGGCCGGCCCCGCCAATGACGGCGGTTATCGCCACCGTGTCACGCCCGCCTCGGCCGGCTGGACGTATGTCGGCTTCGAGACGGCCCGGTTGGCCTCAGGCGAGGCCCTGTCCCGGCAGGAGCCGGGGCGCGAGACCTGCCTCGTCCTTCTGGCAGGCAAGGCCCGTGTCAGCGCGGGCGGCACGGATTTCGGCGTGATCGGCGGCCGTTCATCCCCGTTCGAGCCCGAGGTCTGGTCGTTCTACGTCCCCGCCGGGATGGAATGGCAGGCCATTGGGGAAGGCCCGTGCGAACTCGCGCTCTGTACCGCACCGGGCAGGCCCGGCCTCCCGGCGCGGGTGATCGCACCGGCCGATGTGGGCATGCTGACCCGCGGCACGGGCAGCAATACCCGACATGTCCGGAACATCCTGCCGGAAACCGAGCCGGCCAACAGCCTGCTGGTGGTCGAGGTGATCACGCCTTCGGGCAACTGGTCGAGCTACCCGCCGCACAAGCATGATACGGACAATCTCCCCGCGGAATCCCTTCTGGAAGAGACCTATTACCACCGGTTCAACCCGCCGCAGGGCTTCGGCTTCCAGCGTGTCTATACCGATGACCGCAGCCTCGACGAGACGATGACGATCGGCGATCGCGATATCGTGCTGGTGCCGCGCGGCTACCATCCGGTCGGGGCGGCGCATGGCTATGATCTCTATTATCTCAACGTCATGGCCGGTCCGAAGCGGATCTGGAAATTCCACAACGATCCGGCGCATGAATGGATGCTGGCCCCGAAGGCCGGCTGAAGGCCGGGTTCAGCCCGGGAAGAACAGCGCCCGTCCGTGATCGAGCAGGACCTGCACCTCCGTGCCGGCCGGGAGCAGCACCGCGCCCGCCTGATGTGGCACATCGACCAGCACCTCGTCCTCGCCGATCCGGATGCCATAGCGCAAGGCCGCGCCGAGGAACTCCGAGTGGATGACCGTTCCGGGCAGGGCGGTCAGCCCGGCTTCCGCCGCCGTGCCTTCGCCGGCCAGCCGGGCATTCTGTGGGCGGAACACCACGCGGGCCGGGCCTTCCGGGCTGCCGGCGGGAGCCGGCATGGCGTTGCCGTCGCGCAGGCTGAACACCCCGCCCGCCTGCGTGCCCTGCAGGATGTTCGCCGTCCCGAGGAACCCGGCGACGAACAGGTCGGCCGGGCGGTCATACAGCGCCATCGGCGTGCCGACCTGCAGGACGCGACCCTCGTTCATCACGGCGATCCGGTCACAGATCGTGTTGGCCTCCTCCTGGTCATGCGTCACGAAAATCGTCGTGATGCCGAGGCTCTGCTGGAGGTCGCGCAATTCCCGCCGCACCTGCACGCGCATCCGCGCATCGAGGTTGGAGAGCGGTTCATCCAGCAGCAGGATCTTGGGCCGGATCGCGATCGTGCGGGCGAGGGCGACACGCTGTTGCTGCCCGCCGGAAAGCTGTGATGGCCGGCGGTCCTTCAGATGGCGGAGATTGACGAGATCCAGCGCCTGATCGACGCGGTTGACGATCTCGTCCCGCGGGAGGCGGCGTTCCTCGAGCCCGAAGGCGACATTCTTCGCCACGCTCATATGCGGCCAGAGCGCATAGGACTGGAACACCATGCCGACATCGCGCTTCCAGGGCGGCAGGGTGGAAATATCGGTCCCGCCGACAATCACCTGCCCGGTCTGGGCGTTGTTGAACCCGGCGATCAGGCGCAGCAGGGTCGTCTTGCCGCAGCCGGACGGGCCGAGAAAGGCGAAGAACTCGCCCGGATGGATCGTCAGGCTGACATCCTTGAGGACATGGGTCCGGCCATAGGACAGGTTGACGCCGCTGACCTCGATCCCCGAGGCCGCGCGGCGGATGGCTTCACCAAGCTGGTTGCTGGACATGGGATTCTCCTGCGGCCGCCTGTTCAGCCGCCGGCCTTGGCGCGACGGTCGCGCTCGGCCAGGCTCTGCGACAGATAGGTGGAAATCCCCACGATCAGCACGGCGATGATGCCGAGCGCCGCGCCGGCACCGCGGCCGGCAGGGGATTGCATGAACACGTAGAGCCCGTAGGCGAGGGGGGCATCGGCCGTGTTCTGGACCAGCATCATGGTCGCCGAAAGCTCGACCGCCGCCGTGGCAAAGCTGGTGACGAAGCCGGCCAGCAGCCCGCCCGTCATCAGCGGCATCACGATCCGGCGGATCGTGCTCGATTTGGTGGCGCCGAGATTCTCGGCCGCCTCTTCCAGCGAGACGCTGATCTGCTGCATCGCTGCCATGCAGGCCCTGAGCGCATAGGGCAGTCGCCGTACGGCGAGCGCGATCACGATGATGATCCAGAAGCTTGTCAGCGGCTGCCCGCCGGGCAGGGGGATGCCGAAATAGGTGCGGAGATAGCCGATGCCGAGCACCACGCCCGGTACCGCAAGCGCGGCACTGGCGACGTAATCCAGCCATTCCCGGCCGGGAATACGTGTGCGCAGGACGATATAGGAGATCGCCGTGCCGATACCGATCCCGATCAGCCCCGCCAGCGTGGCATAGAGCAGCGTGTTCCAGATGAACTGCCCGCTTTCGGCCAGCACGCGGCTGTAATGGGCGAGCGTATAACCGTCCGGCAGCGGCGAGAACGACCAGATCGTGGCGATCGACAGCAGGAACAGGCCGATATGGGGCGCCAGAACCAGCGCCAGGATGAGGAGGATGACGCCATAGGCCATCACCGCATCGAGCGGCCTCAGCGGGCGTTTTGACAGCCCGCCACCGCCGCGCTGGACCGTGGCATAATCCCGCCCGCGCGTCGCCTGCGTGGCGATGAACAGCGACAGGATCGAGAAGACGATCAGCACCACGGAAATGACATAGCCCATGGGATCGTTGAGCCCGACGGAGGTGATCCGCAGATAGGCCTGCGGGGCGAGCATGTCCTTCACATTGAGGAGCAGCGGCGTCGCGAGATCATCGAATACCTTGATGAAGACGAGGCTTGCCCCGGCAATGTAGCCCGGCATGGCCAGCGGAAAGACGATCCGGCGGAACAGCCGGAAACCGGACGCGCCGAGATTCTGGGCGGCCTCCTCCATGGAGCGGTCGATATTCCGCAGCGAGGCCGTCAGATTGATCAGGATGAACGGGAAATAATGCACGCTCTGGACGAAGATCACGCCGTTCAGCCCGTCCATGAAGGGCAGCTTGAAGGCGAACCATTCATCGAGCAGCAGGTTGATCGAGCCGTTCTGGCCGAAGAGAAGCTGCATCGCGATGGCGCCGGCAAAGGGCGGCATGATCAACGGGATGACGCCGAGCGTCTGGATGATCGCCGCGCCGCGGAACTCGAACCGGGTCGTGAAATACGCCAGCGGCAGGGCAAGGAGTGTCGCCCAGACCACCGACATGCCGGAGACATAGAGCGAATTCGCAAAGGAACGCAGGAACAGCTCGTTCCGTGCGAAATCCGCGAAATTCACCAGCGTCAGCGCGCCGGTATTCGGATCCTGGAAGGCCACGAGGATGACCATCGCGACCGGGATGACGAGAAACAGGCCAAGGAAGGCGGCGATTCCGAGAATCGTGAGCCATTGGCCGGGCGTGGCCAGCGCCATGCGCGGGGCGGGCAGCGAGCGGGCGGCCTGCATGCGGCGATCCTTTCAGGGAGGCAGGGGAAAGCCGGGCCCGTTGCCGGGCCCGGCCATGCCGGTCAGCGCGACTGCGCGACGGCCTGTTCCGCAAGCGTCTTTGCCTTGGCGTAGTTCTCCTTGGCGAAAGCCGCCCAGCGCTGCTCGAACTCGGCGCGGCGGGTCTTGGCATCCGCCCCGCCCCGGAAGGCGCCGACAATCTGCGGATCCTTGCTGGCCTGCTCTTCCGTGATCGGCATCGCCGCGATCAGCTTGCGCGCCTCGGCGAGGGCGGTACGGGCCGGGGCCGAATCCTTCTTCGCGAGGTTGGCCTCCGCTTCGTGCAGCATCTTGGTGATGGCCTTGAGGTCGTTCAGGTGGAACGAGATCAGTTGGTCGAAGAGCGTATCGACCACCGCCGTCCGCCCTTCGGAGCGATCGACGTCGAACGTCATCATCGCCTTGAAATTCGCGTCCTTGAACGGGTTGGGGAACCCGGCCGGCGCCTTGGCATAGACTTCCGGGTTGACGGGGAGGCGGCGGATCGTCGGCTCGAGCAGCACCTCCTGCCCCGCCGGCGAGAGGATGAACTCGATGAACGCTTCCGCCCCGGCCCGGTTGGGCGCGCCGGCGATGATCGCCACATTTGCCGGCACAACGGTGGTCACGCTCGGATAGGCGAACTTGACCGGGAACCCGGCTCCCTGCGCGGAAAAGGCAAAGAAGTCGATTACGATGCCGATGCCGACCTGCCCGGAATTGACCGCATCCGGCACGCCGAAGGAGCGCTCGGCGATCTGGTTGAAATTGCCGGCCATGGCCTTGATCGTGCCCCAGCCCTTGTCCCAGCCTTCGCCCTGCAGGATCGTCTCGATCGTCAGATGGGTCGTTCCTGAACGCGCCGGCGAGGCAATCGAGACGTGGTTGTGATAGGCCGCCTTGGTCAGGTCGCTCCACTCTTTCGGTTCGGGAATCCGGTTCGCGCGGAGATAGCGCTCGTTCCACATGATTCCGTAGCCCGAAGCCGCGAAGCCGAAATAGGCGCCGTCCCTGTCATTGATCGGATAGGCGCCGACCTTTTCCGGAATGCCCTTGGCCTTGGGCTGGTAGGTCTGGAGGAGCTTCTTGTTCTTCAGCACCTCGAACGCATCCGGCGCGGAGGCCCAGAACAGGTCACTCTGAGGGTTGGACCGGGTTTCCTCGATGAATTTCACGCCCGCATTGGTATTGCGGTTCTGGACCTCGAGGGTCAGGCCGGGATTCGCCTTCTCGAACGCCTTCTTGATCGGGTCGGTCACGTCCTTCGAGAAGGACGTCACGACGGTCACCTTGCCCTGCTGCGCCATGGCCGGCGCGCCGAACGTGATGGCGGCCGAAAGCGCGAGCGTGGCCATCAGGACCCTGCGGTTCTGCATGTTCTCTGTCTCCCTGAACGTTTCCTCCGCCCTTGCTGCAGGCGGTTCCCGCCAGTCTGGCATAGAGACGGCTAACTGTCTCCTGAGAAGACATACTGAGCCTGCGTCAATGCAGCCTGTTCACAAGTCCGGCGGGTGTGCTTCCGCGGTTGCGCGTGGCGCTCAGGGTTGACTTGGCCCGCCGCACCGGAAACCCTCGCGTTCACATCAAGGAGAATCCCATGAAAACCCGCGCCGCTGTCGCCTGGGAGGCCAAGGCGCCTCTCACCATCGAAACCATCGAGATCGCCGGCCCGAAGCCCGGCGAGGTTCTGGTGGAGATCATGGCGACGGGCGTCTGCCACACGGATGCGTACACGCTGTCCGGTCTTGATTCCGAAGGGAAATTCCCGGCCATCCTCGGGCATGAGGGGGCAGGCATCGTCCGCGAGGTCGGTGCCGGCGTGACAAGCGTCCGCCCGGGCGACCATGTCATCCCGCTCTACACACCCGAATGTCGCGGCTGCAAGACCTGCCTGTCGCAGCGCTCGAATCTCTGCACGGCGATCCGCGCCACGCAGGGTCAGGGGCTGATGCCGGACGGCACCTCGCGCTTCTCCTGCGAGCCGGTCGGGCCGCGGCCGGGCGAGATTTTCCATTACATGGGCTGCTCGACCTTCTCGAATTTCACCGTCCTGCCGGAGATCGCCGTCGCGAAGGTCCGCGAGGACGCGCCGTTCGACAAGATCTGCTATATCGGCTGCGGTGTGACCACGGGCATCGGCGCGGTGATCTACACGGCAAAGGTCTGGCCGGGCGCGAATGTCGTCGTCTTCGGGCTTGGTGGCATCGGCCTGAATGTCATCCAGGCCGCCCGGATGGTGGGGGCCGACAGGATCATCGGTGTCGATCTCAACCCCGCCAAGGCGGTGATGGCGCGGAAATTCGGCATGACCGACTTCGTGAACCCGGATGAGGTCGGCCGAGACAAGGTTGTCCAGGCGATTGTCGACCTGACGGGCGGCGGGGCGGATTTCTCGTTCGAGTGCATCGGCAATACCACGACGATGCGGCAGGCGCTGGAATGCTGCCATCGCGGCTGGGGCGAGAGCATCATCATCGGCGTGGCGCCTTCGGGGGCGGAAATTGCCACGCGGCCCTTCCAGCTCGTGACCGGAAGAGTATGGAAAGGCTCGGCTTTCGGCGGTGCGCGCGGCCGGACCGACGTGCCGAAAATCGTGGACTGGTACATGGAGGGGAAGATCAATATCGATGATCTGATCACCCACACCATGCCGCTGGACGAGATCAACCATGCCTTCGACCTGATGCATGAGGGCAAGAGCATCCGGTCGGTCGTGGTGTTCTGAACCGTTCAGGATCCGTTGCCGAACAGGTCGAACTGGCGGATTTCCGGTTCCTCGGCCACGGCGTCGAAGGACGAGAGGGTCACGCCCAGCAGCCGGATATCCTTGGCCAGCGGGAAGAGCGGGCCGAGGAGCTGGACAACCGTTTCGTCCAGCGCGACAAGCGAAGCGAGCGGCTGGGCGAAAGTCCGGCTGCGGGTGATGAGCTGGAAATCGGTGAACTTCACCTTCAGCGTCACGGTCCGGGCCTTCAGCTGGTGCCGTTCACAATGGCTCCAGACCTTGGCCATCAGGGGGCGCAGCCCCTCATGGGCGCCGGCGAAGTCGATGATATCGCTGGAGAATGTATCCTCGGCTCCGACCGATTTCCGTACCCGCTCCGGCCGGACGGGGCGATGGTCGATCCCGCGGGACAGCCAGTAATAATAGGGCCCGGACTTGCCGAACCTGTCCTGCAGGAAGGCAAGCGTCCGGTCCTTCAGATCCGCGCCCGTGCGGATGCCGAGCCTGTTCATCTTCGCCTCGGTTGCCGGGCCGATGCCATGGAACTTCCCGATCGGCAGGGCTTCCACGAAGGCCGGGCCGGCCTGCGGCGGAATGACGAACTGGCCGTCGGGCTTGCGCTGCCCCGACGCCATCTTGGCGAGGAACTTGTTGTAGCTGATGCCGGCCGAGGCCGTCAGTCCGGTTTCCTCGCGGATGCGGGCGCGGATCCGGGCCGCGACCTCGGTCGCAAGAGCAATGCCTGCGAGATTCTCGGTCACGTCGAGATAGGCCTCGTCAAGCGAGAGGGGCTCGATCAGCGGCGTAAACGCCGAGAATATCTCGTGAATCTGGTTCGAGACGGCGCGGTAGGTCTCGAAGCGCGGCCGCACGAAGATCAGTTCCGGGCATTTCCGCAACGCCGTTACCGAGGGCATGGCGGAATGAACGTCGAAGCGGCGCGCCTCGTAGCTCGCGGCGGCAACGACGCCGCGCTTGGCGCCGAACCCCACGGCGACCGGCTTCCCGCGCAGCTCCGGGTTGTCACGCTGCTCGACGGAGGCATAGAAGGCATCCATGTCGACATGGATGATCTTGCGGATATCCTTGAAGGAATCCGTCCCGTTCAGAATCGGGGGGAGGGGCGTTTCGTTCATGCCCTGGGCCATGCCGTCTTCCTGCAACGGCCACGGATCCTAGCACGAACACCGTTCCTGAACGAGCCTCTTGGCCCGTTCCGGCGCCTTTCCTGCCACATCCTGGCAGGAGCAGCCCTCAGCCTTGCGGCATCAGGATACGCTCGAAAAAGGCCCCGGTTTCCGCATGCGCATCGAGCGGAAAAAGCGCCGAAACGAACTGGTCAGGACGCAGAATGACCACACAACCGCGCGCGGAATCGATGCTCCGATTGACAAAAATATTTTGACGATCCGCCGGATCGTTACAGAAAATTTTCTCATAATCGCGGAGCCGGAGGCTGCCGGTCAGCGGCAGGAGAAACGAGGGCATGCGCTCGATGGCCAGCGACCGGTGCGGCTTGCGGAAGATCGCGCGGACATCGATCACCGCATCGGCATCGGCGCCGGGCGGCGTGAACCGGCGGACCGGCGAGGCCTCGCTCTCGAGAAAGCGGCAGAGCCGGGCGATCCCCCCCTCGGGCCCGCCCTCATCATCCGCATCCGCGAAGGCAAACAGCCGCCATCGCCCGTCCGCCTTGACGACATGGCCAAGATGCATCGGTCTGGCATCGGCCAGCCGGATGACCGGGGCGGAATGGAACCGCGTGCCGATCGTGAAGCCCGGTGCCAGCGCCTGATGCCGGGCGTCCTCCGTCAGCAGCGACGGCCGGTATTGGGTGGCGGTTCCGGCGGTATAGCGGCCATGCTGCACGAAATAGCGCTGCGTCTCGGCCGGATCATAAGGCAGGCCGGCCGCCGCCGCCTCCTTGGCCTTGCCGAGAATGCCGGCCCATTCCTTGTCGAACTCGATCAGTTCGCGGGCAATGGCTTGTCTCTCCACCGAATAGGTGGCGAGCAGCTCCGGCCGGGCGAGGCCGCGCAGCACCTGCGCGAGCTTCCAGCCCAGATTGAAACTGTCCTGCATGGACACATTCATGCCCTGGCCGGCCTTGGGGCTGTGGGTGTGGCAGGCATCGCCGGCGATGAAGATCCGCGGCAGGCGGCTGGCCGGCGCGCCCTCGGGCCGGTCATCGAAGCGCGGGCAAAGCCTTTGGCCGATCTCGTAGACCGACCACCACGGAATGTCCTTCACCTCCAGCGTGTAGGGATGGAGGATGCGCCGGGCCGTGACGACGAGATCCTCCGCCGTGATCGCCCGCTGGCTGACGCGCTCGCCCTCGGCCAGCTTGTCCAGCTCGACATAGAGCCGGACCATATGGCCGCCCTCCCGCGGGATCAGCACCATCGAGCCGTCCTTGGCGGACTGGATCAGCGCCTTCATCCGGATATCCGGAAAATCGGTGACGGCGAGCAGGTCCATCACGCCCCAGGCCTGATTGGCGGAATCGCCCTCGAGCGCGAGGCCCATCGCCCTGCGCACGGCGCTGCGTGCGCCGTCGCAGCCGATGACGAACCGGGCGCGGATCGTCTCGGTCCGGCCCTCATGCGAGGGGTCGAGCCGTTCGAGGACCGCCGTGACAGGATATGCCGCGCCGAACGGTTGGCTCGCGGCGGCTTCGTCGACATGAAGGGAGATCAACCGCCGGCTGTAATGCGGCGCCAGCCGGGCCGGGGCCTTGCGCATCACGTCGAGGTAGAAATCCTGCACGCGGGCCTGGTTGAGGATGACATGCGGGAATTCCGACAGGCCGTCCTCCGTGTCCTGCACCCGCCCGGACCGGGCGATCTGGTCCGGCCGGGCCTCGTCCGGCTTCCAGAAGGTGGTCTCGAGGATCCAGCAGGCCTCGCGGGCCACGCGCTCGGCAAAACCGAACGCCTCGAACATCTCCATCGTGCGGCAGGCAATGCCATCCGCCTGCCCGCGATAGAGCCGGGTCGGGCGCTGCTCGACGATGCAGGTGCGGATGTCCGGGAAGGCGGCGAGTTGCGCCGCCAGCGTCAGCCCGGCCGGCCCGGTGCCGACAATCAGCACATCCACCTCGTCCGGAACCGGCCCCGCTGCGCCGCCATGGCGATAGCGCTCGGCCGGGTCATGGTTTTCCGGATCGCCGGGCTCGTAGCCATTCTGGTGGAACTGCATGATGGCTTGCCTCCCTCGCGCTCAATCGGCCGGCGCTGTTCAGGCTGCTGGACGCCCTGGCCTGATAATGATACGTACACTGATTATCAGTATACTGTCAATTTAGGTGGCGTTGCGAGCGACGGGAAGAAACCCGCCCTTGCCCGGTTCTCCGGGCATGGGCCAGGCGCGAAGGCGCCGCCGAGTAGCCGCGCAGCGGCGTTGCGAGGGACCGGAAGGAAAAGAGAGATGCACGATCATTCCGATATGCCCGGCCATCTCGCGCGGCGTTTCCAGCAGATCGCGGTGGCGATCTTCCACGAGGAGGCGGAGGCGGCAGGGTTTGACCTGACGCCGGTGCAGTATGTCGCGCTGGCGGTCCTGCGGCAGCATCCCGGCATCGACCAGGCCACATTGGCCGGTCTGATCGCCTATGACCGCACGACCATCGGCGGGGTGATCGACCGTCTTGTGCAGAAAGGCCTGATGGCGCGGGCGATCAGCCCGAAGGACCGGCGGGCCCATGTGCTGCACCTGACGGAGGCGGGGCTGGCCACACTGGAGGGAATCCAGCCGGCCGTGGAGGCGGCGCAACGCAGGATGGTGGCGGGGCTGGAACCGGCGGAAGTGACCGAGTTCATCCGCCTGTTCCGGAAAGCGATTGCCGCCGCGACCGAGCGCAGCCGCGTGCCCGCCAAGCCGGCGCCCTGAGGGCGGGGCGGTTACCCGACAGGGATGACATCCACCGTGTGATGGCCGGATTGCCCGCCGACCATCCGGCTGACGCCCCGGATCGGCGCGACATCGGAATAATCGCGGCCATAGCCGACAAGGATGTGATCGTCGGCTACGGCCATGGCATTGGTCGGGTCATATTCAAGCCAGCCGATGCCGTTGCCGCACCAGACGCGCACCCAGGCATGCATGGCATCGGCGCCGGGCAGGCGCT
Source organism: Beijerinckiaceae bacterium (assembly GCA_027531565.1). Taxonomy (GTDB): domain Bacteria; phylum Pseudomonadota; class Alphaproteobacteria; order Rhizobiales; family Beijerinckiaceae; genus Rhabdaerophilum. Next base: position 183,130 of record JAPZSB010000005.1, read on the forward strand.
CTTCGCCCGGGGGCGGCAGGGTGCGCAGGAACCCGCTGACATAGCCGGCGGGAATGCCGACCGCGCGCAGGCTGGCGATCATGATCTGGCTGTAATCCTGGCAGACGCCGCGCCCGGCCTCGAAGGCAGCGAGCGGGGGCGTGTCGACATCGGTGGCCGTATCGTCGAATTCCATATGCGCCGAGAGCGCCGCGCCGATGGCCCGCATCGCTTCGACGGGGCTCATGTCCGGCAGCACGGCGGCCATCGCGAAGTCGCGGAAGGGCAGGAGATCGGGAATGCGCGGCGAGGGGGCTAGGAAATGGAGCGGTGAATCCGGCCCGAGGTCATTCAGGCCTCCCAGTTCCCGCCGCATCCGGTCGATCGACGGGGCGACATCAAGGACCGGCAGCGCGCTGTGCCGCTCGACATAGGCGAGGAGCCGGAGGTCGATCTCGGCATGATCCTCGTGGAAATGGAGGGAATGGACGATGTTGCCGAAGAAATCCGTCCGGACCGCGCGTTCCGGGGTGTCGGGCTCGACATCAAGCCGCGCCGCCACCAGCCTTTGCATGCCGGGCACCGTGCGCGGTTGCAGGCGCAGCAGGTGCCGGGCCTGCGCGACAGGATGGGCATAGGCATAACCGAGCCGGAGGGTGATCTCGTATTGCATCGGCGCTCAGGCGAAATACGTGTCGGTCAGGGAGTCCGACAGCCCGGCAATGCGCCATTTCAGATCGAGCAGCCATTCCGGCGTAATGGCCTCGGCCGGCATCGTTGCCACATCGGCACGCAGCTTGAGCAGGGCCTGTCCGAGTGGCGAGAGGCGGTTCTCGCGGCGCGAACCGGGCAGCAGGTCGATATGGGCCTGCATCCGCTCCAGTTCGAACAGGATCGAGCGGGGGTTCAGCGAGTCGAGGACCATCAGGTCGCACACGCTTTCCGGCACCGCCATGGCATAGCGGCGGCGATGCGTCATCACGCTGTCGCCGACCTCGATCATCAGGTCGAGCGCGCCGTCCGGCGCATCGGCCGGGATCATCGCGGCGAGCCAGTCCGCCATGCCGATCGCGCGCTCGATCGCCTGCCCGATCGTCAGGAAGCGCCAGCCCATGGCGCGGTACATGTTCTCGTGCACCAGCCCGGAAAACCCGGTGAGCTTGCGGATCAGCACGCTGATCGCCCGGGCGGCATCGTCACCCGGCTGGACCTGCCGGCCGATCTGCTCGGCGGAATGGGCGAGATCGACCAGCGCCGACCACCCATCGAGCGAGAACCGGTCGCGGATCTTGCCTGCGCTTGTCACGGCCGACTGGATGGTCGAATTGACCTCGGACGGGAGCGGCTGGGCCAGGTCCATCCCGTAGGTCTCGAGCAGCCCGGCCACGCGCTGCAGCAGCGGCGCATCGGTGTCGGCGCTCTCCGCGAGGCGGCCGTGATAGGCCCGCAGCAGGCGCAGCATGCCCTCGGTGCGCTCGACATACCGGCCGAGCCAGAACAGGTTGTCCGCCGCGCGGGCGGGCAGGGTGCCCGGCTGCTTGCGGATGAAGGCCGCGCCGTCCTTGCGCAGGAGGCTGGGTTCCGGCACCGGCCGGTCACCGACGATCCAGACATCGGCGACCGTCGAGCCATGCCGCATGGCGATGCTGCCCGGTTCGAGCGTCTGCCCGACGCGCGCGAAGCCGCCGGGCATGACGCGCCAGCCCTCCGGCGTCCGGGCGAGGAAGACGCGCAGGGTCATCGGTCGGGGTGCGAGAACGCCGTCCTTCCAGGCGGGCGTGGTCGAGAGCCGGACGGCTTCCTGCCCGACCAGCTCATGCCGCTCCTCGTCGAGCCAGCTTTCAAGCGCGGCGCCATCCGGCTGCAGGCCGCCCTGCGGGTCGAGTTCGATCGGCAGGCGGTTGGCATTGGCCCGGGAAATCACCAGCCGGTGGCGGTTCTCGCGGACATAGCGATATTCCGCTTCCTGCCCGCACCACCAGGTCGCGACATTCGGAATGGCGAGGCTCTCGCCGCGCAGCCGCTCGCAGAGACGGGGCAGGAAGGCGAGGAAGGCCTGCGTTTCCAGCGCGCCGGCGCCGAGCGCATTCGCCATCGTCACCTCGCCGGCGCGGATCGCCTCCAGCAGGCCGGGCGTGCCGAGGCGGGAGCGCTCGTCGAGTTCGAGCGGGTCGCACCACGGGCTTTCGAGCCGCCGCCACAGCACGCTGATCGGCTGCGGCCCGTCGATGGTGCGCACCTTGAGCTGCTGGTCCTCGACGATGAGATCCTCGCCCTCCAGCAGCGACAGGCCGAGATAGCGGGCGATATAGGCCTGCTCGTAATAGGTCTCGTTGAACAGGCCGGACGTCAGCAGCCCGACGCTGCCCGTGCCCGGCATGCGCAGCCGGTCCAGCGCATCGCGGAAGGCGCCGAAGAAGCCGGCAAGGCGATGCACGTTCGACTGACGGTAGATCTCGGTGAAAACGCGCGAGGTCGCCACGCGCGTTTCCAGGGCGAAGCCGGCGCCCGAGGGCGCCTCGGTCCGGTCGCCCAGAACCCACCAGCCGCCATCCTCGCCGCGGCCGAGATCCATCGCGATGAAATGCAGGAAATGCCCCGAGGCCGGCTTCACCCCGACAAGCGGGCGCAGCCAGTGCGGGTTGGCGGCGAGCAGGGTGCCCGGCAGGTCGCCGCTCGCCAGCAGCCGGTTCTCGCCGTAGATATCGGCCATCACCGCCTCGAGCAGTTCGGCGCGCTGCACCAGCCCGCCGGCCAGCGCCTGCCATTCGCTCTCGGCGAGGATGACCGGCACATGGCTCAGCGGCCAGTCCCGGCTGGCGACATCGCCCTTGCCATAATGCCGGTAATAGACGCCGGCATCGCGCAGATACTGGTCGCCGCGGCCGAACCGGGCGGCGGTCTCCGCCGGCGAGAGTGCGGACAGGTGGGCGAGCAGCGGCAGCCACGGCGCGCGGATCCGGCCGTCCGGCCCGATCATCTCGTCCGGAATGCCGTCCAGCGGCCGATAACCCGCCACCAGCGGGGACAAACCGTCCGCCGTTTCGCGGGAAGCCGCACTCATGAGACAGATCCCGGAGGCATCCGGAGGTCAAGGGTCATCGGGAATTCGGGATGCGGTTGCGTGCGGGCCGGAACATAGGAGCCGGCAGAATGGCCATAAGGCTCGAACCGGGCAAGACGCCGGGCCTGCGCTTCGTTCGAATTGACGGGAAAGGTCTCGTAGTTCCGCCCGCCGGGATGCGCGACGTGGTAGACGCAGCCGCCGAGCGCGCGGCCGGAATGGGTATCGAACACGTCGAAGGTGAGGGGCGTATCCACCGGCAGGACCGGGTGCAGCCCGTTCGGCGGCTGCCAGGCCTTGTAGCGCACGCCGCCGACGCCGATTCCGCTCGACCCGATGCGCGTCAGCGGCACCAGCCGCCGGTTGCAGGCGACATGATAGCGCGACGGATCACCCGTCATCAGCTTGACCTGCAGCCGCTCCACCGAGGAATCGACGAAGCGCACCGTGCCACCGATGGCGCCGGTCTCGCCCAGCACATGCCACGGCTCCAGCGCCTGCCGGACCTCCAGCTTCACGCCCTCGAACTCCACCTCTCCGCAGGTCGGGAAGCGGAACTCGAACTGCGCTTCATACCATTCCGGCAGCAGCGGGAAGCCATGGCGGCCGAGATCGTCCAGCACTTCGAGGAAGTCGGCCCAGATCATGTGGGGCAGCATGAAACGGTCATGCAGTTGCGTGCCCCAGCGCGTGAGCGGGCCATCCAGTGGCGCCTGCCACAGCCGGGCGATCAGCGCGCGGATCAGCACCTGCTGCGCCAGGCTCATCCGGGCATTGGGCGGCATCTCGAAGCCGCGGAATTCGACAAGGCCAAGCCGCCCCGTCGGGCCATCCGGCGAGAACAGCTTGTCGATGCAGATTTCGGCCCGGTGCGTGTTGCCGGTGACATCGACCAGCATGTTGCGGAGCAGCCGGTCGACCAGCCATGGCGGCGGGGCCTGCCCCTCGCCGGGGCGGGGGATCTGCCGCAGCGCGATTTCCAGCTCGTAGAGGCTGTCATGCCGGGCCTCGTCGATCCGCGGCGCCTGGCTGGTCGGGCCGATGAAGAGGCCGGAAAACAGGTAGGACAGGCTGGGATGGCGGTTCCAGTGCAGGATGAGGCTGCGCAGCAGGTCGGGCCGGCGCAGGAACGGGCTGTCGAGCGGCGTCGCCCCGCCGACAACTACGTGATTTCCGCCGCCGGTCCCGCAATGGCGGCCATCGATCATGAATTTGTCGGCGCCGAGCCGGCAGAGCCGTGCTTCCTCGTAGATCGCCTCGCTCGTGGCCACGCATTCGCCCCAGCTCGAGGCGGGATGGATGTTCACCTCGATGACGCCGGGATCGGGCGCGACGCGGATCACGTTGAGCCGCGGATCGTTCGGCGGGGAATAGCCCTCGATATGCACCGCGAGGCCCCGGCCGGCGACCTTCTCCTCGATGATCGCGAGCAGTTCGAGGTAATCCTCGGCCCGCTCCACGGGCGGCATGAAGATGCAGATCCGGCCATCACGCACTTCGATCGACATCGCCGTGCGAACGGCCGGCCCCTCGGAGACAAGCTGCTGCTCCGCCCGTTCCTGGCCCGGAGCAGCGCTCTCGACCGAAACGAAGGCCTGCCCGGCCGGGTCGGGCCGCTGGCGCGGCTCGAAAACCGGGAGATCACCGGAAATCGCGGTCGGATCGATCGGATAGGTATAGGGATAAGAGGCCGCCGGCACATGCGGCAGCGCCTTGAGCGGCAGGCGGAACCCGGCCGGGCTGTCGCCGGGAATGAGAGTCAGCTTGCCGCGCCGCGTCTGCCATTTCTCGCTCCGCCACGGACGATGCTGCGCCTGCGCCCGCTGCACCGGCAGTACATAGGCCACGGGGTTGACGAGCCCGCGCTCGAACACCCGGGCGATGCGCGAACGCTCCTCGGGGTCGTCGAGCTTCGAATCTCCCGGGGTGACATTGGTCGGAAGGTTGGCCTCCTGCATGACCCAGACCGCCGGGTCTTCGTAAACCGGCTGGACGAAATCCGGTGCGATTCCGAGTTCCCCGGCGATGTCCGACAGAAGCGCGCCGGCATTCTCCACCGTCGCATCGGGGCGGGGGGTCTCGCCGGCGATCCGTGCCGCATCCTTCCAGACCGGCTGGCCATCCCGCCGCCAGTAAAGCGAGAAGGTCCAGCGCGGCAAGGTCTCGCCGGGATACCATTTGCCCTGGCCGTAATGCAGGAAGCCCGACGGAGCGAACCGGTCACGCAGGCGGCGGATCAGCTTGTCCGCGAGGTCGCGTTTGGTAGGGCCGACGGCATCGGTGTTCCATTCGCCGGACTGGAAATCGTCGATGGAAATGAAGGTCGGCTCGCCCCCCATGGTCAGGCGGACATCCTCGGCCTGGAGCACGGAATCGACTTTCCGGCCGAGTTGGTCGAGCGCGGCCCAGGCCTCGTCGGAGAAGGGTTTCGTGATTCTCGGCCGCTCGGCAAAGCGCGTCACCTTCATGTCGAACTCGAAATCGACATTCGCGAAGCTCGCCATGCCGGCAATCGGCGCGGCATTGCGGTAATGCGGCGTCGCGGCAAGCGGGATGTGGCTCTCGCCCGCCAGCAGGCCGGAGGTCGGGTCGAGCCCGACCCAGCCGGCACCCGGCAGGTAGACCTCGGCCCAGGCATGGAGATCGGTAAAGTCGACCTCGGTTCCCGCCGGACCGTCGAGCGCCTTGAGATCTGGCTTCAGCTGGATCAGGTAGCCGGAGACGAACCGGGCCGCAAAACCGAGATGCCGCAGCGCATTGACCAGCAGCCAGCTGGAATCGCGGCAGGAGCCGAGAGCGGCCTTCAGCGTCTCCTCCGGCGTCTGGACACCCGGCTCCATGCGGATCGTGTAGTTCACCTCGCGCGCGATCCGGGCATTGAGCGCCACGACGAAATCGACCGTCGAAGGTGCCTCGCGCGGGATATCCTTCAGAAAACCCGCCAGCAGGGGCCCGGCCGGTTCCACTGCACGATAGACGGCGAGATCGTCGCGGATATCGGCGGGGTAGTGGAACGGATAGCGGACGGCCTCTTCCTCGACGAAGAAGTCGAACGGATTGTAGACCGTCATGTCGGCGACGAGATCGACCTCGATCCGGAACTCCGTCACCGGCTCCGGAAAGACATAGCGCGCCTGCCAGTTGCCATAGACATCCTGCTGGTGGTTCACGAAATGCCCGCCGGGCGATACCTTGATCGAATGCGAGAGCACCCGCGTGCGGCTGTGCGGGGCAGGCCGTAGCCGGACGATCTGCGGGCCGAGCGTGACCGGGCGGTCATAGCGGTAATGGGTGAGGTGATGCAGGCCGGCAAGGATGGTCATGGGCTTCCAGACTTCAGGACAGACGCCCATGTGGGCGCATGTTTCTCCATGAAGCAAGCACATTGCCGGTTTTTGGCGGGGAGGGCGCCCGCCCCACCGTTCCGTCCGCGGGTGCGGATGCCTGCCGCGCGGGCATTCTGGTCATCGCGTCAGCAAGGCCACCATCGCGGCATAGCCCCGGCTGCGGGCATGATCGAGCGGGGTCCGCCCCTCGCGGTCCGCAAGATCGCGCCGGGCTCCGGCCTCGACCAGCAGCCGTACCGTCTCGACATGGCGCGGCCCGCCATTGCCGAGAATCACGGCCTCGATCAGGGCCGTCCAGTGCAGGTTGTTCACATGGTCGAGCGGCGCGCCGGCCCCGATCAGCGTTTTCACCACGCCGTCATGGCCGAGATGCGCCGCCGCGATCAGCGCCGTGCCCTGATAGGGGCTCGTGATCTGGCGCGGATCGCCGCCGATGGCGATCGCGGTTTCCAGCGTCGGCACGTCATCGGCCACGGCGGCAATCGTGATGCAATCGTAATTCTGGTTGTCGACCGCCTTCGGATCGGCCTTGCCCGCCACCAGCGCACGCATCGCCTCGCGCTGGCGGGCATGGCAGGCGACATGCAGCGGCGTGCGCTGCCGGCTGTCCCGCCCATCCGGCGCGGCGCCGGAGGCCAGCAGCCTCCGGATTTCGGCCAAATCGCCGGAATGGGCAGCCCGGTGCAGCCCCTGATAGGCGGCGATTTCCTCCGGTCCCGGCGGAACCTGCGCCTGCGCGAGGCCTGCACGGCCGAGAATGGCCAGCGCGAAAACGTTCCGGAACAGGTCTCGACGGTGCATGGCGTCATCTCCCGGTGGCCGGGCGGGTGGCTCCCGCCTCTTTGCAACGCCATCGGAGCGCAGAAAGCGCCCGCCGGCAAGGGCCGCACAACGTCAGGGCTGTTCCCACTGGGCGATGGGCCAGATCTCGATCGCGCCCTCGAACATGCCGCCGAGATGCGCACCGGGATGCATCCGCGCAATCTCAAGCGCCTCGTCCATGCTGCCGGCCTCGATCATGAAGAAGGCGCCGAGCGGCTCGCGCGTGGGTTCGTAGAGGCCTTCGCCCTCGGCAACGCCCGCTGCCGTCGCCTTGAGGTAGCGGGCCTCCTCCGGCAGGCCGAGCGAGCCGACGATCCGCACATGGCCGCTCGCCTTGAAGGCCTGGTCCAGCGGCGCGCACATCTCGCCGATCCGGTCGAACTGTGCCGAATCCAGCCCGGCAAAGTCATCCGCATTGTATCGGCAGAGGCAGAGGAACAGCATCGTCATCTCCCGGAACGGCAGGGGCCAACGGCAATCCACAGGCGGGCGCCCGGTCCATCCTGCAATGCCGGGGCGCCGCTTCCAACCCGCCAGGCGAGGTTTTTCACCCCCGACGTGCAGGCTGCCCGGACGCCGCGCCCGACATGGGGCCTTGCGCCTCGCGCCGGAGCTTGCAAACATCGCGTCCAGTCATGGCGGCACCGGTGCCGCCTGTCCTCGATCCAGAAACGGAGCTGTCCCATGTTTCTTTCCCGTCGTGACGCCCTGAAGGGCGCTGCCGCCCTCGCGGCCCTGTCGACCGCCGGCGGTTCCGCCCTGGCGCAGGCCAAGTTCTTCCGCATCGGCACCGGCGGGACCGGTGGCACCTATTATCCGATCGGCGGCATCATCGCGAACGCCATCTCGGGCGACAAGCTCAACGCTTCGGCCGTGGCCTCGAACGGCTCGGTCGCCAATGTCAACGCGATCGTCGGCGGCGCTTCGGAATCCGGCTTCAGCCAGGCCGATGTGGCCACCTGGGCCTATACGGGCACGGGCATCTACGAGGGCAAGCCCAAGGTCGAGGAACTGCGCGCCATCGCCAATCTCTATCCGGAGACGATCCATATCGTCGTCAAGAAGGGCTCGGGCGTGAAATCGCCGGCCGATATCAAGGGCAAGCGCTTCTCGGTCGACGAGCCGGGCTCGGGCTCGCTCGTCAATGCGCGCGCCATCCTTGCCGCCTATGGCGTGACGGACCGGGACTACAAGCCGGAATTCATCAAGCCGGGCCCGGCCATCGAGAAGATGAAGGACGGCTCGCTCGACGGCTTCTTCTTCACGGGCGGCTATCCGTTCGGTGCGCTGACCGAACTCGGCGCCACGCATGGCTTCGAGCTGGTGGCGGTCGATGGCCCGCAGGCCGCCGAGCTGAAGAAGAAGTTCACCTTCTTCGCCGACGACATCATCCCGGACAATGCCTACAAGGACACCAAGGGTGTGAAGTCGCTGGCTGTCGGCGCGCAATGGGTGACCACCGCCAAGATCGACGCCGATACCGTGTACGAGGTCACCAAGGGCCTCTGGTCCGACAAGGCCCGCGCGGCGCTGGATGCCGGCCATGCGAAGGGCAAGGCCATCGTGAAGGCCAATGCGCTGGCCGGCCTCGGCATTCCGCTGCATCCCGGTGCCGAGCGCTTCTACAAGGAAGCCGGGCTGCTGAAGGGCTGATCCCGCAGGACAGCCAGCAGGTCTTGCCCGCGCGGCACGCGCTGCCGTGCGGGCTTTTCCATTCGGATCAGGGAAGGGCCTGGCGGATGCCGGGCCCGTTCGGGCTTGGGGGGCACGAATGTCGACAGCCGGTTCACCGATCGGGGATCTCGATCTCAGGAAGGCGCAGGAACTCGAGGAAAGCCTCGACCATGAAATCCGCTTCCGGCCCCTGCTGCCGCTGACCGGCTGGTTCGTTGCCGGCATGCTGCTCGCGCTCTCGCTGTTCCATTATTATACGGCGGGCTTCGGCCTGCTGCCGGAAGTCACGCATCGCGGCATCCATCTCGCCTTCGTCATCGGGCTGATCTTCCTCGTCTTCTCGGCCAACAAGGCGCGCAACAGCCGCCCGCCCTCGGCGTCGCTGTTCCGCCCGCTCGGCATCAACCTGATAGACTGGGCGCTGTTCGTCGCGGCAATTGTCTCGAGCCTTTACGTGCCGTGGATCTTCCACGACCTCGTGTTCCGCGTTGGCAACCCGATGCCGATCGACGTGTTCATGGGCTCCCTCGCCATCCTCGTGCTGATCGAGGCAACGCGCCGCGCCATCGGCTGGCCGCTGCCGATCATCGCCGTCCTGCTGATGCTCTACGCCATGGCCGGGCCGTCGCTGCCGGGTATCTTCGCGCATCCCGGCAACAGCTGGAAAGCCATCGTCAACCACCTCTACCTGACCTCGCAGGGCATCTACGGCATCGCGCTCGGCGTCGTGGCCACCTATGTCTTCCACTATGTCCTGTTCGGGGTGCTGGCGACGCGGGTCGGCCTCGGCAAGCTCTTTATCGATCTTGCCATGGCCCTGGCAGGCCGCTTTTCCGGCGGGCCGGCCAAGGTCTCGATCTTCGCTTCCGGCCTGTTCGGCATGATCTCGGGCTCCTCCATCGCCAACACGGTGACGGTGGGCTCGCTCACCATCCCGATGATGATCCGCACCGGCTATCCGCGCCATTTCGCCGGCGCGGTCGAATCCACCGCGGCCACGGGCGGACAGATCACGCCGCCGATCATGGGCGCGGCGGCCTTCCTGATGGTCGAGTTCCTCAACCTGCCGTACCAGACGATCATCATCGCGGCGATCGTGCCGGCGGCGATGCATTTCTTCGGCGTGTTCTGCCAAGTCCATTTCGAGGCGAAGAAGCTCGGCCTCAAGGGTGTGCCGAAGTCCGATCTCCCGCGCGCGATGGATGTCCTCGCCGAGGGCTGGCCGTCCATCACGCCGCTGGTCGTGCTGCTGGCGGTGCTGCTCTCGGGCTACACGCCGTATCTCGCCGCCTTCTGGGGCATCACCGCCTGCATGGTCGTGGGGCTGACAGGGCGGAACAAGGTCATCTCGGTGGCATTGCTGCTGATCATGGTCGCGCTGATCGCCACCGGCGCGATCATCACAATCTGGGGTCTTGCCGTTGCCTTCGGCTTCTCCGCCATTGCCTCCATCGCCTTCGTCGCAAAGGACTGGGCGAAGGGCGGCATGGCCCGCGTGATCGACATCTCGGATGCCTTCGTCACCGGCGCGAAATACGCGATCGGGGTCGGGGCTGCCGCCGCCACGGTGGGCATCATCATCGGCATTGTCACGCTCACGGGCGTCGGGTTCAAGCTGTCGGACATCGTCATCGGCTTCGCCCGCGACCTGACGACCCTCGTCACTGCCATTGTGCCTGCCGGCTGGCTGACGCCGTCCACGCTGACCCTGTTCTTCACGCTGGTGATGACGGGGATTGTCTGCATCCTGCTCGGTTGCGGAATTCCGACCACGGCGAGCTACATCATCATGGTCACCATCGCCCAGCCAGCCCTCGGCAAGCTGGGTGTCGAGCCGATCGTCTCGCATTTCTTCGTCTTCTATTACGGGCTTCTGGCCGATATCACGCCGCCGGTCGCATTGGCCGCCTATGCCGGGGCCAGCATGGCCGGGGCCGATCCGTTCAAGACCGGGAACACGGCCTTCCGCCTCGGCCTCGCCAAGGTGATGGTGCCTTTCGTTTTCGTCTTCTCGCCGGCCATGCTGATCGTGACCAAGGGCTTCACCTGGGGTGACTTCGCTTTCACCACCGGGGGCTGCATCATCGGGATCGTCATGCTCGCCGCCGCCGTGACGGGCTATGGACTCGCGCCGATGCGCCGCTGGGAGCAACTGCTCCTGTTCATCGGCTCGGTTCTGGTCATTTCGCCCAATCTCACGGCGACCCTGATCGGCGTGGCCCTTGCCGTGCCGGTGCTGCTGCGGCAACTGGCGGCATCCCGGAACTCGCCCCGGCCTGAGACTGAAACCGCGTAGAGTCCCGTGGTTTCTCCGGGCAGGACGCGTGGCCCGGCGCCGGCCGGGGAGTTTTTGTTTGGCTGGCGACCATTCGCCGGCTATCAATGAATCAACCCTGGCTGAACCATCAAACAGGTCGGGGATCTGGAGGAAACCCATGTCCAATGCCCGCCCGCGCGGCCCGCTTTTTCCGTTGATCGCAGCCGGATTCCTGGCGCTTCAGGCCGTTCCCGGCGCCCAGGCGCAGGATTCCTGCACCAACCGGGGCGAACTCGATACCCTCTATTGCGACGAGAACCGTGATCTCGTGGCCGATGTGCCGAAGGAAGCCTCGAAGCTGCGGGATCCTTCCACACTCGTCTGGGCCTATACGCCCGTCGAGGACCCGGCCGTCTATGCCAACATCTTCAAGCCCTTTACCGATCATCTCGAGAAATGCGTCGGCAAGCGGACCGTCTATTACCCGGTCCAGTCGAACGCGGCCGAGATCGAGGCCATGCGGTCGGGCCGCCTGCATTTCGCCGGGTTCTCGACCGGCCCGACCGGCTTTGCCGTCAACCTTGCCGGCGCGGTTCCCTTTGCCGCCAAGGGCCTCGGCAACGAGGTGCGCGGGTACAACCTGGTTGCCGTGGTCAAGGCGTCGAGCCCCTACAAGACCCTCGCCGATCTGAAGGGCAAGAAGGTTGCCCATACCTCGCCCTCGTCGAATTCGGGCAATCTCGCGCCGCGCGTGCTGTTTCCGGATCAGGGCCTGACGCCGGACACGGATTACAAGCCGCTGATGTCCGGCGGGCATGACAAGAGCGTTCTCGGCGTGAATTCGGGCGATTACGACATGGCGGCGGTAGCCTCCGACGTCTTCGACCGCATGGTGACCCGCGGGACGGTCAAGGGTGAGGATTTCCGCATCCTCTTTCGCAGCCCGGTCTTCCCGACCTCGTCCTTCGCCCATGCGCATGACCTGAAGCCCGAACTCGCGGCCAAGCTGCGTGAGTGCTTCTACTCGTTCCGCTTCACCCCGGCCATGACGAAGGAGTTCAACGGCGACGACCGCTTCCTCCCGATCACCTACCAGAAGGACTGGGCGGTGGTCCGCGATGTCGCGAACAAGTCCGGCACGCCGTATAACCGCGCCGCCTATGACGCGGAATCGAAGCGTGAGGCGGCCGCCGCGGCCAAGCGCGCCGAGGAAGCCGCGAAGAAGCAGGCTGCCCCGAAGCAGTGAATGCCATCCCGTCCGCAGGCGCCTCCCGGGTGCCTGCGGCCCTTGGCCGGTTCCGCCCCGGAAGGCGGAGCACCGCAGGATGATCCCATGAACGTGATGCACCCCGCCATTGCCGAGCCGGTCCTTTCGCTGCGCGGCCTGCGCAAGGAATACCGACCCGGCCAGCCGGTGCTGAAGGATATCAGCCTCGATTTCGCCCCGCGGGGCGTGACCGCGATCATCGGGCCTTCGGGCACCGGCAAGTCGACGCTGATCCGGTGCATCAACCGCCTCGTCGATCCGACGGCAGGGGATATCCTCCTGAAGGGCGAGAATCTCGCCCGCATCCAGGGCGCGGCCCTGCGCATGGCGCGGCGACGGATCGGCATGGTGTTCCAGGAATACAACCTCGTCGAGCGGCTCAGCGTGATGGAGAATGTCCTTTCCGGGCGCCTTGGCTATGTCAGCCCCTGGCGGGCCTTCCTGCGGAAATTCCCGGTGGAGGATGTCGAGCGCGCCTATGACCTGCTCGATGCGGTCGGCCTCGGGCAGGATTTCGCCAATCGCCGGGCGGACAAGCTCTCCGGCGGGCAGCGCCAGCGCGTCGGGATCGCCCGTGCGATCATGCAGGAACCGGCGCTTCTGCTGGCGGACGAGCCGACCTCCTCGCTTGATCCGAAGACCTCGGTCGAGATCATGGAGCTGATGGCCGAGATTTCCGGCACGCGCGGCATTCCGATCATCATCAACATCCACAATGTCGATCTCGCCCGTCGCTATGCCGCGCGGATCATCGGCATGACCGGCGGCGACGTGGTCTTCGACGGCCCGCCCGAGGCGCTCGAGCGGAGTCACCTCGCCATGATCTATGGCGGCGAGGGCTGGCAGGAATGACGACCCGGTCCGCCCGCCCGGAGGCCTTCCCCGTCGACTGGCCGAAACGGCTCGCGTGGATCGCGCTGGCCGTCTATGTCGTCTATGCGCTCTCGACGCTGGATGTCAGCCTCGACCGTATCCTCCGCGGCTTCAGCCAGGCGGCCACCCTGTTCGGCCGGATGTTCCCGCCCAATGTCGCGCCGGACAAGGTCGAGCTGATCACGACGGGCATGCTCGAAAGCCTGCAGATCGCGGTGCTCGCGACCTTTTTCGGCGTGCTGCTGTCATTGCCCCTCGGCTTCGCGGCGGCCCGCAACCTCTCGCCCGTCTGGCTTGCGGGTGCCGCGCGCGGCATCATCGCCATCTGCCGGTCCTTTCACCCGGTCATCGTGGCCATCCTGTTCGTGAAGGCCGTGGGCTTCGGCGCACTGGCCGGCATTCTCGCGCTGATTGTCGCGACAATGGGCTTCGTCTCGAAGCTCTTCGCCGAGGTGGTGGAGGAACTCAATGCCAAGCAGGTCGAGGCCGTTCGTGCCACCGGCGCCCCGTTCTTCAACGTCCTGATCATCGCCGTCATGCCGCAGGTCATGGCGCGCTTCGTCGGGCTGACGGTGTACCAGTTCGATTCCAACCTGCGGAACTCGACCATGGTCGGGATTGTCGGCGGCGGCGGCATCGGGGCGCCGCTCTTCACCGCCTACCAGCGCTTCGACTTCGACGTCGTCCTGACGATCCTGCTGGTTATCATTGCGCTGATCATGATGTTCGAAATGGTCTCGGCCCGCATCCGGAGGGTCTTCCAGTGACCGGCCCCGCCCATCCGCGCATCTGGCAGCGTTTCACCCCGCAGGAACGGATCGCCCGCTCGATCCTCTACATTCTGACGATCATCGCGGTCGTCTGGTCGCTCCGGACGATCGATATCATCCCCGAATTCCTCTATGACGCACCGGAACAGACGGCCGATCTCTTCAAGCGCATGTGGCCGTTTGACTGGGCGTTCTACCCCAAGGCGATCCATGCCGCGCTGATCGAGACCTTCCATATCGCCACATTGGGCACGATCCTCGCGATCCTGCTGGCCTTGCCGCTCTCTTTCATGGCTGCCCGGAATTTCACCCGGAACCCGGTCCTTCGCTGGCTGGCGCAGTTCATCTTCGTCTCCTCGCGCTCGGTCAATTCGCTGATCTGGGCACTGATTTTCGTCGCGATCTTCGGCCCCGGAGCACTGGCCGGGGTGATGTCCATTGCCGTCCGCTCGATCGGCTTCGTCGGCAAGCTGTTCGGCGAGGCGCTCGAGGAGGCCCAGCGCGGCCCGCTCGAAGCCCTGACGGCCACCGGCGCGCCGCGTTCGATGATCCTCGTCAAGGGCTACTGGCCGCAGGTCGAGCCGGCCTTCTGGTCGATCGCGCTGTTGCGCTGGGATATCAATATCCGCGAGAGCGCGGTGCTCGGCCTGGTCGGGGCAGGGGGGATCGGCGTCGCGCTCGATGCCGCGCTGAACAATCTCTACTGGGATCAGGTCGGGCTCATTCTCGCGGTGATATTCGCCGTGGTCATCGTGACCGAGATCGTGACATCCTTCCTCCGCAGCCGCATCCTCTGAGAGCGGTCGCGCCATCCACAGGCATGTCTCGGCCCCTCGACGAATGCCGCCGGCCGACGCATGGCCAGAGAGTGACGGCCGGCACAGAAACCGGGCAGATTTGACCGCCTGACGACTGGAAACACGCGTTCCGGCATGGCTGTGATTGCGTGCCGCCTTGTCGCGGCATTGTCACACACTTGTCATCCGACGCTGATTAGCCTTTCATAAGCCATTCGAAAAATCGAATGGAAGCCATCCTCATCCTGCTTCCCAACAAGAAGTTCGCCAGGGAGAATTCTCATGAAATTCGATCGTCGTTCACTGCTCGGCGCCGCGGTGCTGGCTGCATCGCTCGGCGCTGCGCCCGCGCAGGCGCAGACCGAGATCCAGTGGTGGCATGCCATGACCGGCGCCAACAACGATGTCATCGTCCGGTTGGCCGAAGAGTTCAATGCCAGCCAGAAGGACTACAAGGTCGTTCCGGCCTACAAGGGCTCCTACGCGGACACGCTCAATGCCGGCATCGCGGCGTTCCGTGCCGGCAACGCGCCGCATATCCTGCAGGTCTTCGAGGTCGGCACCGCGACGATGATGGGCGCCCGAGGCGCCATCAAGCCGGTCCAGGACATGATGAAGGAAGCCGGCGAGACCTTCGATCCGAAGGCCTATCTCCCGGCCATCACCGGCTATTACTCGACCACCAAGGGCGAGATGCTGTCCTTCCCGTTCAACTCGTCCTCGGCGGTGATGTGGATCAACAAGGACAAGTTCCGGCAGGCCGGCCTGAACCCGGACCAGCCGCCGAAGACCTGGCCGGAAGTGTTCGAGGCCGCGAAGAAGCTGAAGGCCGTCAGCCCGACCTGCGGCTTCTCGACGGCCTGGATCACCTGGGTGAACATCGAGCAGCTCGGCGCCTGGCACAACACGCCGCTGGGCACCAAAGCCAACGGCATGGACGGTTTCGACACCCAGTTCCAGATCAACGCGCCGCTCTTCGTCCGCCATCTGCAGAACCTGATGGACCTCCAGAAGGACAGGACCTTCGACTATTCCGGCCGCACCAATACCGGTGAAGGCCGCTTCACCAGCGGCGAATGCCCGATCTTCATGACCTCGTCGGCCTTCTTCGGCAATGTCCGCGCCAATGCCAAGTTCGACTGGGGCAACACCGTGCTGCCCTATTATC
The DNA here is from genome assembly GCA_027531565.1 of Beijerinckiaceae bacterium. Taxonomy (GTDB): domain Bacteria; phylum Pseudomonadota; class Alphaproteobacteria; order Rhizobiales; family Beijerinckiaceae; genus Rhabdaerophilum. Next base: position 199,148 of record JAPZSB010000005.1, read on the forward strand.
CGGATGTCGCCGGCGCGCCGCAGAACTCGATCATCGGCGGGGCCTCGCTCTGGGTGATGGGCGGCAAGAAGGCTGACGAATACAAGGGCGTCGCGAAATTCTTCACGTTCCTGTCGAATGTTGACCGCCAGGTGAAGCTGCACACGGAATCGGGCTATCTCCCGATCACCAAGGCCGCCTACGAGAAGGTGAAAGCCTCCGGCTTCTACACGCAGAACCCGCATCTCGAAACGCCGCTGCTCCAGCTCAACAACAAGGAACCGACGGAAAATTCCCGCGGGCTCCGCTTCGGCAGCCTCGTCCAGATCCGCGATATCTGGGCCGAGGAATATGAAGCCGCGCTGACGGGCAAGAAGACGGCCAAGGAAGCGCTCGACGCTGCTGTCAGCCGCGGCAACGACATGCTGCGCCAGTTCGAGCGGACGGTCTCGCGCTGACATCTCGGGAACCGCGATCCCGCGTGGAAGGCCCGGCCGGGCGTTCCGCCGGGTGCGGCGAGGCACCAACGGTCGGCCTGACCTGAAGACGGGGCAGGCCGGCCCTTTCTGTTCCGCGCCACGCGGAACCCGGGTGGGGGAAGGGGATCATGGAGAAACGCGTCGTCTTCAACGGCAGGCTCCTGCCGTATCTGCTGCTGGCGCCGCAGCTCGTGATCACGCTCGTCTTCTTCTACTGGCCGGCCGGGCAAGCCGTGCTGCAGAGCTTCCTCGTGCAGGATGCGTTCGGGCTCTCCACCGAGTTTGTCTGGTTCGAGAATTATCAGGTCCTGTTCTCGAAGCCGGAATACTACAAGTCGATGGTCACCACGGCGATCTTCTCGTCGCTGGTGGCGTTCTTCTCGCTCTCCATCGCGCTGCTTCTCGCGGTCCAGGCGGACCGGCACATCAAGTTCGCGGCCGGTTACAAGACCCTGCTGATCTGGCCCTATGCCGTCGCTCCGGCCGTGGCGGGGGTGCTCTGGCTCTTCATGTTCCAGCCTTCGCTCGGCCTCGTCAGCCAGGCGATCCGCGTGGCGGGTTTCGAATGGAACCCGCTGCTCCGGCAGGACCATGCGATGACGCTTGTTGTGATGTCGGCCACCTGGAAGCAGATTTCCTACAACTTCCTGTTCTTCCTCGCGGGGCTGCAGGCTATCCCGAAATCGGTGATCGAGGCGGCCGCAATCGACGGCGCCCGGCCGGCGCGGCGCTTCTGGACGATCATCTTCCCGCTGCTCTCGCCGACCACCTTCTTCCTGCTGGTCGTCAATGTCGTCTACGTGTTCTTCGATACATTCGGCATCATCGATGCCGCGACGCAGGGTGGCCCGGCCAAGGGCACCGAAACGATGGTCTACAAGGTCTATTCCGACGGCCGGTCCGGCGGCGATCTCGGCGGCTCCGCCGCGCAGAGCGTCGTGCTGATGGTCATCGTCATTGCCTTGACGGCCATCCAGTTCCGGTATGTCGAACGGAAGGTGCAGTACTGATGGTCCAACGCCGCCGCCTGCTCGACTTCCTGCCGCACCTGATCCTTCTGATCGGTGTCGCGGTCGTGGCCTTCCCGGTCTATGTGGCCTTCATCGCCTCGACCTGGGATGCCGCCACCATTTCCAACGGCTCGATGCCGCTCCGGCCCGGCCCGCATTTCGCCGAGAACTACTACCGGACCATCTTCATCGGCACCTCGTCCTCGACGCGCGAACCGGTGGGCACGATGATGCTCAACTCGCTCATCATGGCGCTGACCATCGCCATCGGGAAAATCGCGATCTCGCTGATCTCGGCCTTCGCGGTTGTCTATTTCCGCTTTCCCTTCCGGATGACGGCGTTCTGGATCATCTTCGTCACGCTGATGCTGCCCGTCGAGGTCCGCATCTTCCCGACCTACAAGATCGTCGCCGATCTGAAGCTCCTCGACACCTTTGCCGGGCTGACCATCCCGCTGATCGCCTCGGCGACGGCGACATTGCTGTTCCGCCAGTTCTTCATGACAGTGCCGGATGAACTGGTCGAGGCCTCGAAGATCGACGGCGCCGGCCCGATGAAGTTCTTCGTCGATACGCTGCTGCCGCTCTCGATCACCTCGGTCGCGGCGATGTTCGTGATCCAGTTCATCTATGGCTGGAACCAGTATCTCTGGCCGTTGCTGATCACGACGAAGGACAACATGCAGACCATCGTCATCGCCATCAAGAAGATGATCGTCACCCAGGATGCCCTGACCGAATGGCAGCTCGCCATGGCCACGGCCATCCTCGCCATGTTGCCGCCGGTCTTCGTGGTGGTGGTCATGCAGAGATTGTTCGTGAAGGGCCTCGTGGAGACCGAGAAATGAGTGACGTTCGCCTTCAGTCCGTCCGCAAGGTCTATGCCGGCGGCGTCGAGGCCGTGAAGGGCGTGAGCCTCGAGATCGCCGACGGGCAGTTCTGTGTGCTGGTCGGGCCCTCCGGCTGCGGCAAATCCACACTGCTGCGCATGGTGGCCGGGCTTGAAACCATTTCCGGCGGCACCTGTTCGATCGGCGATCGCGAGGTCAACGAGATCGAGCCGGCCGACCGCGACATCGCGATGGTCTTCCAGAACTACGCGCTCTATCCGCACATGTCGGTCTACGACAACATGGCCTACGGCCTGCGCAATCGCGGCACGCCGAAGGACGAGATCGACCGCCGCGTCCGCGAGGCGGCGCGCATTCTCGAGGTCGAGCCTTTCCTCGAACGCAAGCCGCGTGCGCTCTCGGGCGGGCAGCGCCAGCGCGTGGCCATGGGCCGCGCCATCGTGCGCAAGCCGAAGGTCTTCCTCTTCGACGAGCCGCTCTCCAACCTCGATGCCAAGCTCCGCATCCAGATGCGCGTCGAGATCAAGAAGCTGCAGCGCGCGCTCGGCACGACCTCGATCTATGTCACGCATGACCAGCTGGAGGCCATGACGCTGGCCGACCAGCTCGTCGTCATGAACAAGGGCCAGGTCGAGCAGGCCGGCGCGCCGATCACGCTCTACGAGCGGCCGATGACGATCTTCGTCGCGGGCTTCATCGGGGCGCCGCCGATGAACCTGCTCGACCTCCCGGCCTCCGGCTTGCCCGGCCTGTCTCTCGCCAGTCCTGTTTCCGGCCCGGTGACACTGGGTGTCAGGCCGGAACATCTCGAACTCTCGACCGAAGGCGGCGCCCTGGCGGTTGAAGTGCAGGTCACGGCGGTAGAGGCGGTCGGTGCCGAGAGCTATATCTACGGCGCCCTGGGCGGGCAGGGGCCCGAGATCATCGTGCGGATTCCCGGGCGCGACCTTCCGGCCATCGGGGCGTCGCTCCGGGCGATCGCGCGGTCGGAGAACCTGCATTTCTTTTCACGGGAGACGGGCATCCGTCTGAACTGAGCCGACGGCAGGGCTGGCAGAGGGGAGCATGGGCGGGTGAAGGCCGCGCGGGATCGGACAGACTGGCGGGCATGGGCCGGGCGCATCGGGCCGAGCCTCGCCTATTTCGTGCTGTTCGTCCTGCTCGACAATTTCGCCTATCGTCGTGCCGGGATTGCCGACGAAACCGCGATCGTGTCGCTGAATTCCGGCCTCTCGTACATCCTCGTGCTGAATTTCGGCAAGATCTACCTGCCGGCGGTCGTCCTGGCGCCCGTGCTGGCCGAGTTTTTCCTTGACCAGTCGCGCCTGCCGTTGGTTGTGGAGCTTGTCCGCGATCTCGCCTTGGGCAGCACGACGGCTTTCGCCCTGCTGATCCTGACCAGCCGGCGCCTGCGGTTCGACCCCGCACTCGCCTCGCTCCGGGATCTCGCCACCCTGCTCGCCATCGCGGCACTGGAAGCAGCTGCCGCCACCGGGCTCGTCAGTCTCGCGCAGGCGGTCAGCGCAGAGCAGAGTGGCCCTGCAACCGTGCGGGATATTCTCGATCTCTGGGTCGCCCACTTCCTTGGCGTCGTGATGGTCGCGCCGCTCGGCATCGTGGCGATCCGGAACCGGTGGCATATCCTGCGTCTGCGGGACTGGCTGCTCCATCTCTCGGCCATTCTGGCGGTCTTTCTCACGCTGGCCTTTCTCGACAAGTCGCAGCCCTTCCAATCGTTCTACGTCTTCTCGCTACCGATCATCTGGATGGCGGCGCGCGGCGGGATCGAGGCTGCGAGCGTCGGTCTCGCCGTCACGCAGGTCGGCCTGATCATCGCTTCGCAGTCCCTGCCCAATGCCCGGGTCGATATCCCCGAATTGCAGGCACGCCTTCTCGTGCTCACGGTGACGGGGCTGGTCATCGGTGCGCTGGTCGTCGAGCGGTTGCGGTTCGAGCGCCAGCTGCGGCAGCATCAGGAGGCGGTGGAACGCATGGCGCGCATTGCCAGCATGGGCCAGCTGGCCTCCTCGATCGCCCACGAGATCAACCAGCCGCTGATGGCAGCCGGAACGTATTCCCGGCTGGTGACGAGCGCCCTCGCGGCCGAGTCGCTCAATGTCGATGATGCCCGGCGGGCGGCGGAGAAATCGAGCGGCCAGATCACGCGGGCGGGCGAAGTGGTGCGGCGGCTTCGGGCCCTGTTCAAGCTCGACAAGACGCTCCAGCGCCCGCATGACCTCGCCGAGATCATCGGCAATGCCCGCGCGCTCTGCCTCGGTGATCTCACGACGCGGGGCATCACCTGCCGCGTTCGGCTGCCGAACCCGGCTCCGCAGGTCATGGCCGACCAGCTCCAGATCGAGCAGGTTTTCGTGAACCTGATCCAGAATGCGGCGCAGGCCATGGAATCCGGTGGGGAGATCGGCATCGAGGTGCTTCCGCCAAGGGATGGCCTCGTCGACACGATCGTGTCGGATAGCGGGCCCGGTCTTCCAGAAGAGCTGATCAACGGCGTGCCGATCCCGTTCTTCTCGACAAAGGAGGCCGGAATCGGTGTCGGGCTTGCATTGAGCCGCACAATTGTCGAGGCTCACGACGGTTTGCTGCGACTCGGCAATGGCACGGCAGGCGCCCGGATCATCGTGTCCCTGCCAGCCGCATGACAAGAAGGAGAGTGAGCATGGAAAAGGCACGCCTCGCCTTGCTGGATGATGATCCCGCCGTTCTGGATTCGCTGTCGATGTTCTTCGCGCAGGGCGGCATGGAAACCCTGTGCTTCGTCGATGCGGAGACGTTTCTTTACCGCTTCGACAAGGGACTCGAGCTGGATTGCATCGTCACCGATGTCCGGATGCCGGGCCAGTCCGGCCTCGATGTGGTCCGGCATGTCACCGCCCGTCCGGCAGCCCCGCCGGTCATTGTCATCACCGGCCATGGCGATGTGGCGATGGCGGTCTCGGCCCTGAAGCAGGGCGCCCATGATTTTCTCGAGAAGCCGTTCAACGAAGCGAGCCTTCTGGAATTGGTCCGTGACGCAATCGCTGCTACGCAGGATCGCCGCGCGGGCGAACTGGCGCGTCTGGCCATGCGAGAGCAGTTCGAGGCCCTGCCGCCCCGGCAGCGCCAGGTCCTTGTTCTCGCGGCCGAGGGGTACAGCACGAAGGAAATCGCACTGAAGATCAACATCTCTCCGCGCACGGTCGAAGGGCATCGGGCCTGGGGCATGCAGAAGCTCAAGGCACGCAATCTTGCCGATGTCGTCCGTATCGTGCAGGGCTACGCCTTTTCCTGACCGGGTGCGGGGCCGGGTGGCACAGGCATTGCCTGTGCCTGCCTGACTGCTGGACGGGAAAGGACCCATGGAAATCAACATCCCCGACGTGCTTGCCGAGGTCGAGGCCGTGTTCGCGCGGTATGAAACCGCGCTCGTCACGAATGATGTCGAGACGCTCGACGCGTTGTTCCTCGATCGGGACACGACGATCCGCTACGGCGCCACCGAGAACCTCTATGGCTATGCCGAGATCGCGGCCTTCCGGGCGGCGCGGCCCTCGGTCGGGCTGGCGCGGCGGCTGGACCGGACGGTGATCACCACCTATGGTCGCGACTGCGCGACGGCTTGGACGCTCTTCTACCGCGACAGCCAGCCGGGGAAAGTCGGGCGGCAGAGCCAGGTCTGGATCCGTACGGCCGAAGGCTGGAAGGTCGCGGCGGCGCATGTCAGCGTCATCGCCGAGGCGCCCTGACGCCTCGGTTCAGCCGCCGGCGCGGGCATAGGGCGAGATGTCGCGGCGGAGGAACCCGCCATCGCCCGGCCTGCCGAGCACCTTGCCGTCTTCCACGACGATCCGCCCGCCGGCGATCGTCATGACAGGCCATCCCGTCACGGCAAACCCTTCCCAGGGCGTATAATCCGAGCCGTGATGCAGGGCTTCCTGCCGGATCGTCTCCTTGCGCTTCGGGTCCCAGAGCACGAGATCGGCATCGGTCCCGACCGCGATCGTGCCCTTGCGCGGGTAAAGGCCGTAGATCTTCGCGTGGTTTGTCGCGGTCAGCGCGACGAACTCATTCGGCGAGATCCGGCCCTTGGCGACGCCTTCCGACCAGAGGATCATCATCCGCGTCTCGATGCCGGGGATGCCGTTCGGCACATAGCGGAAGGATTGCGCTGCTTTCGGATGCAGCTTGCCGGCCGTGCTGTCATAGAAGAACGGGCAATGATCCGACGAGAAGACCTGGAAAGTTCCGTCCTTCAGCCCTTCCCAGATCGCGTTCCAGCTGTCCTGGTCGCGCGGCGGCGGCGAGCAGACATACTTGCCGCCCTCCAGTTTTTCGCCCTTGAGGTCATCCGCCGTCAGTGTGATGTATTGCGGGCATGTCTCGGCATAGACCTTGAGCCCGCGCTGCCGCGCCCAGCGGATCTGCTCCATCGGCTCGCGGCCCGAGACATGGACGATCATGACCGGCACGTCGATCAGTTCGGCATGGCTGATGGCCCGGTGTGTTGCCTCGCGCTCGATCAGTTGCGGCCGGGAAACGGCATGGAAATAGGGTGCGGTCCGCCCCTCGCTTTCCAGCTTCTCGGTCAGATACTTGATCGTGTCATAGCCCTCGGCATGCACCATCACCAGCGCCTGCTCGCGGCGGGCCACGGCAAAGACATCCAGCAATTGCCGGTCATTGAGCACGAGATCGTCATAGGTCATGAAAACCTTGAACGAAGTGCAGCCATCCCCGAACAGGGCCGGCAGTTCCTGATTGAGAACGCTCGGCGTCGGATCGGAAACGATCAGGTGGAAGCCGTAATCGATCAGCGCCTGGCCCTCGGCCTTCTGGTGATACGCCTCGACGCAGGCGCGCAGGGACGTGCCTTTCTCCTGCTTGGCGAAGGCGATCACGGTGGTTGTACCACCGGCGGCTGCGGCGCGCGTGCCGCTTTCGAACCCGTCGGCCATCCGGATTTCCGGGCCGGATTCCTGGTCGAGATGGACATGGCTGTCGATGCCGCCCGGCAGCACCATCAGCCCGGTCGCATCGATCTCGCGCGCCGCGCCGGTAATCGCCTCGGACAGCTGGACGATGCGGCCGCCGCGCACCCCGATATCGCATCGGATCGTGTCGGAAGCAGTCACCACGGTGCCATTGCGGATGGCTAGGTCGAAATCGGCCATTCTTTCCTCCTCGGCCCGTCAGTCCCTGTGCTCGAAACGTGCGGCCAGTTCCGGCGCCAGCCCTGCCGCCGGCTTGGCCGGCGGGCGGCGAAACCCGCCGGTGCGGGCCTTCAGTGGCGCCAAGGCGGCCAGGGTCTCGGCCTGCCGGACGGCCGCCTGCACCTGATCGACCAGCGGCACGGGGATATGGGCGGCAACTTCCCGCGCCAGCCCGGCCAACGGCGCCCCGGCAAGGATGACCACATCCGCGCCCTGGGCCACCGCTTCGCCGGCCAGCGCGACCAGCGCCTCCTGTTTTTCCGCGGCAACATCGATGATGGAGGTGAAAGCCTCGCGGAGGCAGAAGATCCCCGCACAGCGCCCCATGAGCCCATGGCTCTCGACGCATTCCTCGTACCATGGCGCCATCTGGGCGGCGAAACTGACAATGCCGAATCTCTTGCCGAGCATGCAGGCGGTGAGCATCGCCGCTTCCGACATGCCGATGACCGGCACATCGAACAATTCCCGCGCGCCGAAAAGGCCGGGATCGCCGAAGGCGGCGATGATCGCCGCATCATGCTGGCCCTGCCGTTCGGCCAGCATCTCGAGCGCGATGGCGCCCGCCACCTGCGCTTCCGCGCGGCTGGAAATGTAAGGGAAGCCGCGTGGGGCCGTCGCGGTCTGAAGCTGCGTTCCGGGCGAGAGAACGAGCCTCGCCGCGCCGGCCAGCCGCTCGGTCACCGCCTCGGTCATGTTGGGGTTGAGAAGCAGGATTTTCATGGCAGGCCCGCCCAGAGCCCGGCCTCGGCGAGAATGCGCTCGGCTTCGGCGGCAAAGGCGAGCACGCGGTGATCTTCGCCCACAGCCCCCGCGATCTGCAGCCCGACAGGCAGGCCGTTACGCCCCCGGCCGCAGGGAATCGAGATGGCCGGGTTCTGGCCATGGTTGAAGAAGGGCGTGAACGCCGCATGGCCGCGCGCATCGACTGGTTTGCCGCCGATTTCGGGCGGGCCCAGCTGGCTGTGCGGCCAGGCCACGCAGGGCGTGGTGGGGGAGAGCAGGAGGTCATGCTCGACGAAGAACGCCCCGAGCGCGCGGCGGATCTGCTGGCTCGCCTCCAGCCCGAGCGCGACATCCGTGCCCTTCGCAGCAAAGCCCTGTTCGATCTGGATGGCGACATCCGGGTCGGTCAGTTCCGGCGCCCGGCGATAGGCCTCGCCATGCAAAGCCGCGAGGCCGGCAAACTGGATCGCGGCAAGGGAGGCACGTAGCGACGGCGCCGGCCAGCGAGGCGCCGCCACGGCAAGCTGCAAACCCGCATGCCGGAGGGCGGCGATGGCCCGCTCGCAGGCCTCCGCCACATCGGGGTCCACCGGCGCATCGAGGCCGAGCGTCGGGTGCCAGGCAAGGCGGAGGCGCCCGACCGCGTCGTCGCGCGGCGGCTGGAGGATCCGGCTTTCCGGATCGCGGATATCCGGCCCGGCCATGACAGAGAAGAGCAGGGCGGCATCGGCGACATCCCGCGTGATCGGCGAAATGCAGGTGATCCACCAGAACGGCTCTGCAAAGCCGAACGGGTGCGGGATGGCGCCATAGCTCGGCTTGAAGCCGACAAGCCCGCAATGGGCAGGCGGCCGCCGGCTCGACCCGCCGCCATCGGTCCCGATCGACATCGGCACCGCGCCATCCGCCACGATGGCGACATTGCCGCCCGAGGAGCCCCCGGGCGTCAGGTCCGGATCCATCGGGTGATGCGTCACGCCATGGAGCGGGGAGCGCGTATTGCCCTTGCAGGCGAATTCCGGGCAATGGCCGATGGCGACGACAACCGCACCGGCCTTCCGGACGCGCTCGACACAGAGCGCATCGCGCGGGGCGACATGGTCGCGGAAGGCCATCGAACCTTGTGTGATCCGCCAGCCGCCGACCCAGATATTGTCCTTCACCACGATCGGCACGCCGGCCAGCGGCAGGGTTTCGCCTGCCGAAAGCCGCGCCGGGATCGCCGCGGCCTCGACTTCGGCCCGCGCGCCATCAATGACCGTGAGCGCATTGAGCCGGTCCTGGCTGGTCGAACAGGCGGCGACAGCCTCCCGCGCCAGTTTGACGGGGTCGAGCGAACCCCGCTGTACGGCGGCGGCAATATCACGTCCGGTCTTCATGGGCCGTCCTCGAAACCGGAAAGAGCCGGGCGCGGCGTCCAGGCGGGCAGGCCAAGCCCGGCCCGCCATGCCGTGGCGATCTCGTCACGCCGGGCGAACCAGACACCGGGCTTGCCGGCGATATGCGCCAGCAGGCGCTCCAGCCCGCCGATCCGGGCCGGGCGCCCGATGATCCGGAGATGAAGCCCGATCGAGAGCATGCGCGGCGCATCGGCGCCTTCCGCATACAGGCGGTCGAAGGCGGCGATGCAATAGGCCGCGAAATCGTCGGCCTGAACGAAGGCACCACCGGGCTGGAACCGCATGTCATTCGTGTCGAAAGCATAGGGCAGGATCACGAGATCGCGCCCGCCGATCTCCGCCATGTAGGGGCAATCATCGTTGTAGGCGTTGGAATCATACAGGAATCCGCCATGCTCGATCAGCAGGCGGCGGGTATTCGCCGAGGTGGCCGACCGCGTATGCCAGCCCCGGGGCGGGCTGCCCGCACTGGCCGATATCGCCGCGACCGTCCGGGCAATGGCGCGGCGTTCCGTCGCCTCGTCCATATGGACATGGCGCTCCCAGCGCCAGCCATGGGCGGAAACCTCGTGCCCGTCGGCAATCGCCTCGGCGGCGATCCACGGGGAATAGGCCAATGCCCGGCCGCAGGCATTGAGCGTGGCGCGCACGCCATGCGCCTTCATCGCCGCCCGGATCCGGGCCCAGCCCCGCCGCGTGCCGTATTCGTAATGGCTCTCCATGCAGAGGTCGCGCACGCCTTCCGTGCGCTCATGCGCCTCGTAGATCGCCTCGTTGGCCTCGTCCCCGGCGGAGATCGCCAGTTCTGCGCCTTCCTCGACATTGACGACCACGGAAACCGCGAGTTGCGCGCCGCTGGGCCAGCGGATCTCCGGTTCACCAAGCCGGTAGCCCGCAAAGTCGCGGTCGGTCGGCGCAAGCCAGGGCAAGGAAGGCGCCATCGATCAGAAATCCGCGAGCCGCTTCAGCCCGACCAGACGGTCGCCGATGATCATGGCCAGGACGGCCAGCAGGATGAGCAGGGTCGAGACGGCGGCAATCATCGGATCGGGGCGTTCCTCCACCAGCTGCAGCATCTGGATTGGCAGGGTTTTTGTCCAGGCATCTGTAAAGAAGATCGAGATCGGATAATTGTCCATAGAGGCGAGGAAGGCGAACATGCCGGATGTGAGGAACGCCGGTGCGAGCGCTGGCACCAGCACCTTCCGGATCGCCTGCAGGTAGGAACAGCCGAGCGTGCGCGCGGCCTCGATGAGCGTGAAGTCGAACAGGCTCAACGCGGCCAGCACGGTGCGCACCACATAGGGCATGGTGATGACGACATGCGCCACCAGCAGGCTGGTCCAGGTATCGCGCAGGCCGAAGGCGCGGAAGCCCTGCAGCATGGCAATCCCGACGACGAGGCCCGGCAGCATCAGCGGCGAGATCAGGAAGGTGGTGATTGCCTCGCGCCCGGGAAACATGCCGCGAACCAGCGCAATCGCGCAGAGGGTGCCAAGGATCAGCGCCAGCAGGGTCGAGAGGGCCGCGATCTGCACCGATGTCCAGAGCGAGGCGGCGAGGCCGCGCGTGGCGGGCAGGCGTTCGTACCAGCGAAACGACCAGCCCGGTGGAGGCAGCGAGAACACGGTGGAATCGCCGAAGGACACGGCCACCGTGATAACAAGCGGCGCCATGAGGAAGATCACCGCCAGGCTGGCGATCGTCCAGATCAGCACAGTGGCAAGCTTCTCGACCGCCGTCATGCCGCCCTCCCGATCCGGCGCGAGAGGATCGTCGAGCCAACCACGATGGAAACCGCCAGCACCAGCAGCACCACGGCCGTGGCCGAACCCAGCGCCTCGTTGCGCATCAGCAGGAAAGAACGGCCGGTCAGCGTCGCCAATGTCTGGAACCGGTCCCCCATCAACAGGCTGGGAATGACGAACATCGAGACTGAGAGCGAGAAGACGAAAGCCATGCCGCTGATCAGCCCGGGCATGGTCAGCGGCAGGATGATCTTGCGGAAGCGGTAGAACGGACTCGCTCCGAGTGTCGCGCCGGCTTCGGACAGGCGCGGATCGATGAGCTTCACCACCGAATAGATCGGCAGGATCATGAAGGGCAGGAAGACATTGGCTGCCCCGATCACAAGGCCGGGCTCGGTGAAGAGGAGCCGCTGCGGCTCGTCCCAGATGCCGGTGGCCACCAGCAGCTGGGCAATGGCGCCATCGCGCCGCAGCACGATCTGCCACGCGAAGGCCTTGACGACGACGCCCACGGACAGCGGCAGGATGATCGCCGTCAGCAGCATGACCTGTGCCAGCCCCCGCGCGCGGGCCAGGGCCAGCGCCACCGGATAGCCGATGACGAGTGAGACCAGCGTGACCAGCAGGGCGATCCGCAACGTGTTGCCGATCACGCGCCAATTGTAGTCGTCGGCGAAGAAATTCGCGAAGAGCGACAGGGTGGGTCCATTCGGGCCGATCACGCTGCGACCCAGAAGATAGACCAGCGGCATCGCATAGAAGAATGCGAGATAGACCAAAGCCGGCGCGGCCAGCCAGATCATCCGGTCGCGGGGCAGCAGGCGTATCATGCGGCTGCCAGCGGGTAGGCGATCGTATCCTCGACCGCGAAGGAGATCGTGACCGGCGATCCCGCCGCCAGCCCGGCAGGCAGGGCGCCGGAGGTTTCGATCATTACCGGGCGATCATCCGGGCTGGCAAAATGCGCCTGGATCCGCGCGCCCTGGAACACGATATCCGCCAGAACCGGCGCGACGACATTCTCACCGCCCGCCGGGCCGAAGCGGATCCGCTCGGGCCGGATGCCCAGCAGGACCGGGCTCCCCACCTCGAACCGGCCCCGGCTGCGCAGGCGCCCGAGCGGCGTTTCGACCATGATTGTTCCCGCAGGGTCATACTCCGTGACCGTCCCGGCAATCCGCGTCGAGAGTCCGACAAATTCCAGCGCGAACGGCGTCGCCGGCCGGGCATAGATTGCCTCCGGCGTATCGAGCTGTTCGATCCGGCCGCGATTCATCACCGCGATCCGGTCCGACATGATCAGCGCCTCGTCCTGATCATGCGTCACGAAAATCGACGTGGTGCCCAGTTCGCGCAACAGCCGGCGAAGGTCGATCTGCATCGTCTCGCGCAGCTTCCGGTCGAGCGCCGAGAACGGTTCGTCGAGAAGCAGCAGCTTCGGCTTCGTGGCCAATGCGCGCGCCACCGCGACCCGCTGCTGCTGCCCGCCGGACAGCGCCTTCACCGAGCGGTCAGCAAAGGCGGTCATGTGGATGAGGGCAAGGAAGCGCTCGACCGTGGCGGAAATCTCCGCTGCCGGCGCGCCCTTGGCCCGAAGGCCGAACGCGATGTTTTCCGCTACCGTCAGATGCGGGAAGAGGGCGTAATTCTGGAACACCACGCCGACATCGCGCCGATGCGGGGGCAGGCGAGAGATGTCCTGCCCGTCGAGGGTCACGCTGCCGCCATCGGCCGAGGCAAGCCCGGCAATGATCCGCAGGAGCGTGGTCTTCCCGCAGCCGGAGGGTCCGAGCAGCGAGATGAACTCGCCGCGCGTCACCGCGAGATCGACCCCGTCCAGAACAGGGCCGGCACCGAAATCCTTGCTCGCCTTCCGGATGTCGAGAAACGGGGCCGGGTTCATGCTCAGACCTGCAGGAGGGGGCGGGGAAGGGCGAAAGGGACGGCTTCAGCTCGCCATCTCGCGATCCCAGCGCTTCACCCATTCGTTCCGGTTCTCGGCCACGAAAGCCCAGTCGATCGTATGGATCTTCGCGTCGGTCGGCATGCCCGGCGGAACCGGCGCGTCGACGTTGGTGGGCAGGGCAAAGGTCGGCGGGGCGATCTTCGACTGCACTTCGGCTCCGAGCAGCTCGTTGATGTAGGCGAAGGCGAGATCCATGTTCGGCCCGCCCTTGACGACGGCGATGCCCGAGGGAACCGGGAAGATGCCTTCCTTCGGCGCGGCCATCGAGACCGGCGCCCCGTCGAGCCGGCGCTGCATGCCGAACGAGGAGAGGGCACCGAGGATCATGTGGGCCTCGCCCTGTTCCAGCAGCGAAAAGGCCTGCGGCATCTGGCTGTAGACCGTCAGCAGGTTCGGCTTCAGCTTCTTGAGTTCGCGGAAGGCGGCATCGATGTCCTTGTAGGCCTCGGCCATCGGCTTGCCCGTAGCGAGATGCGCGAACATGAAGAGGTTCGGCAGCCCCTCCGTGTTCTGCAGCGAGGGCACGATGATCCGCCCCTTGAATTTCGGATCGAGCGCCTCCGCCCAGGAGGCCGGCGGCGTCTTCAGCACGTTGGTGTTGTAGGCGACGCCCTGCCACGGCTGGAGATAGTTCGCCCACATCCCGTCCATATGCACCGTGCCGGGCTTGAGCTTCGCCATGTTCGGCACCTTGGCCGGGGTGATCGGCTCGAGCAGGCCTTCCTTGACGGCAAGGATCATCACCGGGTCGTCCATCTGCACGATGGAGAGATAGGGCTTGTCCTTGTTCTTCTGCATCTTCTCGAGGTTCACAAGGCTGCGCGTGCCCTCGAAGGTGATCCTCGCGTTGTACTTCTTCTCGAAGGCCGGCATCACATGGGTTTCGACCCACGGCTTGTGGCTGGCCGCGCCGCCGATGACGATCTCCCGTGCCTGCGCCCGAAGAATGCCCGGCATGGCGATCAAAGCGCCCGCGGCGGTTCCGGTCTGGAGAAGGCTCCGGCGTGTAAGGGTCAACCCGGCACTGTCGGTCGTCACATTCTTGCTCATGTTCGGCTCTCCTGCTGCAGGTCCGGTTCGCAAGCGCGATCCGGCTTCTGCCGAAGGACTTAGCAAGGGACATGCCGGGCAATTCTGTATGCGGTTCGGGGCGGGATGCGGAGATTTGCCTAAAAAACAGGCAGGATGCCTCCATCCGGCAGGAGCGCCTCAAGCTGCGTCGATTCCGGAGACCGGCATGTGCCGGGTCTGTCAGCCCTCGGCGTGGCTGCCCGGAGCGTCCTGCGGGTCCCTGCGCAGGCGCAACCCGGTCATCTCGGCACCGGAGAGCAGCACAAGCAGCAGCGGCAGCCAGGCGACCCTTCCCTGATAGCGGTGGTTGGGGTTCGAAAAGGCGCCACAGACAATGGCATTGCCGGCCAGGGCGAGGAAAACGAACAGCGCCGCCATGGCGGGCCAGCGGCTGCCTGAAAGCCACCGGCTGATGGCGAAGAACAGCATGGCAAGAAGCGCGGTCCAGTAGAGGATCGTGTCGCGCGCGGCATAGCCCTGGAAGTCAATCGCATGTTGCTGGTGCGCGCCGAGGAAATCATCCACGAAGTCGAGATAGAGACGCCGGATCGACTTCTCGAGATGCCAGTGCATGGGCCGGATGCCATCGCCCGTTTCAACCAGCCCGAACTGAACCACGGCCGCCTTGCCCAGGCGCAGGAAGGTCTCGCCCGGGTAACGGTTCAGGATTTCCCGGACAATGACCTTGGCTTCCTGCTTGTGCGGATCGCTCCGCCAGCCGCCCAGTTCATGGAACGGCCCGAACGTGTTCCAGAGATAGGCATTCGCGGTCGTCGGCATCCGGGTCCGGTAGGGGCAGAGCGGCGAGGCCTTCTCATTGCCGGGACAGACATCGTCGAGATAGCGCTGGACGAGGCCCGTTTCGACGAAGAGCGCGAGGCGCAGATTCGCCGGGTCCCGGAACAGGAAAACGCGGCCGGTTGCGGCATAGTTCGCGCTGACGGCGATGACGATGGAAAGGGCGATCGTTGCGGCCAGGTCTCCCAGCCGGAAAGGGAGGGGGCTTCGCATCCGGCGCAGGACAAGCCAGGCCAGCGCGCCCGTCACCAGCAGCCCGCAAACGACAGCGAGGTGGCTGAGATGGAAGGAGATTCCGACAGCCGTCAGCCCGATCAGCACCCATCTCTGGAAAGGCGGCAATCTCTGCCCGCACAGCAGCGCGACCGCTGCCAGAAGGACCGCGCCCGTAACGGAATCCGCCATGATCTGGCTGACATACCACGCCCAGCCGGTGACGGCGGCCAGCAGTCCCGCGCCGAACAGGAAGAGCCAGGGTGAAAGTCGCGGGACGAAGCTGCGCGCCGAGAGCCACACCATCGTGGCGACCATCAGCGCCTGCAGGACAAGAGGTGCCCAAAGGCTGCCGGAAAACCGGGCAAACCACTGGAACCAGCCATAGGGCGCGGTCCGGAAGACCGGCAGGCGGCCTGTGAAGGGCATTTCGAGATAGTCGACGCTGTCATAGTAGAAGAGCGGAGCGCCGTTCCAGAGTGCCGGCCAGAGCAACAGCGCCGCTAACGCTGCAAGGATGAAACCGGTCGTCGCGTTGGCCTTCAGGGCGCTCATCGTGTTCTTGTTCCGGGCGCGTTCCCGTTTGGAGGAGCTGGGTCGCGCAGGCGGAACCGGCCGACGGGGCAAGTAACAGCGTGCTACCCTTGAGAAAGTCAAGCATTGTCACGGCCAAAACAGCCCCGGAACGCCTCTCCGGTGGCAAAACCGCGTAAAGATACGTGATTTTCTGTGCTTTTTGCCGGCGCTCCCTTTACTCGCCCCGGCCGGCAGCGCGCTCGGCCGCGCAGGCAGGTTCAAGCTCCGGCGACAGACCCAGCGAGCGCAGGTAGCACGGGCGGATCTCGACATTCCGGAACAGCATGGCGTCGAGATAGGCATCGAGGATGCGCCGGGCCTCGTCCCGCGTGAGGCCGGCCCGCGTGAGGTCCGGCACCGGCATCGAGCCGAGGGCCGCCATTTTCGACCAACCCTCGGGCTGCCGGATGCTGGCGATGGTCGAGCGGGAATCGAGGTTCTTGTAGGTCCAGTAGGACCAGCCGAAGCCGTGCCGCTCGTTGAGCAGGCGATAGGCCTCGTTCCAGCGGTTGTTGAACTCGCCCGCCTCGCCGAGAAAGACCGGCGCGTTGTTCTTCAGCGAGAAATGGATGTAATCCTCGATCGCATCCCGCCGTGTCGACGACCAGAACTGGTGATAGACATAGACGAGGTTGGACGCGAAAGGCGGGCCGAAGATCTTGAGGTTCTGGTCCCATTGCGAGCCGGCGAGGATGATCACCCGGTCCGGGTCGATCTTCCGGATGGCCGCCACCGCTTCCTTGTAGAACGGCTCGAGCAGCCAGTTCAGGCGGTCCTCGTCATGATAGGTCGAGATCGGCTCGTTGAGCAGCTCGAAGCCGAGGATGGTCGGATCGCCCTTGTAGCGCCGGGCGAATTCCTCCCACCAGGCAATGGTTCGCCGCCATTCCCGCGGGATGTAGAACATGAGCGGAAAACCGGTGCCGTCATCATGGTTGATCCCGGTCTGCCCGCCCGGCGCGGCATGGGCGTCGAGGATGACCTTGAGCCCGTATTTCCGGCACCAGCCGATGAACCGGTCCAGCAGGGCCCAGCCGGGCCCCTCGAAGACCAGCGGCTCGTTGCCCCGAACGCTCTGCGCTTCCGGCATGAAGAGCCGGTAATGCAGCGGCACGCGCAGGGTGTTGAACCCGGCCTTGGCGAGAAAGGCGACATCGTCCTCGGTGATGTAGTTCTCGCGGAACCGGGTCCAGAAGCGGGCGGCTTCGTCCTCGCCGATGGCAAGCGCGAACAGCCGCGCGATCTCGGTCGGCGAGCGCGCCTTCCTGAACTTGAACATGTAGCCTTCCGGGACCAGCCAGTTGCCAAGCCCGATCCCCCGGATCAGGAACACCTCGCCGGAGGGGCGGACAAGATGCCGGCCCCGGACCTCGATCCGGTCATTGTCTGGCACGGGCTGGCTCGCAGCGGGGAAAGCCAGCAGGCTCGCGAGCCCGGCAAGGACAAGGGCGACAGCACGCAACGGGAGAGGCACGTCTTCCTCCGGGGGGCGGGATTTGCCGGAAGGGCTTCCGATCCGGCCGCCGGCAATGCTAAGGACGCCGGCAGACAAAGGATTAGACTCGCCCGTGGATGACGCCAAGTTCCTTCTTCTGTTCGCGCTCGTCGGTTTCACGGCCTTCCTGAGCTATCGGTACCGGGTCATTCCCTTTGTTGCGCTGGTGCTGGCGACCTGCCTGTTCTGCCTTGTCCTGCGGGTTGACCTGACCTGGGTCGCCCGCAGCTTCCATAACGGTTTCGGCCAGTCACTGGCTGCCGGTGGCCTGACCATCCTGGCAGGCGTCCTTGTGGCGTGGATCGGCGCCGCAACCGGTGCGATCGCCCGGCTTCGCTTGCTCATGCCGGAAAGCGGGCGGGCTCGCCTGCTCTGGCTGCTGGCCCTGCCGGCGGGGATTGGCGGCACGCCGCTCGCCGCCCTTGCAGTCCTGCACCCGCTGATCGCGCTGGTCGAGGCCGGCCGTACCCGCGCCGCTCTGGGCGCTGCCGCCATCGTCAATGCGTTCCAGGGGGCGCTCCTGCCCGCGCCGCTGCCGATCGCGGCCATGGCGGTCCTGCAGGCAGACTGGCGCCTCGTGCTGGCTTATGGTGCGCCCGTTGCCGTCGCGCAGGCCCTGTTCGGTCTCTGGCTGACGCGGGGCGCGCCCGAAATCCCGCCGGCTTCCCTGCCGGTCGCGTCGCCCGGGCCCGGCCGGGCCGTTATCGGTCTCGGGCTTGCCGTCCTCTGCCTGCTGGCGATGATCATCTTCAACGCGCTCGGCCAGATCCCCAGCGAGCCGCTGGGCAGCGGCAACACCCGCGAGCAGATGATCCGTCTCGGCCTGCCATTGATGCTGCTGGTCGTTGGCCTCGGACTGGCCCTGCTGCCGGCCGGCCCTTCCGCGATCCGCGAGGCGCTGGCCGGGGAAGGCACGATCGCCCGGGCCATCACCGCCTCGGCTGGCCTGCTCCTCGCCATCGGTGCGGCGGGTGGGCTCCAGCTCGTTCTGCATCAGGACGGGTTCGCCAGCCTTGCCGTGGAATCCGTGGCGGAAGGTTCGGCCCTGCCGGGGCTGGCCCTGCCATTCCTGGTCGCGCTGGTCAGCCGCGTCCTGCAGGGTTCCGCCCTGACGGCGGCAATCACCGCCGCGGGCGTGATGATTCCGCTTCTTGCCCCGATGGGCCTCGATGACCCGGCGGGCCGGGCGCTGGCCGTGCTGGCAGTAACGACTGGCGCCATCGGCGCGCCCCATATCCAGGACGGCTATTTCTGGCTCGCCTCGCATCAGGCCGGGCTCCGCGCCGATCAGGGCCTGCGCTGGATCACGCTGACCGCGCTTCTCCAGGCTGCCCTCGGATTGATGCTCCTCCTGATCGTGCAACGCGTGATCGCCTAGTCCTGCGCCGGCCAGTGGCCACCCGCGCGGGACTTTGCTAGTCCTTGTATGGCAGGCTTCGTCTCGAGGCTGCGGGGGCGGAAACCATGTCGGAACTGTCTGGAATCGTTCTGTTCCACGGGCTCGATGCCCCCGCGATCGCCGCGCTGGAACAGGCCGTGATCGTGCGCCGTTACGCGGCAGGCAAGGCGATCATCAGCACCGACGAACCCAGTACGGACATCTTCTTCGTGCTGTCAGGGCGCGTCCAGGCGAAGCGCTTCGCGCCGGATGGTCATGAAGTCGTCTATCTCGACATCGCGGAAGGCTCCTATTTCGGGGAATTCTCGGCAATCGACGGCCAGCTTCGCTCGGCGGATGTGATTGCCATCGGCGAGGCACGGATTGCCCGGATGCGCGGCGAGCAATTCCACGAATTCATCCTTCGCTATCCGCGCATCGGCCTGAACCTGTCGCGCGAGCTGGTCCGCAAGTTGCGTGATCTCTCCGCGCGGGTGTTCGAGTTCACGGTCTACCCTGTCCCGATCCGGATCCGGAAGGCGATCCTCCGTCTGGCCGAACAGGCGAGGCGACCGGGCAGCGCCTGCACCATCAAGCCGGCGCCTACGCATTACGAAATCGCCGCCCTGACCGCGACGCATCGCGAGGCGGTGACCCGGGAACTCGCCTTTCTGGCGGCACAGGGCGTCCTCCGCACCGGGCGGCAGACGATCGAGATCCTCGATCTGCCCCGGCTCCGCGACTTGTCCGACCCGGATTCCCGCTGAACGCGCTTCGCGAACCAGCCGCTGCAAAACGCGCCCGGTGGATGAGGATGCCTTCTAGGGAACGAGCCGGCCGTTGCCCCGCCTCGGGTCTGGCGCCGGAACCGGCGGGTCGACCAGCATCCCCGCAAAGGCCGCCTTGGGCTTGCCGCGCCGGAACCGGTTGATCGAACGGGCGATTTCCCGCGTCGCCATCGCCGCGGCCATGCTGGTTCCGAACAGCCGGATCGAGCCCGCCGCCCGCATGCCGGAAGAAAGGCAGCCCCAGAGCAGGACGGAGTCATCGGCCGGCGCGAGGCCGTCGACGCCGTTCAGCCATTCCGGGCGCCCGCCGCCGGACGTGAGCGAAACCTCGACGGGAAAGGTCCGGCGTGCGGCGCATGTTCCGATCACCAGGGTGCGTGGCCCGGTTGCGAGGGCGTTCAGGCTGCCGGGGCGCTGCACAGGGCTGGTCTCGCGGGAGCCGTCTCCCGGCTGGTCCGGAGGATCGAACGGGCGGTAATCCGCGTGGCGGAACCGCGACTGGCGGGATGGTCGCGTCGTGGCGACAGGCAGATCGTCGCGCTGGACCCAGGCCTCGATCGCCTCGTTCCGCAGCAATCCGGTAGCCTCGATCCGGATTTCCCACGCGCCGCTGGCCGAACGATTGGGTGCATCGGCCTGGGTCGGGCCCACCACAAGCTGGAACATCCCGCGCGGACGCGAGGCCTGTGGCGCGCAATAGACCCCCATCGCCACGGGAATGCCGGAACGGCCCGGCAATTCGGCAATCGTGCCCTTCCTGTTGCCCAGCCGTACCGAGACCCCGGATGGCGAGACCAGCGTGACATGCGCCTTGCCGCGGAAGCTGCGCGGCAACCAGATCTGGACCGAATTGGCGCTGCCGTCATCGGGCGGGATTTCCCATGTCACCCGGGCTTTTGCCGGATCGGCGAGGGCATGCCGGTCCCAATGGGCAAAGGTCTGGGATTGGTATCCGTTGCCCGCGGGCAGCACGATGACCAGCGGCGAACGGGGATGCGCACGGCTCCACAGCGCCTGTATCTCGAACAGCGCCTTCTCCAGAGGACCTTCGCCATCATGCGGTCCGGCATTGAACCCGTAGCTCAGGTTGACCACCACTGGCGGCACGGCAAGGGCCGCGGGGTCGGGGCGTTCGCCGGGCTGGCCCTCGTCCAGCACGAAAAGCGGCGCGGGCGAGGGATCGGCGGCATGTTCGGCTTCGGCAAGGATGAAGCGGAGTGCATCGAACGCATGGGCTGACAGGGCTGCACCGGAACTGTCATCCACCGTCGTTTTCGGCAGGTGCACGGCGACGACCGGCTCGGAGCCGTCCATTGGTGCCGTTGGCTCAAGGGCCAGCCCGGAGACATGGGCACCATGGCTCGCCGAAAGCTGCGTCCAGTAGCTGTCCCGGTCCTGGCTCCGGAACAGGCCGGATGCGGCATAGAACCGGTCCTCGTCGCCCTGTACGCCGGCAAGATGCCGGATCACCCCGCCGCCGGAGATCATCGCGCCGTAATCGAACCCTTCGGGTGAGGCGAGGCCCTGATCGGGATGGGCGGCAGCCGGCTTGCCATCCTGCACCCAGAGCGCGCGAAGCCGGGTGCTCCAGCCGGCCGGTGTGTCCGACCGGCGGGAAAACATCGGGCTGGCGACCGGAAATCCGTGGTCGATGATGCCGGTCAGCACCCGGATCGCACAGGGCGGCGTGACGGCCGCAGCGACAGCCAGGCTGCGCTGGCGGAGCGGCACGGGCGGCGTGTCGATCGCCTGGCAGAGCGTGATTTCGTCGAACAGGCTCTGGACCGCAGCCGAAGCAAGGAGCCAGTCGAAGAAAAGCGGCAGCGCGCGGGCGGTCAGATACCGCGCCTTGCTCCATGTGCTGCCGGCTGCAGCGGGAACATCCAGCGTCTGGAGCCATTGCCCGGTCGTGACGCCCCGGCCCTGATGGACGAAAAGGCGGTTGGGATCAGGCGCATTCCGGAAATTGCGCAGCGCCGCAGGGTCGACGCCTTCCGCCAGGCGGATCAGGAGAAGGGTCCGGCTGTTCGGCGCCCGGACAATTTCAGGGCGGATCCAGTCCGCCAGCGGGTCCATGGCCAGCGGAAGTGACTGATAGGCGCAGGTGCCTGTCCGCCATGTCATCGGCGCGTCCCTCCGGTTGTGATCCGCGTGGTCAGGCCCATTCCGCGAGGGCCTGCTGCCAGAGCCAGCCGAGAACGCCCGAGGATCCGAGCGTCAGTCGGGCCTGGACCGAAAGGCCGGCCACGACGGCCGGCCCGCCGGCAGCCGACGGGTCGGCTGGCGGGCCATCGCCGGTATCCATCTGCCGGACCAGGGCGGCGTGATCGAAGAATCCGTCAGGCTCATCCTCGCAGAAGGTCGAGGCATCGAAATGCCAGGAATGGCACGAGGCCTCCGAGCCCTGGCAGCGCGCGGCGAGATAACGTGCAAGAGCGATCCCGAGGACGGCGCCCGCCGCATTGTCGACCGGGAAATGGACGCCGGCCACCGTCCGGTTGTAGGCGATCCGGTCTGCCAGCTTGAACAGACGCTCCCGCCAGGGCCGCCCGGCCTCGCGGGCACCGGCCTTCTCGAGAAGCTCGACCAGCATCGCGACCATGGCGAAGGCTTCCGTGGCATGGCCGCTAGGCAGCGTTCCGTGCAGCGGCGTCGGAATGACCGGGTTGATCTGGGGTGAAAGCTGGTGGGGCCGGGGCAGGGAAAAGGCGTGCTTGAACGCCATCTCGACATAGACCGAGAGGCGGAAGACGGTTGCCAGCAATTCGAGCGTCCAGCGCGTCCTTTCCTCCGAAAGCGGCACGAACATGCCGAGATAGGGCAGGGGCGCCGGGATCTGCCCGAGAATCTCGTGGATCCGGTCACCCCGGAGGATCGCGGCATTCGCCACAAGCGCCAGTTGCCGGCCGCCAAGCTGGGCAAGGCTTGGCGGCGCCAGCGTGACGATCGGGTCATACTGGGCGGAGAGATGCGGGCCGCCCGGTTCTTTGGTCCAGCTCTGCTGGGCCGAATGGACAATGAAGCCGCGCGCATTCGCAGGGTCGGGCGAGAAGGCGAGCTGCGAGAACAGTTCCGCATCGAGGATCCGGGCGCGCACGTCGCTCGACCAGCGGGCAAGGCTGTCCTGTTCGGTTGCGGGCACAGGTCCGGGCAGGGAAGACGGTGGCGCATAAAGCCCGGCCAGAGCATCATGGATCGTCAGAACGCTGCCAGGCGCCCCGTTCCAGCTGCCGGAAAGTCCGTTCAGCCCGTTGAGCCCGTTGAGACCATTCAGGCCGTTCAGCCCGTTGAGGCCGTTCAACCCGTTGAGGCCATTCAGGCCGTTCAGCCCATTGAGACCGTTGAGCCCGTTAAGGCCATTCAGCCCGTTCAATCCATTGGCAAACGACATGCTGAACTCCTGCCCCTAGTTTTCCGGAATGCCTGCCGCGCGTAGTCCCGCCGCCATCCGGCTGCCGACATCGAAGCCGGCGGCCGGAGATTTGGCCAGCCACCGCGCGACCGTAAGGTTGGGTTCGATTTCGCGGAGTGTTTCCGCGGTTTTCAGGGCTTCGCCCTTGCGTCCGAGATGCCAGAGCGCCGCGGTCCGGACCCGGCTTCCGGAGGGATAGAGCCTGTTGGCGCGGATCGCCTCGTCGGCATGGGCGAGCGCGAGCTCGTAATCGCCCGCCGAAAACGCGGAGGAAGCGGCGATGGCCTCGAAATAGTAACGATGCGGATCAAAGGGCGAGAGTGTCATCGCCCGCCGGGCGATCGGATAGGCCTCGGCGCCGCGATCGGTGAATTGCAGCAGCGCGGCCTTGTGCAGGAGCGCATAGGTTTCGTTCGGGTTGAGGTCGCTTGCCCGGTCGAGCAGGCTTTCCGCATCGTCAAAGCGCCGGGCGAAATTCGTCTCGATCAGGCCGGCAACGGCGAGGGCGAGCGGGTTGTCCGGGTCGAGATCCATCGCGCGCCGCGCAAGCGCGCTCGCTTCGTTCCCCTCGGCAGAGGGATCCTCGGAGAGCCCCTTCTGCACCTTGATCGTGTACCAGCAGGCGAGCCAGGCGCAGGGGAGTGCCTCGCGCGGATGGCGTTCCATCAGCGTGGACAGGATCTCGGCCGCATAGGGGAAATCCTGCCGGCCGGCCCGGTGCATCAGGCTCACGGCCCCCAGCAGCAGCGAATGGCTTTCGAGGCTGGGAAGGGTCTGCCTCCGGACGCGCTGGACCTCGTTCCGCAGCACGGCCCGAAGCAACCCGGCGATGAATCCGTCGAACCCGTGGAATTCCGCCGTGATCAGTGCCTCCGCCGGCATGGCGAAGCGCTGTTCCAGCCGGACAAGCCCGGTTTTCCGTTCCGTCAGTTCAAGCGTGGCCCGAACCCTGTTCTGGAGGGCGGAATAGGTGCCAGACACGATGTAGTCGGCCTGCAGCGCTTCTGCCGCCAGCCCGGGGGGCAATCCGCGCTGCCGCGCCACCGACGCCGACAGGCGCGAGATCACGTTGAGATAGGGCGAGCCCGACAGCGCCGAGATCAGCTCGTCGGCGATGATGTCGCCGAGAAGGTCCCGAGCGGGGCCGCCCTGGATCGGCACCAGCGGAACCACAGCGATTGTGGGAACGAGCTGCGCATCCTTGCGGGCCGGCATCACCGGAAGCCGCCTTTTTCCGACGGGACGGAGAGCATAGGCCCGGATGGGAGCCTCCAGATGCTTGAGAAAACAGGCACCGAGATCCTCGATCTCGGCATCCACGCCGTCGACGAGATCGGCGCGGAGATCTTCCGGCACGATAATGGCGCTCGGCATGCCGAGGCCGGAAAGGCGCGCTGCGAGATTGACAGCCTGGCCGTAGATATCCTGCCGGTCCGTCAGGAATTCGCCCCGCGCCATGCCGACGCGGATGGCGATCGGCAGCGGGCCGGCCAGATCGGTGTTGGAGCGCTCGACCAACGCCATCGCTTCGAAGAGCGAGGCGATCGCGGCTCTCGGCTCGGAGAACTGCCCGATGATGCCATCGCCGGTCGAGCGGATCACCCGGCCGTCACCGCGCGCGAAGAGATCCTCGATGGCCTGGCGCTGCTCGATCCAGCGCGTGATGAAGAGCCCGCCGTCGCGGGCGGTCAGCCGGACGGATTCCATCACGTCGATGAAGACGATCACGCCGCTCGACCAGGCGAGTTCCCCTGTCGCGAACCGATGAAGCGCGGAACCCTCATCCGCCATCGACACCCCCTGCCAATCGGATCGGGGGGTGAAGCTAGGCAGTTTCGGCAGTGATGTCACGCGAGGCCGGCCGGAAGGGCGCCCGGTCTTCGTGAAGGCGGGCCGGCGCTCGATCAGGCAGGGTGGCGTGGCGTCGGCCATGCAGCTCTCGGGAACTTCAGGAAGTCGGAATGCATACTTGCATCTCCGCGGCCCCGATCTGTGGGAATCCCCACAGGATCCGGCGATTGTCGCCGGGCCGGGTGCACATGATGCCCTCCCTCCTGGAAACGGGCATCAACAACGGATTGCCGGCGGGTTCTGGACAAAACGGCGTGGATGTCGCCCGATTCCCGGCGAATGGAACCGACGGGGTGAGTCGGCCAGGTCGCAGCGTGCGGGGGCATCCATGTCAGACAATGATCCGTTCCGGAGCGAGGAAACCTTTTCGGTGCCGGCAGGCGAGGATGTCCATGCCGCGCCGCAGGGCTTCCTCGAGCGGCTGTCGAACAGCTTCGGCGCCATCCTCATGGGGTTGCTGCTGGTTCCGCTGGCCTGCTGGGGCCTGTTCTGGAACGAGGGCCGCGCGGTGAAAACTGCCCGGGCACTGGAGGAGGGGCAGGGGCTGGTCCAGTCGATCGGCACCCAGCGGCGTGACGCGGCATTCGATGGCAAGCTGATCCATGTCAGCGGCGAGGTCCGTTCGGCCAGCGGCGTGCAGGATGATCTGTTCGGCATCCGCGCGCGGGGGCTGAAGCTCTCCCGCAAGGTCGAGATGCTGCAATGGGTCGAGAAGGAATCCGGCTCGGGCCAGGATCGCAAGTTCACCTATTCGCAGGAATGGAGCGAGCGCCCGGTCGATTCGAGCCGCTTCCGGGTCCCGCAGGGCCACCAGAACCCGCCGATGCGATGGTCATCGGAAACCTTCTTCGTGCGTGACGCGAAGATCGATTCCTATCCGGTTGGTAATGCAGTACAAAGACTGTCTGGCGGTAGTGATTTCAGGCTGGATCCGGCAGTGGTCGAAACGGCCCGCCGCCGCACCGGTTCCGCTCTGGTCATGCGGGACGGGATGCTCTTCCTGGCTAACAGCCAGAACGGAACGCAGGTCGGCAGCCTGCGCGTCAGCTACCAGCTCGTGTCCGAGGGGACGGCAAGTTTCGTCGGCCGGCAGACAGCGGATGGCATCGAGCCCTACAAGGCCCGCAACGGCCGTGACTTCCTTCTGGCCGCCAATGGCGCGCGCACAACCGACGAGATGTTCGAGACGGCCCAGCAGGACAATGTCGTGCTGACCTGGATCCTCCGGGCGGTCGGGCTGCTGGTGATGTTCATCGGCTTCTCGTCGCTCTTCGCGCCGGTCACGCTTCTGGCGAGTTACGTGCCGCTGCTCGGCAGCCTTGTCAGCGGCGCGGTTGGCCTGGTGGCGGCTGCGGCGACGGCGCTGCTGGGGCCGGCCGTCATCGCGATCGCCTGGTTTGCCTACCGCCCGCTGGTCTCGATCATCGTGCTGGCCATCGGGATCGCGCTGGCCTTCGGCTTCCGGATGCTGCGGCAGCGCCGCCAGGCCGCGGCACCGCAAGGCGCCCCGGCCTGAAGGCCTGGCTTACCGGGCCCAGCGCAGGGCCATCACGTCGAGGTCGCGCGCGAGTTCCAGCAATTGCGCCTCGGCTTCGGCCGAGGGGCGCCGCAGCGGGTGGCGGACATCGTCGCAGGCAATGATGCCACCGGCTTTCATGAGGATCTTGGCCGTGATCAGCCCGCATTGCCGGTTCTCGTGGTTGATGAGCGGCAGCCATTTCGCATAGGCGGCCCGGGTTGCCGCGCGGTCGCCCCGCGCCCAGGGGTCCATGATCTGGCGGATGCCGTCGGGATAGCCGCCGCCAGTCATCGCGCCGGTGCAGCCGGAATCGAGATCGGCCATCAGGGTGATCGCCTCCTCGCCGTCCCAAGGGCCTTCGATGGCCGCGCCGCCAAGCGCCAGCAGGTCACGCAGCTTGGTAGCGGCGCCGGCCGTCTCGATCTTGAAATAGGCGACCTGCTCGATCTCCTTCGCCAGTTTCGCCAGCAGGGCGGGAGGCAGCGGCGTGCCGGCGACAGGCGCATCCTGGATCATGATCGGAATCGAGATCGCGTCGGACACCACCTTGAAGAACTCGGCGATCTGCGCTTCGCCTACACGGAACGTGGCCCCGTGATAGGGCGGCATGATCATCACCATCGCCGCGCCCATGTCTTCGGCGGCCCGCGAGCGTTCGGCACAGACGCGCGAGGAGAAATGCGTTGTCGTCACGATCACCGGTACCCGGCCGGCCACAAGATCGAGGCAGAGCCTCGTGAGCACCTCGCGCTCGGCATCGGACAGCACGAATTGTTCCGAGAAATTCGCGAGGATGCACAGCCCGTGCGAGCCGGCATCGATCATGAAGTCGAGGCAACGCTTCTGGCCTTCGAGGTCGAGGCCACCCTCCTTGTCGAAAATCGTGGGAACGACCGGAAACACGCCCTTGTAGGGGCGCTGGAACCCGTGCGGAGCCTTGGCCTGGACCATAGCGCTGAACCTTCCTGAAAAACTGTATGCAGCATACTTGCGACCCGGGAACCATTAGCTATAGTGGTCCCGCCGTCAATCGGGGAGGCACCGATTTCACACCAGCTCGGGGCAGGATCAGGCGACAGGAACGCGGCGGGACGCGCCGTGATCGACGCGCATCACCATGTCTGGGACCCGGGCCGGAACTACTATCCCTGGCTTTCTGACGAGCCGCCGATCCGCTTCCGCTATGGCGACTATTCCGCGATCCGCCGGCCCTACCTGCCGGAAGACTATCGCCGGGATGCCCGGCCGTACCGCCTGCTGGCCAGCGTCTATGTCGAGGCGGAATGGGACCCGCGCGATCCTGTCGGCGAAATGGACTACATCGCCGCCCTGCGCGCGGAAACCGGTTTGCCCAGCGTGGCGGTGGCGCAGGCCTGGCTCGACAGGGATGACTGCGCGGCAGTGCTGGAAAGCCATGCCGCGCGCGGCTTCGTCCGGTCGGTCCGGCACAAGCCGCGGGCCAATGCCTCGCCGGCGGATGGTGCTGCAGGCGGCATGACGGACCCGCGCTGGCGCGAGGGGTTCGCCCGGCTGGCACCGCTGGGGCTGCGTTTCGATCTGCAGACGCCCTGGTGGCATCTCGGCGAGGCGGCCCGTCTGGCTGCGGATTTCCCGGAAACCACCATCATCCTGAACCATACCGGCCTGCCGGCGGATCGCTCGCCCGAAGGGCTGGCCGGGTGGAACGCGGCGATGCAGCGCCTCGCGGCCTGTCCGAATGTCATGGTCAAGATTTCCGGGATCGGCATTCCGGGCCAGCGCTGGACGGCGGAAGCCAACCGGGAGGTCGTGCTGCGGACGATTGACGCGTTCGGTTCCGGGCGCTGCATGTTCGCCTCGAACTTCCCGGTCGACTCGCTCTGCGCCGGCTTTTCCGAGATCTTCGGCGGGTTCGAGGCCATCGTGGCCGGCTTCCCGCAGAAGGAACAAGAGGCGTTGTTCGTCGAAAACGCCCGACGCATCTATGCGACAGGAGAGGGACATGCCTGAAACAGAAATGGCAAAGCCGCGGCTCGGCTATCTTGGCGTGGGCCTGATGGGCCTGCCGATGGTCCGCCATCTGCTGCCGAAAGGCTTTGCCATCACGGCCTATGACATCGCACCCGCCCGGTGCGAGGCTGCCGGCGAGGCCGGAGCCTGCATCGCCGCCACGCCTGCCGGCGTCGTCGAAGGCGCTGATCTGATCGTGCTGAACCTGCCGACCCTGGATGCGGTCGAACAGGTGATGTTCGGCAGCGGCGGCGTCGCTGCGGCGATGAAGCCGGGCCAGATCCTCGTCGATTTCTCGACCATCCCGGTCGAGGCCTGCCGCCGCCTCGGCGCCCGCCTGCTGTCCGAGCGCGGCTGCGGCTGGGTCGATACGCCTGTCTCGGGCGGCCCGCCGGCTTCCGGCACGGGCACGCTGACCGTGATGGCCGGCGGCCGTGATCAGGATCTCGCCCGGATCGCCCCGCTGATGGCGGATGTCGCCGGGCGCTACACGATCATGGGCGGCCCCGGTGCCGGCCTCGTCGCCAAGATGATCAACCAGATGATCGTCGGCTGCACCCATGCCGTGCTGGCCGAGGCGCTGATGGTGGCCGAGGCCGCGGGCATCGATGCGAAACGCATTCCGGAATGCCTGGCCGGCGGCCATGCCGACAGCAACCTGCTCCAGCGCAATTATCCGCGCATGGCCAACCGGGACTTCGCGCCGCAGGGCTATGCCCGGCAGATGCTGAAGGACCTCGAGATGGTCAATGTCTTCACCGCCGGGCTGAAGACGGCCACCCCGATGACGGCGGATGCGCTCAATCTGTACCGGATGGCCGTGCATTTCGGCCATGCGGAACTCGATACGACCGCCTTGGTCAAGGTTTACGATCGGGAGGGCTGATGCCCTTCGACAACCAGCGCCCGAAGGGCCGGAAAAGGGAGGAAGAACGATGCTGAACTGGAAATGGCTGCTCGCGCCGGGGCTGGCGATCCTGCCGCTGATGACCGCACCGGCCGATGCGCAGATCAAGCTTCGCTACGCGCATGTCGGCGTCGCGAATGCGCCGCAGACGCTCTATGCCGACGAGGTCGCCAAGCTCGTGAAGGAGCGCACGCAAGGTCGCGTCGAGATTCAGGTTTTCGCCAATTCGCAGCTCGGCGGCGTGGCGGAGATGGTCGACGGTGTGAAGTCCGGCGCGATTGCGATCGGCCATCATGACTTCGCCTCGCTCGGCCGCATCCTGCCGACGACGGCGGTCTTCAACACGCCCTTTGTCTACCGCGATGCCGAGCATTCGCTCCGCGCGACGGATTCCCGCACATCGCCTGCTTTGCAGGCGATCAACAAGGAGCTCGTCGAAAAGGGCGGAATGCGGATTGTCGGTTCCTTCTTCCAGGGGACGCGGCACCTGACCTCCAAGGAAAAAGTGCTCTCGCCCGCCGACATGAAGGGCAAGAAGTATCGCGGCGTGCCGGTGAAGCTCTGGTCCTCGATGCTGACCGGCATGGGCGCCATCGCCACGCCGGTGGAAGTCTCCGAACTCGCCACCGCCTTGGCGACCGGCCTCGTCGTCGGGCAGGAAAACCCGCTGCCGAATATCTTCACGCTGAAGCTGTTCGAAGTGCAGAAATTCGTGATGCTCACCGGCCACATGCAATCTGTCCTCTCGGTTTTCGTGAACGAGCGGGTCTGGCAGGGGATCCCCGCCGCGGACCGCAAGATCATCGAAGACACGATGGCCGAGGTCGGCCAGAAGACGCTGGCCTGGGACAAGGAAAGCTTCGACCGCTACCGCAAGGAACTCGAGGGCAAGGGCATGACCTTCATCGAGGAGAAGGACGGGCTTGATCTCGCCGCGTTCCGCAAGGCCGTGCTGGATCAGGTCGCAAAGGATTTCCCGGACTGGAACAGCTACATCGCCCAGATCCAGGCCGTGAAGTGACGTGTTGCCGCGGCGGGCTCCAGGGCCCGCCGCTCCCACCCAGCCGGAAACCGTCATGCGACTGCTCGCCCTCGCCCTCCGGGCCGTGTCCTGCCTGCTGCTCGCAGGCCTGATCCTGGCGCCCTTTACCCAGATCATCATGCGCGGGGTTTTCGACGTGCCGCTGGCCGGCGCCGAGGAAATCGCCCGCTACATGCTGATCTGCCTGACATTTCTGGCCGCAGCCCTCGTGTCGCTCGAAGGCGGGCAGATCCGGATGGAGGAATTCCAGGGCATGCTGCCGGAACGGCCGCGCTGGCTCCTGCAACTGATCATCGAGGTCGCAGGCATTGTCTTCTTCTCGGTACTTTCGGGGGCCGCCTTCCTGACGATCAGCCGGAATTTCAGGAGCACCACGGCGACGCTGGAAATGCCTTTCCTGTTCTTCATGGGCCCCCTGGCGGTCGGCGCAGCCCTCCTCGCGATCGCCTGCGCCAGCCTGTTCTGGACCACCTTCTCGCGCGGCAAGCCCGACGAGAAGCAGACCACCCTGACCTGAGGTCCCGTTCATGGCCGGCTTTCTTGTTGTTTTCGCCTTTGTCGGGCTTTTTGCCCTTGGCTTCCCCGTGGTGCTGGCGATCGGCATCCCGTGCCTGATCTATCTCGCCGCGAACGGCCTTCCGCTCGACCTGCTTGCCCAGCGCACGCTCTATGCGATGGATTCCTTCCCGCTGGTCGCCGTGCCGGTCTTCCTGTTCGTCGGAAGCCTGATGAATTCCGCCGGCATCTCGAAATACATCTACAAATTCGCCGATACACTGGTTGGACGGCTGCCGGGCGGCCTTGCGCAGGTGAACATCTTCGGCTCCCTCGTTTTTGCCGGCATGTCCGGTTCGGCGCTGGCCGATATCGGTGGGATCGGCCGCATCGAGATCGATGCGATGAAGGAAAAGGGCTATAACCGGGCCTTCGCGGCGGCGGTGACCTCGTCCTCGGCCATTGTCGGCCCCATCTTCCCGCCCAGTATCCCGCTGATCATCTACGGCACCGTCACGGGCGTGTCCGTGCTGCAGTTGCTGCTCGGCGGCATCCTGCCGGGGCTGCTCTGCGTCGCGGGCCTCATGCTGATGACGGCCTGGCTTGCCCGCAGGCGGAACTATCCGCGGGCGGATCGCTGGCCCACGTTGGTCGAAATCCTGCGGGATTTCTGGCCGGCTCTCCCGGCAATCCTCGCGCCGGTCCTTCTGATCGGCGGGATGCTTGCCGGCTTCTTCACGCCGACGGAAATCGCCTCCGTCACCGTGATCTACACGATTGCCATCAGCGCGCTCTTCTACCGCGAGTTGACCTGGCGTGGCCTCTATGCCGCCGCGCTGGAGACGATCCGCTCCTCGGCGGCGATCCTGCTGATCGTGGCCGTGGCCGCGCTGTTCGGCTGGATCCTCTCGGTCGAGCGCGTGCCGCAGATCCTCGCGGGATGGATGCTGTCGATCTCGTCCGATCCGCTGGTCCTGCTGTTGCTCGTCAATATCCTGCTGCTGATCGTCGGCATGTTCCTCGATTCCACCACGGCGATCCTCGTCATCGCCCCGATCATCGCCAAGCCGCTGATGCTGGCCGGCGTCGACCCCGTCCATCTCGGCATGGTGGTGGTGTTCAACCTCATGGTCGGGCTGCTGACGCCGCCCATGGGGCTGGCGCTCTATCTCGTCGCTGATATCGCGCAGGTCCGGATGCGCGATGTCCTGCGGGAGATGATGCCGTTCTACATTCCGCTGGGCTTGACGCTGCTGGTGATCACCTATGTGCCATGGGTGACCACCTTCATCCCGCGTCTTGCTTTCGGAAACTGAACCATGCCCCGTCCCGCGCCCTCCACCGCGCTCCGTCCTCTCCGGGTCATCGACCTGTCGCGCGTGAGGGCGGGCCCGACCTGCGTCCGCATCTTTGCGGATTTCGGAGCGGACGTGATCAAGGTCGAGCCGCCCCCGGGCCTCGATCCCAACGAGAACATGAGCGGCCCCCGGCATGGCTATGACATGCAGAACCTGCACCGGAACAAGCGTTCGCTGACGCTCAACCTCAAGAAGCCGTCGGGCATGGCGGTCCTGCGGCGCCTGCTGGAGACGGCGGACCTGCTGATCGAGAATTTCCGCCCGGATGTGAAGGGCAAGCTCGGCCTCGATTTCGAGACGCTGCATGCGCTCAACCCCCGCCTGATCCTGGTCTCCCTGTCCGGCTTCGGCCAGTCCGGGCCCTATCGCAGCCGGTCAGGCTTTGACCAGATCGCGCAGGGCATGGGCGGATTGATGTCGGTCACCGGGTTGCCGGGGCAGGGGCCCGTCCGGGCGGGCATCGCCGTGGCGGATTCCGCGGCCGGCCTCTATGCCGCCATCGGCGCCCTCGTGGCCCTGCAGGAGCGGGCGGTATCCGGCCTCGGCCAATGGGTCCAGACCTCGCTGCTCGAGGCGCAGATCGGGATGATGGATTTCCAGGCCGCCCGCTATCTCGTCGAGGGCAAGGTCCCGCCGCAATCCGGCAATGACCATCCGTATTCGACGCCGATGGGCGTTTACCGGACGCGCAACGGCCACATCAACATTGCCGTCGGCGCCGAGGGGCATTGGCGTGCCTTCTGCGCCGCGATCGGCGAACCGGAATGGGCGGATGACCCGGATTACAGCTCGTTGGAAAAGCGCTTTGCCCGCCGGCCGGAACTGCGGGAACGGCTCGAGGCCATCCTCGCGAGGGAGGATTCCGCCTATTGGCTCGACCGGCTCGAGGAAGCCGCGGTTCCTGCCGGGCCGATCTATGCGGTGGACGAGATGTTCGAGGACCCGCAGGTCAGACATCTCGGCATCGCCCAGAGCGTGAACCATCCCGCGTTGGGCGAGATCCGGCTCGTCGGTGAACCGGTCACGCTGTCGCGCACCCCCGCCAGCCTCGCGACGCCGACGCCGGATGCCGGTGATCACAATGCGGAAATCCTCGCCGAACTCGGCTATTCCGGGGATGAAATCGATTCGCTGCTGGCCGAACACGGCCCGGGGGAGCCCAGACCATGACCGAGGCCGCATCCGAGGTTCTTTTCTCCTGCGAAAGCGGGATCGGCATCATCACGTTGAACCGGCCGCAGGCGCGCAACGCGCTGACCTTCGCGATGTACGAGGAGATCGCCCGGATCGCGGCCGACCCGCAGGCCATGGGCGCCACGCGTGCGCTGATCCTGACCGGCGCAGGTGACAAGGCCTTCGCCGCCGGTACGGATATCGCCCAGTTCCGCGATTTCCACACCCCCGAGGATGCGCTCGCCTACGAGGACCGGATCGAGCGCGTGCTCGACACGCTGGAATCCTGCCCGGTCCCGACCATCGCCGCGATTGCCGGCGCGGTGACGGGGGGCGGCGCGGCGATTGCCGCCTGCTGCGACCTGCGGATCGCCACCGAATCCGCTCGGTTCGGCTTTCCGATTGCCCGGACGCTCGGCAATTGTCTCTCCATGCGCAATTATGCCCGGCTCAACGCCTTGCTCGGCCCGGCCCGCGTGAAGGACCTGATCTTCACCGCACGGCTCATCGAGGCGGAGGAGGGGCGCGCCATCGGCCTGTTCAGCGAGATCCTGCCTGACCATGCCGCCCTGACCGCGCGGATGATGAGCCTCGCTGCGCTGATCGCCGGGCACGCGCCGCTGACCTTGCGGGCGACGAAGGAATCCCTCCGCCGGATCGGGCAGGGCGCGGATCTCGATGACAGCGAGTGGGTGCTGAACTGCTATCTCAGCGGGGATTTCAAGGAAGGCATGGAAGCCTTCCTCGCCAAACGCCCGCCGGACTGGAAGGGCCGCTGAACACGCTCAGATCGCGTCGCGGACCCGGTCGAGCGTCTTGTCGAGATGCCGGCCGAGGACTTCCGACAGTTTCTCGCCATCCCGCGCCAGCAGCGCGAGGTTCATCTCCTCGTGCTCGGCCACGGCGCCAGCCCAGCGCTCGGGCAATTCATTCCCGATGAAGCGCACGCGCTTGATCCGCGCCTGGAGCTGCTCGTGAACCTGGGTCAAGGCGCTATTGCCGCTGGCCCGCACGATGGCGGCATGGATTTCCTGGTTCAGCTTGAAATAGGCCAGCCGGTTGCGATCGGCATAGAGCCTGAGCATCTGCTGGTGAAGGTCCGCGATCTCGGCGATCTCGGCGTCGCTCGCATGGGCGCAGGTCAGCCGGGCCGCCAGCTGCTCCAGCGTTTTCAGCACATCGAGAATGTCGCGGATATCCTTCTCCGAAAAGCGCCGGACGATGGCGCCCTTTGCCGGCAGGATCTCGACGAGCCCCTCGCTGGCCAAGGTCTTGATGGCCTCCCGCAGAGGCGTGCGCGAAACGCCGAGCGAGGCCCCGACGGGACCCTCGTTGATGCGCGTGCCCGGAGCCAGCTTGCCTTCGATGATCATGTCGCGCAGCTGGTTGAGCACCGCGTCATGCAGCGTGACCCGCGTGATCCGTTGCACGCCATCCATGGCCTCATCGGAGACCGCCCAGTTCTTCTTCCCGGAATCGGCCACGTTTCCCCTCGCGTCGCGCTTCCCTGTCGCGTTTCCTTGTTGCCAGAACCGGAATTCGATTTCTAGAACCCCGGCAACCCCTCGATCGCACAAATCCGGGATCGTGCCCGTCCGCCCCCCGGAATTTTCAACGGCGCATGCGCGACGAGCAATCAGGGTTGTGGTATGCAGAATACAGTTTGCTCCCTGATCGTTGTCAAGCGCCGAGGAAGGCGGCATCCTGCTGGAGGCGAAGGTCGAGAAGGGTCGATTTCGGCTCGATCGCAAGGTCCGAGGGCCGGATCGCGGCTCCGGCAGGCAGGTCCCGTGCCAGCACGCGGTTGGCGACCAGATAATAGGGCGTCGTGGCTTCGGCCGAGAGCGGCAGGGCAGGGCGCATCTCGGCGGTCACGCCGTCGATCGTGTGGTGATGCCCCTTGGCTTCGAGGATCGTCCCGGCTGCGAGGGGACCGGTGGTGACGGCGACAAGATCCTGCTTCGGCGCATAATCGGGCCCGTAGGGCGTTTCGCCGAGGGCCGCGAGATCGAACAGGCTCGTCGCAGCCTCCAGCCCCAGCAGGTGGCGCGGCAGATAGATCATCGCCGTTTCGCCATCCCGACTGACCGCATGGCCCTTCCCGGCCAGAACCTGCCACGCGGTCCAGTCCTGGCAGCGCAAAGTGACGAAAACGCCGCCGGCAAAACTGGCTTCGTCCGCCAGCCGGACATGATGGAAGACATCCAGCCGCCTGCCGCCGGAAAGAAGGCCGGCCCTGTCCCGTGGCCGAAGCAGCTCGGCAATCTCCGGAATGCGGGCGACCGGGCAATGGAAGCCCGGCCTGTCAGGAGCGAGGCCCGTCGCATTCGCCACCAGCGTCATCTCGCACAGGTCCGGCACGGCCCGCAGCGGGAAATGCCGACCGAGCAGTGAAGCTCGGTCCGCCGCGCGGAAAGCCGCCGGCTGTGCGGCGTCGTTCCACGCCGCGCCGATCCCCTCGATCCGCGCCGGCACGCCGTTGCAGGTCACGCGATCGGTGCCGGGATCGACCACGAAGTCATATTCGCTGGATTTGCCGGCACAGAGAATGTCGAAGCCAAGCGTTTCCGCCCAGGTCACAAGGTCGATCAGCAGGCTCGGCTGGTCCCCGTCCACCGGCGCGATCCGGACACCGTTCTCCCGCGCCTTGCGGGCAAGAATGGGCCCGGCCACCGAATCCGCCTCCTTGCTGACCAGCAAGACATGCCGGTTGGCCTCGATCGCCGCGAGGCTGTGCCGCGCCGCGGCCTCCGGATGCCCGGTCGCCTCGACGAGAATGTCAAAGGGCAGATCGAGCACGATGTCGAGGCTGCCGGCGGCGACGAGCCTGCCGGCCCGGAGGGCGACGTCGGCGTCGCGCGCCGTCAGGCACAGCGCCACGTCCTGCGGATCATGCCCGGCGGCGGTAAAGGCCCGGCCGGCTGCTTCCGCGGTCAGGTCCACCGCAATCCTCGGCGACAGGCGCGGGATATGGCGTGCCTGGGCGATCAGGCTTTGCCCGAACTGCCCGCTCCCGATCACGCATAGACGGACGGGCGCGGCGAGGGCGGCATAACGATGGTGATAGTTCATGACGGCGCATCCCGATCGGTGAGTGCAGGATGAATGTTGCATGCTGCATACAGATATGACAAGTTGTCACGAGGCAGGCCATCCAAGGGCCTGTGAGAAACCATGAGCAAGGGAGGAAAGAATGGCTCGCAAATTCGGAATGGCCCTGGGTTTCCTGGCCGCCGGCATGGCCGGTGCCGCCGCGCAGGGCTGGCAGCCCACCAAGCCGATCGAATTCGTCGTGACGTCCAGCCCGGGCGGCGGCACCGACAATTTCACCCGGATGATCCAGTCGATCATTCTGAAATACAAGCTGATCGACCAGCCCATCGTGGTCAGCAACAAGGGCGGCGGTTCCGGCGCGGAAGGCTATCTCGTCTCCAAGACATCCGCGGGCGACCCCTACAAGGTCATTTTCGGCACCAATAACGCCTATCTGCTGCCCTACGTCGCCAAACTCGGCTATAAATTCTCCGACCTCACGCCCGTGGCGGCGCTGGCGCTTGATGAGTTCCTGCTCTGGGTCAAGGCGGATGCGCCCTACAAGACCGCGAAAGACTATGTCGAGGCGGTCAAGGCCAAGCCCGAGACGTACAAGATGGGCGGCAGCCAGTCGAAGGATACCGACCAGACGCTGACCAGCATCCTCTCCACGGCGACCGGCGCGAAGTTCATCTATGTCCCGTTCCAGGGGGGCGGCGCTGTCGGCACGCAGCTCGCCGGTGGCCATATCAACTCGCACACCAACAATCCGAACGAGAGCATCGGCCAGTGGAAAGCCGGGCAGGTCCGTCCGCTCTGCGTGTTTTCGCCGACGCGGCTCCCGGCCGGTCCGAAGGTCACCGAAACGCAAGGCTGGGCGGATATCCCGACCTGCAAGGAATCCGGGATCCCGGTTGAACGCTTCCAGATGCCGCGGACCGTCTGGCTGCCGGCGGGCACCCCCGCCGGTGCCGTCCAGTTCTACGAGGGCATCCTGAAGAAGGTGTCGGAAACGCCGGAATGGCAGGAATACATCACCCGCACGGTGCAGACCGGGCAGTTCCTGTCGGGTGACAGCCTGAAGGCGTTCGTGGCCAATGACGACAAGCTCTCGCGCGAGGTGTTCGAGCGCGAAGGCTGGATCGTGAAGTAAAGGCTGGCAGGCCATGATCGCGCGCTGGCAGGCGGAACTCGGGATGGCGGCCTTTCTGGCCGTCATCGGCGTCATCACGATCATCGGCGCCCGGGAATACGGCGTCGGCTGGTCGCCCTCCGGGCCGGAGCCCGGCGCCTTCCCGTTCTACATGGGGATCATCGTCCTGCTGGCGAGCCTCGCCAATGCCTTGCGCGCGCTTGTCGCCGGCCTCCGTCCGGCCCTCTGGTCGGAACAGGCGTTCCTGAAGCCGGAGCAGATGCGGCTGGTTCTCGGCTTCACGCTGCCCATTCTCGGGCTGGTCGTGGCGAGCCTGATGCTTGGCCTCTATGTCGGGATGGCACTCTACCTGTTTGGCACATTGGTGCTGCAGAACCGTTATCCGGTGCTGAAGGCCAGCCTGATCGCGCTGGCGACACCTGTCCTCGCCTATTTCCT
Organism: Beijerinckiaceae bacterium; assembly: GCA_027531565.1. Taxonomy (GTDB): domain Bacteria; phylum Pseudomonadota; class Alphaproteobacteria; order Rhizobiales; family Beijerinckiaceae; genus Rhabdaerophilum. The sequence goes on from JAPZSB010000005.1 coordinate 237,206, forward strand.
GATCGAGCGGGTGTTCAAGGTCGCGATGCTGAAGGGCCCGCTCGAGGCCTGGCTGGGATTGTGAGGCGGCGATGGATGGGTTTTCCGGCCTCCTGCACGGGTTCGGCGTCGCGCTGACCTGGTACCATGTGATGCTGATGGTCATCGGCGTGCTGCTCGGCATCCTCGTCGGCGTATTGCCGGGGCTGGGCGCGCCGAACGGCGTGTCGCTGCTCCTGCCGCTCACCTTCACCATGGATCCGGTCTCGGCCATCATCCTGCTCACCAGCATGTACTGGGGCGCGCTGTTCGGCGGCTCGACCACGTCCATCCTTTTCAACATTCCAGGTGAGCCTTCTTCGGTCGCGACAACCTTCGACGGCTATCCGATGGCCCAGAATGGCCGGGCCACCGAAGCGCTCAGCTTCGCCTTCCTGTCGGCCGGCTTCGGCGCGATTGTCGGCGTGCTGTTGATCACCGCGCTCTCGGGCTGGGTGACGCAATTCGCACTCAAATTCTCGTCGCCGGAATTCTTCGGCGTCTATTTCCTCGCCTTTGCCAGCTTTGTCGGCCTGTCGGGGGCGCCGCCGCTCAAGGCAGCGGTTTCGATCGCGCTCGGCTTCTCTCTGGCGGCAGTCGGGATGGATTCCGTTTCCGGCAGCCTGCGCCTGACCTTCGGCTATGATGTGCTGCTCGCCGGGATCAGCTTCCTCGTGGCGGTGATCGGGCTCTTCGGTATCGGCGAGCTGATCCTGACCATCGAGGACGGCCTCAAGCTTGACGGTATCCGCGCGAAGATCACCCCGCGTGACGTGCTGCGGACAGCGGCACAGATGCCGAAGCACTGGGCCACCTTGCTGCGTTCCTCCATCGTCGGCTGCTGGATGGGCATCACGCCGGGCGGCCCGACGGCGGCGTCCTTCATGTCCTATGGTCTCGCCAAGCGCTTCTCGGCCTATCGCGCCAATTTCGGCAAGGGTGAGCCGGATGGCGTGATCGCGCCGGAAACGGCCGATCACTCCGCCGGAACCTCGGCCATGCTGCCGATGATGGCGCTCGGCCTGCCGGGTTCGGCCACGGCGGCTGTCATGCTCGGCGGGCTGATGATCTGGGGCCTCAATCCCGGACCGATGCTCTTCGTCGAGCGGCCGGACTTTGTCTGGGGTCTCATCGCGTCGATGTATCTGGGCAATGTCGTCGCCGTGGTGCTCGTGCTCGCCACCGTGCCGCTCTTCGCCTCGATCCTGCGCATCCCCTTCGCGATCATCGGGCCGCTCATCGTCGTTGTCTGCTTCATCGGTGCCTACACGATCGCCGGCCGGCCCTTCGATCTCTGGTTGGCCCTGGCCTTCGGCATTCTGGGCTATGTCTTCAAGAAGCTCGACTATCCGATCGCGCCGCTTATCCTCGCCATGGTCATCGGAGACAAGGCGGAAGATGCGTTCCGCCAGTCCATGATCATGTCGAAGGGCTCGCTCTCGATCTTCTGGTCCAACCCGCTGGTGACCAGCCTGATGCTGCTCGGCCTCGTGCTGCTGTTCTGGCCTCTGCTCGGCGCCCTGCGCCAGCGACTGCGCGCGGCCCGCTCCTGACACCGTCGCCTGTCGCCCCGCATCATGCAGAAACGCCGCCTCAGGGGCGGCGTTTTGTCGTTCGGAAAAGCCGGAGGCGAGGCGCGAACGGCCTCAGGCCGCCTTGCGCCGGGCGGCAGCCATCCGCGTCGCGATCGTCATCGCGTTCCGCATGGCCCCGGGATTGGCAATGCCCTTGCCGGCAATGTCATAGGCCGAACCATGGGCCGCCGTGGCAATCGGGAACGGGTAGCCGCCGAGAACGGTCACGCCCTGGTCGAAGCCGATCAGCTTCATCGCGATCTGGCCCTGGTCATGATACATCGTCAGCACCGCATCGAACTCGCCCTTCCGGGCCCGGACGAACACCGTGTCGGAGGGGAAGGGGCCCGCACAGGCAATGCCCTCGCGCTGGCCAGCCGCCACGACGGGCTCCAGGACGTCGATCTCCTCGCGGCCGAAATTGCCGCCATCCCCGGCATGCGGGTTGAGCCCGGCCACAGCGATCCGTGGCCGCGACCATCCGGCAGCCCGCATCGCCTGGTCGGTCAGGCGCAGCGCGCGGGTCACATTCTCCGCCGTGATCAGCGACGCAACGCCGGAGATCGGCACATGCGAGGTGACGCGGGCATTCCAGAGATCCGGCAGGATGTTGAATTCGCTGGCGGTTCCCTTGAAATCGAGGAACTCGTTCATGAAGACGACCTCGTCCTCGTAGGCGGGATAGGACAGGCGCATCGAGGCCTTGTTGAAAGGCGAGAAGGTCACGCCATCCACCAGCCCGGCCTTGGCAAGGGCAAGACCCTTGCGGAAATTCGCCATGGCGGCATCGCCGGCCGGCTTCTGCAACTCGCCGGGACGGATCGTCGCCGGGTCGAGATGCGCCATGTCGATCAGTACGGGGCCGTTGCCGGCGGGGATCGGGTCGGTTTCGCGGATGGTCGGCAGCGACACGGTTACTCCCGCGGCCCGCGCACCGGCCGCGAGAACCCGGGCATCGCCGATCGCGATGATCCGCGCGGCGGCATTGATGTCGGCATCGGCAAGGATGCGGGCGGAAAGTTCGGGGCCGATACCCGCCGGGCAGCCGATCACATGGGCAAGGACAGGCCGGCTGGCATCCATCGTCGAAACTCCTTCCGAAGGGCATTGGCGCAGGGGCGCCACTGTTCAGCCTAACGTAGAAACCTCGCCTTCATTGGTCAAGTATGCTGTATACAGCGTGCGCGATCTTTTATGCGAATCCGGCCTTTGTCGGCATCGCTTGGCCCGAGGCCGACAATCTGTATCCTCCGCCCGGTTGGATGGCGCGATTCCCGGGGGAGATGACCATGCCGAGAATGACACGGCGTGCGGTGATGGCCGGGGCAGGTGCCGTCGCCATGGCCGCACTGCCGGCGGTTACCCGCGCGCAGACACGGCTGATCATGAACGATGCGAGCCGTTTGAACCCGACGCCGGTGGCGCGGCATTGGCATGTCCGCAATGCCGAAGCCGATCTGGTCGCCGCCCTCCGGCGCGAGCTGAAAATGGCGGAAGGCGAGGGACGTCCCGTCTGCGTCGGCGCCGCCCGCCATTCCATGGGCGGTCAGGCCCTTGTCCGCGATGGCGTCGCCATGACGCTCGACATCAACCAGACCGAACTGGACAAGGCCGGCAAGCAGTTCCGTGCAGCAGGCGGCACGCGCTGGCACGAAGTGATCGCGACGCTCGATCCTGCAGGCTTCTCGCCGGCGGTCATGCAATCGAACAGCGATTTCGGCATTGCCGCGACATTCTCGGTCAATGCCCATGGCTGGCCGACCCCCTATGGTCCTTTCGGCGCCACTGTCCGCGCCTTCCGCATGATGCTGGCCGACGGTACGGTCCTCCGGTGTTCGCGCGAAGAGAATTCAGAGCTGTTCGGCCTCGCCATGGGCGGATACGGCGCATTCGGCATCATCCTCGACCTCGATGTCGAGATGGTCGAGAACATGCTGCTCCGCCCGAAATTCGAAGCCATGCCGGCCGGGGATTTCGCCCCGCGCTTCATCGCCGCCGCGAATGACCCTGCCGTGCCGATGATCTATGGCCGGCTGAATGTCGAACGCGGCAGCTTCTTCGAGGAGGCGCTTCTCGTCACCTATCGCCGCGAGCCGGTCCCGGCGGCCGGATTGCCGCCGGTCACCCGGGAAAGCGCCCTGAGCGGCTTCTCGCGCCGCGTCTACCGTGCGCAAGTGGAACGCGAATGGGGCAAAAGCCTGCGCTGGTTCATGGAGAAGACGGCCGGGCCGGCCTTGTCCTCCGGCATCAGCACGCGCAACAGCCTCATGAACGAGCCGGTGCTGAATCTCGCCAACCGGGATTATCGCCGGACCGACATCCTGCATGAATACTTCGTTGCGCCCGATCAGTTCGGCGCCTTCATCGAGGGGTGCCGGCGCATCATTCCGAAAGCCTCGACCGAGTTCCTCAACGTCACGCTGCGCCATGTGAAGCGCGATGCGACCAGCCTTCTCTCCTATGCCACGACGGACCGGATCGCTGCCGTCATGTCTTTCTCGCAGAAGAACAATCCCAACGGCGAAACCGACATGATCGCCACCACCGAGGCGCTGATCGACATGGTCGGAAGCCTCGGGGGCAGCTATTATCTGCCCTATCGCCTGCATGCCCGCCCGGACCAGTTCCTCTCGATCTATCCCGGCGCGCGCCTGTTTGCCGCCCGCAAGCGCCAGTTCGATCCGAAACTGCTGTTCCGCAACACCTTCTGGGATGCCTATCTTGACCGCCTGTAAGGAGCGCCGATGACCCCCCGCCATGTCTGCCTCGGCTATGCCCTCGCGCTGCTGGTTGCCGGCTTGCTCAATTACATTCCCGGCCTAACCGATGCACAGGGCCGCGCCTTCGGCATCTTCGCGCTCGATATCTATGACGATATGCTCCACTGGGCCTCGGCACTCTGGGCTGCAATCGCGGCCTTCCTTTCCCGGCACGCGGCGATAAATTTCCTCAAGGGCTTTGGCAGTCTCTATCTCGCCGATGGCGCGCTGGGCCTCGCCACAGGCTCCGGCTTCCTTGATCTCGGGATCCTGATCCATGGCGTGCAGGTGATGCCGTTCGGGTTCAAGATCCTCGCCAACCTGCCGCATCTGGCGCTTGGCGGTTTCGCCGTCCTTGCCGGCTTCGTGCTGTTCCGCCGGGAAACGGCCTGAGCGATGTCGCGAGTGTTCCGGTTTCTGCGTTTCCTCGGCCTCGCGGCTGCCATTCTCGTTGCCGCCGCGGCGGCGCCGGTCCTTTATGTCGAGACGCAATGTTTCGCGCCGGCCCCGGCCACGCCGGCTTCGCGCGAGGCCATCCTGCCGCCGGAGCATCAAAGGGCGCTGGTTGACACGCTGCTGACCTACCCGGAATGGTCGATCGTCCATGCCTACGAGGATCTGGCCGTGGTATCCCGGCGGGACGGCGAGGGCGCCTTCGCCTATCGCGCCGCGATTGCCGGCTACTGGCGCAACCTCTGCACGCTCGCCCGGATGGCCTCGGGCAAGGGGCCGGTCTCCACCGACATGAAGGCGATGCTCTATGTGATCGGCGTCAGTTTCTCGGCCGAACTCGGGCTCAAGGGGCTTTATGAATCCACCCTCGGCGCGCTGTTCCGGCCGGCCGCAGCGCCGTTCCCGGCCGAAGACCAGCTCGCCTGGCAGATGGGCGATGCCTACGCGGCCTTCCTTCAGCAGACACCGTGGTATGCCTTTCCATTCGGTGAGTATCTCGGCAAGCTCTGGGCCTTGCCTCTCGACAGCGCCGCGCGGGCCCGCGCCATTGAAAGGCGGCTGGCCCTCTCGCTCGAATGGGGCGGCAAGGCGCTCTATGCCAAGGCGATGGCCGCTGCCGCCGGGTTGTCTCCGGCTGGCCTGAAGATCCGCAGCGTCCTGTCCGGCGTCGATCCGGTGGCCGATACGCGGATTGTCGAGAGGCGACCGGACGGCAGCGTCGTTGTCGAGACGCCTCGCTATCGCGCCTTTACCGCCTTCCTGCTGCACCAGATCGCCGGCGGCCAACGCATCCTCGAGATTGCCGGACAGACCGAGATCTTCGTCACCATGCTGGTTCCCGAGGGCTGGCAGGCGCCGTCGCCGCTTCCGCCGGCTTTGGTCGCGGTGCCGGTACAGGCCCGTCCGGGATGGCAGCGCCTCGGATTCCTTGTCCGGCTCGACATGTTGCCCGCTCTGAAGAGCGCGCTTGACGGGGCAGGGGCGCATTTCGAGCACGCCTATGATTACTGAGCGGCGCGTGCCCGGCTGGCTGGCCGGCGCCGGGTTCGCGCTCCTGGCATGGTGGGGCATCCTGCTGGCCCTCCCGTTCCTGCGGGGAGAGCCCGGCACCGTCACCGTCATCGCCCTGTCCGAATCCCGGCTTCTCGCAGCGATCGCCGCGGCGGATGTCGCCCTGCTTGAAGGAAGCGGCCGGGTGATGGTGCTGGCTGGCCGCAGCCCCGGTTTTGTGCGCCAGCTCTATGCAGCGGGCGGCGTCCTTGTTCTGGCGACGGATGGCCGGGGGTGCACCGGAACCCGCAATCCAGCCAGCGATCGGTGACCATCTGCGCCTGCTGCAGGGCTGGCATGCGGCTTTCCTGAACGGACGTTGCCGCTGGCGGCGCGCGATCCGGGCGGTTTCCCAGCCGGCATGGCGTGCCTGAAAATCAGGCATCGCGCTTCAGGCGCGGGCAGCCGGATTCCTGCCCGTGATCGAAAATCAGGCAGAAATCGGCCTCTGAGCCGGGTTTCGGGCACCGGGGAGCGGCAATTCGCCCTGCGACGGCATGGCCTCTTGCCGGTGGCCAGCCGCGGAATGGCCTTGGTCCGGCCCTTGCTTGTTGCAACGCGAAATCTTTCGCAGTTTCGCGGCGGTTCACAGGACTCATTCATCTGGCATACAGCCAGCCATCGGCATAACCCGCTCGACATCGAAGAGATTCCGCAAGCCGTCGAAACAGCGCGCAGAGCGCCGGAGAGAAGGTTTGCGCCAGCAACCCTAACCTTGGTCGAAGTCCTGCCGTGAGTGCTCCCTCTTTCGTCCGGTTCCTGACCCGCCTGCCGGTTCTCGCCGCTCTCCTCGTCACCCTGCTGCATGCCGGCCTCTGGGCCTGGTACCAGGAGGAGCGACAGGCGCCCGATCTTGTCGGGCGGCTCGCCAGCATGTCGTACACGGCGTTCGAGGGGCAGAAGCGCGAGCGCGGCGACGGCTATGTGCCGACCGCTGACCAGATCCGCAATGATTTCCGCGCCATCGCGCCCTACACCAAGGCAGTCCGTACCTATACCGTCACCGAGGGGACGGATCTGGTGCCGGGCGTGGCGGCGGAGTTCGGGATGCGCGCGACCATCGGCGCGTGGTTGGACAATGATCCGGAGCGCAACACCCGCGAACTGGAACGGGCGATCGAGCTCGCCAACACGCATTGGAACGTCAACGGCATCTATGTCGGCAACGAACTGAACGTCCGCGGCGACGTGCCGATCCTGCGCGGCGAACAGCTGACCGACGAGGAAAAGCGCGCCATCGCCACCAAGGAGAAGGACGCCCTTGAACGCGCGACGGTCAACCGGCTCATCAAGCTGATGCGCCGCGTGAAGACCGAAACGGGTGGCCGTGTCCCGGTCTCCACGGGTGAAATCTACACGGTCTGGCTGAAATATCCGGAACTGGCCGAGGCGGCGGACTTTATCGCCATCCACGTCCTGCCGTACTGGGAAGGCACGCCGGCCCATCAGGCTGTCGACAGCACGTTCGAGATCCTGTCGAAGGTGCAGGCCGCCTATCCGAACAAGAAAGTGAAGATCTCGGAATTCGGCTGGCCGAGCGCCGGCTATAACCGCCATGGCGCCGCCCCGGGCCGGCTGGAACAGGCCGTGATTCTCCGCGACTTCGCCGCGCGGGCCAACTGGCTGGGCGTCGATTACAACATCATCGAAGCCTATGACCAGCCCTGGAAGACCTTCGAAGGCGGCGTCGGCCCGTACTGGGGGGCTTTCTCGACCGATCGCAACACGAAGTTCCCCTGGACAGGCCCGATCCATGATCGGGGCTATACCGACAAGGCGATTGTCGCTGTCGTCGCCGGCCTGCTGCTGAGCCTGCTGATCCTGTTCCTGCAGGGTCGCGGTCCGCTCCGCGTGACGACCAGCCAGGCGCTGGTGCTGACCGTGGCGGCCAATGCCGTCGGGGCCTGGGCTGCGCTGGCCTGGGGCCATTGGGCGCTGCACTACTTCGTGCCGGGCGCTGCCTTCGCCTTCCTGCTCGGTATGGTGCTGCTTGTGCCGCTGGTGATCGTGGCGCTGAACCACATTGCCGAGATCGCGCAGTTCCTGTTCGGCCGGAAGCCGAGCCGCCTGCTCGCCGCCGGTCGTCTGGCGCAGGCCGCCCCGCTGCCGAAGGTTTCGATCCACATCCCGGCCTGCCGCGAGCCGGCGGAGATGCTGAAAGAGACGCTCGATTCGGTCGCCCGGCTCGACTACCCGGATTTCGAATGCATCGTGTTGATCAACAACACGCCCGACGAGGCGATGGTCGCGCCGGTGGAAGAGCATTGCCGCCTGCTCGGCCCGCGCTTCAAGTTCGTCAATGCTGGCCGGGTGGATGGCTTCAAGGCCAAGGCGCTCCAGATCGCGCTCGACCACACCGATCCTGCCGCCGAGATCATCGGCGTCATCGATGCCGACTATATCGTCGAGGCCAACTGGCTGCGCGATCTGGTCCCCGCCTTCGCCGATGCCCGCGTCGGCCTCGTCCAGGCGCCGCAGGATCACCGCGACGGCCGCCGCTCGCCGCTGCATCAGGCGATGAATGCCGAATATGCCGGCTTCTTCGATATCGGCATGGTGCTGCGGAACGAAGAGAACGCCATCATTACCCATGGCACGATGTGCCTTGTCCGGCGGGCTGCGCTTGAAAGCGCCGGCGGCTGGTCCGAGGACACGATCTGCGAGGATACCGATCTCGGCCTCTCGATCCTCGAAAAAGGCTGGCTGCAGCATTACACCAACCGCCGCTATGGCCGCGGGCTGCTGCCGAACACCTTCCGCGACTACAAGAAGCAGCGTCATCGCTGGGCGTCGGGCGGCATGCAGATCGTTTTCAAGCATGCCCGCGCCTTCCTGCCGGGGCGCAGCAAGCTGTCGTTGCCACAGCGGCGCACCTTCGCGGCGGGCTGGCTCTCCTGGCTGGCCAACGAGAGCCTCGGCGTGCTGATCGCGATCCTCAACATCGTCTGGACGCCGGTCGTTGCCTTCCTCAGCATCGCCGTGCCGGACAAGATCCTGACTTTGCCGATCCTCTTCATGCTGGGCCTGTCGCTCCTGCATTTCGGCCTGCTCTACAAGCGCTGCGTCGACATGTCGGCCAAGGAAATGGCGCTGGCCCTGATGGCCCATATGTCCCTGCAATGGACGATGGCGCGCGCGGTCGGGAAGTCCCTGTTCGCGGACAAGCTCGTCTTCATCCGGACCGACAAGGGCGGCAAGGCGCAGAAGAGCGATGTCTTCCCGGCACGGGGAGAAGCGATCATGGCCGGTCTGCTGCTGGCCTCGGCGACGATCGTCGTGATGACCAACTATACCGAGGTGCGCGAGCTCTATCTGTTTGCCGCAGTGATGGTGGTCCAGGCGATCCCGTTCCTCTTCGCCGTCCTGCTCGCCCTCATGGAGCGCATGCCGGAAACCGCCAAGACGCGCCTCGTCGAACTCGAACTGCCGAGCCTGGAGACCCTGCGCGGTCGCCTCGTCTCGGCATGGGGAAAGCCGGTGGCTGGAGACGGCATGGCCAAGGCGACCATCGGTTCGGTGCCCTACGCCGCCAATGATCAGGAACCGCAACGGAAGAGCGGCTGATCATGGCGAAGCCGGATCCACGACACGCACTGGCCATTCTGGCCGGGGCCGGCCTTGCCGTCGGCCTCGGCTGGTGCCTTCGCCACCTGTTTCTCGATAACGATTCCGTGCGGACGCTCTGCGATGCCGATGCGAGTGCCTGGTTCTGCCGCCTCCGCGCCCAGCTCTCCCTGGTCCTCCGTCACCCGGCGGGAGGGTGGGTGCTGCTGGCCCTTGCAGCGCTGACGCTCTGGCGGCCGACACGGCTCCGCATGGCGGCGGCACTTGTCCTGTGCAGTGCCGGCCTCGTCCTGTATCAGGCGGATCTGGCGTCCGGCGCCGCAGCCCTATTGCTGTTGCACCTGGCCCTGCTTGGCCCCTCGCGCGACAGCCAGCGCCACGCCGGTTAGGCTGGCGACGAACCACAACGCCTGCCAGTTCTGAAGGCCCTCGACGATCAGGATCCAGATCGCGGCGAAGACGAGCCCCAGCGCGAGCGGAAACCCGCCCGCGAGATCTGTCAGGTTCCTTTCCCGCCAGACGAGAAGGAGCAGCGGCAGCGCGCCCATCATCAGCGTCGGGGCCGGAAAATCGCGGTAGCGCGCATCCAGAGCCAGCCCGAGCGCGCTCTGGAGCGTGAAGAAGCCAAGCGCGAGGAACAGCAGGTCGAGCATCCGTGCCGGTTCACCCGGCTGGCCGGTCAGCCGGGCCACGGCACGGGAAAGGCGCGGAGCGGCCTCGTTGCCGGCGAGCGCCAGCGTCCCGAACACCACGATGGCCAGCATGGCGGCCAGCCGTGTGCCCGCGAAAAGCCAGTCCTTCCACGTGATGCTTTCCAGCACGAGTTTTTCGACGCTCAGGCCGGACAAGGCCCCGCCGGCGAGGGCGACGGCCGCCACCTGCATCCAGAGCCGGGAGGCCAGCGCCTCAGGCTGCCGGCGAATGCGGCGGGAGGCAAGCCCGAACAGCAGCGCTGCGAAGGCCAGACCGCCGCCGAGCTGCCAGTGCCAGAACGGGTGATCCGAGACCGGTGCTCCGGGGAAGAATTTCGGCTGGTCAGCTCCGGCTTCGAACAGGCCCCAATAGCCGCCGACCGTGCCTTCCGAACGGCGCTTCCAGGGCTGGTCGATCACCTCGATCCAGTTGAACCTGTAGTTCCCCTTGCGCGCGATCTCCGTCATGTCGGCCAGCAGCTTGGCCTGGTTCGACAGCGAGGGCAGGGCACCTTCGCGCATCCGGCCCGCACTCGGCCAGCCGACCTCGCCGATCAGGATTTCCTTGCCCGGGAATGACTCACGTACTTCCTTCAGCGTGTGGTCGATATGGGCGGCGGCCTTGTCGATCCCGATCGGGATATCTTCCCAATAGGGCAGGGTATGGATGGTGATGAAGTCGACGAGATTGGCGAGTTCCCGGTTCTTGAGCCAGAATTCCCAGACATCGGCGTAGGTCACCGGCACCTGCGAGCGGCTCTTCACCTCGCGGATATAGGCGGCCAGTTCGGCCGGCGAACGGTCGCGGCGCAGCAGCACCTCGTTGCCGACGATGATCGCCCGCACGACATCGGGGTAGCGCGCGGCCAGTGCGATGGCAGCCTCGACCTGCACGCTGTTGCGCATGATGTCATCGCCGATCCAGATGCCGAGATAGACCTTCATGTTCAGCTTGCGCGCGATGCCCGGCACGTGCTGGCTGCCGAAATCGGTCGCGTAGGTCCGTACGCAATCCGTCAGGGCCCGGACGCGCTTCATATCCTCCTCGACCTGCTCTGCCTCGATCCGGGTCGAGAGGTCGAACGGGCTCTGATGCGAGCGGAACGGCGCGAAGGAGACGCAATAGATCGGCTCGCGCACGGTCGAGGACGAAACGACGACAGGGGCGCCCATCCACATCCAGAACCCGGCGATCAGGGCGGCAACGGCGACCAGGAGAGCAACGGCGATGCGCATGGAATCCCCAAGAGTTCGGAGGTGCTGGACGGCTGGGCAACCGCGCGGCCGAAATGGCCGCAGCCGGGTGCTTGCTGATCCGATTAGGCAGGGATTGCGCGGCTGGCAACACTGCTCGTGACGGATGGCGGCCATGTGCCCCTGATTTTTCTCATGCAGACTAACATGTCAGTCTTGACATCAGCATCAGGTCAGCGGAGTTTCGGTGCGAGTGAGGGATTCATGACACCGAGATCGACTGCTGGCCGCATCGGCCTGAACTGCGCGCTTTCCACCCCGTTCCGGCCGGATGGCCAGGTCTGCCTGACGCGGCTGGTCGAGCATGCCCGATGGGTGCTCGCCAATGGCTGCGACAGCTTCACCCTGTTCGGCACGACCGGCGAGGGCGCCTCGCTGGGTCATGCCGAGCGCAACCGAATGCTGGGCGCCGTCGGCGCGGCGGGGATCGATCTGCGCAGCAAGGTGATCGTCGGCGTCTCGGCCGCCACGCTGGATGATGCGGTCGAACAGGCCCGCACCGGCTATGCCATGGGCTGCCGCGCGTTGCTTCTGGCGCCGCCCTTCTATTTCGGCAATGCCAGTGACGAGGGGCTGTTCAGCTTCTTTGCTGCAATGTTCGACCAGCTTGGTGGCCAGTTGCGGGACGTGATCCTCTATCACATCCCGGGCATGACCCGGAACGGCATCTCGGTCGAGCTGACCCAGCGCCTCGCCAAGGCCTATCCCGGGGTGATCATCGGCGTGAAGGATTCCAATGGCGACTGGAATGCCACAGAGCGCCGCCTCACCGAACTGCCGGGCCTGCAGATCCTCGTGGGTGATGAGCGCCAGCTCGCGCGCGCCGTGCGCTCCGGCGGCGCCGGCAGCATCTGCGGTCTCGCGAATATCGCGCCGGACCTGCTCCGCCCGCTCGCCAATGAGGGCAAGGATGATCCGCGCATCAATGCGATGGTCGATGCCATCCTCAAGCATTCCTTCATGTCCGCCATCAAGGCGATGATTGCCGAGCGCAACGGCGATCCCGGCTGGCGGGTGATGCGGGCGCCGCTCGACCCGATGACGGAAGCGGCCGCACGCGAACTGGCGGCCACCCTCGCGGCCCTGCGCGCCGGCGCCAGCGCGGCGGCATGACATGAATACAGCCCCGGTCAAGCTTCGCGAACGGGCCTACGAAAGCTTCACGGAGCGGCTCCTCTCGCGCGAGATCCGGCCGGGGCAATTCATTTCCCAGCGGGAACTGGTCGAACTGACCGGCCTGCCGCTGGGTGCGATCCGCGAGCTGATCCCCCGGCTCGAGGCCGAAGGGTTGATCACCACCGTGCCCCAGCGGGGAATGCAGGTTGCACATGTGGACCTCAGCCTGATCCGGAATGCCTACCAGTTCCGGCTCTTCCTCGAGACACAGGCCACCGCGCTCTTCGCCCATGCCCGGTCGGATGCGGCGGTCGAGGCGCTGCGGGCCAGCCATGAGCGGATCATCTCCCGCGCCGAAGCTGGCGAGCGCGAGACCCTGATCGCCGATGCCGAGGCGACGGACCGTTCCCTCCATGAAGCGGTGATCGACCATCTCGATAACGAGATCATCTCCAACGCCTTCCGCGTGAACTGGATCAAGATCCGCCTGATCCGCCAGAACGAGACCCGGCTTTACGCCGATCTCGTCATCCCGGTGATGCGGGATCATCTCAAGGTCATCGAGGCCATCGAGCGCAAGGATGCCGAGGACGCTGTGGCCGCGATGGCCTTCCATATCAACCAGGCCCGGAGCCGGGCCATCAATATCGAATGACAGATCAGAGGCCGTGAACGGCCCATTTCGGAGGAAAGACCATGACGAGGATCGATCGACGCGGGTTCCTGGCCGGCACGACCCTGGCCGGCGCCACTCTGGCCATGCCAGCCGTCCTGCGCGCGCAGGCCACCACCATCCGCTGGGGCGAATTGCTGGCCGCCACCCATCCGCAGGTGCAGATGGTCCAGCGCATTGCCGCCGATGTGAAGCAGAAGACGAACGGGCGCATCGACATCCAGGTCTTTCCGGGCGGCCAGCTCGGCTCCGGCAAGGACATGATGGAATCGGTCTCCGCCGGTGCGCTGCAATTCACCACCGATGGCGCGGGCGCGCTCGGCGCCTTCCTCCCGGCCCTGACGCTGGTCGAGGCGCCGTATCTCTGGCGCGACGCCGCCCATCTTGCGAAGGTGAAGGATACGCCGATCTTCGCGAAGATGAACGAGGAGCTTTCTGCCAAGCGCGGCATGCGGATGCTCAACGTGACCTATTATGGCAAGCGCCATCTCACCACCGGCAACAAGGCCGTCCGCACCCCGGCCGACTTGGTCGGCTTCAAGCTGCGGGTGCCTCCGGTCGATGTCTTCCAGGCCATGGCCGATGCCTGGGGCGCCAAGGCAACGCCGATCGCCTTCCCGGAACTCTATCTCGCGCTCAGCCAGGGCGCGGTGGACGGGCAGGAGAACCCGCTGCCGACCATCCAGTCGGGCAAGTTCTTCGAGGTCCAGAAATTCCTCGTCCTCACCGAGCATATCATCACGCCGCGCATGATCATCGTGAATGACGGTTTCTGGAAGAGCCTGCCGGCCGCCGATCGCGGCCTGCTGCAGGCCGCCTTCGATGCCGGCGCGGCCTGGCAGGACAAGGAACTGCTCGGCCAGGAGGCCAATCTCGTCGCCACGCTCAAGGGCGCCGGCATGACCGTGATCGAGCCGGATCTCGAGGCCTTCCGCAAGCCGGTCCTTGCCACGGTTCCTGCCAAGTTCGAGGCGCGCTGGGGCAAGGGTTCCTTCGATACGCTGAAGGCGCTCTGAGGTGAGGCGGGCCGGTTTCCGCCCGGCGGCCGGCCTGATCCCGGTTCTGGACAGACCATGACGATCCTGTCGCATTTGACTGACCGTGCCTTGCGCGGGATGGCGATGCTGCTGATGGCAGCCCTGCTGCTCTCGGTCGTGGCCGGGGTGGTGGCGCGCGCCATCGGCCAGCCGCTCGCCTGGACGGACGAGGCGGCGCAGAACCTGCTGGTCTGGACCGGCTTTGTCGGCCTGATGATAGCGGCCCGGCGGCGCAGCCATATCCGCATCACCATACTGGTCGACCTGCTGCCAGACGCGCTGGCGCGGCTCGCGGAGATCGCCATCCGGCTGGCCGTTATCGTCTTCGCCATCCAGCTGATCCGCTACGGCACGCCGCTGATCGGCCGGAACTGGGATATCGAATGGGTTAGCCTGCCCCTCCCGGCCGGGTTGCTCTACCTGCCGATCCCCTTCACCGCCGCATTGCTTGTCGTGCAGGCGCTGGCAGAAGCGGTGCAGATCGCGCGGCATGGCCCGCAGGCGGGCACTGGGGGAGGCATGACGCTGTGACCGCGACGATGGGCTATATCCTGCTCGGCTGGTTCGGCGCCTTGCTGGCGGGCATTCCGCTCTTCGCGTCGATGGGGCTGGCCGCCTTCGCGTTCGTGGCTTTGGCCGGCATTCCCGCCGGCATCGTGCCGCAGAAGATCGCCCAGGCTGCCAATTCCTTTCCGCTTCTGGCCGCGCCGCTTTTCATCCTGATGGGCAACATCATGAATTCGGCCGGCGTGACCGACCGGATCTTCGCCTTTGCGACCGCTTGCGTCGGCTGGCTTCGCGGCGGGCTCTGCCATGCCAATATCCTGGCCAGCGTGATCTTCGCCGGCATGTCCGGCTCGGCCGTCGCCGATGCCGGCGGTGTCGGCACGCTGGAGATCAAGGCGATGCGCGACGAGGGCTACGATCCCGAGACCGCCGCGGCCATCACGGCCGCCTCGGCGACGATCGGCCCGATCATCCCGCCCTCGCTGCCTCTGGTTGTCTATGGCGTCTCGGCGGATGTCTCGATTGGCGGCCTTTTCCTCGCGGGCGTCATTCCGGGCCTTCTCATGGCCGGTGCGCTGATGCTGATGGTGTCGGAGGTCGCGCGCAGGCGGAACATGCCGCGCCATCCGTTCCCGGGTCTCCGCGAGGTCTGGGTTGCCTACAGGCGTGCCCACTGGGCGCTGATGACGCCCGTCATCCTGTTCGGCGGCATGATCGCGGGCTGGTTCACCCCCACCGAGGCGGCCGGCGTGGCCACGGTCTATGCGCTGGTCCTCGGCTTGTTCGTCTACCGCGATTTCAGCCTGCGTGACCTGCCGGACCTCATCGTCGACACGGTCGAGACTACCGGAGTCGTTCTCGCACTGGTCATGACCGCCGCCGCATTGGCCTGGTGCCTTTCCATCTCGCGCATTCCCCAGACCGTCGGCCCGATGATCGTCGACTGGATCGGCAATCCGCTGATCTTCCTTCTGGCCGTGAATGGCCTGCTGCTGGTGGTCGGCTGCTTCATGGAAGCCCTGGCCGCCATGCTGATCCTGATCCCGATCCTGACCCCCGCCGCTGCACAGTTCGGGATCGACCCGATCCAGTTCGGGCTGATCTTCGTGCTCAACCTGATGATCGGCACGATCACCCCGCCCGTCGGCGTGGTCCTGTTCGTCACCGCGAAAATCGCCAATATCTCCTTCGAGGCCATGTCCCGTGCCATCCTGCCCTGGCTGCTGCCACTGATCGCCGTGTTGCTGGCGATTACGCTCTGGCCGCCGCTGACCACTTTTCTGCCCAGGCTCGTGATGGGACGCTGATGACCGGAATTGCCACCCGCACCCTCGGACGGACAGGCCTTTCCGTCAGCGCGATCGGCTTCGGCGCCGCGCCTCTCGGCGATCTCTACCGGCTGATCGACGATGAAGAGGCGATTGCTTCCGTTACGGCGGCGATCGATGCCGGCGTGACGCTGATCGATACCTCCCCGCTTTATGGCCATGGCCTCGCCGAGCATCGCGTCGGCACCGCGATCCGCCGCGCTGGCCGCGACCGCGTCGTGCTGTCGACCAAGGTCGGCCGCTGGATGAGCCCGGCCCGGGGCGCGTGGGACCGCGAGGGCTATGCCGGCGGCCTGCCTTTCGCCGCCACGCTTGATTATTCCTATGACGGGACGATGCGCTCGCTCGAGCAATCGCTCCTGCGCCTCGGGACTGACCGGATCGACATCGCGCTCATCCATGATGTTGACCGTCGCAACCATGGCGATGCAGTCGACCAGCGTTTCGCGGAGGCTCTGGCCGGCGCGTGGCGCGCGCTGTTCCGCCTGCGCGAGCAGGGAGTGATCCGCGCCATCGGAATTGGCGTCAACGAGGTCGAGATCTGCCTCCGCTTCGCCGATCATTGCGATCTCGACTGCCTGCTGCTCGCCGGGCGCTACTCCCTGCTCGAGCAGGGCGCACTCGATGCCCTGTTCCCGTTGGCGGAGGCGCGCGGCATCGGCATCCTGCTCGGCGGGGTGTTCAATTCCGGCATTCTCGCCACCGGTGCCGTTCCCGGCGCGAAATACGACTATGCCGATGCCACCGAGCCGGTTCTCGACCGGGTTCGCCGGATCGAGGCGCTCTGCGCCCGGCATGGCGTGGCCTTGCCGGCGGCGGCGATGCATTTCGCCCGTGCACATCCGGCGGTTTCGAGCGTGGTGCTCGGGGCTGTCACGCCGGCGGAGATCCGCCGCAATCTTGACGGCTGGTCGACGGTTGTTCCGACCGCCTTCTGGCAGGACCTGCGCGAGGCCGGGCTGATCGACCCGCGCGCGCCGAGGGGGGAGGGATAATGCGGATCGACGCCCACCAGCACTACTGGAGCCTCGCTCGCGGCGATTATGGCTGGCTGACGCCTGAACTTGCGGCGATCCACCGGGATTTCGGCCCGACGGATCTCGCGCCGCACCTCGCGGCAGGCCGCATCGACCGGACCCTTCTTGTGCAGGCCGCGCCGACCGAAGCCGAGACGCGTTACCTGCTCGATCTCGCAGCCCGGCATGAGACCATCGCCGGCGTGGTCGGCTGGGTGGATTTCGACGCACCGGATGCGCCGCGGCGTGTGGCTGCGCTGGCGACTGATCCGCTGCTGGTCGGTCTGCGGCCGATGATCCACGATATTGCCGATCCGGACTGGATGCTTGGTCCATCCATTCTGCCGGTCCTGCGGGCCATGATGGATGAGGGGCTGGTTTTCGACGCGCTGGTCCGCCCGCCCCATCTTTCGCGCCTGATCGTCCTCGCGGACCGCATGCCCGACCTCGCGATCGTGGTCGACCATGCCGCCAAGCCCCTGATACGTCAGCGCATTCAGGAACCTTGGTCGAGCGATCTCGCCGCCCTCGCGCGACGCCCGAATGTGGTGGTGAAGCTCTCGGGAATGCTCACCGAAGCGGCGCCGGGGGACGGCATGTACCACCTCTATCCCTTTATCCGCACGGTTCTGGAAGCCTTCGGGCCGGAGCGGATCCTGTTCGGCTCGGATTGGCCGGTCCTCAACCTAGCCGGAACCTATGCGGACTGGCTCGACATTGTCGAACGGACGATGGCCGGGCTGTCCGGAGAGGCTCAGTCCGCCATCATGGGCGGCAATGCCGCCCGGATCTATCTTTCAAAAAGGGGACGGCGCCAATGTTGAAGGGGATTGATCCACGGCTCCCGCCGGACCTGCTCCACATCCTCGCCCGGATGGGCCATGGCGACGATCTCGCCATCGTCGATGGCAATCATCCGGCCGAGACGGTCGCTGCCGCCACGGTGACGGGCGAATTGGTCCGCCTGCCCGGGCTCACGGTCGATGCCGTGCTGGAGGCCGTCCTGACGCTCTTTCCGCTGGATGATTTCACCGATGATCCCATTCGCTTCATGCAGGTTGTCGGCAAGCCGGAAGAGCGCCCGGACGCTGTGCAGGCGATGGAAGGGGTGGCGCGTCGCGCCGGCTATGCGGGGCGGTTTCATGCCCTGGAGCGCTTTGCCTTCTACGCTGCTGCGAAAGGCGCTTTTGCCGTGGTCCAATGCGGCGAGCGTCGCCTCTACGGCAATGTCCTCATCCGGATGGGCGCCCTCGCGCCCGGCTGATCGCGTAGCCTAGCGGTTGAACCGCACGCGGCCCGTCCCGGATACGTCGATCCCGCCAAGGCGGGCCGCATGGTCGCGGAAGGCCGCGCTGCGAAGGAACTCCCAGAAGGCCTGTTGTGCCGGCTCGAAATAGGTCCGGCGGCGCATCACAAGGTCGAAATTTTCCCAGGCGAGGGGCAGGAACGCGAGCCCGTGCGCCTCTGCCACCGCCCGCGTGGCGATTCCGCAATCGACGGTATCGGCACGAAGCGCGAAGGCGAGGTCCTGCCCGGTCTCGAAGGCAGGGCCTCGTGGCAGCGCGTCCACGTCAACCCCATGTTCCCGGGCCAGCTTTGCCAGCAACAACTGTGCTCCCGCGCCGGACTGCCTGTGGCCGAAGCGGATGCCCGAGGCGAAGGCATCGGCAAGGGTTTTGATCCCGCGCGGGTTCTCCGGGGGAAGAAGAAGTCCTTCCTCGCGGCGACTGAAATGGATCATCACGAGGTCGTTGAGGCCTGGCATCGTGGCGACGGATTCGAGATTGGCATCCGCACTGCCCGGCGCGTGCAGATGGATGGCCGCGATGGCCACCTCGTTCCGCGCCAGCCTTTCAAGTCCTGCCTCCGAACCGACGGCCAGCAGCGCAAGGCCAGAACCGGACCGGCGGGCCGCCCATTCCAGCAGCGGATCATGGCTGCCGCCGATGATCGCCGGCGGCGCGACCGGTCCCGGCAAGGCGGCCGACATGCCGGCCTCGATCCACCGGTCGAGAGCCGCTCGGGGGAAAAGCCATTTCCCGGTAACCTTGGAGCAGGGCACCTGTCCGGCAGCAGCCATGTCGTAGAGCTTCCGCTCCTTGAGGCCGAGATAGGCAGCCGCTTCTTCCGTCGACAGATAGGACGACATGCATATACCTGCATTGATTAGCATTAATTCCAGGAATGGGAATTTCTGAAGAAAATGCTTTCCGGCGTCAAGATGGCGCACTACATCCTTCGGCATGGATGCTTTGGGGGCCATGCAGGCAGCCATCGGGCTGATGGTGTCGTTCGATCCGCAATTCCTGCAGATCGTCGGGCTGTCCCTGCGTGTCACGCTGTCGGCAGTCCTGCTCGCCGCGCTGATCGGCCTGCCGCTCGGTGCCTGGCTGGCCCTGTCCCGGTTTCGGGGACGATCTGCGCTGATCGTACTGATCAACGGCCTCATGGGGCTGCCACCGGTCGTCGCCGGACTCTTCGTCTTCCTGCTCCTGTCGCGGTCCGGCCCGCTTGGCCCGCTTGGCCTGCTCTTCACGCCCACGGCGATGGTAATCGCCCAGACGATCCTCGTCCTGCCCATCGTGATTGCGCTGACCCGCAGCACGCTGGACGACCTCTGGCAGGAATATCGCGAACATCTGACTTCGCTGGGCCTGACCGGCTGGCGCGCCGTGCCGACCCTGCTCTGGGATGGCCGCTTCGCCCTGGCGACGGGGCTCCTGGCAGGGTTCGGGCGGGCGAGCGCGGAGGTGGGCGCCGTGCTGATCGTCGGTGGCAATATCGCGAACTACACCCGGACGATGACCACCACGATCGCCCTCGAAACCTCGAAGGGCGATCTGCCGCTGGCGCTCGGGCTGGGCCTCGTGCTGATGGCGCTGACGCTGGCGATCAACGCTGCCGGCTATGCCGCCAGCCGGATCGGCGCGCGTTTTGCCGGATGATGCCGATGCACGGAATGCCCTCGATCCTTCCGCTTGATGTCAGCGGTCTCGTCCTCGAACGCGAGGGCCGGCGCCTGCTGGATGGCGTGAGCTTCACGCTCCCGCGAGGCGGAGTTACGGCTCTGATCGGACCCAACGGGGCGGGAAAGTCGCTCACACTCCGCCTGTGTCATGGTCTGATTCCGCCGGATGGCGGGCGTGTCAGCTGGGCGATCGGCGATGGCCGGATTGCCGGTCGGCCCCGCCATGCCATGGTCTTCCAGCGGCCGGTGATGCTGCGCCGGTCTGTCCGCGCCAACCTGCTGCATGCGCTGGAGGCGCTCTCGTTTGACCGGCCAGCCGGCCGCGCCGCGGCCGCGCTGGCCCGTTTCGGCCTGTCGGACCTGGCGGAGCGTCCTGCGCGGCTGCTGTCCGGTGGCGAGCAGCAACGCCTCGCCATCGCCCGCGCCTGGGCGCTCGAGCCGGATGTCATGTTCCTCGACGAGCCAAGTGCCCATCTCGATCCGGGCGCGACCCGCCAGATCGAGCAGGTCATCGCGGCGCTGGCGGCAGAGGGCATGACCATCCTGATGACCTCGCATGATCTCGGCCAGGTCCGCCGCCTCGCGGACCGGGTGCTGTTCCTGCATGCCGGCCGTCTTCGGGAGGATTCACCCGCCGAACGCTTCTTCCAGGCTCCGGATTCTCCGGAAGCCCGCGCTTTCGTCGCCGGAGACCTGCTCTGGTGAAGCCAACCCACCCAACGGAGAAAACGCCATGATCACCGGAAGAACGGCGCTCGGCCTTGCCCTCGTCCTGGCCGGCCCGGCTTTCGCGCAGGCCCCGGCCTCGGACAGGTTCATTACCGTGTCCTCGACGACCTCGACGACCGATTCCGGCCTGTTCACGCATCTCCTGCCGCTGTTCAAGGCGAAGACCGGGATCGAGGTCCGCGTTGTCAGTCAGGGTACCGGGCAGGCGCTTGACACCGGTCGCCGCGGTGATGCCGACGTGGTTTTTGTCCATGCGCGCGCTCAGGAACTGAAGTTTGTCGAGGACGGGTTCGGTGTCGAGCGCAAGCCCGTGATGTACAACGACTTCGTGCTGATCGGCCCCAAGGCCGATCCGGCCGGCATCAAGGGCGGGAAGGACATTGTCGCGGCGCTGAAGGCCGTGCAGGCCAGGGGCTCGCTCTTCATCTCGCGCGGTGACAAATCCGGTACGCACGCGGCTGAACTCACCCTCTGGAAGGCCGCTGAAATCGACCTCGAAAAAGTGAAGGGGCCGTGGTACCGCGAGATCGGGCAGGGCATGGGCGCCGCCCTCAACATGGCCTCGGCCCAGAACGGTTATGTTCTCTCCGACCGCGCGACCTGGCTCAACTTCAGGAACCGGGGCGATCTCGATATCGTCGTCGAGGGTGACCGCCGGCTCTTCAACCAATATGGCGTGATCCTCGTGAATCCGGCGAAGCACCCGCATGTCAAGAAAGCCGAGGGGCAGGCCTTTATCGACTGGCTGGTCTCGACCGAAGGGCAGAAGGCGATCTCCGACTACAGGATCAACGGCGCTTCACTCTTCTTCCCCAACGCGACCCAGCCCGGCGCCTGAGGCGGGCCCCGGCACGGGGGGGATGTCCGGGCGGAAAGCGGCGTCGGTCATCCCGCTTTCTCCCGGCCATCGACAATCCGGCCTTCATCGATCGTGATGATCCGGTCTGCGAGGTCGAGGATTTTCTGGTCGTGCGTGACCATCACGATCGTGGTCCCCCGCTCTTCGCCCAGCCGCTTGAGAAGGGTGACGGCGTTGAGCGCGCTGTCCTTGTCGAGGGCGGCGGTCGGCTCGTCGGCAAAGACAACCTCCGGATTGCCGACCAGCGCGCGGGCAATGGCCACGCGTTGCTTCTGCCCGCCGGAGAGGTTACCCGGCAGGTAATCCAGCCGGTCCTGCAGCCCCAGCAGGGTCAGGATCTGCCGGCAGGCCGGCTGCCAGTGCTGCATCGGCCCCGGCCCATGCACCTCGAGCCCCATCCGCACATTCTGCATGGCGGAGAGGCTCTCATGCAGGTTATGCGCCTGGAAGATGAATCCGAGCCGCCGGCGGGCCGCAACGAGGGTCTCCTCGTCGGCTCCGGCCAGCTCCTGGCCGAGCAGCATGATGCTGCCCGATTGCACGCGGCGCAGGCAGCCCATCAACGTCAGCAATGTCGTCTTGCCTGATCCCGAGGCGCCGACCAGCACTGTCAGTTTGCCCGCTTCGATCTCGACGTCGATGCCGAACAACGCTTGTTTGCGCGCTTCGCCCTCGCCGAACCAATGGTCGAGCCCGCGCACGGTGATGGAAGGGGGCCGCGCCATCAGAACAGGTCCGCCGGGTTGGCCCGCGCCAGCTTGCGCGTGGCGATGGCGCCGGACAGCGTGCACATGAGCAGCGTTCCTCCGAGCACGGCGAAAGCACGCCCCGCCGTCATCGACAACGGAAGGCCGGTGACGCCGGCAACCAGCGCATAGAGCCCGAGGGCGATCAGCAGGCCCGGCACGAAGCCGAGCAGGGCGAGGATCAGCGCCTCCTCGAAAACGATGCCAAGGAAGAAGCGCTGCGGATAGCCGATGGCCTTGAAGGTCGCATATTCGCGGAGGTGATCGGCAACATCGGTCGAGAGCACCTGATAGACGATGATGATGCCGACCAGCACGCCGATCACGATTCCGAAGCCGAAAATGATCCCGATGGGCCGTTGGGTGGTCTGGAACCGCTGGTCTGCCGCAACCGCTTCCGGCAGCGTCCGCACCTTGCTGTCATCCGGCGGCAAGACGGTGCGCAGGGTGGTAAGAACCCGCTGCGGAGCGGCACCTGGCTCGAGCGTGACGAAGATGAAGTTCGGCGCGCCGGGAGCCCGCTGCGGAAACAGCTTGAGGAAGGTCTGGTCCGAAACCACGAGATAGCCATCGGCCGAGAAGCCGCCGCCCATCACGAAAGTATCCACCACGGAGATCGTCCGGCCCTTGGCCTCGAAACTGTATCGCTCGCCCCGGTCGATGGCGGTGAACATCTCGGACGGAACGTTCCGGGTCTTCGAGTCGATCAGCGCCACATCGGAAAGGGCGAGGTCGGGCAGTCGGGCGGCGATGCGCGGGTTGCGAAAGGTTGTTGTTGCCGGGTCGATCCCGAACAGGTCGAGCGTCCGCACCGAGCCGTCCGGGCGCTTCCAGTCGAGCTTGGCGAGGTAGACCGGCGTCGCGCTCTGCACGCCTTCGACCGCCAGCGCCTGATACATGCGCTGCCGGGGCAGGGGTGATCCGTCCGCCAGCGTGTTCATGTCGGAGGAGGAGATGATCAGATCGGCCTGGAACTGGGTGTAGGGCAGCGCGATGCTGCCGACCAGCGCTCCGAGGAAGCCGAGCTGCATCAGGATCAGGATATTGGCAAAGGCCACCCCGGCGATGGCCGCGGCCAGCCTTCCCTTGCTGTGGCTGAGCTGCAGCCAGCCGATCGGCAGCCTCCCGAGCAGGGTTTCGAGAAACCCGGTCATGGGGCGGAAGGCAGGATGCGTGCGCGGACCGGCAGGTTGGTGAAGCGGCGGGCAATCGCGTTCGAGCCCGGCTCCAGCCGCACCGTGACCTTGATCACCCGCGCATCGGTGTTGGCGGCCGGCGAGGGATCGGTGATGGTCTGCCGTCCGACTTCGAGACCGATCCGGGCCACGCGGCCGTGCAGGATCTCCGGAAGCGCCTCGGCCTGGATCTCGACCCGCGCATCAAGCGGAACCCGGGAAATCTCGGTCTGGTAGACCTCGATTTCCGCCTTCATGTGATCGATATCGCCGAGATTGAGGATGCCCGGGCTGCCTGGTTTCTCGCCCGGCCTTGCCGTGATCGAAAGGACCGTTGCGGCGAGGGGCGCCCGGATATAGGCCCGTTCGAGATCGGCAGCGGCGCGTTCGAGATCGGCCTTGGCGAGATCGACATTCCGTGCGGCAACCACGATATCCGGCTGGCGATCAAGTTCGCCCTGTCCATAGCGTGTCAGGGAAGCACGGTTCCGCTCCACCTCCCGCAAGGCCTCTTCCATCTGGCTGCGGCGCTGGTCATGGCTCTGGTCGGAGGCAAAGCCGCGCCGCTTCAGTTCCTCGACCCGTTCGAATTCCCGGACGGCATTCTGTGCTACCGATTCCGCACGGCCGAGGGCCGCCTGCGTTTCAGCCCGTCCTGCCGCAGTGGCATTGCGCACCTGCGCCAGAACCGCTTCCTTCGAAGCGAGATTGGCCTTGGCCGTCTCGAGCGCCGAAAGCAGTTGCCGTTCATTGTCGAGCACGCCGAGCAGCGCCCCGGCTGCAACCTTCTCGCCCTCGGAAACGAGGATCCTGCTGATCCGCGCATCGCCCGCGCCATAGGGAGGCGCCACCGTGACGACTTCGCCCTCCGGCAGCAGCTTGCCGAGCCCGATCACGGCCCGCGGCAACGCCCTGGCAGGATCCGCTGGCTGGGCCGGAGCGGGCACGGCAATCGGGTTGGATGTGCCGCCCCCCGGTGCAAGCTGGAGCCAGGACATGACTTTCCGGACACCCGGCGGCTGGAAATAGAGGCCGATGACGCCGCCGGTCATCAGCAGGGCCATGACCAGCGGGATCGCGGGCAGGGCCCGGAGCATCGGCCGGAACCGCGGCGCGCGCTGCGGCACGGGAAGGGTGCGGTCAACCACCACCATCGGCAGCGTGGTCGATTCAGGCGCCGCCTTTCCGGAATCCTCGCCCGCGCGCATGCGATAATCCTTGGTGTTTGGGTTGTTGCTGACTACAAAGTCATTTGTAGCCGGTCCGGCTGGGAATGCAAGGCTTAATGACCAAAAAGTCAGTTACGAAACCGCCAGCGGAAACCGAAACCGCCCCGCGCCGCCGACGCCGGAAAGAGGCTCGCCCGGCCGAGATCATCGCGGCGGGTATGCAGGAATTCGCCCTCCGGGGCTTCGCGGGTACGCGGCTTGAGGATGTCGCCCGTCGCGCCGGCATCGCGAAAGGCACGATCTACCTGTATTTCGAGGACAAGGAATCGCTGTTCATGGCGGCGGTCCGGGAGCGGGTGGGGCCCGCCATCCTCGAGGTCGCCAGCTTTGTCGACGGCTTTCCCGGCACGACACGCGAGTTGCTGCAGCTGGTCATCCCCGTCCTGCACCAAAGGCTGGTCCAGAGCGACCTGCACACCATCCTCCGGATCATGATCGGCGAGGGCAGCACCTTCCCGGGTCTCACCGCACTCTACTACCGCGAGACTGTCCTGCGGGGCCGCGAATTGCTCGAACGTATCGTTGCGCGTGGCCGGGCAAGGGGCGAGATCCGAGACGGCGCGGCGGCGGATCTGCCGCTTGTGATCATGGCCCCCGCCATCATGAGCGCGATCTGGCAGATGACCTTCATGCGCGAGGCGCCGATCCCGCCGGAGCGGTTCCTTGCGGCCCATCTCGACCTGATCACCGAGGGGCTGCTGGTTCCTGAAGCGGGGCGCTGAGATGGCCCTGCGCGACCCACGGCTCTTTCCGCCCGAATTGCTCTCCAATGCCGCGATGGCCCGGGCGGATGCCTCGGCCGTCCGACGCGGCATGCCTGTTCTGGACCTCATGGAAAAGGCCGGTCGGGCCGTGGCCGATGCCGTTCCCTTCTTTGCGCCCGTGGCCGTGCTCTGCGGGCATGGCAACAATGGTGGCGATGGCTATGCCGCGGCCCGCCACCTCGCCAGAACCGGGCTGGATGTCACCATCTTCGCCCGTCGCATGCCCGAGCCGGGCTCCGCCGCCGCCGAAATGGCGGCGCGCGCGGGATGCCCCATTCGCCCCTTGATCGACTTCCTGCCGCATGTCCGCATGATCATCATCGACGCCTTATACGGCGCCGGCCTGTCGCGTCCGATCGAGGGCGAGGAGGCGGCCGCGATCGCGCGCGCCGCCACATCCGGAGCCTTCATCGTGGCCGTCGATGTACCGAGCGGTCTGTCCGGCGATACGGGGCAGGCGGCCGGACCCGTCCTTCCGGCCGACCGCACGGTTACATTTTTCCGCACAAAGCCCGGCCATTGGCTGCAGCCGGGACGGCGCCTCTGCGGAACTCTGTTTCTGGCGCAGATCGGGCTTGATCGGGGCGATCTGCCGGCTGATCCGGCCGAACCGCCGCTCCTGATCAACAGCCCTTCGCTCTGGAAGACCGTGATGCCTGCCCTCAATCCCGAGATCCACAAGTTCCGCAAGGGGCATGTCCTCGTCATGAGCGGCCCGGAATTCCGCACCGGCGCCGCGCGCCTCTCCGCCATGGCCGCGCTCCATGCCGGCGCCGGTCTCGTCACGCTGGCCGGCGATGCGGCGGCCCTCCGCGTCCATGCTGCCCAGCTCACGGCGGTCATGCTGGCGGAGATCCGTCAACAGGAGTCCCGCGAGGCTTCGGCAGGCACGGACCTGCCGGAACTTCTGGCCAGCTCCCGCTTGTCGGCTGCCCTGATCGGGCCAGCCGCCGGCACCGGGGCGGCTACGAAGCGCAATCTGGCCATTCTGCTTGAAGCGGGTCTGCCGGTCGTCATTGACGCGGATGCGATCACGGCTCTCGACGGTCGGCCGGAATGGCTTGCCGCGCGAAACCGGGCAGGGGCGGTGCTGACGCCCCATGCCGGCGAATTTGCCCGGCTGTTCGGAACGGACAGGACCGGTTCAAAGGTCGAGATCACCCGCGCTGCCGCGCGGTTGAGCGGGTGTGTTGTTGTGCACAAGGGCCCGGATACAATCATCGCTGCGCCGGATGGCCGCGCTGCGATCAACATCACCGGCGGCACCGAACTGGCGACGGCCGGTTCAGGCGACGTTCTCGCCGGCATCATAGCCGCGCATCTCGGTGCCGGCCTCCCGCCCTTCGAAGCGGCTTCCGCGGCAGTCTACCGGCATGCCGAAGCCGGCCAGCGTCTCGGGCCGGGGCTGACGGCGGACGCACTCGCCAAGGCTGTGCCTCCGCTCGGGTCAGGCTGACCGGGGTTGGTGACCGCGCCGGGCGCCGGCATGGGAGCCTTCAGCGCGTGCCCCGCAGAGACAGTTCCGACATCAGCGTATCGGCCCCCGGAAGATGTGCCGGGCGAAATCGTGCGCTGGTCGGTGTGTCAGTCTCGTCAGCCTGGACAAACGGGGCCGCAAACAGGTCCTGCCGCAGGCTGTTCAACGCGATGACCGGGCGGTAATGCGGAGTATTCGCATCGCTGTCCAACGTATCGTAGCGATTGTCGAGCAAGTGCCACGCAAATCGGCCCCGGACAGCGAGAACAGCATGGTCATCGCGGGCCTTATGGTCACGCAGCAGGACAATGCGCATGTCGTCCTCGGCGATTCCGAGCTCCTTCAGCAGATAGAACTTGGCGATCGCATAGTCTTCGCAATCGCCCGCTTGCGCCAGCGTCTTCAGCGGGCTCGACCAGACATCCGCTTCGGAATGCCGGGCCAGGTCGCTCTGGTAGCGGACGGAGGCGTTGACACGGGCATTGATCAGCGCGATCTGCGCATCCCGGTCCAGCGGTCGTGCCTGCCTCACCATCGAGAGGAAAGCACTGCCGGCCTGCGGACAGCGGGCGGGATTGCGCTCGCATTGTTCGAGGGTCACGCGGTCGCGCATCCAGTCCGTCTGGATCCGACGCCAGTTCAGCGCCACTTGCGTGTGGAACGACGGGAAAAGCTGGTAGCCGGAGCCCAGATAGGGCGATTCCCCGGCCTTTGCCGCCGGATTTTCAGGGTCCAGTGTCGACAGGCGCAGCGGCCAGGTTTGCGTCTCGCGGTCATTCCGATGGGGCTTGCCCTCCTGACGATCCACCAATTGCCGGATCGTGAAGAATTTCGGGCCGTCATCCAGCCGGGGCGTCACCGTGAGGGCGGCACCGGGGCGCTTCACCTGCGCGGTGTTCTGGGCCATCACGGGCGATAGCAGGGCGAGAACCGGAAGGAATCCGGCAACGAGGCTGACAACGGGCCAGCGCCAATGCATCCAGTGACTCGACATAGGCAACCCCACACCTGTTGGCGAAGGGAAGCGGACCCGGAAGTCCTGCCTGATTGATCAGGTCTCCAACCCTGCGCCTCTCGAGCATGCGTGGCCGGTGTCGGTTTTTGGTTAAATCCTGCGTCGCTCGTCCCTGAAACTGGTGGCGTGCTTTCGCATCAGCCAAGGGATTCCATCGATTTTTATTGATTATCGCTCACGCAAGGCTTCATCGAACACCTTGCGGATGGGGCGGAGCATGTAGTCCAGTACGGATTTGCGCCCGGTCAGGATCTCGACGCTGCCGACCATGCCGGGAATGATCGGGAGCTGGGCGGCATCCGCGCCGAGATGGCTCCTCTCGGTCCGGACAACCACACGGTAGAAGACCTCCTTCTGTTCGTTCGAGATGGTATTGGCGCTGATCCGCTCGACCTTGCCGTGCAGGGAGCCATAGACTGTCGGGTCATAGGCAGAGATCTTCACCACGGCATCCTGCCCCGGACGGATGAAGGCGATGTCAGCCGGCCGGATGTTGGCTTCGACGAGCAGATTGTCCTCGAGCGGAACGATATCCATGATTGCCTGGCCGGGCTGGACCACCGCCCCGATCGTGGTGACGCTGATCTTGTTGACAATTCCGTGGACCGGCGCCCGGAGATCGGTCCGGCGGACGCGATCCTGTGCCGCCCGGATTGTCTCTTCGACCACCGCAAGATCGGCCTGGGCCTTGGCCAGCTCTTCTTCCGAGGTAGCCCGGAAGGTCGAGGTCACGCTGTCACGCCTGGCCTCCGCCTCGAGAATGGCCACTTCGGCCTTGGCGAGGGATGCCTTGACGACGTCGAGCTGGCCCAGCATTTCAGCAGCCTGGCGGTCGAGGCGCAGCATCTCGATTTCCGGCACGACACGCTGCTGGAAGAGCCTCCGGGTGATCGTGGTTTCCTTTGCAAGCAGGTCGACTGCCTGGGCAAGGCGCCGTTCCTGGGCTTGCAATTCGCCCAGTTCGGCCCGCCTTTGCCCGACCTGCTGGACGATGACCTCGATATCCTGCGACAGTTTCCGCTGCCGCGCTTCGAAGACGAGCCGCTCGGCCTCCGCCGCGCGCACAGCTTCCTTGAGGAGCTGCGGCGGAAAGTCGATCTGGCCCTGCCCGAGGGCCTCGGCGGCCAGCCGTGCAACGCGGCTCGCCAGCGCAAGGCGTCGTTCGCGGATCTCGCCCAGCTGTGCGGCGAAGGTCGTATCGTCGATTCGCATGAGGACGTCGCCCTTCTGGACGATGGCGCCTTCCGTCACATGGATGTTCTCGACAAGCCCGCCCTCCAGCGGTTGGATGACCTGAACCTGCCGCGAAGGAATGACGCGGCCCTCGCCACGGGTCACTTCATCAAGCACGGCGAGCGAGGCCCAGATGATGGCGGACAGGATCAGAACGGCTGTGACCCGGACGAGCAGGATATAGGTGCGCGGTGTCCGCAGCTCGACCGCTGCCCGGATATCGTTGGCGAAGGCGAAATCGTCCTTATGCATCGGCAGCGCCCCTCGATGCGGATGATCGCCTGCTCAGCCCGGCCAGGACCGTGTCGCGCGGACCATCGGCGATCAGGCGGCCGTTTTCGAAGACCAGCAGCCGCTCGATGAAGGACAGGAGGGAAACCCGGTGCGTGCAGACGATGAACGTCGTGTCGCGACCCAGCGCGGCATCGAGGCGGGCGCAGAACTCTGCCTCGCTGGTGACATCCAGCGCGCTGGTCGGCTCGTCGAGAAACAGGATACGGGGCCGCCTGAGCAGGACGCGCGCAAGCGCGACGGACTGGCGCTGACCGCCTGACAGCGAACGTCCGCCCTCCGCGATCCGCATGTCATAACCCTCGGGGTGCTGGGCAACGAAGCTGTCGATCCCGGCCAGTCTCGCGGCGGCAATGATGTCCTCGTCGGTCGCATCCGGCCGGCCGAGGGCAATGTTCCGCCGCATCGTTCCCATGAAGAGCTCGGAATCCTGGAGGACGAACCCGATATCCCGCCTGAGCTCGATCGGGTCGAATTGACGCTGGTCCGCGCCATCCAGCAGAACCCGGCCGGAATCGGGGGTATAGAGATTGACCAGAAGTCGACCGACCGTCGTCTTTCCCGAGCCGATCTTTCCCACTATGCCAACCCGCTCGCCGGGGCGGATCCGGAAGCTGACCTCGTCGAGCGCCGGCTTCGGCGAGCCGGGATAGGCGAAGGTCACGCGGTCGAACTCGATCGCTCCGCGCTTGATCCGGCGGGCAGTCCTGACCTCGCCGGGGGTAGTGTCCGTTTCCAGCTTCATCAGGGCGTCGATGCCCTGCAGGGCGATCAACGTCTGGTTGGCGCGGGAAATCATGCCGGCAAGATTGGCCAGCGGGGAAAGCACCCGCCCTGCCAGCATGTTGGCTGCGACAAGAGCACCCACCGACAAGGCGTTGTTCATGACGAGAAACGCACCGCCGACCATGATCCCGAGCGAGGTCATCTGCTGGGCCAGGTTGGACAGCGTCAGCGCGAGGGATGACCAGTGATGGACCTGCTCGCTCGCACGCGCGGATTGCGCGACCGACCGCTCCCACGCCGTTTGCAGGCTGGATTGCGCTCCCATGACCTTGATGGTCTCGAGGCCATTGAGACTTTCGATCAGGAGCCCGTGCTTGGCGGAAGCTTCGCCCTGGAACGTCTTCATGGCCCGGTCGAGCGGTCGCTGGATCAGGATTCCGATGGCCATGACAACCGGCAGGAGAATGAGCGGAATCCACGCGAGGGGGCCGGCAATGAGGAACAGGATCCCGATGAAAAGGAATGCGAAAAGCAGGTCCGTCACGGCGATCAGCGTGGCGGAGGTAAAGAATTCCCGGACGGAATCGAAGTCCCGGATCTGGTTCGCCAGGACGCCGACCCGTGCAGGTCTGACCCGCATCCGGATGCTCAGCAGGTGCTCGAAGATCTGTGCGGCGAGAACGCCGTCCGCCTGTTTCCCGGTCAGATCGATCATGTGCGACCGGGCAAACCGGAGGATGAAATCGAAGGCGATCGCCAGCAGGACGCCGACCAGAAGCGCGACGAGCGAGGAGACCGCATGGTTGGGTAGCACCCGGTCGTAGACCGCCATGGTGAAGAGCGGAAACGCGAGGGCGAGGATGTTGATGATGAGCGTGGCCAGCGCGATGTGCCAGTAATTGGCCTGGAAACGGCGGACCACATCGAGGAACCAGCGATAGGAACGCCTGTCGTTCGCAGCTGCCGGATCCGCCACGTCGACAGGCCGGATCAGGAAGGCAAGTCCCGCATAGCCGGCCTCGACCTCGTCGTAGGGTCGGGATGCAGCCTCGCCAGCGGCATCGCCGGGAAAGCGGACCAGTTCGCAGCGCCTGCCGGCCGGATCGATCCGTTTGAGGATGACAGGCTCGCTTCCGAGGAAGACGAGGCAAGGCAGGACCAGCGGCGAGATGTCCCGGAAGGGACGCTGGACAGGTTCTGTTTCGAGGCCGGCCCGCCGCGCCGCCCGGGCAAACAGCGTGATCGAAAGCGGCGCCCCTTCCAGCGGCAGGCCCGACAGCACGATATCCTCGCTGACCGCACGGCCATGATGCGCAGCGAGATGAAGGAGCGCCTTCAGCAACGGATCTCTGGAACGGCTTTCGGACAACAGGGGCACCGGAAAGGTTTGCGCCTCGCCCGGCATTGGCCGGGAACGAGGCGGGGTGGGTGTCAAGGAGCAGGCTTCAAGGCCTGCCGCGATCGGGCCAGAGACAGCCACGCGGCACGAACGGTCGATCAGTGCAGCGCCCCCTTGAACGGGTTGCCGAACGACGTCGGGAACACGGATCGGGCGTCTTTCGAGGTCGGGCTCGCATCCCGCGGCTGGGCGATGTTCAGACGGGCAAGCAATTGCCCGGTCGTGGCCAGCAACTGATAATCCGCGAAGACCGCGACATTGCGGGCTGCTTCCAGCGAAAGCCGCGCGTTGAAATGGGCATTCTCGGCGTTCAGGAGGTCGAGAAGGCTGCGTTGCCCGAGTTCGTACTCTCCACGATAGGCGGTGACCACCGCCTGTGCGGCACGGACCTGCCCCTGGAGCGAGGCAATCCGGGCGCCCGAGAATTGTCGGACCCCCCAGGCCCGGTCGATCGATTCAAATGCCGCCCGGCGCAGGGAATCGACTCGGCTCCGGCTCTCGGCCACCCGCTCGCCCAGTTCCGTGCGGCGGGCAGTATCGGTGCCTCCGGAGAAGAGAAGCCAGTCTGCCCGCAGCTTGACGGAGGTCTCGTCGAAACGTCCGCGCGTCTGGCTTGAATCCCGCCCCGACACGGCGCGCCCCTCGAGACCGACCCGCGGCAGGAAAAGTCCTGTCGTCGCATCGTAATCCCGTTCCGCAGCCGTCACATCGCTGGTTGCCGCCAGCAGGGTCGGGTTGGCGGCAATCGTCAGGTCGAAGGCCTTCTGCCGCGTCGCAGGCAGGCCGGAAAGACGCAGGGGCCCAGCCAGATTCCCGGGCGCGATTCCCACGGATTTGCGGAACGCAGCCCGCGCTTCCTCGAGGCGGATCCGGAATTCCGCCAGCACGGCGCGAGCGGCGGACAGGCGCTCGTTCACCTGCTCCTGATCGCCCATCCCGGCACGGCCACCGCTGAAGCGCTGGCTGATCGTATGCGCGAGCCGCTCATGCACGGCGACGTTCTCGGCGGCCAGGGAAGCGGAGGCAGTGAAGCGCTGGATATCAAGGAAGGCCTCGGCAGTGTCGAGAGCGACCAGCTCGGCCCTCTCGAACGTCCGCCACGCGGCGGCATCCGACCGTGCCATCTGGCGGTAGATCTGGTTCAGCGTGGCGAACCCGTCGAAGAGAAGCTGGTTGACGATGATTCCCGCTTCGCCGCCGGCCTTCCGCCATTCATTCGCGCCGGCAGCGGCAGACGCAATCGCCCGGCGGGAACGCTCATTCCCATATTCGGCCTGCACACGGACCTGCGGAAGCAGCCCCCCCTGCACCTGCCGCAGTTCCTGGTCGACCGCCCGCCTGTTCGCGGCGGCCTCTCCGATACGGGGATTGCTGGCAACTGCCATCCGGATGGCCTGCTCCAGCGTCATGGGCTGCTGGCCGGCGGCTGTGCCAAGCGAAAGCAGGAGAAACACGGCGGGAAGCGACAAACGCATCGAAAAGGCTCCAAGGCAATGAATTGTAAAAAGCAGGAAGGTTCGAAACAGGACGCGCCTGCTCGATCGGGAATGAGGTCGACTTGAAAACGGGTGGTCGGAAGCTCTGGAAAACGGCTAGGTCACCATCTGCAATATATAAGAAACGACTAAAATAACGCGCCGGAGCACAAGGCAGGAAGACAGACGAGAATGATCAAACGCGACAAAAACGATAGTTGTGAAAATCTCGTTACCGCAGAGGACTGGCGCTGGCAAGCGATCTCTGCGCGTCCCCGTCGGGCTTGTTCCGGCTTTGTCTACGCGGTTACAACGACCGGTGTGTTTTGTTGGCCCGGTTGCTCGTCCAGGTTGCCAATGTTGCGCAATGTCCGGTGTTTCGAGGCGCCAGAGGACGCCATCTCGGCCGGATTTCGCGCCTGCAAGCGGTGCGGAGGCGGAATCACGCCTCCTGCGTCGTCCTCGGCCGGAACTTCGCCCAGAGGGCAGGGCCGACAAGCGCGACCACGGCGAGAACCAGCAGTGCCAGCGACAAGGGCTTCTCGATGAAGATCCACCAGCTGCCCTGGCTGATCGTCATGGCCTGGCGGAAATTCATCTCGGCCAGCGGCCCCAGGATCATCCCGATGATGACCGGTGCGGTCGGGAAATCGAATTTCCGCATCAGGAAGCCCATGATGCCGACGAGGTAGAGCAGGACGAGGTCCACGACCGAGCGCGAGATCCCGTAGGAACCGACCGTGGCGAAGATCAGGATGCCACCATAGAGCAACGGCGCCGGAATCTTGAGCATCTTTACCCACAACCCGACCAACGGCAGGTTGAGTACGAGGAGCATCACGTTGCCGATATAGAGCGAGGCAATCAGCCCCCAGACCAGTTGCGGATTGGTTTGCAGCAGTTGCGGCCCGGGATTGATGCCGTAGCTCTGGAAGGCGGAGAGCATGATCGCGGCGGTGGCCGAAGTCGGCAGGCCAAGCGCCAGCATCGGCACCAGCACGCCGGCGGCGGAAGCGTTGTTCGCGGCTTCCGGCCCGGCCACACCCTCGATGGCGCCATGGCCGAACTCCTCCGGCTTGGGGGAGAGCTTCTTTTCGAGCGAATAGGAGAGGAAGGTCGGGATCTCGGCACCGCCGGCCGGCATGGCGCCGATCGGAAAACCGATGAAGGACCCGCGCAGCCAGGGCTTCCAGGACCGCTTCCAGTCCTCGCGGCTCATCATCACGGAATCGGTGACCTTGAGGACTTCCTCGTCACCGCCCTTGCGCTGGGCGGCCAGCCACAGCGTCTCGCCGATGGCGAAGAGGCCCACTGCGACGATGATGACGTTGATGCCATCGTAGAGTTCCGTCAGCCCGAAGGTAAAGCGAAGCTGGCCGGACTGGTTGTCCACGCCGATCATGCCGAGGAACATGCCGACAAACAGCGCCGTCATGCCGCGCACCGCGGATCCGCCGAGGACGGCCGCCACGGTGACGAAAGACAGCATCATCAGCGAGAAATATTCCGCAGGGCCGAATTTGAGGGCGAAGGCGACCACCGGCTCCGCCATGAAGGTGATGCCGATCGTCCCGATCGTGCCGGCCACGAAGGATCCGATCGCCGCCGTGGCCAGGGCTGCACCGGCGCGGCCCCGCTTGGCCATCTTGTTGCCCTCGAGCGAGGTGACGATGGTGGCGCTTTCGCCCGGGGTGTTGAGCAGGATCGAGGTCGTCGACCCGCCATACATGGCACCGTAATAGATGCCGGCGAACAGGATGAAGGCCGCCGTCGGATCGACCTTTGTGGTGATCGGCAGCAGCAGGGCGATGGTCAGCGCGGGCCCAAGGCCCGGCAGCACGCCGATGGCGGTCCCGACGGCGACCCCGACAAGGCACCACATCAGGTTGATCGGCGTCAGGGCAATGGCGAAACCCTGAAGCAGCTGGCCAAGCGTATCCATCAGATCAGTCTTTCGATCATCCCGCTGCCGATCTGGTAGCCGAGCACCCGGTCGAAGCCGATATAGGCCACCAGCGCGAGGGCAAATCCGATCAGGGCATCACGGAGAAAGGCACGGCTGCCGAAGGCGCGCGCGGTGAAGCTGAAGACCACCGTCGAGGCGATGATGAACCCGAATTGCGGGATCACCTGCGTCTCGCCCACCCGATAGCCGTCGATGAGGAGGAGGTTCATCGCGAGCCCGGCCAGCAGCCAGCCGAGGCCACGCCAGTCGAAATCGACGCCGCGCTCATGCTCCCAGCCACCGGTCAGGCCCTGGATGGTCAGCAGGAGGCCGAAAAAGGCGAGTCCAGCCGTGATGGCCCAGGGAACCACAGCCGGCCCGACCTTGGCATAGGCGGAGGAGGGAATGGCCGCCGTCGCGAAACCCACGACGACGGCAAAGCCCACCATCCCGAGCCCGACCAGCAGTTCGGGCAGAGAAGGCTTCAGCACCATCGATCAGGCCGCGAGACCGAGATCTTTGAGGATGCCGGTGATGCGGGCGGTCTCGGTTTCGATATACTTGGCGAAGGCATCGCCACGCATGTAGATGCCCGTCCAGTCCCGCTTGGTCAGTTCGGTCTTCCAGCTTTCCGAGGTGACCAGCTTGTCGAACAGCGCGATCAGCGCGTCCTGCTGGGCCTTGGTGGTGCCGGGGGCGCCGAAGACGCCGCGCCAGTTGAACAATTCGACGTCGACACCGGCTTCCTTGAGCGTCGGCGCATTGATGCCGTCCTGGCGCTTGTCGGAGGAGAGGGCGAGAACGCGCAGCTTGCCGGCTTTTACCTGCTCGGCGAATTCGCCATAGCCCGAGACGCCGCAGGAGACCTGGTTGCCGAGCAGCGCGGCCGTGGCCGGGCCGCCGCCCGCATAGGCCACATACGCCACCTTGCGCGGATCGACGCCGGCGGCCTTGGCGATCATGCCGGCGAGGATGTGATCCGAACCGCCGGCCGAACCGCCGGCCCAGGAAACCTTGCCCGGATCAGCCTTCAGTGCCGCCACGAGATCGCCCATCGTCTTGAACGGGCTCTCGGCCGGAACGACGACCGCGAGGAATTCGCCGGTCAGGCGGCAGAGCGGCACGACATCGGTAAGCTTCAGCGGCGCCTTGTTGGCGATGATCGCGCCGACCATCACCATCCCGCCGATCATGATGGCGTTCGGCTGGCCTTTCTTGGTGGAAATGAACTTCGGCAGACCGACCACGCCGCCGGCGCCCGGGGCATGCTCGAACTGGAAATTCTCGATGATCTTCTCGGCGCGCATCACGCTCTCGATGGCGCGGCCCGTACCGTCCCAGCCACCACCCGGCGCCGCCGGTACGAAGATCTGCAGCGAGGTCAGCGCCTGCGCCTGGGCCGGCGTCAGCAGCCCCAGCGGAAGAGTGGCGGCTACGCTGCCGGCCATGCCCGCTTTCAGGATAGTGCGTCGAGTTGTCATCACTTGGGCTCCCACAGTTTATCGTCTGGACTTGGCATCTTTTTCATATGCCCTTTCCGCGTAGCGTCCCAACCTGTCACCAAACTGACAAGCCGGATGAAGGCGTTGTCGGTCCCTTCCCGGAACGCCTCCGGCCACGCGCCATGCCCCAGACTGGCAGACATTGGCAGGGGCGACAAGAACCCACCGGGAATATGTTTGGCTGCACCACAGGGATGCATGGATGCGGTTGTGATCCGCCGCCGCCCTCGTTAGAACGACGCGGTCGGGCCTCCGTGCCCTGCCGCGAGGGAAGTGGACATCCGCATGACGAAGGCGATTGACGGGATCGGCCGCCTGCTGCTGGCCTCTGCCTCGCCGCGTCGTTTCCAGTTGCTGGAGCAGATCGGCATCAGCCCCGACCACGTGCTCGCCACATCGATCGACGAGACGCCACGCCAGCGCGAGCGGCCCCGGGTTTATGCCGAGCGTCTCGCCCGGGAAAAGGCCGAGGCCGCCTACAAGGCAACACGGCACGATCCGGCCCTGGCCACCTGCCATGTGCTGTCGGCCGATACCGTGGTCGCGCTGGGCTCGCGCATCCTGCCGAAGACCGAACTCGCCGCCGAGGCCGCGCAATGCCTGCGCCTGCTCTCCGGCCGGGCGCATCGCGTCTATACCAGCGTGGTTGTCATGCTGCCATCCGGGCGGCAATCGCAGCGGCTGGTCGAGGCCCGTGTCCGGTTCAAGCGGCTTTCGGGCGACGAGATCGACGCCTATCTCGCCAGCGGCGAATGGGAAGGCAAGGCCGGGGGCTATGCGATCCAGGGCATTGCCGGCGCCTTCGTCACGAAAATCATCGGTTCCTACTCGGCCATTGTCGGCCTGCCGCTCTATGAAACCGCGTCCCTTCTGGCCGGCACCGGCTATCCCGTTCATCTGCGCTGGCTCAATCAGGCGTGACGGCCATGGCGGAAGCAAAGGACCCGACCTTGATCCGCGCGCCGCGCTGTCCCATCTGCGGACGGCTGACGGTTCAGCAATTCCGGCCGTTCTGCTCGAAGCACTGCGCCGATGTCGATCTCTCGCGCTGGCTCAACGGCATTTATGCCGTGCCGGAGCGGGATGAGGACGAAGGCGACGGCCACCGTCCCGACGAACCCTATTCTTCCTGATCTCCCGCAAAGGACCTGAACATGCAGCGTCGCCCGCTTGGCCGCACCGGACTTGATGTTTCCCTGATCTGCCTCGGCACCATGACGTGGGGCCAGCAGAACACGGAGGCCGAGGGACATGCCCAGATGGATTACGCGCTCGACCGGAGCGTGAACTTCTTCGACACCGCCGAACTCTACTCGATCCCGCCGGCGGCAGAGACGCAGGGCTCGACGGAGCGGATCATCGGCACCTGGTTCGCAAGCCGGAAGAACCGCGACAAGGTCATCCTCGCCACCAAGGTGATCGGCCGTTCGGACATGACCTGGTTCCGCAAGGATGGCTCGAAGGGCCGCCTGATCCGCAGCCAGATGGAAGAGGCGCTCGACGCCAGCCTGAAGCGCCTGCAGACCGACTATGTCGATCTCTACCAGCTGCACTGGCCGGACCGGGCCATGCCCTGGGGTTCGAACCCGACGCGCTTCAACCCGGCCGATTTCCGCACGGCAGGCGAGGAAACTCCGTTCCACGAAGTCCTTGAGATCCTCGCCGGCTTCATCAAGGCCGGGAAGGTGCGGCATGTCGGCCTCTCGAACGAGAGCGCCTGGGGCACGATGCGCTTCCTGACCGAGAGCGAGGCGAGGGGCCTGCCGCGCATGCAGTCGATCCAGAACGCCTACAACATGCTGAACCGAACCTTCGAGACGGCGCTGGCCGAGATCTGGCTGCGTGAGGATATTGGCCTGCTGGCCTATTCGCCGCTCGCGCAGGGCTATCTCTCCGGCAAGTATCTCGATGGCGCCCGCCCGGCAGGTGCACGCTCCACGTTGTTCAATCGCGGCCAGCGTTACGAGAAGCCAGGCGCCGAGGCCGCCGTGCGCGATTATGTCGGGCTTGCGCGCGAATACGGGCTGGATCCGGCCGTCATGGCGAATGCCTTCGTCAACAGCCGGCCCTTCGTCACCTCGAACATCATCGGCGCGACGACGATGGAGCAGCTCAAGCTCGCCATCGATTCCGAAGGCGTGACGCTCAGCCTCGAACTGCTCGGCAAGATCGATCTGATCCACCAGCTGCGCGGCAATCCTTCGCCCTGACCCGTTCAGGCCCAGGCCGCCAGGGCCGCCTCCAGCGAGGGGTGGTCCGGCGGAAGGGCCATGTCGGGGGTCGGCGCGGCGGAAAAACGCGGCGCCGCCGCTGGCTGGACGGCGCCATTGGCTGTCACGAAGGCGTTGCGCGCCCGGTTATGCGGATGATCGGGCGCCTCATCCAGTGTCAGCACCGGGGCGAGGCAGGCATCGGTTCCGGCAAAATGCGCGGCCCATTCATCCCGGGTTCGCGTCAGGAATACGGCCGCGAAGGCCGCGATCTGCTCCGGCCAGCGCGCCTTGTCCATCCGTTCCGCCTCTGGCAGCGCCGGCAGGCCGAGGCCCTCGCAGAGTGCCGCATAGAACGGGCGCTCCAGCGCGCCGACGGCCACGAAACGCCCGTCCTTGCATCGATAGGTCCTGTAGAACGGCGCCGCACCGTCAAGGATATTGGCCTCGCGGCGCGCGGTATCCCAGCGCCCTTGCGCGGCAAGATCGGAGAACATCGCCATCAGCGACACCGTGCAATCGGAAATCGCGCAATCCACGACCTGGCCCTCGCCGGTCTGCCGCGCGCGGAGCAGGGCGGCGAGAAGGCCCATCGCGAGATAGAGCGCGCCACCGCCGAGATCGCCAACGAGGTTGAGCGGCGGCACCGGCCGCTCGGCGGGGCCGATCGCCGCCAGCGCCCCTGTAATCGCGATGTAGTTGATGTCATGCCCGGCCGTCTGCGCGAGCGGGCCATGCTGCCCCCATCCGGTCATCCGGCCATAGACAAGCGCCGGGTTGGCGGCCAGCAGCACGTCCGGCCCGAGGCCGAGCCTCTCCATGACGCCGGGACGGTACCCCTCGATCAACACATCGGCCCGCCGGGCCAGCGCTTTTACCTGCGCAAGGTGCTGCGGCGATTTGAGATCTGCCGTGACGCTGGTGCGGTTGCGCCGCACGACCTTTTCCGTCCACGGGTCAGCGCCGCCCGGACGGTCGATCCGGAGGATGCTCGCCCCCATATCGGCAAGCAGCATCGCCGCGAAAGGCGCCGGACCGATCCCGGCGAACTCGAGGATCCGGATTCCCGCGAGTGGAAGAACTTTTCCTTTGTCCATCAGGGGTTTGGCTCCGGAGGTGGAATCAGGCCGGGAAGCGGTTGAATCATCCTCTGAAGGGGATGATTCAGAACCTGAGCCGGCACTCAGGCGAGGCTGCGGGCGATCAGCATCCGCTGGATGTCGGAAGCACCCTCGTAGATCTGGCAGACCCGGACATCGCGGTAGATCCGCTCCACCGGGAAATCCGCGAGATAGCCATAGCCACCGAAAATCTGGATTGCGGTCGAGGCCACGCGCTCGGCCATTTCCGAGGCGAAAAGCTTGGCCATCGACGCCTCGTTCAGGGCCGGCCTGCCGGATTCGCGCAGGGCGGCGGCATGCATCACCATCTGCCGTGCGGCATGGATCTGGGTCAGCATGTCGGCCAGCTTGAAGGCGATGGCCTGATGCTCGAACAGCTTGCGGCCGAAAGTCTCGCGCTCCTTCGCATAGGCGGTTGCGGCATCAAGGGCCGCCTGCGCCATGCCCACGGCCTGCGAGGCAATGCCGATCCGCCCGCCCTCGAGATTCGAGAGGGCGATGCGATAGCCTTCGCCTTCCTCGCCCAGCCGGTA
The DNA here is from genome assembly GCA_027531565.1 of Beijerinckiaceae bacterium. GTDB lineage: Bacteria > Pseudomonadota > Alphaproteobacteria > Rhizobiales > Beijerinckiaceae > Rhabdaerophilum. Next base: position 277,644 of record JAPZSB010000005.1, read on the forward strand.
TTCGGCGGGAATGCGCATCTCCTCGAAGACGAGCTGGCAGGTATCGGAGGCATGCTGCCCGAGCTTGTCCTCGACACGGCCGATCGTGTAGCCCGGCGTATCCGTCGGCACGATAAAGGCGGATATGCCTTTCTTGCCGGCATCGGGGTTCGTCACCGCGAAGACGATGACGACATTGGCATTCTTGCCGGAGGTGATGAACTGCTTCGTGCCGCTGATGACATAATGCGCGTTGCCATCCGCCCGGGCACGGGTTTTCAGCGCGGAGGCATCGGAGCCGGCCTGCGGCTCCGTGAGGGCAAAACCGCCGATCCATTGCCCGGAGGCGAGGGGCCGGAGGAACTGTTCCTTCTGCGCGGGGCTTCCGAACGTGGCGATCGGCTTGCAGCCGACCGAGTTATGCACGCTCATGATGGTCGAGACCGAGCCATCGCCGGCTGCGATTTCCTCAAGCGCCATCGCATAGGCCACATCGCCCACCGCCGAGCCGCCCCATTCCTCCTCGACCAGCATGCCGAGGAAACCCAGTTCTCCCATCGCGGCAAGGGTTTCGCGCGGGAACCGCTTCTCGCGATCCCAGTCAGCCGCGTAAGGCCTGATCTGCTCGCGCGCGAAATCACGCGCCATATCGCGGATCATGATCTGGTCGTCGGTGGGCAGCATGGAAATCCCCTTGGTATGGCAATGCCGGGGGATCGAACATGGATGCCGCCGCGCTGACAAGTCTCCTGCCTGACAGAGCGGCGCGATTTCACGGCTTCGGGCGCTGGAACGTCTTCACTTCCGAGACATCGCCCCCGACATAGGTGAGGCGGATCGTCGCGCTCTCGATATCGGGCCGGATCCTGAGATAGGGCAGGGCGCCGGAAGGGATCGAATGCGGGTTCGCCTCGTCGCAGGGCGGCAGCTCGATCGGTTGGGCCGGCGTCTCGCCGTTATAGCCGATCTCCACCTTCCGGATCGCGCAGCGGTAGCTGACGAGATGGGTGTAATACAGCAAGTGCTGATTATGCCCGGTTCCGAAGGCAAGCCAGCTCGTCGAGAACCGGTCGAGAATGTCGCGCATGCCGCGGATCAGGCTCTCGCGCGGATCGAAGCGCTTCACGCTGACCGGGCTCGTCACGCCATTCGAGTCGAGATAGCGCAGGGCAATATCCGTCGCCGTCTGGTTCGGCGGCATCTCGAAGCTCGGATTGGCCATCGGCTTGCCCGTGCGCGGATCGATATTCGCAAGCTGGCCGGTCGGCTTGAACTCCGTCGCATTGCCCAGCTTGACCTCGATCCGCGAGGCGGCCTCCGGCACGGTGATCGTGGCAATCCACCCGGCATTGTGCCGCATGAAGATCAGGCCAGGCTGGTCGCGCCCGTCGGCGAAGAAGGCCTTCAGCATGGATTCGCGCTTCTGGGCCCGCTCGATCCATTGCGCCAGCACGCTCTGGTCGAGGAAGAAGGGCACCAGCTTGCCCTCGCGTTCGGCCAGAAGGAAGCGTTCGGTTGCGGCCAGTTCACGGCGACGATCATCAATGGTCTGGCCGTTCTGGCGGTCCTCGCCGAATTCCTGCGCGATCAGCGCGTGGACAGGCGCGTAATCCGGGTTCGCTTCGGCGAAGGCGCCCAGCCGCGTCTGCCGCTCGACGCCCTCGAACTGCAGGATGTGAACCAGGGCTGCCGCGCGGCCCTTGCCCTTCGACAGTTCTGCGAAGACCTCGCGCGCGCCGGCCCGGCCATCTTGCGTCCGGACCAGGCTGGCAAGGCGCAGCAGCGGGTCGAGATGGTCGGTCCCCAGGGCCGCGAAGGCGAGGTAATCCCGCCGGGCGGCCGCGGCTTCGCCCCGCGCCTCGAACGAACGCGCATTATGGTAGAGCTCCGGCGCCGTTTTCGGATCGCGGACGATCCCGCCGGATTTCGCCAGCCGGTCGAAGGCCTCTGCCGGCGTGAGATTTTCCGTGACAACCACGCTGGCCTGCTGCGCCGGCTTCGCCAGTTCGACCGGCGGTGGTGTGACCGGCGCGGGCGGCGGCACCGGCTGCGCCAGTTGCGGAACCGCCGCCGGTGGGGCGGCACGGTCGCGGCCCATCAGGAAGGCGCCGGCCGCCACGCCGACAGCCAGTGCGGCGGCTCCGGCCACGAACGCGCCGACAGGCATGCCCGCCCTTTCGGATCTGGACATCGGCTTCGCCACGGAGGCGTTTGCGGGCTTGTCCCTCGACCCCATCTCGATCTGGAAGGCATGGACCGGATGCGGCAGGTTCTTCACCTCCCGGCTGCCGAGATCGCGGAAGGGCACGGAGATCTTGTTGGTAACGGCCTCGTGCACATTCCGCGAGACGCAGATGCTGCCCGGCTCGGCAAGGCTCTGCAGGCGCGCGGCAATATTCACGCCGTCGCCGAGGAGATCGCCGTCGCGTTCGACCACATCGCCGATGGAAATGCCGATCCGGAAATGCATCTGGCGGCTGGCCGGGAAGGCCATGTTCCGCGTCCGAAGCGATTCCTGGATGTCGATGGCGCAGCGCGTTGCCTCGACCGCGCTCGGGAACTCGCACATCACGCCATCGCCGGCCGTATTGAAGATGCGGCCGCCGGCCCGCTTCACGAAATCATCGAAGACCGTTCGATAGGATTCGAGCCGCGCCAGCGTCTCCTCCTCGTCCTCCGAGATCAGGCGCGTGTATTCGGCGACATCCGCCGCCATGATGGCTGTGATCTTGCGCTTCACGTTCCGCTGCTCCGCCACCGCCATGGATCATGGCGCTCAACGAGGGTTCAAGGTGACACACCATGCGACGGCGCACAAAGCAGTGCTGTGCGGCGGCGCACAGTTTCCCCCGCCAGTTTCCCCGCTCAGTGATCCTCGGACTGGCTGCGGATCCAGTCGAGCAGGGTCTCTGCCGCCTTGCTGAGGGGGCGGGCCCTATGCGGCACCAGCACATGGTAGCCGAGCCGGCTCTGGTAGGAATACCCGCCGGGATTGACGAGTTCGCCCCGCTCCAGCTCCTCGGCTACCAGGCAGCGCGACATCATCGCGATGCCCATGCCGCAACGCACGGCCCGGATCAGCACCTGCGAGATGTCGAAGCTCTGCGCGATCTGCCGGTCATCCAGCAGGGGCAGGCCATTGGCCTCGCAGAATTCCCGCCAGACATCAGGGGATTGGGCGTGGATGAAACGCGGCAGCCTGAACAGCTCCTCGAGCGGCAGGTCATGCGGCGTGCCGGGCGGCGCGATCAGCACCCGCTCCCGGCCGACAAGCGGCGTCGAATCCGCATCCAGCCATGGCCCGGCGCCGAAACGGATCTCGATCTCCGCGCCGCCCCGGTCGAATTCCGACGAGACAAGGAAGGTGGAGAATTGCACGTCGATATCCGGATGGGCGGCGAGGAACGCGCCGAGGCGCGGAAACAGCCAGCGATCCGCGATCATCGCCAGCACGCGCATGATCACCACCTTCCGCGTGGTGCCCTCCCGCGAGGCGCGGCTGCACACCCGCTCCACATCGTCGAGCAGCGGCTGGATGTCGCCCAGCAGGCGTGTGCCGATGGCGTTGGGAATGAGCCCGCCCTTGGTGCGCGAGAAGAGCGGCAGGCCGATGAACCGCTCCATCGCCTGGATCTGTTTCGAGACGGCACTCTGGGTCAGGCCGAGATGATGCGCCGCTTCCGAGCAGGAACGCCGGATCGCCACCTCCTCGAACGTGGCGAGGGCCGAGAGCGGGGGCAGGGCGCGGCGGGGCATCAGGGATCTCGATATTCGATCGCGGAATAATCGGATGAATATTATTCGGTTCACGAATGTCCACCTGTTTTGTAGGGTCACGCAGCTCTTTCGCGCGTTCCGGAGAATCCGCTTGATTTTGCCGGGGCAAAACGGTCGACTTGAGCCACCAACAGCCCGGCCGTTCTTCGCAGCGGCGGCCGGAGACAAGGGAGAGTTGTGATGAATCTTCGGAAATTTCTGCTGGCCGCCGGTGCGGCCATCGCGTTGTCGGTGGCGTTGTCGCCGGCCCATGCGGTGACGCTTCGCTATGCCAACCAGGGCGACCTGAAGTCGCTTGACCCCTACACCCTCAATGAAACCACCGCCAACGCCCATCTCGGACATGTCTATGAAGGCCTGACCTCGCGCGGCAAGGACCTCAAGATCGGCCCGGGCCTTGCCGAGCGCTGGGAAGTTCTCGATGGTGCCAAGCGCTGGCGCTTCCACCTGCGCAAGGGCGTGAAGTTCCACAATGGCGAGGATTTCACCGCTGACGACGTGATCTTCTCGGCAGACAGGGTGCGCGCCACCGGCTCCAACTTCCAGACCCGCGTTCCGAAAGGCGCGAAGTTCGTGAAGGTCGACAGCCATACCGTCGATGTCGAGCTGGAAAGCCCGAACCCGATCATGATCGCCCAGTGGGATACCTGGTACATCATGTCGAAGAAGTGGGCCGAGGCGAACAACGCCGTCGCGCCGACCCCGGCTGCCGCCACGACGCCGAGCCATGCCTCGCTCAACACCAACGGCACCGGTCCGTTCCGCATCGAGAGCCATCAGCCCGGCGTGAAGACGGTTTTCAAGGTCAATGCGGCCTGGTGGGGCAAGAAGGAGCATAATCTCGACGAGATCGTCTTCACGCCGATCCCGAATGACGCCACCCGCGTCGCGGCGCTCCTGTCGGGTGAGGTCGATGTCATCGAGCCGGTTCCGGTGCAGGATATCGCCCGCGTGAATTCCTCCACCAGCGCCAAGGTTCTGGCCGGGCCCGAACTCCGCACGATCTTCCTCGGTTTCGACCAGATCCGCGACGAGCTGCTGGAATCGAACGTGAAGGGCAAGAACCCCTTCAAGGACGTGCGCGTGCGGCAGGCCTTCAACATGGCCATCGACAAGGAGACGATCAAGGCGCGCGTCATGCGGGGCCTGTCGACTCCGTCGGCGATCATGATCGCGCCGTCGCTCTTCACGCATTCGAAGGATTTCACGAGCCCGAAATTCGATCCGGACGCCGCCAAGAAGCTTCTGGCGGATGCCGGCTATCCGAACGGCTTCGAAGTGGGGATGGATTGCCCGAACGACCGCTATGTCAATGACGGCCCGATCTGCCAGGCCGTGGTCGGCATGCTGGCCCGCATCGGCGTGAAGGTGAACCTCAACGCCCAGCCCAAGGCCCAGTATTTCGCCAAGGTGCTGAAGTCGGGCGGCTACAAGACCTCGTTCTACCTGCTCGGCTGGACGCCCGGGACGTTTGACAGCCACAATGTGCTGCACGACATCCATGGCTGCCGCTCCGAGGGCTCGCCGCGCGGCGAGTCCAATCTCGGCGGCTACTGCAACAAGAAGGTCGACGAGCTGACCGACAAGATCCTCGTCGAGAGCGATCCCGTGAAGCGCGATGCGATGATCAAGGAAGCCTTCCAGATCACGACGGGCGAATTCGGCTACGTTCCGCTGCACCAGCAGGCCCTCAGCTGGGGCGTCTCGCAGAAGGTCGAGCTGTCGCAGCGCGCCGACAACTCCGTCCTGCTCTACTGGGCGAAGAAGAACTGACTCGGTCATCCCGAGGGGCGGCTCTTTCTGGCCGCCCCTTCCTTTTTTGACCCAGGCCTTTCCGCAAGAATTGGAACCGTTGCATGCTCGCGTTCGTGATCCGGCGCATCATGCAGTCGGCGGCTGTCATGCTGGCTGTCGCCCTGATTGCATTCCTGATGTTCCGCTTTGTCGGCGATCCGGTGAACCAGATGGTCGGCGTGGATACGCCGCAGGAAGAGGTGGCGCGGCTGCGTGAATCCCTCGGCCTGAACGATCCCACCATCGTCCAGTTCGGCCGTTTCATCGGGAATGCGTTGCATTTCGATTTCGGCGTGTCCTACCAGTTCCGCCAGCCGGTCACGCGGCTGCTGGCGGAGCGGGCGCCCGCCACCCTTGAGCTCGCCTTCACCGCCGCAGCCTTCGCGCTGGTGGTCGGGCTGATCATGGGGGTCTATTGCGCGCTGCGCCGGGATTCCTGGCTCGCCCAGCTCTTCCAGGCCATCTCGCTGATCGGCGTCAGCCTGCCGACCTTCCTGATCGGCATCCTGCTGATCTACCTCTTTGCCGTCGTGCTCGGCTGGCTGCCCTCCAACGGGCGCGGGCAGGTGGTGAAGATCGGCGACTGGTGGACCACCGGGTTCCTGACGACATCCGGCCTCCGTGCGCTGGTCCTGCCGGCCATCACGCTCGGCCTGTTCCAGATGACGTTGATCATGCGCCTCGTCCGGGCCGAGATGCTGGAAGTCATGCGCACGGATTACATCAAGTTCGCCAAGGCCCGGGGCCTGCGCACGCGGTCGATCCATTTCGGCCACGCGCTGAAGAACACGCTGATCCCGGTCATCACAATTGCCGGTCTGCAGCTTGGCTCGATCATTGCGTTCGCGATCATCACCGAAACCGTCTTCAACTGGCCCGGCATGGGCCTGCTTTTCCTGAAGGCCGTGCAGAATGTCGATATCCCGATCATGGCTGCCTATCTGATGCTGATCGGCCTGCTTTTCGTCCTCATCAACCTTCTGGTCGACCTGACCTACGGGCTGGTGGATCCGCGCCTGCGCATCGCGATGAGGAGCTGAGCCATGCCGACACCCACGCCCGAGGAAGTGAAGGGACTGGTCGGCGGCGGCGCCGGCTCGCCCGTCATCCGCAAGATCCTCGATTCCGACATCCTCTACAGCTTCCGCTCGTCGAAACTCACCATGTTGGCGGCGACAATCGTCTTCCTCTGCTTCTTCGGTGCCCTCTTCGCGCCCTGGATCGCCCCGTTCGATCCGTTCGATCCGGCCAAGGTGTTCCTCTCGGATGCCTCGATCCCGCCGGTCTGGCAGCAGGGCGGGGACCCGCGCTTCGTGATCGGCACGGATGACCAGGGCCGCGACATGTTCTCCGCCATTCTCTACGGCCTGCGGGTCTCGCTGGCGGTCGGCGGCCTGGGCGTCCTGCTGGCGGCTGTCATCGGCATCACCCTTGGCCTCGTCGCGGGCTATATGGGCGGCCGGATCGATGCGATCATCATGCGCATCGCCGATGTCCAGCTGACCTTCCCGGCCATCCTCATCGCGCTGCTCATCGACGGCGTCGCGCAGGGCCTGTTCCGCGGCCTCCCGCGCGAACAATCAGCCATTCCGGTGCTGGTCATCTCGATCGGCCTGTCCTTCTGGGTGCAATATGCCCGCACCATCCGGGGCTCGACTCTGGTCGAGAAGAACAAGGATTATGTCCATGCCGCCCGTCTGGTCGGCCTGCCGGCGCCCATCATCATGCTGCGGCATGTCCTGCCGAACGTGATCGGGCCGGTTCTTGTCATCCTGACCATCAATCTCGGCCTGGCCGTCATCACCGAGGCGACCCTGTCCTTCCTCGGCGTCGGCCTGCCGCCGACCCAGCCGTCGCTCGGCACGCTGATCTCGATCGGGAACAAATACCTGTTTTCCGGTGACTGGTGGATCGTTGCCTTCCCGGGCGCCACGCTGGCCATCCTCGTGCTGGCCGTGAACCTGCTGGGTGACTGGCTGCGCGATGCGCTCAACCCGCGGCTGAGGTGAGACATGACCGAACCTGTCATCTCTGTCCGCGATCTCCGTGTCGAATTCGTCACCCGCAAGGGAATCCTGAAGGCGATCGACGGCGTATCCTTCGACATCATGCCCGGCGAGGTTCTGGGCGTGGTCGGTGAATCCGGCGCCGGCAAATCCGTTACCGGCTCGGCCATTATCGGCCTGATCGAGCCGCCCGGCCGCATTGCCGGCGGCGAGATCCGGCTGCATGGCCAGCGGATCGACAATCTCGACCCCGAGGCGATGCGGCGCATCCGGGGCCGCAAGATCGCGATGATCTTCCAGGATCCGCTGACCTCGCTCAATCCGCTTTACCGGGTCGGCGAGCAACTGGTCGAGACCATCCTCACCCATACCGATCTCAGCCCCCCGGCGGCCCGTGCGCGCGCCATCGACCTGCTCAATGAAGTCGGCATTCCCGCGCCGGAGCGTCGGATCGACGGCTATCCGCATGAATTCTCCGGCGGCATGCGCCAGCGTGTCGTGATCGCGCTTGCCCTCTGCGCCGAGCCGGATTTCATCGTCGCGGACGAACCGACCACTGCGCTCGATGTCTCGGTGCAGGCGCAGATCATCGCCCTGATCCGCAAGCTCTGCCGCGAGCGCGGCACTGCCGTCATGCTGGTGACGCACGACATGGGCGTGATCGCCGAGACGGCAGATCGCGTGGCGGTGATGTATGCCGGCCGTGTCGCCGAGATCGGCCCCGTGCGCGATGTGGTCAAGCATCCGCTCCACCCCTATGCCAAGGGGCTGATGGGCGCCATCCCCACGCTCGAGGCCGAGGCCGAACGGCTGGTCCAGATTCCCGGCTCGATGCCGCGCCTGTCGAACATTCCGCAGGGTTGTGCCTTCAATCCGCGTTGCGATCGCGTGTTCGAGCGATGCCGCGTCGAACGGCCCGATCCGGATACGCCGCGTTTCGGGCTGGAAGGGGAGGCGCCCCTCATGCCCGGCCATCGCGTGGCCTGCCATCTCTACACCCGGAACCCTGTCGAGAACGCCTCATGATGGCGCAAGCGAAACCCAGCGAAACCTTTGTTGATGTCCGCGATCTGAAGCGCGTCTTCGACGTCTCCCGGCCCTGGCTCAACCGGGTGATCGAGCGCCAGCCCAAGGCTTTCCTCAAGGCGGTCGATGGCCTTTCCTTCGAGATCCGGCGCGGCGAGACCTTCGCGCTGGTCGGCGAATCCGGCTCCGGCAAGTCCACTGTTGCGCGGATGGCGGTCGGCCTCCTGCCGGTCAGCGGAGGCACCGTGACGATCGACGGCGTCTCGATGACGGATGTGAAGGACAGCCAGACGCGGCAGCAACTGCGCAAGCGGATCCAGATGATCTTCCAGGATCCCTATGCCAGCCTCAATCCGCGCTGGCGCGTCGAACGGATCATTGCCGAGCCGATCCATGCCTTCGGGCTCCTCAAGGGCGCGCAGGTCACGGAACGGGTGGGTGACTTGCTGACCCTGGTCGGCCTCCATCCCGATGACGGGCGCAAATTCCCGCATGAATTCTCGGGCGGCCAGCGCCAGCGGATCGCCATTGCCCGCGCGCTTGCCTCCAGCGCCGAATTCATCGTGTGCGACGAGCCGACCTCCGCGCTCGATGTTTCCGTGCAGGCGCAGATCCTCAACCTCATGCGCGATCTCCAGAAGGAGTTCGGCCTGACTTACCTCTTCATCTCGCACAATCTCGCGGTGGTCCGGCACATGGCGGACCGGATCGGTGTGATGTATCTCGGGCGGCTGGTGGAGATCAGCGAAGGAAAGCGGCTTTTCTCGGCGCCGCGCCATCCCTATACGCGGATGCTGCTGGATGCCGTGCCGGATCTCGGCATGACAGGCCGCCAGCGACAGATGGTGGCTGGCGAGATCCCCAATCCGATCAATCCGCCTTCGGGCTGCACGTTCCATCCGCGTTGCCCGCTCGCCAACGAGCGCTGCAAGCGGGAGGCACCGGCCATGATCGATGGTGTCGCCTGCCATGCCGTGCAGGAGGGCAGGGTGGTCTGAAGGGCAGGGTTCGCTGACCGGCTCAATTTCCTGACCGCCTGGTCAGCCAATTGAGCCGACCGGGCGGTCAAGGAATACTGCGGCGCTCAGGCCGCCGTCCGCGCCTTGGCGAGTTCGGTCCAGAACTGCATCCCGTAGGGCAGGACATCGTCGTTGAAGTCATAGGCGGGGTGATGCAGCCCCGCGCTGTTGCCATTCCCGATGAAGACATAAGCGCCCGGCCGCTCGAGCAGCATGAAGGAGAAATCCTCGCCGCCCATCATCGGCGCGACCTGCTCATCGAGGAAATCGGCGCCAAGTGCCTTGCGCGCCACCTCGGCCGCAAACCGCGTCTCTTCCGGATGGTTGATCGTGGCAGGGTATCCACGCTCGTAATCCACCGATGCCTCGGCGCCGAAGGTGCGGCACACCCCCGCGACGATATCCCGCAGCCGCTGCTCGGCGAGATCGCGCATGCCCGGCTCGAGCGTCCGGACCGTGCCGGTGAGCTGGGCCCGCTGCGGAATGATGTTGAAGGCGCTGCCCGCATGGAACATCGTCGCCGAGACAACGACCGATTTCAGCGGATCGGCATTGCGCGAGGCAATGCTCTGCAATGCTGTCACGATATGCGCGCCGACAAGCACCGGATCGACGCCGAGATGCGGCGCGGCAGCATGGGCACCACGCCCCTCGATATCGATGATGAACCGGTCCGCCGCCGCCATGATCGGGCCCGGCCGGAGCGCGATCTGGCCCGGCGGCATGCCCGGCATGTTGTGCATGCCGTAGACTTCCTGGATTTTCCACCGGGTCATCAGGCCATCCTCGACCATCGCCTTGCCGCCGGCCCCGCCTTCCTCGGCGGGCTGGAAGATCACGATGACGGTGCCGTCGAATTCGCGCGTGGCGGCGAGATGCTTGGCCGCGCCGAGCAGCATGGAAGTATGCCCGTCATGCCCGCAGGCATGCATCTTGCCGGGAACCGTGGAGCGATGGGGGAGGTTGGTTTCCTCCTCGATCGGCAGCGCATCCATATCGGCCCGAAGGCCGACGACCCGGCCCGGCTTGCCCTTTCGGCCATGGATCACGCCGACAACGCCGGTCTGGCCGATCCCCTCGACAACCTCGTCGCAGCCGAAGGCGCGCAGCTTCTCGGCCACGATCGCGGCCGTCCGGTGCACATCGTAGAGGATTTCCGGATGGGCGTGGAAATCACGGCGCCATTCGGAAACCTCGCTCTTCAGGGCGAGAATACGGGGATCGATGCTCATCAGGTCATTCCCGGAAAGACAATGTTGGTGTCACCTTAGCGCCCGGAACCGTTCCGCCAAGCCTTGAATTGCCACAGCACCGGCTTTCCTGGGGTCGGAACGCATTTCCCGATTGCGACCCATCGCGCCTTGGTTGAAAACAGGGGCAACCGGGCGGCCTGAACGCGCCGCCGCTCCACATTCAAAGGATATTCCCTTGGCAAGTCCCGATGATTCCTGGACCGCCCGCAGCCTCGCTGTGCAGGCGATGGGCAAGATCGATGAACCGACCCGCGGGGTCGTTCCGCCGATCCATGTCACCACCACCTTCATCCGGGATCCGGACAACCAGTACCGCACGGGCAACATCTATGGCCGGCCCGACAACGAGACCGTGCGCGAGGCTGAATCCGTCATCGCGATGCTGGAGGATGCGCGTTCGGCCATGGTGTTCGGCTCGGGCATGTCGGCCGCGGTGGCGGTTTTCCTCGCGCTGAAGCCGGGTGACCATATCGTCGCGCCGAAGGTGATGTATTGGGCGCTCCGGAACTGGCTGATGAAGGACGCCGCCGAATGGGGGCTCGTGACCGACTTCGTCGACACCTCCGACCTCGCTGCCGTCGAGGCCGCGGTCCAGCCGGGCAGGACGCGCCTGATCTGGCTCGAAACCCCGGCCAACCCGCTCTGGACCATCACCGATATCGCCGGCATTGCCGAGATCGCCCGCCGGCATGGCGCGCGCGTGGCGGTTGACTCCACCGGCGCGACGCCGATCCTGACCCGGCCACTCGATTTCGGCGCCGATATCGTGATGCATTCGGCCACGAAATATCTCAACGGCCATTCGGACGTGCTGGCGGGCGCGCTGGCGACGCGGGCCGAAGATGAGTTCTGGGCCCGCATCCGGCGCGTCCGGGCGATCCAGGGCCTGATCCTCGGGCCGTTCGAGGCGTTCCTTCTCATCCGGGGCATGCGGACGCTCGGCCTCCGGGTGAAGGCAGCCTGCGAGAATGCCATGGCTTTGGCCACGCGTTTCGCCAACCATGCCGATGTGCATGACGTGCTCTATCCGGGCCTGCCCAGCCATCCCGGCCACGCACTGGCAGCGCGGCAGATGACGGGCGGCTTCGGCGGCATGCTCTCGATCCGCCTTCGCGGCGGCGAGGCGCAGGCCATCGGCGCGGCAGGCAGGGTGCGGCTCTGGAAGCGGGCGACCTCGCTCGGCGGTGTCGAGAGCCTGATCGAGCACCGCGCCTCGATCGAGGGCGAGGGCACGCCTTGCCCGACAGACCTGCTGCGTCTCTCGACGGGGATCGAGGATGTCGAGGACCTTTTCGCCGATCTCGACGCGGCGATCCGCGCCGCGCGCGGCTGATCTCAGACCGGTGTCGTGCGCTGGCCCACAAGGGCCAGCCGCAGCCGGGACGAGACGAAGTCGATCAGCGCCACGGTCGCCAGCACCATCAGGATGATGAAGGCCACGCGATCCCATTCGAAGGTGCGGATCATCTCGGCGAGGTGGAGGCCGATCCCGCCGGCGCCGACAATCCCGATGATCGTGGCCGAGCGGGTGTTGGATTCGAAATAGTACAGTGTCTGGCTGATGAGGACCGGCAGAACGGCCGGAATGATGCCGAAGCGCACCGCATGCAGGCTGGAGCCGCCGGTCGAGATCACGCCTTCGGAGGGCTTCCGGTCGACGGATTCAATGGCCTCCGAGTAGAGCTTCGAGAACGAGCCGATATCGCTGGTCATGATGGCGAGCACGCCGGCGAAGGGGCCGAGCCCGACCACATTGATCCAGATGAGCGCCCAGATCAGCGTGTCGACGCCGCGGATCGAATCCGAGAAGCGGCGCGTCATGAACTGGACAACCCGATTGGTCATCACGTTCCGCGCCGCGAGGAAGCCGATCGGGAAGGAGAGGATGGCCGCCAGCAATGTGCCGAGGAAGGCGATCGCCACCGTTTCCGCCAGCGCCTTGCTGAAGGTCGCGAGTTGCGCACCGGGGGAGGGCGGGATCATCAGCCCGAGAAAGGTGCCGAGCTGCACCAGCCCGCTGCCCAGCCGGGCGAACGAGAATTCCAGCCTCGACAGCGAAAGAACGGTCAGCGCCACCAGCAGGGCAACAAGAGCCCACCCGATGATCTGCGCCCGGCGCGAGCCGGCCATGATCGCGGGGTGGCGCGCCGAGACGGCGGCACGGTCGGGGAAGAGGTCACGCGGGGGGATCATCGGCCCTGCTCCATGGTGATGAGACGGTGGCGCAGGCGCTCGGTCGCGATATCGATCACCATCACCGTGGCGATGATCATCAGCAGGATGGCCGAGACATCGGAATAATAGAATTTCCGGATCGCCTCGATCAGGTCCTGGCCGATGCCGCCGGCCCCGACAAAGCCCATGACGGAGGCGCCGCGCACGTTGATCTCGAAACGGAGCAGCGCATAGCTCGCGAAATTCGGCAGGACCTGCGGCAGCACGCCATAGCGGATCGACTGCCAGCGCGTGCCGCCACTGGCGACGATGCCCTCGACAGGCTTCATGTCGATATTCTCGACCACCTCGGCGAAGAGCTTCCCGAGCGCGCCGATCGTGTGGATCATGATCGCCAGCACGCCCGGCACCGGGCCGAGGCCGAAGGCAACAACGAAGATCAGGGCGAAGACGATTTCCGGAACCGTCCGGCAGAATTCGAGATAGCGCCGCGCCGCAAAGCGGATGCCGGCCTGCGGCGTCAGGTTGATGGCAGCCGAAAAGCAGATCAGGAACGCGAAGATCGCCCCGAACAGGGTGCCGAGATAGGCGATGAGCAGCGTATCGATGAGCTGCTTGCCCCATTTCCAGAAACCCCAGAACCATTCACCGATATCGGTGAAGACCAGCGCGCCGGTGTCGAGATAGAAGATCCGGCCGAAATAGCTGGTGAATTTCCCGATATTCTCGAACAGCACGCCCGGCCGGACTTCGGCGACGAAGCCGGACAGCAGGACGGCCAGCATCAGGATGACGAAACCCACCAGCGCCATGCGGCGTCGCTGCGCAAGCTCGCGGCGGTAGCCGGCCGAGAGCAGCTCGATCTGATGGTCGGGGAGGCGGATGGTGGCGTGGCTCATGGCTGGGTCTCGCTCGGGGCCGGGAGAGCGGAACGAGGGGCCCGTCAATGGAACTGCCACGCCGCGAGGGGCGTGGCAGCGTCAGGCGGGCACGAGAAAGGGCTTACGAGCCCTTCTTGCGGAGGTTGTCGACGAACTTCTGCAGCTCGATCGTCACCTGGTAGTCGGCATGCTTGGCCGGCGCGAAACCCGGTGACTTGCCATCCGAGAGCTTCTTGAACGCATCCGGCGCCTTGGTCGGGGCGTCGAAGAACGCCTTGGCGATCGCCGCCTTCAGATCGGCCGGCATCGAGGTCAGCACGGCATAGGGCGAGCCGGGGATCTTGTCCGAACGGAACACGATCTTGAAATCGTCCTTCTTCACCATGCCCTTGTTGGCCATGCGCGCGAAGTTCGAATCCTCGTCCGAGTTCCACCAGTTGAAGGCGAGATCGCAGGTGCCCTGCTGGACGGCGAGAACCGCGTTCTCGTGGCTGCCGGCATTGGTGACCTTGGCGAAATAGCTCGCCGGATCGATGCCCATCTTGTTCATCGCGAAGAGCGGGACGTTGTTGCCCGAGGTCGAGTTCGGATCGACGAGGCACAGGTTCTTGCCCTTGAAATCCTCGAGCTTGGTGCCCGGCGCCGAGGCCTTGGCCCAGGCCACCGAATAATAGCCGGTCGAACCATCAAAGGCACGCATGGTGGCGAAGGCTTCGACGCCGCCATTCGAGACGGTATGGGCCCGGACGTAGGAGGAGGGGCCGTAATCGCCGATATGGATCGTGCCGCCGCGCTGGCCCTCGATCACTGCCGCGTAATCCGCCGCGATACGCAGCTTCACCGGAACGCCGAGTTCCTTGGACAGGTATTCCATGAAGGGGCCGAAGCGCTCGGTCACGCCCGAGGCATTCTCGGCCGGAACGGTCGCGTAGACGAGTTCGGGATACTTGGCCTTCCAGTCCTGCGCGAAAGCGCCGGTGGTCATCACGGTGCCGGCCACGAGGGCGAGCGCAAGGCGACGGGTCAACGTCATGGGTGGTCTCCTGTTGGATCGGGGGGAGTCAGTCAGGCGGCGGCCGCAGCGTGCTGCAGGCCGGTAATCGGCTGGGAAGCGGGGATCATGGTCATGGCCTCGTCCGCTTCCAGGCCGTAAAGCTCGCGGGCGGCAGCCTCTGTCAGGCTGTCCGGCGCGCCATCGAACACCACGCGACCCTGCGCCATGCCGACAAGACGGCCGCAATAATCCTTGGCGATGTCGAGGTCATGCAGGTTGCAGACGATGGTGATGCCGAAATGCCTGTTGAGACGCAGCAGGGCATCCATCACGAGGCGCGTGTTTCGCGGATCGAGCGAGGCGATCGGCTCGTCGGCGAGGATGATGTCCGGCTCCTGCACGAGCGCACGGCAGATCGCGACGCGCTGCTGCTGGCCACCGGAAAGGCTCTCGGCACGCTGTCCGGCGAGGGCCGTCATGTCGAACTGGTCAAGGGCTGAAATCGCGATGGCCTTGTCTTCGGCCCGCCACATCTTGAGGAGCGAGCGTGGCTCCGACATGTGGTTGAGCCGGCCCATCAGCACATTGGTCAGGACGTCCAGCCGACCGACAATGTTGAACTGCTGGAACACCATGGCGCAGCGCATGCGCCAGGCACGCAATTCGGCGCCCTTGAGCTGGGTGACATCCCGGCCGTTCCAGCGGATCGACCCTTCGGTCGGATCGAGCAGGCGGTTGATCATGCGGAGCAGAGTGGACTTGCCGGCACCGGACCGGCCGATCACCCCAACGAAGCTGCCGGGTTCGATCGCGAGCGACACATTGTCCACGGCGCGGTTGGCACCGAAACGTCGGGTTACCGAGTGCAGTTCGAGCATGGCCACATCCCTCTTGTTGAAGAAGCGCTAGCGGCGGCATGCAACAGGCAGATGAAAAGCCGGCTTGTCATGGAGCCGGCAGGAGCGACCTCAGAGGTAATCCACAGCCCTCTGCGCGAAAACGGCGGAAAGGCGGCCGATTTCGCCGGCATTCTCGGCATTGGCGGTGCCACGCTGCGCCCGGTAGGCGATGCCCTCGAAAATGGCGGCCCACCGGAACAGCGCGAAGGCCATGTGGAAGGGCCGGAGGCCGAGGCCATGCGGGCTCGCCTGGCGATAGGCCTCCTCGAACTCGGCCTGTCCGGGCAAGCCCAGCCGCGCAAGATCAAGCCCGAGCAGGCCGCCATATTCGTCCGGCGCCGTCACGTAAGCCATCGAGAAATGCGCGAGATCGGCCAGCGGATGGCCGAGCGTGGCCAGTTCCCAGTCGAGAAGGGCGATGACGCGCGGTTCGGTCGGATGGAACATCATGTTGCCGATGCGGAAATCGCCATGGACGATCGACAGCACCTCGTCGGCGGGAATGTGGCGGGGCAGCCACTCGATCAGCCGGTCCATGGCGGCATCCTCGCGGGTACGGTTCTCCTGCCATTGCCGCGACCATCGGCTGACCTGCCGCGCGAAATAGTCGCCCGGGCGCCCGAAATCGCTCAGGCCCACCGCCTGTGGATCGACGGCATGCAATGCCGCCATCGCGCCCGCAACCGAGAGATACATAGCGCGGCGCTCTGCCGGGCTGATCCCGGGCAGGGTGCAGTCATGAAAGACGCGCCCGTCCAGCCGTTCCATCAGGTAGAAGGGCGTCCCGATGATCGCGCGGTCCTCGCAATAAAGCAGCGCTTCCGGCACCGGAACGCCCGTCCCGTCGAGCGCCCGGAGCACGCGGAATTCCCGGTCGATCGCATGGGCGGAGGGCAGGAGGATGCCGGGCGGCTGCTTTCGGAGGACAAGGCGACGGTCGGGAAAGGTGACGAAATAGGTCGGGTTCGACTGTCCGCCGGAGATCCGCTCGACCTGCGGCACGCCCGAGCAGCCGGGCAGGGCCTCCTTCAGATAGGCCGCCAGCGTTTCGACAGGCCAGTCGCCCGCGCTCATCGCACCTTTTCCCCGGCGACGGGCCAATGCCAGAATTCTGCACCCTCTTCGGCGAGGAAGCGGTTCAGCACCATGCGATGCACCTCGTCCGCCCCGTCGACCAGCCGGGCCTGACGCGCATAGCGGTAGATCCATTCGAGGACCGTATCCTTTGAATAGCCGCGCGCGCCATTGATCTGGATGGCGATATCGGCGGCCTGATGCAGCGTATTCGCCGCCTGGATCTTCGCCATCGACACCTCCTTGCGCGCGAAGGAGCCATGATCGAGCGCGAAGGCCGCTTTCATCACCAGCAGCCGGCCAATCTCGATCTGCATGGCAAGGCCACCCAGCATCAGCTGGATGCTTTCGCGATCGGCAAGTCGCACGCCGAAACCGGTCCGCTCCTGCGCATAGTCCGTCGCGATCTCGACGCAGCGCTTCGCCAGCCCGAGCCAGCGCATGCAATGCGTCAGCCGCGCCGGGCCGAGGCGGATCTGCGTCACCTTCATGCCCTGGCCCTCGCCAAGAAGAACCGCATCGGCGGGCATGTGCAGCCCGTCGAAAACCAGCTCGCAATGGCCGCCATGCTCTTCCGGACCCATGATCGGAATGCGGCGCTCGATCTGCCAGCCCGGCTGGTCCTTGTGGAACAGGAAAGCCGTCAGCCCGTGGCGCGGATCGTCCGAGCTCCGGGCGATCAGGATGAAATGGCTCGCTTCGCCGGCACCGGTGATGAACCATTTCCGGCCATGGATCCGCCAGGAGCCGTCCGGCTGCTTCTCGGCCCGTGTCCGGATCATCTGCGGGTCCGAACCGCCGCCGGGATGGGGTTCCGTCATGGCAAAGGCCGAGCGCACGGCGCCGGAGGCGATCGGCGCGAGCCAGCAGGCCTTCTGCGCCGGCGTACCGATGGCCTCGAGCACCATCATGTTGCCATCGTCCGGCGCGGCGGAGTTGAAAACGACCGGCCCGAAGATCGAGCGGTTCATGACCTCGTAGCACACGGCCATGCCCATGCGGCCGATGCCCTTGCCGCCATTCTCCGGTCTCAGCTGCAGGCACCAGAGCCCGGCCTCGCGCGCCTTGGCCCGCATCGCCTCCAGCACCGGCAGCGCGATATTCTCATGCGCGTCATAGCTGGCCGGATCCGCCTCCAGTGGCAGGAGATTCTCCTCCACAAACCCGGCGACCCGCCGGCGCAGTCCATCGAGTTCGGGGCTGATCGTGAAATCCATGATCGTTCCTCAGAGCGGAGCCAGCAGATGGCCGCCATCGACGGCCAGCGTCGTACCGGTGATATAGGCACCGGCGGGGCCGGCAAGGAGCAGCAGCGCGCCATCGAGATCGGCCATCTGGCCGAGCCGGCGTTGCGGAATGCGCTTGATGATGGCCTGCCCGGCCTCGGTGGCGAAGAAGTCGCGGTTGATATCGGTCTCGACATAGCCCGGGCAGAGCGCGTTGACCCGGATGGAGAACCGCGCCCATTCCAGCGCCATTGACCGTGTCATCTGCACGAGGCCGGCCTTCGACACGGCATAGGGGCCAACGCTGCCCGTCACGGCAAGACCGAGGATCGAGGCGATGTTCACGATGCTCGCCGGATCGCCACGCTCCCGGGCATGCCGCGCGAAGCCTGTTGCAACCCGGTAGGCGCCCTTGAGATTGGTGTCCAGAACGCGCTCGAAGGCCTCCTCAGTCACCGAGAGCCAGGGCGCGGTCTCGGCAATCCCGGCATTGTTGATCAGGATGTCGAGCGGGCCGATGGTGGCCGCCGCCTCGCCGAGGGCCTGCTCGACCGAACGGGTCGAGCGGACATCGAGCGTGACCGCAACCGCCTGTCCGCCCGCATCGGCGATTTCGGCAACGACGCGGGCGCAATCCTCGAGCCGCCGTGCGGCAACCGCGACAACCGCGCCGTTCCGCGCGAGCATCCGCGCAAAATGCGCGCCCAATCCGCCGGAAGCGCCGGTGACGAGAGCCTTCCGGCCAGCAAGCAATGCCATGTCGTTTCCACCCGTTTTGGGGGAAGGTTAGGCAAGTCGCAGGCGGATGGCCAGTGCCTCGATGCGCTCAGCCGGCAGCGAATCCCGAGCGCTGCGCCCAGCCCGTCATCCGCTTCTCGACCCAGGCCGTGATGGCGTACATCGCGACCCCGAGAACGGCGAGGGCAATCAAGGCGGCGAACAGCAACGGCACATTGAAATCAGCCGAGGCCCGCGCCATCAGGTTGCCGATCCCGTATTTCGACGCGTTGTATTCGGCGATGACCGAACCGACATAGGCCAGCGTGATCGCCACTTTCAGCGAGCCGAAGAAATAGGGCATCGAACGCGGCAGGCCGACCTTGGTCATGATGTCGAGCTTGGAGGCTCCCAGCGCCTTCAGCACATCCTCGACTTCCGGTTCGATTGTCGCGAGTCCCGTCGCCACGTTCACGACAATCGGGAAGAACGAGATCAGGAAGGCCGTCAGCACGGCCGGCAGCCAGCCGACGCCGAACCAGATCACGAGGATCGGCACCACCGCGACCTTCGGAATGGCATTGAACCCGACCAGAAGCGGATAGGTGCCGGCATGGACGATCTTCGAGGAACCCAGCGCCAGACCGAGCAGCAGCCCGAAGACCACGGCCAGCACGAAGCCGGCGAAGGTCATCCAGAGCGTGTGGAAGGAATGGAAGGTCAGCTGGGTCCGGTATTCCCACATGGCACCGCCGATCTGCAGCGGCGAGGGCAGCACGAAGCTGGAAATGCCGAACAGCCGGCAGGCCGCTTCCCAGAGGAGGAAGAAGCCGAGGGTGAAGACCCACGGGGCGAGGGCGATTTTCTGCTTGCTGGTCATCCCGGCCTCCGGTCAATGCACGCCCGAGCGCGCATCCTTGATATGGCTGCGCAGCTCGTGGACGATATCGGCGAATTCGGGCGAGTAGGTCACCTCGAGATCGCGCGGGCGGGGCAGGGTGATCTCGCGCTCGGCGATGATGCGTCCCGGCCGGGCGCTCATGCAGAACACCTTGTCGGCGAGGAACACCGCCTCGCGCAGGTCATGCGTGACAAGGATCACCGTGAATTTCCGCGCCGCCTGCAGGTCGCGGATCACGCACCACAATTCTTCGCGGG
Organism: Beijerinckiaceae bacterium; assembly: GCA_027531565.1. GTDB lineage: Bacteria > Pseudomonadota > Alphaproteobacteria > Rhizobiales > Beijerinckiaceae > Rhabdaerophilum. The sequence goes on from JAPZSB010000005.1 coordinate 297,622, forward strand.
TAAAGGCATCGAGCGCGCCGAAGGGTTCGTCCAGCATCAGCAGGCGCGGCTCATGGATCAGCGCACGGCAGAGCGAGGCGCGCTGCTGCATGCCACCGGAGAGCTGCCACGGGAATTTCGGGCCGAAACCGGCGAGGCCGACGGAGGCCAGCAGGGCCTCTGCCTTCTCGGTATAGGCCGCCTTCTCGCGCCGCAGCCGGGAGCGATGGGGCTCGACGATCTCGAGCGGCAGCAGGATGTTGTCGAGCGTCGTCCGCCAGGGCAGGAGCGTCGGGTTCTGGAAGGCCATGCCGGCGATCTTCACCGGCTTGCTGACGGCCTGCCCGTCGACCCGGACGCTGCCGGCGCGGGGAAATTGCAGCCCCGTCGCCAGCTTCATCAGCGTGGATTTCCCGCAGCCCGAAGGCCCGACAACCGCCACGAACTCGCCCTCCCGGACCGAGAGCGTCAGGTCTTCCACGGCGAGGACACCACCTTCACCACCATAGACATGCTGGACCCTGTCCAGCGCGATGAATGCTTCGTCCACGCGCGTTACCCCCCGGCTGCGTTCTGGTTCAAGGCCGGCGCGCTTACTTGATCGCCCGGTCGGCCTTGGCCGGCAGGTATTCCTCGGTGAAGAGGTCGGCCATTTTCGGCTGGTTCTTGAAGGGGGCGACAAGGGCGATCTGCGCCATGGCGCGCTCGAACCGGGCGGCATCGACGCCGCCGATCCCGTTGGCGAGGACGTAAGGCGTCAGCACGTTCTGCGCGATGAGCATGTTGAGTCGGTCGAGCTCGACATCCTTCTTCGCCACGTCATTGCGCTTCAGCACGCTGTCGACACCGGCGGCCGGGTCCTTCACGACATCGCGCCAGGCCTTGGTGAAGGCGCGGATGAACTTGCGGATCGCTTCCGGATTTTCCTGCTGGAGCTTCGGCGAGGCCATGATCACATTGCCGTAAAGCTCGACGCCGTAATCGCTCATCAGCATGTTGACGATGTCACTCTCGGGCACGCCGCGCGCCTTGAGGTTGATGACGGAGGAAATCGAGAAGCCGAACACGGCATCGACTTCGCCGGTGGCCAGCATGGGCTCGCGGACCGGGAAGCCGACATTCTCGAACTTCATCTTCGAATCGTCGATCTTGTTGACCGCCTTGAAGATCGGCCATTGGGCATAGGCCGCATCGGCCGCGGGCGCGCCGAACTTCTTGCCGTCGAGGCTCTTGATATCAGCCGTGATGCCCTTGGACTTGCGGCCGATAATGGCAAAAGGCGGACGGTCATAGACCATCATCACGGCCTTGACGTTGACGCCCGGGTTCTCGTCACGGAAGCGGATCAGCGAGTTCACATCGCCGAAGCCGAGATCATAGGTCCCCGAGGCCACGCGTGGGATGGCCTCGCGCGAGCCATTGCCGGTATCGACGGTCACATCGAGGCCTTCGGCGGCATAGTAGCCCTTGTCGAGGGCGAGCAGGAACGCAGCCGCAGGCCCTTCGAAGCGCCAGTCCAGCGTGAAGCGGATCTTGGTCTGGGCCTGGGCGGTAGCGGCGCCCGCTCCGGCAAGGGCGAGGGCGGCGAGGCTGCCGGTCACGAAACGGCGGGAAACGAAACGGGAAAGAAGAGTCACATCGGGCTCCATGATGGTGGTTGCGTAGGCGACCGTCTCGAGCCAAGCAACGGTCATGCCGTCCGCGAGGCCCTGCTTGTGCGACACCTTAATTAGGTCATGCCCAAAGAAAAGGCGAACGGCCGAATTCCACAGCATTCCCGCTGCCGGAAGGCGGGAAAACAGGCAGTCGGTCCAACCGCTAGCCCCGCTCTCTCGGGTCGAACGCGTCGCGCAGGCCATCGCCAAGCAGGTTGAAGGACAGCACGGTGATGAAGATGGCGATGCCGGGCCAGATCGCCATCCACGGTGCATTGGTCAGGAAGCGCTGCGCCGAGTTGAGCATCGACCCCCAGGACGGAGCTGGCGGCTGCTGGCCGAGCCCGAGAAAGGAAAGGCTGGCCTCCGCGATCACGGCCGTGGCAATGGTCAGCGTGATCTGGACGAGAAGCTGCGGCATGACATTCGGCAGGATATGCTTCACCGCGATCCGCCAGCGCGGATTGCCGACGGCGCGGGCGCTCTCGACATAATCCTCGACCTTGACGGCCAGAACCTGACCGCGCGTCAGCCGGATGAAGATCGGCGTTGCGGTGATGCCGATCGCGATCATCGCATTGGTCAGGCTCGGCCCGAGGAACGCCGCCAGAGCAATGGCGAGGATCAGGAACGGGCTTGCGAGCATCGCGTCGGTGATGCGGGAGAGGATCGTATCGATCCAGCGCGGCCCGTATCCGGCCAGCAGGCCGAGAGGAACACCGAGCGCGACGGCGATCCCGACCGAAATGACGCCGGCGGCGAGCGAAGCCCGCGTACCGTAGATGATGCGCGAGAGCAGGTCGCGGCCGACCTCGTCGGTCCCGAACCAGTGCAGGGCTGACGGCGCTTTCCGGACGGCGGCCCAGCTCTGCCGCGTCGGATCGAACGGAGCGATCAGCGGCGCGAAGATCGCGATGAGGACAAGCGCCACGATGACGACCAGACCGAACATGGCGGCCTTGCGGGCGCGAAGCCGGCGCCAGGCGCGCTGCAGCGGCGTTTCCGGCTGCCGGGCCGGCGCGAGGGCAGGGGCAGCGGCACTCATGCGCGGAGCCTTGGATTGACGAGGATGTAGCCGATATCCGCGAGCAGGTTCAGCACGATATAGGTGGCGGAGGTCACGAGCACGACCCCCTGCACCACGGCATAATCCCGGTTGAACACGGCGTCGACAATCAGTTTGCCGAAGCCGGGAATGGTGAAGATCTGCTCTGTCAGCACAGCACCGGAGAGAAGAGTGCCGAATTCGAGCGCGCCGAGCGTGATCACCGGGGTAAGGGCATTGCGCATCGCATGGGCGAGGATGACGCGCTTCTCACCGAGGCCCTTGGCGCGGGCGGTTCTCACATAGTCCGAGGACAGGGCCTGCAGCATCGCCGCGCGGGTATGGCGCATCAGCACCCCGGCGATCGAATTGCCCAGCACGAAGGCCGGCATGATCGTGGTCTTCAGCGATTGCCACGGATCCTCGAACGGACTGACATAGCCGGAGGCCGGCAGCCAGCCGAGATGCACCGAGAAGAAGAAGATCATCAGGATGCCGAGCCAGAAATTCGGCGTCGAGATCCCCCACAGCGACACGATGTTGACGACGTAATCCCAGGCGGTGCCTTTCTTGACGGCGGAGATGATGCCCGCCGGCACGCCGATCAGGATCGCGATCAGCATGGCCATGGTCGCGAGCTGCAACGTGACCGGCAGCTTCTGCGCGACAAGCCGCGAGACCGGCTCCTTCAGGCGCATGGATTCGCCGAGATCACCGCTGACGACGCCCTTGATCCAGTAGACATATTGCAGCGGGATGGGCTGATCGAGCCGATACTGTTTCCGGATCTGCTCGATCACCTCGGGGTCGCGCTCCTCGCCGGCCATGATCGTGGCCGGATCGCCCGGCAGCAATTGCTGGAGGCCGAAGATCATCATCGACACGATGATGACCGTCGGAACCAGTTGCAGCAGCCGCCGGGCGATCAGCGCGAACATCGGATCAGCCCTTCACCTTCAGGCCGACCACGCGGACAAGGCCATCCGGCATCTGGCGATAGCCTTCCAGCCGGTCGCGATGGGCGATGATGACCAGGCGATGGTAGAGATACAGGATGGGCAGGTCCTTCGAGAGCTGGGTCGCGGCCTTCTGGTAGGCGGCCATGCGGTCGGCCATGCTGTTCTTCGTCCGGGCCTCGTTGAGCGCCGCGTCCACATCGGCATTGGAATAGGCCGAGTAATTGTTCGGCGCACCGGTGCTGGCGAAGGAATGGATGTTCCCGTCAGGATCGGTCCGGCCCGACCAGGCGAGAATGTAGGCCTGGTAATTGCCAGCTTCGGCTTCCTTGAGCGAGGTCGCGAATTCCGTCACGCGGATCTTGATGTCGAACCCCGCTTCCGCCGCCATGGCCTGCATGACTTCCGCAACCTGCCGCGTCTCCGGGTTGTTCGGCACCATCAGGTCAACCGGAACCGGCAGCTTCACGCCCGCATCGGCCAGCAGCTTCTTGGCCTTGGCGACATCGCGCTTCGGCACGGGAATGCTCTTCTGGTAGAAGGCATTGTCTGGGTTCACCCACTGGTTGCCCGGCTTGAACTCGCCGTTGAACACCACCTGGACCAGAGCCTCGCGGTCAATCGCCGCCTCCAGCGCCTGACGGACGCGGGCATCCGAGCCGAGCGGACCCTTGGCCGCCTCGCCCTTGCCGACATTGATCGTCAACCCCTGGTAGCCCAGCTCATAGGCCGTCGCGACCTTGAGCCCGCGCGTGGAGCGGATATCCTTCAGGTCGGTCGCCAGAGCGCGCTCGATCAGGTCGAGCTGGCCCGACTTGAGATTGGCGAGCCGCACGGTGGAATCCGCGATCGGCACATAGGTGATGCGGTCGATCGTGACATTCGCCTTGTCCCAGTAATCGGCAAAGCGCTCCACGACGATCCGGTCCTGCTGGACGCGCTCGACGAACTTGTACGGACCGGCGCAGACCGGCCTCTGCCCGAAGCGCTCGCCGGCTTCCTTCGCCGCCTTCGGCGAAACCATCATCCCCGCGCGGTCGGTCAGTTGCGCGATGAGCGGCGAAAACGGCGTCTTGAGCAGGATGCGGATCGTCAGCGGATCGACCACTTCGACGGAATCGATCTGGCTCAGTTCGCCCCGGCGGAAGGAACCCTGCATGGTCCGGTGCCGGTCGATCGAGAATTTCGCGGCTTCGGCATCAAGCGGCTCGCCGTCATGGAATTTCACGCCCGGGCGCAGTTTGATCGTCACGGCCTTGCCATCGGCCGACGTTTCATGGCTCAGCGCAAGCTGCGGCACCACGGAAAGCTTCTCGTCGATGTCGAACAGCTTGTCGCAGATCGAGGAAAAGACGATCCGCCCGACATAGGTGCGGGCAAGGGTCGGGTCGAGCACGTCCGGATCCTCCGCCAGCCCGATGCGGATCTGGGACTGGGCGAAAGCAGGGCCGGCCAGAGCGGGAACGGAAAGCAGGGCGATGAGCCCGAGGCGCAGGCTTGTCTTCATGTCATGTCTCCGAGGGGTCAGGGGCGGTCAAGGCAGGTTTCGTCCCGGCCTCGAAGGCCGAGAGCAAGCGGGAAAGGCGCGGATCCGGGTCGGTCTCGCGCGGGAGGAGGTCCGCATCGAGCGGAATGTCAGCGGCGAAATGACAAGCCACGCGGTGCCCGCCGTCGCCGGACAGAACCGGCACCGCCTCGCGGCAGGTCTCCCGGGCATGCGGGCAGCGCCGGTGCAGATGGCAGCCCGGCGGCGGATTGAGCGGGCTCGGCACATCGCCTTCCAGCACGATCCGCCGGCTCCGGCGCGTGGCGCTGGCCATCGGGATCGCCGAGAGCAGGGCATGGGTGTAGGGGTGCAGGGGCTGCGCGAAGATGGCATCAGCCGGACCGATCTCGACGATCCGGCCGAGATACATCACCGCCACCCGGTCGGCGATATGCTTCACCACGGCAAGGTCGTGGCTGATGAAGACCATCGCCAGCCCCAGCCGGCGCTGCAGGTCGCGCAGCAAGTTGAGGATCTGCGCCCGGATCGAGACATCCAACGCCGAGACCGGCTCGTCGCAGATGATCACGCGCGGCTCGCTGGCCAGCGCCCGCGCGATCACGATGCGCTGCCGCTGCCCGCCGGAGAATTCATGCGGATAGCGCGCCGCATGTTCCGGCCGGAGGCCGACCGTCTCCAGCAGACTCGCCACCCGCGCCGCCCGCTGCGAGGCCGGCACGATGCCGTGCAGCAGCAGCGGTTCGGCAATCGCCTCGCCAACGGACATGCGCGGATTGAGCGACGCGAACGGGTCCTGGAAGATGATCTGGATCTCGCGCCGGAGATGCCGCATCGCGTTATCGTCGAGGGCCAGCAGGTCGCGCCCGTTGAAATGCAGCGCGCCGGAACTCGGCTCGATCAGCCGCATCAGCATCCGCCCGAGCGTGGACTTGCCGCAACCGGATTCCCCGACGAGCGCCAGCGTTTCCCCGGCCTCCAGCACGAGATCGACACCATCCACCGCCTGCACATGCGCTATCGGCTTGCCGAACACATTGGTTTTCGCAACGAAGCGCTTGGAGAGGCCGCGGGCATCGAGCAGCGCGTTCATGCGGCCAGCTCCTCGAGCGGTGCCTTCCAGCATCGGGAGAAGCGGTCCGGGCCGATCGCCGCGAGGGGCGGGGCCTCGGCGCGGCAGCGCGCATCGGCAAAGGGGCAGCGCGCGGCAAAGCGGCAGCCCGGCGGCGGGTTGCTCATGTCCGGCACGGCACCGGAAATCGCCGCGAGCCGCTCCTTCCGGTGGTCCAGCCGGGGAATGGAACCCAGCAGGCCCAGCGTGTAGGGGTGCTGCGGCAGCGTGAACAGCGCCTCGACGCTGGCGCGTTCGACCACCTGGCCCGCATACATGACGAGAACCTCGTCCACCACTTCGGCCACGACGCCGAGATCATGCGTGATCAGGATCACCGCCGCCCCGGTCTCGCGGCGCAGGTCCTGCAGCAGGTTGAGGATCTGCGCCTGGATCGTCACGTCGAGCGCCGTTGTCGGCTCGTCGGCGATCAGCAGTTCCGGGTCGCAGGCCAGCGCCATCGCGATCATCGCCCGCTGGCGCATCCCGCCGGAAAGCTTGTGCGGGTAGTCGGCCGCGCGGGCCTCCGGCTCGGGAATGCGCACCTTGCGGAGCATCTCCACCGCATGCGCCCAGGCCGCCTCCCGGCTCCAGCCCCGATGCCGGATCACCGCCTCGGCGATCTGGTCGCCGATCCGGTGCGAGGGGTTGAGCGAGGTCATCGGCTCCTGGAAGATCATCGCCATCCGGTTGCCGCGCAGGTCCCGCAGCCGGTCTGCCGGGGCATCGAGCAGGCTGTCCTCGCGGAACCGGATCCGGCCGTCGATCCGCGCCGCCCCTTTCTGGAGCAGGCCCATCACGGCCAATGAGGTCACGCTCTTGCCGGAACCGGATTCGCCGACAATGCCGAGCGTCCGTCCGGGTTGCAGGTCGAAGCTGAGGCCATCGACCGCCAGGATCCGGCCGCCCCCGGGGGTGCCGAAGCTGACGGTCAGGTTCTCGACCTGCAGCAGCGTGCTCATCCCTGTGCCTCCGCGGCAATCGACTGGGCGATCCGCCGCTCGATCTCGTCGCGGTCGGTCACGCCGGCCGGGTCATCGCGCCGCGGCATCACCTTGCGGTAATGCAGGTAGCGCTGATGCGCCACGCGTTCGAGCCGCTCCAGCTCCGCCAGCGGATCGGCATGGTCATCGACCCGGAGATCGAACAGGGCGTATTCCTCGTCATCGTGGATCAGCAGGGCCGCGCTCTGCTTGCCACGCTTGTCGCCGCCGGCTGCCTCGCCGGCCTGCAACGCGGCGATCAGCCGTTTCGCGAAAGGCAGGTCGGACCGGGCTTCGAAAAGCCGCGCCGTCTCCTCGATCACTGCGGGTCCGGCCAGCATGTTGCCGGCGACCGAGAACCCCTCCCGCACGAGATGCCCGCACCAGGGCACGCAATCCGCGCCCGTATAGGCGGCAATGCGCCCGGCTCTGTCCTGGATATGCGCCTGCCGCTGGCCCCGGCCGTCATCCTGTGCCGTGAGAATGTCCAGCGCCTGCTGCGCCGTCGCGCCGGCGCGGAGCAGTTCCATGCCCCGCAGCCCGTAAAAGGGATTAACGAAGGCCTGGCTGGCAATCGCGCCCGTGCCGGTCTCGATGAACGGCACCCGCGCCCCGACGGCGAAGGCGCAGGTCGAGACGGCAATGCCGATCTGGCCGGTAGCGGGGTCCCTGGCGACGATCGACCACGTCATCCGCGCCTCCTATCGCCCGGCCGCATAGCCCTGCATGCCCCGCGGATTGGCGGCGGCACGCAGGAATTCACCGTCCCGGGAGGCCGCGACCAGCCGCCCCTCGGACCATTCCGGCCCGATCTCGACAATATGGCCGCGCCGCTCCAGCTCGGTGATCGTGGCCTTCGGCACGCGGGATTCCACGACGATGACACCGGGGCGGGCCGTGCGCGGCCAGAATGAGGTCGGGAAATGCTCGGTGTGCCAGGCCGGGGCATCGATGGCTTCCTGCAGGTTCATGCCCGAGTGGACATGGCGCAGGAACATCTGCGGGATCCACTGGTCCTGCTGGTCGCCGCCCGGCGAACCCCAGGCCAGATAGGGCTTGCCGTCGCGCAGCGCCATCGTGGGCGAGAGCGTCGTGCGCGGCCGCCGGCCCGGCGCCAGCGCGGCAGGATGGCTCTCGTCCAGCATGAACATCTGCGCCCGCGAACCAAGACAGAAGCCGAGTTCGGGAATGACCGGCGAGGATTGCAGCCAGCCCCCCGAGGGCGTCGCCGCGATCATGTTGCCATGCCGGTCGATAATGTCGAAATGCACCGTGTCGCCGCGGGTGATGCCATTGGCCTCGACGACTTCTCCCGCGCCATGGCCGGTATGGATATCGCCGACCGTCGGTTCGCCTGCGCCGCCGGCACTGACGGCCTGCCGAGGCCCGGAAACCGCCTTCACGGCCATGGCCCCGCCGAAACCGGGAATGACCCCCGGCCGCTGCTCGTGGGAGGCCCGGTCGGTGATGAGGGTGCGCCGCTGCACGTTGTAGGCATCGGAGAGGAGGGTTCCGAGCGGCACCGTCACATGGTCCGGATCGCCGAGGAACGTGTCGCGGTCGGCGAAGGCCAGCTTGGCCGCCTCGACCTGCAGATGGATGAAATCCGGCCCGGCCGGATCGAGCCCGTCAAGGTCGAAGCCCTTGAGCAGCGCCAGCTGCTGGAGCGTCGCGATGCCCTGGCACCAGGCCCCGGGCTTCTGCACGGTATAGCGCCCGTACTGGTATTCCGCGGGGCGCTCCACGCTCGCCTGCCAGCGGGCCATGTCATCGCCGTTCAGCACGCCGCGATGGGCACGGCCCGAGACATCCATCACGTCCTTTGTCCGGCAGAACCGGTCGATCGCCTCGGCGATGAATCCCTGCGACCAGACCTTGCGGGCCCGCTCGATCACGGCCTCGCGGCTGCCGCCGCCGGCTTCGGCCTCGCGAAGCAGCCGCTCATAGGTGTCGGCGAGGGCAGGGTTCCGGAACCGGCTGCCCGGCAGGGGCAGGCGCCCGCCCGGCAGGTAGAGATCGGCCGAGGTGGTCCAGTGCTCACGGAAGAGCTGTTCGACGGTCCGGATCGTCGCGACGATCCGCTCCACCAGCGGATAGCCATGGCGCGCGTAGGAGATCGCCGGTTCGAGCACGGCCCGCAGCGGCATCGTCCCGTAATCGCGCAGCAGGAGCATGTAGGCATCGAACGTGCCCGGCACGCAGGGTGCCAGCAGGCCGGTGCCCGGCACGAGATCAAGCCCCAGCGCCCGGCAATGCGCGATGGTCAGCCCGGCCGGCGCAACGCCCTGGCCGCAGATGACCTCCGTATGCCCCTTGCCGGCGGCATGGACCATGATCGGCACGTCGCCTCCCGGGCCATTGAGATGCGGTTCGACAATTTGGAGCGTGAAGGCGGTGGCCACGCCGGCGTCGAAGGCATTGCCGTCGCGTTCGAGGATGCCCATCCCCACCGCCGTCGCGATCCAGTGGGTCGAGGCAACAACGCCGAAGGTCCCGGTGATTTCCGGCCGCGTCGTGAAGCGGGCAGGATTGATGAAGCTCATGGCACGGGGTCCTTCACAAACGGCAAGGCTGGCGAAACCCGGGTCCGGACGGTTGGAACCATCGCGACACCCGTTCGAAATAAGGCGGAATTGCGATCAGGCAATATTCGTTATTCATAATTATCTTGCAATCCCGCCTTGCTCGGCACAATGGCGCGCAATCTCGGCATGGGTGGCGAACCAGCAATCACCCTTCGCCTTCGCCGCACGGATCAGCTCCTCGAGGATGAAGAGGCGCGAGCGGTAGCCGGTGACATGCGGATGCATTGTCAGCAGGAACAGCCCGCCTTCGGCATGGGCCCCCTCGAATTCCCGCAGGAAGATGTCGAGCACGGCCGTCGGCGGTGTGTAGGGCCGGAGCGCCTGGAAGCGATTCATGTTGAAATAGGGCGCATCGTCGCGGATCCACTCGACAGGTAGTTCCACGATACCGGTCGGCTGGCCATCCTCGAGCAACTCATAGGGGTCGTTGTCGGCCATCAGCGAGGAATCGTAGAGCAGGCCCAGTTCGCGCTGGATCTTCAGAGTCGCCGGCGAGAAATCCCACGAGGGCGTCCGCATGCCCTCCGGGCGGGCGCCGGTAATCGTGGTCAGCGTCTCGGCGGCCCGGAAATGCAGATCGCGCTCGACAGGCTCCGGCAGGACTGAATTCAGCTCGTGGATCCAGCCATGCAGACCGATTTCATGGCCCTCCGCCACCACGCGGCGCTGCTCGTCCGGGTAGAGCAGGGCGGCCACAGCCGGAACGAAAAAGGTAGCGGGCACGCTTTCGCGGCGCAGGATTTCAAGGATCTTCGGCACGCCGACCCGGTTGCCATATTGCCCCCAGGACATCCGCCCGACTGAAATGCCGCCATCGCGCAACTCGTTGGTTTCGTGGTCACTGTCGAAGGACAGGGCAACGGCGCAGCGTTTGCCGCCCGGCCACCGCGCCGGCTTGAGCGAACGCCCGGCCCGGACCTGATTGACCCGCCGGCGCCATTCCGCCTCGCTCCATTCCCAGGGTTCCATACGTCACGTCTCCAGTGGAAAATGACAGGCCACGTCGCGCGACCCGGTGATGACGGTGCGGGCCGGCACGGCTTCCCGGCACAGCGGCTGCGCCTTCGGGCAGCGCAGGTGGAAATGGCAGCCTGCCGGCGGCGCGAGCGGCGAGGGCAGTTCGCCGGAAATCGGCCGGAAGGTAACCGGCTCATCGGCATCCGTGACGAGCTTCGGAATGCTGTCCAGCAGCGCGCGGGTATAGGGATGGGCCGGCGCGCGGTAAATCGCCTCGGTCGGGCCCTGCTCGACGATCCGGCCGAGATACATGATGGCGATGCGGTCCGAAATGTGCCGCACGATGCCGAGATCATGGCTGATGAAGAGCATGGTCAGCCCGAGATCGCGGCGGAGCTTCAGGAACAGGTTGACGATCTGCGCCTGGATCGAGACATCGAGAGAGGCGACAGGCTCGTCGCAGACCAGCATGTCCGGCTGCATCGCCAATGCGCGGGCAATGGCGATGCGTTGCCGCTGCCCGCCGGAAAACTGGTGCGGAAATCGGTCGGCCGCATCGTTGGGAAGTCCCACGGCTGTCAGCCAGGTCTCGACATAGGCCCTCGCGCCAGATCGTGTGACGAGGCCATGCGCGATCGGCCCCTCGCTGATCGTCTCGCCGATCCGGATGCGCGGATCGAGCGAGGCGAAGGGATCCTGGAAGATCATCTGGATCCGCGTCGTGCGCTTGCGGCCATCCACGCCGAGGATCGGCGCGCCGTCCAGCGTCAGCGTGCCTTCGTTGGGCGCGTGAATGCCGGCGATCATCCGGCCGAGCGTGGATTTCCCGCAGCCGGATTCCCCGACCAGGCCAAGTACCTCGCCCTTCCGGATCTCGAGCGAAACGCCATCGACCGCATGCACGATCCGCGTCTCGATCGGCTGGCCCAGACGCACGGCGATCTTCTCGCCAAGCGAAAGCCGGGGGGCGAAGCGCTTGGATACGGCGCGGACATCGATCATCGCGGTCATGCCGGCATCTCCCCCAGCGGATGATGGCAGCGATGGCTGCGGCCCGTTCCGGCCGGAGCAAGCTCGGGCAGGACCGCGCACGCCGCTGTCCGGTAACTGCAGCGCGGCTGGAACGCGCAACCCGGCGGCAGGTCGAACAGCGAGGGCGTGGAACCGGGGATCTGCGCGAGGTCGGTTCCCGGTTCGGCGCGGGCGGGGAGGGAGGCGAGCAGGCCCGCAGTATAGGGATGGCGCGGCTGCCGCAGGACCGCCGTGACGGGGCCTTCCTCGATGATCCGGCCCGCATACATCACGAGCAGGCGGCTGGCGATGGACGACACGGTTGCGAGGTCATGGCTGATCCAGATCATCGCCGTGCGCGATTCCTCGGCCAGGCTGCGCATTTCCGTCAGGATCTGCGCCTGGATCGACACGTCGAGGGCCGTCGTCGGCTCGTCGCAGATGATGAGCCTCGGCCGGTTCAGCAGCGCGATGGCGATGGCGACGCGCTGGCGCATGCCGCCGGAAAACTGGTGGGGATGCGCATCAAGCCGGCGTGCGGCATCGGGAATCCCGACCCGGGTAAGCACGGCGGCGGAGCGCTCGCGCGCGGCGGCCTCGCCGACCCGTTCATGAGCTTCCAGCGCAAGCCGCATCTGCATCCCGATGGTGAGGACCGGGTTCAGTGTCGCGGAAGGGTCCTGGAAGACCATCGCAATTTCCCGCCCGCGGATCCTGCGCAATTCCGCCGGCGGCAGGCCCACCAACTCGCGGCCCATCAGTTTCACCGAGCCGCCGGCGATCCGCCCGGGCGGGTCAATCAGGCCGAGCAGGGAGAAACCGGTGACGCTCTTGCCGGAGCCGGATTCCCCGACAAGGCCGATGATCTCACCCTCTTCGAGCGAGAAACTCACCCCGTCCACTGCCTTGAGCGGGCCGCTCCGGGTAGCAAAATACGTTTTCAGGTCGCGGACCTCGAGCAGCGGGCTCATCGGCGCAGCCTCGGGTTGAGCTGATCCCGGATCTGGTCGCCGACGAGATTGATCGCCACGATGAGGATGATCAGTGCGACGCCGGGATAGATCGAGATCCAGTAGCGGCCGGAGAGCATGTACTGGAACCCGTTGGCGATCAGCATGCCGAGCGAAGGCTCGCTGACCGGGAGGCCGAGCCCGAGGAAGGACAGGGTCGCCTCCAGCGCGATGGAATTGGCGATCTGGACCGTGGCCACGACGATCAGCGGCGGCATGCAGTTCGGCAGGATGTGCCGGAACACCACGCGCCGCGGCGAAAGCGGCGTCGAGAGGGCGGCCTCGACATAGTCTTTCGACCGCTCCGACGAGGCCGCGCCATGGGCGGTACGGGCGAAATACGCATATTGCGCCGTCACCAGAGCCGCGATCAGCGGGCCCTTGCCCTGACCGAGCAGGGCCGCCAGCACCAGCGCCAGCAGGATGGCCGGGAAGGAGAGCTGCAGGTCGATGATCCGCATGATCAGCGCCTCGATCCGCCCGCCGAAATAGGCCGCGAACGTGCCGAGCGTGGCGCCGATGGCAAAGGCGATCGCGCCGGCGAGAATGCCGATCTGGATCGAGATGCGGAGCCCGTAGAGAATCGCCGAGAGGAGGTCTCGGCCCTGTGCGTCAGTGCCCAGCCAATGCGTGAACCCTTTTGAACCCACGAAGCCGGGCGGGCGGCGCGCATCGGTCAGCACCAGCGTGGCAAGATCATACGGGTTCTGCGGGGCGATCAGCGGCGCTGCCAGGGCGATCAGCACGATCAGGATGACAACGCCGAGGGCAACCACCGCCAGGGTGTTGGCGCGGAAATCGTCCCAGAAGCGGGCGAGGGGCGTCGTCGCGCTCATGCCGCCCTCCTTGTCCGCATGCGCGGATCGAGCGCGGCATAGGAGAGGTCAACCAGCAGGTTGATGACGATGAAGAAAAAGGCGACCAGCATCAGGTAGGCCACCATGACGGGCCGGTCGAGCGAGGAGATCGAGTCGATGATCAGCTTCCCGACGCCGGGCCACGAGAAGATCGTCTCCGTCACCACGGCGAAGGCCATGGTGGAGCCGAATTCCAGACCGAACACCGTGACGATCGGAATGGCGATCAAGCGCAGCACATGCCGCCGCAGGATCGTGAATTCGCTTTCACCGGCCGCCCGGGCGAAACGCACGGTGTCCGAAAGCATCGTCTCGCGCGTGCCGGCGCGCGCCAGCCGGACCATCATGGCGAACTTGAACAGGGAGAGGTTCAGCGCGGGCAGCAGCAGGTGCATCCAGCCATTCGCGGTCAGCAGACTCCATTCCACGCCGAACAGCATCGCCGTTTCGCCCCGGTTGCCGGCCGGGAGCCAGCCCAGCTGGACCGCGAAAGTGAAGATCAGCACGAGGCCGATCCAGAAGGTCGGAACCGAGAAGCCGAAAATCGAAACGGTCATGATGACCTTGGCCATCACGCTGTCGGGCCGGTAACCGGCATACATGCCGAGCGGCACGCCAAGTAGCGTCGCCCCGAGCACGGCAACGAGCGTCAGCTCCAGCGTCGCCGGAATCCGTGAGGCGATCAGGTCGAGGACCGGCATGTTGTAGATGAAGGACCGGCCGAAATCGCCCCGGAGCAGGCGCGCCAGAAAGTCGAGATATTGCTTCCAGAGCGGCTGGTCGAGCCCATAGGCCCGGATCGCCTCTTCCCGGATCTGCTGCGTTGCATCGGGTGAGATCAGCACGTCGATCGGGTTCCCGACGGCATAGACGCCAATGAAAACCAGAGCGGAAATGACGAGCATCACCACCAAGGCCTGCAACAGGCGTTGGATCATGAAGCCGAGCATCAGGCCCAGCCTTCCAGGATCAGCGCGCGGGTCTCGGCAATGGCAATCTCCCAGATCGCCAGCATCTCCTCGTCGGAACGCTGGTAGAGCCCGCCGTAATTGCCATCCCCGAGCAGCGCCTTCTTGGCGCCGGGATCAAGCGCGGCAAAGCGCCCCATATCCATCATCGGCTTCTGGTGGGACGGCATGGCGACGCCAGGCAGGCGCGTCCAGGGAAAATTCTCCATCCACGAGGCATGGCTGGCAACGGGGTCGATCGCCTTGACCTTGGCGAAGGTCTCGGGCGCATTCCACCAATTGTGCCATTTCACCTGGCACCCGCGATTCCGGTCGAGCCATTCCAGCACCGCGCCATGGGCGGGAGAATTTCCGCCATGCCCGTTCACGATGACGATGCGCCGGAAACCCGAACGCACCATCCCGTCGAGAATGTCCGTTACCACGGCGATCCAGGTCGAGAGCCGCAGCGTGACCGAGCCGGGATACTCGACGAAATTCGGCGTGAACCCGTAAGGCTGGACCGGAAAGACCGGGATTCCGCTGTCGCCGACCGCCTCGATCGCCACCCGCTCCGAGAGGATCGCATCCACGGTCAGGCTGAGATAGGCGTGCTGTTCGGTGGAACCGAGTGGCAGCACGGCCCGGTCATCGGCGCGCGCACGGGCTTCCGCCTGCATCCAGTTCATGTCCGCAATGCGCATGGTCTACTCCGCCTCCGCGCCGGTCTGGGGCTCCGCTTCGGCCTGCGCCTCGCCATGGAACATGGCGAGCACCACCTTCGCGAGCAGCATGGACAGCATCTCGCGCTCGACGAGACTGAGCGGAGCAAGCATTTCCTGTTCCAGCCCGGCAAAGCGGGGCAGGGCTTCGTCATAGACAGCGCGTCCGGCCTCGGTCAGGGTCAGGATCTGCGACCGGCGGTCATCGCCATCCGTCCGGCGGGTCACGAATCCGAGCCCGATCAACCGGTTCACGGCACGGCTGAGGGTGTTCTTGGGAAAGGCTGTCGACGAGGCGATCTCGCTGGCTGTCACCCCGTCCTGGATCGCGAGGCTGTAGATGACCACGAATTCCACGCGGGACAGGTCGAAACGCTCCTTCACCCAGCCATAGAGCGGCACATTGTAGCGCAGGGCGAGATAATTGAACCGCGCCGCGAAACCACAGGGATTCTTCCAGAGCCGCGCATGGGTGAAGGCATCGAGCCGCTGTCGGTTGAGCAGGTCGGCACCATCCTCGGCCGAGCCGAACGGAACCACGTTGCCGATTTCAACATTCTGCTTCGCCGGCAGGCGACGTGCCGTTTTGTCGCGCATAAACTGGTTCCAAATCGAACGGATTAGATCCTCAAGCCCCACTATACGGACAAAAAACAGTTCCACAAGGAATTGACGGCTGCGAATTCGTCACGTTCAATGGTGGTTCAGGCGTCCCGCCCGGGCGAGGACGCAACAACAAGGGGAGACCGCCATGCGTCCGCTCGTTTATGCCCTTTTCTGTGCTACCGCCCTGTCGACTGCCATGCCGGCACTGGCCCAGACCCTGACGATCGGTGTTCGCGGCGGGCCGGATTCCATCGATCCGCATTTCACCGCCACCGGCACGCATGCCGAAGCGCTGAAGCATGTCTTCGACACGCTCGTCTGGTCCGGCGACGGGCTCGAACTGGAGCCGCGGCTCGCCACCAGCTGGAAGCCGATCAACGACACGACCTGGGAATTCAAGCTGCGCCCGGGCGTGAAGTTCCATGACGGTTCCGATTTCACGGCCGAGGATGTGAAATTCTCGATCGAGCGCATCCCGATGGTCGCCGGGCCGAACCCGACCACCATCTATGTCCGCCGCGTCAAGGAGACGAAGATCATCGATCCGATGACGGTCCATGTCATCACGGACGGCCCGGCGCCGACGCTGCCCAACGATTTCATCCGTCTGTTCATCGTTTCGCACAAGGCGGCGGCCGGCCTGACCAAGGAATCGGCCAATGCCGCCTTCAATTCCGGCAAGGCCGCCGTGGGGACAGGCCCCTACAAGTATGTCTCCTGGGAGCCGAAGGGTGACCTCGTGCTGGATCGGTTCGACGGCTATTGGGGCCCCAAGGAGCCATGGGCCCGGCATGTCCGCAAGGAGATCGCCAATGATGCCGCTCGCGTGGCCCAGCTCAAGGCTGGCCAGCTTGACCTGATCACCCGCGTTCCCGCCACCGATGTCGCGGCACTGAAGCGCGACTCAAAGATCGACGTGCAGGTCATTGACACAGTTTATGTTTTCAATGTCGAACTCGACATGCGCGAGAAGGCACTGAACGTCACCGCCAAGGATGGTTCGGCGCTGGCCAAGAACCCCTTCCTCGATATCCGCGTCCGTGAGGCGATCGATCTCGCGATTGACCGGAATGCCCTGGCCGAAGTCGCGATGGAAGGCCTCGGCAAGGCCGTGAACCAGATGGTGACGCCGTCGATCTTCGGCTTCAACAAGGCACTGCCGCCGCGGGAACACAACCCCGCCAAGGCCAAGCAGCTTCTGGCCGCCGCGGGCTATCCGAACGGCTTCAAGATGCAGTTCTCCTTCACGAAGGATCGCCTGCCCGGCGACACGCAGGTGGGCACCTCGATCGCACAGATGCTGGCCGCCATCGGCATCGACGCGACGCCGAATGCGCAGCCGGCGGCGGTTTTCTTCCCCGCCCGGACGCGCGGCGAGTTCTCGGCCTCGATGTCGGGCTGGGGCACGCTGACGGGCGAGGCGCATTACACGCTCTCCTCGCTGGCCCATTCGAATGATCCCGCCAAGAAGATGGGGGCCTTCAATGTCCTCGGCTACAAGAACGACGAGATGGACAAGCTGCTCCAGATCGCCGCGGTCGAGATGGACGAGGCCAAGCGCCGCAAGGCCCTCGAGGATGCCAATGCGCTTGTCCTGAAGGATCGCCAGCGTCTGCCGATCGTCGCGGTCGGCTCGGCCTGGGCGATGCAGAAAGGCAAGGTCACCATCAAGGCGCGCGTGGATGAGGATACGCTCGCCATGAACATCAAGCCCGCGAAGTAACGTGACGGGCGAGGCAACGGAACGCCGGCCCCCGATCCTGATCTGGGGTGCCGGCGCCATCGGCGGCACGCTTGGCGCCTACTGGGCGAGGGCGGGCCTGCCGGTGACCATGGTCGATCTCGTGGCGGAACATGCCCGGGCCTGTTCGACAACCGGTCTTTCCATCACCGGGCCGGTCGAGGAATTCCGGCAGGTCGTGCCAACCGTCACGCCCGAGGCGGTGACAGGCACGTGGCCGATCATCGTCCTCGCGGTGAAGGCCCATGCCACCGAATCCGCGCTCGCCATGCTGACGCCGCATCTCGCGCCGGATGGCTATGTCCTGTCCGCGCAGAACGGCCTGAACGAGATTGCGATCAGCCGGATCATCGGAGCGGAGCGCACGATGGGCTGCTTCGTGAATTTCGGTGCGGACTGGCTCGGCCCCGGAGAGATCCTGTTCGGAAACCGCGCCGCCGTGGTTGTCGGCGAGATTGACGGTTCCATCCGGGCCCGCACGCAGCAAATGCACGAATGGCTGCGCATCTTCGAGCCGGCGGCCGTGCTGACAGATAACATCTGGGGTTACCTCTGGGGCAAGCTGGCCTATGGCGCCATGCTTTTCGCCACGGCGCTCACCCCGGATTCAATGAGCGCGAACTTCGCCGATCCGGTCCGTGTGCCGGTTTTCGTGGCGCTGGGCCGCGAGGTCATGGCTGTCGCCCGGGCACGCGGCGTCAAGCCGGTTGGCTTCAACGGCTTCGACCCGGAATGCTTTGCGCCCGGCGCCCCGGCCGGCAAGGCCGAGGCCTCGATCGCGGCGCTTGCCGAATTCAACCGTCACACCGCCAAGACGCATTCCGGCATCTACCGCGATCTTGCAGTGCGCAAGCGCAAGACCGAGGTGGATCCTCAGATCGGCATCATCGCCACGCTGGCGAAGGAAGCAGGCCTTGAAACACCGGTGCTGGCGCGGCTGGTCGCACTGATCCACGCGATCGAGGACGGGCAGCGACCCATGGCTTTCGAAACCTTCGCTGAACTCATTCCGCTTGCGGGAGGCGCCTGATGGAGATCCGCCTTGATGGCCGCGTGGCCCTGGTGACCGGGGCCGCGCAGGGGATCGGGCAGGCCATCGCCCGCGCGCTCCGGGGTTCCGGGTGCCGGGTGCATGTTGCCGATCGCGACGGGGACGGGCTCTCTGCCTTCGCCGCCGCCGAAACCATGACGCCGATCGTGCTTGATGTGAGCCGGAGGGCGGAATCCCATGCGGCCGTCGCGTCGATTGTCGGGTCCGAAGGGCGTCTCGACATTCTCGTCAACGCCGCCGGCGGTGTCCGCGGGCAGGTGGGCGGCCCTGTCGAGGCGGTGACCGAGGAAAACTGGCGAGTCCTGTTCGAGGCCAATGTCGACGGCGCCTTCTGGCTGGCGCAGGCCGCCGCCGGCCCCATGGCCGAGCGCGGCTGGGGGCGGATCATCAACATTGCCTCCGGCGCCGGCCTGCGGCCGAGCCTGACCGGCATCCAGGCCTACACGGCCGCAAAACACGCACTGGTCGGGCTGACCAAGCAACTGAGCCAGGATCTGGGGCCGAAGGGCATCACCACGAACGCCGTGGCACCCGGCTTTGTCCGGTCGAATCCGGCGACCGAGCGGCAATGGCAGAGCTATGGCCCGGAAGGGCAGGCGCGTCTCGTGCAGGGCATCCATACGCGGCGCCTCGGCACCGCCGAGGATATCGCGCATGCCGCCGTTTTTCTGGCCTCCGAACAGGCAGGCTGGATTTCCGGCCAGATCCTCTCGGTCGATGGCGGACGAAGCTGATCGCGACGTCAGGTAAACGGATGGCCAATGAAAAAGGGCAGCCCTGAAGGGCTGCCCTGGATAGTGGCGCGGAACACCGGTTCAGGCTGCGACGGGGCGGAATTCCTGGTTGATCCGCCGGGCGAGCCCCGCAAGGATCCGGTCGGCGGCATCGTTGTCCACCTGGCAGGTGCCGGCGGCATGATGGCCACCGCCGCCATGCTCGAGCATCAGCTCGCCGATATTTGTCGGGTTCGAGCGGTCGAAGATCGACTTGCCGAAGGCCAGAACCGTGTTCTGCTTCGCGCGGCCCCACATGACATGGACCGAGATGGAGGTCTGCGGGAACAGCGCGTAGACCATGAAACGGTTCGAGGCGTAGATCGTCTCCTCGCCACGCAGGTCGAGAATGGCCAGCGTCCCCTCGACGCGGGTGCAGCGCTTGATCTGCTCGCGGGCCAGCGCCTGATGCATCTTGTAGAGGTCCACGCGCTCCTTGATGTCCGGCAGGTCGAGGATCGTCTCGATGGAGCTGTGGTTACGGCAGGCATCGATGAGCAGCATCATCAGCTGGTAGTTCGAGATCCTGAAATCCCGGAACCGGCCGAGGCCGGTGCGCGCATCCATCAGGAATGACAGCAGCTCCCAGCCACGGGCATCGAGAACATCATCCCGCGTGAACCGGGCGGCATCGGCCTTGTCGACGGCGAGCATCATGTCCGGGTTGATCCGGGGGAAGGCCTCGCGGCCGCCGAAGAAATCATGGACCACCCGCGCGGCGGACGGCGCATTCACATCGATGATGTGGTTCCACGCCCGCTCGGCGTTGCGCTTGCCCTCGCTCGCATGATGGTCGAACGCCGCATAGATCCCCGGCACAAAGGGCAGGTTGGTGGAAATATCCGAAGCGCCGACGGCAATCTTGCCATCCTGCATGTCCTTGGGGTGCACGAACTCGATCTCGCCGACCAGCTCGATCTCCTTCAGCAGCGTGCCACAGACCAGGCCGTCCATGTCGCTGCGGGTGATCAGACGGAACTTGCCGGCGGGGCAATCCTTCCGGATCTGCTCTCTGGTGATCGGATGGGCCTTCATTGTCGTTATCTTCCCCTGAACGCAAACTGGAAACAGGCGTCAGAGGTACCGCAAGAAAGCAAAGCCTTTCCTAAGGCCTATCGTAAACGAGAGCCTTGCGATGGGTTGGCTGGCAAATTCAGGAAAATGGATGGTGCCCGGGGCCGGAATCGAACCAGCGACACTGCGATTTTCAGTCGCATGCTCTACCAACTGAGCTACCCGGGCCTGCGCAGCGGACCAAGCCCGACGCGAGAGCCGTGCTTTTAGGAAATGGCGCGGGACCTGTCCAGCCCTTTCATGGTGATTTTGTCCGAATGTTTTGCCCGCGTCGCGAGAGGCTACGAAACCCGCTGGAATCCGGCGGAAAACCCGGCTGGGCCCCCGCCTCCCGGTATGGCACCGCTTGCCAAGCCGGCATGCATCGCTACGCTTGCACCGAACTTCTCTTGACCAGTCAGGAAATGGCTCGATGCAGTCGCTTGCCGCGATCCCGTTCTTCAAGGATGCCAGTGATCTCGACCTGAAGGCTTTCGAGCGCCGCTGCGTCTGGAAACGCGTGGAGGAGGGGCAGATCCTCGTGGATTTCGAGGATCAGTCGAGTGATGTCTATTTCCTCGCAGCAGGCGATGTCCGGATCCAGATCAGGACTGCCGGCGGCAAGGAAGTGATTCTCGCGGATATGCGGGCTGGCGAGTATTTCGGCGAGCTTGCGGCCATCGACGGGATCGCCCGCTCGGCCAATGTCTCTGCCCTGACCCGCGCGGAGATCTGCATCATCAGTGCCGGCGTGTTCCGGGAGATGATCGCTGCCTCTCGGATCCTCTCCGACAAGCTCCTGCGCCTTCTCGCCGCCCGGGTGCGGGACCTGAATGTGCGCCTGCTGGAACACACGGTCCTGGACATCCGGCACCGGCTCTATGCGGAATTGCTGCGGCTCTCGGCCCCGCGCCCCAATGCGGCGCCGGCGCGCGTCATTTCCCCGCCGCCGGTGCATCATGTGCTTGCAGCGCGCGTCGGGTGCCGCCGGGAGCAGATCACCCGGGAGCTTGGGGCCATGAAGGCGGAGAACCTGATGGAGCGGACACGCGGCGCGCTTGTCCTGCTTGACCCGGACACGCTCCGCCAACGCATCGCGCAGGCCATGCGGGAAGCCGGCTAGCGTTTCCCGGCCTTGCCGAGGCGCGCTCAGGAGCGGTTCTGCAACAGCCGCAGGTCGGGGCGGACGGAAGGCGCCAGCAAGGGGCCTTCGAGCCGGAACGCATAGAACTCGCCGGGCAGGGGCGGTTCGTCGATGCGCCGGCGCAGCACAACGACCATCTGGTGACGCTGGGCGGCAAGATCCATCACGCCTTCGAGCATGGCCGTGACGCGCGGCGACAGGAAGCTGGAGCCGACCGGTTCGACCTTGCCGTCCCGGATGGCGAAATTGGCCCGCAGCGTCTCGAAGCTCGTCTTGCCGGCCAGCGCGAACAGCAACGCCGCATCCTGGCGCGCATCGGTAGCGCGGGTAAGAAGCTTCGCGAGATCGATGCCGGTCACATCGCCATTCTTGATGTCGATGGCCGCGCTCCCGTTCAGCGCGCCGGCAAGTGCCGCGACGGATGCCCCCTTGGCTTCCGCCTGGACCACCAGCGTTCCTTCGCCGGTCAGGCGGTTGAACCCGAAGGCACGATCCATGAGCCGGCCGAAATCGATGCGCTCGGCCGAAGCCTGGAGGCGCAGTTCCTGCTGCTTTTCGGGATTGTCGATCAGGGAAACGCGCGCCTTGACCATGCCATCGCCGAACCGGCTGTCGACAATGGCCAGTTCCGTCCGACCTTGGCGGGTCAGCACCGAGAGCGCGACATTCGACAGCACGACATTGCCAAGCTTGAACTCGCGCGTCGACAGGCGGATATCGAGGTCGATGATCGGGAGAGGGTTGATGGCCAGCGGCTCGCCGGACCAGCTGCCATCCGTCTGGCGGAGGCGCTGGAACGCGGCATGGGCGGCCGTTCCGTCGACCAGGTCGCCGGCGAGGGTCGCCGAAAGACCCCAGCGGGCATTGTTCTCGCGCAACGCCGCAATGCCGTTGAGCTGCTTGCCGCCGCGGACGATCCGGAGGGCCTCGAGCGCCACGCCGCGCGGATCGAGTGCCATGTTCGATGAGATCGTCATCGGCTGGTCGGTGGAGCCCGGCCGGGCATAGGGGCCGCCAAGCCGGCTCTCCAGCCTGGCGCCAAGCTGCGCTTCGGCCCGCCCGATCAGGGCGAGGTCCGGGTCACGCCGCATGGAACCGGCAAAGGTCAACCGGGAGCCGAGCCCGCCGATCTGGATCGTGGCGGAGCCTTGCCTGTTTTCGGCGAGGGTGCGCTGGGTGGGCAGCGAGGCTGCGAGGGAAAATCCGTCATCGATCCCGACCTGCGTCAGGTCGATGTCCAGCCGGCCGCGCCCCGCAAGATAGCGGAAACGGCCGCGTATCGACTCGAACGCGAGGTCCGCGCCCTTGGGGCCCGCGCGCGACAGGGTGATGCGAGCCTCGTCCACCGAAATCCGGAAGCGGCTGAACCGCGCGGAGGGGCCGAACATTCCGATGGTCTGGTCCAGCAGTTCGGTGACGCTTCGCGGCGAGCGGAACCGGGCATCGAGCGTTCCGACATCGACACGGATATCCGGCTTCGACAGGCTGAGGGCAGGCCCGTCGATCGACCCGTCCATGAGATCGAACAGATCGAACTGGATCACGGCCTGCGGCGCGCGCAACTCCCCATCCCCCGCAAGGCGCCGGACGGCAACATCCTCATAGACGATCTTCGGCTTCGGCCACAGGACCTGGCGGCGCTGGCCGAAGCGCAGGGTCAACCCGAGATCCTGCTCGTACCGCGCAAGGATGCCCTGCTCGATCGCGGCATAGTCCCGCGTCAGGATCAGGGTCGCCAATCCGGCCACGGCCAGCACCGCCACCACGGCAATGCCGACGGCCATGCGGCGCAGCAAGGATTTGTACCGGAGCAGGAGGGTCGGAAACCCGGGCATGCGGCGATTGGCTCCGCGACGAGCGCGGCTGAGCGCGCAAAAAGGACCCGTCTAGGGCTGCACGGGAAGTCCCGCAGCCACCTTCTAGCAAACCCTGTGGAGGCAGGTCAAAGGCTGAAACGCGAAAGGCCGGGCAACACGGCCCGGCCTGCCGGAAGTCGATGCATCGATCAGAGCGCCGATACGAAATCGGCCTCGGTCTTGGAGGTGATCTCGTCCAGCGTGACGCCCGGCGCAAGTTCAAGCAGGCGCATGGGCTCCTTGCCGCTGCGGTCGATCGAGAAGACGCCGAGATCCGTCACCACCATGTCGACGACGCCCGCGCCGGTCAGCGGCAGGGTGCAGGCCTTGAGCAGCTTCGATTCGCCCTTGGCCTCGTGCTCCATGACGACGACGACCTTCTTGACGCCCGCCACGAGATCCATGGCGCCGCCCATGCCCTTGACCATCTTGCCCGGGATCATCCAGTTCGCGAGATCGCCGTTCTGGGCCACCTGCATCGCGCCGAGGATCGAGAGGTCGATATGGCCTCCGCGGATCATCGCGAAGCTGTCGGCCGAGGAAAAATAGCTCGTCGTCGGCAGTTCGGTGACGGTCTGCTTGCCGGCATTGATCAGGTCGGGGTCTTCCTCGCCCTCATAGGGGAAAGGGCCCATCCCCATCATGCCGTTCTCGCTCTGCAGCTGCACACTCATGCCGGCAGGAATGAAATTCGAGACCAGCGTCGGGATGCCGATGCCGAGATTGACGTAAAAGCCGTCCTTCAGCTCCTTCGCGGCGCGGGCGGCCATTTCTTCACGGGACCATGCCATGATCTGTCTCCGGGGCTCAGTGCTGCGGGGCGGGGTGCGGACGGGTGGTCCGGTTCTCGATCCGCTTCGGCGCGTTCGGAACATGGACGATCCGCTTCACGTAGATCCCCGGCGTATGGATATGGTCGGGGTCGATCTCGCCGGCCGGGAAGAGGTGCTCGACCTCGGCGATCGTCACTGTCGCGGCCGTCGCCATCATCGGATTGAAGTTCCGCGCCGTCTTCCGGTAAACCAGATTGCCTTCCGTATCGCCCTTCCAGGCATGGACCAGCGCCACATCGGCCCAGAGACCGGTTTCCATGACGTATTTCCGGCCCTTGAAATGCGGGTCGTTCGGAAACTCACGGATTTCCTTGCCTTCGGAGACGAGCGTGCCCACGCCCGTCGCGGTGAAGAAGGCGGGGATACCGGCGCCGCCGGCGCGGATGCGCTCGGCCAGGGTGCCCTGCGGATTGAATTCCAGCTCGAGTTCGCCGGAAAGATATTGCTGTGCGAACAGCTTGTTCTCGCCGACATAGGAGCTGATCATCTTCCTGATCTGCCGGGTTTCCAGCAGCTTGCCGAGATGGATTCCGTCCACGCCGGCATTGTTCGAGATCACGGTCAGGTCCTTGACGCCCGCCTCGCGGATCGCCTCGACCAGCGTCTCCGCGACGCCGCAGAGGCCGAATCCGCCCGCCATGATGGTCATCCCGTCCTTCAGGACGCCCGCCAATGCGGCCTTGGCATCCGTGTAAACCTTGCTCATCCAGCCACTCCTCCCGAATGGAGGGCAGGGTATGCCCCCGCCATCCAAACCTGTTGACGGCGAAGTCATAGAGAAGAGCTGCCGCGTTGCAAAGCGCGTGTTGCACCTCCCCGTGTTTGTTCGGAGACCGGAACCCACTCACCCCCGGCGGATGAGGATCAGCGCCGCAAGGCCGCTCAGGGCAAGGATTGCAAGCGATTCCAGCGCGGCATGTTCGAACACGCCGGCGCTGGCCTGGGCATAGGCCCGCGTGGCAAGGGTTTCGAAATTCAGCGGACGCATGAGCAGCGTCGCCGGCAGTTCTTTCACCGTATCGATGAAGACAAGCATCGCGGCGATCAGCAGCCCCGGCGCCATGGCCGGCACATGGACGCGCCAGGCAAGGCGGAAATCGCTCATGCCATGGATCCGCGCAACCCAGTCGATCGAGCGCGGCAGCCGGTCGAGCGCCAGCATCGACTGCGTGACACCGATGCCGAGGAAGCGCACCATCAACGCGAAGGTAATCCCCGCCAGCGTGCCCGATACCGCCAGCGAGAGGCCGACAGCGCCGGCCAGCCCATCCGCCCAGCGCATGACGGGAAAGATCGAAAGCACGAGAACCGTGCCCGGCACCGCATAGCCGAGGGTCGAGAGGCGCCCGGCATTCCGCAGCTTGGGTACGATCCTGATGCCGATTGTCACGAGGGCTCCCGCTGCGACAACCGCACTGGCTACCGCAACACCCAGGACGAGGCTCGAAAAGGCGGCATGGAGCAATTCCGCATCGGCACGCTGCTGCGCCGCGTACTGGATGGCCCGCCAGACGAGGAATCCCGTTGGCAGCAGGAAGCCCAGCAGGACGGGCAGGCCCGCGGCCAGGGTCGCAAGCAGCCCCGGAACCGGCCGGAGCGGAATGCGCGCCGGGCGGGCCCCACCTCTCGTGCTCGCGGGCTGCCGTCGCCCGTCCTGCTGCCGCGTGAGGAACAGCAGGAACCCGACCATCACCAGCAGCAGGGCGGCCAGCCGCACGGCACCGGGAAGGTCACTGCGGTTGAGCCAGTAATCCCGGATCGCCACCGAGAAGCTCGAGACACCGAGGAATTCCGTTGCTCCGATATCGTTCAGCGTTTCGAGGCTGACCAGCACAAGCCCCGTCACGAGGGCAGGAATGGCGATCGGGAGCCCGACGCGGAAGAACAGCCGCGGGCCGCGCGCACCGAGGAGGCGGGCGGCATCGATGATGCTGCGACCGGACCGGGTGAAGACGATACGGCAGCCGAGATAGACATAGGGCGACAGCACGAGGCCAAGGACGAAAATGGCGCCGCCGAGGGTGCGGATGTCGGGGAAGGCATAGTCCGCAGCCGTTCGGGCGCCGGTCATGGCGCGATAGGCGGTCTGGACCGGCCCGAAAAAGTCGAGGAGATCCACCGCGACATAGGCGGCGAGATAGGTCGGAAAGGCGAGGGGCAGCGCCAGCCCGATCTCCAGCCAGCGCCGGAGCGGAAACTCGTAGATCGAGACCAGCCAGGCCGAGATCAGACCGATCGAGCCGGCCACCAGCCCGACACCCAGCAGAAGCTGGCCCATCTCCTTCACCGTGTGCCATTGGGTCGGCGAAAGCCCGCTGGTCGTCATGGCCGCGCCGCTCATGAGGCTGGAAAAGCCGAGCCCCGGCAGGCCCACCAGAACGGCAAGCAGCCCGATGACCATGGCCATGGGCTGCCAACGCAGACGAGGCCGGGCAGGGCCGGCCTCGTGCGGGGTCAGGGCTGGAACAGCCGTGTTCATGGATCGCTTCAGGGCCCCTCAGCTCTGCGGGCCAAGATCATAGCCGACCTTTTCGACCAGTTCCGACGCGGCCTTGCGGTTCTTCGCGACATCATCCAGCGAGACATTGTCGGCTTTCGGCTTGCCGAACCCGGCAATGAAGGGCTCGACCGCGACGCCCTCAACGACCGGATATTCGAAATTGTTCGCCGCATAGAGTTCCTGCGCCGCCGGGCTGACCAGCCATTCGGCCAGCCGGACGGCCTCGGCCTTGTTCCTGGCATGCTTTGTCAGCACGAGGCCGGACATGTTCATATGCGTTCCGCCATTCTGGAACGTCGGCATGATGACGCGGATGGCATCGACCCAGGCCTTCTGGTTCGCATCCTTATTCATCAGGCCCACATAATACATATTGGCCACGCCGACATCGCAGATGCCGGCCGCGATATCCTTGGCGACATCGCGATCGCCGCCGGAGGGCTTCTTGGCGAGGTTGGCGCGGACGCCCTTCAGCCAGGCCTCGGCCTTCTCGGGGCCCATATGGGCGATCGCTGCCGAGATCAGGCCGGTATTGTAGGCATGCGTGCCAGGGCGTGTGCAGACCTTGCCCTTGAAGCGCGGATTGGCCAGATCCTCGTAGGTCAGGGCCGGATCCTTCACGCGGTCCTTCGAGGCGTAGATCACCCGCGCCCGCGCCGAAACCGCGACCCACGAGCCATCGGCCGCACGCAGCGTCTTCGGCACGGCCTTCTCCAGCGCAGGCGTCACGATCGGCTGGGTGATGCCCAGCGCGACAGCCTGCGTCAGTGTCGAGACATCGACCGAAAGCAGCAGGTCGGCCGGACTGCGATCGCCCTCGGACTGGATGCGTTCGGCAAGCCCCGAACCGGCGAAAACAAGGTTGACCTTGACGCCGGTTTCCGCAGTGAACCTGTCGAGGATCGGCTTGATCAGCCCGGGCTCGCGATGCGTGTAGAGGTTCACTTCCTGTGCGCCGGCGGCGAGGCCGGAAGCGAGCAGGGCGGCGCCGGCGAGCAAGGGCAGTCGAAGGGAATGCGTCATCGTTCTCTCCATGCCGGCGGGGTCAAGGCCCGCCGAAGGGTTCAAGAGGATGAGCGTGTCTAGGGCCCCATTCGGCCGCCCGTCAACAAAAATCCGTTTAAAAACATGAGTTTAGAAGAAGTCTAAACTGGAGATTTTCCAAAGGGCGGAGCCTTCTTGTTGAATCCTCCGCGCTTTTCGAGTCAGTTCAGGACAACCAGCCCCGGTGTCCGGCGGATCACCGGAAGGATGGTCCGACCTTCGGCCGCCCGCGCCTGCAATTCGACAAACCCCTTCGGATGACCGACCGGCGACGGATTCGGAACCTCGTCCTGCACCTTCCGGTCCGCCTTCTGGAGGTCGGCAATGACGCGTGCGCGAACGGAAGACGGCGCCAGCGGCGAGAAGGCGCCACGAACCGAGGCGACCTCCATGGCGCGGATGATCGTGACCTCGCGCGCGGTGGAAAGGCGCTTCACCGCCTCGCCGAAATTCCGCGGCTGATAGGGGAACCGGCTCGCGCCGTCGAAATGCTGGGCGCCCGACCCGGTCATGATGACGTCGCCCGGCTTGAGAGTCAGGTCGCGGTAGAAGGCATTCGCCGATTGCGTGCTTCCGACCGGCCGGCAGGAACAGGCCTGGCTGACCTGCTGCTGGTAGCGAAAGGCTGTCGGGAGGCGGGTATAGGCCGCCCCGCCGCGCGAAAGCGCAGAGAGATCGCGGGCTCCTGCTGGCAGTGTGAACAGGGCCGTCTCCGCTCCGGGGCAGGCCGAGCGGCAGGCGACTTCCTGCACCTGCTGTCCGACACCGCTCTCGCCGATCGGGAAGGCGAACCCGTCGCAAAGCCGCACGCAATAATTCGTGGGCATCGGCATGCCCTGGCCCAACCCGCGCGTCTGGAGCTTGGTCCGGGGTCGTGGCGTCGCCGCTGGTGCCTCGCTCGCCTTCGGTGGCCAGAGCGGATTGACCGCCGGAACCGGGTTGGAAATCACGGGGTTACGGGGCAGGGCCGGAGTCGGAAGCGCAACCGTCGGGCGGGCAGCCACTTGCGGGGCCGGAGCAACCGCCCGGTTTGCGGTCTGGGCGCGGGGTTCGACCGGATCCCGTGTCGGCTCGCGCACGGCGATCCGGAGAACCTCGAGCCGCTGCATTTCCTTCGCGCGGCTGACATCCACCAGCGCGCGCTCCGGCCGGACCAGCAACGGCTCGACCGCCGACCGGACGGGGCGGTTGATCTCGCCGACCATACGCTGCACCTGCGGGTTATCGGCCGCCCTGACCAGCAGCGTGCCGGTTCCGACCGTGACGACGACCGCCGAGGCCAGGGTTGCCGCCTTGCGTGTCGTCCACACCGTGTGATTCGAACCGGATGGGGGAAACAGAATCATGACGCAACGCAACTCCCTCGACGCATACCTGCCGGCCCGGTTTGGATAACGTTTGGTATCCAAGCCTCGACCTGTCCCGGAATTCAAGGAAAAAGTGTTTCATTTCGAAACAGTTTTACCCTTCCCGGGACAACCAGCGCTTGTTTGAGAACAGCTGCGCAAACCCCTTGCCAAAGGGGCGGCTTCGAGAGTAGAAGGCGCTCTCTCGCGGGCGCTCTGACGCCCGCTCTTCCATGGCAATGCGTCAGAGCGCCATGGCGGTGGGGGATAGTTTAACGGTAGAACAGCGGACTCTGACTCCGTTAGTCTTGGTTCGAATCCAGGTCCCCCAGCCAAACCTTCTCGGAAATCGACACGTGCGGTTAGGTCAGAACACAGCGTGTTCGCCCCGGTCGATCGTCTCCTCGCCCCGCACCAGCCTTCCGTAGAAAGCCGCCAGCGTATCGGTGCCGGTTTCCGGCGTCGCATCCGCATCGTAGCGGCCGGTGGCCATATCGAGCACCAGCATCGATTCCGTCGCGTAGTAGCGCCCGATCCGGGCGAGTTCCGCCTTGGCCGCGAGGCGCGGGCTGAACCGCCCGCCCAGTGACAGCCCGGCGATGATGGCATCCAGCATGCCGACCGGCACCGACCGGAAACGCGGTTTACGGCCCAAGGCGGCGAACAGAAGCTCGCCCTGCTGCCGTGGCGTCAGCGCGGGGCCGGGCCCGCCGATCGGCAGGATCCGGTTCCAGCGCGCCTCCTCGTCGAGACATTCCGCCAGATAGGCGGCGAGATCGGCATCGCTGATCGGCTTGCAGGCGGTGAGGGTGCCATTTCCGAAGATCAGGAAAGGCTTGCCGGCCTGCAACCGGACAAGCTGCCCGGACAGCGACTTGAAATACGCTGTCGGGCGGACGATCGAATGGATCAGCCGGGCTTCCCGGAGCTTTCCCTCGAAGGCGAGCTTCGCTTGCTGGAAGGCAAGCAATGGCTTCTGCACGCAGATCGCCGAGAGTAGCACGACCTGCCGTGTACCCGCCTCCTGCGCGGCGTCGAGGGCGACACAATGGGCCTTGTGGTCGATCGCCCAGGCATCGGCCGGTGCGCCGCTGCGCGAGGCGAGGCACGAAACCATCGCGTCGAAGCGCTCGCCCCTTACGCCATCGGCCCGCAGCGAGGCCGGGTCGGTCACATCCGCCTGCCGGAGGACGATCCGCCCGGGCAGGCTGTCAGGCCCGGGCCAGAGCGCGGCAGGCATGGCGGGCGGCTGGCGCACGACCGCAACAACCTCGTGCCCGCGCTCGGCCAGCGCCTGAACCGTGGCCCGGCCGATCGTGCCGGTTGCCCCGAACATGAGCACGCGCCGGGGAGCGGGCGAGAGCATCGGCCGGGTTCGGGGAGGGGCCATGGAATGCTCCGCAGCAAACGAAAGGGCCGGGACAATCCCGGCCCTTCGCGTCGGAGTCTAGCAGGCTATCGGCGATCAGCCATAGAGCTTCTCGGGAAGCCAGAGCGCAATCCCGGGGAAGAGATAGACCAGGATCATTGCCACCAGCACGATCCAGAGGAAAGGCATCACGCCCGAGAAGATCTGGTTGATCGTGACATGTTTCGGCGCCACGCCCTTCAGGTAGAACGGCGCCATGGCGACCGGTGGCGAGAGGAACGAGGTCTGGATGTTCAGGGCAATCAGGATGCCGAAGAACACCGGATCGACGCCGAATTGCTGCAGAAGGGGCAGGAAGATCGGCACGAAGATCACGATGATCTCGGTCCATTCCAGCGGCCAGCCGAGCACGAAGATGATCAGCTGCGTCATGATCAGGAATACGGTTGGGCTCGGATTGAGCCACGCCATGAAGGTCTTGATCGGCTCATGCCCGCCGAGATACCCGAAAATCGACGAGAAGATGAAGGACCCGACGAACAGCCAGCAGACCATGGCCGAGGTCCGGGCGGTGAGATAGACCGAATCCCGGACCTTCACATAGTCGAGCGAACGGTAGAGCGTTGCCAGGACGAGCGCGCCGATCGAGCCGATCCCGGCCGCTTCTGTCGGCGTGGCAAGGCCGAAGAAGATCGCTCCGAGAACCGACAGGATCAGCAGCGTCAGCGGGAAGAAGCTGAGAGCCAGCTCCTTGAGGATGACGAGAACCGGAACATTGCGCTCTTCTTCCGGCAGTTTCGGCGCAAGGGACGGATTGAGCATGCACCGCACCAGCACGTAGAGCATGTAGAGCGATGCCAGCATCAGGCCGGGAAAGAGGGCGGCGGCATAGAGCTTGGGCACCGAGACGCCGGCCGTCGCGCCGTAGAGGATCAGCATGACCGAAGGCGGAATGAGGATGCCAAGGCAGCCGCCGGCACAGACGACACCTGCCGAGAGCCGGACATCGTAGCCCGCCCGGAGCATCGCGGGGAAAGCAAGAAGCCCCATCAGCGTCACCACGGCGCCGACAATGCCGGTCGCGGTCGCGAAGATCGCACAGGTCGCCAGCGTGGCGATGGCCAGCGAACCGGGCAGGAAGCCGAGGGCCAGTTGGAGGGAGCGGAACAGACGGTCGAGAATATTGGCCCGCTCGATGATGTAGCCCATGAAGACAAAGAGCGGGATCGAGACGAGCACGTCGTTCGCCATGACGGAATAGGCCCGTTGAACCACCAGCGCAAAGACCGTGTCGCCCATGGCGATGTAGCCGAAGAACACGCCAAGAGCCATGAGCGTGAAGGCGATCGGAAAGCCCAGCATGATGAAGCCGATGAACAGCACCAGCATCAGCACGCCGAGTTCAGGATTGGTCAGGCCGAACATTACGCATTCCCCTTGGCGGCGGCTTCAGCCTGTTCGAGGATCAGTTTCTCGGTTTCCTCGACATCCGAGAGACGTTGCGGCCATTCCCCGGTCCGGAGGCAGACAATGCATCGCGTCACCTCGGCAACGCCCTGCAGCACCATCAGGCCACCGACAATCGGGATCAGCGCCTTGAAATGGTAGAGCGGCGGCCCGTTCGGCGAATTGGAGGAATGCTCCTTGATGATCCAAGAGAAGGAAGCAAACGTGAAGCCGGCATAGCAGAGCGCCAGGATGCCAGGGAAGAAGAACAGGAAATAGAGGACGAGATCCAGAGCAGCTTGCCGTTTCACAGGCCATTGCCGATAGAGGAAATCACCGCGGACATGGCCGTTGCGGGCCAGGGCATAGGGGCCGGCCAGCATGAAGAGCGTGCCGTAGAGAATGTAGCTCGCGTCGAAGGCCCATTCCGTGGGCGCCCGCATCACATACCGGGCGAACACTTCATAGCCCATGGCGAAAGTGAGGATGAGGATCGCCCATGCGCCGGTCTTGCCAACCGCCGTCGACAGCCGGTCAACCGCATGCAGCATCGTGTCGAGCGTGAGATTCCGGCGATTGATGAAGGCAATCACCCCGAGATAGAGCACCACGGTGCCGATCAGCGTCAGCAGGATGCCCAGCAATTCCTTTGAAACCAACGTCAGCCCCCCTGAATCCGCAGGTTTTCGTCAAAAAGAGACCCGGCAGGCAAGCCTGCCGGGTACAGGATCAGGTGACGGCGATCAGCCCTTGCTGAAATGGGCGGCAGCCATCGCGCGCGGCGGCGTGTTGGTGCGCTCGTAGGCGAGCGTGCGCTTGGTCCACGCCTTCTGGCTGTCGACGACCTTCTTGAAGAAGGCATTCTCGGCAGAAAGCTTGTCAATGACCTTTGTCCAGGCGTTGAGCTGCGCCTGCAGCACGGCATCCGGCGTCTCGATGATGTTCACGCCCTTCGCTTTCAGCCCTTCCATGTCCTTGGAATAGCGATCAAGCGCCTTCCAGAGCATGTCCGACGAGGCCGATTCCGCCGCGTAGCGGACGATCGACTTCAGTTCCGCCGGCAGCGCCTCGAACTTCGCCTTGTTGAAGATGACTTCGAAGGCTTCCGCGTCCTGATGGAAGGAGCGCATCATGTAGACCTTCGACACGTCCTGGAAGCCGAGCAGCGAATCCGACGACGGATTGTTGAACTCCGCCCCGTCGATCACGCCACGTTCCAGGGCCGGAACGATTTCGCCGCCGGCCAGGATGGTGACGGCCGCGCCCATTTCGCGCATCAGGTCGGCGGCGAGGCCGACGGTGCGGTACTTGAGGCCCTTGAAGTCATCGGCGGTCTTGATTTCCTTCTTGAACCAGCCGAGCGGCTGGCAGGGCATCGGACCCGTCAGGAAGCCGACAAGGTTGAGCTTCAGGATGCCGCCCACCAGCTCGTTATACAGTTCGTAGCCGCCGCCATACTTCATCCAGCCGAGGAAGCTGTTGGCATCCCAGCCGAGAGCCGGCGGCGTGCCGAACAGCGAGAAGGCCTTGTTCTTGCCGTACCAGTAGGCGCAGACACCATGGCCGCCATCGAGAATGCCGGCATTGACGGCATCCTGCAGCTGGAAGGCCGGGACGACAGTGCCGGCCGCCAGAACCTCGAGCTTCAGCCGATTGCCGGCCATTTCGTTGACACGGTTCGCGAAATCCTGCGCGAACTCATGGAAGATATCCTTGGTCGGCCAGGTCGACTGGAACTTCCAGTTCACGGTCTGCGCGCGGCTGACCTGCGGCATGGCCACGGTCGCGGCGCCACCGGCTGCAAGGCCCGTCACGAAGCGGCGGCGGCTCGTCGATTTGGTCTTGGTCACGTCGGTCATCTTCCTCTCCTCAAAGCTCGGCATTTTGATGCCGTATTGGTCCTTGCGGACAGGATAAGGCGCGACCGGCAGGGATCAAGGCCTCCGCGGCACGATAATCTGAATAATGAATTTTTTTTGGATACCGTGTGCCCGGAATGAACACGAAGCCGCGCTGTCAGAACGCGACCTTGTCAGCCCCTTTCAGCTTCAGGATCTCCCGCGCATCCGCCGGGCTGGCCACTTCAAGCCCGAGCCCCTCGATGATCTGCCGCGCGGCACGTACCTGCTGGGCGTTGGATTCAGCAAGCCGGCCCGGCCCGATCCAGAGCGAATCCTCGAGGCCGACGCGCAGGTTACCTCCCATCGATACGGCCATCGCGGCAATGGCGAGCTGGTTGCGGCCGGCACCGAGGACCGACCAATGGCAATCATCGCCGAAGAGGCGGTCGACCGTGCGCTTCATATGGGCAACGTCCTCCGGATGGCCGCCGATCCCGCCGAGAATCCCGAAGACCGACTGGACGAAGAAGGGCGGCTTGACGAGCCCGCGATCCACGAAATGCGCCAGCGTGTAGAGATGCCCGATATCGTAGCACTCGATCTCGAACCGCGTGCCGTTCTCGGCGCAGGTGGTCAGGATGTTCTCGATATCCTGGAAGGTATTCTTGAAGATCCGGTCCTTTGATCCTTCAAGATAGGGCCGCTCCCAGTCATGCTTGAACTCCCTGAAGCGGCCCAGCATCGGATAGAGCCCGAAATTCATCGAGCCCATGTTGAGCGAGGCGACCTCGGGCTTGAACACCGCACACGGCCGGAGTCGTTCCTCGACCAGCATGGTCGGCGCGCCGCCCGTGGTGATGTTGATCACGCAATCCGAACGCTGCTTGATGATCGGCAGGAACTTGGCAAACGCCTCGGGTGACTGGTCGGGCTGGCCCGTCACGGGATTGCGGGCATGGACATGGACCAGCGCCGCGCCGGCCTCGGCGGCGCCCACCGCCGCATCGATAATTTCCTCCGGTGTCACCGGCAGATGCGGCGACATGGACGGGGTGTGGATCGCACCGGTCACGGCACAGGTGATGAGGACCTTGCGGTTCTTGCTCATGATCAGGCTCCCGAGGGTTTGCGCTTGGCGTTGCGTTTATGCGCCTTGAGCGCCGCCAGCCGGGTATCGCGCCAATCCGATACCCGCTTGACGGCCTCCGGCGAAGGCATCTCGCCCCATTCCGCGAGGATCCGGCCGACATTCGTCTCGCCGAACGGATCACCGCCCTGGCATTCCTCGGCAATCCGGGTGAGGGAAGGGCCATAGCGGCGGCAATAATCCCCGATCCCGCCGGGGGCGTTGAGTTCGATCGTCTCGAACGGACCCATGAAGGACCAGCGCAGGCCAAGGCCGTCCTTGATCGTCTTGTCGAGGTCCTGCGGCGAGCAGATGCCGGAGCCGACAATCCGGAACGCCTCGGCGAGCAACACGGCCTGCAGCCGGTTCAGCACGAAACCGGGATGCTCCTTCCGCAGGATGATCGGCACCTGCTTCGCCTTCTCGTAGATCCGTTTGGCCCGGGCGAGCACCGCCGCCGAGGTCCACGGCGCGGGCGCAAGCTCGACAATCGGCACGAGATGCGGCGGGTTGACCGGATGCGCGACGAGGCAGCGATGCCGGCCCTTCAGCCCCTCCGCGAAACGCGAGGCGATGATGAAACTGGTCGAGGAAGCGAGGATGCAGGAACGCGGCGCCAGCCGGTCCATCTCGGCAAAAAGCGCCTGCTTGGCTTCGACCGTTTCTGGCCCGTTCTCCTGCGCCAGTGCCGCACCCTTGAGCGCATCGGCCAGGTCCTTGGCCACACGGATCCGGGCAATCGCGGCCTTCGGATCCTCGACAAGGCCGAATCCGGCCAGCTCGCGCAGGTTTCGGCCGATATGTGCCCGGGCCTTGGTGGCGACGCCGGGCACGACGTCATACAGGGCCACGTCGAACCCATTGCCGGCAAACACCGTGGCCCAGGCCCGCCCGATCAGGCCCGAGCCGACAATCGCAATCTTGTCCGTCACAACCACAGAACCTTTCTGCGCAAGTCGAGATCATCCAGCAGGGCCTTGCACGGCCCGGTATGCGTGACGGCCCCGCGTTCGAGCACCACCGCCCGGTCCGACAGGGCAAGGGCGAGATCGAGATGGTGATCGACGATGATGATGGCGATCTCCTGCCGCAACTTGTCGAAGGCCTCGAACAGCTCCTCGACAATGGCCGGAGCCAGCCCCTCGAACGGCTCGTCAAGCAGCAGGATGCACGTATCGCCGGTCAGGGCGCGGGCAACGGCGACCATCTGCTGCTCGCCGCCCGAGAGATAGTCCGCCGGCGAAAGCCAGCGTTCGCGGATGCGCGGGAAGAAGGAGAACACCTTGTCCTCGTCCCAGAACGTGCCGGCGCCGTTGCGCCGCTTCAGGCGGCCGAGTTCCATGTTTTCCTTGACGCTCATCCCGGCGAAGAGGCCACGGCCCTGCGGCACGTAGGATACGCCCTGCCGGGTGATCTGCGCCGAACTCAGCCCGTCGAGACGCGTCTCGCCCAGCCGGATCGAACCCGAAGCCGGTGGCGCGATGCCCACCAGCGTCTTGAGCAGGGTGGACTTGCCGGCCCCGTTCCGGCCCAGCAGGGCGACGATCTCGTTCCGGTGCACCTCCAGCGCCACATCCCGCAGGATATGGCTCTTGCCATAGAAGGTGTTCACGCCCTCGAGCGCGAGCAGGGTCTCCTCCCGGGCCGCACTTGCCCTTGGCTTGGCGGCGAGGGCATGGCTGCCCGAGCCGATATAGACCTCCTGCACGCGCGGCGATGTGCGCGCCGTCTCGACAGTGCCGTCGACAAGCACGGTCCCCTCATTCATGACCGTGACATGGTCCGCGATCTGGAAGACACGGTCGATATCATGTTCGACCAGCAGCACCGGCAGGTCGGCAGAGATCGCCTTGATGAGCTGCCCGACGCGCTCGCGTTCGGCCGCCGCGAGGCCCGCAAGCGGCTCGTCGAGCAGCAGGATGCGCGGCTTGGTCGCGAGGGCGAGCGACATGTCCAGCAGGCGCTGGCCGCCATAACTGAGAGAGCCGGCTTCGGCATCCTCGACGCCGGCAAGGCCCATCGTGCGGAGCACGCTGATGCATTCGGCATTGACGGCCTGGAGCGCCTGGGCCGGGCGCCAGGGATCAAATGCCTGCGGGGACCGGGCCTGGCAGGCCAGCCGGACATTCTCCTCGACCGACAGGCCCGGGAAGAGATTGGTGATCTGGAACGATCGGCCGATCCCCGCCTGCGTCAGGGCTTCCGGCGACAGGCCGGACACCACGCGGCCCGCGAGGCGAACCTCGCCTTCGTGAAGCGGGAACAGTCCCGAGATCAGGTTGAAGGCGGTGGTCTTGCCAGCCCCGTTCGGTCCGATCAGCGCGTGCAGGCTTCGGTCCCGTACGTCGAAACTGACGCCCTGGACCGCCTTGATGCCCCCGAAATGCCGGACCATGCCCCTGGCCTGAAGCACCGGGCCATCGCCGAGGAGGGAATCCGGCTTCAGGAAATTCGGCAGCGTGACCGCCCCGGCCTGCCGCGCCGACATGGCCGCGTCCTGCACCACGACTTTGCGGAAAGGCCGGAGCAGCCGCTCGGCCATGCCAACGAGGCCGGTCGGGGAGAACAGGATGAAGGCGACGAACAGCAGCCCGAACCAGAGCAGCCAGTTCTCGGTGAGGCTGGAGAGATAGTCGCGGAAAATGACGAAGAACAGCGCACCGAGCGCCGGCCCGAGGAAGGACCGCATGCCTCCGATCACCACCATGGCCAGCAATTCGCCCGAGAACGCCACCGAGATCGGCTCGGCTGAGGTCATGCGGTTGTTGAACAGCAGCAAGGTGCCGGCAAGCCCTGTCAGGCTGGCCGAGATCACGAAGGCGAGCAGCTTGTAGCGGTCGACGGCGTAACCGATGAACCGGGCGCGCTGCTCGTTCTCGCGGATTGCGACCAGCGTCGTCCCGACGGGCGAGCGGTGGAAGCGCCAGAGGATGTAGACGACGATCATCCCGATCGTTGCGACCAGCGTGTAGAAATTCTGCGCCTGCTCGAAATCGATGCCGCCGAAGAGCGGCCGCTTGATCCCGCCCAACCCGTCCTCGCCGCCGGTCACGGCGGTCCAACGGAAGGCGATGGAATAGAGCATCGCCGCCAGAGCCAGCGTCAGCAGCGAGAAATAAACGCCGCGCCGCCGGAGGATCAGCGCGCCGAACACGGTCGCGACCACCGCGACCAGCGCGACGGCGCCGAGGATCGGCAGCAGGAAATGGCCGGGCAGCACCTCCCGTTGCAGAAGCCCGGCCGCATAGGCGGCAAGCCCGAACCACGCTCCATGGCCGAACGAGACGAGCCCGGTCGTCCCGACGAGGATATTCAGCGCCATGCACGCCATGGCGAAAACCACGACCTCGGTTGCCGAGGTGGTGCCGAGCCCGATCGCCCGCATGAAAACCGGCAGTGCCAGCAGCATGACGGCGGCGATGACGAGGGGGAGGCGCTCACGCAGGAAGGCAGGCATCGGGCGGCCTCACTCGAAACGCTGGA
Source organism: Beijerinckiaceae bacterium (assembly GCA_027531565.1). GTDB lineage: Bacteria > Pseudomonadota > Alphaproteobacteria > Rhizobiales > Beijerinckiaceae > Rhabdaerophilum. The sequence goes on from JAPZSB010000005.1 coordinate 336,156, forward strand.
TGCGCTCGCCGAACAGGCCGCGCGGTCGGAAGAGAAGGACGAGAAGCATCATCAGATAGATGACGGCTGTTGCGAATTGCGGATAGCCAAGACCGATCGTCGCGCCCTTGACGACGCCGACCAGCAGGGCCGCCGCCACGACGCCCCAGAACGAGCCGAGGCCGCCGATCACCACCACCACGAAGGCCGGCGTGATGATTTCCTGGCCCATGGCCGGGTGGATCGAATAGATCGGGGCCAGCAGAACACCGGCAAGCCCGGCCAGTCCGATGCCGATGGCCGCCACCGCCATCATGTAAGGTGGCAGGGCGATGCCGAGCGCGCCGACCATGTCCGGGTTCTGCACGCCGGCCCGGACAACCCGCCCGAAGGCGGTGCGGTTCAGCAGGAACCAGAGCGCAAGCACGCAGGTCGCCGCGATCAGGATCAGGGTGCCGCGATAACGCGAATAGATGAAATCCCCGAGGAAGATCTGCCCGCGAAGCCAGCTCGGGATCGAGTAGGAGAGGGGTGGCGCGCCAAAGATCATGCGCAACATCTGTTCCGCCACCATGGCGAGGCCGAAGGTCAGCAGCAACGACAGGATCGGATCGGACCGATAGAAACGCTGGAAAAGCAGCCTTTCCACCAGCACGCCGAGAATGGCGACGAGCCCCGGCACGACAAACATCGCCCCGCCGAAGCCGATATGCGGCCCGAGCAGCACGGTGAGGTAGGCGCCGATCGCATAGAACGCGCCATGGGCCAGGTTGACGATCCCGCCGAGCGAGAAGATCAGCGACAGGCCGAGCGCGATCAGCAGGTAATAGACGCCGTCGAGCAGGCCATTGGCGATCTGCTGGAGAAAGAGCGTGGACAAAGGCAGGCTCCCCGGAGGCGAGGCAGAATGTCATCCCCGGCCGGGCCGCTTCCCGCCGGGGGAGAGCATTCCGGAGGAGGAACCGGCGGAACCCGACCGCCGGGGATGACCTTGAGCGAGTTACGGTCTGGCCTCAGGCCATCTTGCACTCGTTTTCTTCAGCCGTCGTGGCGATGATCTCGAGGCTTTCATTCGCCGCCGGCACGGCCGGCGACGAGGTGAAGATGTCCCACTGGTTCTTCGCCGAGGCGCCAACCGCCTGCACGGTGTACATTTCGTGCATCATCTGGTGATCGGACTTCCGGAAATAGCCTTCGCGGGTCTTCATCACGTCGAACTTCGCGCCCTTTTCCCAATGCTCGATGATCTTCATCGAATCCGTCGATTTGATCTCGTTCATGGTCTGGGCGAAAATCTTGACCGCGAGGTAATCACCCCAGGCCTGGTTTTCCGGCGGCTTCTTGTACTTGGCCGTGAAGGCCTGGACGAACTTCTTGCTGTTCGGCGTGTCGATCAGGTGATGCCAGACGACCGGCCAGGTGCCCCCGAAATTGTCCTTGCCGGCCGCCCAGGCGAGGGCTGTATCGAAGCCGAACCCGGCGACCGGGAAAGTCAGCCCGAATTCCGAATATTGCTTCAGGAAGTTTGTGATCTGGTTGCCTGCGAGGTTGGAGATCACGAGATCGGGCTTGGCATTCCGGATCTCGATCAGCAGGGCCGAGAAGTCGGTCAGGTCGGTCGGGACGAGCTTGTCCGCGGCGAACTGGCCGCCATTGGCCTCCATGAAGCGCTTGGCCACCTTGAGCAGGTCATGTCCGAACGCGTAATCGGCGGTCAGCGAGAACCATTTCTTGCCCTTGACCAGCCCCTGCTGCATGAGCGACCGCCCACAGGTTTTCACATACATCGAGTTCTGGCTCTCGACGTGGAACATGAATTTGTTGCAATTCGCGCCGCGAAGGGCATCCGAATTGCCCCCGGTATTGACGTAGAGAGTCTTCGTGCGGGCTGCTACCTGCGCGATGGTCAGGCAGGAAGCCGAGGAAATCTCGCCGATGATACAGGCAACCTTGTCGCGCTCGATCATGCGCTCGGCCTTGGTCGAGGCCGTCTGCGGATTGACCGAATCCTCCTTGAGGATTTCGAGCTTGCGACCCATCACGCCACCGGCGGCATTGATCTCCTCGACGGCGAGGTCGGCCGCCATCACGGCGAATTCGCCCAGCGGGCCGAGAAAGCCCGTGCGCGGGGTGAGGTGGCCGAAACGCAGCACATCGGACTGCGCCCGCGAGATGGCCGGCATGCCGATCGTGCCCGCAAGGGCAGTGGCACCGGCCGCCTTGATCAGGCTGCGACGGGACGGACGAATGAATTCGCTCATGGCATGTCTCCGTTTGACGTTTCTCTTCCCCGCGGTCGGCCCATTTTTTCGTCGAAGGCCTTGCCGCAATCTGTGATCACAGTTAGCTTCCCCTAATCGACTGGCTTTGTCCAGAGACTGGCGCACAAAAATGTTGGAACGCATTCCCGCCTATACCGACGCGATGCTCGACGAGACGGGCACCCTGTCCGACCGCGTCTACCGGCATCTGGCAGACCGGCTGATCGCCGGGCGGTTCGCACCGGGTGACAAGCTCTCCCTGCGTGCCGTGTCCGAAGCCCTTGGCCTTTCGATCATGCCGGTCCGGGAAGCGGTGTCGCGGCTGGCGGCCGAGGGCGCGCTCGAGGTCGCGCCGAAAAAGGCCGTCACGGTTCCCTTGATGCGCGCCGGCCAGTTCCGCGACATTACGCAGGTCCGGGTCGAGATCGAGGGGTTTGCCGCTGCCTTGGCCTGTCAGGCGGTGACGCCGGAAAGCCTCGCCGGCATCGAGGCCCGGGAGCGGGAATTCCGCGAACTCAGCGAATTGCCGAAGGCCGATCTTGCGCAGGCGGTTGCAGCCAACCAGGCCTTCCACTTCGCCGTGTACCGGGCCGCCGGCTCGGCAGAACTGCTCGCCATCATCGAACGCCTCTGGCTGCGCGTCGGGCCGATCATCAATCTCGACCTGCGCGAGAACCCCGAGCGTCTTCGTCTCGGCGGGGCCGTGCAGGCGCATCGGGCCTGTCTCGCGGCGATCCGCGAGAACCGGCCGGCCGCCGCGCGTGAGGCGATCGCCGCCGATATCAGCGGGGCGTCGGCGTTCATCCTGTCACGCCAGCGGCTGCTGGACTGAAAACCTGTCGGGGATTGGGGAACCGGAATGGATATGCAGATCGAGGGGCTCCGGGTGCTTGTGACGGCCGGGGCGGGCGGGATCGGGCTGGAGGTTGCGCGGGCCTTCGTCAGGGAGGGCGCGCGCGTCTACGTCTGCGATGTCGACCCGCAGGCCCTTGCAGCCCTAGCGAAAACGGATCCGGCCCTCGGCGCCACCCTCTGCGACGTGGCCGATCGGGCGCAGGTTGCCGCCCTGTTCGAAAAGGCCGTGGCCTTTCTCGGCGGGCTCGATGTGCTGGTCAACAATGCCGGCATCGCCGGCCCGACCGCGCGCGTCGAGGAAGTTACGCCCGAGGACTGGGACCGCTGCATCAATGTCTGCCTGACATCGCAATACAATTGCGCCCGGTTGGCCATCCCGCTGCTGCGCCAGAGCCGGAACGCCTCGATCATCAACCTGTCCTCGGCGGCCGGGAAGAACGGGTTCGCCATGCGATCGCCCTATGCGGCGGCAAAATGGGGCGTGATCGGCTTCACCAAGTCGCTTGCCATCGAGCTTGGGGAAGACGGTATCCGCGTCAATGCCATCCTGCCCGGCCTCGTCGCCGGGGACCGCATCCGCCGCGTCCTGGAAGCCAAGGCGCAGCAATATGGCCGGAGCTTCAAGGAGGTGGAGGCGCAGGCCTTCGCCTATGCCTCGATCAAGGAATACATCCTGCCGCAGCAGCTGGCTGACCAGATGGTGTTCCTCGCTTCGCCGCGCGGCCGGACGATTTCCGGCCAGGCCATCTCCATCGATGGCGACACGAAGATGCTGATGTGACGCTCAGGCCGAGAGCGTGCGCCGGATGGCATCCTTCCAGCCGGCATAGCGCGCATCGGCATCGCTGGCTGCCATCGCCGGGGCGAAACGCGTATCGCGCTCCCAGAGCCGGGCAAACTCGGCCGGCTCCGGCGCGAGGCCGGCACTGAGGCCAGCGAGATAGGCGGCCCCGAGCGCGGTCGTTTCCATGATCGTCGGCCGGTCGACCGGGGCCTGCAGGATATCGGCCAGGAACTGCATCGCATAGGACGAGGCGGTCATGCCGCCATCGACGCGCAGGACAGTCTCGAACGGGCTGCCCCAGTCGCGCCGCATGGCCTCGATCAGGTCCCGCGTCTGGTAGCCGACGCTCTCCAGCGCCGCCCGGCAAAGCTCCTTGCGCGTCGTGCCGCGCGTCAGCCCGTACAGCGCGCCGCGGGCATCCGCATCCCAATAGGGCGCGCCGAGCCCGACAAAGGCCGGCACGAGAAAGACATTCTGCGCCGGGTCGGCCTGCTCGGCGAGGGCCCCGGCCTCTGCCGACGCAGCAATGATCCCGAGCCCGTCGCGCAGCCATTGCACGGCGGCGCCAGCCACGAAGATCGCACCCTCCAGGGCGTAGGTCCGCTGGCCACGGATCTGGTAGGCGAGGGTGGTGAGCAGCCGGTTGGTCGAGAAGACCGGGGTGTCACCGGTATTCATCACCGCGAAGCAGCCGGTCCCGTAAGTCGATTTCATCATGCCCGGCTGGAAACAGGCCTGACCGATCGTCGCGGCCTGCTGGTCACCGGCCACACCGCGTATGGCAACGGCGCCGCCAAGCCAATCCGGCAGCGTGGTGCCGAAATCATCGGCGCTGTTGCGCACCTCCGGCAGCAGCGCCATCGGAACATTCAGCCGCTCGCACAATTCGGCGTCCCAGGCGCCGCTCTGGATATCGTAGAGCAGGGTACGCGAGGCATTTGTGGCATCGGTGGCATGCACGGCGCCCCCGGTCAGGCGCCAGATCAGGAACGTGTCGACAGTTCCGAAGGCCAGCTCGCCCCTTTCGGCGCGGGCGCGCGCACCGGGAACCCGGTCAAGAATCCACGCAATCTTGGTGCCCGAGAAATAGGGGTCGAGCAGCAGGCCGGTCTTGCGGCTGAAGAATCCTTCATGACCGCCGTCGCGCAGCCGGGCGCAGATCTCGGAGGTCCGGCGGTCCTGCCAGACAATGGCATTGTGGATTGGCTTGCCGCTCTTCCGGTCCCAGATCAGCGTTGTCTCGCGCTGGTTGGTGATGCCGATCGCGGCAATATCCGCAGCGCCGAGCCCGGCCTTGGCGACCGCGCCGCGCAAGGTGGCAAGGCTGGTGGCCCAGATATCCTCCGGGTCATGCTCCACCCAACCCGAAGCCGGGTAATGCTGCGGGAATTCCTTCTGGTCCATGGCGACCAGCCGGAAATCGCCGGTGAAAACCAGCGCGCGGCTCGACGTGGTGCCCTGGTCCATCGCGATGAAATGCGTGCTCATACGAGGCTCTCCGCGTCCAGCAAGGCCGGCAGCGCGGCCGCAACCGCCCCGGCCAGCGCCGCGCCGCCATGCAGGCCCAGCTTGGTGCGCCGCCAGAGCACATCCTCGGGCGTACGCGCCCATTCCTCGCGGACGAGATACCGCACTTCCGCCAGCCGCAAGCCGTTACCGAGATCAGGGCCGAGATCGTCGAGGCCCGTCGCCTGACCCAGCACCCGCCGGACGCGCGTGCCGTAGAGCCGCACAAGCCGCTCCATCTCGGCTTCCGGCACAAACGGATACTCTGTCAGCAGGGCTCGTTTCAGAGCGCGTCGGTCGCGGTCGGGAAAATCGCCGCCGGGCAGGACAGCGCCATGCGTCCAGTCTCCGCCCATCTGCGGGAAGGCGGCGGCGATCCGCTCCATCGCTTCTTCGGCGAGGCGGCGATACGTGGTGATCTTGCCGCCATAGATCGACAGGAGCGAGGCCTGCCCGGCCGGCTGGTCGAGATCGAGCACGTAATCCCGCGTTGCCGCCTTGGCTTCCGTCGCCCCGTCATCATAGAGCGGGCGGACGCCGGAAAACGACCAGACGACGTCATCGGCGGTCAACTGCCGGCTGAACTGCGCATTGGCGAGCGCCAGCAGGTAGTCGATCTCCTCCACTGTTGCCCGGACGGCGGCGGGATCACCGGAATAGTCACGATCCGTCGTGCCGATCAGCGTGAACTCGCCCTCGTAGGGGATGGCGAACACGATCCGCCCGTCGCTGTTCTGGAAAATGTAGCAGCGATCATGCTCGTAGAGCTTCCGCACGACGATATGCGAACCCTGGACAAGGCGCGTCTTCGCCCTGCCGCTCAGCCCGAGGGTGCCCTGGAGGACATCCGCAACCCAAGGACCGGCAGCATTGACCAGCACCCTGGCCCGCACGCGCCTTTCGCCACGGAAATCGTCGCTCTTCACCGTGAGGAGCCAGTGGTCGCTCTCGCGCACGGCAGAAACAGCTCGGCTGCGCGTCTCGATCATCGCGCCGCGCTCGGCGGCATCGAGCGCGTTGGCAACGACGAGGCGGGAATCATCCACCCGGCAATCGGAATATTCGAACCCCATGCGGAACAGGCCCGGCTTCAGCGGCTGGCCGGCAACATGGCTCGACAGATCGATCACCCGCGTCGAGGGCAGGAGCTTCCGGCCGCCGAGATGATCGTAGAGGAACAGGCCCAGCCGCAGCAGCCAGGCCGGCCGCAACCCGCGATGATGGGGCAGCACGAACCGCAGCGGCCCGATCAGATGCGGGGCCATGGTCCAGAGCGTCTCGCGCTCGATCAGCGCCTCCCGGACGAGGCGGAACGCGTAATACTCCAGATAGCGCAAACCGCCATGGATCAGTTTGGTCGACCAGGAGGAGGTATGGCTCGCGAGATCGTCCTGCTCGCACAGATAGACAGCCAGCCCACGCCCGGCCGCATCGCGCGCGAGACCGGTGCCATTGATGCCGCCACCGATGATGGCCAGATCGACGACTCGTTCCATGTGAGTTAGGTGCCTGCTCGCGCGCCGAAACGCAATCGGTCTGGTTGCGATTCCATCGCTTCACGGGGGATTGGGAAACCGCTAGCCTCTTCGAAAGATGAGGGATTCTTCAATGGCAGGCCGTGAGGCGATCATCTTGGACTGGGGAACCACCAATTTCCGGGCCTATCGATTCGATGCCGGGGGCGTTCTGGTCGCCGAACACCGTGCCGCAGCAGGGATCCTCTCCATTGAAAAAGGGCGCTTCGAGGCGAGTCTGGACCGGGAAATCGGGCCCTGGATCACGGCTGGCACCGAACTCTTCTTCTCCGGCATGATCACCAGCCGCAACGGCTGGGTCGAGACGCCCTATGCCGAAACACCGGCCAGCCTCGAAGCGCTTGCCACGGCCTCTGTCAGCCGTCGCCATGCCTCGGGCGCCTCCATGCGGTTCCTGCCCGGCGTGGCGATGCGGCACCCCGCGCCGGACGTGATGCGCGGCGAGGAGATCCAGGTCTTCGGCGCCTGCCTTCCGGAGGAAGACGCCGTCGTGGTCCTGCCGGGCACGCATTCCAAATGGGTCCGCCATCGAGAGGGGCGGATCGAGGCCTTCCACACCTTCATGACCGGGGAGGTCTTTGCCGCGCTGAAAGGCCACACGATCCTCGGCCGGCTGCTGCCGGAGGGCGCGGCCGGCGGGCCGGAAGCCTTCGCCGCTGGCGTCCGGCATATGCAGCACCATGCCGGGGCAGGGTTGCTCCATGCAGCCTTCTCGGCGCGAAGCAAGGTGCTCTTCAACGAGCTCGCCCCCACCGATATCGGGGAATATCTCTCCGGGATCGTGATCGGCGCCGAGATCGCCGGCGGTCTTGCGCTGGGCTGGGATCCCGCCGCGATCCGGCTGGTCGGCGAACCGGCCCTTGCCGCGCGCTATGCCCAGGCGGCCCGTATTTTCGGGCTGGTCTCGGAGATCGCCCCGGCAGACACGACCGTCCGCGGCGTTCGACGCCTCGCCGCCCTGAAGGAGACCGCCCATGACGGCCGACGCTCTTGAAGCCCTGTTCCGCGAAACCCTTGCCGAAGCGCCGCTGATCGCAATCCTGCGCGGCATCCGGCCATCGGAGGTCGAGGCCGTCGGGGCCGTGCTGGTGGAAAGCGGCATCCGGCTGATCGAGGTGCCTTTGAACTCGCCTGATCCGTTCAACTCCATCGCGAGGCTGGTCAAACGCTTCGGCGATTCCGCCCTGATCGGGGCGGGAACCGTTACCCAGCCTGACGACGTGCTTGAGCTGGCGGATATCGGCGCCAGTCTGGTCATCTCGCCCCATGCCGACCGTGCGGTGATCGAGGCCACCCGCCGGGCCGGCCTCGTCTCCCTGCCGGGCATTGCAACGCCTTCGGAAGCCTTTTCGGCGATCGCGGCCGGAGCCCATGCGCTCAAGCTGTTCCCGATGGAAATGATCGGTGTTGCCGGCATGAAGGCGATGAAGGCCGTTCTCCCGGCGGATATGCCGCTGATTGCCGTGGGCGGCGTCGGTCCGGCCAATATCGCCGGCTTCCGGGCGGCGGGCTGTGCCGGCTTCGGGCTCGGCTCCTCGCTGTACAGACCGGGCATGAACCCGGGCACGGTCCGTGAAGCGGCCCGGGACTGCCTCGCGGCACTCGCCGGCGGCTGAACCTGCGGCCGCGGCTCTTGCCGGGTCGGGGCGGATATGCGACACCCCGTGCACGAGCAGTGCCTGCCGCAAGGGAGGTGAAACGGGAATGCGGTGAGGGCGGGGCCCGAAGCCGCGGCTGCCCCCGCAACTGTAGGCGGAGAGCCGACCCATCACCACTGGCCGCGCGCGGCTGGGAAGGCGGGAGCCGGCCTTGACCCGCAAGCCAGGAGACCGGCTGCTCGGATAGGCTGCTGATGGGCGCAATCCGGCGGGGTGCACGGGCGGCGCAACCCTTGCGGGGCGAGAGTCCCGGCTGTCAGAGCTGGCCCTCGACAAGGCTGGCCGCCATGAATGCTCCTGTCATTTCCCCGGAAATGAACGCCGGACCCGTTGCCTCTCCCCACGGGCCGGTTGTCATCACGATCTGCACGACCTGCCGCAAGGCCGAAGCCGCACCGGATTACCGCCCCGGCGCCGTGCTGGCCGATGCCGTGGATGCGCTGCAGGCATCGGGTGTCGTCATCCGCCGCACGCAATGCCTCAGCGTCTGCACCCGGGCCTGCACGGCGGCTTTGTCGGGCGCCGGCCAATACACATTCCTGTTCGGGGATCTCGACCCCGAGCGGGATGCAAAGGCCCTTGTGGACATGGCCCAGGCCATGTCCGGGCAACCTTTCGGCTTCGTTCCATGGAAGCTGCGCCCGGAAGCGCTCCGCTCGCGCATCATCGCCCGGGTCCCGCCGCCGGAATGGTCCCCTGCCGACGGATCGGCCCCGGCATGATGGCCCGCCTTACCCTCGTTCTCGGTGGCGCCCGGTCCGGCAAGTCGAGCCATGCCGAGGCGCTGGCGCGGCAGACCGGCCTGTCGCGGCTTTACCTCGCTACGGCACAGCCATTCGATGACGAAATGCGCGACCGGATCCGCCAGCACCGGGCTGACCGCGATGGCGATGGCTGGCAGACGATCGAGGAACCGCTCGGGCTTGCCGGAGCCATCGACCGCACCGCCGGGCCGGGCGTGATCCTGCTGGTGGATTGCCTTACGCTCTGGCTCTCCAACCTCATGCTCGCCGGCCGAGCCGTCGACGAGGAATCCGCAGGCCTGCTCGCTGTGCTCGCGAAAGCCGCCGGGCCGGTCATTCTGGTTTCCAACGAGGTCGGCCTCGGGATTGTGCCCGAGACCCCGTTGGGACGCGCCTTCCGCGATGCGCAGGGCCGGCTGAATCAGCGCGTCGCTGCTTTGGCGGACCGCGTCATCTTCATGGCGGCCGGGCTGCCGCTGATCCTCAAGGAATCCCCGCAATGACCGAAGCCGAGATCAATGCCCGCCACAACGAGAAGATGCGCCGCCACAAGGAGGCGCGCGAGAAGATGATGGCGCACAAGACGCTGGAGAAGGGACTGCTCATCGTCCATACCGGTGCGGGCAAGGGCAAGACCTCGGCCGCGCTTGGCATGGTGTTCCGGCACATTGCCCATGGCATGCGGACGGCGGTGATCCAGTTCACCAAATCGCCGGACTGGGTGACGGGGGAAGCGATCCTTCTGCGGCAGTTCCCCGAACTCTGCACGCTCGACATTTCCGGCGACGGCTTCACCTGGGATACCCAGAACCGCGCGCAGGATATCGCAACCGCCCGGGCCGGCTGGGAACGCGCGAAGGCCTGCATCCTCGATCCGGCCTACAAACTGGTGATGCTGGACGAGCTCAACATCGTGCTCCGCTACGATTACCTTCCGGTCGAGGAGATCGTCGAGTTCCTCCGGACTCAGCGGCCCGCTGACACGCATGTCGTGATCACCGGCCGCAACGCGAAGCCAGAGCTGATCGAGCTGGCCGATCTCGTCACCGAAATGGTGCAGGTCAAGCACCCGTTCCGCGAAGGCGTGAAGGCCCAGGCCGGGATCGAGTTCTGAGATGGCACGGCCGGCCGCCGCGATCATGGTGCAGGGCACCGGCTCGAATGTCGGAAAGTCGACACTCGTGGCCGGCCTGTGTCGCCTCTTCGCCGATCGCGGCCTCGTGGTGCGGCCGTTCAAGCCGCAGAACATGTCCAACAACGCGGCCATCGCCCGGGAAGGCGGCGAGATCGGCCGCGCACAGGCCGTGCAGGCCCGGGCAGCGCGCTGTCTGCCCAGCATCCACATGAACCCGATCCTGCTGAAGCCGGAAACCGATACCGGCAGCCAGGTGATCGTGCAGGGCCAGCGGCGCGGCTCGCTGCGCAGCCTCGGATTCGGTGCGCGGCGCGACGAGCTGTTCCCGTCTGTGATGGAGAGTTTCGGGCTCCTCGAGGACGAGGCGGACCTCATCATCGTCGAAGGCGCCGGCAGCCCTGCCGAGATCAATCTCCGCGCCGGGGATATCGCCAATATGGGCTTCGCCGCCGCTGCGGATGTACCCGTCCTTCTGGTGGGCGATATCGACCGGGGAGGGGTGATCGCCAGCCTCGTCGGCACGCATGCCATCCTGCCCGGGGAGGACCGGCGGCTGATCAAGGCCTTCGCGATCAACAAATTCCGGGGCGATGCGCGGCTCTTCGAGGCAGGCATGAGCGCGATCGAGTCCTTCACCGGCTGGCCGGGCCTCGGCATCGTGCCATGGTTCGCGGAGGCGCATCGGCTGCCGGCCGAGGATGCACTCGATCTCGAGGAGCGGCGCGGCACCACCGAGCGCCCCCTGCGCATCGCCGTGCCCATCCTCGCCCGGATCGCGAATTTCGACGATCTTGACCCGCTTTCGGCCGAACCGGCGGTGGAACTGACCTTTGTGCCCCCGGGCCACCCGTTGCCGGCGGATGCCGATCTCGTCATCCTGCCGGGCTCGAAAGCGACGCTGGCCGACCTCGCTTTCCTGCGTGAGCAGGGCTGGGATATCGATCTTGCCGCCCATCATCGCCGGGGCGGGCGGATTCTCGGTCTGTGCGGTGGCTACCAGATGCTCGGAACGTCGATTGCCGATCCGGACGGCATCGAGGGCCGGGCCGGCACGGTGCCCGGCTTGGGCTTCCTGGCTGTCGAGACACGGCTCACCCCGGACAAGATCACCCGGCAGGCCGAGGCCGTGCACGCGCCTTCCGGCCAGCCGATCCGGGGCTACGAGATCCATCTCGGCCGCACCGAAGGGCCGGACGGCGCACGGCCCTTCGCACGGATCGAAGGGCGGCCGGACGGCGCGATCTCGACCGATGGCCGCGTGCAGGGCACCTATCTTCATGGCCTGTTTTCGGACGATGCGTTCCGGGCTGCCTTCCTCGCGGAGCTGGGCACCGGCAGCACACTGGCCTACGAGGCCGAAATCGAGGCCGTGCTCGACCGGCTGGCCAGGCATTGCGAGACCCATCTCGATGTGGAGGCCATCCTGCGCATCGCCCGGTCACGCCAGAGCCAGCGCTAGCCCCGCGACAACCAGCATCAGCAGCAGGCAGGCCGCGATCATCACCGTCAGCGCCTGCCTTATATCGGCCGGACCGGCATCCCGCCGCCCGCCAGCGTTGAGATAGGGGTCGTCGACCCGTTCCGTGCCATAGATCCGCGGCCCGGCCAGCGCGAGGCCGAGCCCGCCGGCCATGGCGGCTTCCGGCCATCCGGCATTCGGGGATTTGTGCAGCCGCGCATCCCGCAGCATCACCCGCAGCGCCGGCCCCGGCTGGCGGCCGATGGCGGCACAGGCGGCAGCGATGAGGATGCCGGACATCCGTGCCGGCACGAGATTGAGCAGGTCGTCCAGCCGGGCGCTGGCCCAGCCATAGGCGAGATAGCGCGGCGAACGATGGCCGATCATCGAATCCGCCGTGTTCACCGCCTTGTAGAAGGCCAAACCCGGCAGGCCGAACAGCAGGAACCAGAAAGCCGGCGCGACGACACCATCCGAGAAATTCTCGGCCGTGGTCTCGATGGCGGCGCGCGCCACGCCGGCCTCGTCCAGTGTCGCCGGGTTACGGCCGACCACCATGGACACCGCGCGGCGCCCGCCTTCGAGCCCCTCGCGTTCGAGCGCATCCGCGACCCGCGCAACATGATCATGGAGCGAGCGCTGTGCGATCAGCACGGATCCGGTGAGGCCCGTCCAGAACCAGCCGAGGGGCAGGGCCATCAGCCCCCGCTCCAGCACCCACGCGCCGGTCGTTGCGACAGCGATGAGAACGGCCAGCGCGAGGAGGCCCAGCATCCGGCGGCGGGTCTCCGGCCATTCCGGCCGGTTCATCCGGGTCTCCAGCGCGCGGATCAGCCCGCCGAACCATGAGACAGGATGCGGTATGCGCCGCCAGACAAAGTCCGGATCGCCGATGAGCGCATCCGCCATCAGCGCGACCAGCACGACCAGCAGGGTTTCCGGAAACAGCGTCATTTCCGGCCGATCCGCGCCAGTTCGCGGGTCAGATGCTCGATCGCCTCGACCAGCATCGGCCCGCCGCAGACCGTCAGCTTTTCCGGCATCGTCAGCTTGCGCTCGGCCGCAAAGCGACCGGCGAGGGCAGGGTGCAGAAGCTTGGCCGTGCCCTGATCCTCCGGGGTAAGATCATCCCGCGCGACGAGGATCGCATCCGGCCGGAGCAGGACCAGGCTTTCGAGCGAGGCGAAACCGCCCTGCCGGAAGCCAAGCTCCTCGGCCACGTTCACAAGGCCCGCCTGCGCCAGAAGATCGGTCACGAGCGATTGCGATCCGCTGACCCAGCCACGCCGGGCGACCGGCAGGACCCGGAGCTTCATTGGCGAAACGATGCTCCGCAACCGGGCGAGCGCGGCGTCGATTTCCTCAACCCGCTTCTGCGCCCCGAGCGGATTGCCCACCAGTTCGCCCATCCGGAGGATCTGGGCCCGCGTTTCGGCAATGCTCCGCACCGCGTCGAATTCCTCGAGGCGGAAGCCCCGCTGGCGGATGAATTCGCGGGTCGCCCGGCGGGTGAACCGCCCCCCCACCACGAGATCGGGGGCAAGGATCAGCACTTCCTCGGCGGTGCCGGACAGGCGCGGATAGGGCTTCGCCTTTGCGGCGGCCCAGGAACGCAGCGGATCGGCACCGAACGGGCTGAGACCGGCGATCTGCTCCGGCCGGGCAAGATCCAGCAGAAGCTGGTCCGTACACATGTTGATCGACACGATCCGCTGGGGAACGGGCTGCGCCAGCGCCGCACCGGACAGGAAAATCGCGAGCGCCGCCAAACGGCACTGGCGATGCACGCGCTTCCATGGCATGCCCGCGCGATGCAGCATGGCGGTGATCTTGGCGAGGCGATGGCCCGGTTCGGTGGGAAGCGGGAGGACTGGCTCGACCTGTCCACCGGCATCTCGCCCTTTCCCTATCCGCTCCGCACGCTCGGTTCCCATCTCTGGACCGCTTTGCCCGGCCGGCATGAACTCGAGGCTTTGCTCGCTGCCGCCCGCATTGCCTACCGCGTGCCGGACAGCCATGACATCGTCGCCGCGCCGGGCACCCAGTCGCTGATCCAGTGGATCCCGCGGCTCGCCCCCCGCGGCGGTGCCATCGGCGTGACGGAGCCGACCTATGCCGAGCATGCCCGCGCCTGGCAGCAGGCGGGCCATGAAACCGAAGCCTTCCGGCCGGGCAGGCCGCTGGCGGCCAGCATCCGGCATGCCGTGCTTGTCCATCCCAACAATCCCGATGGCCGGCCGGTCGCGCCGGCCGACGCCGCCGCCCTCGCAACAACGCTTGCCGAGCGCCAGGGCTGGCTGGTGGTCGACGAGGCCTTCATCGACACGATGCCGGAAGCATCGCTGACCGCGATTCTCCAGGACCTGCCGGTTATCACCCTGCGATCCTTCGGCAAGTTCTATGGTCTCGCCGGCTTGCGCCTTGGCTTCGCCATCGGCCCGAAACCGCTGGTCGCGCCGCTGCGCGAGGCGCTCGGTCCATGGCCCGTCAGCGGTGCGGCCATCCAGGTCGCGACGGCGGCCCTGTCCGATGCGGCCTGGGCCGAGGCGATGCGCGGCCGCCTGGCCGAGGAAGCCGAAGCACTCGACCGGGTCCTGCTGCGCTATGGCTTTGTCGTGGTGGGCGGGACGTCGCTGTTCCGCCTTGCCCGGATTCCGCGCGCCGATTCCCATGCCGCGCTCGCGGGTCGTCGGATCTGGACACGCTGCTTCGACTGGGACCCGCGGCTGATCCGCTTCGGCCTGCCGGCCGGGCCGGCCCCGCGTGAACGGCTCGCGCGGGTCCTGTCGGACCTCCGTCACGGCTGAGTCTCCACCTGCCACGGGACCAGCGCCGGCTCGCCCCCATGGTCAAGGCGCAACGCGCGGATGCCATAGGTTTCGGCCAGTTGCCGGTCCGACAGGACATCTGAGGGAGGGCCGGACGCGACAACTGTCCCGCCATCCATCAGCACGATCCGGTCCGCCATCCGGGCCGCCAGGGTCAGGTCATGCGTTACGGCGATGACAAGGCGCCCCAGCCGGGCCTGCTCGCGCAGGATTTCCATCACCACAAGCTGGTGGCGCGGGTCGAGCGAGGCGGTCGGCTCGTCGGCCAGCAGGATCGGTGCCTCAACGGCCAGCACGCGGGCCAGCATGATCCGCGCGCGCTCGCCGCCTGAAAGCGTGGTGGCGGATTGCCCGGCCAGCGCCTCGGTCCCGGTGGCGCGCATCGCCTCCCGGATGATCCGGCCATCTCCGGGCGACAGGCGACGGGGATCGACCACGCCATGCGGAAAGCGGCCGAGCGCAACGATGTCCTCCGCCGGCAGCGGCCAATGGACCTGATGACCCTGCGGAAGATAGCCGATCA
Organism: Beijerinckiaceae bacterium; assembly: GCA_027531565.1. Classification (GTDB taxonomy): domain Bacteria; phylum Pseudomonadota; class Alphaproteobacteria; order Rhizobiales; family Beijerinckiaceae; genus Rhabdaerophilum. The sequence continues at coordinate 351,422 of JAPZSB010000005.1, forward strand.
GCCGTGCCCGCGCGCGTCGGTCGAGCGAGGCGCCGCCGCTGCCATTGATGGAGAGCCGGCCCTCATGCGGCAGCAGACCCGCCATCGCCTTGAGAAGCGTGGTCTTTCCCGCCCCGTTGGGGCCGATCAGCGCCACGAGCGCGCCGCCGGACAGGTCAAGCGAAACCCCGCTGACGATGCGGCGGCCGGCCAGCCGCACAGCCACCTCCTCGAGAACCATGCGTGGCGGGCTCATGCGAAGCCCCCGGAAAGCGAACGCCGTTCCCGGACAATGAGATAGAGGAAAAACGGCACGCCGATGATCGACGTCAGCACGCCCACCTTGATATCCGAGGTGGCCGGGATCAGCCGGACCGCGATATCCGCGGCGAGGAGCAGGGCCGAGCCGCAGAGCGCGGCTGGAACCAGCAGCCGCGCCGGATCATGCCGGACCAGCGGGCGCATCAGATGCGGGGCGATGAGCCCGATGAAGGCGATGGTGCCCGAAACGGCTACGGCTGCCCCGACACCCATCGCCACGCCGAGGATGGTGGTCAGCCGGAGGCGTTCGACCGGCACGCCGAGGCTGGCTGCCGCATCCTCGCCGAGCGACAGCGCCCGGTAGCCGCCGCGCTGGAGCCAGAGCAGCAGCAGCGCCAGCGCGATGAAAGGCAAGGCCAGTGTGACATGGCGCATGGAACGGTCTTCGAGCGAACCGAGCAGCCAGAACGCGATTTCAAGCGCCGCGAACGGGTTGGGCGCGAGATTCATGGCCAGCACGGTGCCGGCGCCGGCCAGCGAAGAGACCGCCAGCCCGGACAGGATCAGCAGGAGCAGGCCGGCATTGCGCCCGGCAATCGCCAGAAGAAGGATGACCGAGGCGAAAGCTCCGGCCATCGCGGCGAGTGGCAGGCCCCAGCCGAGGGTGTCATTGATCCCGAGCGAGATGGTCGCCACGGCAGCGAGGGCGGCGGATTGCGGCGCGCCGAAAAGGGAGGGGGCCGCAAGCGGATTGCGCAGCAGCCCCTGCAGGGCCGCGCCCCCCATGGCCAGCACGGCCCCGATCGCCAGGGCGAGGATCGCGCGCGGCAACCGGATATCCCAGACGATGATCCGGTGCGCCGCCTCGCCGCGCCCGGCAAGCGCGGCGATCACGTCGCCCGGCGGCACCGCCACGGGCCCGACGCCGAGCGAGACCACGAAGAGCAGGCCGACGAGCAGCAACAGGCCCGGCAACAGCCAGGCCTGCCAAGGCGTCCGGTCGGGCAGGGAGGCGCTTCTCGCCTCCGCTTCGGCTACCACGTCGTCTTCATCCCTGCATAAAAGGCCCGGCCGGTCGTGCCATAGTTCCAGACCTCATGATAGCGGGCATTGTTGAGGTTTTCGCCCCGGATATAGAGTTCCAGCTGCTCCGTCGGCTTGTAGCTGGCCAGCATGTCGAACCGGGCATAGGAGGCGAGGCGCTGCGTCTCGTTGGCGCCGCTGAACCGCTTCGAAACCAGCGTCACCGAGGGTTCGAAGCTCCAGTTGGCGAAAGGCGTGAAGGCAAGCCCGATCTTGCCGACGCTTTCCGGCCGCCGGGCGAGCGTGCGGTTGGTCGTCAGGTCCTTCGCCCGCAGATACGTATAGGCACCGCGCAACTGGAGGGTATTGGGCCAGAGCTGTGCCGTGCCCTCGAGTTCGAGGCCGGTGCTTTCCGCCCGCGCAACGTTCACGTAGCAGCCGAAGGCCTGAAGCGCGTTGGCAAGGCAGGTCGGGCTGGTCTGGAAATTGATCAGGTCGCGGCTCCGGATCCAGAATCCGGTGGCGGAAACCCGGATCCGGCCATCCATGAATTCCTGGTCGATACCGATATCGCCGCCGAGATTGTGCTCGGCCCGAAGCGCGATGGATCCCTGATAGCCGCCGAAACGCTGGTACAGCGTCGGCGCCTTGCCGCCGGTGCCGAGGCTGGCACGCAGCTTGGTGCCCGTCTCGGTGATCCGGTAGGCGCCGGTGGCCCGCCACGTGAGGAACGTATCGACCTCGGTGACATGGTCGACGCGCCCGCCGAGCGACACATCCAGCCTCTCGGTGAGCGGAATCTGCCAGAGGCCGAAGGCGGCGAGGGTGGTCTGGTTGCCCCCCAGAGACTTGGTGCGCGCGCCCAGCGGAATGATGTTCTGGTTGAACGTGACGGCAATCTCGCGTTCCGCCTTGGTGCCGAAGATCACCGAACCATATTGCTCGAGCCGATAGGTACCCTGGTACTCGGCCGAGAGGCGATCTCCCGTGAAGTCCGTGTGCCGCCATGTCGCGACATTGGGATTGCTCGCCGCCGTGATCGTCGTGTCGCGGAACATCCGGTCCGTCCGGCTTGCGGCAAGCGTCACGGCATGCGTCAGCTTGTTCTCGAGCGTATCGAGTTCCGCCTTGGCAAAGGCCGAGTAGAAGCGCCGGTTGCTCGCCGAGGGGGTGTCGGGGAACGTGCCGAAGGCGGCATCATATTCCGCGCGGTGATAGGTGATCATCCCGCCGGCCTCGAAGCGAAAGCCCTCGCGAGAATCGAACCCGACCCGGCCGAAGCTGCCCAGGGTTTCGGTGCCGTCCTTTTCATAGGGTGATCCGGCCCGAAGCCGGGCAACGCGATGGCCGTACCGCGAGAAACCGTCGGTGCGGAAACCGGACCCGGCAAAGGAATAGGACCATGCGCCCTGCTGGCCATAGAAGCCGGCATTGCCGGCCAACGTGCCATAGCTGCCGCCCTCGACCTGCCCGAAAGCCTTGAACGGGCCGCGCCCGCGCCGGGTGATGATGTTGATGACGCCGCCCATCGCATCGGAACCGTAGAGCGCGCTCTGCGGGCCGCGGAGAACCTCGATCCGCTCGACAAGGCCGCCGGGAATCCCGCCGAAATCGGTCTCGCCATTGGCCGACGAGGCATCGTTGATCCGCACGCCATCGACCAGCACCAGCACCTGTCCGGGATTGGTGCCCCGGATCCGCACGGACGTGGAGGCCCCGGGGCCGCCCGTTTCGGTAATGTCCAGCCCGGGTACGAAGCGCAAGGCATCGACCAGCGAGCCGGAATGCGTCTTCTGGATCTCCTCGGCCCGGATCACGGTGATTGCACTGCCCGTCCGCTGGATCGAGGTGGGTACCCGGTTCGCGGTGATGAAGATCTCGAGCGCGCGCGGCTCTGATGTTCTGGATTGAGAATGAGCTGGAAAGCTTTGATAAACAGCGATAATGCCACTCATCGCGAGGATGAGTGCGCCAGAAGCGCGAGTCATGGTTCCTCCATTCGGCCCGCCGCCGAAGTGTTGGGGTTGCACGGGCTCTCGGCCGGTCTCCTGGCTCGCGGATCGCTGCTTTCATCCACCTTCCCGGTCCTCGGACCAGTGGTGTGCTGGAAGAAAGCTCACCGCTTACAGTTGCGGGGGCAGCTGCGGCATTGGGCTGCAAGGCCCGCACCGCATTCCCGTTTCACCCTCCTCGCGGAAGGCACCGAAAGCTGGATCACCCAAACACAGCCGGACGGGCGTGGCAAGACGTCGCAAGTTGCACGGAGAAGGAAACGTCACCCTCAGGAGGCGTCGGGATCGGCCAGCGGCTCGATGATCATTTCCATCCGGGGCCCGGCAAAGGCGCCGACGACAAGCTGGATCGGGGTCTGGTCGGGCAGGGCATCGAGACCGATCGATTGCAGCACGGGGCTGCCCGCCGGCAGCGCCAGCAGGGCGGCTTCCTCGTTCGAGGCAATGCGCGCGGAAAGCCGGGTCGAGAGGCGGAGATAGTCCGGAATCCCCACCGAGGCGAAGGCGGCTGACATCGAGGCGCCGCTTCTCTCGAGATGGTCCGGAAAGTCCGGAAACCGCGCGATGTCGAGATAGTGAAGACCTGTGGATACCGGCACCTGATCGGCGAGGCTCACGGTACGGACCACATGGACCGCGCTTCCGGGTGCGATCTCCAGCGCCTCGGCCACCATCGGGTTGGCGCTCTCGCGCGTGGCGGAAATGATCCTGCCGGTGACGGCAATGCCGGCCGCGCCGAAATTCGTCCGCAGGCTGACCCGGCGCCCGATCCGGTAGGGGAAACGCTGGGCGAGAACCTCGGTGCCGCGCCCCCGCTCGACCGAGACAAGCCCCTTCTCCGCCAGATGCTTGAAGGCCTGCCGGACCGTGTGGCGATGCACGCCGAACCGTTCGGCCAGGATGGCCGAAGGCGGCAGCAGCGCCCCGACGGCATGGTGCCCGGAGCGGATCTCATCCTCCAGCGCCTCGGCAATGCGCTTCCAGGCGAGGCTAGGGGCAGAGGCGGCGAGGGCAACGGGTTCCATCTCGGTCGTCATCATCCTGTCATCCGATAAGTCTAGACATTCCGATGACCAGACCTTAAAGTCTAGACTTATCACGGTCAATGGATTCGACAAAGATGCAATCGAATGAACCTTTGGCGCGCCGGCAGGGGCATTTCGCCATCCTCGCCCGCGCTGCCCTGGCCGAGGTCGAGGCCATCCTGGCCGACGCGCCTGCCATCCCGCCTTTTTCGGTGCTCAAGCAGCCGGAAACCGGGACGATCATGGTCGAAGGGCGTGCCGGCGGCGGCGGACGGCGCTTCAATCTCGGCGAGGCAACGATGACGCGTTGCGCCATCCGGCTGGAAGACGGCACGATCGGCTTTTCCTATGCGCTCGGACGGAACACGGAAAAGGCCCGGAAAGCGGCCGTTCTGGATGCGCTCCTGCAGAACGAGCCTCCCGGTGGCCCGATGCACGAGGCGATGCGACGGCTGGCCGACCGGCAGCAGCGGGCCCGCGACGAGGCCTCCCGCAAGGCGGCGGCGACCAAGGTCGAGTTCTTCACGATGGTGCGGGGAGAGGGCTGATGGCCGAACAGAACGCAGCCTTGCGCAAGGCCGGTCCGGCGGATGCGCCCTTCAACCCCGGCATCGGCTTTTCCGATCCGGTCTTCCAGTCGCAGGCAGCCTTCCGCGGCATTCTCGCCGCCCTGTCCGAACCGGGAACGATCCATGATCTCGGGTCCTTCGCCCCCTGTCCGGCCGGTCTCGAACCCGCGACGGCAATCCTGCTGCTGACGCTGACCGACTACGAAACGCCGGTCTGGATGCCCGAGGCGCTGGAAAGCGGCGAAGCGGGCATCTGGTTGCGGTTCCATTGCGGCGCCCCGCCGGCGACGCCCGGGAAAGCATCCTTTGCGGTCGCCCCGGCCGGTGAGGTCTTTCCGGGCCTGACCGCCTTCAACCCGGGCAACGAACTGTATCCGGATCGTTCGACGACCCTGATCCTCCAGATCGAAAGCCTGACCGGCGGCGACATGCTGGATCTCGAGGGCCCGGGCATCCCCGGGCGTCGCCAGCTCGACCCGCGCGGCCTGCCGCCGGGTTTCCTCGCTGGCTGGGCCGCCAATACCCGCCTCTATCCGCTCGGCGTGGATGTCGTCCTGGTCGCCGGCAGCCGGATCGTAGGCCTCCCGCGAACGACCCGCATTCCCGCGCCTGCCCCGCGCACCTGAGGAGCCGCTCATGTATGTCGCCGTCAAGGGCGGGGAAGCCGCCATCCTTGCCACCCACGATCTTCTCGCCGAGGCCCGGCGGGGCGATCCCGCCGTCCCGGAAGTCGAGGTCGCGCAGATCCGCGAACAGCTCGGCCTCGCCGTCGCGCGGGTCATGAACGAGGGCTCGCTGTATGACCGCGATCTCGCTGCCCTCGCGCTGAAACAGGCGCAGGGCGACGCGATCGAAGCCGCCTTCCTCATCCGCGCGTTCCGCACCACCTTGCCGCGCTTCGGCTCCTCGCTGCCGGTGGAGACGTCGCGCATGGCGATCCGGCGTCGGATCTCGGCGGCCTACAAGGATCTGCCGGGCGGGCAGGTTCTGGGGCCCACCTATGACTACACCCACCGCCTGTTCGATTTCGCGCTGATGGAGGGCGAGTCCCGGCCTGAGGCCCCGCAGGCCGCATCGCCCCTCTCGGACACGATGCCCCGCGTGCCGGATATTCTCGGCGCCGAAGGGTTGATGGAACCCGAGACACCGCCGGAGGGCGATCCGGCCCCGTTCGACCTGACGCGCCAGCCGATTTCGTTCCCGGCGGACCGCGATGTTCGCCTGCAATCGATGGCGCGGGGCGACGAGGGTTTCCTGCTCGGCCTCGGCTATTCGGTCCAGCGCGGTTTCGGCGGCAACCATCCCTTCGCCGGCGAGATCCGGATGGGCGAGGTCAGCGTCGAATTCGTACCGGAGGAACTCGGCTTCCCGATCGATCTCGGCGAGATCACGCTCACCGAATGCCAGATGGTCAACCAGTTCTCCGGCTCGAAGGATGTGCCGCCGCAATTCACGCGCGGCTATGGCCTCGCTTTCGGGCATTCCGAGCGCAAGGCGATGTCGATGGCGCTCGTCGACCGGGCGCTGAAGGCGCGCGAATTCGGTGAGGCTGCGGATTATCCCGCCCAGCAGGACGAATTCGTTCTCTACCATTCGGACAATGTCGAGGCGGCAGGCTTCGTCGAGCATCTGAAACTGCCGCATTACGTCGATTTCCAGGGTGAACTGGAGCTGATCCGCCGCATTCGCGCCGAACGCGAGGCGCGCCTCGCGCCGGAAACCACCCCGATCCAGGAGGCTGCGGAATGAGCTTCGCCGCGCAGGGGGCAACGCCCTACAACTACGCCTATCTCGACGAGCAGACCAAGCGGATGATCCGGCGGGCGCTGCTCAAGGCCGTGGCGATCCCCGGCTACCAGGTGCCGTTCGGCAGCCGCGAGATGCCGCTGGCGCGCGGCTGGGGAACCGGCGGCATCCAGATCACTGCTGCGGTGATCGGCCCGTCCGATACGCTCAAGGTGATTGACCAGGGCGCCGATGACACGACGAATGCCGTCTCGATCCGCCGCTTCTTCGAGCGGACGGCTGCGGTGAAGACAACCGAGGCCACCCACGAGGCGACGATCATCCAGACGCGCCACCGCATTCCGGAAGCACCGATGCAGGCCGGGCAGATCCTCGTCTACCAGGTGCCGATGCCCGAACCCCTGCGCAAGCTGGAGCCGCGCGAACTCGAGACGCGGAAGATGCATGGTTTCGCCGAATACGGGCTGATGCAGGTCCGGCTCTACGAGAACATCGCGCGTTTCGGCGAGGTGACGACAACCTATGATTACCCGGTCCGGGTCAACGGGCGGCACATCATGGCGCCGTCGCCGATCCCGAAATTCGACAATCCGAAGATGGATATGTCGCCCTGCCTGCAATTGTTCGGCGCCGGCCGCGAGAAGCGGATCTATGCCATCCCGCCCCATACCCGGGTTGTCAGCCTCGATTTCGAGGATCACCCGTTCCGCATCCAGAGCTGGAAGCAGCCCTGCGGCCTCTGCGGCGCGCGGGACAGCTATCTCGACGAGGTGGTGATCGATGATGCCGGCGGGCGGATGTTCGTCTGCTCGGACAGCCACTATTGCGAGACGCGCCGCGCTGAAGGCCATGCCGGCCCGATGCTCGGCCATCAGGCGGCCAGCACGCTCGCTGCCGCCTCGAACCCCGGCAAGGAGCCCCGGCCATGAACGCGCTGGTATCGCCCAACGCCCTGCAGGGCACCCTCAGGCCCATTCTCAGCGCCCGTTCGGTCTCGCGCTATTACGGCGAGCGGATCGGCTGCGCCGGGGTTTCGTTCGATCTCTGGCCCGGCGAGGTGCTCGGCATTGTTGGCGAATCCGGTTCCGGCAAGTCGACCCTGCTGCGCTGCCTCTCTGGCATCGACCGCCCCGATGCCGGCGAGGTGCTGTTCGAGGCGACGCCCGGCGCCGACTTCCTCGATATTTTCGACCTGCCGGAACAGGACCGCCGCCACCTGATGCGGACCGCCTGGGGCATCGTGCACCAGAATCCGCGCGATGGCCTGCGGATGGATGTCTCGGCCGGCGGCAATGTCGGCGAGCGCCTCATGGACCGCGGCGACCGCCATTACGGACGCATCCGGGAGGCCGCGACCGAATGGCTGACACGGGTGGAAATCGAAGCGGCGCGCATCGATGACCGGCCGCGCCAGTTCTCCGGCGGCATGCAGCAGCGCCTGCAGATCGCCCGTGTTCTCGTGTCGAACCCGCGACTCGTCTTCATGGACGAGCCGACCGGCGGCCTCGATGTCTCGGTGCAGGCGCGCCTGCTTGACCTGCTTCGCGTGCTCGTGCGCGATCTCGGCCTCGCCGCGATCATCGTCACGCATGATCTCGCCGTGGCGCGGCTGCTGACCGATCGCCTGATAGTGATGAAGGATGGCCGTGTGGTCGAGGCGGGCCTGACCGACCAGGTCCTCGATGACCCGCAGCACGCCTATACCCAGTTGCTGACTTCGGCCGTCCTGGCGGTGTGATGTCATGGCCCTGTCACCCAAACCTGCGAACGACACCGGAATGCCGATGAGCGACCAGCCCGAAATGATCCGCGTCGAGGCGGTTTCGAAGACCTTCACGCTGCATAACCAGGGCGGCGTGCACCTGCCCGTGTTCCGGGACGTGAATTTCTCGGTCCGCGCCGGGGAAGTCCTCGTGCTGGCCGGAGCCTCCGGTGCCGGCAAGTCGAGCCTGCTGCGGATCCTTTACGGGAATTACCTGCCGAGCGGCGGACGGATCGAGATCCGGCATGATGGCGCGATGGTGGATATCGCCTCCGCCCTGCCGCGCACCATCCTCGAGGTCCGGCGGCGCACGCTCGGTTTCGTCTCGCAGTTCCTGCGGGTCATTCCCCGCGTCTCGGCGCTGGATATCGTCCGGGATCCGCTGCTCGCGCGGGGGGTGGAACCGGCCGAAGCCACCGAACGGGCAGGGACCATGCTGGCCCGGCTCAACCTGCCGGAGCGGCTCTGGTCGCTCGCGCCCGCCACGTTCTCCGGCGGCGAACAGCAGCGCGTCAATATCGCCCGGTCCTTCGTCGATCCCTCGCCGGTGATGCTGATCGACGAACCGACGGCCTCGCTCGATGCGCGCAACCGCGATGTCGTGGTCGAGCTGATCGCCGAGGCCCGTTCGCGCGGCTCGGCGATTGTCGGTATCTTCCATGACGAATCCGTCCGCGAGCGTGTCGCCACGCGCTGGCTCGACATCACCCATTTCCGTGCCGCTGCCGACGCGGCCTGAACCGACCATCAAGGAGCCTCGCCCGTGAGCGAAACCATCCTGACCAATGCCCGTCTGATCCTCGAGAACGAGGTCGTTACCGGCACGATCGTGTTCGATGTGAATGGCATCAAGGCTGTCGATCAGGGCCTGAGCGCGATCCCCGGCGCCGAGGATATCGGCGGGGATTACATCGCTCCCGGCCTTGTCGAGATGCATACCGACAACATGGAAAAGCATTTCATGCCGCGGCCCAAGGTGTTCTGGCCGAACGGCCTCGCCGCCGCTCTGGTCCATGACGCACAGATGGCGGCGGCCGGAGTGACGACGGTCTATGATGCCGTCTGCGCCGGGACGCCGTTCTCCTCGAAGGATTACCGCAAGGACATCTTCCGCGACGTGATGGATGCGCTGGAAAAGGGCAAGGCGCTCGGCGTCTTCCGCATCGACCACCACATCCATATGCGCTGCGAACTGACGAGCCCCGACCTGATGGCGGATATCGAGCCCTATGCCGACAATCCGCTGGTCCGGCTGGTCTCGCTGATGGATCACACACCTGGCCAGCGCCAGTGGCGGAACATCGAGCATCTGCGCACCTATTCGCTCGGCAGCGGCAAGAGCGCCGAGGAATTCGAGACCGATCTGGTCGAGCGCGCCCGTGAGGCGGCGAATGTGCCGTCGAACTGGAGTGCCGTGGTCGAGATGTTCCAGCAGCGAAACATCCCGATTGCCACCCATGACGACACGACGGTTGACCATGTCGAGGCCGGCGTGGCCTCCGGTGCGGTGATCTCGGAATTCCCGACAACGGTCGAGGCCGCCGCTGCCGCGAAGGCAAGGGGGCTCGCCACCGTGGCCGGCGCGCCGAATGTCGTGCGCGGCGGCTCGCATTCCGGCGGCGTCTCGGTCTCGGAACTGGCCGAGAAAGGCATTCTCGACGGGCTCTCCTCGGATTACGTGCCTTCAAGCCTCCTGCAGGCCGTGCTGAAGCTGAACACCGCCAGCGGCATCGCCCTGCCGGAGGCGATGGGCATGGTGACATGGAAAGTCTCGGACATCCTCGGCCTGAAGGATCGCGGACACCTCAAGGCCGGCCTGCGCGGGGATCTCCTCCGCTTTGCGGTGGTCGCCGACACGCCGGTCATCAAGGCCGTCTGGTCGAACGGACAGCGCGCTTTCTGAGCCGGTCATGTCGAGCGAGAAGCCGCGTTACGCCGTCTATTTCGCGCCGGAAGCCGGCTCGGCCCTGAGCCGGTTCGGCACCGGGATCATCGGCTACGATGCCTGGACGGGACAGGACGTGCCATTCGATCCGCCCGTCCTTGCAGAGGTCAACGCCACCCTGAATGCGGACTGGCATCCGCGCCGCTACGGCTTCCATGCCACGCTGAAGGCGCCGGTCACGCTGGCGGATCCGGACGGTGAGGGCGCATTGCTGGACTTCGCCGCACGCTATGCTGCCGGAGCGCGGGCAGTCCGTCTCGACGGGCTGGCCCTCGAATGGCTCGGCACCAATTTCGCGCTGCGCCCGGAAGGCGATGTGGCGGCGCTGAACGCGCTGGCTTTCGAGATCGTTCGGGCCTTCGATCCGTTCCGCGCGCCACTGACCGAGGCCGAGCGGGCCCGTCGCCTCGCCGGGAAGCTGACGCCGCGCCAGATCGAGAATCTCGATCGTTGGGGCTATCACTATGTGGACGAAGATTTCTGGTTCCACATGACCCTGACCGGCCCGATCGCGCCGGAACGGCAACCGGAAATCGCCGCTGCGCTCGAGCGGGCCTATCGGTCCGTGCCGTCACGGCCGGTGATGATCGACAATGTCACGATCTTCCGGCAGGACAGCCGCTCGGTGCCATTCCGCATCCTGCAGCGCTTTCCCTTCACCGGCTGAGCCCGATGCCCGCCGCTCTCCGGTCAGTCCGCCTGGGCCCGGATCAGGGCGATGAAGGCCTCCGCCACTTCAGCCAGCGGCCGGTCATTCGCGAGGCGCAGATGCCGCGCCCGCGTCACGACCAGCGGCGCCTCGCGGGCGAGCCGGGCCTCGATCTCCGCCGCGCTCTCGCGCCCGCGCGCCGCGAGGCGCTGGGCCAGAACCGCCGGCGGCGCGGTGATCTCGATCACGGTGAGCCGGTCGAAAACCTGCTCCGCCATCGGAATCTCGCGCCGCGACAGGTTGACGATCATCACGCGGCCGGCGGCGACCTCGTCCAGCACGCCGGCGGGAATGCCGTAATCCAGCCCGTGGGCTTGCCAATGCAGCGCGAAAACGCCTGCGGCACGGGCTTCGGCGAATTCCGTTTCCGTCATCGGGAAATGGACCTCGCCCCCGGCCTCGCGGGGGCGGGTGATCACCCGGGTCACGAACCCGAAGCGCGGCTCGTGCGCGAGGGCGGCACGGGCCGCATCCATCAACGTGTCCTTGCCCACGCCGGACGGTCCCACCACGGCAAGGACACAACCCGAAAGCAAGGAAGAGGAGGCTGACATGGCAGGCAAGAAACTCGGGCTGGAGCCGCTGATCGATCCCACCGCGAATGTCCGGCAGGCAACCCTCGGGCGTTACACGGAAATCGGCGCCCGGACCAGCTTCGTCGAATCCAGCATGGGCGATTACTCCTATGTCGTGAATGACTCGAATGTCATTTATACGACGATCGGAAAATTCTGCTCGATCGCGGCTCATACGCGCATCAACCCGGGCAACCATCCTATGCACCGCGCTACGCAGGCGCATTTCACCTATCGTGCCTCGGCCTATTTCGACGATGCGGAAGACGAGGCCGCCTTCTTCGACTGGCGGCGCAGCCATGCCGTGACCATCGGCCACGATGTCTGGATCGGCCATGGCGCGATCATCCTCGCCGGGCGCACCATCGGCACCGGCGCGGTCGTGGCCGGTGGCGCCGTCGTCACCAAGGATGTGCCGGACTACACGATTGTCGCCGGCAACCCCGCCCGGATCATCCGGCGGCGTTTTCCCGAGGCGATTGCCGAGCGCCTGCATTGCCTCGCCTGGTGGGACTGGGACCATGCCAGCCTGCGCGCGGCCCTCGATGACTTCCGGAATCTCCCGGTCGAGGCCTTTCTGGAGCGCCATGAGCGGAAGGCAGCCTGATCACGACGCCGTGCCGATCATGTGTGACGACATTGATCGGCCGGGCGGCGAGGGTTCCCGATCTGGACGGTTGATTGTTCATCCGCCGTTGCATTAGCCTCAGCGATAGTCACGCGTGGATGCTGGGGGGCATCGTGAAAATGGGCACCAAGGGGGGCATGTCGATGCGGCGCCATGCGCGACATCGGGCCGGGCCGGCACAGGGGATCCATCCCTGATGGCCGGCACGCATTCCGAGACGAGACCGCCGGAACGGTTCCTGACCCTGTGCCGGGGCTTCTGGAAGGGCCGTACAGCCCCGCTGGCCTGGAGCCTCAGCCTTGGCCTTATCGCGCTCGTGCTGCTGACCCTCGGTGCGCAGGTGGCGATGAATTCGTGGCACCGCACCTTCTTCGACGCGCTGGAGAACAAGAACTGGCCGGCGCTGATCGGGGCCATGTGGATGCTGCCGATCTTCATCCTCTGGTATACGGCCGTGATGACAGGGCAGGTCCTGTCGCGCATGTCACTGCAACTGCGCTGGCGGGAATGGCTGACCGAATTCCTGCTGGCGCGCTGGATTGACCGCCAGCGCTATTATCGCCTGCAATTCACGCTTGTGGATCAGGGTGCCCCGGAATACCGGATCGCCGAGGATGTCCGCCTTGCCATCGACCAGCTTGTCGATTTCGTTCTGGGCTTCCTCGGGGCGGTCTTCTCGGCCATCACCTTCGCGGCGATCCTCTGGCAGGTCGCCGGCTCCTACACGTTCCGCATCGGCGGTGCGAGCATCACCATCCCGGCCTATATGGCCGTGGCAGCCGTGCTTTATGCCGCCATTGTCACGGCGCTCATTACCTGGGTCGGACGCCCGCTGATCGACCGCGTCGCCTTCAAGAACGAGCGCGAGGCCCGGTTCCGCGCCGACATGACGCGCCTGCGCGAGAATGCCGAAAGCGTGGCGCTGATGCGCGGCGATCCGGGCGAGCGCGCAACGATCCGCACCCGGTTCGACGATGTGCGGTCCGCCTGGTTCGCGATCATCCGGCAGCAGGGCATCGTCGGACTGGTACTCAATACCAACGGCGCGCTGTTCCCGCTGCTGCCGGTGCTGCTGGTCACGCCGAAATACCTCTCCGGCGCGCTCACCCTCGGCGCGGTGATGCAGGTCGTCGCCGCCTTCACGGCGGTGCAGGCCGCGCTGATCTGGTTCGTCGATCATTTCGTGAAGATCGCCGAATGGTATGCCTCGGTCCGCCGCGTCGACGAATTGCTGGGCGCCCTTGGCGACCTCGACATGGCGCCCCCGCCGCAGGCCGGGCCGGGCATCCGGATCGACACCCATCCGGGCCGGGCGATCCTGCTCGAGAATCTCGAGGTCCTGCACCGGACCGGCGTCACGGTCATCGCGGAATCGAGTGTCCGGATCGAGCAGGGCGAAAAGGTCCTGTTCAGCGGGGCCAGCGGGACCGGGAAATCCACCCTGATCCGCGCCCTTGCCGGGCTCTGGCCATGGGGTGCGGGGCGGATCCGCCTGCCGGAAGGGGCCCGCATCGCCTTCGTGCCGCAGAAGGCCTACATTCCTGTCGGAACCTTGCGTCAGGTGCTGGCCTATCCGATGCCGTCGCACAATTTCACCAGCGCGGAACTGGCCGATGCCCTCCGGCGATGCGGCCTCGGCGATATTGCCGGCCGGCTGGACGAGACGGAGCATTGGGACAGCGTGCTCTCCGGGGGCGAGCGGCAGCGCCTGGCCTTCGCCCGCGTCCTGCTGGCCCAGCCCGATATCCTGATCCTCGACGAGGCGACATCCGCCCTCGACGAGGCCGGACAGGAAGACATGCTCCGGTTGATCAGCGAGGCCTTTGCCCAGGCGACGGTGATCAGCGTCGGCCACCGGACCGGCCTTGCGGCCTATCACGAGCGGCGGATCACGCTGATCGGCCGGGAAACCGGCGCCATCCTGTCCTCGCGGCCCATCAAGCGGGCGCGAAAATGGGGCGACGGCCAGATGGACCTCACCAAGACCGGCTGACGCGTCAGGCCAGCCGGCTCTCGATCCGCGCCCGGGTCCGGTCCTGCGCGGCGGCATCGATCGGGAAGTTCCACATCAGCCCGATGGCCACGAGCTTGAGCAGGACGGGCAGCCCTGCATAGAGGAAGGCGAGCATGCCGAGCCCGGTGCTGCCATTGCCCTGCGCGTCGAACCCGGCCCAGCCGAGCAGCGGGAAGGCCAGCCCGACCGCGAGCGCCAGCGCCAGCTTGGTCGCCAGCCCCCAGAAGGCGAGATAGAGGCCGGAGCGCTGCGCGCCGGATTCGGCCGTGTCGAGATCGATCACATCCGCCTGCTGCGCGCCGGGCAGGATCATGTCTGCCCCGAGCGCGAGCCCTGTAACGACGCAGACGATGGCGAAGGCCGTCACCGCACCCGCATCGAGGAAGACGGCCGGCAGGAAGCCGGCGCAGGCAAGGATCATCGCGTAGCACCAGCTGCGGTGCTTGCCGATGCGCTTCGACAGCCAGAGCCAGAACGGCACGCCGACGACTCCGCAGAGGAAATAGAGGACCAGCAGCGGCCCCTGCGCTGCCTCCGCGCCGAGCACACGGCCGACATAGAACAGGAACAGCGTCGCCGGCAGGCCATTGGCGAGGCCGTTGAAGAAAAACGCCACCAGCAACCGCTGGAACGGTCGGTTGGCCTTGAGAAAGGGAAGGCCTTCCCGGAACGACAGGGCCCGCGCCGAACGGTCGACCGGTTCGGGCACCACGGCGAGGCAGGCGAGCGCGGCCAGCGGCAGCAGGATGACGAGCACCAGCGCGAAGGCATCGAGCACCGGCCGGAGCGAGCCGGGTTTCTGCAGGGCGCCGGCCAGTGCGATGGCGGCGAAAGTGCCGAGGACAACGAGCGTCTCGCGGAACGCCATGACGCGCGTCCGCCCGGCATAGCTGGACGATAGTTCCGCCCCCCAGGCATTGTAGGGCACGAGCATCGCCGTCCAGGCGAGGGAGAGCGCGGTGCCCCAGAGGAAGAGATAGCCGGCGCCGGCACCAGCGGGCGGCACGAAGACCAGATAACCCGCCACTGCCGTGGGCAGGACGGCCAGGGCCACCCAGATCCGGCGGCGACCGAAGCGCGAGCGTGTCCCGTCGGCGAGATGCCCGGCCAGCGGATCGGAAATCGCATCGATGACCCGGACCAGAAGCAGCGCCAGACCCACGGCGGAAAGGGGCGCGCCCAGTTCCTCGGCGTAGAATTTCGGCACGATGACGTAGAGCGGCAGCGTCAGGATCGCCAGCGGGAAAGCCGGCAGCGCATAGGCCAGCAACCGGAGGGCGGAGGGTTCGCTGGCGGGCAGGGAAGGCGCGGGCATCGGCAATTCCTGTGAGGACCTGCCCGGCTTACGTGCCGCACGCGTGAACCGATCAGCTGGGCAGCAGCCAGGGCGCCTCGGCCAGCCGTCGGGCGCGGAAAGCGGCTATCTCCTCCGCATGCCGGCGCGTCAGGTCGAGATCATCCCAGCCGTTGAGCAATTGCAGCCGTCGGACCCTATCGATCGAGAAGGGGAAAGCGCGGTCATCGAGTTCGATCCGCTGGCTTTCGAGATCGACCACGAGCCGCGGCACCTCCGCAACCTCCAGCAATGCCAGGATCGCCTCCGCATCCTCGGGGCTGACCTGCGCCGGCAGGAGCCCGTTCTTGACCGCATTCGACGCGAAGATATCGCCGAAGGACGGCGCGATCACGCAGCGTATCCCGTAGTCCCAGAGCGCATAGACCGCCGCCTCGCGCGAGGAGCCGGTGCCGAAATTCCGGCGCGCCACGATGACCGCCGCGCCGGCATGGCGCGGGACATCAAGCGGGAATCCGAGGCTCTGGCCATCCGCTCCGAAGCGCAGATCGTGCAGCAGGAAACGGCCATAGCCTTCGCTGCGGGGCCGGCTCATGAAGCGGGCGGGAATGAGCTGGTCCGTATCGACATTGGCAAGGCCGAGCGGGCAGGCGCGGGCGTCGAGACGGATGAAACGTTCCATGGATCAGCCTCCTGCCAGCTTGCGCAGGTCCGTCAGCCGCCCGGTCACGGCGGCAGCGGCGACCATGGCCGGCGACATCAGGTGCGTCCGGGCATCCTTGCCCTGCCGGCCCCGGAAATTGCGGTTGGTCGTCGAGGCACAGCGCTCGCCGGGCCCGACGAGATCGCCATTCATGCCGACGCACATGGAACAGCCGGAATCCGCCCATTCCAGCCCGGCCTCGCGGAAGACGCGATCGAGCCCCTCCGCCTCGGCCTGCGCCTTGACGCGCGAGGAACCGGGGGAAACCAACCCCGGCACCGTCGCTTTCCGGCCACGCAGGATCGCCGCAGCGGCGCGGAGATCCTCGATGCGGGCATTGGTGCAGGACCCGATGAAGACGCGGTCGACGGCGACCTCCTCGAGCGGCATCCCGGCACGGAGGCCCATATAGGCGAGCGCCTGTTCGAGATAGCCCGCCCGGGCCGGATCCGTCTCGCTGGCGGGGTCAGGCACGCGGGCATCGATCGGCAGGGCATCCTCGGGGCTCACGCCCCAGGTAACCAGCGGCGCGATGGCCGACGCGTCGAGAGCGATATCCCTGTCGAACACGGCACCCGGATCGCTGGCCAGCCCCCGCCAGACGGCGCAGGCCCGCTCGAAGGCTTCGCCCTGCGGGGCCAGCGGCCGACCGCGGAGATAGGCGAAGGTTACCGCATCCGGCGCGACCATGGCGCAGCGGGCACCGGCCTCGATCGACATGTTGCAGAGGGTCAGACGACCCTCCATCGACAGCGCGGAGATGGCCGCCCCGGCATATTCCAGCGCATGGCCGCGCGCGCCATCCGCCCCGATCGTGCGGATGACATGCAACGCAAGATCCTTGGCGCTGAGCCCCGGGGCGAGGGCGCCCTCGATCCGGATCCGCATCCGCTTCGGCTTGCGCTGCCAGAGCGTCTGCGTCATCAGCACATGCGCGACTTCCGAGGCGCCAATGCCGAAAGCATAGGCCCCGAGCGCGCCATGGGTGGACGTGTGGCTATCGCCGCAGACAACGAGCAGGCCCGGCAGGGTCAGCCCCTGTTCCGGCCCCACGACATGCACGATGCCCTGATCCGGATCCTCGAGGCCGAAGAGCCGGAAGCCATGCCGCACGGCATTGGCAGACAGGCGCTCCACCATGCCGGCAATCTCCGGATCGGCAATGGCCGGCCGGTTCCGCGTCGGGACATAATGATCGGCGACGCCAAAGGTCAGCGCCGGTTCGGCCACGGCAAGGCCGCGTGCCTCCACCTGCCGGAAGGCATGATGCGAGCCTTCATGCACGAAATGCCGGTCGACCCA
The DNA here is from genome assembly GCA_027531565.1 of Beijerinckiaceae bacterium. Classification (GTDB taxonomy): domain Bacteria; phylum Pseudomonadota; class Alphaproteobacteria; order Rhizobiales; family Beijerinckiaceae; genus Rhabdaerophilum. The sequence continues at coordinate 368,969 of JAPZSB010000005.1, forward strand.
GAGCAGGCTCTCGCCATCCTCGCGCGTGACGATGACATGGCTGTCCCATACCTTGTCGAAAAGCGTCCGGGCCTGTTGCATCGGCGTCGCCCTATCCGATTTCCGCCAGCATCCCGGCAATGGTGGCGATGCGGGCCACCGGGCGCAAGGCATCGATGGCGGTCCGGTGGGTTTCCGGCGAGAAGGCCGCGCAGCCATCCTCCAGCACGATGGCGTCGATATCGCGCACATGCGCCTCACGCACGGTCGAAGCTACACCGCCATTGGTGACGATACCCGCCACCACAAGCTGGCTGATGCCGGTCTTGCGCAGAACCCATTCAAGGCGGCTCATGTAGAACGCCGAATAGGCGACCTTCTCCACCGCGATATCCACCGGCTGGAGCGCATCCACTGTACGCTGACCCCAGCTGCCCGGGGCAAAATCACCCCTGGCGAGGAAGGGGCGCAGCTGCTTCAGATGCGGCGAGATGATCGGCTCACCGCCGCGCCCCGGCACCAGTGTGAAATGCGTTGCCAGCACGGGCGCGCCCTTGCGGCGGAAAGCCTCCGCCAGCGGCGCCAGCCGGCCGGGCAGGGCGGCAATCTCCGCCGCCCCCTGGCCAGCACGCCCATAGGCGCCCTTCGGGTCGAGGAAATCATTCTGCAGGTCGACCAGCAGCAGGCCCGCCCGGGCCATGTCGAACGGCGCGGCCATCAGCTGTCCCTTTCCACGATGAGGTTGCCGAAGCCGTCGACCCGTGCCGCGAGGCCGGGATCGACGACAATCGTGGAATCCGGCTGTTCCAGAATGGCCGGCCCGGCGATCCGCGCCCCGACCGGCAGGTCGAGCCGGGCATAGATCGCCGTCTCGTGCCAGCCGCCGGCGAACCAGACCGGCCGTGTGCCCGTCCGGGCAGCCTCCAGCGTGGTTGTGCCGGATGGCGCCAGCGCAGCCAGGTCGAATTCCGGCCGCCGGCCGATCGCTGCGGTGCGCAGGTTGACGATCTTCACCGGAATGCCGGGCAGCAGCCGCGAGAAGGCGCGGGAATAGGCGGCCTCGAACGCGGCACGGACATCGGCCTCGGTCAGATCCACCCGGCCGTCATGCAACGTCGCCGCCAGCGGCACGGCCACCGTATGCGTCTGCCCGAGATAATGCATGTCGAGTTCGTAGGCGATGTCGATCCGCGTCACCGAGAGCGAGGCCCCGGCCACAACCGCGCGCGCGGCTTCGCCGGTCTCGACCATCCGGCGGGTCAGCGCCCCGGTATCCAGCCCGTCGAGCATGAGATTGACCGTTGCCACCTCGTCATGCCGGATATCCGCGATGATGCAGCCGAGGGCCGAGGTGATGCCGGGATAGCGCGGCACAAGCGCCGAGCGCAGCCCGACCTCGTGGATGAGCGCGCCGACATGCAGCGCGCCGCCGCCGCCGAAGGGAACGGCGGTGAATTTCGTCGGATCATGGCCGCGTTCGATCGAGACAAGGCGGATCGCCCCGGCCATTTTCGCATTGGCAACGCGGACAATCGCCTCGGCGGCCGCCTCGATGGACAGGCCCAGCCTGTCGCCGATGGAGGTGCCGATTGCCGCCCGCGCGGCCTCGACATCGAGCCGCTTCAGCTTGCCGCCGATCGGCTTGTCCGCATTGATCCGCCCGAGCACGATATTCGCATCCGTCAGCGTGGGGCGGGTATTGCCCTGCGCATAGGCGACAGGCCCCGGCCGCGAGCCGGCGCTTTCGGGCCCGACGGCCAGCAACCCGCCCTTGTCGACATGGGCGATGGAGCCTCCGCCGGCCCCGATGGTGGTGATCTCGATCATCGGCGTCCGCACGACGAGGCCGAAATCGATCGTCGTCTGCGCGGCGAGGGCGGCTTCCCCGCCGGCGACGAGCGAGACGTCGAAGGACGTGCCACCAAGATCGGCTGTCACGATATCCGGGAAGCCTGCTGCGCGGGCGATGGCCGCCGCCGCGATCACGCCTGCAGCCGGCCCCGAAAGCGCGGTGCGGACCGGGAATTTCCGCGCGACCGCGGTCGACATCACCCCGCCATTGGACTGGACGATATGGAAGGAGCCGCCGAACCCGTCCGCCGCCAGCGCGCTTTCCAGCTTGGCGAGATAGGACGCCACGACCGGCTGGAGATAGGCGTTGAGCGCCAGCGTCGACGTCCGTTCGAACTCCCGGATTTCGGGCAGGAGCTGGTGCGACGCCGCGACATGGTCATTCGGCCAGACCGCCTTCACCGCCGCATAGGCCGCTTTCTCGTTGGCCGGGTTGGCATAGGCATTGATGAAGACGATGGCCACGGCCTCGGCCCCGGCCGCCAGCAGCGCCTTCGCGGCCGCCTGGCATTCCTCGGGCGAGACCGCTTCGCGCACCGTGCCATCCGCCAGCACGCGCTCGGCCACGTCGAGGCGCATGTCCCGGCTGGCCACGGGCTCGAAATCACCCCAGAGACCCCAGGTCTTCGGGCGGTCGCGCCGCCGCATTTCCAGCACGTCCCGGAAGCCGCGCGTGGTGATCAGGCCGATCCGCGCGCCCTTGCGTTCCAGAAGCGCATTCGTGCCCACGGTCGTGCCATGGACGATGGCGCCCAACGCCTCGATCGCGTCGAGCTGGCGCAGCCCTTCGATGAAGCCGACCGCCTCGTCGCCGCGGTTCGACGGAACCTTCGCCACGCGGAAACTGCGGCTGGCCTCGTCGAAATAGGCGAGATCGGTGAAGGTCCCGCCGACATCCACGCCGACAATCGAACTCCGCACCCGGCTCATCGTGCCGCTCCGCTTCTCCGGCCAGCCGTTGCTGCTGCATCCACACCGCCCGCTGCATCGAGCACGACGCCATACACATCCCGCGCCGCCTCGGCCGCCAGCAGGCCCAGCCGGACATCCCGGGCCACCGCATCCGGATCCCGCGCCATCGGCGGGCCCCAGCCGCCGCCTCCGGGTGATTGCAGACGGATTTCCTGCCCGGGCGCGATCCGCACCCCGGTGATCTTGGAGGCCATCGGCGGGGTCTGCAGGCCGCTCTCGCTCTGCCAGTGGAACTGGTTGAGCGCGCCCGGCTGGCCGCCGGCCACACCGAACGGCGCGTAACGGCCACGCTCGCCGAGAAGGGCCACCTCGGCCCCGCCTTCCGCCAGCACTTCGAGCGCATAGACGGCGCCCATCCCGCCGCGATGCTGCCCCGCACCGGCACTGTCCGGCCTGAGGCCCCATTCGGTGAACATCACCGGATAGGAGGCTTCGAGAATTTCCGCGGGCGGCATGGTCGCGGTCGAGATCGGGTTGTTGGAATGGTTCAGGCCATCCGTTTCCGGATTGCCGCCCAGCCCGCCGCCGAAGAACGAGAACATCACCCAGCGATCGCCATTGGCCCGATGGCCGGCGACGGACAGGGCATTGATCGTTCCGAACGGCGCCGCCGTGGCACGGGCCGGATCGGCCTGGGCGAGGGCGCCGAACACCACGCCGATCATGCGGAGGATTGTCTCGGTATAGCCCGCGACGGGGCGCGGCGCGGAAACGCCGAGGAAACTCTTGTCCGAAATCTCGAAGGTGATCGGCCTCAGGCAGCCGGCATTGGCCGGCACTTCCGTGAAGACATGCTTGAGCGCGACATAGCAGGCCGCGACCGCCGTCGACCGCGCGATATTGACCGGGCCGCGGCAGGCCGGCGAGGAGCGCGAGAAATCGAGCACCATCGTCTCGCCGGCAATCGTCAGGTCGAGCGCGATGGTCAGTCGCTCGTCGGTAATGCCGTCATTGTCGAGATAGTCCTCGAAGCGGTAGGTCCCGTCGGGAAGGGCGGCGATATTGTCGCGCATCAGGCGTTCCGCGCGCTGGGATGCCGCTTCCAGCGCCGCCTCCACAACCGCATCGCCATATTCGTCGATCAGCGCCTGGAACCGCCTTTCGCCGAGATCGAGCGCGTTGAGCTGGCCGTTGAGATCACCCCAGTTGGAGCGCGGCACGCGGCTGTTGGCCTGCAGGATGTCGACGATATCCTGTTGCAGCACGCCCCTGCGGAACAGCTTCACCGGCGGGATCAGCACGCCTTCCTGGAAGCTTTCCACCGCCTTCGGATTGTAGCCGCCGGGCACATTGCCGCCGATATCGAGCCAATGCCCGACCGAGGCCAGCCAGGCGAAGATCCGGCCCTGCCGCATCAGTGGCTTGACCAGCCGAAAATCGTTGAGATGCGTGCCGCCGGCATACGGATCATTGAAGAGGAAGACATCGCCGTCCTCCAGCCCGCCATCCCGCGCGACCTTGTCGATCACGGCCTTCACGGCGAAGGCCATGGCCCCGACGAAGATCGGCAGGCCGTTCTGCCCCTGCACCAGGGTGTCGCCCGTCTCGCGATGGTAGAGGCCGTGGCAGGCATCGCGCGCTTCCGCGATGATCGGGTTGAAGGCCGAGCGATAGAGCGTCGCGTCCATCTCGTCGGCAATCTGCTCCAGCCGCCCGGTCAGGACGGCGAAGGTGACGGGGTCGAGCGGGGTCATGGCTGTCCTTCGTAGCTCTTGCCGAGGGCCAGCATCTCGGGCGTGCCGATCACGGTATTGAGCTCGTCGAAATCGAACATCGCGTTGCGGAACCCGGCGGTCGTGCCGTTCTGCAGCAGGTTCGCATAGAAGGCCTGCGCCGCATGGGCGATGGCCCGGACGATCCCGCCGGGGAAGATCACCAGCGCGAAACCCAGCGCTTCCAGCTCATGTGCCGCCGTCAGGGGCGTACGGCCGCCCTCGACCATATTGGCCATCAGCGGCAGGGTGCCCTTGAGCGCCTCGGTGATACGGGCCAGTTCCTCCACGCTGCCGGGCGCCTCGACGAACAGCACGTCGGCACCGCTTTCCGCATAGAGCGCGGCACGGTCGATCGCGGCGGAAAACCCTTCCACGGCAATGGCATCGGTCCGGGCGATGATGAGCGTGCCGGCGGAATGGCGGGCATCGGCCGCCGCCCGCAACTTGCCGGCCATATCGGTCGGCGAGATCAGCGTCTTGTCGGCGAGATGGCCGCATCGCTTCGGATAGGCCTGATCCTCGATCTGGAGCGCATTGGCGCCCGCCCGTTCGAACAGCCGCATCGTGCGCTGCATGTTGAGCGCGTTGCCATAGCCATTATCGGCATCGACAATCAGCGGGGTTGCGACGCGGTCGCGGATCAGGGCAATGGTCTCGACCACCTCGTTCATCGAGACAAGGCCGATATCGGGCCGGCCGAGCCGCGTATAGGCGATGGCTGCGCCGGAAAGGTAAAGCGCCTCCGCGCCGGCATCCGTGGCAATCGAGGCGCTGAGCGCATCGTAGATGCCGGGCGCGAGCAGGATCGGCCGCCGTTCAAGGCGGGCCTTCAGCCCGGTTGTGTCATGTCCGTTCTGGCTCATGCGACGGTCTCGCCAAGGGTGAGGAATGCACGGGTGGAGGGCAGGGTCTCGAGGGCCAGGGCCTGGGTCACCACAGCTTCGGCTCGCCGGGGCCCCAGCAGCGGATCGGCGATCTCGCGGAATTTCGCGATCACATCCTCGGCGCTGTAGGGATCTTCCGTATCGCCCCGGTTGGTGCGGACCTCGTGGACAAGGCTCTCGCCGGATTCCAGCGTTACCGTCACGCGGGCGGGGCGCAGGCCGGGCAGCATCGCGGTAAGGGCCGGGTCCTCATGCACCTCGACCCGGCGGGCGAGGGCGCCCGTCACCTCGTCCGCCCGCGCGGTGTCGCGGAATGCATCCAGCGTCGCCGCACCGTTGACGATCGTCGTCGCCAGCGCGAAGGGCAGCGAGAATTTCGCCGCCAGCATGTTGTCAGGCGCCGGATGGTCGAGCTGGGCCGCCCAGACATAGGTGTCGACGCGGATCGCGCGGATGGCTTCGGGACGAAGCGGCTTCCCGTGCCGCCGCGTGATCTCCATCAGCGCGTCAATCGCGCCGTGGGTGTAGCGGCAGGCGGCGTGGCGCTTGAAGTAGTTCCGCGCGATTTCCCAGCGGGTGCCGAGCGCCTCGGTCATCACACCGGGCTCCCAGTTCTCGGCGGCGATCCCGCCATAGACCGAGCCGACGCCGTCCGCCTCGCCGGTAAATCCCGCTTCGGCGAGTTCCCAGGCCATCAGCCCGAGCATGTTCGAGAAACCGGCATAGCTGTTCCGGATGGTCGCGCCTTCCAGCATGGTCCGCCGGCTGGTTGTCAGGCCGAGCGAGGAGGCAATATTGATGGTCGAGAGCATACGGCCGGGCCCGGCGCGGTTCAGCGCCGCCACGCCGAGCGCCGCGCCGACAACGCCCCAGGTGCCATGCGGATGCATCGTCACGCGCAGCTTCGAGGCCATGCCGATCCTGGCCCCGATCTCATAGCCGAGGATCAGCGCCCGCAGGAATGCCGCGCCGGAAACGTCGCGCAGCCGGGCCGAGGCCATCAGCGCCGGCAGGACATGGATGCCCGGATGGCCGCGCGCATACTGGTTGCCCTCGTCGATCTCCAGCATCGTGCCGGCCGTACCGTCGAGGAACGCTTCCAGCGCCGGCGCGCCGGATTTCCGCGCCCGGAAGCTCTTGCCCAACCGCCGGGCTGCCTTCTGCACTTCCGGCTCCGACCGCCCGGCCAGAATCGCGCCAAGGCAGTCCAGTGCCACCAGCCGCGCGCAGGCAACGGCCTCGGCCGGAATGTCGGAAAGCTGCGTCCGGGAGGCGAAACGGCTCCATTGCCGCAACCATGCCGGGTGCTTTCCGGTGACGAGGCGGGAGGCGGGAACCACGCCATGGGACAGTGTCTTCATCGTCACATCCCCAGATAGGTCTTTTCGAGTTCGGGATCGCGCGCCAGCACGTTTGCCTCGCCCGAAAGCGCAACCTCGCCATTGGCGAGCACATAGGCCCGCGCGGCGAGTTCGAGCGACTGCACGACATTCTGCTCGACCAGCATCACGGCCAGCCCCTGCGCGGCAATGTTCGCGATCAGCGCGAACAGTTCCTCCACCAGCAGCGGCGACAGCCCGAGCGAGGGTTCGTCGAGGATCAGCAGCTTCGGCTCGGCCATCAGGCCACGCCCGATGGCGAGCATCTGCTGCTCGCCGCCGGACAGGGTGCCCGCCAGCTGCGCCTCGCGTTCGCGGAGGCGCGGGAAGGTCGTGAACGCCTGTTCGAGATTGCGGCTGCGGTTGGCCCGGGCGCGGCGATAGGCGCCGAGTTCCAGATTTTCCCTGACCGTCATGTTGGGGAAGATCTTGCGCCCCTCCGGCACATGGATGAGCCCACGCGCGACAATCCCGGCCGGATCGAGCCGCTCGATTGCCTCGCCCTCGAAGCGGATGCTTCCGCGCTCGGCCCGGATCAGGCCCGAAAGAGCCCGGTTCAGCGTGGTCTTGCCGACACCATTCGCCCCGAGCACGGCGACGACCTCGCCCGCGCCCACATTGAGCGAAACGCCCCGGAGCACCGGCATCGCACCATACCCGGCAACGAGATCCTGCACCTCAAGCATGGGAGTCTCCCTGCTGGGCCTGCATCCGCTTGGCGGCACCATGGCCGAGATAGGCCTCGATGACCTTCGGGTCGGAGGCCACCTCGGCCGGCCGGCCCTTCGCGATCATCCGGCCCTGCGCCAGCACGGCCACCGTATCGCAGAGCTGCATCACGGCCTGCATCACATGCTCGACGATCAGGATCGTCACGCCGGAATCGCGGATCGCCCGCACCACGGGGATCATGTCGCGGATTTCCGACGGGTTGAGCCCGGCCAGAACCTCGTCAAGCAGGAGCAGGCTCGGCTCTGTGGCCAGCGCCCGCGCCATTTCGAGCCGCTTCCGCCCGGCCACGGTGAGATCGCCGGCGGATTGGTCGAGCATTGGCCCGAGGCCGAGACGTCTGGCGATATCCTCCGCCCGGTCGAGCGCGGCATCGCGGCCGGGATGCCGCAGATAGGCACCCACAGCGATGTTCTCGCGCACGGTAAGCCCGGCAAAGGGCTGCACGATCTGGAATGTCCTTGCGACGCCGAGTTCCGCGCGGCGATGCGCGGGCAGGGCGGTGATATCGCGCCCCTTGAAGGACACCGAACCCGCCGTCGGCTCCGCGAAGCCGGCAATCACGGTGAAGAACGTGGTCTTTCCGGCCCCGTTCGGCCCGATCAGCCCGGTGATCGAACCGGCCTCCACATCGAGCGAGGCATCGTCCACGGCCACCAGCCCGCCGAAGCGCTTGGTAATGCCGGTGCAGCGGAGGAGGGGAGCAGTGCTCATGCCCGGCCTCCCCGGAAGGCGGGCAGGATCCGCCACAACAGGCCGAGCACGCCGCGCGGCGCAAAGGCGACGCAGAGGATCAGCAGCACGCCGAACACGACGAGATCGATCCCGGGCACTGCTCCCCCGAGCAGCCAGGTAAAGAAGGTCTTGGTGATCTCGCCGAGGCCGAGCAGCAGCACCGCGCCGGCCAGCGGCCCGAACACGGTGCCGATCCCGCCGATGATCGGCGCCAGCAGGGCCTCCACCGAGATCCACGGCCCGAAGGCAAGGTTGGCGTCGATATACAGGAACTTCTGGGCATAGAGGCTGCCCGCCGCCGCCGTGATGCCGCCCGACAGCGTGATCGCCTTGAGCTTCACCGCCAGCGCATCCACGCCGAGCGCCCGGGCGGCGTCCTCGTTCTCGCGGACGGCGACCAGATAGGCACCGAAACGGCTGCGGGCGATGGCCTGCGTGAGCAGCAGGGCAAAGGCGACGAAGGCGAGGGCCAGCCAGTAGAAGCTGCGCTTGTCGGCGAACTGGAAATTTGCGGCCTCGATCCGCAGCGGGATCAGCACGCCGGCCGCCCCGCCGGTGAAGGTCGAGGCATTGGCGAGGATGCGGAACACCTCCGCAAAGGCGAGCGTCACCAGCGCGAAATAGGAACCACGCAGCCGGGCGCGGAAGCTGAGATAGCCGAGGATCGTGCCCGTCAATGCGCCCAGCGCGATGGCCAGCGGCAGGGCGAGCCAGGGATTGAGCCCGAACCGCACCTGCGCCAGGGCGATGCCATAGGCACCCATCCCGAAAAAGGCGGCATGGCCGAAGGAAAACTGCCCGCCATAACCGGCCAGCAGGTTCCAGCCCTGCGCCGCCAGCGTGACGATCAGCACGAAGCCGAGGAAATTCAGCGTCGTATTGGCCGAGAAGCCGAACGGCAACACCGCGAGGATCGCCACCACGATCAGGATCGGCCCATAGCCGCTGGTGAAGAGCCCGCCCTTCATGCCTTGGCTCCGAACAGGCCGGTCGGCCGGAACAGCAGCACGACGAGGAAGATCAGGAAAATGCCGATCTGGCCAAGGCTCTCGCCGAAATAGAGGCCGGACAGGCTCTCGACCACGCCGATGATCAGCCCGCCGGCCAGCGCTCCGCCGATCGAGCCCATCCCGCCGAGCACGACAATGGTGAAGGCCACCAGCACGAAGGCATTGCCGACCCGCGGATTGACGAGGAAGGTCGGCATCAGCAGGCAGGCGGCAATGGCGAGGCAGGCCGTGCCGATGCCGAACGTCACCGCATAGACATGCGCGACGTCGATGCCGCAGAGCGAGGCGCCGGTCTTCTCCTTCGCCACGGCCCGGATCGCCTTGCCGGTATCGCTGCGGGCAAGCAGCAGCCAGAGCAGGCCGGCAACGCCAAGCGTGGCGACGAAGGCGATGACCTTGGGCGTCGAGAGAAAGAGCGGCCCGATCTCCATGACCGAGAAGCCATAGGGAACATCGATCGAGCGCGTATCCGAGCGGAAGACGGCGAGCAGCGCATTCTCGATGATGATCGAGATGCCGAGCGTGACGAGCAGGATGTTGCCGTCATCGCCATGGCTGGCCGGCGTGATGACGAAACGCTGGAGGGCATAGCCGAGAACGAAGAACAGCGGCGTCAGGATGAAGACGGCGATGTAGGGATCGAGCCCGAAAGCCTGATGCGCGACGAAGACCGCGAACATCGCGAGGGTCAGCGTCGCGCCATGGGCGAAGTTGATGATGTGCAGCACGCCATAGATCAGCGTCAGGCCGAGCGCGATCAGCGCATAGACCGCGCCAGTCAGAAGACCGTTGGCAAGGGCGGACAGGAAGATGTCGAACTTCAGCATCATCAGACCATGCAAAGGGGAGGCGAGGGCGCGAACGCCCGCGCCGGAAGCGCAGCCCTCGAAAGGACAGGCCGTTCCGGAACCGTCAGGTCACCGGGAAGATCGGCTTCGCATTGGCGACATCGGTCGGGAAGATGATCTTGATATCGCCGTTCTGGACCTGCGTGTTGACCGCCTGGGCCCCGGTATTCTGGCCTTCGACGAATTTGGTCGGGCCATAGGGCATGATGTGGTCGGCGAAGGTCGAGCTGTTGAGCGCCTCGATGATCTTCACCCGGTCGGCCGAGCCGGCGCGCTCGATCGCATCCGCCAGCACCAGCACCGACGAATAGTTCAGCGGCGTATTGTACAGCCAGACCTTGCCGGCACGCTCCACCTCGGCCTTCACATTGGCCGTGCGCGGCTTTCGCATGTCGGCCCAGTGGTTGCAGTCCATCACGTTCTCGGCCGCTGTCGGGAATTCCTTCACGAAGCGGAAATTCGAGGCCGCGCCGTTGAGCACCGCGTAGATGCCCTTCGGCTTGATGCGCTGCTGCTGCATCGTACGGGCCAGCAACACGAATTCCGAGTAATAGCTGGACGGGATCACGAGATCCGGGTTCAGCGCGCGGATGCGCAGGGCCACATTGGCCATGTCGCGCGACGGCGTCGGATGCGCAACGGTTTCGAGCACCTCGAAGCCGCGCTTCGGCAGCTCGGTCTGGAGCAGCTTCGCCATGCCCGAGCCGAACAGCCCGTCCTCGTGGACGATGACCACGGTCTTTGCCGGCTTGCCGGCGGCATCGTTGAGCTTCACGAGGTTGTCGAGCGCCGAGGCCGTCACCGAGCCGAAGCCCGGGCCGAAGCGGAACGTGTTCTTCAGGCCGCGCTTCACGATCTGGTCCGACACGCCGACATCGACGAGATACGGAATGTCGTAGCGCGAGGCAGCCTGGCTGGCCGCGAGGCAGATCGGCGAGGCAAAGCCGCCGACAATCGCAGCGACGCCTTCGGCCTGCATCCGCTCGACTTCCTGCGTGCCGCCTTCCGGGTTGGACCGGGCATCGCCGAACACCATCTCGAGCTTGGCGCCGCCCATGGACTTGATACCGCCGGCAGCATTCAGCTCCTTCAGGGCGATTTCCGCGCCGAGACGGCCATATTCGCCATCCTGCGCGAGCGCGCCGGTGACAGGCTGGAGGATGCCGATCTTGATGGCCGGGGCCTGCGCACGCAGCACGGCAGGCATGCCGATCGTGGCAATCGAACCGAGTGCGGCGGTCTTCAGAAGCGACCGGCGGTCAAAGCCGGAAAGTTTCGTCATGGCACGTTCTCCTCTTGGCGGTCCGGCAGGGCCGGTTCGGGTTGTCGAGCGGTCGATCAGACCGGTTTCGATCCGGACAGGCCCGAGGGCCTGCCCCGAAGGTGCATGCCCATTTGAGCCCTAAAGGGGCGTGATGGACGCTCGGCGGGGAGTGCCCCGGCCGGGAACGGGCCGCGCGTCGGAGCCGGGCCGCGTCAGGCTGGAGACGGGCGACCAGCGCCGCTCGGCGCCGATCCCGGTCCGGGTCATTTCCATCTGGAAGCTGTGAAGATCCGGCCGGTAGAGGGCGGAGAGATACTCCACGCCACGGCCGTGATCGTCATAGACCACGCGTGTCATGCTGAGCAGCGGCGACCCGATCTCGACCTGGAGGAGTTCGGCGATTTCCGGCCCGGCAAGGGTTGCGGTCACGGTCTGGCTCGCACGGTCGGCCACCACGCCGGAGCGCTCCAGCAGGGTCAGCAGCGGCGTGCTGGCAAGATCGGCCTCGGAATAGGTGACACCGATCCGCTCCGGAACATAGGTCGTCAGGTGCGAGAACGGCGTATCATCGATGTAGCGGACGCGGATCGAATGCTGCACGCGCTCGCCATCCTCGAGCTTCAGCGCGGCCGAGACGGCCGGCGGCGACGGCTGGTAGCTGAAGGAGAGCAGCTTGGCGCGGGTGGCCCGGCCCATGGCGACGAGATGCGCCAGCATGTTCGACAGGTCACCCACCACGCCCTTGCGCGGCCGGGCATCGAGCACGAAGGTTCCGGCTCCCGGCTGGCGGCGGATCAGCCCGTCCTGCTCGAGCCCCTCGAGCGCACGGCGGATCGTGACGCGGGACAGGCGATGCTGGGCGGCGAGCTGCGGCTCCGAGGGCAGGCGATGCCCGGGAGACAGCACGCCCTTCAGGATCTGCTCCTTGAGAAGCAGATACAGGCGTTGCGTCTTGGACGGCTCGATAGCAACCACGACCCGACAGCTCCCTGCTGGCTTGTATGATTTTCCAGCTTGTATTTGTATTAGATATAGAACATTTTGCTGTCGTCAAGTGCAGACAATCGGCTTGTTGAAGCCGAAAGGGGGAGAAGGACGCCATGGCGGATATCCGGATGATGGAGCCGACGCCCTTCGATGTCGAGACCGGAATTCTGGTCATCGGCGCCGGGGCCGGCGGCCTTGTCACGGCGCTCCGGGCGCGGGCCGCCGGAGCGGAGGTTCTGGTGCTCGAACGCGACCCCCTGCCGCGTGGCTCGACGGCCCTCTCGGCCGGGCTGATCCCGGCTGCCGGCACGCGGTTCCAGGCGGCGGCCGGTATTGCGGACAGCGAGGCCGCCTTTGCCGAGGATATCCGGCGCAAGGCCAAGCACCGGAACGAGAGCCCGCGGATCGAGATGGCGGTTCGCGCCATCGGTCCGGCACTGGAATGGCTGGCCGATGCCCATGGGCTGCCCTTCTCGGTGATCGACAATTTCACCTATCCCGGCCATTCGGCCTATCGCATGCATGGCCTGCCCTCGCGCTCCGGGGCCGAGCTGATGGACCATCTGCGCGAGGCGGCGGAGCGGGCAGGGGTGGATATTGTCACGGAGGCCCGAGCGGAGACGCTGCTGGCGGAGCAAGGCAGCAACCGCATTCTCGGTGTCGAGGTTGTTCGGCCGGACGGCACGCGGGACCGGATCGGATGTCATGCGCTGGTTCTCGCGTGCAATGGCTACGGGGGCAACCGCGCGCTGGTTGCGGAACACATTCCCGGGTTGAAGGACGCGCTGTATTTCGGCCATCCCGGCAATCAGGGCGAGGCCGTCCTCTGGGGCCGGCAACTGGGCGCGCAACTGGTCGACCTGTCGGGCCATCAGGGCCACGGCTCGGTTGCCGAACCCCATGGCATCCTGCTGACCTGGGCGACGATGACCGAGGGCGGCTTCCAGGTGAACCTCCTCGGCGAGCGCTTCTCGGATGAATCCCGTGGCTATTCCGAACAGGCCGCTGCGGTGCTGGCCCAGCCGGAGCGGCAGGCCTTTTCGATCTTCGATACACGCATCGCCGGCATTGCCCGCCAATTCGAGGATTTCCGCACCATCGAAGCCGCCGGGGCCCTGATCGAGGCGCCGGACCTCCCGGCTCTAGCCCGCCGCCTCGGCCTGCCGGAAGCCGCGTTGGCCGCAACCGCCGCCACGATCGAGGAGGCCCGGCAATCGGGCAGGCCCGATGCACAGGGACGCATCTGGATGGGTGTCGCACCGCTGGTCGCGCCGTTTTGCGCGGTCAGGATCACCGGGGCGCTGTTCCACACGCAGGGTGGCCTCGGGATTGACGGTGACGCCCGCGTGCTTGCGGACGGGGGCCGGCCTTTCCCGAACCTCTTCGCCGTGGGTGGCGCGGCAGCCGGCGTCTCGGGACCGGATGCGTCAGGCTACCTTTCGGGCAACGGCCTGCTGACGGCCGTCGCCTTCGGCTATCTCGCCGGGGCCGCCGCGTCGAGGCTCGCCTTGTAACGCCTCAGCCACGCGATCAGCGGCCAGAACAGGGCGATGAAGGTCAGGAAAGCGAGGAACGCCGCGATCGGCCGGCTGAGGAACGGCAGGATCGACCCGTCCGACTTGATCAGCGATGTCACGAAATTCTGCTCGACCATCGTGCCCATGACGATGCCGAGAACCATCGCCGCCACCGGGAAGCCATTCTCTTCCATGAGGTAGCCGGCAATCCCGAAAAACGCGACGATCAGCACGGCATAGAGGTTGTTGCCGGCCGCACTGAAGGCTCCGACCGCGCAGAACACCATGATGACCGGCATGATCAGCGAGCGCGGCGCCTTGAGCACGTGCTTCGAGATCCGGATCATCGCGATGCCGAGCGGGATCATCAGCAGGTTGGCCAGCAGGAAAATGATGTAGAGCGCATACATGCTCGACGCCTTCTCGGTGAAGAGCGTCGGGCCGGGATTGAGCCCTTTCATGTACAGAACGCCGATGGCGATGGCGGTGATCGTATCGCCGGGAATCCCGAACAGCAGCGCCGGGATCCAGCCGCCGGCCAGCGCGGCATTGTTGCTGGCCCCGGCTTCAACCAGCCCTTCGGGATGGCCGGTGCCGAATTTCTCGCGCTCCTTCGAGAAGCGCTTCGAGAGGGAATAGGAAACCCAGGCGGCCATGTCGGCCCCGGCACCGGGCAGGGCTCCGATGAGCGTCCCGACAATGTTGCCGCGGATCTGCTGCTTCGGATAGCGCTTGGTCAGCTCGATCTGCCCCTTGAGGATCGAGCCGAGCTTGCGGTCCGGAATCGAGGGCGGGTCCTTCTGCGTGACCGCCCGCATCACTTCCGCCAGCGCGAAGACGCCGACAAGCGCCGCGATGGCATCGATGCCGCCGAGCAGGTCGGTGGAGCCGAAGGTGAAGCGCGGTGTGCCGGCCGGATTCTCGATGCCGATGCAGGAAACCAGCAGGCCGAGCAGCATCGCGGCGATCGCCTTGACGGGTGACGAGCGCGCGACCAGCGTCGAGCACATCAGGCCGAGGATCGCGAGCCAGAAATACTCGAAGGTCGAGAAGGAGAGCGCGACTTCCGCAAGGGCAGGGGCGATCAGCACCAGCGCGATCGTGCCGACAATGCCGCCCAGCGCCGAGAACCAGAGGCAGATTCCAAGCGCGGTTTCGGCCTGCCCCTTGAGCGTCATCTTGTAGGCTTCATCGGTATAGGCGGCCGAGGCGGGCGTTCCCGGGATCCGCACAAGGCAGCCCGGAATATCGCCGGCAAAGATCGCCATGGCGGACGAGGTGATGATTGTCGCGATGGCGGCGATCGGGGAAAGGTAGAACGTGACCGGCACGAGCAAGGCCGTGGCCATGGTGGCGGTCAGACCCGGCAGTGCACCGACGACCATCCCGTAGATCGCCGAGGCGATCATCGCGATCAGGACGTCCTGCGTGAAGACCAGCGGAAAGGCGGCAAGGAAGCTGCTGCTCATGGAAGGTCCTCACCACGGCATGGGCAGGGGCCCCGGCGGCAGGGGCACACGCAGGAGCTTGACGAAGACAAGGTGGATCGCCAGCGCGCCGAAGATCGAAACCGGAAGGATCAGGCTCCGTTTCGCGTTGAGCGTGAAAGCGAGGATGGCGATCATCACGGCCGCGACCGGAACGAAGCCGACCCGCTCCGACAGGAAGTAATAGGCGACCATCAGCGCGGGCGGCAGGAAGGCCAGCCAGCGCCGGCGCCGCTGGAAGGCCTCGGCCTCCGGATCGGGCTGGCTGTGCTCCGCGAGTTCCGCCTCGGCCTGCTCCTCGAAGCTGCGGCCGATATGCAGCGCGATCAGGATTCCGACAATGATCAGGCCGGAACCGACGACCATCGGAAAGGCGCTCGGCCCGACCTGCTGCCCGGGCACCGGCGGCAGGCGCGAGCCGCCCCAGAACGCGGCCGCTCCGAGCAGCGCAAGGAACACGCCGGAAATCCGGTCGGAGATCCGCATCATCCAGTCCTTTCAGAGGAAGGAAAACTCCGGCATGGGGCCGCCGGAGTTCGTGTCGTCCTGCCATGGCAGGAGAGGCTGACGCGCCGGCGTCAGGCCTTCTTGATACCTCAGGCTTTCTTGGCGAGGCCGGCGGCCTTCATGGCTTCGGCCATCATCTTGTCGCCATTGGCCATGAAGCTCGCGAAGCCGGCGGGATCGGCGAATTTCGTGCCGAAACCCCGTGCGGCCATGAACTCCTGGAACTCCTTGGATTCATAGGCCGATTTCAGCGCCGTCACGAGACGGGCCTGGATGTCTGCCGGCAGGCCCTTCGGCGCCGCGATGCCGCGCCACGCCCCGACCGAGTATTTGATCCCCAGCATCTCGTTGAGCGTCGGCACATCCTTGAACTGCGGATTGCGCTGGTCGGCCATGATCGCGAGCGACCGCGCCTTGCCGGCATCGAGCATCGCCCGGGCTTCCGGCACCGAGCAGGTCACGATATCGACACCGCCGGCAGCAAGATCCTGCATGGCGGGCGCAGCCCCGTTCGAGGGCACCCAGGCCACATGGTCCGGCTTCAGGCCCATGGCGCCGAGCCAGCCGATCAGTGCCAGATGCCAGATGCCGCCCTGGCCGGTGCCGGAGGCCTTGAACTTGCCGGCCGGCGCAGCCTTGATCGCATCCGCCAGTTCCTTGACATTCTTGTAGGGCGAATTGGCCGGAACCTGCACACCCGGCGGATCCTCGTTCATGAGGGCGAGGGGGGTGTAGCTGGTCGGGTTGAGATCGGTCAGGCCCTGATGATGCATCATGGTGATTTCCACCGTGATCATCCCGATCGTGTAGCCATCCGGTGCAGCGGTGGCGATGGCGGAATGCCCGACCACGCCCGAACCGCCGGTCCGGTTGACCACGCTGACAGGCTGCTTCAGATCCCGCTCGAGGATCGAGGCGACGATGCGCGCCGTCTGGTCCGTGCCGCCACCAGCACCCCACGGGCATACCATGGTGATCGGCCGGGCAGGCCAGGCCTGCGCCCGGGCCGGTGCGACCCCGAGGCCGGCAGCAGCGCCGATGGCAGCGCCACCGGCCAGAATCGAACGGCGTGAAATCGAATCCATCGTTTCCTCCTTGAAAGGCTCCCGGGCCCGGTTCATGCCGGCAACCCGTCGAGTTCCTGGTGTTTCCTTCCCGTGAGGCCGGATCTGTCGCCCGGCTCTCAAGTGTGATCACAGCATACTGCATTCACGGTTTTGGGTGTCAACCGGCTCATAGCCGGTACGCCTCCTTCGCCAGCCGGTAGGCAAGATCATGCGCCAGCGTGAAGGCCTCGTCCTCGTCGATCCGGTGCGTCACCACGCGCTCGGCGAGGAAGGCGCAGTCGACCCGGCGGGCCACATCGTGCCGGGCCGGGATCGACGGGAAGGCGCGGGTATCGTCATTGAACCCGACCGTGTTGTAGAAGCCGGCCGTCTCGGTCGTCAGGTCGCGGAAACGGCGCATGCCATCCGGCGCATCGAAGAACCACCAGGCCGGCCCGAGCTTCAGGCAGGGATAATGCCCGGCCAGGGGCGCGAGCTCGCGCGAATAGCTTGTCTCGTCCAGCGTGAAGAGGATCACCGACAGGCGCGGATCATTGCCATGCGCATCAAGCAGCGGCTTGAGCGCCCGCACATAATCCGTGCGCTGCGGAATATCCGCGCCCATATCCCGCCCGAAATGCTCGAACAGGGCGGCATTGTGATTGCGGAACGAACCCGGATGGATCTGCAGGACGAGCCCGTCCTCCAGGCTCATCCGGGCCATTTCCGTGAGCATCTGCGCGCGGAACAGTTCCGCATCGGCGGCGCTGACGCCCGGTTTCAGCACGCGCTGGAACAGCGCGGCGGCCTCGGCCGGGGAGAGATTGGCCGTCGCCGCGCTGGCATGGCCGTGATCGGAACTCGTAGCGCCGAATTCCTTGAAATAGGCCCGCCGGGCGCGATGGGCGCGGAGATAGCCTTCCCACGTGCCGGTATTTTCGCCGGCAATCTCGCCGAGGCGCTCAACATTCTCGCGGAAGCCGCGGAATTCCGGATCGACCACCGCATCGGGCCGGTAGGCCGGCACCACGCGGCCCGTCCAGCCGGACTCGCGGATCATCCGATGCCAGCCGAGATCATCGAGTGCACCGTCGGTTGTGGAAATCACCTCGATCTTCATCCGCTCGAACATCGCCCGGGGGCGGAAGGCCTCGCTGCGGAGGGCGGCCTCGATCACGTCGTAATGATGGTCGGCATTGTCCGGCGTGAGGCGCTCGGTCAGGCCGAACAGCGTCTCGAAGGCATGATCGATCCAGATCCGTGTCGGCGTGCCCCGGAACAGGCCGTAATGCTCTGCAAAAAGCCGCCAGATCTTCCGCGGATCCTGCTCCACCGGGCTGCCGTCCAGCCGGGGAATGCCGAGGTCCTCCAGCCGGACGCCCTGCGAATAGAGCATGCGGTAGATGTAATGGTCGGGCACCACGAACAGCCGCGCCGGATCGGGGAACAACGCGTTCTCGGCATACCAGCGCGGATCGGTATGGCCATGCGGCGAGATGATCGGGAGATCCTTCACCGTGGCATAGAGGGCGCGGGCCACGTCACGCGTGGCGGGATCGGCGGGAAAGAGGCGGTCGGGATGCAGCATGGGCGTGGATTACCGGGCTAGCCAGCCGCCATCGACCGGCAGGGTGATGCCGTGGATGTAGCGGGCGGCGTCTGAGGCGAGGAAGACGGTGGCCCCGCCGAGATCGGCAGGATCGCCCCAATGCCCGGCAGGAATCCGGGCGAGGATGGCCGAATGCCGGTCCGCATCGTTGCGGAGGGCTTCGGTATTGTTGGTCACGAAATAGCCGGGCGCGATCGCATTCACATTGATGCCATGCGGCGCCCATTCGCAGGCGAGCAGCTTGGTCAGGCCAGCCAGCCCGCTTTTCGAGGCGGTGTAGGAGGCGATCCGCACGCCGCCCTGGAAGGAGAGCAGCGAGGCGATGTTGATGATCTTGCCGGTCTTCCGCGGCACCATGTGGCGGCCCGCCGCCTGCGCCAGGAAGAACGCCACCTTGAGGTTGGTGTCGATCACCGCGTCCCAGTCCTCCTCGGTGAAGTCGAGGGCATCGGCGCGGCGGATGATCCCGGCATTGTTGACAAGAATGTCGAGCTGCCCGGCCCAGCCCACCACCTCCTCGACGATCCCGGCCACGGGGTCGGGCGTCGAGAGATCGGCCCGGAGGGCGAGATGGGCGACCCCGGTCGCATCGAGCAGGGCCTCCGTCTCCTCCATCGACGAACGGCCGACCAGCGCCACGCGCGCCCCGGCGGCACCGAGGGCGACGGCCAGGGCCTGGCCGATCCCGGTATTGGCACCGGTAACGATGGCCACGCGGCCATCGAGGCGGAAACTCGGAAGGGCAGCCATGGCGACGCCTCAGAACAGCGTCGGGACGGGAACGGCATCCATGTCGGTGAAGGTCTGGTTGTCGCCCGCCATGGACCAGATGAAGGCGTAGGCCGAGGTGCCCGACCCGCAATGGATCGACCAGGGCGGCGACAGGATCGCCTCGTGGTTCCGCACGACGAGATGCCGGGTATGGTCCGGGCGGCCCATGAAATGGAACACGGCCTGGCCCTCCGGCAGGTCATGGTAGAGATAGGCCTCCATCCGCCGGTCATGCGTATGCGGCGGCATGGTGTTCCAGACCGAGCCGTTATGCATCGCCGTCCGCCCCATCACCAATTGGCAGGTCGGGAAGGCGCCGGGATGCATGTATTTCGTCAGCGTGCGCCGGTTGGCGCTGGCTTCGGCACCCAGCTCGTCGCCCTGCAGTGCCGAGACTTTCATCAGATGCGCCGGATGCGCATGATGCGCAGGAGCCGAGTTGGCATAGAAAAGCGCCGGTTCGTCGGCATGCGCGCTCTCCAGCAGCACGTTATGCGTGCCCATCGGCAGATAGAGCGCGTCATAGCGCGCGAGTTCATAGGTCTTGCCGCCGGCACGGACGCGGCCGGCTCCGCCCAGATTGAACAGGCCGATTTCGCGCCGTGCGAGGAAATCCTCGGCCTTGACCAGCTGGGCAAGCTCCGGGCCGAAGGCGAGGGGCCCTTTTGACGGCACCAGCCCCATCAGGATCATGCGGTCATAATGGGTGTAGACCGCCTTGATCCGGCCGGGCTGGAACAGCCCGGTCACAAGGAAATGCTTGCGCAGCTCCGCCGTTGACATGCCCTCCGCATGTTCCGGATGGATGGCCTGGCGGATCTCGATATCGATGGCACTCATGGCGGATTCCTCGGTGTTTCCGTTCCCGGATCGGCGGATTTCGGCTCCGCCGGCTTATTCGAAATAGTCGGCGCGTTCGGCCAGAACGCGCGGCAGGTCGCGCAGGATCTCCATCAGGTGATGCCGCATGGCATGATCGGCCTTCTCGGGGTCCCGCTGGTCGATCGCATCGACGATCGCGCGATGCTGCTCGACAAGGATGCGCATGGAATCGCGGTCCTGCAGGGTCAGATGGCGGACCCGGTCCATATGGGCCTTCACATCCAGCACCATCTGCCAGATCATCTCGCAATCGGCTCCGGTGGCGAGGGCAGCATGGAACTGCGAATCCGCAGCGGTGATGGTCATGTAGTCGCCCTCGCAGGCCGCGCGCGCCTGCGTTTCGAGGATCGCGTCGATACTGCCGCGGATGACCGGGTCGAACCGCTCGCAGGCCCGCTGCACGATGGCGGATTCCAGCGCCTCGCGAGCGATCCGGACCTGCATCATGTGGCGGGTCGAGATCCGGGTGACGATGGTGCCGCGCTGCGGCAGCACCTGCACGAGGCCGATCCGGCTCAGCGAGATCAGCGCTTCGCGCACGGGTTGCCGCGAAACATCATAGCGCGTGGCGATCTCGCCTTCGGAAAGCCGTGTCCCGGGCGGAAATTCCATCGAGATGATGGCCTGCCTCAGGCGGTCGGCAACGCCGCGTGTGGCGCTGGGCGCTTTCGAATGGCCGAGTGGAAGCGGGGTCGGTGCGTTCATGATGCAACCTTTATATTCCCTCTTGATCTACCATACAAGTCCATACTATCGTGATCCCTGTCAACAACCAGCGGCTCCCGCACCAGCCGGGAAGAAAAGCGGAAACAGGCATGGAAACGGGCCGGATCGATGCAGGCACGAGCACGGAGGAGGCGGTTGCCGCGGCCTTCCGTGCCGCCCGGCTTTCCGGCCGCCCGCTGGCTGAATTTCCCGGCCTGGTTCCGGCTACCCTGGCGGAGGCCTACCGCATTCAGGATGCGGCCATTGCCGGCTTTCCCGATCAGGTCGCCGGCTGGAAAATTGCCGGCATTGCGCCGGAATGGCGCGACAGGCTCGGCGCCGCGCGACTGGCCGGGCCGGTCATGAGCCGGCAGATCCGGTTCGCCGCCAACGGCACGGAGATGCCGTTCCCGGTCTTCCCGGGTGGGTTCGCTGCGGTCGAGGCGGAATTCATCATCTGCGTCGGCAAGGATATTCCCGACGATCTCCCCGCCGGGGAGGACGACCTTGTGCCCTATGTCGGCGCACTCCATGCCGGGGTCGAAACCGCCGGCTCGCCCTTCGCCGGGATCAACGATCTCGGGCCGTGTTCGGTGATTTCCGATCTTGGCAACAATTCCGGCATCATTGTCGGCCCGGCCGTTTCCGGCTGGGAAGACCGGAACTGGGCCGGGCTCACGGCGCAATGCAGCGTCAACGGCCGGATGGCGGGCGAGGGCAGTGCCGCCCGCGTCATGGACGGGCCACTGGCCGCGTTCGGCTTCCTGGTCACGCATCTGCAGGGCCGCGGCTACACCCTCAAGGCGGGAGACTACCTCTCCACGGGCATGACGACGGGAATTCATATCGTCGCGCCGGGGGATGTCTCGGAATTCGAATTTGCCGGCGGAATCCGTTTTTCCGCGCGGGCGGTATCGGCTCGGCCGAACTAGTGCATCGACAGGCGGATCCGGTATCCGCCCGGCGATGGGGAAAGGCAAGAGGGCCGGAACGGGCGGGCTGAAATCGGTTCAGCCCGGTCATTCCGGTTCGGGACGGCAAGGGAAAGGCGGGGACAAACCCGCATTCAAGGAGGAAAGACCATGATTTCTCGTCGTATGTTCAAGGGCGTCGCTTTGGCCGCCCTCATGGCTCTGGGTGGCGGCGTTGCTGCTCAGGCGCAGACCCTGCGCTCGACCGACATCCATCCGGATGGCTATCCGACGGTCGAGGCCGTCAAGTTCATGGGCAAGCTGCTCGAGCAGCGCACCAATGGCCGCATCAAGATCAACGTCTTCCACTCGGCCCAGCTCGGCCAGGAGAAGGACACGATCGAGCAGACCCGCTTCGGCGTGCTGGACATGAACCGCATCAACATGGCGCCGTTCAACAACCTGATCCCGGCGACCAACGTGCCGTCGCTGCCCTTCATCTTCCGCTCGGTCGACCATATGCGGAAGGTCATGGATGGCCCGATCGGCGAAAGCATCCTGAAGGAATTCGAGAAGCATGACCTCGTCGGCCTTGCCTTCTACGATTCCGGCGCGCGCTCCTTCTACAATTCGAAGCGCCCGATCACCAAGCCGGAGGACATGAAGGGCCTGAAGATCCGCGTCCAGCAATCGGACATGTTCATCAGCCTCGTCTCGGCCCTTGGCGCCAATGCCACCCCGATGAACTTCGGCGAAGTCTATTCGGGCCTCCAGACGGGCCTGATCGACGGCGCCGAGAACAACTGGCCGTCCTATGAATCGACCAAGCATTTCGAAGTCTCGAAATTCTACTCGCTGACCGAGCATTCCCTCTCGCCGGAAGTGCTGGTCATGTCGAAGAAGAGTTTCGACAAGCTCTCGAAGGAAGACCAGGCCCTCGTGAAGGCGGCTGCGAAGGAATCCGTGGCCGAGATGCGCAAGCTCTGGGATGCGCGTGAAAAGGCCTCGGAAGCCAAGGTCAAGGCCGGTGGCGCGGTGGTCAACAGCGTCGAGAAGCAGCCCTTCATCGACGCCATGAAGCCCGTCTACGAGAAGTTCGTGAAGGATCAGGCGCTGAAGGATCTCGTCGCCCAGATCCAGGCCGTGAAGTAAACGCCGGCTACGGCGGACTTGGCGCAATCGCCCCTCGGCGGTTGCGCCTTTCTTTTATCCGGAGGCGTCATGGACAAGCTTGTTGCCCTCTACAGCCGTTTCTGCGCACGGCTGAGCCTGCTTTCGCTCCTGCTGGCCGGATCCGGCCTCGTTGCGATGACGGGGATCGTCGCATGGACGGTGTTCGGGCGGTATGTCCTCAATGATACGCCCGCCTGGGGCGAACCGGTCTCGCTGTTCCTGATGCTCTGGTTCATCCTGCTGGGTGGCGCGGTCGGCGTGCGCGAGCAGGACCATATGGGCTTCGACCTGACGCTCCACTACACGACCGGCGCCGCGAAGAGCGCGCTGATCTACGCGATCGAAGTGCTGGTGACGGTCTTCGGCATCGCGATGGTGATCTATGGCAGCCGCCTGGCAGCGGGGGTGTGGACTGACCGGCTGCCGGTCGTCGGGATTTCCAAGGGCTGGGATTATGTCCCGATTGCCGGCGGCGGATTCCTCATCGTCCTGTTCTCGATCGAGCGCATCCTGCTGCGCATGGCCAAGGCCGAAGCCGCGCCGATGCCGATCCGTTTCTCGCACGGCCTGGGGGAGGCCTGATCCATGGAAATCGCCATTCTCTTCGGCTCCTTCGCGGCGCTCCTGCTGATGGGCGTGCCGGTGGCCTTCTGCCTCGGGCTCTCCTCGCTTGCGACAGTCCTCTATATGGGCATCCCGCCCATCGTCGTCTTCCAGCAGATGTCGACCGGCATGAATGCCTTCGCCATGCTGGCGATCCCCTTCTTCATCTTCTCGGGCGACCTGATGATCCGCGGCGGCATTGCCGATCGGCTGATCCAGTTCGCGTCGGGGCTGGTCGGCCATCTCCGGGGCGGCCTCGGGCAGGTCAATGTCATCACCTGCACGCTTTTCGGCGGCATTTCCGGCTCGGCTGTGGCGGATGCCTCGGCTGTCGGCGGCATCATGATCCCGCAGATGGTCAAGCGTGGCTATGCAGCCGACTATGCCGTCAATGTCACCGCGAACGCGGCGATCATCGCGCTGCTGATCCCGCCCTCGCACAACATGATCATCTATTCGCTGGCCGCCGGCGGCACGATCTCCATCGCGGATCTCTTCACCGCCGGCATCGTCCCTGGCCTGCTGCTCTGCGGTGCGCTGATGGTGGCGGCCTGGGCCGTGGCGGTGAAGCGCGGCTACCCGGCCGATCCATTCCCGGGCTGGTGGATCGTCCTCCGCTACCTGGTGGCGGCGTTCCCCGGCATCCTGCTGATCTTCATCATCTTCGGCGGCGTGCGCTCCGGTGTCTTCACGGCCACCGAAAGCTCCTGTGTCGCCGTGATCTATGCTCTGCTGGTGACCTTGCTGGTCTATCGCTCGCTTGATTTCCGGGGCTTCCTCGCAGCCACGCTCGGCGCGGTCCGGACAACCGCGATGGTGCTGCTCGTCATCGGCACCTCGGCCTCCTTCGGCTGGCTGATGGCCTTCCTGCAGGTACCGAAGGCCACGATCACGCTGATGCAGTCGATTTCCGACAACCCGATCGTCATCCTGCTGATCATCAACGTGATCCTGCTGGTGCTGGGCACGTTCATGGACATGGCGCCGATGATCATCATCTGCACGCCGATCTTCCTGCCCGTGGTGAAGGCCATCGGGATGGACCCGGTGCATTTCGGCGTGGTGCTGATCCTCAATGCCGGGATCGGCCTCAACACCCCGCCGGTCGGGACGGTGCAATTCGTCGCCTGCGCGATCGGCAAGGTGTCGATCTCGGAATCGATGCGGACGATCTGGCCCTTCTACGGCGCCAGTTTCGCGGTCCTGCTTCTCGTGACCTATATTCCGCAGATCTCGCTCTGGCTGCCGAGCGTCTTCCGCTGAGCGGCCACCCTCACGGGCGCCGCTTCATCCTCTCCTCGAAGAGCGCGCGGGCATTGCCATGCGCGATCTTCGCCGCGACCTCCGGCGGCAATTGCCGCAGCCAGCCGCGATACTGGGCGATGATCTCGCCATAGCTCGCCCACCGCTCGTTGATCCAGGTATCGGAGCCGACAAGAAACCGGTCCGGATAGCGTGTGAAGAGGTCACGCCATTCCGCCGCCAGCTGGCCATCCGGGCCGGTGATGCCGGAGCGGTAGGACAGCTCGCCCCAGAGATCGGGATGCTTCTTCAGCAGCGCCTCGACGCGCTCCGGCGCAAGCCCGAACCCGGTATGGGCCCAGATCACCTTCGCCTTCGGGTTGTGCCAGTAGAGATGCTCCACCGCCTCCTCATCCGCATGGGCATGGAGGTAGAGATCATGCTCGACGGCGAAATTCACCGTCTTGCGGACAACATCTGTCGCGGCGGCCCGGCCGCTGAGATGAAATTCTCCGATCCCGATATAGTAGCCACGCCGGAACTCGGTTTCGATCAGCTCGAAGATCACCGGGTTGGAGAACCAGCTCTGCACGTCCGGCCGGACGCGATAGGGCCGGATGAAGGGCACGACCCAGAGATCATCCTTCGGGCTCCCGACCAGCGCATGGGTGCCGTCATTCGGCCGGCTGGTGGCGAGAATGCCGGTCACGTCATGCTGGCGGAACAGGGCATGCACCTGCTCCAGCGTGTAATAGGGCGTCGGCTCCCAGTTATAGTGCAGATGCGCGTCGAAGATCGGGATCGGACGCTCCCCCTGCGCATGGCCGGAAAGCGCCGCCATTCCCGCAATCGCCATCGCGCCGATCAGGCGCGACAGCCGGCGGGGCAGGGCGGCTGTCGCGAAAGAAACGCGCTCAAACGACATGGATGCCTCCTTGACGAGCCTGTCCTCAACACTGTTCGCGAACCGGATTCGTCAATCAGCGCGGCGCCGTCACTGTGAATAAATGTCCTTGTAGGTCTCGCGCAGGATGTTCTTCTGCACCTTGCCCATCGTGTTGCGGGGCAGTTCGTCGACGATGATGACGCGTTTCGGCAGCTTGAACTTCGCCAGCCGGCCTTCCAGCGTCCTGAGGATCGCCTGCGGATCGAGCGAGGCGCCCTTGCTGGGCACCACGACAGCCGTCACGCCCTCGCCGAAATCCTTGTGCGGCACCCCGATCACCGCGCTCTCGTTGACCCCGGGCATGCCGTCGATCTCGCCCTCGATCTCCTTGGGATACACATTGTATCCGCCGGTGATGATGAGGTCCTTGCCGCGCCCGACGATATGGACATAGCCGCGCGGATCGATCTTGCCGAGATCGCCGGTGATGAAGAACCCGTCATCGCGGAACTCGGCCTTGGTCTTCTCCGGATTCTGCCAGTAGCCCTTGAAGACGTTGGGCCCGCGTACCTCGATCATCCCGATCTCGTCGGTCCCGAGCAGGGCGCCGCTCTCCGGATCGGTGATGCGGAGTTCCGTCCCCTCCAGCGGAAACCCGACCGTGCCGGCCCGGCGGTCGCCGTCATAGGGGTTTGAGGTGTTCATGTTGGTCTCGGTCATGCCGTAGCGCTCGAGAATGGCCTTGCCGGTCCGGGCCTCGAAATCGCGATGCGTCTCGGCCAGAAGCGGCGCCGAGCCCGAGACGAAGAGCCGCATATGCGCCGTGGAGTCGCGCGTCAGCCGCGCATCGTCGAGCAGGCGCACATAGAAGGTGGGAACCCCCATCATCGTCGTCGCCTTCGGCAGCTGCCGGAACACCTCGTCCGCATCGAATTTCGGGAGGAAGATCATCGAGGCGCCGGAGAACAGCACGACATTCGTCGCCACGAACAGCCCGTGGGTGTGGAAGATCGGCAGCGCATGCAGAAGCACGTCCTTCGCGGTGAACCGCCAGGTCTCGACAAGAACACGCGCATTCGAGGCGAGGTTCTCGTGGCTCAGCATCGCACCCTTGGAGCGTCCGGTCGTGCCCGACGTGTAAAGGATCGCGCCGAGATCATCCGGGCCTCTTGCGACATCCACGAATTCCGGCGAGGCAGCCGCCGCCTTCGCGGCGAGCGTACCGTCTCCCTTGGTGCCCAGCGTCTCGAGCGCGGCGCCGGCCACCTTGGCTACCCCCTCGAGCGCACTGGCCTGCTGGGGCGCGCAGACGAAGACGCGCGGCTTGGCATCGCCCAGGAAATACTCGATCTCGGCCGGTGTATAGGCGTTGTTGAGCGGCAGGAAGATCGCGCCGGCACGGATCGCCGCGAGATAGACCATCAACGCCTCGATGCTCTTGTCCACCTGCACCGCCACGCGATCGCCCGGCTGGACCCCGAGATCGGCAAGCGCACGGGCATAGCGCGCCGACAGCGCGAGCAGATCGCCATACCGCACGACCCGCCCGTCCGCGAGCGTGGCGAAGACTGTGCCAGCTTCGGGCATGCGGGAGCGGATCTGCGAGAAAAGATGGTTCGTCATGGGCGTTGCTCGTTGTCTTGTGAGGTCACGGCCGTGACCGGTTATCGCTTGGCGCTGCGTGCGACTGCCACATCGCGCGAGGCCTGTATACTCCTTGCGGCCTTCAGGACCGCAGGCGAGGCGACCACTTCCTGATGGGTGGCAAAACGCTCGTGGTTCTCCTCGATGGCGCCGAGATCGTAGAGGTAGTTCACCATCGCGCCGTAGCTCTCGCGCCATCCCTTGGCCGAACAATCGGCCAGCAGGTTCAGGCGGTCCAGCCGCGCGCCATTGCCGAGATGGAACCGCGCAACCGGGTCCACGATCCGCCCGCGGCTGTTCCGGGCCTCGACGAAATACCGGGCGAGAACGGATTCGAAACAGGCCGGCAGGGACGTGATATCGGCTGTCTCTGGCTGCAGCTCCGAAAGGGAAGCGAGAGCCAGCTTTTCCTCGTCGCTCAGGATCGAGGTCTCGCCGCTGAGGGCTTGGTCCAGCCAGCGCCGGAAGCCCGGCACCGGCGAGAGCGTGACGAACGTGTGGAGTTGCGGCAATTCGCGCTTCAGCTCGTCCACCACCTGCTTGATCAGGAAATTGCCGAACGAGATCCCCGCAAGCCCCTTCTGGCAATTGGAAATGGAATAGAACACGGCCGCCTGCGCTTCGCCGGGGGGCAGCGGCGCCCGGCCTTCGGCAAGGATCGGGTCGATGGCCGCGGGCTTGTCCCGCGTCAGTGCCACCTCGACGAAGATCAGCGGCTCATCCACCAGCGCCGGATGGAAGAAGGCGAAGCAGCGCCGGTCCGCCGGCTCGATCCGCCGGCGCAGGTCGTCCCAGCTCTCGATGGCATGGACGGCCTCGTAGCGGATGATCTTTTCAAGGATATGGGCCGGGCTCGACCAGTCGATGCGGCGCAGCACGAGAAACCCCCGATTGAACCATGAGGAAAAGAGATGGACGAAATCCCGGTCGAGGGCGGCCAGTTCGGGTGAGGCCGCCATCGCGTCGAGCAGGTCCTCGCGCATCCGGACGAGCGCATGCGTATTGCCCGGCGCGAGGTTCAGCCGGCGCAGCACTTCCTGCCGGGGTGGCTCGACCACCTGCAGCAGGGCGTGATGGGTTTCGGGGTTGGGATCGGCATCGTAAGCCGCAAAGGCCGCGCGGATCGCGGCAGGATCATCCGCGAAGGTGGTCGCCAGCACCGTGAGCAACGCGACCCGCTCGGCAGGCGGCAAATCCCGATACCGGCTCATGATTTCGCGGGCGAGGCTGACGCCCGAGGCTTCGCCCCGCGTCGAGAGCAGGGCGCGGATCAGCACCGGCAGCGCGCTGGCATCGATCCGGGCAGCGCCGCCCCCAAGGCCGAGCCGATCGGCCAGATGGCGCCCCTGTTCCGCGACCGAGGAGAGAAGGTCCTGCAGGAAGCCGATATTCATCTCGGAACGCCCCTCCTCGTGATCGCGCCGCTTGCATGCGCTGTACGTTCTCTTGTATACAAGAACGATGATCGATGATGCAAGCGTCCTGAGCACGGCCCAGCGCCTCCGGCAGGAGATCGAGAACGACATCGCCGCCGGGCATCTCGTGCCGGGAGAGCGGCTCGACGAGGTTTCGCTGGCCAACCGGTTCCACGTCTCCCGCACGCCGATCCGCGAGGCGTTGCAGCAACTGGCCATGGCGGGCATGGTCGAGATCCGCCCGCGCCGTGGCGCGGTGGTGGCCAGCCTGACACCGGAACGGCTCTACGAGATGTTCGAGGTCATGGCGGAACTCGAGGCCATGTGCTGCCGGCTGGCGGCCCGACGCCTCGGCCCGTCCGACGCGATCGCGCTTGAGCGGGCCCATCGTGCTTGCGAGGCGGTCCGGCAGGACCATGATGCCTATTACCGGGCCAACGAGGTGTTTCACCAGGCGATCTATGCTGCCTCGGGCAATGTCTTTCTCGAAGAGCAGGCCCGGCTTCTGCAAAGGCGCCTGCAACCCTATCGTCGCCTGCAACTCCGGGTCCGGAATCGCGTCCAGAACTCCTTCTCCGAGCATGAGCGCATTCTCGCGGCGCTGATGGCGGGGGAGGGCGAGGAAGCAGCCCGCATCATGCGGCCGCATGTGCAGGTGCAGGGCGAACGCTTCAGCGATCTGATTGCCAGCCTGAAACTGCTGGGTGCCGCGTAGAGTTCCGCGCATTGCAATTTGAATTTTGAATTATAAAGTGACCACAAGACAGGCCGAAAAGGCCGAAATCGGAGGAAACGATGACGAAACCAACGGGACTGACACGACGCCTGCTCACGACGACCCTCGCAGCAGCCGGCCTGATCGGGCTGGCCGGCATGGCCTCCGCCCAGCAGGGCTGGCCCAGCCGGCCGATCACGCTGCTGAACCCGTTCCCGGCCGGCGGCGGCACCGATGCCTTCGCCCGGCCTTTGGCTCAGCAACTGGATGCCCAGCTGAACCAGCGTGTCATCATCGAGAACCGCGGCGGCGCGGGCGGCACGGTCGGCGCTGCAGCCGCGGCGAAGATGACGCCGGACGGCTATACCTTCTTCGTCGGCGCGGCCCATCACACGATCGCCCCGGCTATCTACCCGAACCTGACCTATGATCTCGAGAAGGACTTCGTCCCGATCGCCGTGATCGCCATGCCCCCGCAGATCGTCTCGATCTCGCCCAAGGCCCTGCCCAACGTGAAGACCCTCAAGGACTTCATCGATTATGCGAAGGCCAATCCGGGCAAGATCAACTTCGCTTCCGCCGGCAACGGCACGACCCACCATCTCGCGGGCGAGCTGTTCAAGAACGTCGCCGGCGTGAACCTCGTCCATGTGCCGTATCGCGGCGCAGGCCCGGCCATGCAGGACCTTGTTGCAGGCCAGGTCCATGTGATGTTTGACGGCCTCGGCACGTCCGCCCCGCAGATCCAGGGCGGCAATCTGGTCGGACTGGCGCTGGCTGCACCGAAGCGTTCCGATGCGCTGCCGAACGTCCCGACGGCGGAGGAAGCCGGCGTGAAAGGTTACAACGTCTCGACCTGGTATGCCGTCTGGGCCATCAAGGGCACTCCGCCGGATATCGTCGAGCGCATGAAGTCCGAGATCCTCAAGGCACTCCAGACCGAGCCGATCAAGGCGACCTGGGCGCGGAACGGCTCGGATATCCCGAACGTGACGGGCGATGCGTTCGCGAAGTTCGTCCGCAGCGAGATCGAGCGCTGGGGTCAGGTCGTGAAGGCGGCCGACGTCAAGGTCTCCAACTGACCGGACATCCGGGGGCGGGCGCGGGGTCGAGGCTCCGCGCGCGCCTTATCCGCCATAGGCCGCGGTGATGACGTCCTTCTTGCCGCGGATATGGTCACGGACCACGCGCGCCAGCCCTTCGCCATCCCGCGCCCGCAGCAATTCCGCCATCTGCAGGTGCTCGTCCATGGCCCGGCGCCATTGCTCCGGCGTCTTGTGCGCGGTGTAGCGCATCCGCTGGATCCGGCTCGACAGGTTCGAATAGATGCTGGCAAGGGTCGCGTTCCGCGCGGCCTGCATCAGGGCTTCGTGGATCTCGCGGTTCAGCGTGAAATAGGACGTCTCGTCGCCGCGCCGGTAAGCCTTCTCCATCACCACCGTCTTCGCCTCGATCACGTCGATCTCGGCATCGGTGATCGACCGGCAGGCCAGCTCGGCGGCAGTTGCCTCGAGCCCGGCCACGACCTCGATCATCTCCTCGATTTCCGACTGGCTGACATGGCCGACCCTCGCGCCGCGATTGGGCAGCAATTCGAGCAGGCCTTCCGTTGCGAGGATCTTGATGGCTTCGCGCAGGGGCGTGCGGGAAATACCGAACCGCTCGCAGAGTTCGATCTCGTTGATGCGCTCGCGCGGTTCCAGCTCACCCGAGAGGATGAGTTCCCGAAGCCTCTCGGCCACCTCGTCATGGAGATAGCGGCGATGGATTCCGTCAACGGCAGCAATGCGGTTCATTGCTGTCTTATACTTTCGCTCCAAGCGCCTTGTCGAGAAGCCGGACGACGTGAATGGCCTCGCGGGACGCGCCATCCACGATCTGATGACGGCATGAGGTGCCATCCGCGACGATGATGGCGTCCGCCGGCGCTTTCCGGACCGCGGGCAGCAGCGAAAGCTCCGCCATGGCGAGGGAAATGTCGATCGTCTCGCTCTGGTAGCCGAAGCTGCCGGCCATGCCGCAGCAGCTTGATTCGATCACGTCGAGCCGGATGCCGGGAATGGCCCGGAGGCAGGTTTCCACCGCGCCCATCGCATCGGCCGCCTTCTGGTGACAATGTCCGTGCAGCAGCACCGGCACGCCGCCCTGATCCGCCAGCGGCAAGGAGATCGTGCCGGCCTTGAGGTCTTCGGCCAGCGCTTCCTCGACCAGCCGGGCCGCCCGCCCGATCGCGCGGGCCTTCTCGCCCGGCAGGACGGCGAGCATCTCGTCCCGCAGGGTCAGCAGGCAGGACGGTTCAAGCCCGACGATCCGCGCGCCCCGGACCACGAACGGATACAGCGCCTCGACCAGCCGCGTGGCCTCCTTGCGTGCCTCGGCCACCTGGCCAAGCGACAGGAAGGTCCGGCCGCAGCAGAGCGGCCGTGATCCGCCCGCGGGCTGCACGTGATGCAGACGATACCCCGCCGCCCGCAGGACACGGCGGGCCGCCTCGAGATTTTCCGGCTCGAAATAGCGGTTGAACGTGTCGCCAAACAGCACGATATCCTTGCCGTCGCCGCGGACATCCGAGGGCTGCGCGAAGGCGTCGCTCTCCCGCCAGGGCTTCCGCCATTCCGGCAGCGAGCGGCGGGCGGAAAGGCGCGTAAGCCGTTCGAGCAGAGCCGCGAGCCTCGGCAGGCGGTTCGGCAGGTTGGCGAGCGCCGGGATCCGGCTGACAAGCGGCGCATAGCGCGGCAGGAACGCGATCAGCCTGTCGCGCAGGCTCAGCCCGTGCCGGGCCGTATACTGACTCTGGAACTCGATCTTCATCCGCGCCATGTCGACGCCGGTCGGGCATTCGCGCTGGCAGGCCTTGCAGCCGACACAAAGGGCCAGGGTCTCCTTCATCTCGGGCGAGAGGAACGCATCCGGTCCGAGGGCGCCGGACATTGCAAGCCGGAGCGAATTCGCCCGCCCGCGCGTCAGGTGCTGTTCCTCGCCAGTCACGCGGTAGGACGGGCACATGGCCCCGCCCGCCAGTTTCCGGCAGGTGCCGTTGTTGTTGCACATCTCGACTGCGCCGGCGAAACCGCCCCATTCCTGCCAGTCCAGCGCCGCCGGCGCGGGCAGGGTGGTTGCGTAGCCTTCCGGATAGCGCATCAGGTCGCGGTCATCGAAGCGGAGCGGCCGCACGATCTTGCCGGGATTGAGCCGGTTCTCCGGGTCGAACGCATCCTTCACCGTCTCGAAGGCGCGGGTCAGGCGCGGGCCGAACATCGGCTCCACGAATTCCGAACGCGAGATCCCGTCCCCATGCTCGCCGGAATAGGAGCCCTCGAACCGGCGGACCAGGTCGACCGTCTCCTCGGCGATGGCCCGCATCGCCTTGATCCCGGCTTCGGTCTTCATGTTGAGGATCGGCCGCACATGCAGGCACCCGACCGAGGCATGGGCATACCAGGTGCCGCGCGTGCCATGCTTCTCGAAAACCGCCGTCACCGCATCAGTGTAATCCGCCAGCCGGTCGAGCGGGACCGCGCAATCCTCGATGAAGGACACCGGTTTCCCGTCGCCCTTCATCGACATCATGATGTTCAGGCAGGCCTCGCGGACCTCCCACACCGTCTTCTGCGTCGCGGCATCCAGCACCTCGACCACGGCATCGGGGAAGCCGTGATCGGCCATGCAGCGGTCGAGATCCTTCAGCCGCGCCTGCAGGGCGGCCAGATCCTCGCCGGCAAACTCGACCAGCAGCAGGCAGTTCGGGGTTCCCCGCGTGATCCGGGCCAGGGTATTCCGGAAAAGCGGGATGTCCGCACCCAGGACGATGACATTGTTGTCGACCAGTTCGACCGCCGCCGGCCCGAGCGCGACGAGATGCTGCGTCGTCTCCATCGCCGCGCGGAAGCTGGGGAAATGGCACACGCCCATGACCCGGTGCGCGGGCAGGGGCATCAGGGCAAGGTCGATGGCCGTGAACCCGGCCAGGGTCCCTTCCGAACCCACCAGCAGATGGGCCAGGTTCGGCTGCGGCTCGATCAACGCATCGAGATTGTACCCGCCGACCCGGCGCTGCACCTTGGGGTAGCGAAGGCGGATTTCCTCGGCCTCCGATTGCGCCAGCGCGATCAGCCGCGCGCCGAGCGGCGAGGGCGCACCGGCATCGAAATGCAGCGCGGCTGCATCAACCGAGAGCGCGTCGATGGCGCGGACATTGTCGACCATCTTGCCGAAAACCAGTGAGCGGGCGCCGCAGGAATTGTTGCCGGTCATCCCGCCGATCGTGCAGCGCGTGGCAGTGGAGGGCTCGACCGGGAAGAACAGCCCGTCCTTCCGGAGCCGCGTATTCAGCCGCTCGAGCACCATGCCGGGCTGGACCCGGATGCGCCGCGCCCCGGGGTCGTAATCCAGCACGGCGTTGAAGAAACGCGAGCAGTCGACGATCAGGCCGTTGCCGATCGGCTGTCCGTTCTGCGAGGTACCGCCGCCGCGGAAAATGACCGGGACCCCATGTTCCCTGGCAATGACCAGTGTTGCGGCAATATCATCGGCAGTGCGGGGGAAGACCACACCCTCGGGAATGATCTGGTAGATCGAGGCATCGGTGGCGTAGCGCCCGCGCGTGAAACTGTCGAAGCGGACCTCTCCCGAAATCGACTGGGATAACCGCCGTTCCAGGCCGAGATTGCGAGCTCCGATCGTGCCATGCATGCGAATATTCCTCCTTAGGCGAAGCCTAGCGGATGACAGCTCTTGCGAAAAGTGAATTTATAATACAAAATACAGAACGTCAGGATCAGGCCGGAACAGGCCTTCAGAAACCAGCCGCGAGGGAGATACGCCATGGTCGAGACAGGCCGTCATTTTCTGCAGATTCCCGGACCGACCAATACTCCCCTGCCGGTCCTCGCAGCCATGGCCAAGCCGACCATCGATCATCGCGGCCCGGAATTCCAGAAGCTCGGCCTCGATGTGCTGGCGCGGATCAAGCCGATCTTCGGCACGAAGAACCCGGTCATCATCTACCCCGCCTCCGGAACCGGGGCGTGGGAGGCAGCGCTCGTCAACACGCTCTCGCCGGGTGATCAGGTCCTGATGTTCGAGACCGGCTGGTTCGCGACCCTCTGGAACAAGATGGCGACCAAGCTCGGCATCAAGGCCGAATTCATCCGCTCGGACTGGCGGGCCGGCGCCGATGCCTCGGCGATCGAGGCACGCCTGCGCGAGGACAAGGGCCATGCGATCAAGGCGGTCTGCGTCGTCCATAACGAGACCTCGACCGGCTGCGTGACCGATATCGCCGCGGTCCGCGCCGCCATCGACCGGGCCGGCCATCCGGCGCTGCTGATGGTCGACACCATTTCCTCGCTCGGCTCGATTGACTACCGCCATGACGAATGGGGGGTCGATGTCACGGTGGCCGGCTCGCAAAAGGGCCTGATGCTGCCGCCGGGCCTGTCCTTCAATGCCGTGTCAGACAAGGCGCTCGCCGTCTCCAAGACCAATGCCTTCCCGCGTTCCTTCTGGGACTGGCACGAGATGATCGCCATCAACGACAAGGGCTTCTTCCCCTATACCCCGGCGACGAACATGCTGCAGGGCCTCAAGGTCGCGCTGGACATGCTGGAAGCCGAGGGCATGGCGAATGTCTTCGCCCGGCATGACCGGGCCGCCGAGGCGACACGCCGCGCCGTGCGGCACTGGGGCTTCGAGACGGTCTGCCGGAAGCCGTCGGATTATTCCTCCTCGCTGACAGCGGTCCTGCTGCCCGACGGCCATTCGGCCGATGCCCTCCGCAAGACCATCCTCGAACGCTCGAACATGAGCCTCGGCAATGGCCTCGGCATCCTCGCCGACAAGGTGTTCCGCATCGGCCATCTCGGGGATTTCCATGACCTCATGGTCACCGGCACTCTGTCCGGCGTCGAGATGGGCCTCGCCGCCTGCGGCATTCCGCATCGGCCGGGCGGCGTGCAGGTCGCGATGACCCACCTGCTCGGCAACGGCGCTCCGGTGGCCGAAGCGGCGGAATAGCCGTTGACCCCATGCCCCGGCGCCGGCAAGACCGGGGCATGACATCCGATGCCTTCCTCATCATCGGCGGCGGTCCGGCGGGCCTGATGGCCGCCGAAACCCTGCTCGATTCTGGCCACCCGGTCCGGCTCTACGAGCGGATGCCCTCCCTCGGCCGGAAATTCCTGATGGCCGGGCGAGGTGGGCTGAACCTCACCCATGCCGAGGACCTGTCCCGGTTCCTGCCGCGCTATGGCAAGTCCGCCCCGCTCCTGCTCGACGCGATCCGGGATTTCCCGCCGGACCGGCTCCGGCAATGGTGCGAGGATCTCGGCCAGCCGACCTTTGTCGGCAGTTCCGGCCGTGTCTTCCCCGAAAGCATGAAGGCTTCGCCGCTGCTGCGGGCCTGGCTGCGCCGGCTGGAAGCAAAGGGCCTCGTCGTGCATCTCCGGCATCGTTGGCTCGGCTGGACCGAGGCGGGCGCACTGCGTTTCGATACCCCTGCCGGCGAAATCACGATCCCCGCCGCGCCGACCTTGCTCGCATTGGGCGGCGCCTCCTGGCCGCGCCTGGGGGCCGATGGCGGCTGGACCGGGCCGCTTGGGGAGATCGGTCATGCCATCACGCCGCTGGAGCCCTCGAATGCCGGAATCCGGGTCAACTGGTCGCCTTTCATGGCCAAGGTGGCTGGCCAGCCGCTGAAGCGCATCGTGGTGCGGATCGGCGGCTTCGAGGCTCAGGGCGAGGCCGTGATCACCCGGCAGGGGCTGGAAGGCGGAGCGATCTACGCCGCCTCCTCGGCCATTCGCCGCGCGCTGGGGCAGCATGCCCCGACGATCCTCGAAATCGATCTGCGTCCGGATTTCCGGCCCGAATGGATTGCCCATCGCCTCCGCGAAGGACGCAGCAAGGATTCCTGGACCTCGCGGCTGCGCAAGGCTGCCGGGCTCCAGCCCGCCGCCATGGCTTTGCTCAATGAAGCCGGACGGCGCCTCGGCCTTGCGACAGGCGATCACGAGGCGTGGGCAGCGCTTGTCCGCGCTGTCCCCGTTCCCGTCGAAGGCCTGTGCGGGTTGGACCG
Source organism: Beijerinckiaceae bacterium (assembly GCA_027531565.1). GTDB lineage: Bacteria > Pseudomonadota > Alphaproteobacteria > Rhizobiales > Beijerinckiaceae > Rhabdaerophilum. Next base: position 405,510 of record JAPZSB010000005.1, read on the forward strand.
GGCCATCTCGACCGCCGGCGGTGCCGCTTTCGACGGACTCGATGCCAACTGGATGGTCACGTCCCGCCCGGGCCTGTTCCTTGCCGGAGAGATGCTGGACTGGGATGCGCCGACCGGCGGCTACCTGCTTCAGGCCTGTTTTGCTTCGGGGCGGGGCGCGGCGCTCGGCATGATCCGCCACGCTGCCGGCGGGTGATCAGCCCGCCTCGGCTTCCTCGCGCAGGATCTCGAGTTCGAGCCAGCGTTCCTCCATCTTGCCGAGTTCGGCATGGGCCTTTTCGAGCAGCGCCATGGTCTCGTCGAAGGTCTTGCGGTCCCGGGCATAGAGCTCGGGATCGTCGAGCCGGGCCTGAAGCTTGCCGATCACCACGCGCAGCTTCTCCATCGCGGAGGGCAGGCTGTCCAGCTGGTTGATCTGCTGCAGCGTCAGCTTCCGGCGCGTTGAGATGGCAGGCGAGGAGGCCGGTCTATCCGATTCCGGCGACTCGGCTTTTGCCGGTTTCGGCTTGTCGAGCGCGATCTCCGCCCCGCGCTGGGTGAGCATGTCGCTGTAACCACCGGCATAGACTCGCCATTTCCCGTTGCCTTCGGGCACGATCACCCGCTCGACGATCCGGTCGAGGAAGTCACGGTCATGGCTGATCAGCAGCACCGTGCCGGCATAGGCATCCAGCATTTCCTGCAGCACATCGAGCGTCTCGAGATCGAGATCGTTGGTCGGCTCGTCCAGCACCAGCAGGTTGGAGGGCCGCGCCAGCGCGCGGGCCAGCATCAGCCGGGCCCGCTCGCCGCCGGAAAGGACCTTCAGCGGGGTCCGCGCCTTTTCCGGCGGGAACAGGAAGTCCTTCATGTAGCCGATCACATTCTTCGGCTGGCCATTGATGACCAGCGTATCGGTGCCGCCACCGGTCAGGGCATCCGCAAGGCTCGTTTCCGGGCCGAGGGAATCACGCTTCTGCTCGAGCGAGGCGATCGCGAGACCGGCCCCGAACCGGATCTGCCCGGCATCCGGCTCAAGCGCGCCTGTCAGCAGGGAGAGCAGGGTGGTCTTGCCGGCCCCGTTCGGGCCGACTAGGCCGATCCGGTCGCCCCGGAGAATGCGGATCGAGAAGTCCCGGACGATCGCCCGCTCGCCATAGCTTTTTGCCAGGCCTGCCGCCTCGATGACCAGCTTGCCGCCCTTGTCCTCCTCGGCCGCGACGATCTGGGCTGCCCCGGCCGCACGGACATGCTCGCGCTTCTCGCGCCGGAGGGAGTGGAGGTTCTCAAGCCGCCGCACGTTGCGCTTGCGCCGGGCGGTCACGCCGTAGCGCAGCCAATGCTCTTCATCGGCGATCTTGCGGCCCAGCTTGTGCTGCGCCGCTTCCTCCTCGGCGAGGATCTGGTCGCGCCAGGCCTCGAAATGCCCGAAACCACGCTCGATCCGCCGCGTCGTTCCACGATCGAGCCAGATCGTCGCGCGCGAAAGGCGCTCGAGGAACCGGCGATCATGGCTGATCAGCACGAGGGCGGCCTGCCGGCCCAGCAACTCCTGCTCCAGCCATTCGATGGCCGGCAGATCGAGATGGTTGGTCGGTTCGTCGAGGAGCAGCACGTCGGGCTGCGGCGCGAGAACGCGGGCGAGGGCCGCCCTGCGGGCCTCGCCGCCGGACAATCCGGTTGTCGGCTCCTGCCCGGTCAGGCCGAGGGCTTCCAGCAGGAACCGCGCGGAATGGTCGCCTTCCTCCGGTGGAAGATCGGCGGCCGCAAAGGCGAGGGTGGTCGGATATGCCGAGAAATCCGGCTCCTGCGCCAGCACGCCGATCCGCATGCCCGGCTGGGCGAAACGCGTGCCGGAATCGGCTTCGACCTGCCCGGCAGCGACCTTGAGCAGGGTGGATTTGCCGGAACCATTCCGCCCGACAAGGCAGATCCGCTCGCCCGGCGAGACAGAGAGATCCGCCCCGTCGAGCAGGTTCCTGCCGCCGAAGGTCAGGCGGATATCGGTCAGCTGGATCAGGGGTGGCGCCACAACAGGTTTCCAGAGCGAGAAGCGCGCCTTCTACCCGCCAGCCGGTTCCCTGTCGAGGCAAGCTCAGCCGAAATGGCGGGCAATCGCCACGGCGCCGGCCGAGGTCACACCGGAAACGAAGGCGCCCCAGCTCATGTCGATCAGGGCGATCCGGACGGTGAAGCCCTCCAGCGTGGCGAGGTTGGTCAGGTCATAGGTGCCGTAGGCGACAAGCCCGAAAAACGCGCCAAGGGCGAGCGCCCGCAGAACGCTGCCGCTTTCATGGGCGGGAAGAAGCACGAAAACGGTCAGGCCGATCACGTAGAGGACATAGAAGGCCAGCGCCGCAACGACATTGAACTCCTTCTTGAGCAAGCCGCCGATCTCGGCCTGGTAGAGGTTCTTGGCGATGACACCGAGCCAGAGAAGATCGATCACCAGCAGGATAAGGGCGGCGCTCGCGGAGAGGATGAGGGTGGATTTCATGACGGACCTCGCTGCGTCTCCTTACGTGCCGGCGCGCCATCCGGATCTTTGACCGCAGGGGCAGGCAGGGCTCCCGGAGGCCCGCGCCCCCGCATGAACATTCCGCACAAGTTTGAGGCACGTGCCACCTTTTTGTGCGGGCCGCGCAGAAAGGCGCCTGGCAGACCGGCTGCCCGGGCCTGTTTCAAGCCTGTTTCATCCGACCCGCTCTTTGGCACGCGAAATGCTGCACTGCATCGTCTCATCCAACGGGGGTTCCACCACAATGACACTCACGCGCCGTTCTCTTCTCGCTACCTCGGCCATGGCGGCTGCCGCCGCGACCTTGCCCGCCATGCCGGCCTTCGCCCAGTCCGGCGACACGATCAAGGTCGGTATCCTGCATTCGCTCTCGGGCACGATGGCGATCTCGGAAACTACCCTCAAGGACGTGATGCTCATGCTCATCGACGAGCAGAACAAGAAGGGCGGGCTTCTCGGCAAGAAGCTCGAGGCGGTCGTGGTCGATCCGGCCTCGAACTGGCCGCTCTTCGCGGAAAAGGCCCGCGAGCTGATCACGCAGCACAAGGTTGCCGCGACCTTCGGCTGCTGGACCTCGGTGTCGCGCAAGTCGGTCCTGCCGGTCTTCAAGGAACTGAACAACATCCTCTTCTACCCGGTGCAGTACGAGGGCGAGGAATCCGAGCGCAACGTGTTCTACACCGGCGCCGCGCCGAACCAGCAGGCGATCCCGGCCGTCGATTATCTGATGTCGAAGGATGGCGGCGAAGTGAAGCGCTGGGTCCTGGCCGGCACCGACTACGTCTATCCGCGCACGACCAACAAGATCCTTGAAGCTTACCTCCTCGCCAAGGGCGTGGCCAAGGAAGACATCATGATCAACTACACGCCGTTCGGTCATTCGGACTGGCAGACCATCGTCGCCGACATCAAGAAGTTCGGCTCGGCCGGCAAGAAGACCGCCGTCGTCTCGACGATCAACGGCGATGCCAACGTGCCGTTCTACAAGGAACTCGGCAATGCCGGCATCAAGGCGACCGACATCCCGGTTGTGGCCTTCTCGGTTGGTGAGGAAGAACTCGCCGGCATCGACACCAAGCCGCTGGTCGGCCATCTCGCGGCCTGGAACTACTTCCAGTCGGTGAAGAACCCGGCCAACGAAGCCTTCATCAAGCAGTGGAAGGCCTACAAGAAGTCGGACAAGGCCGTCACCAACGACCCGATGGAAGCCCACGTGATCGGCTTCAACATGTGGATCAAGGCCGTCGAGAAGGCCAAGTCGGTCGCTCCGGATGCCGTGATCGATGCCATCGTCGGCGTCGAGGTTCCGAACCTCACCGGCGGCATCTCGAAGATGCTCCCGAACCACCACATCACCAAGCCGGTCCTGATCGGCGAGATCCGCGCCGACGGCCAGTTCGACGTGGTCTGGCAGACCAAGGACCTCGTCCCCGGTGACGCCTGGACCGACCATCTCGAAGGGTCGAAGGACCTCGAAGCCGACTGGGTCAACCTCAAGTGCGGCAACTACAACACCAAGCTGAAGAAGTGCGGCTGATCGAAGCCGCCTGACCTCGCGCATCCACCGGCCGGGTTCGCCCGGCCGGTTTCCCCGGCCTCATGCCGGGCTTCCGAGACCGTGCCTTCGAGAGGCTCCCGTGCGCATCATCCGCTTGCCCCTGACAGCCCTTCGCTGGGTCGCCTCCTGCCTGCTCCTCGGCCTCGTTTTCACGCATGCGGCCCAGGCCGGCCCGCTCGACGACGCCGCAGCGCTCTTCGCCAAGGACAGCTTCACCGATACTGCACGGGCCATCGAACTCGTGGCGGAATCCGGCGCCGAGCATGCCGGACCCGCCATCGAGGCGCTGAATGACCGCCGGCTCTTCGTGGCCGCCGACCAGACCGTCTATTTCCGCGATGCCGCCGGCGCCTTCATTGCCCTCGTCAGCGGCGCGAAACTCCCGTCCGAGCCGGCAGGCGGCAACGGCGTCCGCGTCAATAATCGCATCCGAAGCGTCATCAATACCGCACTCGGCACGCTGACCCTGCAATCTCCCGATCCAGCGAAGCGCCGCGCCGCTGCGGAAGCGGTGTTCAAGTCGCGCTCGCCGGACAGCGAGACAGCCCTTCAGGCGGCCATCCGTAACGAGAAGATCGCGCCCATCCGCGAGATCCAGCAAACCGCGCTGGCCGCGATCATCGCCACCGCGCCGAACCGCAGCGATATCGATCGCCTCGCCGCCATCGAGGTGCTGAAGGAGCGCGGCGACCGCGAGGCGCTGACCCCGCTGAACCAGATCCCGGCCGAGGCCGGCGCCAATGTGAAGGACGCCGCGAAGGCTGCTGTCCAGACGATCAACAACCGGCTGGCCACCTGGTCCGCCGTCCAGAACGCCTGGTATGGCGTCTCGCTCGGCTCTGTCCTCCTGCTGGCCGCCATCGGCCTTGCCATCACCTTCGGCGTCATGGGCATCATCAACATGGCCCATGGCGAGATGGTGATGATCGGCGCTTATGCCACCTTCATCATCCAGGAAATCATCCGCCAGAACGCGCCGGGCCTGTTCGAATATTCCCTCGCCATCGCCATTCCCGCCGCCTTCATCATTGCCGGCACCATCGGGATCGCAATGGAAAGGCTGGTCATCCGGCATCTCTATGGCCGGCCGCTCGAAACGCTGCTGGCCACCTGGGGTATCTCGCTGATCCTGATGCAGGCCATCCGCACTCTTTTCGGCCCGACCAACCGCGAGGTCGGTGCCCCGGCCTTCATGTCCGGCTCCTTCCGGATCGGCCTGATCGACATCACCTATGGCCGCGTCTGGATCGTCGGCTTCGCGCTGGTGGTCTTCTTCGCGGTGCTGGCGCTGCTGCGCTTCACGCCGCTCGGCCTGCAGATGCGCGCCGTGACGCAGAACCGCCGCATGGCCGCCTCGATGGGCATCCGCACCGCCCGCGTCGACGCGCTGACCTTCGGCCTCGGCTCCGGGATTGCCGGCCTCGCGGGCGTGGCGCTCAGCCAGATCGACAATGTCAGTCCCAATCTCGGCCAGAGCTACATCATCGACAGCTTCATGGTCGTGGTCTTCGGCGGAGTGGGCAATCTCTGGGGCACGCTGGTCGCGGCCCTGTCGCTCGGGATCGCGAACAAGTTCCTGGAACCCTTCGCCGGTGCCGTGCTCGGCAAGATCGCGCTGCTCGTCTTCATCATCCTCTTCATCCAGAAGCGTCCACGCGGGCTGTTCGCGCTGAAGGGCAGGGCGGTGGAACAATGATCACCCAGGCGATCCTCGCCCGGCTCGACCTGCGCGGCCGGCTGTTCCTCGGCGCCATCCTTGCGGCGCTGGTCCTCGTGCCGGTGCTCAATCTCGTGGTGCCCGCCGGCTCGCCCTTCCATGTCCCGACCTGGCTGGTGAGCCTGCTCGGCAAATATCTCTGCTACGCGATCCTCGCCCTCGCGCTCGATCTGGTCTGGGGCTATTGCGGCATCCTCAGCCTCGGCCACGGTGCCTTTTTCGCGCTCGGCGGCTATGCGATGGGCATGTACCTGATGCGCCAGATCGGCACTCGCGGGGTCTATGGCCATCCGGTCCTCCCGGATTTCATGGTCTTCCTGAACTGGAAGGAGCTGCCCTGGTTCTGGTACGGCTTCGACATGTTCCCCTTCGCCCTGCTGATGGTCTTCCTCGCGCCGGGCATCCTCGCCTTCGTCTTCGGCTGGTTCGCCTTCCGCAGCCGCGTCACCGGCGTCTATCTCTCGATCATCACCCAGGCGCTGACCTACGCGCTGATGCTCGCCTTTTTCCGGAATGATATGGGTTTCGGCGGCAATAACGGGCTGACCGACTTCAAGGACATCGTCGGCTTCCCGGTCCAGGCGCAGGGAACCCGTGTTGCCCTTTTCGCCCTGACGCTGATCGCCCTCGCGGGCAGCTACATCCTCGCCCGGGCCATCGTCACCTCGAAGGCCGGCAAGGTGCTGGTGGCCGTGCGCGACGCCGAGAGCCGGACGCGCTTCCTCGGCTTCCGGGTCGAGCGCTACAAGCTCTTCGTCTTCACCCTTTCGGCCATGATGGCGGGCCTGGCCGGCGCGCTCTACGTGCCGCAGGTCGGCATCATCAACCCGAGCGAATTCGCGCCCGGCAACTCGATCGAGGTGGTGATCTGGGTCGCCGTGGGCGGCCGCGGCACGCTGGTCGGTGCGGCGATCGGGGCGATCCTCGTCAATTTCGCCAAGACCACCTTCACCACAGGGGCGCTGGCGCCGTACTGGCTCTTCGCCCTCGGCGGGCTGTTCGTGCTGACGACGCTCTACATGCCCAAGGGCGTGATCGGCACCTATGCCGAATGGCGCGAGAAGCGCCGCGAGCGGGCGACCCTCGCGGCCCATGCTGCCAGCAAGCCGGCGGAGTGAGCCATGAACCTGCCGGTCACCTCCTTCCTGCTCTATCTCGACGGCGTCTCGGTGGCCTTTGACGGCTTCCGCGCGATCAATTCGCTCGCCCTGACCATCCTGCCGGGCGAAATGCGCGCGATCATCGGCCCGAACGGCGCCGGCAAGACCACGATGATGGACATCATCACCGGCAAGACGAAACCGGATACCGGGGACGTGCTGTTCAACGGTTCGGTCGATCTCACCCGGCTTGATGAGGCCGCCATCGCCAATCTCGGCATCGGCCGGAAATTCCAGAAACCGACCGTCTTCGAGATGCACACGGTGGAAGACAATCTCCGCCTTGCGCTCAAGGCGGACCGCCGCGTCTTCAGCACGCTGTTCTGGAAGGACAGCGAGAGCGAGCGCGGGAAGATCAACCGCATCCTCGCGACCATCCGGCTTGAGCACCTGCGTGACGCTTCGGCTGCCAATCTCAGCCATGGCCAGAAGCAATGGCTGGAAATCGGCATGCTGCTGGCGCAGGACCCCAAATTATTGCTGGTCGACGAGCCGGTGGCCGGCATGACAGATGCCGAGACAGAGGCGACGGCACATCTCCTCAAGGAAATCGCGAAGGACCATTCAGTGATCGTCGTCGAGCATGACATGGCCTTCGTGCGCGAACTCGGCGTCAAGGTCACCGTGCTGCATGAAGGATCGGTGCTGGCGGAAGGCCCGCTCGACACCGTGAGCGCGGATCCCCGCGTGATCGAAGTCTATCTGGGGCGCTGACATGCTGAGCGTGGAAAATCTCGACCTGCATTACGGCGCGGCCCAGGCGCTGCGGTCGGTTTCCGTGACGGCGGAACTCGGCAAGGTCACCTGCGTGATCGGCCGCAACGGCGTCGGCAAGACCTCGCTCTGCCGGGCGATTACCGGGCAGCAGAAAGGCTCGCGCGGCAAGATCCTCTTCGACGGCGTCGATATCGGCGGGCTGCCGCCCTCGGAGCGGGCCCGCGCCGGCATCGGCTTCGTGCCGCAGGGCCGCGAGATCTTCCCGCTTCTGACCGTCGAGGAAAACCTGAAGACCGGCTTCGCGCCGCTCAGGGTGGGGGATCGGTTCATCCCGGCGGAAATCTACGACCTGTTCCCCGTGCTGAAATCCATGCTCGGCCGGCGCGGGGGAGACCTGTCCGGCGGGCAGCAACAACAGCTTGCCATCGGCCGCGCGCTGGTGATGCGGCCGCGCCTGCTGATCCTCGACGAACCGACCGAGGGCATCCAGCCCTCCATCATCAAGGATATCGGCCGCGCGATCACCCATCTCGCCGGGCTGGGCACCATGGCCATCGTCCTCGTCGAGCAGTATTTCGATTTCGCCCGGGAGCTTGCCGACAGCTTCATTCTGATGGAACGTGGCGAGGTCGTCATGGCGGGGGATGCGAAACGGATGGCCGAAGATGATGTCCGGCAACGCCTTGCGCTCTGAAGCCGGGGGCATCCGGCTTCCGTCCGCCGTCCGGGTCGGTGCCCGACTCCGGCTCGGCCTCGCGCATCTCGACGGCCAGTCCCGGCTGACGGAACGCCACGAGGCCGGCGCCTTCCGCTTCCGCTTTCCCCGCGCGCATGGCCGCCCGCCAGAGGCGGTGCTTGTCAATGTGGCCGGGGGCCTCGCCGGTGGCGATTCCGTCTCGATCGAGCTTCGGCTCGGCCCGGGCGCCGAACTGACGCTCACCAGCGCCACCGCCGAGCGGATCTACCGTTCCGATGGCTCGCCGACCCGCCTGTCGAACAAGCTGGAAATCGGCCCGGACGCCCGCATGCTGTGGCTGCCGCAGGAGACGATCCTGTTCGAGCAGGCGGCCATCGAGCGGCAATTCGAGATCGATCTCGCCGCGACCGGCCGGCTGGTTCTGGGCGAGATGCTCTATTTCGGTCGTGTCGCCTCGGGCGAGACCTTCACCTGCGGAGCGATCCGTGACCGCTGGCGCCTGCGCCGTGAGGGACGGCTGGCCTTTGCCGAGGACCTGCGGCTCGATCTCGCCGGCGGCGGGGCCCTGCGTGACCCCGTCGCCCTTGGCGAGCACGTCGCGCTCGGCACGTTGCTTCTGGCGCTCGATGAGCCGCAGGACCTGCTGAGTGCGATCCGCGACATTCTGGCCGAGGAGCCCGGCCTCGAAATCGGCACCACGCTGATCGATGGCCTTGTCTTGCTGCGTGCCGCCGGCAAGGATGCTGCCCTGTTGCGCCGCAGGCTTTTGCAGGTGGCGCGTTTCGTGCTCGGGCGGATCGGCCTGCCGTATCCGCGCGCCTTCACCAATGAATGAGACCTTTGAAGTGATTGAGAACTGCCGATGAATCTGACGCCGCGCGAAAAAGACAAGCTGCTGATTGCGATGGCCGCCATCGTCGCCCGCCGCCGGCTGGAGCGGGGCGTGAAGCTCAACCACCCCGAATGCATCGCCCTGATCTCCGATTTCGTGATGGAGGGCGCGCGCGATGGCCGCTCGGTGGCCGAGCTGATGGATGCCGCCGCGAAGATCCTGACGCGGGATCAGGTCATGCCCGGCATTGCCGAGATGATCCACGATATCCAGGTCGAGGCAACCTTTCCGGACGGGACCAAGCTGGTCACCGTCCATGATCCGATACGTTAAGAAACGCCTGCAAATAGCGAAAGAAAGGAGGAAAGACCATGATCCGGACCGGCATTCTGGCTTTCCTCGTTGCTGTTGCCACAGCCTTGCCGGCACCGGGACAGGCGCATCCGCCCTCGAAGCTTTCGGTCCACGGGCAGGCCGGCATTGCCGAGGAGCTCACGGCCTTCCGCAAGGCGCTCGTCGAGGCTGTGAACGCGAAGGATGCAGCGAAGCTCCGCCAGTTCTACGCCGAGGATTTCACCCACACGCACACGACCTCCGCGCAGGATGGCCGCGATGCCCGGATCGTCGCGCTGCTCGCGGGCGACCCGGTCATCGAGAATGCGCCGGTCGAGGATCTGAAGATCCGCGTCCATGCCGGCGGCTGGGTGGCCATCGCTACCGGCATCAGCCCGATTATCGCCCGGTCGGACGGCAAGACCTATGCCGTCCACTGGACCACAACCTATGTCCGCAACGAGGCAGGCTGGCAGGTTGCTGCCAGCCACGCCACGCGCGGTCGCGAATGGAAGAACTGAAGGGATTGCCATGCTCCGTCCTGCTTTCACCCGCCTTGCTGTTGCCGCCGGCCTGACCCTGCTGGCCGCGCCGGCCTTCGCCCATGACGGCCATGGCGGGGGCTTTGCTGCCGGTTTCCTGCATCCAGTCGGCGGGGCAGACCATGTCCTCGCCATGCTGGCCGTTGGCCTCTGGGCGGCTTTCCGGGGCGGAAACGCCATTCCTGGCTGGCCGGCCGCCTTCGTGGCGGCCATGCTGGCCGGCTTCGCTCTGGCGCCGATCTTCGGCACGCTGCCCGGCCTCGAGGCGATGATCACCTCCACCGTCATCCTGCTCGGCGGCGCGCTGGCCCTCGGTTTCCGGGCACCTGTCGCGGCAGGGGCGACGTTGATTGCCCTGGCGGGCGCGGTGCATGGCTATGCCCATGGCCTCGAAATGGAAGGGAACGCGCTGGCCTTCGGCAGCGGCTTCGCGCTGGCCACCGCCGCCCTGCATGGCGCCGGCATCGCATTCGGCCTCGGCCTGACGCGGCTGGCCTCGTCGCGGCTCCTTCAGGCAGCGGGCGGCCTCGCGGCAGCGGCCGGCCTTGTTCTGGCAATGGCGTGAGGCAGGCATGATCCCCGGCGAGATTTTCCCCAAAGACGGCGACATCTCCCTCAACGAGGGCCGCGAGACGCTGACGCTCACCGTCTCCAATACCGGCAACCGGCCAATCCAGGTCGGCAGCCATTACCATTTCTTCGAGACCAATAACGGCCTCCGCTTCGACCGCGACAAGGCGCGCGGCTTCCGGCTCGACATTCCTGCCGGCACCGCCGTGCGCTTCGAGCCCGGCCAGACCCGCGAGGTCCGCCTTGTCGCGATTTCCGGCAAGCGCGAGGTGTATGGGTTTCAGCAGAAAGTGATGGGGCGGGTGTGATTGATGCCAGCCCTCCCCGAGGATCACGATTCAAAGGAATTATGGCGGAGGCAACGCGCTAAAATTCGTCAGATCCTGATGGACTACTGGGACCCCATTGGCATTCGCGGTCTGCAAGGCCCTGAAGACGAATACGACCGCTATGTTGGCGAAATTGCAGCTGCGCTTCGAAACAACATGCCAATTTCCAAAATCGAAGAGTTTCTTCGTGGGGTTGTGACCGAACATATGGGATTGAGCGTCGACCCGGCGAATTACTCAGATCTCATGCCAAGACTTGCCGCGCTGCGTTTAGGAGACTGAAGATGGCACGCATCCCCCGCACCCTCTACGCTGACATGTTCGGCCCCACCACGGGCGACCGGATCCGGCTGGCCGATACCGATCTCATCATCGAGGTGGAGAAGGATTTCACCACCTATGGCGAGGAGGTGAAATTCGGCGGCGGCAAGGTCATCCGCGACGGGATGGGCCAGAGCCAGGTGACGCGTGCCGCCGGCGCGGTCGATACCGTCATCACCAATGCGGTTATCCTCGACCATTGGGGCATCGTGAAGGCCGATATCGGCCTGAAGGACGGGCTGATCGCCGCCATCGGCAAGGCCGGCAACCCGGATATCCAGCCCGGCGTGGATATCATCATCGGTCCTGGCACCGAGATCATCGCCGGCGAGGGCAAGATCATCACGGCCGGCGCCTTCGACACGCATATCCATTTCATCTGCCCGCAGCAGATCGAGGAAGCGCTGATGGCCGGCATCACCTCGATGCTCGGCGGCGGCACCGGCCCGGCCCATGGCACCCTGGCCACCACCTGCACGCCCGGCCCGTGGCATATCGCCCGGATGATCGAGGCGGCGGATGCCTTTCCGATGAATCTCGGCTTTGCCGGCAAGGGCAATGCCTCGCTGCCGGCCGCGCTGGAGGAGCAGATCCTCGGCGGCGCCTGCGCGCTGAAGCTCCACGAGGATTGGGGCACCACCCCGGCGGCCATCGACAATTGCCTCAGCGTGGCCGATGCGATGGACATCCAGGTGATGATCCATACCGATACGCTGAACGAGAGCGGCTTCGTCGAAGATACCGTGGCCGCCTTCAAGGGCCGCACCATCCATGCCTTCCATACCGAGGGGGCAGGGGGCGGCCATGCGCCCGACATCATGAAGATCGCCGGGCTGCCGAATGTGCTGCCCTCATCCACCAACCCGACGCGGCCCTTCACGGTGAACACGATCGACGAGCATCTCGACATGCTCATGGTCTGCCACCATCTCGATCCCTCGATCGCCGAGGATCTCGCCTTTGCCGAAAGCCGCATCCGCAAGGAAACCATCGCGGCCGAGGATATCCTGCACGATATCGGCGCACTCTCGATGATGTCCTCCGACAGCCAGGCCATGGGCCGGATCGGCGAGGTGATCATCCGCACCTGGCAGACGGCGGACAAGATGAAGAAGCAGCGCGGCAGCCTGCTCGGCGATGGCGCGAACGACAATATCCGCGCCAAGCGCTATGTCGCGAAATACACGATCAACCCGGCCATCGCGCATGGCGTCTCGCGCCATATCGGCTCGGTGGAGAAGGGCAAGCTGGCCGATCTCGTGATCTGGTCGCCGGCCTTTTTCGGCGTGAAGCCGGAAATGATCCTCAAGGGCGGGGTGATCGCCGCCGCGCCGATGGGCGATCCGAATGCCTCGATCCCGACGCCGCAGCCCATGCATTACCGCTACATGTTCGGCGCCTATGGCAAGGCCCGCACCGGTTCGAGCCTGACCTTCGTGTCGAAGGCAGCTTTGGACGCCGGGCTCGACAAAAAGCTCGGCGTCGCGCGGCGCATGGTGGCGGTGGAGAATGTCCGCGCAGGAATTGGCAAGGCCAGCATGATCCATAACGGCGCCACGCCGGCCATCGATATCGACCCGGAGACCTACCATGTCCGCGCCGATGGCGAATTGCTGGTCTGCGAACCGGCCACGGTCCTGCCCATGGCGCAGCGCTACTTCCTGTTCTGACGCGAGCGTGACTTGCAGGAGAGAGCCGTTCCGGTGAACTCTGCCGCCGGCACGGGAGGGAAAGCCATGACGCCTGTGATCGTGATTGCCCGCTTGAAGACCCGCGCGGATCGCCGCGAGGCGTGGATTGCTGCGGCCCGCACCTGCATCGAAGAGACGCGGAAAGAACCCGGCTGCCTGTCCTATGACATGCACGAGAGCGTCACCGAACCGGGCCGCTTCGTTTTCGTCGAGCAATGGCAGGACAGGGCCGCGCTCGAGCGGCACATGACTCTGCCGCATCTGCAGACCCTTGTCGCCATGGCCGCAGGCTGTGTCGCCGAGGCCCCCAGCATCGAGGCGATGGCCGGCGGGGAACGCTGGCGGCTGATGTGATGATCTGGCAGGACCGCCAAGGCCGTTTCTCGCCCCTCAAGGCAGCCGTTCTCCTTGCCGTCACCTTGCCCGGCCTGTGGATCGGCTGGCGGCTCGGCACGGGCCAGATGGGCGCCAAGCCCATCACCGCCGCCTTGCACGAGACGGGGCTCTGGTCGGTCCGGCTGTTGCTCGTGACATTGCTGGTCACGCCCTTGCGCGCGCTGACCGGCCAGAACCGGCTGCTTCAGATCCGGCGGATGCTCGGCGTCTCTGCACTGGCCTATGCGCTGATCCATCTCGGGCTTTACGTGTTCGACCTGAAATTCGATCTCGTGAAGGTGGCCAGCGAGATTGTCCTTCGCTTCTACCTCACGATCGGTTTTGTCGCGCTGGTGGCCATGTCCGCACTCGGCGCGACTTCCTTCGACAGCAGCATCCGGAAGCTTGGCGCCGAACACTGGAACCGCCTGCACAGCCTGATCTATCCTCTGGCCTTGCTCACGCTCTGGCATGGGGCGCTGCAATCGAAGATCGATGCCAGCGAGCACATTGTCATGACCGGCCTGTTCCTCGCCCTGATCGGCGCCCGGATCCTGCGCCGGCAGGGCAGGCTGACGCCGCTCTGGCTGCTCGGCCTCGCCATCGTGTCGGCACTTGCCACAAGCCTTGTCGAATATGGCTGGTATGCATTGGCGACCGGCCTCCCGGCAGGCCGAGTCTTCGCCGCCAACCTGATGCTGGAACTCGCACCGCGCCCGGCCCATAGTGTGGGGATCATGGCGCTAGCGCTGCCGCTGGCCGCGCTCTGGTTTTCCTCGGGAGGGAAGCCGGGCTATAGCGGAACGAGACAACGAGGAGTGACAGGATGATCCGCGCCGAAACCGTCATCGCCCGGGGGGACTGGACCGGCACGCCGGCCGATACCGTGGTGCTCGACTATGACGATCGCCATCGCCGCCGCATCACGATGCAGGGCGTGGGCGGGCTGTCCTTCCTGCTCGACCTGCCGGAAGCGGTTGCCCTGCGCTCGGGCGATGCCATCCGCCTGGCGGATGGGCGCCTCGTCGAAATTGTCGGTGCGCCGGAGCCCCTGTCGGAAATCCGGGCCGGGGATGCCGAGCATCTGCTGCGGCTGGCCTGGCATCTCGGCAACCGGCATCTGCCGGTGCAGATCGCCCATGGCAAGCTGCGCATCCGCCGCGACCATGTGATCGAGGCGATGGTGGAAGGCCTCGGCGGCAAGGTCCGCTTCATCGAGGCGGCCTTCGACCCGGAAGGCGGCGCCTACCTGCAGGCAAGCCATGCCCATCACGATCACAGCCATCACGGGCATGGCCATCATCACGGACACGATCACGGCCACCACCATGCCCATGATCACCACCACGCCCATGACGAGGGCTGCGGCTGCGGGCATGATCACCATCATGACCACCATGAGCACGCCCATCACGGCCATGGTCACGCGCACAAGCATGACTGAAACGGCCGAATTCCAGCGGCAGCACTGGTTCTCGCCAGCCTTCCCGGTGGGCGGCTACGCCTATTCGCACGGGATCGAGAAGGCCGTGGAGACCGGCGACATCACCCGGGGCGAATCCCTGGCCCGCTGGATCGACGGCATCCTGCGCCTCGGGGCCGGGCGGAACGATGCGATCCTGCTGTCCGAAGCCTGGCGCCGGGCCGGCGGGGAGAGCGGAACAGCCGACCTTGCGGCCATCCTCGATCTGGCAGAACTCGGCATCGCGCTCGGGCTGTCGCAGGAGCGACGCCTCGAAACCGCACAACAGGGCGCCGCCTTCTATGCGCTCGTTGCCTCATCCTGGCCGCATCCGGACTGGATCGACTGGCCGGATGGCCGCGATCTGCCCTATCCGGTTGCGGTCGGCCTTGCTGGCGCCATCCATCGCCAGCCCTTGCGCCCTCTGCTCGGGGCCTGGCTGCAGGCCTTTGCCGCCAACCTGCTGGCGGCCGGCATCCGACTCGCTGTGATCGGGCAGGCCGAAGCACAGGCAAGGCAGGCCTCGCTGCTGCCGATTCTCTCTGCCCTGGCGGATGAAGCCCTGACAGCCTCGCTTGACGATCTCGGCGGCATGGCGATCCGGGGCGATCTGATGAGCCTGCGCCACGAAACCCAGACAACCCGCCTTTTCCGCTCCTGAGGGCGGCTATCAAGGAGATTTCCCATGCATGGTCCGCTTCGTGTCGGCATCGGAGGCCCGGTCGGTTCGGGCAAGACGACCCTGACGGCCGCCCTGTGCAGCCAGCTGCGTCATCGCTGCGATCTCGCGGTCATCACCAATGACATCTACACCCGCGAGGATGCGGAAATCCTGTCGCGCCTGCAGGCGCTGCCGCAGGAGCGGATCATGGGTGTCGAGACCGGCGGCTGCCCGCACACGGCCATCCGCGAGGATTGCTCGATCAACCTCCATGCGATTGCCGAGATGCGGAAACGCTTCCCCTCGCTTGAGCTGATCCTGATTGAATCGGGCGGGGACAACCTCGCCGCAACCTTCTCGCCCGATCTCGCCGATCTCACGCTCTATGTGATCGATGTCGCACAGGGCGAGAAGATCCCGCGGAAAGGGGGGCCGGGGATCACGCGATCGGACATGCTGGTCATCAACAAGACCGACCTCGCACCCCATGTCGGCGCGGATCTCGATGTCATGGCCCGAGACGCCGCTGCGCAGCGCGGAACGCGTCCCTTCGTCTTCACCAATCTCAAGACGGGCGACGGGGTTGCCGAAATCATCCGCTTCATCGAGCAGCGTGGCGGGCTCGCCCTGAAGGCCGCCTGAAGCGGCAATCCGGCGATAGTTACAGTCTTTTTGAGAGAAACGGAAAATTTCCCGCCCGCACAGCTTTTCAATGATAGGCCATAGCGACTACATTGTCTGCGGGGAGGATAGTATTGAATGGCCGATCATGACCGGCATGCGCCCATCATGCGCCCGAAAGAGGGCCTGACAGAAGCGTCACCGGTCGCGCCGTCGACGGAAGCGGCGCCTTGCGCGCTCCATGTCCCCGTTCACCGGCCTTGCGCGCGTGACGTGGCACCGCAACCTGCCGCGCCGTGGATGTCCGCGCAAAAGGCTCCGCTGCGCTATGCCGCGCTGGATCTCGGCACCAACAATTGCCGCCTGCTGATCGCCCGTCCCGACGGCCCCGCTTTCCGTGTCCTCGATGCGTTCTCACGCATCGTCCGGCTGGGTGAGGGCGTCTCGCGGACGGGAGAACTGTCGGAAGCGGCCATGGAGCGGACGATGGAAGCCCTCCATATCTGCCGCCGGAAGATGGACGAGCGGCAGGTCATCCGCTCCCGCCTCGTGGCCACGGAGGCCTGCCGCGCCGCCCGCAACGGGCCGGAATTCCTCGAGAGGATCGCCCGCGAGACGGGTCTCAGTCTCGAACTGCTGAACCGCGAGGGAGAGGCTCATCTTGCTGCTGCCGGCTGCGCCGCTCTGGCCGATGTTCAGGCCTCCAGCGTGGTCCTGTTCGATATCGGCGGCGGCTCGACCGAACTGGTCTGGCTCTCGGTCAGGAATTGCGGCCAGAAGGATATCCGCTCGCGCATCCGGGCCTGGACCTCGCTGCCCCTGGGCGTGGTGACGCTGGCGGAACGCTATGGCGGGATCCATGTCTGTGGCCGGACCTTCGAGGCCATGGTCCGGGATTCGAGCGCCGCTTTGGCCAGCTTCGCCGAAGAGGCCCGCGCCGCCACCGATGAGCCCGGCTTCCACCTGCTCGGCACGTCCGGCACGGTGACGACCCTCGGCGGCATCTTCCTCGGACTCGAACGCTATGATCGCCGCCGTGTCGATGGCCTCTGGATGAAGAAGGACGAGGTCGACGGCGTGATGCAGGAACTGCTCGCCATGAGCTACCGCGAACGCGCCGAGAACGGTTGCATCGGGCGCGAGCGTGCCGATCTTGTCCTGGCCGGCTGCGCGATCTTCGAGGCGATCCGGCGGGCCTTCCCGGCCCAGCGTGTCCGGATCGGCGATCGCGGCCTGCGCGAGGGCATGCTCATGGAAATGATGCGCGAGGATGGGGTTCTCCGCCGGGCCGCATCGCGCTAGACCATTCCCCATGGTCGATTCCAAGAAGCCTTCCGGACGCGAGATGGCCGTTCGCCTGCGAACGGCGAACAAACGCACGACATCACAGCAGAAATGGCTCCAGCGCCAGTTGAACGACCCTTATGTCGCGAAGGCCAAGGCCGCAGGCTACAAGAGCCGCGCCGCCTTCAAGCTGCTGGAAATCGACGAGAAATATCACATCCTGAAGCCCGGCATGCGCCTCGTGGATCTCGGCGCGGCGCCGGGCGGCTGGTGCCAGGTGGCGGCGGAGCGGATCGGCCTCGCCGATCCCGGTGGCCGGCGGCGCGCAGGCATTTCGCCGGAAGCGGCAGCGCGGGCCCATATCGTTGCGATCGACCTGCTGGAAATTGACCCGCTGCCGGGCGTTGACTTCCTTCAGATGGATTTCACATTGCCGGAAGCCGACGAGATCCTGAAGGAACGCCTCGGCGGCGAGGCGGATGGCGTCATGTCCGACATGGCTGCCAACACGACCGGCCACAAGAAGACGGACCATCTCAAGATCATCGGGCTGGCGGAAATGGCGGTAGCCTTCGCGGAGGACGTGCTCGCCCCGGGCGGGTTCTTCCTGTGCAAGCTGTTCCAGGGCGGGGAATCCGGCGAGCTGATCACCGACCTGAAGCGCAGCTTCGCCACGGTCCGGCATGTCAAACCCGCCGCCAGCCGGGCAGGGTCGAGCGAGCTCTATGTCCTCGCCACCGGCTTCCGGGGCAAGGCCCGCGCGCGGGATGAGGACATGGACGAGGACGACGACGAATGACGTTCCATGCCCTTGTCGATCTCGATGGCACGATCACGGATCCGCGCCCCGGCATCCTTGGCGCCTATCGCCATGCGCTGGCGAGCCTCGGGCTCGAGGCGCCGCCAGCCGAGGACCTGCTCTGGGTGATCGGCCCCCCGTTGCGGCACTCCTTCCCGAAGCTCGGCGTCGCGCCGGAGCGCATCGACGAGGCGCTGGAACATTACCGCGTGTTCTACCAGGCCGGCGCCATGTTCGACGCGCCGGTCTATGCCGGCATGCCGGAAACCTTCGAGGCCCTGCGTGCCGAGGGCATCCGGCTTGTCCTGGCCACGTCGAAACCGCATGTCATGGCCCGCCCGATTCTCGAGCATTTCCGGCTCGACCACCATTTCCATGCCATTCATGGCTCCGAACTGGACGGCCGGAATGACGACAAGGGCGACCTGCTTGCCCATATCCTCGCGGAAGAGGGTGTGGATCCCGCGCGGGCGGTGATGATCGGCGACCGTCTCTTCGACGTGAAGGCCGCGCAGCGCCACGGCATTCCCTCGATCGGCGTGCTCTGGGGCTATGGCGGCCAACACGAACTGACGGAAGCCGGTGCGACCCATCTCTGCGCAGAACCGGTTGCGCTCGCCGCGCTGGTCACGGCGATCCGGTCCGGGCTGGCCTGATCATTTCTCGGTATTCTCAGCCAGCCATGTCTCGATCTCCTCGAGGCTGGCCGAGAACAGGTATTCCTTGTTGCCAAAGACGATCTGCATCGTCTCGCCGTCGCGCAACATGTAGCCGCCATGGGCCAGAACGCGCTTGTCCGGTTTCTGTGCCTTCATCAGGTGGAGGCCATAGCGCGTGGCAACGCGGCGGACGCGGCGTTCGACAGAGGGCAGGGCGTCTTTTCGGCTCATGGCTTATCCGGACCCGGGGCAGGGCGCGCGGGGCCCCTTAACTCGACTAACCGACGCGCCCAGAGCTGGAAAGGCAGGAAGAACAGGCGGGCAGGGTCCGTCCCCGGAATTCCGTCGGCCTCTGCCCCCATCCGGGCCTCGCAGCGTCCGGCCTGGTACAGCGTACCGAAGAGGATGTCCCAGAGCGGAATCATGTTGGCGAGGTTCTTGCCGTAAGCTTCCGGCACATCGGCATGGTGCCAGCGATGGAATCGGGGCGAGGCCAGCAGCCAGTTCAGGCGCCCGTGATCGATATCGACCTCGAAATGCACGTAGGCGTTGTGCAGGGCCGTGACAACATAAGCCGCCGCGACCGCCTCCGCCGGCAGCCCCACGCCCGAAAGCAGCACGATATAGAACAGGCCCATCAGGACGAGTTCGAGCGCGTGCACGCGGAACGTGGTGAAGCCGTTCACATGCGTGTCGGAATGATGGACGGCGTGGATCGGCCAGAGCCAGCGGGTATGCAGCACCCGATGGACCCAGTAGTCGGAAAAGTCCTTGAGGATGACGGCAGCCAGGATCGTTGCCCAGAGCGGCCAGCCCTGCCAGAGCGGTGCGAAGGCCTCGCCAAGGCCCCATTGGGCATGGACACGGGCGGCGCGTTCCGTGACCTGATAGACCAGCGGCATCAGGAGAATGTTCCCTGCCAGAACAACGAGGCTCGTCAGGCTGTTGGCAAGGGCAGGCCGCGAGAAGACCCGCGCCCTCAATCTGAACAGGCAGGCCACGAGCAGGAATGCACCGATCCAGCCGAGGACGGCCAGCGTCTTGGGCTGGGTGAAGAACGCCCCGTAGAGCATCAGAACAATCTGGAACGCGTCGCTGACCATGACAGGCCCTGAAGGAAGAGCAGGCCAGCCTTAGCGCGGCGGGATTGAAACTTCGTTGCCCGCGCCGGTCACTCCCACTCGATCGTGCCCGGCGGCTTCGACGTCACGTCATAGACCACTCGGTTGATGCCCTTGACCTCGTTGATGATCCGCGTCGCGGCCCGGCCGAGGAAATTCATGTCGAACGGATAGAAATCCGCCGTCATGCCATCGACCGAGGTCACCGCGCGGAGCGCACAGACATGGTCATAGGTGCGGCCATCGCCCATCACGCCGACGGTCCGGACAGGCAGCAGCACTGCAAAGGCCTGCCAGATCACGTCATAGAGCCCGGCCTTGCGGATCTCCTCGAGATAGATCGCATCCGCCTCGCGGAGAATGTCGAGCTTTTCGCGGGTGATCGCACCGGGCACGCGGATGGCGAGGCCAGGGCCAGGGAAGGGGTGGCGGCCGACAAAGGCGTCGGGCAGGCCCAGCTCTCGGCCGAGGGCACGCACCTCGTCCTTGAACAATTCGCGAAGCGGCTCGACCAGCTTCATGTTCATGCGCTCGGGCAGGCCGCCGACATTGTGGTGCGACTTGATCGTCACCGATGGCCCGCCCGAGAAGGACACGCTCTCGATCACATCGGGATAGAGGGTGCCCTGTGCGAGGAACTCGGCGCCGCCGATCTTGCCGGCTTCCTTCTCGAACACTTCGATGAAGAGCTTGCCGATCGTCTTGCGCTTCGTCTCGGGATCGCTGACGCCATCGAGCGCATCGAGGAACAGTTTCGAGGCATCCACATGGACGAGCGGGATGTTGTAATGGCCGCGGAACAGGCTGACGACCTGCTCGCTCTCCCCTTTCCGCATGAGGCCATGATCGACATAGACGCAGGTGAGCTGGTCGCCGATCGCTTCGTGGATCAGCACCGCGGCGACCGAGGAATCCACCCCGCCGGACAGGCCGCAGATCACCCGGCCCTTGCCGACCTGCGCCTTGATCTTGGCGATCATCTCGGCGCGATAGGCGCCCATCGTCCAGTCCGATTTCAGCCCGGCGATCCGATGCACGAAATTGGCCAGCAGCTTGCCGCCATCGGGCGTATGCACCACTTCCGGATGGAACATGGTGGTGTAGATCCGGCGGGCCTCGTCGGTCGCGATGGCGAAGGGCGCGTTCTCCGACGTCGCCTTGACGACGAAGCCCTTCGGCAGCTGGGTCACCCGGTCACCATGGCTCATCCAGACTGGATAGCGTTTGCCTACCTCCCACAGCCCCTCGAACAGGGCCGAGGGTTCGCGGATCTCGATATCGGCCCGGCCGAATTCCGCCGCATGCCCGCCTTCGACCACGCCGCCCAGCTGGACAGCCGTGGTCTGCTGGCCATAGCAGATGGCGAGGATGGGGATTCCCGCATCGAAAACCGATTGAGGCGCCCGCGGCGAGCCGTCCCGCGTGACTGAATCCGGCCCGCCCGACAGGATCACCGCCTTCGGCTTGAGGCGCGTGAAGGCCTCTTCCGATTTCTGGTAGGGATGGATCTCGCAATAGACGCCCGTCTCGCGCACCCGGCGGGCGATGAGCTGCGTGACCTGTGAACCGAAATCGATGATCAGGACTGCGTCGTGCGACATGCGCTTTCCAATCAGGCTGTGCGGCTGAGCGCCGCAATGAAGAAACCGTCGGTATTCGTGCGGTGCGGTGTCAGCAGCAGGCCGAGGCCGCTGGCATCGCGATGCCCGGCCAGCGCGCCGAGACCGCGCCGTTGCGCTTCGGCAGGCAGATCCTCGACGGCAAAGCCGGGATGCCGCGCGAGGAACGCCCGGACCTGCTGGCCATTCTCATCGTCGAGCAGCGAGCAGGTGATGTAGACGAGACGCCCGCCGGGCCGGACAAAGCCGGCGGCATGATCGAGCACGGCCTGCTGCTCCCCGACGCGGAGGGCCAGCGAATTCGGCCGCATCCGCCATTTCGCATCGGGATGGCGACGCCAGGTGCCGGCCCCGGTGCAGGGCGCATCGACCAGCACGAGATCCATCTTGCCGGCAAGGTCATCCAGCGGCATCACGCCGTTGCGCGGCGTCCGGACCTGCACATTGCGCACGCCGGCCCGCGTCAGCCGGTCATGAATCGGGGCGAGGCGGCGCTGGTCGCTGTCTGTCGCGAAGATCTGGCCCTTGTTGTTCATTTCGGCCGCGAGGGCCAGTGTCTTGCCGCCGCCGCCGGCGCAGAGATCGAGCACCTGCTGCCCCGGCTCGGCCCCGGCGAGCAGGCTCACCAGCTGCGACCCCTCGTCCTGGATCTCGACCGCCCCTTTCAGGAAGGCCGGCTCGGACTGGACATGCGGCACGCGCCCTTCCGCATTGGGCAGCAGGCGCAGGCCCAGCGGCGAAAGCGGTGTCGGCTCCGGCGCGAGATGGCCCAGTGCCTCCAGCGCTTTCATCCGGATGATTTTGAGCGCATTGACGCGCAGGTCGACCGGCGCCCGTGCGGCCATCGCGGCGGCTTCCGCCACGCGCGCTTCGCCGAAGGCTGCCATCAGGTTCGGCTCCAGCCAGTCGGGATAGTCTCCGAGAACCGGCGGCGGGGCGCCCTCCAGGCTCGCCGCCTCGAGCGCGGCCAGCTCGGCGCCGGACAGCGGGGCAGGGGCGAAACGTTCGCCGGTGCACAACGCCGTGATGGCCGCGGGATCCATACCGCGCAGGCGCCGCATCATGCCAAGAACGACACCGCGGCCGGTTTCGCTGCCCGCCTCCCGCTGGCCCATCATCCAGGCGGAGGAGGCCTTCACGCGGAGGGCATCATGCACGAGGTTGCCCACGGCATTCCTGTCGCCCGAACCGGCATAGCGGTTGGCGTTGCCCCAATCCTTCAGGATCGAGGCAAGGGGACGCTTGAATGTGAGGATCTCGTCGAGAAGGCCGATCGCGGCCGACACTCTGGCGGCGGGGGTCATGGCTCCGTAGGCCAAATGGCGGCGGCGAAGTCAAGCACTGTTAGAGAGGCCCGGAAGGTTTTTGCAATACCGGGCCGCCCCCGCACCACTTTCTTCACATCTTTTGGGCATGCCCCGCCGCATGCCACGATCTTGCCACGTTTGAGGCGGAGGCGGATCGGGCTTGCCGATTGGCTTATCAGGAGTTCTCCCATGTCGAAGATCCTTCGCGGCGCCGTTGCCGCTGTCCTTCTCTCCGCTCTCGCCGCCTGCGCCACCGCGCCGGCCGCCGATGCTCCCCCGGGCCCGGCCCGCAAGCTCGACGCGAAGACGCAGCTGGAATGCGGCAAGCGCTGCTGATCCCCCGCCCCGCGCCGGAATGCGAAAGCCCGCCGGATGGCGGGCTTTTTTGTGCATGGATCCAGTCGGACAGAAACCTGAGACCTGTCACACCCGGGTCGGGTAGTTCGGGCTCTCCCGCGTGATCGTCACGTCATGGGCATGGCTCTCGCGCAGGCCGGCCGACGAGATACGGATGAACTCCGCCTTCTCCTGGAATTCGGCGATCGTCTTCGCGCCGACATAGCCCATCGCGGCCTTGAGGCCCCCGGCCAGCTGGTGGACGACATTCGCCACCGGCCCCTTGTAGGGCACCTGGCCCTCGATGCCTTCCGGCACCAGCTTCATCGTGTCCTTGATCTCGGCCTGGAAATAGCGATCGGCCGAACCGCGCGCCATCGCACCGAGCGAACCCATGCCGCGATAGGCCTTGTAGGACCGGCCCTGATAAAGGAACACCTCTCCGGGGCTCTCGTCCGTGCCGGCGAGCAGCGAGCCGATCATCGCCACCGAAGCCCCTCCGGCCAGGGCCTTGGCGAGATCGCCGGAGAACTTGATGCCGCCATCGGCGATCACCGGGATACCGTCCTTGCCGGCTTCCTCGGCCGCTTCCATGATCGCGGAAAGCTGCGGAACGCCAACGCCGGCCACGATCCGCGTGGTGCAGATCGACCCGGGCCCGATCCCCACCTTGATCGCATCCGCGCCGGCATCGATGAGCGCGCGTGCCCCCGCCGCAGTCGCGACATTGCCCGCCACGACCTGCACCGCATTCGACAGCTTCTTGATGCGCTGGACCGCGTCCAGCACCTTCTGGCTGTGGCCATGCGCCGTATCGACGACGACAAGGTCGACGCCGGCATCGATCAGCAGCTCCGACCGGCGGAACCCGTCCTCGCCCGTCGTTGTCGCGGCGGCCACACGGAGGCGGCCCTGCTCGTCCTTGCAGGCATTCGGGTTGAGCTTCGCCTTCTCGATATCCTTCACGGTCAGCAGGCCGACGCAATGATAGTCGGTATCAACGACCAGCAGCTTCTCGATCCGGTGGCGGTGGAACAGGCGCCGGGCCTCTTCCTGCGTGACATCCTCGCGGACGGTGACGAGATTCTCGTGCTTGGTCATCAACTCGCGGACGGGCTGGTCCATGGCCTCGGCGAACCGTACGTCGCGATGGGTCAGGATGCCGACGAGCTTGCCCGCCTTGCTGGACTGCCCGACCCCGCCATTCACCACGACCGGGAGGCCGTTGATGCCCTTCGCATGCATGATCGCCAGCGCTTCGCCGAGCGTGGCATCGGGAGAAACCGTGACCGGGTTCATCACGATGCCGCTCTCGAAGCGCTTCACCTGCCGCACCTCGTCCGCCTGCTGTTCCGGCGTCAGGTTGCGATGGATGACGCCGAGGCCACCGGCCTGCGCCATGGCGATGGCAAGGCGCGCCTCGGTCACCGTATCCATTGCCGAGGAGATGATCGGCAGGTTGACCGCAATCGACTTGGTGATCCGGCTGCGCAGATCCGTCTCCGACGGCAGGACCTCGGAATGGCCGGGCCGCATGAGCACGTCATCGAAGGTCAGGGCTTCCGGGATGGGGCGGGAAAAATCGCGCGGCATGTCAACGACTCCGAATGGGATCCTGACAGAACCGGCATGAGGCCGCCAAGGCAGGATCGAGGGGGCTCCCGGGGATGCGAGAAAGCGTTCGTTCGTGGCCGGTTTGAGGCTGAAACGAGGAACGAGATGCCGCTGCGGGAAATTCCGTTGACGAGGGCCCCTACCACGGTTTCCTCGACAATGGAAAGGGCTCATTCCGCGATGAACGAGGAAATTCGCACCTTTCGCGCCACGAGTTTGCGGTCGGACGTGTGATCACAGCCGGAAATCCGCATTTCCGAAAAGAACAGCAGCGCCGTATCGCCGGTATCGTCGAAATTCCGCCCCTGCGCCGCTTCATCGATCAGCACGGGGTAGGAGCGCAGGACATCCGCCCCGCAGGCATCATCATAGAGGCTGCGCGTTTCCATCACGATCTGGGGCGCGGACCAGCGCACGAGATCCGGCGAGGTCGAGGTGAAGAATCCGGAGCGGTCATACCGCCCGCCCAGGCCGTCCGGCTGTCCCTGCTTGGCCTGATAGATCGCCAAGAAAAGGCCCGTACCCTGATGCCGGGTGATCGAGCCGACGGGGGCCGGGAAAGGAGCGATCGGCTGGCAACGCGCCGCAGCTTCTTCGGTCTTGCCGGCATAGGGATCGCGGAAACGGGCAGCGAAAGCTTGCCCGTCAAAGCCTCGCCACTCGCCGGGCCGGGCATTCTCCGCACGGAACAGGCACACGCCACCCGGCTGGTCGCTGCCGCCTTCGGCCCGCGACCAGCCGGTGGTTCCGATCATGACGAACAGGCCGCCTTGATGCCTGACAATGTTGGACGGGTTGAAGAAGCCCCGGTGGCGCCCTTGCCCGATCTCCGAGCGGAACGGCGTACCGGCCACGACGGGGCGGTCGAGCAGCCGGAAGGTCGCGCCGCCATCGCTGGAGGAGGCCGCCAGAATCGTGTTCCACCAGCAGGCCATGTATCTCGTGAAACGGCAGCGGCCGGCATGGCGATGCGCCTGGAATTCGTGGTGGACCAGCGCCGAAATCCGCTCGCCATCCTCGGTCCAGGTGGCGGTGATCCAGCTCCGGTCGTCATAGCGGGCGGGATCCGGCGTGCCATTGGCCCGGAAGACGACCGGGCATTCCGGCCTCAACGCCAGCAGGGACCGGCCGGAGAGGCGGCGGTTCTCGTAATGGAGGCCAAAAGCGCGGATCGTGCCGCCCGAATCCCGGTAGGCCCGGAGCGGCGCATCCGGTACGTCATGACCGTCACAGGCATGACGGGCCGGGTCGAACACGATCTGCGGCGCACCGACCACCGTCACGACAAGCCGCGTTTCAGCCGCCAGCGCCGCAAGGGCAAAAACCTGCGCAAAAACGACACAGGCCCACCGGATCGCGCTTGCGAAAGGGGAACGGTTGCGGTTCAAAACAGGCCAGAGAGCGGGCATGGACATGTCCCTCGCAAACGGGAGGCCAGAATAGCGGGCTCCGACCGGGAGAATGCCATGACCAAACTGATTCCGCTTCTGCTCGGTCTCGTGATCTTTCTCGGCATGCATGCCTTCTCGCGCAATCGCACGGCCCGGGCCAACCTCATCGCCTCCAAGGGCGAGGCCTTCTACAAGATGTTCTACTCGCTGGTCTCGCTGATGGGCTTCGCGCTGATCATCTATGGCTTCGGCTTCTATCGCAGCCAGGGCCTGATTCCGGTCTGGGATCCGCCGCGCGGGCTCGGCCATGCCGCCCTCCTGTTCGTCTGGCCGGCGTTCATCCTGATGGCCGCCGCCTATCTGCCGGGCAGGATCAAGGCCCGGGCGAAGCACCCGATGCTCGCGGCGGTCAAGCTCTGGGCCTTCGGGCATCTGCTGGCCAATGGCGATCTCGGCTCGATCCTGCTGTTCGGAACGTTCCTCGCCTGGGCCGTCTATGCCCGGATCGCCCTGAAGAAGGCCGAGCGGGCCGAAGGCGCGGGGCCGGTCCAGGCCCTTGCCGGCTCTTCCCGGAATGACCTGATCGCCATCGTTGTCGGAACCGCAGCCGCCGCAGCCTTCGTGCTGTGGCTGCATACGCTGCTGATTGGGGTAGCGATTATCGGCCGTTGAGGGTATGAGCCACATTCGCAACCGCTGAAACGGGAAGGATCGGCATGTCGGATGTGTTCCGCGAGGTGGATGAGGAAATCCGCCGCGACAAGGCAACCGAATTCTGGAAGAAGCACGGCACCACGCTGGTCGCCGCCGCCGTGCTGGTCGTTGCCGCTGTCGGCGGCTGGCGCTTCTATGAACATCGCACCTTCCAGCAGAGCGCCGCGGCGGGCGCCGCCTTCGAGCAGGCCATCGCCGCTGCCGGCGCCGGCAAGGGCGAAGCGCTGGCGGCGCTGGGCACGCTGGCCGAGCAGAAGGCCGGAACCTATCCGGCTCTGGCGCGCTTCCGCCTGGCCACCGAACTGGCCCGCACGGCCAAGGATGATGCTGGCCTCGCCAATGCCGTCTCGGCCTTCGATGCCCTGTCGAAGGATCAGGCCCTGCCGGCCGAATGGCGTGAGCTTGCCCAGGTCCGCGCCGCGTTGCTGCTCGTCGACAAGGGGCCCTTCGAGGAGGTCGAGAAGCGTCTGGGGCCGCTTTCGGGCGCGAACCAGATGTTCCGGCATTCCGCCCGGGAGGGCATTGCCATCGCGGCCTACGGCGCCGGCCGGTATGACAAGGCGCTCGACGCGCTGCAGGCGATCATCCTCGACTCGGAAGCCCCGCAGGGTCTCCGCCAACGGGCCGAGCTTCTTCTGGCCGTGGTCCGCTCCGGCCCGGTCGGCGGCAAGCCGTAAGCCATCGCCATGCCCTTCACGCTCGCGCTCGTGGGTCGGCCGAATGTCGGCAAGTCGACCCTGTTCAACCGCCTCGTCGGCAAGAAGCTGGCGCTGGTGGATGACCGTCCGGGCGTGACGCGGGACCGTCGGGCCGGCGATGCCCGCCTCGCCGATCTCGATTTCACCGTGATCGACACCGCCGGCCTCGAGGAGGCCGAGCAGGGCTCGCTGACCGCGCGGATGCGGGAACAGACGGAAGCCGCGATCGCCGATGCCGATTGCGTGCTGTTCCTGATCGACGCCCGCGCCGGCATCACGCCCGACGACCGCCATTTCGCCGAGATCGTCCGCCGCAGTGCCAAGCCGGTGATCGTCGGTGCCAACAAGGCCGAGGGCAAGGCTGCCGAGCCGGGCATTCTCGAAGCCTATGAGCTCGGCTTCGGCGAGCCGGTCGCGCTGTCTGCCGAACATGGCGAGGGCATGGGCGCGCTCTATGACGTCCTGCAGCCGATGGTGGATGCCGCCGTTGAGGAGGACCGGCTGAAGGCCCTTCCGGACCGCGACGCTGCCGATCTTTCAGAGCCAGACGAGGTCGATCCCGACGAGCTGGACGACAGCGAGTCCGAGGATGATGGCGAAGGCGAGGCCGAACGGCCGAACCGGCCGGTGCGGATCGCCATCGTTGGCCGTCCGAATGCCGGAAAATCCACGCTGATCAACGCCATGCTGGGCGAGGAGCGTCTCCTCACCGGACCCGAGGCCGGCATCACGCGGGACTCGATTGGCCTCGACTGGGAATGGCGCGGCCGCAAGATCAAGGTGTTCGATACGGCGGGCCTGCGGAAGCGGGCTCGGATTGAGGACAAGGTCGAGAAACTGGCCGCCGCCGATGCCATCCGCGCCGTGAAATTCGCCGAAGTCGTGGTTGTGCTGCTCGATGCGACCATCCCGTTCGAGAAGCAGGATCTGACAATTGTCGATCTATGCGAGCGCGAGGGCCGGGCGGTTGTGATCGGCCTGAACAAATGGGACCTGATCGAGACGCGCGGCGCAACCTTGTCGCGCCTCAAGGAGGATGCGACGCGCCTGCTGCCGCAGATCCGGGGATGCCCGATCGTTCCGCTTTCCGGCCTTTCGGGGCAGGGGATCGATCGGCTGATGGAAGCGGTGATGCAGATGCACGGCGTCTGGAACCGCCGCGTCCCGACATCGAAGATCAACCGCTGGCTTTCCGGCGTGTTGCAGAGCCATCCGCCGCCCGCTGTCTCGGGCCGCCGCATCAAGATCCGCTACATGACGCAGCCGAAATCGCGTCCGCCGCATTTCGCCCTGTTCGGCAATCAGCTTGATGCCCTGCCGGAGAGCTACAAGCGGTATCTGGTGAATTCGATCCGTGAAACCTTCGACCTGCCGGGGGTGCCGATCCGGATGACGATCCGGACCAGCGAAAACCCCTTCGACAAGGACAGGTCCACGCGTTGAGACGTCCTACTCGTTGAGATTGAGGATCGGGGTCACAAACCCGTCCTGGCAGGTATAGCAACAGGTCTTGCACCGGTTGCGACCATCCTTGCCGACACCCCAATACTCCTTCGAGCTGCCCCGCACCCACGCGCCGTAGCAGATCTTCTCGCCGGAAACGCAGGAGATCTTGTAGGATTTCACGTCATAGTCGCGGATGACCCAGACCTGGCCGCGCCCGGGCCATTCATGCTTCCGGTTCTGGGAATAAAAGGCGATATCGACCGCATGCTTGTCGAATGCCCGGACACGCCACGTCATGGATTGGGCGGATGCGGCCTGGACCAAGCCGAACAGAACAAGCAACGCAACAACAAGACGTTTCATGGAAGCCCCCCGACTTCATTTTGTTTGACGGGGCAAGGCTATGAGATGTCAGAACTGTTTGCGAGGGATATTTTATTCCGGTGCGCGGAACGCCAGCACTTTCCGCTTCGGGAAATCGAACCACTTGCCGGTTTCCTGCCAGGCCGGCGAAGCCATCTCGACCAGATAGGGCGTGATCTCGTCCGGCGCAGGCAACGTCATCGGATCCTCACCCGGCGCCGCTTCCGCACGCATCCGGGTCCGGGTCCGGCCCGGATTGACCAGCATCACGCGGATCGCCGAGACATTGCGGACTTCCTCTGCCCAGTCGCGGCACATCAGGTCCAGCGCGGCCTTCGACGCTCCGTAGAGGCCCCAATAGGCAAAGGCGTTCGACCCGGCGGAGGAGGAAAGGAACAGCGCCCGCCCGGCATCCGAGGCCCGCAACAGCGGGTCCATCGAGCGGATAAGGCGGTAATTGGCTGTCACATTGACCGCCATGACACGGTCGAACACCTTGGGATCGATATGGTTCAGGGGCCCGATCGTACCGAGCATCGCCCCGTTGCCGACCAGGATATCGAGCCGGCCCCAGCGCTCATGGATGGTCAGGCCGAGCCGGTCGATCGCGTCGTAATCCGTCAGGTCGATCGGAACGAGCGTGGCGGTCCCGCCGATCGCGCGGATCTCGTCATCGAGTTCCTCGAGCGCGCCGACCGTCCGGGCAACGGCGATCACATGCGCACCGGCTTTCGCAAAGGCCTTGGCCGTTTCGCGGCCGATCCCGCGCGAAGCGCCCGTAATGAGCGCCAGGCGCCCCTTGAGGATCTGTTCGGTCATTCCCGGTCCGCTCAGCTGGCTTCGGCGAGCAGCGAGAGCTGCTTCGCGCTTTCGCTCACCAGATCGGTGATCGGTGTCGGGTAATCACCGGTGAAATAATGATCGGTGAATTGCGGCGCGGCATTGTTCCGGCCGGTCTCCCCGAGGGCGCGGTACAGCCCGTCAATCGTGATGAACGCAAGGCTCTCGACACCCAGATACGTGCGCATGTCCTCGAGGCTCATCTTGGCGGCCAGCAGCTTGTCCTGTTCCGGCATGTCGATGCCGTAGAAATCCGGAAACCGGATCGGCGGCGAGGCAATCCGGAAATGAACCTCGGTTGCCCCGGCTTCCCGCATCATCTTGACGATCTTCCGAGAGGTTGTGCCACGCACGATGGAATCATCGACGAGGACAATCCGCTTGCCCTCGATCACGGCCCGGTTGGCGGAATGCTTCAGCCGCACGCCAAGCTCGCGGATCGATTGTGTCGGCTGGATGAAGGTGCGGCCGACATAGTGGTTCCGGATGATCCCCAGCTCATAGGGAATGCCCGATTCCTGCGCGAAGCCGATGGCGGCCGGCACGCCGGAATCCGGCACGGGAACCACGACATCGGCCGAAATCGGGCTTTCCTGCGCCAGGGTCGCACCGATCCGCTTGCGGACCTCGTAGACATTGCGGCCGCCGGCCACGGAATCCGGCCGGGCGAAATAGACATATTCGAAGAGGCAGGGCCGGGGCGTGCGGGGCGCGAACGGACGCAGCGATTCCAGCTCGCCATGTTCGTCGATCACGATCACCTCGCCAGGCTCGACCTCGCGCTCGAATTTCGCGCCGATAATGTCGAGGGCACAGGTCTCGGATGCGAAGATCGGGTGGCCATCGAGCCGGCCGAGAACCAGCGGACGGATGCCGAGGGGATCACGTGCGCCGACAAGCTTCTTGTTGGTCATGCCGACAAAGGCATAGGCCCCTTCGATCTGCCCCAGCGCATCGATGAAGCGATCGATGAAACGGTTGCGCTTGGACCGGGCAACGAGATGGAGGATGACCTCGGTATCGGAGGTGGCCTGATAGATCGCGCCCTCGGCAATGAGCTGGCGACGCAGCGTCAGGCCATTGGTGAGGTTGCCGTTATGGCAGACCGCGAAACCGCCGCCGGCGAGCTCGGCGAAAAGCGGCTGCACGTTGCGGAGGATGGTCTCGCCCGTCGTCGAGTAGCGGGTATGGCCGATCGCCACCGAACCCGGCAGTTGCTCGATCACGCTGGCCTTGGAGAAATTGTCGCCGACAAGCCCGAGGCGGCGCTCGGAATGGAAACGCCGGCCGTCGAAGGAAACGATGCCGGCCGCTTCCTGGCCCCGGTGCTGGAGGGCATGCAGGCCGAGCGCGGTGATCGCCGCCGCATCCGGATGCCCGAAAATCCCGAACACGCCGCATTCCTCGCGCGGATGATCGTCGTCTAGCCAATGATGATCGTCTTCCGCGTCGGGTTTGGCGGGATCCGTCATGGAACAACCTCGCGTTTCGGTCGCGTCGCCCGTCAGGGCTGCCGCGGCGCAGGCGTTTGGGTTTTCAGTTCATCGGTCAGCTGCTTCACTGTGCCGATCGACTCGTCAAGATTTTCCGGCAGCATCGCCTTCAGGCGATCGAAGCTCGAAACGAGAATGGGGCGGAACTTCGCCTCGGCAACCCATTGCGGCTGCTGCTTGTCGCCGACAAGGAGGGTGAAGAACCCGAAGCCGATCACCGCCAGCAGGAACCCGCGCGCCACGCCGAACAGGAAGCCGAGCGTCCGGTCCAGCGCGCCGACGCGGCTGTCGAGAATGAAATCCGACAGTTTCGACGTGATGATATAGGCCACGAACAGCGCACCGAGGAACACGCCGCCGAGGGCGAGGCCGTTCACCAGCAGGGGCGGCTGCTTGACGATATACTGCATCACCAAAGGCGCAGCCTGCGGATAGGCAAGATAGGCCACGATACCGGCCACGACCCACGAGCCGATCGCCAGCACTTCCCGCGTGAACCCGCGGACCATGGCCAGCAGGCCGGAAATCAGCACGATGCCGATGACGACCATATCCAGAATCGAAACGGGCATGGATTCCTCGTGATCTGTTCTTCAGAAGCGTGGGCCGCAGGACCAACCTTGGCAGCAACCATGCAGGCGCGGGTATAATCGCTTCAAAACCTCGCGTCACCCCGCAATGCGAAATTCACGAGGATTTTCCGCTGCGCTGTGCGAAAAATCACCACTCGTCATGGCCGGATGACGCCTTGCCCCCGCCGGCAACGCGGGCCCGGCTGCGCGGCGCGCCGCCCGCGATTTCCGCAACGAGATCGGCGATCCGCTGCACCGATCGCGCCTTGAGGCCGGCCTGCCGGGCTGCCTCCGCCGCCCCTTCCGGCACCAGGGCCTCGCCGAAGCCGAGCTTGGCGGCCTCCTTGAGGCGGGCCGGAGCCAGCGGCACCGGGCGCACCAGCCCGGAAAGGCTGATCTCGCCGAACAAGGTCGTTTCCGGCGGGATCGGGATATCGGCCAGGGAGGAGACAAGCGCGGCGGCCACGGCCAGATCGGCCGCCGGTTCGGTGATGCGGAACCCGCCGGCGACATTCATGTAGACATCATGCTGCCCCAGCCGGACGCCGCCGCGGGCCTCCAGCACCGCCAGCACCATGGCGAGGCGGTTCTGGTCCCAGCCCACCACCGCCCGGCGCGGCGTGCCGAGCGCCGTGGGCGTGACGAGCGCCTGGATCTCGACCAGCATCGGCCTCGTTCCCTCCATGCCGGCATAGACTGCGGTTCCGGAAACGCTGGAATCGCGGGCGCCGAGGAAGAGGGCGGAAGGGTTCGGCACCTCGACAAGGCCCTGGCTGCCCATCTCGAACACGCCGATCTCGTCCGTCGCCCCGAAGCGGTTCTTCACCGCCCGGAGAATCCGGAAATGGTGCGAGGCATCGCCCTCGAAGCTCATCACCGCGTCGACCATGTGCTCGACGACGCGCGGGCCGGCAATCTGCCCGTCCTTGGTGACATGGCCGACAAGGATGATCGCCGCGCCGGTTGTCTTGGCAAAGCGGATCAGCCCCTGCGCCGCCGCCCGGACCTGGGTGACCGTGCCCGGCGCCGCCTCGACGGCATCGGTCCACATGGTCTGGATCGAGTCGATGATGACGAGGCGCGGCGGCGTTCCGGCGGAAAGCGTGGCGAGGATATCCTCGACATGGGTTTCCGCCGCCAGCTCGACCGGCGCCTCGCCGAGGCCAAGCCTTTGCGCCCGGAGGCGGACCTGCCCGGCACTTTCCTCGCCCGAAATGTAGACGGACCGCGCCCCGGCCCGCGCTGTGGCCGCCGCCGCCTGGATGAGAAGCGTGGATTTCCCGATTCCCGGTTCGCCGCCGAGCAGGATCACCGAACCGCGCACGAAACCGCCGCCGGTAACGCGGTCCAGTTCGGCAATCGCCGAGGGCAGGCGAGGGGCGTCCATCGCGGTGCCGGACAGGCCCTCCAGCGGAATGACGCGCCCTTTCTTCAGGCGCGCGCCCCCCGAGGCCACGGGCGGCGCGTGGGCATCGCCCGTCAGTTCCTCGGCAATGGAATTCCACTCGCCGCAGGCTTCACAACGGCCCTGCCAGCGTTGGTAGACCGCGCCACAGGCCTGGCAGATGAACGAGGTCGAGCGCTTGGCCAAGAAACCCCCTCAGGGACACGATTCGAAACGCTTCAATCTTTAGCGTTTCGCGCGAGGAAGCGTAAAAGGTTTCTCGGACAGACTGCCGCCAAGGCGGGGAAAGCCTGCCATGTGACGATCTGCCCCGAGGAGGTGTCCGGTGTCCGGAATCGCCGAAATGCCAGCCATGAACGGCGCCATGAGCGCGACGATCGCGGTGCTGAAAGCCGCACAGGCCATGAGCGCGAATACGGCAGCCCTGCTGGCGACAGCAGCGAATCCGGCTTCGGGCCGGGCGCCCTTGCCCTATTCCGCCGTCCTCGACAAGCTCGCCTGACCCGTCAGCCGCCGATGGCGCCACGGCGGTAGCGCCGGCCGAGATTCGTCAGGATCTCGTAGCCGATCGTGCGGCCTGCCGCGCCGACGCGATCGACATCGAGTGCATCGCCGATCAGCGTCACGAAATCACCCGGCTTGAGAGAAGCTGCGGGAATCCCGGTGACGTCGATGGTGATCAGATCCATCGAAACATTCCCTGCAAACGGGCATTCCCGACCGGCCACGAGGGCCGTGCCGCCGGGATGATCGGGCCCGTTGCCGGCATTGCGCGGAAAGCCATCCGCATAGCCGCAGGAAACGGTCGCGATGCGGCTGTCGCGCCGCGCGACCCAGCGGCCGTTATAGCCGACGGCCTCGCCCGCGGGCACATCGAGGATCTGGACCACCGGCGCCTCGAGCCGGATGACCGGCTGCATCGGGTTCGGTCGGCCAGTGGTCGGATTGCCGCCATACAGCGCGTAGCCGGGCCGGCTCAGCTGGAAAAACGGCACGCCCGGAATGAAATGCCCGGAGGAGTTGCACAGGCTTGCCGGGATGGCCCGGTTCGGGCTCCCCGGCGCCTGGATCACTGCCTGCAGCGCCGAGAACCGAGAGATCTGGTCCCTCGTGTCGGCGGCATCCGGCTCCTCTGCCGAGGCGAAATGCGTCATGGTCAGCCCGATGCCGAGATCCGCAAGCGACGTTGTGTTGACCAGCGAGAGGGCAGCGTCGAGCCGGAGGCCGAGGCGATTCATCGCCGTATCGACATGCAGGGCCGCGAGCTCGGCTCCCTCCGGACGCTGGCGCCAGGCGTCGATCTCTCCCGCCGAGCCGAGCACAGGCCGCAGGCGATGCGCGACGTAATCCTGCATCCGGCCGGAAGCGAAGCCGTTCAGCACGTAGATTGCGGATTCGGGCGCCGCCGCGCGGGCGCGGATCGCCTCGGAAAGATGGGCAACGAAAAAGGTCCGGCAGCCGGCCTTGGCAAGGGCGGGCACGGCCGTCTCGATGCCGAGACCATAGGCATCCGCCTTGACGACGGCACCGGTCTCGGCGGCACCGGAAAGCCGGTCAAGCGTCAGCCAGTTGGCGCGAAGAGCGGAACAATCGATCGTGAGGCGGGCGGCGTGATCATCCATGCGGATATCCTGCCGTGACCGCCGCCGGATTTCCATCGGCGATTTCACCGGTCTCGCCGCAGATTCCACGTCATTCGAGGCGTTCGGGCAGATAATCCTCTTTTGCCAGCGTCGAGAACCGGGTGACATTCGCATCGAACTGCAACTGCACCGAGCCGGTCGGGCCGTGACGCTGCTTCCCGATGATCACCTCGGCCTTGCCATGCACGCGGTCCATCTCGGTCTGCCATTTCAGGTGGTCTTCCGTGCCGGGCTTCGGCTCCTTGTTCTGGAGGTAATACTCCTCGCGGAACACGAACATGACCACGTCCGCATCCTGCTCGATCGAGCCGGATTCGCGAAGATCCGCCAGTTGCGGGCGCTTGTCGTCGCGCTGCTCGACCTGGCGCGAAAGCTGCGACAGCGCCATGATCGGGACATTCAGCTCCTTGGCGAGAGCCTTCAGTCCCGTGGTGATCTCGGTCAGTTCCTGCACACGGTTCTCGCCCTTCTTGGACGCGCCGGTCAGCAGCTGGAGATAGTCCACCACCAGGAAATCCAGCCCGTGCTGCCGCTTGAGCCGCCGCGCCCGCGCCGCAAGCTGCGCAATGGAAATCCCGCCCGACTGGTCGATATGCAGCGGAATGGACTGCATCTCGGCCACGGCCTCATGCAGCTTGCCGAATTCCTCCGGGCTGATATCGCCACGGCGGATCTTGAAGGAGGGAATGTTCGACTGCTCGGCGACAATACGGGTCGCCAGCTGCTCGGCCGACATTTCAAGGCTGAAGAACCCGACGACCCCGCCCTCGACGGTCTTCATCGAACCATCCGCCGCCCGCTCGCCCCGCCAGGCCTTGGCAATGTTGTAGGCGATATTGGTCGCCAGGGCCGTTTTGCCCATGGCCGGGCGGCCAGCGAGGATCACAAGGTCGGAGCGCTGCAACCCGCCCATCTTCTGGTCGAGATCATGCAGGCCGGTCGCTGTGCCGGAAAGGCCGCCATCGCGCTTGAAGGCCTCGCTCGCCATATCGATGGCGATCTTGAGCGCCGAGGCAAAGCTCTGGAAACCACCCTCGAACCGGCCGCTTTCGGCGAGGCCATAGAGCTTCCGCTCGGCATCCTCGATCTGTGCCCGCGGGCTTTCATCGACGGGCGCGTCATAGGCCCGGTTGACCATGCCCTCGCCGATGCTGATGAGGTTCCGGCGCAGCGCGAGTTCGTAGATCGTGCGTCCATATTCGGCCGCGTTGATGATCGTCGTTGCATTGGCGGCGAGGCGGACGAGATATTGCGGCACCGTCATGCCGCCGAGATCGAGATCGGGCAGATAGGTCTTCAGCGTGATCGGGGTGGCCACCTTGCCGGCACGCAGCAGCTTGGCGATGACCTCGAAGATGCGGCCATGCAGGGCCTCGAAGAAGTGCCCCGGCTCGAGGAAATCCGAAACCCGGTCGAACGCCTCGTTATTGACGAGAACCGCACCCAGCAGCGCCTGCTCGGCCTCGAGATTGTGCGGGGCCAGGCGGAGGGTTTCGGGATCGGGCGTTTCAAGGCGGACGAGGTTGGACATGGCTTCTCGGCGGGTTGGGGGTATCCTCCTTCGGCGCTCTCCGGAGAACAAAAAAGCCCCCCGGTTTCCCGGGAGGCAATTGTCCCTGATTCCCACAGGAACTCACAGGCCGGCAAAAGAAATATCTTTCCGCTTGACGGCCAGGGGCTCGACTCAGAGCTCGGCGGTCGGGCCGGCTTCCGCCAACGCCGCACCGATTTCGAGGCCGAGATCGTCCAGGTTGTCGGCTTCGCGCTCGAGCACATTCTCGCCGCGGGCCTGACGCTCGGCTTCCTCGGCCGAACGGGCGACGTTGATCGTCACCTTGACCGAGACTTCCGGGTGCAGAACGACCGAGACATTGTGCAGGCCCAGCGTCTTGATCGGCGCATTGAGCGCGATCTGGCTGCGGGCCACGGTGAAGCCGCCGGCCGTGAGGATCTCGGCGAGATCACGCGAGGAGACCGAACCGTAGAGAACGCCCGATTCGCCGGCCTGGCGGATCAGCGCGAAGGTCTGGCCATCAAGCTTGACGCCGACAGCATCGGCATCCTTGCGGCGCTCGAGATTCTGGGCTTCGAGCTGGGCGCGCTGGGCCGAGAACTTCTCCTTGTTGGCTTCCGTGGCGCGCAGGGCCTTGCCGCGCGCGAGCAGGAAATTGCGGGCATAGCCGTCCTTCACGCGGACAACTTCACCCATCTGGCCCAGCTTGGCCACGCGTTCGAGCAGGATCACTTCCATGGTTTCACTCCTTTGAGTTCAGATTGCGGGAATTCAGAGCCGCCCGCGGCGGAAATCGGTGATGTGATCGATCATGCCGATCACGAGGAAGATCAGGGCCGGAAGACCGAAGACGATCAGCGCGGCCCAGATGGCGGTGAGAAGGAAGGCCCGCGAATCCATGCCGATCGTCCGGACATGCACAACGGCCAACCCCTGCAGGATGAGGGCAAAGAGCAGGCCGAGCGCCATGATCGATCCGAACAGCCCGACATAGCCGTCCCGCATCGAGGCAAAGAGCGCGAGACCGAGCAGGATCAGCGTACCGCCCGGCAGCCGGAACCGGCGCAGGTCCGGCTTGACGAAGGCCAGCCGGCGCGAGCGATCCGCCACGAACAGGCCGATCGCGGCACTGGCCATCAGCGTGACCAGGGTGATCAAGGCCGAGAGCGGCATGATGATCGCCGTCATCAGCTCGAAGATCCGGGCCAGATCCCCCGACGGGAGCGACGGGCCGCCGCCTGGCATGCCGATCAGCGTGAAGACGGCCTCGACGGACCGCCGGATCCGCTGCTGGAGCGCCGCAAAATCCGGCTCGATGAGGAGCCCGGCAATGACAAAGGCCATCGCGAGATAGGAAATGAGGATCAGCACCAGCCGGCCGACCTCGATCCCGTCCCGTTCAGGGCGGCCGGCCAGCGGCGAGAACCGCGCTTCCGAAAGCCAGGCGAGGCCGAAAGCCGGCAGGGAGAACAGAGCCGCGATGGCAAGGGCCGGCGGCGTGCCGGCAGCAGCCTGCACGATCAGGGCGGCGGACAGCCCGGCCAATGCGCCGGCATAGGGGTGCCAGCCGAAGGCGACAATGAACAGCGGGGTCGGAGCAATGAGCGAGAGCAGGGCAGCCTGCATAGTTCCCGGGGTCAGGAAACCCGAGAGAAGGGCCGTACCGCATCCGGCAATGACCGCAACAAGGAGGGCCTGGGAAAATCCCTGGGGCATCGTGTCCTGCTGTCCCGCAAACCAGCCTTGCGGCTGGCGGTTAGAAGCGAGGTCACGGGCAGGCGACCGATCCTCGCTCCAGCAATACCGCCGGCGGTGTCCCGCCGGAAGCGACATGGCCTGCTTGCAGCCGGCGCAGGGCCGGCCGCGCTCTTACTTGATCACGTAGGGCAGGAGCCCGAGGAAGCGGGCGCGCTTGATCGCCTTGGCGAGTTCACGCTGCTTCTTGGCCGAAACGGCCGTGATACGGGACGGAACGATCTTGCCGCGCTCGGAAATATAGCGCGAGAGCAGCTTCACGTCCTTGTAGTCGATCTTCGGAGCGCCGGAGCCCGAGAACGGGCAGGTCTTGCGGCGGCGGAAGAAGGGGCGGCGGGCAGCAGTGGCGGACATCAGACTTCCTCCTCGGCGCCGTCAAAACCGGCTTCACCGTCTTCCCGGTCCCGGCGGCGCGGGCCACGATCACCGCGCTCGCCGCGCTCGCCGCGATCATCGCGGTCCCGGCGCTGCAGCATCGCGGACGGACCTTCCTCGAGTTCCTCGACCTTCACGGTCATGAAACGCAGGATGTCTTCGTTGATCGCCATCTGGCGTTCCATCTCGGTGATTGCCGCAGCCGGCGCATCGAGATTGAACAGCGCATAATGCGCCTTCCGGTTCTTCTTGATCCGGTAGGCAAGGGACTTGACGCCCCAGTATTCCACCTTGGCGACAGCGCCGCCATTCGCTTCGACGACCGCCTTGTAGGTTTCGGTCATCGCCTCAACCTGCTGCGCCGTCACGTCCTGGCGAGCCAGGAAAACGTGTTCATACAAAGCCATTTGTAAGCCTTCTCTCAAGTTTTGGTTCCGCTGGCGCGAAGCCCTTCGAGCCTCGGAAGGCACGAGAGATTTTCACGAAGGCGTTGACACAGGAGACCGGGTCCGGAAACCCTACCGCCGCGAAACGACGGCTCTCCGTTCAGCCACCGGCCAAGCAGAAGTGGGCTCGATACGGGATCCGCTGTCGAAAATCAACGCCGAACTTGCCCCTGAAGCAGGAAAATCGATGGAGCCGCTGCTCGCCAGAATCCGATCCCGCGCGCTCTGCGAAAACCTGCCGCTCGGGCCGCGCCCGATCCTGCAGGCCGATCCGCGCGCGCGGATCCTGATTGTCGGGCAGGCTCCGGGCCGGATCACCCATGCGAAGGGCCGCCCTTTCGACGATCCCTCGGGTGACCGGCTGCGCGGGTGGCTCGGCATTGGACGCGCGGAATTTTACGATCCCGCCCTGTTCGCCCTGGTGCCGATGGGCTTCTGCTACCCCGGCACAGGACGCGGCGGCGATCTGCCACCCCGTCCGGAATGCGCCGCAACCTGGCGCCGGCCGGTCCTCGAGGCGCTGCCCGCCATCCGGATGACGATCGTCCTCGGCGAACATGCCCGGCGCTGGCACCTGCCGGACCATCGGAAGCACAGTCTCGCCGAAAGGGTCGCCCGCTGGCGCGAAACCTGGCCAGCCCTCGTTCCGATGCCGCATCCTAGCCCCCGGAACCAGCTCTGGTTCCGCCAGCACCCGTGGTTCGAGGCCGAGCTGGTGCCGGCCCTTCGGCTGGAAACAGCCCGAATCCTCGGGCTTCCGGCCCCTGCGGCTTGACTTCGTGCGAGGGCGGACGCATTCCCGCCTGCCGATCGCGAAGAACGAAGTATCGCTGGAGCAAGCGCGCATGAGCAAGACCGCATTTCTGTTTCCGGGGCAGGGCAGCCAGGCCGTGGGCATGGGCAAGGCCCTTGCAGAAACCTTCCCGGCCGCGCGCGCCGTCTTCGCCGAGGTCGACGAGGCGCTCGGCCAGAAACTCTCGGCCCTGATGTTCGAGGGGCCCGAAGATCAGCTCACGCTCACCGCCAATGCCCAGCCCGCCTTGATGGCGCATAGTCTTGCCGTGATCCGCGTGCTCGAAGCGGAAAAGGGGCTGGACCTCGCTGCCTCCGCCGCTTTCGTGGCCGGCCACAGCCTCGGCGAGTATTCCGCCCTCGCGGCCGCCGGCGCGCTGTCGATAAGCGATACCGCGAAGCTGCTCCGCATCCGCGGCGATGCCATGCAGGCCGCTGTCCCGGTCGGCAAGGGCGCGATGGCGGCGCTTCTGGGCGCCGAATGGGACCTCGCGAGCGAAATCGCCGAAATCGCCGCCACCGATACCGGCCTGATCTGCGATGTCGCCAACGATAATGGCGGCGGGCAGGTCGTTCTCTCGGGCGACAAGGCCGCCGTTGACCGCGCCTGCGAGATTGCCAAGGAGAAGGGCGTGAAGCGCGCCATTCCGCTCCCCGTTTCCGCGCCGTTCCATTCCGCGCTGATGGCCCCAGCGGCTTCGGCCATGGAAGCCGCCCTCGCCAAGGCCACCATCACCACGCCGAAAGTGCCGGTCGTGGCAAATGTCACCGCCGGCCCGGTGTCCGACCCGGAAGCCATCCGGAAGAACCTCGTGCTTCAGGTCACCGGGTCTGTCCGCTGGCGCGAATCCATGCTCTGGATGGGCGGGCAGGGCGTCACCCGCTTCGTTGAATGCGGTTCCGGCAAGGTGCTGACCGGCATCGCCAAGCGGCTGGTCGCGGGCAGCGAGGCCGTGAATGTCGGGACGCCGGAGGATGTGGCGGGGGTCTGATGCATGATCGACCAACCCAATCACGTCCTTACGGAGGGATGGGGTCATATCGCCTGGGTGATTGTATCCGCGGCCCTGATTGCGGCGATCATTTTTTCCCTTACCGGAAAACTTCACAAGCAGCTTTCGACAGCCAGCCATAGGCTGGCCTTTCTCGTGCCGATTGCCGCTTTCGGTATCCTTGCGGTGCTGTTCTCGGCGATCGCGCTCGGCCTCAAGGAACACTTTAACGGCCGGCCACGCATCGAGTATTTTGACAATGGTTTTTGTCATTATGACCTCGACGGCAGCAATCGCTTCATCCGATGGACCCAGGTCGCAGACTTGGCACGGTGCACTTACCCCTCCCGCACTGACCCCGGCGGGAAGTGCACCAATGGAACCGAGCCGATCCGCTCGGCCCCCTCGTACAACCGCAGTTTCCATGCAGCGCAGTTCACCTTGAAGAACTGCAAAGGTGAAAACTGCACGGTCTTGATCGATTCAATGCATCAGTCCGGTTTTGTTGACGATCTTGCCGGCCGCATCCGCAAGGCGCCGGCTTCACCCGGGCCGGATCGGACTTGCCAGACGATTGCTCCGTTTGCTCATAAAGGTGGAAACCGAGGCTAAAGATCAGACTGAAACACTTCAGTAGATAAACGTCGATACGATTGTCCAGCTGCCAAAACTGGACATTCCATGCAACACAAGCCCGAATTTCCGATCGTTTTCCGCCCCGGATTCCGCCTCTATGCGAGGCACGCCGGAACCGCGCTGTCCTTTATTGCTGCAGCTGCCTTCTTCCTTTGGCTTGGGATCGGCGTGGAACATCCCGCCAAGATCAGAACCACGCTTTTTCTATTCTCGATTATAGTCGTCCTGCTCTGTTTGTTTGTCGGCATCATACAGCTTATCCAGATCGCCCTGCGAGGTCCGAGGATCGAGATCGACACGGATCACATCCGGATTGCTTCCCTGCTGTTCGGCTGCACGATCCCATATGCCGACATCCAACGGGTCACGCTCGCCAGCAGCGGAAGAGGCTTTATCCTTTTGAAGGACAGGCCGGAGATCATCAAGCGCCATCAGCCATTCGGTGGAAAGAACCGGACGCTCGGCTTTCCTCTGAAAATCCTTCTGCCGGAGATGTCGGTCAGTGCCTCTGTGCTGGTCCCCATTCTGGAGGGATTGCGCTCGGCAAGGGCGCGCCTGGATCACTCCGGGACGGAACTGGCCACGGCGTATCGCGGTTCAGGCGAGCAAGCCTGAGCCGCGAAGGGTCGACGGACCTGATGGCCGCGGCAACGCGACCGGTTTCCAACGCAGTCGGCTGTGAATCGGGCTGGCGGATCCCCGCCATTCGCGTTAAACGCGCCGGAGTTTCAAGGAGCCACCCCATGTTTGACCTCACCGGCAAATTCGCCCTCGTCACCGGCGCCTCGGGCGGCATCGGCGGCGCCATTGCTGAAGCGCTGCACGCGCAGGGCGCCACGGTGTGCCTCTCCGGTACCCGCCGCGAGGCGCTGGAAGTCATGGCCGCCAAGCTCGGCGCGCGCTGCCATGTCGTTACCGCCAACCTGTCGGACCGCGCCTCGGTGGAAGCTCTGGTGCCGGAAGCCGAGAAGGCGATGGGCGGGCTCGACATCCTCGTCAACAATGCCGGCATCACGCGCGACAATCTCTTCATGCGCATGAAGGACGAGGAATGGGACCAGGTCCTCGCGGTCAACCTCACCTCGTCCTTCATTCTCGCCCGCGCAGCGGTGAAGGGCATGATGAAGCGCCGCTTCGGCCGCATCATCGGCATCACCTCGGTGGTCGGCGTGACGGGCAATCCCGGCCAGGCGAATTACTGCGCCGCCAAGGCCGGCATGATCGGCATGACCAAGAGCCTCGCGGCCGAAGTGGCGAGCCGGGGCATCACCGTGAACTGTGTCGCGCCGGGCTTCATCGAGAGCGCCATGACCGATGCGCTGAACGAGAAGCAGCGCGAAGCGATCATGGGCTCGATTCCC
The DNA here is from genome assembly GCA_027531565.1 of Beijerinckiaceae bacterium. Lineage (GTDB taxonomy): Bacteria > Pseudomonadota > Alphaproteobacteria > Rhizobiales > Beijerinckiaceae > Rhabdaerophilum. The sequence continues at coordinate 448,767 of JAPZSB010000005.1, forward strand.
GCCGGCCGCATGGGCAAAGGCGAGGAGATCGCTTCGGCGGTCGCGTATCTCGCCTCGGTCGAGGCGGCCTATGTCAATGGCCAGACGCTGCACGTCAACGGCGGCATGGCGCGGATCTGAGCGGCGCGCTGGGAAAGGGACGGGCGGATTTCAAGACGGATTATCCGGGCATTTTTTCCGCTTCATGCCGCGCTGCACGTTGACTTTCGCTGCCGCGTTTGGAAGGGAAGGCGCCGGGTTGTCGTCTCCGGGCTTGATCTCGCGGGGCGATATTGTCCTGCACAACAGGTGTCTACAGAGAAGGGTTCACCATGAGCGATGTCGCTGAGCGCGTGAAGAAGATTGTCATCGAGCATCTCAGCGTCGATGCCGATAAGGTCGTCGAGGGCGCGAATTTCATTGACGATCTCGGTGCCGACAGCCTCGACACGGTCGAGCTCGTGATGGCGTTCGAGGAAGAATTCGGCGTCGAGATTCCGGACGACGCGGCCGAGACGATCGTGACGGTCGGCGATGCCGTGAAGTTCCTCGAAAAGAACGCGGCCTGAGCCACAGGCTTCCGGGAAGCGTCATGCTCCGTCGGGTTGTTGTCACCGGCCTCGGGATGGTCACGCCGCTTGGTTGCGGCGTCGAGGCCAGCTGGTCGGGCATCCTCGCCGGAGCCTCGGCGGCGAAGCGGATCGAGACGTTCGACGTCTCGGATATCGCTGCCAAGATCGCCTGCATCATTCCTCGGGGCGAGGGGCCGAACGCCTTCCGTCCCGACGAATGGATGGACCCGAAGGACCAGCGCAAGGTCGATGAATTCATCATCTTCGCGATGGCTGCGGCGAAACAGGCTCTGGATGATGCCGGCTGGCATCCCACGACCTACGACGATCAGGCCGCGACCGGCGTGATCGTCGGCTCCGGCATCGGAGGCCTGACGGGCATCAACGAGACCTCCCTGCTGCTGGCCGAAAAGGGTCCGCGCCGCGTCTCGCCCTTCTTCATCCCCGGCCGCCTGATCAACCTCGCCTCCGGCTACATTTCCATCGCTCACGGGCTGAAAGGCCCGAACCACGCCGTGGTGACAGCCTGCTCGACCGGCGCCCATGCGATCGGCGACGGCGCGCGGATGATCGCCCTCGGCGATGCGGATGTCATGGTCGCTGGCGGCACGGAATCCCCGATCTCGCGTCTCTCGATGGCCGGTTTCGCCGCCTGCCGGGCCCTGTCCACGGCGTTCAATGATGATCCGACCCGCGCATCCCGTCCCTACGACAAGGACCGCGACGGCTTTGTCATGGGCGAGGGCGCCGGCGTGGTGGTGCTCGAGGAACTCGAGCATGCGAAGGCCCGCGGGGCGCATATCTATGCCGAAATCGTCGGCTACGGCATGTCGGGTGACGCCTACCATATCACCTCGCCCTCCGAGGATGGCGACGGCGCCTACCGCTGCATGAAGGCCGCGCTCAAGCGCGCGGGCCTGACACCGGGTGACCTCGACTACATCAACGCGCATGGCACATCGACGCCGCTCGGTGACGAGATCGAACTGGGCGCCGTGGTGCGCCTGCTGGGCAACCATGCCGCCAATATCTCGATGTCCTCGACGAAATCCTCGACCGGCCACCTTCTCGGCGCGGCAGGGGCCATCGAAGCCATCTTCTCCATCCTCGCGATCCGCGATCAGGTGGCCCCTCCGACGATCAATCTCGACAACCCTTCGGTCGAGACCATGATCGATCTGGTGCCGCACACGCCGCGCAAGCGGAAGATCGACGTGGCCCTGTCCAATTCCTTCGGGTTTGGCGGGACCAATGCCTCGCTCGTGATGCGTCGTTTCGAGGATTGAGGGGCATTCCCGGCGGATTTGCCGCTCCTAACCCGTTTTCGCCATATTCCGAAGACATAGGCGGAGCATGGCTTTCAGAATCGCCAGGGGCCTGAAGTTCCTGCGACCAGTCAAAGGCGTTTCGATGGCACCCAAGCCAGGCAAGGAAACAGGGTCGGAAAGCGGAGCCGCCGAGATCCGTCGGGGCTGGTTCGGCGGACGTCGCCGTCCCGCCGAGGGCGAGGCCGTGGCCGCACAGCCGGCCCCGCCGCCACCACCCAAGAAGCGGAAGGGTGGCCTTGTGGCCCTGTTTTCCGGCCTCATGACGGTGACGCTGATCGCAGCCGTCGTGATTGCCGGTGGCATCGCCGTGGCCCGCAAGGAATTCTCGACCCCGGGACCGCTGGTTGCCGACAAGTCGGTCATCATCGAACGCGGCGCGACCACCGAGGATATCGCCGAGCAACTGGAACGCGAAGGCGTGATCTCTCGCCCGTTCCTCCTGTGGGCGGCCTTGTTCATGCGCGACATCCAGGCCAAGTTCTCCTCGGACGAAGCGACCAAGAACCGCGCCAAGTCCGGCGAATATCTGTTCCGGCGTCAGGTTTCGATGAACGAGGTCATCGACATCATCACATCCGGACGGTCGGTCGAGCACACGATCACCATCCCCGAAGGCCTGACGAGCGAGCAGATCGTCGAGCGTCTGAAGGAGAACGATCTTCTTGTCGGCGAGATTTCGCAGATTCCGGCCGAAGGCACGCTGCTCCCGGATACCTACAAGATCAACCGCGGCACCCCCCGCGAGGCGCTCCTCGCCCGGATGCAGCGGGAGCAACGGCGCGTCCTTCAGGATATCTGGAACCGCCGGTCGAAAGAAACGCCGCTGAAAAACCCGCGCGAGCTGGTGACCCTCGCCTCGATCGTCGAGAAGGAAACCGGTCGGGCCGACGAACGCAGCCGCGTGGCCGGTGTCTTCGTCAATCGCCTGAACCGCAACATGAAGCTGCAGTCGGACCCGACGATCATCTACGGTCTCGTCGGCGGCAAGGCAACGTTGGGCCGGGGCATTCTCCGCTCGGAGATCGAACGCCCGACTCCCTACAACACCTATGTCATCAACGGCCTGCCGCCGGGCCCGATCGCCAATCCCGGCCGTGCGGCCATGGAGGCAACGGCCAACCCGTCGCGGACGCGGGACATCTATTTCGTTGCGGACGGCACGGGCGGTCATGCCTTCGCCGAGACCCTCGAACAGCATAACCGGAACGTTGCCCGGTGGCGGCAGATCGAGGCCAGCCGGACAACCGGGCAGGGCGCTCCGCCTCCGGCCGATGGCAATGCCGCTCCGCCACTGGCGGCGCCGCCCGCCGCGAACCGGACAAACCTCGAGGCTCCGGGCCTTGTCAGCCCCGGCACCGCCGGCGCGGTTACCGGTTTCGCGCCGGCACAGAGCCCGGCGATCCGGCCGGCGCCCCTCGCGCCTGCGGCTGCGCGGCCCGCAGCGCCACCGCAGCAGGGCGCCCGCCCGGCTCCCGCCGCTCCGCAATGAACGGATAGCCCTTACGGCCGAATCCGCCTAGGAGACGGTCATTCAGGGCATTTCTCAGCAGGTCATCATGGCGCCCGGGCATTCTTTCTCGACCCAGCCTCCGGTCCGACGGGGCATCATGTTCGTGATCTCGTCGCCCTCCGGCGCGGGAAAATCCGCCCTGTCCCGTCTGCTGTTGCAGGATGACCCGGAAATCCGCCTGTCCATCTCGGTCACCACCCGGCCGCGCCGGCCCAGCGAGGTGCACGGGGTCCATTACCACTTCATCGACGTGCCGACCTTCCACCAGATGCGCGAACGCGGCGATCTGCTGGAATGGGCGGAAGTGCATGGGAATTTCTACGCCACGCCGCGTCAGCTTGTGGAACAGGCACTCGGCGAAGGTCGGGACGTGCTGTTCGACATCGATGTGCAGGGCACGCTGCAGCTCTACGAGCGCATGCGCGACGACGTGGTGAGTGTCTTCATCCTGCCGCCCTCGATAGCCGAACTGCAGAGCCGCCTGAAGCGTCGCGCCGAGGATTCGGACGAGGTGATCCTGCGCCGGCTCCGGACGGCCGAAACCGAGATCGCGCGTTGGCAGGATTATGATTTCGTCCTCGTCAATGACGATCTCGAGCGCTGCTTCCACGAGCTGAAGCAGGTGCTGGTCGCGGAACGCCTGAAGCGGCACCGGCAGCCGCATCTCCCCGGATTGACCGAAGCCCTTCTGAAGGATCTCCGCGCCGTCCTGTCCTGATCAGCGCGCATCCAGCGCATTGGCCAGCGCGAGGAACGTCTCGATCGGCAGCGTCTCCGGCCGTTCCGAACCATCAAGTCCGGCGGCTTCGGCAAGAGCCATCGGATCCCCGAGGGATTTGAGGCTCTGGCGGATCATCTTGCGCCGTTGGGCGAAAGCCGCGCTTGTCACCTTTTCGAGCGTTTCCAGCCGGCACGGCGCGAGAACCGGGCGAGGCACGAGCCGCACGACGGACGAGGTGACCTTCGGCGGCGGCGTGAAGGCGGCAGGCGGCAGGTCGAACAGGATCTTCGTCTCGCAGCGCCAGTTCGCCAGCACGCCGAGCCGCCCGTAATCATGCGGCCGCTCGGGCGTCGCGGTGATCCGTTCCGCCACCTCGCGCTGGAACATCAGCGTCATGCTCGAATAGAAGGGCGGCCAGGGCTCGGCCCGCAGCCAGCCGATCAGCAGCATCGTGCCGACATTGTAGGGCAGGTTGGCGACGATCCGCGCCGGCATGCCGTCGAGATAGGCGCGCGGGTCGACGGTCAGCGCATCGCCTTCAATCACGGTCAGCCGCCCGGGATAGGCCGCCGCGATCTCCTGCAGGGCCGGGAGGCAGCGCGGATCACGCTCGATCGCAACGACGCGGGCGGCACCATGGGCGAGCAGCGCCCGCGTGAGGCCGCCAGGACCGGGCCCGATCTCGACCACGACATGGTCCTCGAGGCTGCCCGCCGAGCGGGCAATCTTCGAGGTGATGTTCAGATCGAGGAGGAAATTCTGCCCGAGCGACTTCCGGGCGTCGAGCCCATATGCCCGGATCACCTCTCGCAGGGGCGGCAAGGTGTCGAGCATCATGGTTTACCGGAAGCGGATATCGACCTTCTTGCGCAGCGACTCGAGATAGGTTTTCGCATTCGCCGTGATCTTGCGCTCGGAAAGATCCACCGCCACCGCCGATCGCTGGGATGCGGGATTGTCACGCTCCTTCTTCGAGCAGACGGCGACAATCTCGATCCCCTCGCTGGACGGTGAGGGCGGCGTCATCCGGTCGACAGGGGTGCGCTCGAAAAGCTGGCGCAGCTGTGGCGACAGATCGGACGAGGTCCGCATGATCGGTGGCCGGATCGCGACATCCGGCAGCGACCGGATCTCGTCGAATCCGGTCTCGCAGGAATTGAACCGCGCCCGGACATTGTTGGCGGCCGCCATGCGGCTTGCCGGCGAGGTGCCGCGCGCCACGATGAAGACCACCGGCCGCAGGACATATTCCGTGATCACGCCGTCCTTGCGCCGCCGGGCCTCGACCTCGGTCTCCAGCTCGTCATTGGTGACCTGCGAACCGCGGCGGGCCTGGTCGCGCAGCAGGACAACCCAGGCGAGGTCGGCCCGGATCTTCGCCCGCAAGGCCGAGGGCTGGATGCCGGCGCGCTGGAGAGCGGTCTCGAACTCGCGCTCCGACATGCGGGCGCCCTTGGCCATCTTGATGAATTCCTGTTCGACGCCTTCCTCGGTGACGCGATAGCCGATGCGGCGTGCCTCGATCAGCTTCACCTGGTCGTCGATCAGCTCCTGGATCGCCGCCTTGCGGTCAAGCCGGCGGCGTTCCGTCATCGAGGCGATGCGCAGGCGTTGTTCAACATCGAATGTCGTGACCGGGGAATTGTTGACCAGCGCCACCACGGCCTGAGCCACAACCGGTGTCGGGGCGAGCAGGGCGGCGGCGGGAAGGGAAGCGGCCAGGGCAAGGGACAGCCGGATGGCCGCCGGCAGACCGGCGCGAACCGGAGAAGCAAGGGTGAACATCAGCGTGTCGTCCTCCGCGCAATCGAGGTCTCGCCCAGTTCGCGCAGCTCGAGACGCATCATGTAGGTCGTGGTCCGCTGGTTCGTGCCGGTCAGATAGTCGTTGTAGGTCCGGGAATAGGTCAACGACAGGTCCGTGCACTCATCCTTGTAGCCCACGCCCAGCATGGTGCCGGAAACGCTCCAGGGCGAGGTATTGCCAGCAGGATTGACGATCTTTTGTGTCAAATATCGGTCGAGATCGAACAGCACCGACCCGGTAGCGTAGAAATTGTTCGGCAGGTCGACATGCGTCTTGAGATAGACGCCCTCGCGACGCAGCGTGTAGCCGAGTTCCGGCTGAGGGGCGATCCGCGAATAGAGCGCGGTCAGATGAACCCGCTCGATCACCTTGGTGGTGCCTTCGACATCGAGGCGCTTCAGACCCAGCGTCTTCTCGTCGAAGCGGCCACGCACGGTGAAGGCCGAGTTGAGATTGGGCTGCACCGTCGCCGCCGCCACGAAATGCGACTGCTGGCCCTCGAGGCCCGAATTGCGGCCGGTATTGGCAAGGTCGTACTGGGCGTAGGAGTTGCGGCCAAAGAGGTGGATCGACTGTCCGAACAGCACGCTGGCATAGGTGCCGTTATTGCCGCTGAACGAGTAGCGGCCACCATAGTTCAGGCGCGTGCCGCCCTCGACCCGGTCATAGCCCGAGAACTTGTTGAGCGAGAAGATCGAGTTCTCGTCGAAAACGAGGGATTGCGCGTCCTCGTTCGGCAGTTTGCCGATCCGCTGCTCGTTTGGCCGGACAATGAGCTGGGCGATCGGCTCGATATGATGCGTGCCGAAGCTCGACATCGCGAAGAACGGATACCGGTATTCGACGCCGATCGAAGGCATGCCGCGGAACAGGTAATTGTCGGCATTGCCGCCGAAGAAGGCCGCCTGCTTGTCATTGCCGTAGCCGGTGCCGGCAAAGCTGTCATTCGGCGCATTGAAGCCCGACTGCCGGACCTGAAGAAAGGCCAGATCACCGCGCAGGCCGACAAACGGCGTCCAGACCTGCCCGACCGGATCGATGAACTGGCGCCGCCACGAGAGATCGACGCTGGAACGGACATACTGGCCGGCAAAGCCGCGCAGCAGGCACTGGCCCGGCGCATAGCTGCCAACCAGAACGCCGGCGCTGTTGTAGCGGCAGGCGTAATACTGCCCCTCATTGTTGTTGTAGAGCAGCGTGGTGGGGACGAAATTCCCGCCGGCCAGCGGCAGCGGCTGGTAGAACGCGGCATCGCGGTTGATCGCGGCCATGTTCGCCGTCAGCTTCAGCTCGCCGCCGATCGAATCCGGCGTGAATCGCCGATCGAAATCGAAGGAGGGCACGGCATTGCCGATCTGCGGCTGCCAGTCGGTCGTCGAAAGCCCGAGGAAGTGATAGGCGGACAGGTCGAACCAGCTGCGCTCGCCACGGCCCTGCAGATAGACCTTGGAGATCGATTCGGTGAAATAGGTGTTGCTGAGCGAGGACGGCTTCACCTTGTAATCGGTGAAATAGAACTTGTCCGTCGCGATCGCCCCGTCCCAGCCGAAGGTCCATTTCTCGTTGAGATAGAACTTCCCGCGCGAGGAAATGCTGCCGCGGAAGGTCTTGTCTCCGGCACCGGCAAAGGGCCGCGAATCGAAGGCGCGGCGATCCTGCTGGAAGATGCCGTTGATCCGGATGTTGTAGGAGCCGTTCTCGGTCCGGTGGCGCCACAGCGCATCGCCATGGAAGCCCTGCCGCGAGAAATAGGACGGCGTGACGGTCAGGTCATAGTTCGGCGCCAAGGCCCAGAAGACGGGCAGGGACGCACCGTAGCCGAGCCGCGTCCGCGAGATGAAGCGCGGCGCCAGCACACCCGACAGGCGCGAGACGGTCGGATCGGGCGAGGCGAAATAGGGGAACCACGCCACCGGCACGCCCCAGAACTCGATCGAGGCATTCTCGTAATAGATGCGCTGCTCGGAATTGTTATGGATGATCCGGGCCGCCTTGACCTGCCAGAGCGGCGGCTTCTCCGGATTGTCCTTGCAGGGCTCGCAGGCGGTGAACGTGCCGCGGTCGAAGACGGTCTGCTCGCCACCGGAGCGCTCGGCACGGGCAGCCGAGAAGCGTGTCTTGTTCGGCGTCTCGACCCGCAGCGAATCGATGAAGCCGTCGCGGAAATCGTCCGTCAGGTCGAAGCGGTCCGAGAAGCTCTTCGTGCCGTCGGCTTCGGTCAGCCGGGCATTGCCTTCGGCATAGACGCGACGGTTCTTCCGGTCATAGGTGACGCGGTCCGCCTGGAGCGTGCGGCCCTGGTAGAGAATCTGGACATCGCCGACCGCGCTGACGCGGTCCCGGTCGCGGTCATAGACGACCTCGCGGGCATCCACCACCATCCGCGACTGCTTGCTGTTCTGCTGGCGGGCGGCAAGGCGCTCGTTGAGCGTCTGGGCCGAGACATCCGCAGGCAGGGCAGGGGCAAGCAGGAACAACGCAAATGCCGCCGGAAGCGCTTTGCGGAACGTTAACCATTCCGGTGGATTATTGCCGAAGATCAGCTGCATCAGCCGTCTTCCTTGTGCAGCAGCGTGAGAATGCCGAAGCCACTGGCAACAGCAGGAGCAGCCCAGGCTGCGAAGGCGGCCGAAACCACCCCGGCATTTCCCAGGTCCTCGACGACTTTTGTCGCCACATAGAGGGCAAACCCTGCGCTCACGCCACCCAACACCATTCGAGCCAGACCACCAGATCGTAAAAACTTTAAAGAAAAACAAGCGGCCAGCAAAACCATTGCGACGAGCAGGCCCGGGCGGGCCAGCAACGTCTGATAGACAAGGCGATACCGCGTTGCATCGAGGCCGGCAAGTTCCAGCCGCGAGACAATTTCCGGCAGCGACCAGAATGACACAGCCTGCCCGGGCCCGAGCGCGGAACGGACCTCGTCGACCGTCAGGTTGCTGGCCAGCAGATAGGTCTCGTATTGGCCCGGCTCGACATCCAGCGAGACCACGCGCGCCTGCCGGAACCGCCAGAATCCGGATTGAAGTTCCGCTTCCGTCGCCTCGATGCGTTCGAGCAGCTGGTTGCGGTCATCCATCACATAGACCGAGGCGCCGAGCAGCACGTTCCGCTCCGCATCGAAGGCCGTCGCGCGGATGATCGCCTCGCCATCGACAGAGCGCTGCCGCAGCCAGACGGCATTGCCGAGATTCGCACCGCCGCGCCGGAAGATATGGGCTTCCAGCGCATTCGCCTGGTCCTTCAGGCTCGTCGATACGGGGTTGTAGACGGTCGTCACGAAGATGCCGGTCAGCAGCGCCACCAGCAGGGCTGGCGTCAGGAACTGCCAGGCGGAGATCCCCGCCGACCGGGCAATGACCAATTCGAGCCGGCGCGACAGGCCGATGAAGGTCACCATGCCGCCGAACAGCATCCCGAACGGAATGACCTGCTCGGCCGTCGCCGGGGTCCGGAACAGGGCCAGCCGCGCCATCGTCCCCGCACCGGCGCCGACAGAATCGCCCGCGCGGCGCATCAGCTCGACGAAATCGAGCATGTAGATCAGCACGAACACCGTGCCGAACACCACCAGCATCGCTCCGGCAAAACGACGCGCGAAATAGAAGCCGAGAGTCGTGCCGATCATGAGACCGCTCCGGCGCGCTGGTCGAGGCGCCGCTCGATCCAGCCGGAGAGCCGCGCGATCAGCGCGGATTGACGCCGGGTCGTCGGCCAGAACGTCCGGTACGCATAGACGGTGCCGAGGATCGTCGTCGCGATCGGCACCAGATACATCAGCCACACGCCCGCCTGGCTCCGGACCGCGAGGCTGGCCGCGGCAAAGCCGGCAATCCGCATCAGGATCAGGACGGCCACGGCACCGGCGATCGCCGTTCCGCGGCCCTGCCGGGTCGTGCGCGCATTCCCGAGTGCGGCAAAGGCAATAGCCAGCGTAGCCAGAGGATAGAGCGGGTTGGTCAGCCGGTCATGCAGCTCGGACCGGAACCGCCCGTAGATCGACCGCACGAAGGGGTCGTTCCGGTCAAGCGTCAGCAATTCCCAGGTCCGCCGTTCGCGCGGCTTGTACTGGATGACACCGCCGCCCTGTTCGAACTGGTCGAGATCGAAGACATAGCGCTCGAAGGCGATGATCGCGCTTTCGCGCGCGCCCTGCTGCTGGCGCTGCATCGAGCCCTGCTCGAGCAGGAGATAGGTCGAGCCCTCGACTTCCGTCACCACGCCGCGCGCCGCGAGATAGGTGGCGGATGTTTTCGGATCGCGGGAATCATGGATCATCACGCCGCCCATGGCCCCGCCGGGCAGCCGCTCGCGGTAATGGAACACGATTCCCTGGTCGAGCGTGATGAACTTGCCCTCCTGGATGATCCGCGTCACCACATCGGCGCGGATCTTGGTGAGCAGGGTGCGCAGCGAACGGAAGCTCTCGGGCATGGCATAGAGCGTCATCACGCCCACGGTCAGCGAGACCAGCAATGTCAGGATCGCCAGCGGCTTCAGGAGGTTGCGCGGCGGAATCCCGGCCGCGTTCATGACGATCAGCTCGCTGTCGCCATTCAGCCGGTTCAGCGTGTAGAGCACGGCGACGAACAGGGCGATCGGCGCGATCACCATCACGAGGGCGGGCAGCCCGTAGAACGTCACCTGGAAGAAGACGAGCAGCGACTGTCCCTTGCCTGTCACGAGGTTCAGCTCGCGCAAAGCCTGGGTCAGCCAGATGATCGCCGTCAGCGCCACCAGCCCCATCAGGAAGGCGAAGCTCGCGATTCGGAAAATGTAGCGCTCGATCAGCGACATCGCTTTCCTTTCTTGCTGCCTTCTTGGCCCGAAATCACGGCGTCGGCAAGGCGCGGGCGGAGGCCCGGCGGACATCATGTCGCAGCGCGCCTCTCAACCGCCTTGCAGTGCGGCGAAATCCGCTCCACCTTCGCGCCAGTGAATCGAAGGCCGTTCCGGCACAGGATGCCGGCACAGGGGTAGGGAAACGTCATGTCCAGCGCACTGAAAGTTGCAATTGCCAACCTCGACGAAGCCATCGGGGACGTCCTCGTGGTGCTGGTCGGGAAGGATGGCAAGCTTGGTCCGGAAGCCGCCAAGCGCCTGGGCAAGGCCGGCGCGGCGCGGATCCTGGCGGCGGCGGAGGCCGAGACCTTTGCCGGAAAATCCGGTTCCGGCCTGTCCCTCCCGGCCGAGGCCGGCTTCCGCGAGAAGCCGACCCATGTCGTGCTGGTCGGCACCGAGACCGCCGAGGGGCAGAAGACCGATTTCCTGAAGCTCGGCGGGCAGATCCAAACGAAGCTGCCCAAGGGTCGCAGTGCCACCGTGCTCGCGGCCGGACCCGAGGGCGCTGTCGCGCCGGAAGCGGTTGCCGACCTGGCGCTCGGCATGAAACTGGCTGCCTATCGCTTCGATCGCTACCAGACCCAGAAGAAGGGCGACGATGCCGAGGCCCCGTCCACCGGGGCGGTTACCCTCCTGGCCGAGAATGCCGCCGCCGCCCGGCGTGAACTGAAAACGCGCGAGGCGGTCTATTCGGGCGTCACCCTCGCACGGGACCTCGTGAACGAGCCGCCGAACGTCCTGACACCGACCGAATTCGCCAACCGTGCCGCCGCTCTGGAAAAACTGGGCGTCGAGATCGACATCCTGGACGAGAAGGCGCTGAAGAAACTCGGCATGCGCGCGCTCCTCGGCGTGGGGCAGGGGTCGGAGCAGGAGAGCCGCGTCGTCATCATGAAATGGCTGGGCGCCAAGGACGAGAAGGCGCCGCCGATCGCCTTTGTCGGCAAGGGCGTGGTCTTCGATACCGGTGGCATCTCGATCAAACCCGCGCAGGGCATGGAGGACATGAAGGGCGACATGGCCGGCGCCGCCGCCGTGGTCGGCCTGATGCATGCCCTCGCGGCCCGCAAGGCCAAGGCGAATGTCATCGGCGCGATCGGGCTCGTCGAGAACATGCCGGATGGCAATGCCCAGCGGCCTGGCGACATCGTGACGTCGATGTCCGGGCAGACGATCGAGATCATCAATACCGACGCCGAAGGACGCCTCGTGCTCGCGGATGTGCTCTGGCACGTGAAGCAGAAGTACAGCCCGAAATTCATGATCAACCTCGCCACGCTGACCGGGGCGATCATGGTCGCGCTCGGGCAGGAGCATGCGGGCCTGTTCTCGAACAACGACGATCTCGCCGGAAACCTGCTCAAGGCCGGCTCTGCCACCGGCGAGAAGCTCTGGCGCATGCCGCTCGGCCCGGAATACGACAAGATCATCGACAGCAAGTTCGCCGATGTGAAGAATTCCGGCGGCCGCTATGGCGGTGCGATCACGGCGGCGCAGTTCCTGCAGCGTTTCGTCGATGGCTGCCCCTGGGCCCATCTCGACATTGCCGGCACGGCCATGTCCTCGCCCTCGACCGACATCAACAAGAGCTGGGGCTCGGGCTTCGGCGTGCGCCTGCTCGACCGGCTGGTTACGGAAAACTACGAAGGCTGACACGGCGAGGGGCGGGGTCGCATGGCCGAGATCCTGTTCTACCACCTGCAGGGGCAGCGCCTCGAGGCGGCACTGCCGCTCCTGCTGGAAAAGGCGCTGGAGAAGGGCTGGAATGCGGTCATCCGCTCCGGCTCGGCAGAGCGGCTCGCCGTGCTTGACGAAACGCTCTGGTCCTATCGGGAAGACAGCTTCCTGCCTCATGGCCGGGAGGAGGAGGGCGATGCGGAGCACCAGCCCATCCTGCTGACGACGGGCGACTGCCTCGCCAACAATCCGGACATCCTGTTTCTGGTCGATCGCGCGCCGCTCCCGGCGCAATATCCATTCGAGCGCGTCGTTCTGATGTTCGACGGCGATGACCCCGAGGCCGTCGACCAGGCCCGCTCGGCCTGGAAAACCGTCAAGGGCCTCGGGCATCCTGCAACCTACTGGCAGCAGGATTCAGGCCGCTGGGTGAAGAAGGCCTGACGTCAGCGCTGGGCGGTCGCCAGCAGCCCGCCAATGCCCACGAACATGCCGCCGGTGATGCGGTTGAAGGTACGGGCATGGCGGCTGAGCCAGGGCGCGATTTTCTGCGCGGCAAAGGCCAGGACCAACTCGTAGAGGATCTCGACCAGGACAAAGGTCCCGCCGAAAATCGCGAGATTGGCGAGAAACCCCGTCCCGGGCACCATGAATTGCGGCAGGAAGGCTGCAAAGAAGATCAGCGCTTTCGGGTTGGAGGCTGCGACGAGGAAACCCTGCCTGAACAGGGTCGCGCCGCTTTCGGCCCGGCCCGATCCATCGTCCGCCTCGGCGCGCACCAGCGTCGGTGGCGCACGCCAGAGGCGGATGCCGAGATAGACGAGATAGGCCGCGCCGACCCATTTGGCGATGACAAAGGCCTTCTCGCTGGCCGCAAGCAGCGCGCCGAGCCCGGCAAGCGAGGCCGCGATCAGCACGAGGAAGCCAAGGCCGCCACCGACAACCGTGAAGATCGTCTTGCGGAAGCCGTGCTGGACTCCGTGGGTCAGCGAGAGCAGCCCGTTCGGGCCGGGCGTGAGCGACAGGCCGATCGCCGCCGCGAAATAGACCAGCCAGATTTCGAAGCTCATGGGACCACCCGGGAACGAGAACGACTCGTGCAGCCTAGCTGGCTGCTTCGATCTCCGCCATCACCTCGAGCCATTCCTCCTCGATTGTGGCGAGCCTTTCTGCGAGGGCAGCCCGGTCCCGGGCGATCTGCGCCGCCCGTTCCGGGCTCTTCGCGAAGGTATCCGGCGCAGCCAGTGCCTCGTCCGCGCGGGCCAGAAGGGCCTGCAGCTTCTCCATCTGCACTTCAAGATTCCGGGCTTTTTCCTTGAGCGGCTTGATGTTTTGCCGCCTCTCTGCCGCCTGCCGGCGTTGTTCCGCCTGGCCGCTGGCTTCACGATCCGCCGGCCCCTCCGCATTCTGGCCACCGCGGGCGGCAACGATCATCGCCTCGTAATCATCGAGATCACCGTCGAAGGTCTTCACCACGCCGTCCGCCACCAGCCAGAGCCGGTCGCAGGAGGCATCCAGGATCGCCCGGTCATGGCTGACGATGATCACCGCGCCCCGGTATTCCGCCAGCGCCTCGACCAGCGCCTCGCGCATCGGAATGTCGAGATGGTTGGTCGGTTCGTCGAGGATGAGCAGATGCGGCCCGTCGAAAGCCGCCAGACCGAGGAGCAGGCGCGCCTTCTCGCCGCCGGAAAGGCGGGCAATCGGGGTATCGGCCTTGTCCACGCCGAAACCGAGCTGCGCCGTCCGGGCGCGGATCTGGGCTTCGCCCGCTTGCGGCGGCATCTTCCGGCGCACCAGCGCATAGGGGGTCTCGGAGGCGTCGAGCTCATCGAGCTGGTGCTGTGCGAAATACGCCACGCTGAGTTTCGGAGCCCGGCGCACCTCGCCCTGCAGGGGTGCGAGACGACCGGCGATCAGCTTCACCAGCGTGGACTTGCCATTGCCGTTCTGGCCGAGCAGGCCGATCCGGTCATCCTCGGCGATCGAGAGCGTGAGATTGCGCAGGACCACCCGATCGCCATAGCCGGCGGCGGCCCGGTCCATCGTGACGATGGGCGGCGAAAGCGGCTTTTCCGGATTGGGCAGATGGAGGCTTGCCGATTCCTCGCGGGCGAACACGGCGACGGGTCCCAGCTTCTCGAGCTGCTTCACGCGGCTCTGCGCCTGCTTGGCCTTGCTCGCCTTGGCCTTGAAGCGGTCGATGAAGGCCTGCAGATGGGCGCGCTGCGCCGCCACCTTGTCGGCCTCCTTCTCGGCCAGCATTGCCTTTTCCGCCCGCTGGCGGGCGAAAAGCGAGTAATTGCCGCGATAGAAGGTCATCCTGCCGCGATCGAGATGCAGGATCGCATCGCAGACCGAGTCGAGGAATTCCTTGTCGTGGCTCACAACGAGGAGAGTATGCGGATAGCGGCGCAGATGCGATTTCAGCCAGATCGCGCCTTCGATATCGAGATAGTTGGTCGGTTCGTCGAGCAGCAGCAGGTCGGGCTCGAGGAACAGCATCGCCGCGAGGCTGACCCGCATCCGCCAGCCGCCGGAGAAATCCGAGCAGGGGCGCGCCTGATCCTCATGGCTGAAGCCGAGGCCGGACAGGATGGAAGCCGCGCGGGCAGGGGCGGCATGCGCGCCGATATCGGCGAGCCGGATCTGGATCTCGGCGATGCGGGCGGGATCGGTCGCCGTTTCCGATTCCGCCAGCAGGGAGGAGCGCTCGGTATCGGCGGCGAGCACATAGTCGAGCAGGCTGACCGGCCCGCCCGGCGCTTCCTGCGCCACGTGCCCCATCCGCGCGCCACGCGGCAGCGAGAACGAACCGCTTTCCGGCGCGATCTCGCCGAGCAGCAGGCGGAACAGCGTGGACTTGCCGCAGCCATTCCGGCCGACCAGCCCGCAGCGCGCCCCGTCCGGCAGGGTGACGGAAGCGGAATCGATGAGCAGGCGCGGCCCGAGGCGATAGGTGAGTTCGGACAAGGTGAGCATCGCCGCGATATGCATCAACCGCGCCGGGCTGGCCAGCCTTCCCGCGCAACAGCGCCTTGAATTGATCGGGCGGGCGGAAGGCTGGCGGAGGGAATGGCGGGTTCGGGCCGGGAGCCGCGTGTTGCACCGCAGAATTCTCGCCCGGCAACCATTGAACGTCACCGCCGGCCCCGCTATAGAGCCGCCCAGACCCATCCGAAGAGGCAAGAGGATTTCATGGCCATTCAACGCACGTTCTCGATCATCAAGCCGGACGCGACCGAGCGGAACCTGACCGGCGCGATCAATGCCGTCATCGAGGAATCGGGCCTGCGCATCGTCGCCCAGAAGCGGATCATCATGGCCCGCCGGGAAGCGGAAGCCTTCTATGCCGTCCACAGGGAGCGGCCTTTCTTCGGTGAACTCGTGGATTTCATGGTCTCCGGCCCGGTCGTCGTGCAGGTTCTCGAGGGCGAGAATGCCGTCCTGCGCTATCGCGACGTGATGGGCGCCACCAACCCGGCCAATGCCGCCGAGGGCACGATCCGCAAGCGCTTCGCCCGTTCGATCGGCGAGAACTCGGTCCACGGCTCGGATTCGCCGGAAAATGCCGCGATCGAGATCGCCCAGTTCTTCTCGGGCAACGAAATCGTCGGCTGAACCAGCGCTGCGGCGAAGACGTTCAAGGCCGGGCTTCTGCCCGGCCTTTTTCGTTCCAGAAGCGGGCGTGATGGATCAACCTGAAAGTTTGATTGGTCGCGGACCAGGAAACGGCGGATAACACGGGCATCACCTGATCGATTTCGAGGTATTCCTTTGCCCTTCCGCGACATTTCCCTTGCCGTCCTGGTTGTCTTTGTCTGGGGCGTGAATTTCGTCGCCATCAAGATCGGCGTGCAGGATGTGCCGCCTTTGCTGCTGACGGCTCTCCGGTTCTTCTTCACGGCGCTGCCGGCCGTCTTCTTCATCCCGCGACCGGCCGTTCGCTGGACTACCCTGGCGGCCTTTGGCATCCTGCTCGGGGTCGTCAAGTTCGGCCTCATCTTCTCGGCCGTGAAACTCGGCATGCCGGCAGGCCTGACCTCGCTGGTCGTGCAGGTGCAGGTCTTCCTGACCATGGCGCTGGCGTTCCTGCTGCTGGGCGAACGGCCGACCCCGCTCCAGACGCTCGGCGCGGCCATCGGCTTTGCCGGCATCGGCATCGTCGCGATCGAGCGCTTCCAGGGCGCGACCTTCGTACCCTTCCTGATGCTGATGGGGGGCGCCCTGAGCTGGGCCTCGGCCAACATGGTGATCAAGAAGGCCGGGCGCGTGAACATGCTCGCCTTCCTCGTCTGGGCCAGCCTGTTTGCGCCGGTGCCGCTCTTCCTTGCCTCGCTGGCCGTCGAAGGCTGGCCGGCGATCCAGGCCAGCCTGTCACCGCCGAGCCTCGCCAGCATCCTGTCGCTGGCGTTCATCGTGCTGCCCTCTACGCTGTTCGCCTTCGCCGTCTGGAACGACCTGCTCCAGCGCTACTCGACCGGCATGGTCACGCCTTTCGCGCTGCTGGTGCCGGTCTTCGGGCTGTTCAGCGGCACGATCCTGCTGGATGAGCCGTTTTCCGTCCTTGCGATGATCGGCAGTGCTGTTGTCTTTGCCGGCCTGATGATCAATGTTTTCGGAGACCGGCTGGGCCGCGCCCGGCCCGCCCTGAGGTAACCCATGAACGCCCCCGTCACGTCGATCTTCCGCCCGTCGGTCTGCCCGCATGATTGCCCGAGCGCCTGCTCGCTGGATGTCGAGGTGCTGCCGAACAACCGGATCGGCAAGGTGCGGGGCCTCGCCAGCCAGACCTACACGGCCGGCGTGATCTGCGCGAAAGTCGCGCGCTATGCCGAGCGGATCCACCATCCCGACCGGCTGACCGAACCGATGATGCGCTCGGGGCCGAAAGGCAGCGGCCAGTTCCGCCCGATCAGCTGGGAAGAGGCGCTCGACCGCACCGCCGAAGCCTTCATCGAGGCCGAGCGGAAACACGGGAGCGAGGCGGTCTGGCCGTATTTCTATGCCGGCACGATGGGGCTGGTCATGCGTGATGGCATCAATCGCCTGCGCCATGCGAAGCGCTATTCCGGCATGTATGACACGATCTGCACCAACATGGCCTGGACGGGCTATGTCGCCGGCACCGGCCGGCTTGCAGGGGTCGATCCGCGCGAGATGGCCAAGTCGGATTGCGTGGTGATCTGGGGCACGAATGCCGTCCACACTCAGGTCAATGTGATGACGCATGCCATGCGCGCACGGAAGGAGCGCGGCGCGCCGATCATCGTCGTCGATGTCTATATGAACGAGACGATGCGGCAGGCCGACATCCCGCTGCTGGTCCGGCCCGGCACCGATGCCGCTCTGGCCTGCGGAATCATCCATGTCCTGCTGCGCGAGGACCTGGCAGACCGGGACTATCTCGCCCGGATGACCGATTTCTCCCCCGAGGCGGAAGCGCATTTCGCCACCCGCACGCCCGAATGGGCGGAGGCGATCTGCGGTGTTCCGGCCGCCGAGATCGAATCCGTGGCCCGGCTTCTCGGGGAGAAGCGGCGCTGCTTCTTCCGGCTGGGCTACGGCTTTGCCCGCCAGCGCAACGGCGCGGTCAACATGCATGCCGCGCTCTGCATCCCGACATTGCTCGGCGCGTGGCAGTTCGAGGGCGGCGGCGCCTTTCATTCGAATTCGGGCACCTATGGCATTTCCAAGCGGATGATCGAGGGGCTGGATGCCCTCGATCCGAAGATCCGCTGGCTCGACCAGTCCCGCATCGGCTCCGTCCTCACCGGCGATGCCGAGGCGCTGAAGAACGGCCCGCCGGTTACGGCGATGCTGATCCAGAACACCAATCCGGTTTCGGTGGCGCCGGAACAGCGCCTCGTCCGCAAGGGCTTCGCCCGCGAGGATCTTTTCACCGTGGTCCATGAGCAGTTCATGACCGAAACCGCCGAGATGGCGGATATCGTGCTGCCGGCCACGATGTTCATGGAGCATGACGATCTCTACCAGGGCGGCGGCCATACCCATCTGATGCTGGGCCCGAAGCTCGTCGAGCCGCCGGGGCAATGCCGTACCAATCACGACGTGATCGTCGCCCTCGCGCAGCGGCTCGGCGCGGAGCATCCCGGCTTCGCGATGACCCCGCGCGAGCATATCGACTGGGCCCTGCAGAACGGCAATCGCGGGACGCTGGCCGACCTCGAGCGCGAGGGCTTTGTCGATACCGATCCACCTTTCGAATCGGCCCATTTCACCAAAGGCTTCGGCCATCGCGAGGGCAAGTTCCGCTTCTCGCCGGACTGGCGCAGGATCCCGCTGAAGAGCGACGGGCTGATGGGCCCGTGGCAGGATATGCCGGCGCTGCCGGATCACTGGGCGGTCATCGAGGAAGCGAATGCCGAGTATCCGTTCCGGCTCGTCACGGCGCCGGCGCGTTCCTTCCTGAACTCGACCTTCACCGAAACGCCCGGCTCGAAGAAGCGCGAAGGGGAGCCGGCGCTGATGATCCATCCCGAGGATGCGGCGATGCTCGGCGTGGGTGAGGGCGAGACGCTGCGCGTCATCAATCCGCGCGGCGATGTGGAGCTGGTGGCGAAGCTGTTCGACGGGCTCCGCCGCGGGGTGGTCATTGCCGAGGGGATCTTCCCGAACAAGGCCCACCGGCGCGGGGAGGGGATCAATGTGCTGACCGGCTCTGACCCCGCGGCCCCGCGCGGAGGAGCGGCGTTCCATGACAACCGCGTCCGGCTCGAGAAGATCTCGCTTGCCTCGTCCTGACAGGGATTGTCAGGATGCGGGCCTATAGGAAGCCATGGCCCGGTCCGAACGCCTGCTGACCCTGACCCAAGCCCTGCGTCGCCGGCGCCGCCCGGTGACGGCGGCAACGCTCGCCTCGGAATTGCAGGTCTCGGAGCGGACGATCTACCGCGACGTTGCCAGCCTTCAGGGCGCCGGTGTGCCGATCCGCGGCGAGGCGGGCATCGGCTATATCCTCGAACCCGGCTATGATCTGCCACCGCTGATGCTGACGCCCGAGGAGGGCGAGGCACTGATGCTCGGTGCGCGTTTCGTGCGCGAGCGCGGGGACCCCGAACTCCGCCGCATCATCGACGATGCCATTGCCAAGATCGAGGCCGTGCTGCCGGAATCGACGCGTCTGTCCCTGCGGGAGGCGCCGCTTTACGCCCCGCTCTATGGCAGCTTGCCGATTGACCGGATTTCCGCCAGCCAGATGCGGCGCGCCGTGCGGGAGAACCGCAAGCTGCGGATCAGCTACCGCGATCCCAACGGGCAGGAAACCGAACGCACGGTCTGGCCGGTCCTGCTCGGCTATTTCGAGCGGAGCCGCGTGCTGATCGGCTTCTGCGAATTGCGTCAGGATTTCCGCACCTTCCGGACCGACAGGATGCAGGCGATCCAGGTGCTGGACGAGCGACCGCCGCTGCGGCGCGCGATCCTGTTGCGTCAATGGGAAAAGCATGTCGCGGAGCAGGAATGGGGCCGCGAGGATTGCGTCTCAGGTCCGCCGTAAGACCCGCTGCTCCTCGATGACAAGCGAATCCGACGCCAGAAGGCGAAGGGTTTCCGGGTAGATCCGGTGCTCCTGTTCCAGCACGCGGGCCGCGAGGCTGGCTTCCGTATCGTCATCCAGCACGGGGACGGCCGCCTGCAGGATGATCGGACCCTCGTCCATGCCGGGCGTGACGAAATGCGTGGTGCAGCCATGCAGCTTCACGCCGGCTTCCAGCGCGCGGGCATGGGTATCCAGACCCTTGAAGGCGGGCAGGAGGGCAGGGTGGATGTTGATCATCCGGCCTTGCCAGGCCTCGCAGAACCCCGTCGTCAGCAGCCGCATGAACCCGGCGAGGCAGACAATCTCTACCCGATGCGCGATCAGGATCTCCTGCATCGCCGCATCGAAGGCCGCGCGGTCCTTGCCATAGGCCTTGTGCTCGACGACGGCGGTGGCGATCCCGGCCTCGCGGGCAAAAACCAGCCCGCCAGCTTCCGGCTTGTTGGACAGGACGAGCACGATCTCGGCCGGAAAGCCGGGGCTGCGCGCGGCCCGGACCAGCGCCTCCATGTTGGAGCCGCGCCCGGAAATCAGGATGGCGACGCGCTTCTTCTGCCGCTCGCGCATCATCTCAGAGAACCAGCGTTCCGCGCGGCCGCACCAGCGGCTCGCCTTCGGCCGCGATCAGCGTCCCGACAACCGAAACCTGCTCTCCCGCATCCTGGAGGCTTGCCGTGACGCGTGCCACCTCGGCCGGATCGACCACAATGACCATGCCGATCCCGCAATTGAACGTCCGGAGCATTTCCGGCACGGCCACGCCGCCTGTCCGGGCCAGCCAGCCGAAAACGGGGGGCGGGCGGATCGCGCCGAGATCGAGATCGACGCCGAGCCCCTTCGGCAGAACGCGGGGAATATTGTCGATGAAGCCGCCGCCGGTGATATGCGCCAGCGCCTTGATGCCTCCGCCCGCCGGCCCGCGCAGGGCCGCCAGCAGCGACTTCACATAGATCCGCGTCGGCTCCAGCAGCGCCTCGCCAAGGCTCCTTTCCGGCGCGAAGGGCGCCGGAGCGTTCCAGCCGATACCGGACAGCGCAACGATCTTCCGCACCAGGGAATAGCCGTTCGAATGGACGCCCGATGAAGCGAGCCCGAGCAGGACATCGCCGGGGCGGATGGCGTCCGATCGCGGCAGCAGCGCATCGCGCTCTGCGGCACCGACCGCAAATCCGGCGAGGTCATAGTCTTTTTCGGCATAAAGGCCGGGCATTTCCGCCGTCTCGCCGCCGATCAGGGCTGCGCCTGCCTGCCGGCATCCCTCGGCAATGCCGCGGACAATCGCCACGCCAAGCTCCGGCGTCAGCTTGCCGGTGGCGAAATAATCGAGGAAGAACAGCGGCTCCGCGCCCTGGACGATCAGGTCATTGACGCACATGGCCACGAGATCGATGCCGATGGTCTCGTGACGGCCGCTCTCGATCGCGATCTTGACCTTGGTCCCGACACCGTCATTTGCCGCGACGAGGATCGGATCGCGGAAGCCGGCGGCCTTGAGGTCAAACAGCCCGCCGAACCCGCCGATCTCGGCATCGGCGCCGGGGCGGCGCGTCGCGCGGACAAGCGGCTTGATCTCCTCGACCATGGCGTTCCCGGCATCGATATCGACACCGGCATCGGCATAGGTCAGTCCATTGGTCGGGGGCTGGGTCGCCATCGGAGACACTCGCGGCTTTGCGGCAGGATGGGCTGGGAACAACCGCAACCGGGCGGAAAATGCAACCCCGATTGCCATCAACCGGGCCGATTGCCGGGGATTTGACGCTCCCGCCGCCCTGCGCCAAGAGTATCGACCAAGAGAATCCTCTTTGGCCAGAAGAGCCCGGAACGGCCGACGGAGTCGCCTTGCCATGACCATCGCCAATGCCTTGACCCTCCTGCGGCTCTGCCTGATCCCGCTGATCGTCGTCATGATTGTCGAAGGTCGCTTCGCCTGGGCCACCGTGATCTTCATCATCGCCGGCATCACGGATGCGCTCGACGGCTATCTCGCCCGCAAGCTCGACCAGCGCACCGAGATCGGCGCCTATCTCGACGCTCTCGCCGACAAGGCCCTGATTGCCGCCAGCTTCATCGCGCTGGTTTCCGTGAAGATGGTGCCATTCTGGCTCGTCGTGCTGGTGATCTTCCGCGACCTGATGATCGTTGGCGCGGTGGTGATCGCCTGGCTGCTCAACAACCCGATCGCCATCGAGCCGCTCCGCGTCTCGAAGGCCAACACCGCAGCCCAGATCGTCGCGGTCAGCACGACCCTGGCGGTCACCGGTTTCGCAATTCCGCTTCCACCGATCGTCCTGACGCTGATCTATGCGCTGGTCGCCACCTTGACGGTGGTTTCCGTCGCGGCCTATTTCGCACGATGGTTCCGGCATATGGCCGATTGATCCCGGAGGAGACGGGCATGACCCTTCAGCGACAGTTCGGGTTCTGGGTCCTGTGCCTCGCCGGCGTGGCCCTGTTCCTCTACGCCTTTTCCGGGATCCTGATGCCCTTCGTGGCGGCCCTGATCCTCGCCTACCTGCTCGACCCTCTGGTTGACTGGCTCGAACGGCGCGGCATGAGCCGGCTGGTCGGCACCTGCCTCGTCCTGCTGCTGTTCGTCCTGCTCTTCGTCGTGGTGCTGCTGGCGGTCGTGCCGCTGATGTTCAACCAGCTTTCGGCGCTGATCGCCAAGATGCCGGACTATGTCAGCCGGCTCCAGGTGGTGCTGACCGAGCAGGGAGGCGCCCTGATCGAGCGCTTCGGCGGACCGGACCGCCTGAAGGAGATCCAGGGCCAGCTCTCCTCCGGGCTCGGCGATGCCGCGCGCTGGCTCGGCGGCTTCGTGACGTCGCTGCTCTCGGGCGGACAGGCCATTCTCGGCCTCGTCTCGCTGCTGGTGCTCACCCCGGTCGTGGCCTTCTACATGATCCTCGACTGGGACCGGATGGTGGGGAAGCTCGATTCCTGGCTCCCGCTTGTCCATCGCGACACGATCCGTGACCTTGTCCGCGAGATGGATGCCTCGGTTGCCGGGTTCCTGCGGGGGCAGGCGACGATCTGCTTCCTGCTCGGCCTGTTCTATGCGGTCGGCCTCAGCCTGGCCGGACTGAATTTCGGCTTCGTGATCGGCATCATTGCCGGGTTGATCAACTTCATTCCCTTTGTCGGCTCGTTGACCGGCCTCGTCCTCTCGGTCGGCGTCGCCATCGCCCAGTTCTGGCCGGACTGGACCATGGTTGCCGTCGTCATCAGCATCTTTGCCGCCGGCCAGTTCATCGAGGGCAACATCCTGCAGCCGAAATTGCTGGGGAATGCCGTCGGGCTTCATCCGGTCTGGCTGATGTTTGCACTGCTCGCCTTCGGGTCGCTGTTCGGCTTTGTCGGCGTCATGCTGGCCGTGCCGCTGGCGGCGATCATCGGCGTGCTGGTGCGCTTCGGCATCCGGCAATATCTCGCAAGCCCGCTCTTCCATGGATACCGCCTCCCGGCGGAACCGCCGACGGAAACCTTCGATCCGTGAGCCGGGACGACCAATTTCTTCTTCCGCTGGATGCCGCACCGCGCTTCGGGCGCGAGGATTTCCTCGTCGGGCCCGCCAATGAAGCCGCCTTCGCGCATATCGAGCGCTGGCCACGCTGGCTCTCGCCTGCCGCCATCATCATCGGCCCGCCCGGCAGCGGAAAATCGCATCTCGCCACGATCTTCGCCCGGGAATCCG
This sequence comes from Beijerinckiaceae bacterium, assembly GCA_027531565.1. Classification (GTDB taxonomy): domain Bacteria; phylum Pseudomonadota; class Alphaproteobacteria; order Rhizobiales; family Beijerinckiaceae; genus Rhabdaerophilum. The sequence continues at coordinate 472,463 of JAPZSB010000005.1, forward strand.
GGGCGCGGATGCTGCGGGCGGACCATCTCGACCGGGCCGACGTGCCGCATCTCGCCCGGATGCGCGCGCTCGTCCTGGAGGATGCCGATCGTTTCCCGCCCGACGAGGTGGCTCTGTTCCACCTGCTGAACCTCGCGCGTGAGACCGGCCTCTCGCTCGTGCTCACGGCGAGGCTCCCGCCGGACCAATGGGGCATCCGCACGCCGGATCTGCTCTCGCGCCTGAGGGCCCAGCCGCTCCTCGTGCTGGCGGAACCGGGCGACAGTCTTCTCGCAGGCCTGTTCGTCAAGCATTTCGCCGACCGGCAGATCCATGTCGATGCGCAGATCGTTTCCTACGCCCTGGCGCGGATCGAGCGCTCCTACGGGGCTGTCCAGGCGCTGGTCGCCGCGCTGGATCACCAGTCACTGCTGCGCAAGAAGCCCGTCAGCCGGGCGATGGTCGCGGAAATCCTCGGCAGCCGGATGGCGGGCGAGGATGCCGAGGACGAAGCCTGACCGGACAGGGGGCGGGACCGGATTTTTTGCCAAGCGCGTGACAAGCCTAGTGACCTGTCGTTGAACTGTCATATTCTGCGATCAATCCAGAGCGCGAGATTGCCTCGGGAAACAGCAGGACGGACCGCCAGCATGCCCATTTCGCAAGATGTCAGCGGCCTGTCGCCGGAAGAACTGGCGAATCATCCCTCGCGTTTCGTGAACCGTGAATTGTCCTGGCTGCAATTCAACCGACGCGTGATGGAGGAAGCCGGCAATTCCGGCCATCCGCTGCTGGAGCAACTGCGCTTCCTGTCGATCTCGGCCAACAACCTCGACGAGTTCTTCATGGTCCGGGTCTCCGGCCTGATCGAGCAGATGATCGCCGGCGTGCAGACCACGTCCGATGACGGGCTGACCCCCGAACAGGCCCTTGAACTCATCAACGCCGAGGTCGAGGCACTGACGGCTGACCAGCAGGATCGGTGGCGCCGGCTGAAGGTGGCGCTCGAAGGCGAGCGGATCATCGTTGTCAATCCGATCGACCTGTCCGACGAGGACGAGGCCTTCCTGCGTGACCATTTCCTCGCCGCGATCTTCCCGACGCTGACGCCTCTGGCCATCGACCCCGCCCATCCGTTCCCCTTCATTCCCAATCTCGGCTTTTCGCTGGCGCTGATCCTCACCCGCCAGAGCGATGGCCGCAGCCTGCGCGCGCTGATCCGCATGCCGCAGAAGCTCGAGCGCTTCATCCGCCTGCCGGATCGCGAGGGGGCCGCCCGCTTCATCCTGCTCGACCAGGCGATGACGCTGTTCATCCCCAGCCTCTTCCCCGGCTATTCCGTCCGGGGGATCGGTGCGTTCCGCGTCATCCGCGACAGCGATATCGAGATCGAGGAAGAGGCCGAGGATCTGGTCCGGACCTTCGAGACGATGCTGAAGCAACGCAAGCGCGGCGTCGTCATCCGGCTCGAACTGGAAGCGTCCATGCCGGAGGAACTCCGGAACTTCGTGGCCCGCGAACTCCGCGTGAAGCCACGCGAGGTCTTCGTCGTCGACGGGATGATCGGACTGAATGACCTGTCGCAACTGGTCGGGATCGACCGCCCGGATCTGAAATTCGTGCCTTACGCCCCCCGTTTCCCCGAGCGCGTGCGCGAGCATGGCGGGGATTGCTTTGCCGCGATCCGCCAGAAGGATCTCGTGGTGCACCATCCCTACGAGAGCTTCGACGTGGTGGTGAATTTCCTTGAACAGGCCGCCACCGATCCGGCGGTTGTCGCCATCAAGCAGACTCTCTACCGCACCTCGTCCAACAGCCCGATCGTCCGGGCGCTCTCCGAGGCCGCCGAGGCCGGCAAGAGCGTGACCGCCCTTGTCGAGCTCAAGGCCCGGTTCGACGAGGAAGCGAATATCCGCTGGGCGCGAGACCTCGAACGCGCGGGCGTGCAGGTGGTCTACGGCTTCATCGAGCTGAAGACCCATGCGAAGCTCAGCCTTGTCGTCCGGCGCGAGGCCGGGGGGCTGACCACCTACTGCCATGTCGGCACGGGCAATTATCACCCCATCACGGCGAAGATCTACACCGATCTGTCCTATTTCACGGCTGACCCGGTGATCGGACGGGATGTTGCCCGGGTCTTCAATTTCATCACCGGCTATGCCGAACCGGCGGAACTCGAGCGGATGGCTGTCTCCCCCGTGACGGCGAAGAAGCGGCTGCTCGAGCATATCGATGCCGAGATCGGGCATGCCCGCGCCGGTCGGCCGGCCATGATCTGGGGAAAATGCAACAGCCTTGTCGACCCGGTGATCATCGACGCGCTCTATCGGGCCAGCCAAGCCGGCGTTCAGATCGATTTCGTCGTGCGCGGCATCTGCTGCCTGCGCCCGGGCATTCCGGGCTTCTCGGACAATATCCGCGTCAAGTCGATTGTCGGCCGGTTCCTCGAGCATGCGCGCATCTACGCGTTCGGCAACGGGTATGGCCTGCCGCATGCGAAGGCCACCGTCTACATCTCCTCGGCGGACCTGATGCCCCGGAATCTTGACCGGCGGGTAGAGTCGCTTTGCCCGATCATGAACCCGACCGTGCACGAGCAGGTGCTCGGACAGATCCTGCAGGCGAACCTTCTCGACAACCAGCAGAGCTGGCGGGTCTTGCCGGATGGCTCGTCTTTCCGCATAACGCCGGCCGAGGGTGAGGAACCCTTCAATGCGCATCGCTACTTCATGACAAACCCGAGCCTCTCCGGTCGTGGCACATCGCTCAAACTCTCCAGCCCGCGGGCGCTTACCAAGAAAAGAGCCGCAGCGGCGGAATAGCCGTCCTTCGCGGCCGGCCGCGCGGAGCTGATCGATGCCGATCGCTTCCATCTCGAACGGACCGGTCGCCGTCATCGATATCGGCTCGAATTCGGTCCGGCTGGTCGCCTATGACCGGCTGAGCCGCGCCCCCGTTCCGATGTTCAACGAGAAGAGCCTGTGCGGCCTCGGCCGGGATGTCGCCGTGACCGGGCTGCTGCCGCCGGATGGTCTCGCCCAGGCCCTCGATGCGCTGAAGCGGTTCCGTGTCCTGTGCGATCTGATGCGGGTCGAGCGCCTTTTCGTCCTCGCGACGGCGGCGGCCCGCCGGGCCAGCAACGGTCCGGAATTCATCGCGCAGGTGGAAGCGATTGTCGGCGAACCGGTGTCCATCCTCGCCGGGCAGGAAGAGGCCCGGCTGGCAGCCCTCGGCGTCGTGGCCGGCCTGCACAGGCCAAACGGCATTGCGGGCGATCTGGGCGGAGGCTCGCTCGAGCTGATCGATATCGAGCAGGGCGAGCTGGGGCAGGGGGTCAGTCTCGAACTCGGCGGCCTCTCGCTGCGGGATGCTTCGGGCAAGAACCTCAAGAAGGCCGCGAAGATCGTTACCGATTCACTTGACCGCGTGACCATCCTTCCGCAGGCGCGCGGCCGCGATATCTTCGCCATCGGCGGGACGTGGCGGGCCATCGCGCGGCTTCACATGGCAAAGATCGGCTATCCCCTGAATGTCCTGCATGGCTATACGGCCAACGCCAGGGCGATCGCGGACTTCTGCCGTGACCTGCAACGCATCGATGTGAACACCCTGCCGGCGATCTCGGAGATCGCGCGGGAGCGGCGCCCGCTTCTCGTGTATGGCGCGCTGGTGCTGGAGGAAGTCATCGAACGCTCCGGTGCCGCGCGTTTCATGATCTCGACCAGCGGCGTGCGGGAAGGGGTCCTCTACTCGCAGCTGCCCCGGGCCCTGCAGCAGCAGGATCCGCTGCTGGTCGGCGCGCGGGCCCTGAACGAGTTGCACGCCCGCGATCCCGACCACGCGGATGAGCTCATCGCCTGGACCGATGCTTTCGCCGAGACCGCTTGGCCGGAGGAAACCCCGGGCCAGAAGCGCATCCGCCATGCAGCCTGCCTCGTCTCGGAAGTCGCCTGGCGGGCCAATCCGGATTACCGGGCGGAAGAAGCGGCGCGCATCGTTGCCTATGCCGCCCTGCCGGCAATCGACCATCGCGAACGGGCGTTCCTCGCCAGCGTCCAGCATGCGCGGCACGAGGGGATCAGCGAGACGATGCTGCCGCCCTTGCGCGAGCTGCTCTCCCTCTGGGAGGTCGATCAGGCGCGCGCGCTCGGGTGCCTGATCCGGGTTGCGTTCAATATCTCGGCCGGTCAGCGTGGCGTGCTGCCCTCTGCACCAGTAATCGTCGAAAATGGTTCTATGGTACAATCAATTCCGGCACGGTTTGCCGATCTTTCCAACGAACGGCTGGTCGCTCGACTCAAGCAGACATCGCGAATTCTTGGGCTGGGTTATGAAATACGGATCACATCCTGAGCCTCATTTCCGATTCCGGACTTGTTAACCACATCCTTCGTATTCTTGGCCCAAATGGAATCCACCCAGGGGCCGCAAGATGCGTTTGCAGAAAATCAAATTCGGTCGATTGTCGCTTCGGGGACAACTGACCCTCGCCATGATCGGCATCGTTCTCGGGACCGTTGTTGCCGTCGCGTTCATCGGTCGCGAGAGGTTGGTCTCCAAGATCGAGGAAGACATCGCCACCCGGACATTCTGGGCCCTCCGGGTCGCCACACGCGTCTTCGCCGAGGGCGCGCCGATCTTCATCGTCGAGAAAAACGCCGAGAATGAGCCGGAACGCCTGAAGCTCACCTCGCCGGCATCATCCTCGCTCGACAATTTCTCGCCCCGGGAGCTGACCCAGATCGTCGATTCGATCAGCGAGGCGAATCGTGGAACGGCGACGATCTTCCGCTGGCGCGACGAGAAGAAGGATTTCGAACGGATCGCGACAACGGTGAAGAAGCCGGATGGAACCCGGGCGGTCGGGACATTCCTCGGCCAGAATGGCGTCGTCTACCCGTTCATGCTGAAAAAGGAGCCTTATCGCGGCATCGCCACCATTCTCGGCGAGCCCTACCAGACGGGCTACCTGCCGATCATTGATCCGAAGGGTGAACCGGTCGGCATCCTGTATATCGGCGTTGGCAAGATTGCCGATCTCCATGCCTCGACAGGCTACCTCGTGCGTGATCTCGCAGTCGGCAGCCTGCTCGTGATGATCGTGGTGACCGGCCTTGCTTTCGTTCTGACCGAACGGCTGCTGCGCCCGCTCGGCAAGGTGGCGGAAGCGACGAATGCCCTGGCCGGCGGTTCGGACCAGGTCGATATACCCTGCCGGGACCGGACGGATCAGATCGGTCAGATCGCGCGTGCGGTCGAGGGCTTCGCCGGAGCCGTTGCACAGCAGCGCGAGCAGGAACGCATCAACATCATCGAGACGCAGAAGATGGCTGCCCGCAAGGCGGAGATGGATGCGCTCGTCCAGCAGTTCCGCCACTCTGTCCAGGAGACCCTCGGCAAGCTGCGCGAAGGTGCAGACAAGGTGCTCGGCACGTCGCAGGATATCCGCCAGGTCGTGGCGCAAGCCAGCGACCGAGTGAGCGACGGTGTCACCGCAGCAGAGGATGGCGCCGGAGCCATCGCCGAGGTTGCGACCGCAACGAATCAGTTTGCCAGCTCAATTGCGGAGATCGCAGCTCGGTCGAATGACGCGGCCAGCGTCGTCCGCAAGGCGGCCGATACCGGCAAGCATGCCGAGACAATCGCGAACGAACTTTCGAGCGCAGTCGAGAAGATTTCGACGGCTGTCGCCTTCATTTCATCCATCGCCAGCCAGACAAACCTACTTGCCCTGAACGCGACGATCGAGGCAGCGCGCGCCGGTGAAGCCGGCAAAGGATTTGCGGTCGTGGCATCCGAAGTGAAGGAACTGTCGAACGGCACCTCCCGCGCCGCGACCGAGATTGCCGAACTCGTGAAGAGTATCGAGAACGTCACCGGTTCGGTGACCGAAGCAACGCGCGAGATCGGGCAGGGGCTTGGTTCGATCAACGAAACCACGCTTGTCATCGCTGCGGCAGTAACCGAACAGGAACAGGTCACGCGGGACATTGCCGGCAATGCCGATGCCGCCGCACAGCGCGGGGATATCATCCGCTCCGGTTTCGAGGATGTCCGGAAGGCTATCGAGAATACCGCAAACGCTGCCAACGCGCTCGAACTGCTCTCGCAGCAATTCGCGGTTTCCTCGGATCAGCTGGTCGACGAGATCGAGACCTTCCTCACGCGGATGGCGGCCTGATCCGCAAAGGCCAATCGATCAGGGGGCGCGCGGCACCGTGACGACGCGCCCTTTCTCGAGGCCGATCAGCACCTCGCCACGGATCAACTGCATCGCCAGCTGACCATAGATCTCGCCGCGCCATCCCTGAAGGACCGGGTGATCAGCCGAAGGATTGGCGGCGAGCCGGTCAATGTCCTCCGACGAGGCGATCAGCCGCGCCGCGACCTGGCTCCGCTCGGACACGGACTGGAGCATCACCTTGAGCAGCTGGACCAGCGCGCCGTTGCCGCCCGGTCGCTCCTGCTCGAAGGGCGGGATCGTCTCGGGATCGCGCGCCTTGCCGCGCCCCACCGCCTCGAGAATGTCCTGTCCGGCGCGCGAGCGCTCGAACCCGTTCGGCACCGCGCGGAGGCGGGCCAGATCCTCGACCGATTTCGGCTGTGCCACGGCGATCTCGACGAGGCCATCATCCTTGAGGATGCGGCCGCGCGGAACGTCGCGGTTCTGCGCCTCGCGTTCCCGCCAGGCCGCCAGTTCCATCAGGACTGCCCGCTCGACCGGCTTGCGGATCCGCGCCTTGATCCGCATCCAGGCATCGGCGGGGTCGACCTCGTAGGTCCGCGGGTTGGCCAGCACGGCCATCTCGTCCGCCACCCACCCGAGCCGGTTGTTCTTGTCGATCCGCTGCATCAGCTTCTCGTAGACAACGCGCAGATGCGTCACATCCGCCGCGGCATAGGCCAGCTGGGCATCGGTCAGCGGCCGGCGCGACCAGTCGGTGAAGCGCGAGGACTTGTCGATCCGCGCCTGGGCGAGGCCGGCGGCGAGGCTCTCGTAGGAGACCTGCTCGCCATAGCCGCAGACCATCGCCGCCACCTGCGAATCGAAGAGCGGCGCGGGAATCACCCGTCCGAGATTCCAGATGATCTCGATATCCTGCCGCGCGGCATGGAAGACTTTCATCACCGCCGGGTTGACCATCAACGCGAAGAAAGGTGCGAGATCGAGATCGCTTGACAGCGGATCGACGAGCACGATCTCGTCCTCGCTCGCCATCTGGATCAGGCAGAGCTTCGGATAATAGGTCGTCTCCCGCAGGAATTCGGTATCGACCGTCACGAAGGCATGCTGAGCCAGCCGTTCGCAGGCAGCCGCAAGATCGGCACTGGTGGTGGTCAGGGGCGGAAGGGGAAGCGCGGAAGGATGAGCCATATCCGGCCCTTATCCGAATTCTCGGCGTTTGTCGCGCCCGTCCCGGCGGCTTTCCCCGGTTGGCGCTTGACAATCCGCACCGGTCGCCGCTCTTGTCGCGCCCGACGGAAGGCCTGCACCTGCCTGCGGCGTTCCAGCACGATCGAGCTGAAGACAGATCACCATGCATCGTTATCGCACCCATACCTGCGGCGCGCTCCGCGCTTCCGACATCGGCACCGAGGCCCGCCTGTCCGGCTGGTGCCATCGCATCCGCGACCATGGCGGCGTGCTCTTCATCGATCTGCGCGACCATTACGGCATGACCCAGATCGTCGTCGATCCCGATAGCCCGGCCTTCAACGCTGCGGAGAAGGTGCGCTCGGAATGGGTGATCCGCGTGGATGGCAAGGTGCGCCAGCGCCCGGCCGGCACCGAGAATCCGAACCTTCCGACCGGCGCGGTCGAGATGTTCGTCACGGATCTCGAAGTGCTCGGCGCCGCCGCCGAACTGCCGCTGCAGGTTTTCGGCGATACGGATTTCCCGGAAGAGACCCGCCTCAAATACCGCTTCCTCGACCTGCGCCGCGACAAGCTGCACAGCAACATCATGATGCGCGTGAAGGTGGTCGATTCCATGCGCCAGCGCATGAAGGCGGCGGGCTTCAATGAATTCGCGACGCCGATCCTCACGGCCTCCTCGCCGGAGGGCGCGCGTGACTTCCTCGTGCCGAGCCGCATCCATCCCGGCACGTTCTACGCGCTGCCGCAGGCGCCGCAGCAGTATAAGCAGCTGCTGATGATGGCGGGCTTCGACCGCTATTTCCAGATCGCGCCCTGCTTCCGTGACGAGGACCCGCGCGCCGATCGCCTGCCGGGTGAATTCTACCAGCTCGACGTGGAAATGAGCTTCGTCGAGCAGGCCGATGTCTTCGCGACGATGGAACCGGTCATCCGGGGCATTTTCGAGGAATTCGGCGGCGGCCGCCCGGTCACGCCGTCGCCCTGGCCGCGCATTCCCTATGCGGACGCCATGGCGAAATACGGCTCGGACAAGCCGGACCTGCGGAACCCCATCGTGATGCAGGATGTTTCGGAGGTCTTCCGAGACAGCGGCTTCAAGGTCTTCGCCCGGATCCTCGAAGAGTCGAAGAACCGCGTCTGGGCCATTCCCGCGCCGGGCGGCGGCAGCCGCGCCTTCTGCGACCGCATGAACAGCTGGGCGCAGGGCGAAGGCCAGCCGGGGCTGGGATACATCATGTGGAAGGACGGACAGGGCGCTGGTCCGATCGCGAACAACATCGGCCCCGCAAAGGTCGAGCAGATCCGGGCGCAGCTCGGCCTGAAGGATGGCGACGCCGCCTTCTTCGCCGCCGGCAATCCGGAAAAATTCGTCAAGTTCGCGGGTTCGGCGCGCCTGAAGGTCGGTGAGGACCTGAACCTGACGGACAAGAACCGGTTCGAATTCGCCTGGATCACCGATTTCCCGTTCTTCGAATGGAACGAGGACGAGAAGAAGATCGACTTCTGCCACAACCCGTTCTCGATGCCGCAGGGCGGGCTGGATGCGCTGACCTCGCAGGACCCGCTGACGATCAAGGCTTTCCAGTACGACATCGCCTGCAACGGCTACGAGCTGGCATCGGGCGGCATCCGCAACCACAAGCCGGAAGCGATGGTCAAGGCCTTCGAGATTGCCGGTTATGGCGAGGAAACGGTGATCGAGCGCTTCGGGGGCATGTATCGCGCCTTCCAGTATGGCGCGCCGCCGCATGGCGGCATGGCGGCGGGGGTCGACCGCATCGTCATGCTGCTCTGCGATGCGCAGAACCTGCGCGAAGTGGCGCTGTTCCCGATGAACCAGCGCGCCGAGGACCTGCTGATGGGTGCGCCGACGCCGCCCACCAACAAGCAGTTGCGCGAGTTGCATCTCCGCCTGAACCTGCCCGAGAAATAAGGAGCGGGCCGGCGCCCGGTACGATGGAAGAGCCGAAAAACCAGCGCTATGCCGATCTCCGGCGGTTGGTCTCCGAGACCGGCCGCCGCTTCGTCTGGCGCTATGTCCTCGCCTTCCTGATGCTCGGCATCGTCTCGGCCACTACCGCCGCGACGGCATGGCTGATGAAGGACGTGATCAACGACGTCTTCATCGCCAAGAGCCAGTCGGCGCTGATCTTCGTCGCGACGGCAGTGCTGGTGATCTATGTTGCCCGTGGTGCCGCTTCGTACGGGCAGGGCGTCATCCTCGCGCAGATCGGCAATGCCATCGTCGCGGATGGCCAGAAGCGCCTGGTTTCGTCCCTTCTGGCGCAGGAATTGCGCGGCATCCAGCAGCGCACCTCAAGTGAGGTCATCGCCAAGCAGGTGCTCTCCGCCGATGCGGCGCGGCAGATCCTGCAACTGCTGGTGACCGTGATCGGCCGCGACCTGCTGACCCTGATCGGCCTGATCGGCGTCATGATCGTGCAGGATCCGCTCGTTTCCTCGGTTGTCCTGCTTGCCCTCCCGGTGGCGGCGATCTTCATTGCCGGCCTCGGCGTCCGCGTCGGCAAGGTGCAGAAGAAGCAGGTCTCGATCGGCGTCACGCTGGCGGACCAGCTGCGGCAGATCATCCAGGGCTTCCGCGTGGTCAAGGCCTTCGGCGCCGAGCCGCGGCTGGGCGAGCGCCTCGATGCGGTCATCACCGACCAGCAGGCCAATGCCGACCGCGCGGCGAAGCTGATGGCCCGCACCCAGCCGATCGTCGAGACGCTGGCCGGCATCGCGGTTGCGCTGGTCATCCTCTATGGCGGCTGGCGCGTGATCAGCCACGGCGCGACGCCCGGCGCGTTCTTCTCCTTCATCACCGCGCTGCTGCTGGCCTATGACCCGGCGCGGCGGCTGGCCAGCGCGCGTCTCCAGCTGGAACAGCATTTCGTCGGCCTTCGCCTGTTCTTCGAGATGATCGACGAGGTGCCCGAGCAGGCAGCCGGGCAGGGCCGCCCCCTCGCGCCCGGCCCCGGCGCCATCCGCCTGACGAATGTCACCTTCGCCTATCATCCCGGCGGCGATCCGGTTCTCCGGGATGTCACGCTCGACATTCCCGCCGGCCAGACGACCGCACTTGTCGGCGGCTCCGGCTCGGGCAAGTCGACCCTGCTCAGCCTGATCCTGAAATTCTGGGAACCGCAATCCGGGAGCCTGGCCCTCGATGGCCAGCCGCTCGCGGAGCTTGACGCGGCCAGCCTGCGCAACGCGATGGCCTATGTCGGGCAGGATACGTTCCTGTTCGACGGCTCGATCCGCGACAATATCGCCATCGGCAAGGCCGGCGCGACCGAAGACGAGATCCGCGAGGCCGCCCGCGCTGCGCAGGCCGATTCCTTCATCGAGGGCCTGCCTCTCGGCTATGATACGCCCGTGGGCGAACTGGCCGGCCGCCTTTCCGGTGGCCAGAAACAGCGCATCGCCATTGCCCGCGCCTTCCTGCGGGATGCCCCGATCCTGCTACTGGACGAGCCGACCGCCGCGCTCGACGCCCAGTCCGAAGATGCGCTGCGCCAGACCCTCGCCGATCTCTCGAAAGACCGCACCACCCTCATGGTGGCCCACCGGCTCGCCAGCATCATGCATGCCGACCGGATCGTCGTGATCGAGCAGGGCCGTGTCATCGAGCAGGGCAGCCACGAGGCGCTGATGGCGCAGCCGGGAACCTATGCCAGCCTGTTCAGGCTCCAGATGGGAGGTCGCTGACCATGCAACCCAAGCAGATCATCAGGGCGATCCTGAGCCCGTCCTACCTGCGTGATCTCTTCCGTTTCCGCCGGACCTCGCGCGAACAGGGGCGTCCCGTGCCGAAATTCTCGAAGATCCGTCCGATCAACGAGGCCACCGGCACGACCGGGTTCGACACCCACTACGTCTATCACACGGGCTGGGCCGCCCGTGTGCTTGCCCGGCTGAAGCCGGCGCACCATGTCGATATCGGCTCGTCGCTGTTTTTCGTCTCGAACGTCTCGGCCTTCATCCCGATGACGCATTACGATTACCGGCCGCCGGCCTTCGCCATTCCCGGCGCCGATGTCGGCGCGGCGGACCTGCTGGCCCTGTCCTTTGCCGATGGCAGCATCCCGTCCCTGTCCTGCATGCATGTCATCGAGCATGTCGGCCTCGGCCGCTACGGCGATACGCTGGACCCTGCCGGCGATGCCCGGGCCTGCGCCGAGCTGAAGCGCGTGCTGGCGCCGGGTGGGCATCTGCTGTTCGTGACGCCGGTCGGGCGGCCGGAAATCCATTTCAACGCCCACCGGATCTACAGTTTCGAGGCGGTCATGGCCCTGTTCGAAGGGCTCGAACTGGCGGAATTCGCTCTGATCACCGACAAGCGCGACGGCGCGATGCTCGTCATGGATGCCGATCCCGCGCGTGTGGCCAGGCAGCGCTACGGTTGCGGCTGCTTCCTGTTCCGCAAGCCGGGCTGAACGGCCGGCGCTTCAGTCCCGCGTGAAGAGATAGGTCGTCTTGGCCTCGAAGGCCGGGAAGGGCAGGGCGCTCAGCCATTCCAGCCACGGCGCCGGCGTCACGCTCTTCTTGTGGACCCGATGTATCCGGAAGCCGCGGAACACATCGAAGACCCGCTTCGTCATCGGGAAGGTCCTGTGCCAGCGCGGGTGCCCGCCGGCGGCAAAACGGGGATGGAACGAAACGAGCGCCGTCAGGTTGTCGCGGGCCAGCAGCGGCGCCAGGGTCGGCACGATGGCATATTCGGCGCCCTCGACATCGATCTTCACGAAAACCGGCCCTTCCGCCGGAAGCAGGGCGGCAATCTCGGCCGGCGTGATCGTCGGCACCTCCCAGCTCACCGCCGAGCCGGTGTGGTGCACGCTCGACATGGAGTCGCCCTGCGCGGTCTTCGCCCCCATCCGGACGGTGCCTGCCTCGGGCCAGACGGCCTTCTCGATTACCGTGATCCGCCCGGCGAGATCGGGATTGAGCGCGATATTCGCCTTGAACTCCTCAGCCGCGACGGGGTCCGGCTCGAACGAGAAGACCTGTCGCGCCCGTGTGGCAGCAAAAAGCGAGACGGGCCCGATCCAGGCCCCGAAATCCAGCACGGTGGTCTCTGGCGTCAGGTTCCGGGCAATGGCCTCGAAGGTCGAGGCTTCCCAGATTCCCGCATTGACGCGGCCCCAGAACGCATCCTGGGGACCGGAGGACACCTCGAAGGTGGAATCATGCAGGTGGATCGTCGGCACGGCGTCATCCTTCGCAGCCAGTCGGGCTCGGGGCGTTCAAAGCAGAAAATGCCCGGCCCTGCCACAGGAAATCCGGGATCGGGCTAGACCAGGGTGAGGCGCCGTCCGGCGGCTTCAGCCCGTCGTGCCGTTTCATGATCGGCATTGCCAAGGAGAACAACCTCCTGCCCGGGATGTGCCGCGAGCAAGGCAGCCGCACTCTCGCTCGGACCGCCGACGACCAGCACCGGCGCCTGCGCCACCGCGCGGACGAGATCGCGCAGGGAATCGCGCCGGGGGTCCAGCACGCGGACGCCTGAAAGGTCGGGGCGGGCGGATGCAAGACGCGCCAGCAGTTCCGGCGCATGGCGCGCCGCATCCTCGCAGATCAGCACTGGCCCGGTCCCGGCCGGGGGCTCGCGGAGATAGAGCTGGGCGAGCCGCTCCTGCATCCGCGCCAATGCAGCCGGGGCGAGCGGCGGAACCGCCACCTCATCCAGCTGCATCACCCGGATCATTGAGGCCGGGCGGAACAGCTCGACCGGCCGATGCCGGAACACGCCATCCGAAATCGCATGCTGGAACACGAGTGTCCGGCCCATATTGAGCGTGACCATCAGCAGCGTGTCCGCCGGAACGCCCAGCACATCAAGCGCGAAGAAGCGCGGCAGCAAGCGCGTGACAAAGGCCCCGAAGGAACAATCGGCATCGGCGAAAAGCACAATCGCAGGTTCGCGCTCGATAATCCGCCCGCCGAGATAGGCGGTCACATCCGGCAGGCCGCGCGGCGCTTCATAGGGCAAGGCTGTGGGCAGGATCAGCCGCTTGCCGCGATGGTGCAGCTGGCCGCTGCCGGGGTCGATGTCGATCTCGCCGGCATGCCGCCGCCAGAGCCATCCGTCGGCGGCCGCGTCGGCCCGCCCGGTGATGTCCTGGCTGGTGATCCCGGAAGCCTCGGTCCGCGGCCAGAAGGGATGGACCACCCGGCTGAAATGCGAGCGCCATTCACGCACCGGCTGGCTCGAATAGAGCCGCAGGGCCGCTTGAAACAGCGCTTGACTACCGGACATGGGCCTCTCATGACGAATTCAGCCGCTGTTTAGGCCATGCCAAGCAAGTTGAAAACATCAGAATTTATGCACCCTGCATATATTGGCTGAAAAGTCGGAAACCGGGAAACCTCGATGGCGCTTGAAGCCATAACCCTGAATGTGTTCTCCAACGTGGCCTCGGCGGATGCACGGGATTGCCTCGTCGCGGAAGCCGTCCGCTCCTATTTCACCTGCTTCGACGGCGGGCGCGGTGCGCAGGAGACCACCATTCGTGTTTTCCTCGATCCGAAGCCGTTCCGCGCGAACCATGCCGCCTGGATCGACGCGATCCGGCAGGGCACGCCCGGCCTCGAGATCGAGATCATCGAGACGCGCGGGCTGATCGACAGCTTCGTGAAATCGGTCGAGATGACCACCACGCCCTACGCGGTCCAACTGGAACACGACTTCGTCTTCCTGCGCGACCGGATCCCGCACGGCCTTCCGGAAATGGTCGAGGAGATGCGCGCGCATCGCTTCAACTACATCCGCTTCAACAAGCGCCGGAACATCCGGCAGGGCTATGACCTGTTCCTCGAACCGGTCGAGGGCACGAAGGTGCCGCTCTGCCGCATCAACGGCCGGTCGAACAACCCGCAGATCATCGATATCGGCTATTACCTCTCCGAGGTCGTGCCGTTGCTGAAGCGGCCGGACGGGGACCGGATCGGGCTTGAAGGCGGGCTTTGCCGCTACATGGGTGGCGGCCAGCTCTACGGCCCGCTTGGCTGGCCGAAGACGGTCCAGCACCTCGACGGGCGCGATGTCCGCTTCCGCGACCGCGTCGCCCGCAAGCTCTATTTCTGGCGCAACCGGAAGAAGAGCGCCTGACGCAGCAGCGCGGCGCTCAGAGCATCACCCATCCTTCCGGGTAGAGATCGCCGATATAGGTCTTGCGCAGCGCATCCGGTGCGAGCCAGGCGCGCGGCGCGATCACCAGCTTGTCCGGCCGCGGATCAAACCACGCGCTCCACCAGCTGAAGGTGCTGTTGGCCATGATATGCGCCCGCGCCCGGCTCATCAGGTAGAGATCCTCCGGCGCGGAATGGCCGGTCACGGCACGATAGGGCGTGCCGGGCGGGATCAGCGCCGGAATGGCCTCCGGCGTGTCGGTGAAGACGTAGATCTCGTCGATTGGCCGTGCTGCCCGCGCCAGGGCGATCGCATTGCGGTAATAGGCCATGCCGAGCGTGCCATGGACGGCATTGAAATGCTGCGCAGCCTTGAAATCCCCGACCCGGAGATGCACGGCGAGACTCTCCGGCGCCATCGAGGCTGCGAAAGCGCGGGCCGCATCGCCGAGCTGCGGTTCAAGCGAGAAGGCGCGGCGGACATCGTCGGCGACCGGTGCGAAGTATTTCTCCGAATGGAAATAGCCGGAGAGATAGCAGGGGGCGGAAAGCGTCTCGAAACGCGGATCATAGGCATAATCGCGCTCGCGGAAGGCGCTGCCCTGCCAGCCGACCGGCGCCTTGGCCCGGCCGAAACTCAGCGCACGCCCGACGCGGTTGATCAGGCGCCCCGCACCCTCGCGCGGGCCTCCGACAACGCGGGCGCCATGGCCGAGCCCGTCCAGCGCATAGGCACGGCTGCCGGCGGCCCGGAAACGGGAAATGTCGAATTCCAGCGCGGCGCCTGTCCGCTGCGCAAGCGCGAAGCCGGCCGCAGCCTGAAACAGCTGGTTGCCGAGCCCCCCGAGAAGTTCAACGCGGATGACGGCCATCGGCTTACCCCTGCCGGAGGAAGGGCAGGAAGCGCTTCCAGCGGTTGCGGCGCCGTTCTCGCTTGATCACCCGGATATGATAGAGCCGGGGATGGACGGCATCGATCATCGCATCCGCCGCCTCGGCCGGGAACAGTCCGGCATGGCTTTCGGCGACATACAGGATCATGTTCTGCTGATACCAGAACTCGACCCGGTCATCGGCCCAGACCGCCGAGCGCAGGGCTGTGCGCGGCGCATAGCCTTCACGGGCGAAGCGCTCCGCCCAGTAGGATTGCCACTGCTCGTTGCGATGCCCTTCACCGCCCTGGTTGGGAATGGCCGCCGAGAACAGAACGACCGGGGCCGACCGGCAGAGATAGCGGACGAGCCGGTCGCCGGCCTCGGGCGAGAGATGCTCAGCCACTTCGAGGGAGATCGCCAGATCGACCGGGCGGATCTCCGGCCAGTCGGCCGCCTCGAAATCGATCCGCTCGAAGGCTTCGGCCGGAATACGGAGCTGTTCGGAGCTGACCCACGGCCCGTCGAGTCCGCGCAATCCGGAAATCCCCAGATCCAAAGCCTCCCGAAGCCACGTGCCGACGCCGCAACCGACATCGAGCATCGAGGCCGGACGATACTGTTCGAGCAGGCGGCCGAGGACGATGCCAGCCGATCGCTGCGAATCCTCGGCAAAGCCCTCGAAAAAAGCCTTGTCATAGTGCTGGGCGCGTTCTTCGCTGCTGGTCGTCATCGGCTCTTCCTGCCCGGAACGACGCGGCGGGAAGGCCCGCCGGGCTCCGTCGCGGCTTTACTTTACGCCGGACTAGGTACAAGGACGCGGGGACAAGTCAACTCGCCGGCCCGGGCCTTCCGCGGGCCGAACAGGCGTGGAGAAACGGAATGTGCGGCATTTCCGGACTGTTCCGGCAAGGTGGCCTGACGCCCCCGGACGTGCCGGCCCTCGAGCGCATGAACGAGGCGATCCGCCATCGTGGCCCCGATGACGAGGGCATCTGGTCGAGCGAGCCGCGCGGCATCGCCCTCGGCCAGCGCCGGCTTGCCATCCAGGATCTTTCGCCCGCCGGGGCCCAGCCCATGCTCTCGGCTTCCGGACGCTACGCGATCACGCTCAATGGCGAGATCTACAATTTCCACGACCTCCGGGCCGAACTCGATGGCGCCGGCAAGGCCCCGGCCTGGCGCGGCCATTCCGACACCGAGGTGCTCCTCGCCGCCATCGAGGCCTTCGGGCTGGATGGCGCGCTGCCGCGCCTGCGCGGCATGTTCGCCTTCGCCCTCTATGACCACGAGGCCGGCACGCTGGCCCTCGCGCGTGACCCGATGGGCGAGAAGCCGCTCTTCTGGAGCGAGATCGACGGGGCACTGACCTTTGCTTCCGAACTCAAGGCGCTGAAGGCCCATCCGGCCTGGCGCGGCGATCTCGACCGGACCGCGCTGACCCAGTTTCTCCGCCATGGCTATATCGTCGCCCCTGCCACGCTGTACCGGTCCGCGCACAAGATCCGGCCCGGAAGCTACCGGCTGTTCGGCCCGGGCGAGGGCGGGGCGGGCCGCGAAGTGGTCTACTGGGACAGCCTCGCGGTCGCGGCGGAATGCAAGGCCAACCGCTTCCAGGGCTCGTTCGACGCGGCGACCGACGAACTGGATCGCCTGCTCCATGCCTCGATCCGGCGGCAGGTGATTGCCGATGTCCCGGTCGGCGCCTTTCTCTCTGGCGGGATCGATTCCTCCACCATCGCCGCGATCATGCAGGCGCAACGCTCACAACCGATCGAAACCTTCTCGCTGGGCTTCAAGGAGGCGGAATTCGATGAATCCCGCTTCGCGCGCGACATTGCCCGGCATCTCGGCACGTCCCATCACGAGATCCAGCTCTCGGGCCAGGATGCCTGCGATCTCGTCACCCGGATGCCGGCCACCTATGACGAGCCCTTCGCCGATCCGAGCCAGCTGCCGACCTGGCTGGTGACACGTTTCGCCCGCACCAAGGTGACGGTGGCGCTGTCGGGTGATGCCGGCGACGAGTTATTTGCCGGCTATGGTCGCTATCACTCGCTGCGGCGCAAATGGGACAGCGGGCTGAAAGGGCAGGGCCATCGCCTCGCGGCCGGCCTCTATTACCGCATGATCCGGCTCGGGCTGGTCCGGCCGGCCCTGATGCTCGGACGGACACATCTCGGCAAGCGTTCCCTCCATGCCCTTGACCTGCGCCTGGCCGATCTCGAGGCGCCGATGCGGGCCGCGAATGCCGTCGAGGCCTATGAGCGGACATTTACCGTGCTCGACCCTGCGCACCGCCTTGTGCGCGGCGCCATGCCGGCCTTCGAGCCGCTGGTCGGCATGCTGGCTGGACGGGCCGACTGGTCGGCCATGGATCAGGCGACCGTGCTCGACGCCATGCGCTACCTGCCGGACGATATCCTCGTGAAGGTCGACCGGGCCGCGATGGCCCATAGCCTCGAGACGCGGATCCCGCTGCTCGACCCGGACATCATCCGCTTCGCCTGGTCACTGCCGGATGACCTGAAAATGCGCGGCCGGGAGCGCAAGGCGCTGCTGCGGGCCGTGCTCGGCCGCTATGTGCCGCGGACTCTCTGGGACCGGCCGAAACAGGGTTTCGGCATTCCCGCAGCGGACTGGCTCCGTGGGCCGTTCCGGACGCTGGCTTCGGATCTCTTCTCGAAGGAGCGGCTGAACCGGCAGGGTCTGCTCGACACGCCGCTGGTTCAGGCAGTCTGGGACGATTTCCTCGCCGGCGGACAGCGCCGGGTCAACCTCATCTGGACGCTGTTCGTCGCGCAGCTCTATCTCGATGCCGAAGAACGGAACACCTGAACGGAAAGCCTGATCCTTTGCGCCCTCAGCCGCCATCGACCTTGCGATAGGGTTCCGGGCGGATGCCGAGGAGATAGGCGTAGGAGCCAAGGCCGGAAGCCACCTGCTTGGCCGCCTTGAAGGCGAACATCCGGCCTTTGAGCGGGGCAACCAGCGACAGGCAAAGACCGACCGGCAATTGCACGATGCCGCCGAGCACGCGGCCGGTACCCTTGGCGAGGCTCCGCCACGACGAGGCCGCCTTGCCGCGCTGCTTCTCATGCAGGACGGAAATGTTGATCGCGACCCGGAACGTGCGGTTGAGCTGCCAGCGCAGATTCATCCGGCTGGCCGGGATCGTCTCCTCGACCACCGCTTCGCCCACCCAGATGATGCGCGCGCCGGCCTTGTGGACACGGCTGAAGAAATCGGTATCGCTGCCGCCGGTGAAACGCAGGGCCGTATCGAACCGCAGGTTGAGCCCATCCGCAGCGAAAACCCGGCGATGGACCATCGTGTTATGGCCCTCGGCCTTGGTCAGCACCGTACCGGTCGGCCGCTTGTTGACCTCGGGCAGCGCCATCCATTCCGGCGTGCCCTCGGGGAAGACCGAGACGACGCGGGCGTAATAGACATCCGCCGGGTCGCGCCTGGCCGCCGCGACCAGCGTGGCCAGCCAGCCGGGCGTGGCGACTTCGTCATCGTCGATGTAGAGCGCCCAGTCATAACCCTGCTCGACGGCGAACGTGCCGCACCGGTTGCGGGCGAAAGGCAGGCCAAGTTCCGGTTCGAGCACGGCATGGATCGTCCGGCCGGTCTCCGCGGCCACCTTGTCGACAATCGGCGTGCAATGGAGCGCGGCATCGTTCTCGATCACCGCGATGTCGCAGGTCACGCCCTCCGGCACGTCCTGCGCCGTCACGGAGCGCAGGCAGGCTTCAAGCATTTTCGGCCGCGCGCGCGTGCAGATGGTGACGAGGATGCGCATCGATGTTTCCTTGCAGGCTGCCCGCCGGTTTAGTCGAGCCCCGGGATGGACTCAACTGGCTTACTCGTGCCGCAGGATCACCCGGTCGATGAAGTCGGCGATGCCCTGGGCCTGATAGTTCCGGTCGATCGTTTCGGGATCATATTCGTCACGGACCCAATCGAGGAACGGCTTGATCTCGTCCGGATGGGCCTTGAGATAGGTCTCGAACACCGTATCGAGCACGCCCGTGCGCGAGGCCCGGATATGCAGGTGACGGAGGCTGAGCTGGCCCTTGGCCTCGCGCACGGAGCGCCCCTCGACCACGACGAGGTAGAGCGCCGAGAGGAATCCGGCCCGGTCCGCCCCGGACTTGCAATGGATCAGCAGCGGATATTCCGCCTGCCGGAGCGCGGCGCCCGCCTCGAGAATGGCATCCCGGAAGGGCGCCGAACGGGAGAAGAGCGGCAGCGTGAGATAGGTCAGGCCGAGCCGCGCGGCGGCCTCGGCGACAAGCGCATTGCCGCCATGACGGGGGTCGTGCCGGGCCGTCACGATCGTGCGGATGCCGGCCCGCGCCGCACGGGCAATATCGCCCGGATAGGGCTGGTTCATCCGGAGAACACGCGGCGTCACCCAGGCCCGGTTCTTCCAGAACAGCCGGAGGATGCCGAAATCGACGAAGAGGAAGTCGAACCACGCCGCCCGCCGCGCCGCATCATCCGCGGGCGGATGCCGGAAGGCCTCGCGGTCCGGAAAGATCCGCCGCGCAAGCCAGGTCCGGAAGGGCTTGAAGGCCGCCAAGGGTCAGGCCTTCTTGAGGAACTCGGTCCGAAGGACGAGGCCCTTGATCTTCTCGACCCGGCATTCGATCAGATCCGGATCATCCGTCAGGTGGATGCCCTTGATCAGCGTACCGCGCTTCAGGGTGGAGGACGTGCCCTTGACCTTGAGGTCCTTGATGACCTGCACGGAGTCGCCTTCCTTGAGCAGGGTGCCATTGCAGTCGCGCACATCCATGAGCCGATTCCTTTTCTGCCAGCGGCCAGCCTGCGCGATTAGGCCGAAACGCGCCGGAAGGGAAGCGGCCCGCCGCCATGCCGCGGGGGAAGGGCGCTCCTGCCGCTGGCGCATCGCTTCCCCCTCGCGCCGGATGCACCTTTCGTATAACCAGACAGGCAAAGACGGTCGGGGGGAGGAATCATGCCGGTTGAAATGTCGAAGGATCTGCGGTCGGGGGCGTTGGTCTATCATCGCCTGCCCAAGCCCGGGAAACTGGAGATCGTGGCCACCAAGCCGCTGGGCAACCAGCGCGACCTCGCTCTGGCCTATTCCCCCGGCGTGGCGGCGGCCTGCGAGGCCATCGTCGACGATCCCGCCGAAGCCGCCAATCTGACGGCCCGCCAGAACCTCGTTGCCGTCATCTCGAACGGCACCGCCGTGCTCGGCCTCGGCGATATCGGCCCGCTGGCGTCCAAGCCGGTCATGGAAGGCAAGGCCGTCCTGTTCAAGAAATTCGCCGGGATCGACGTCTTCGACATCGAGATCAAGGAAAAGCGCGTCGAGCAGCTGGTCGATATCATCACCTCGCTCGAGCCGACCTTCGGCGGCATCAATCTCGAGGACATCAAGTCTCCGGAATGTTTCGAGGTCGAGGCCATGTGCCGCGAGCGGATGAACATTCCCGTCTTCCATGACGACCAGCACGGCACCGCCATCATCGTCGCGGCAGCCATCCTCAATGCGGTGGAACTGGCCGGCAAGAAGCTCGACGAGGTGAAGCTTGTCACGTCCGGGGCCGGCGCGGCGGCCTTGGCCTGCCTGAACCTCCTTGTCAGCCTCGGCGTGAAGCGCTCGAATATCTGGGTCACCGATATCGAGGGCGTAGCCTACAAGGGCCGCGAGGCGCAGATGGACCGCTGGAAGGCGGTCTATGCGCAGGAAACCGACAAGCGCACGCTGGCCGAGGTCATCGAGGGCGCGGATATCTTCCTCGGTCTCTCGGCGGCCGGCGTCCTGAAGCCCGAGCTGCTGAAGAAAATGGCGGCCAAGCCGCTGGTGATGGCCCTGGCCAACCCGAACCCCGAGATCATGCCCGAACTGGCGCTGGAAGCGCGGCCCGATGCCATGATCTGCACCGGCCGTTCGGATTACCCGAACCAGGTCAACAACGTCCTCGGCTTCCCGTATATCTTCCGCGGCGCGCTGGATTGCGCCGCCACGACGATCAACGAGGAAATGAAGATGGCCGCCGTGCGTGCCATCGCCGAACTGGCGCGGGAAGCGCCGTCGGATGTTGTCGCCCGTGCCTATGGCGGGGCATCGCGGAATTTCGGGCCGGAATCGCTCATTCCCTCGCCCTTCGATCCGCGCCTCATCCTGCGGATCGCCCCGGCCGTGGCGAAAGCGGCGATGGAAAGCGGGGTCGCCCGCGCGCCGATCGACGATTTCGCCGCCTATGAGGAGCGGCTGAACCGCTTCGTCTTCCGCTCCGGCTTCATCATGCGGCCGATCTTCCGCGCCGCCCGGGCGGAGCCCAGGCGCGTTGTCTATGCGGAGGGCGAGGACGAACGCTGCCTGCGCGCCGCCCAGACGGTGCTGGAAGAGGGTGTTGCCGTGCCGATCCTTGTCGGCCGCCCGTCGGTCGTCGAGCAGCGCCTGCAGCGCTTCGGCCTGTCGATCAAGCCCGGCCGCGATTTCGAGCTGGTCAACCCGGAAGACGATCCGCGCTACCGCGACTATGTGCAGACCTATCTCGAAGTAGCTGGCCGGAAAGGCGTCACGCCGGATGCCGCCCGCACGATGGTCCGCACCAACAACACGGTGATCGCCGCCATCGCCGTGCGGCGCGGCGATGCCGATGCGATGATCTGCGGCCTCGAAGGGCGTTTCCAGTCCCGCCTGCGCATCCTTCGGGATGTGATCGGCCTCGCCCCGGGCGTGACCGAACTCGCCGCGATGAGCCTGATGATCACCAACAAGGGCGCGTTCTTCCTCGCCGATACGCATGTCCACGAGGATCCGGATCCGGCACAATTGGTCGAGATCGCCCTGCGGGCCGGCACCGAAGTGCGCCGCTTCGGCATCGAGCCGAAAATCGCGCTGGTGTCGCATTCGGATTTCGGCTCGCATGACGGGGCCAGCGCCCGGAAGATGCGCGAAGCGGCCCGGATCCTGGCCGAGCGCGCACCGGATCTCGAGGTCGATGGCGAAATGCAGGCCGATACCGCCCTGTCGGATATCATCCGCGAGCGCGTGCTGCCGCATTCGCGCCTGAAGAGCGAGGCGAATGTGCTGGTCATGCCGAATCTCGATGCGGCCAACATCGCCTACCAGCTCACCAAGGTGCTGGCGGATGCGCTGCCCGTGGGCCCGATCCTGCTCGGCACAGCAATGCCGGCGCATATCCTTCCGCCCTCGACCACAGCGCGGGGCGTGGTCAACATGACGGCCCTCGCGGTCGTCGAGGCGCAGGCCCGCAAGGCCTGAAGCCGGCTGGAGCCGGAAAGGCAAAAGCCGGGCGAGAGCCCGGCTTTTTTCGTGGAAGCGGCGAGGAGAAGCGACGATTACTTCGCCTCGGCGTCGATCTTGACCTTCTGGAGCAGGGCGCCCGGATTTTCACCCGCGGCCATCAGTTCCATCGCCGTCAGCCCGCCGGGAGACTTGGCCCGCAGCGTGATATTCAGCGTGCCGGGAGTGCGGACGAACTTCGTCAGCGCATCGGCCAGAGCCGGGCCATCCGGATGGCCGGCCAGGTACATGCCGATCATCGCCGGCGCGATGGCCGAAAGCTCCATCTTGAACTGGTCGGCGGTCTTCTTCTGGTCCTTGGCGGCCTTGGCGATCAGCTTGTCGATGCCGCCGCGGTTCTCGACCGCGAAGGACAGGCTCTGGGCATTCGCGCCGAGGAGCGTGTAGGTCCAGGCGGTCATCGGGTTCTCGAAGAGCGGGCGGGGAATGTTGCCGACTTCCGCCTTCAGGCCGACCTTGGCCATCTTGCCCATATCGGCATTGACATCATCCACCACGAAGCGGGTCTTGGCCTCGTCCCAGGTGCCCTTGATCTTCATCGACAGGTCGATAACATCGATGCCGAGCTCGCGCAGGGTCATCAGTCCCTGGTCCTTGGAATTGGCGGGAACCGGCATGCGGAAACCGTTGAGCGAGTAATCGACCTTGGTCGGGATCATGCCGACGAACCCGCCCATGCGCGCATCGAAGGCGCCCAGCGCCACCTTCACGCGATCCTTCGACTTCGCATCCTTGCCCGGGGGCAGATCGGCGTCGAGACCTTCGAACACCATGCGCACGTCGCGGTTCTGCAGCGACTTGCTCAGCTCGGCGAGCAGGCCGCGGAATTCTTCGGCCTCCGGCGACGGCTTGTCGCCAGGCTTGCCACCCAGTTCGCTCATGATCGTCTGCATGGCGCCGCCGATCATCCACGCGTAGAAATCGCCCTCGAAGCCGAGCTTCCGGAACTTCATGAATCCGTCAGCCGCAGAGATCGAGAAGTCATTCATCGTGAAGCCGGGCGCAGCCCCGCCGGTGAAGATCATCTTGCCGCCGGAACCCTTGACGTCGGCGCCGGTCTTCTTGTCCTTGCCGGTCAGGGTGAAGCCGTCGATTTCGCCACTGCCGAAAGAGAAGGCCGAATACATGTCAGTCACGGCCGCGAGCAGTGGCAGCGCAGCTGCCGTATCCCCGGGCTTGGCATTCGACTTCTCGGCCAGCGCGAGGAATTCGAGCGGCGGCTTGCGGGCGAGGCGGGCCTGGAACCCGGTGCCGGTCATCTTGCCGATGGAAATCTTCACATCCTCGATCACCATGTCCATGGAGGCCAGTTCGTAGCGCCCATGCAGGGTCTTCATCGGCGCCTTGCCGGTCGGATCGGCATCCAGCATCCAGCGGACCATGCCGGCCATGTCGAACGTGTCCATCGTCAGGCGGCCGAACTGCGTCTCGAGCTTCTGGCTCGCCTTCTCGGCCTTCACCGTTCCGGATTGACGGCCACCTTTCACCACCAGCTTCTCGATCGCGCCGCCCTTGATGCGCGTGGCTTCAAGGCCTTCATAGACGGTCAGGACATCCTGCGTGTCGGATTTGATGCGGACCTCGACCGTGGCGATGGCCAGCTTGTCTGCATTGAACCGCTGCAGCAGGTCCGAGGCCGCGTTCAGGGTCTTGACCTTGAACAGGCTCTCGATCTCGGCCTTGCCGAGGCTGGACCCGGTCACGGTGATCCCGTTGAGGACCAGCGTGCTGCCGGACATCGGGAGTTCGAGCTTGTCGATCGTCACGTTCTGCTGTGCCTGCGCAGCAACAATGCCGATCGAGCCCTGGTCGGGAATCAGCGGCAGGGCGAGCGGCGAGAGCGCGGTGGCGACCATCAGGGCGCGAAGATGGCCTGCGGCAAGCAGGCGCGAGGGATGGGCGGATCGGGACGGGCGGATCAAGGGTCTCTCCTGCGCTGACAGTTTTCCACGCGTGCCGATTGCACCGGCGCGGGCAAGACATACGCTACTAGGCAGAAACGCAACTCAAAATGTGCGGCAACGCACAAGTCGGTTAAGCAACGGTGACGGCAAGGAATGCCATGCCCCGCCGGGAGCAGCAGAAACCCGGGTTCCGGCCAAGTCTACAGCGCGAAGCTGGTTCCGCAACCGCAGCTGGCCGTAGCCTTCGGATTCCGGATCTGGAAGCTCTGCCCCATCAGTTCCGTCACGAAATCGAGTTCCGACCCCGCAAGAAGCGGCGCCGAGACCGAATCGACCAGCACCGTGACGCCGTCCCGCTCGATGACAAGATCATCGGGCTCCGGTGCTCCGGCGATCGAGAACTTGTACTGGAAGCCCGAGCATCCGCCGCCCTCGACGGACACGCGGAGGGTCGAGCCCGGCGCTTCGCCCTCGAGGATCTTGAGAATGCGGCTGGCTGCCCGGGTGGTCACGGCCAGCGGAGCCTCCGCCTCGGCATGGCCCGGGGGCGGTGCCACGCCCGGCACGTTCTGGACTGCGAATTTCAGCGCCATCGTTCCTCGACCGGGGTTCAAGGCCCTGGCCGCCTTCCGTTTGGTTTCACCCCAATGTAAGGACGATTGCATCGCCGGGCAATGCCCGGCCAGGCGGCACCACCGCCGCATTCTGGCCCGTTTCGGCGGGTCTCTGGCGAGGCCTGCCCCGGGAAAGGAATCGGCGATGCTCTTCCACCGCGACCGCCCGCTCTCGCCCTTCGCCGTCGACTACAAGCGCGGCCGCGGGCGCCTGCTGCCCGAACCGGCCTCGCCGACCCGGAGCGACTTCCAGCGCGACCGCGACCGGATCATCCATTCCAATGCGTTCCGCCGGCTCAAGCACAAGACGCAGGTCTTCGTGGAGCATGAGGGCGACCATTACCGCACCCGGCTGACCCATTCGATCGAGGTCGGGCAGATTGCCCGCTCGATCAGCCGGATCCTCGGGCTGGACGAGGACCTCGCCGAGGCGCTCGCCCTGGCGCATGATCTCGGCCACACGCCGTTCGGCCATGCCGGCGAGGATGCGCTCGATACATTGATGGCCGGGCATGGCGGCTTCGACCACAATGCCCAGACCTTGCGGATCGTGACGCGGCTTGAGCGCCGGTACGCGGCTTTCGACGGCCTCAACCTGACCTGGGAAATGCTGGAGGGCCTCGTCAAGCATAACGGGCCGCTGCTGGGGCCGGACGGGCACCCCACCGAACGCTACACCCGCCATGGCATCCCCGGGGCCATCGTCGATTTCGACCAGATTTTCCCGCTGGACCTCGCCAGCTACGCCTCGGCCGAGGCGCAGGTCGCGGCCATCGCCGACGATATTGCCTACAACGCCCATGATATCGACGACGGTCTTCGGGCCGGCCTGTTCCATTCGTCGGAATTGCGGCAGGTGCCGTTTCTTGCGGCGCTGCTCTGGGAGATCGACCGCCTCTGGCCGGATCTCGACGAGGGGCGCAGGGCGCATGAGATCATGCGCCGCGTGATCACCCGGCTTGTCGAGGACGTCGCTGCCGAGAGCGAGCGGCGCCTTGTGGCGCTCAACCCGCGACAGGCTGACGATATCCGCCATGCCAAAGGCCCGGTTATCGCCTTCTCGGATGCGATCGCACCGGCCGAGCAGGATCTGAAGCGCTTCCTGTTCGAACGCATGTACCGCCACAAGCACCTGCTTCAGCTTCGGGAATCCGCCTCCACCATCATCCGTGACCTGTTCGGCCGCTATCTCGCCGAGCCGGATCTCGTGCCGGAACTGGCCAGCCGGCGGAGCAACGAGGCGCAGCTGGCCCGCGCTGTCGCCGACCATATTGCCGGAATGACCGACCGCTTCGCGATTCTCCAGCATCAGGCCTTGTTTGACGTCACGCCCGACCTCCGCTAGGGCCAGCATCTCTGCTGTTTTCGCGATGCGGGTTCCATGAACATTTTCCATGCCTTCTCGGCCGATCTTCAGGCCGTGCTCGCCGATCTGCCGGCCACGGCCGCCCTCGCACCGGAGCTTCGCGCCCGGGCGACGGTCGAACCCCCGCGCGATCCGAGCCATGGCGACCTGTCGACCAATGCCGCGATGGTCCTCGCCAAGGAGGCCGGGAGCAATCCGCGTGCTCTGGCCGAGGGCATTGCCGGCAAGCTGCGCGAAACCGGCCGCTATCCGCGCGTCGAGGTGGCCGGCCCCGGCTTCATCAATGTCGGGCTGAGCCCGGTGGCCTTCGAGAACGTACTCCGGGCCGCGATCCAGGCCGGGCCGGATTTCGGCCGCTCGGCGCTCGGACAGGGCAGGGCGGTCAATGTCGAATATGTCTCCGCGAACCCGACCGGCCCGATGCATGTGGGCCATGGCCGTGGCGCGGTTTATGGCGATGCGCTTGCCAACCTGCTGGACTTCGCCGGCTGGAAGGTGACGCGGGAATACTACATCAACGATGCCGGCGCGCAGGTCGATGTGCTCGCCCGTTCGGCCTACCATCGCTACCGCGAGGCGCTCGGTCGGGATGTCGGCCCGGTAGGCGAGGGGCTCTATCCCGGCGATTACCTGGTCCCCGCCGGCAAGGCTCTCGCCGAAGCCCATGGCGCGGCGCTGGAATCGATGCCGGAAGCGCAATGGCTGCCGATTGTCCGCAAGGCGGCGATCGACGCGATGATGACCATGATCCGCGATGACCTCGCCGCGATCGATATCCGGCATGACGTGTTCTTCTCGGAAGCCTCGCTTCAGGCGCCGGTAGACCAGGTTGCGGCAACGATCGCCGATTTCCGCGCGCGCGATCTGATCTATGAAGGCCGCCTTCCGCCCCCCAAGGGCCAGAAGGACGAGGATTGGGAGGATCGCGAACAGACGCTGTTCCGCGCGACCGCTTTCGGCGACGATGTCGACCGCCCGCTGCTGAAGTCGGATGGCGGATACACCTACTTCGCCTCCGACATCGCATACCACGCCAACAAGTTCGCCCGTGGCTTCGCCGAGATGATCGACGTCTGGGGCGCGGACCATGGTGGCTATGTGAAGCGCATGCAGGCCGCGGTGAAGGCCGCGACCGCCGGCAAGGGCGCGCTGGAAGTGCGCCTCTGCCAGCTCGTGAAGCTGATGCGGAACGGCGAACCGGTGAAGATGTCGAAACGCGCGGGCGATTTTGTCACGCTGCGCGACGTGATCGACGAGGTCGGCCGCGATGCGATCCGCTTCATGATGCTCGACCGCAAGAACGATGCGGAACTGGAATTCGACCTCGCCAAGGTGATCGAGCAGTCAAAGGACAACCCGGTCTTCTATGTCCAGTATGCCCATGCGCGCTGCGCATCCGTGCTGGATCGCCAGGCCAGAACTGCCTTTGATTCCAATCCGATCAGCCTCGACGAGATCAACAGCGCCGATCTTTCCGTCCTGCGGGACGAGGGCGAGCGCGGCTTGATGCGGATGATCGCGCAATATCCCCGCCTGATCGAGCAGGCCGCCGCCACGCGCGAGCCGCATCGCGTCGTTTTCTACCTCTATGATCTCGCAAGTGCCTTCCACGGCTTGTGGAACCGCGGCAAGGATTTGCCTGATTTGAGGTTTATTAATAACGATGACCGAAAAGGAACAATGGCGAGGCTGGCTCTCGTCACGGCTGTCCGGATCGTGATTGCCAACGGGCTTCGGCTCCTCGGCGTCTCCGCTCCCGACGAGATGCGCTAGCATCGCGGCCCTGACCTCCTGCCAGCACCGCGCGTTGCGTGAGAGGAGGACCGCGGCAATGGATCGCAATGATCAGGGTCGCAAGGAACCGACACTGGCAGATCTCGAGGCTTTCGAGAAACTGTTGCGGGAAAGCCTTCAGGCCGACTCACCGGCCAGACCAGCGGCTCCGGAAACCTCCTTTGCATCGCAGCCGGCCACAACCGGGGAAAACGCGGCTCCACCGACAGGTGCTCCCCGGGTGGAGCCGTCCTTCGGGCCGGACCAGGCCGCGATGGCCGAACTGGCCCGGTTGATTGACCGACCGGTCGACTTTGCGCTGCCGCCTGTCCCGCCCGCCGCCGTTGCACCGCCAGCGGAGCCGCAACCGACACCGGACAGGGCAGAACCTGCCCCTCCGCAGTTTGCCCCTGTCGAACCTTCCTATGCGCCCCCCGCCCATGTCGAAGGGCATGCGGAAGCCAGCCTCTCGACCGGCTGGGACCAGGCCCCGCCGGTCTCGGTGCACTATGCGTCGGCTGAACCCGCACCTGCGCCTCCGCCTTTGCCGGAACCGCTCGATCCACTTGCGGCCTTCGAGCAGGAATTGCGGCGCTTCGATGCGATCCGCATGGCAGAGCAGAAGTCGGTTCAGGCCGATCTGCGCACGGATTATCCGGCGCAGGAGCCGATCCCGCAGGCAACCGGCTATGATCAGGCCGCCTATGCCGGGCATGACTACCGCCAGCAGGCCTATGCCGAGCCCGCCGCCGAGGTGAACTGGGGCACACAGCAGCCCGTCAACCCGGCCGAGAGCCAGGCCGAAGCCTCGCTGCATGCGGCGGAGGAACGCCTTGCCGCCCAGGCGGCCGCCGCGGCGGCTGCCGCGCAGGCGCAATCCGGGCCGGGGCGTTCCCGGACGATCTTCCTCGCTCTTGGCGGGCTGGCCGTGGCCGGCGGAGCGGTGCTGGCCGGCTCGATGCTGTTCGGCGGCGGATCGGATCGCAGGACCGCGTCCGGTACCGTTCCGGTCATCGCGGCGAAACCGGAGCCGACCAAGGAGCGGCCCGCCAATCCCGGCGGGATCGAAATCCCCAACCAGAACAAGCAGGTCCTGTCGCCGCGCAACGCGAACGACACGCAGCCGGCGCAGGTGGTCAACAATACCGAGCAGCCACTGGACCTGAACCAGGTCACCCGGCGTGATGGCGTCCGTGTCGTCGCGCCGAGCCCGTACCAGAATTCCGGGGCGCCGGCCGGGGATACCGCGAATCCGAATCTCGAGCCCCGCCGCGTGACCTCGGTCCGTATCCCGGTCGGTGGTGAACCGGCAATCCCGGCCACGACGACAACCACGACCCCGCCCGGCGTGAGCGCTCCGTCGTTCCCGGCGGCGCCGCCCGTGCAGAATCCGGCGGCTCCGCCGCCGCGGCCGACGGGCCCTGTCGTGACGGTGCCGCAGACGCCCGTCAATGCGCCGATCCCGCCCATCGCGCCGCCGGGCCGGACTGATCCGCCGCCTTCTGCGCCGGTATCGCCTCCGTCGGCTGCGCAGGCCACACCGCCCAAGATCGAGACACGCCCGACCACGGCCCAGCCGCCGCGGCCACCGGCCAGTGCCACCGCACCGGCGGGTGTACCGGCGGCTCCGCGAGTGGCGACAGCCCCGGCCGGGACGCCCACGACAACGCCGGCAAACCGTCCGGCCAACGCACCGATGGTCCTCTCGCCCAATACGCGCCCGGCGGCGCCCGCCACCGCAGCCCGTCCGGCCCCTGCCGCGAACACGGATGGCGATACGCCTCCGGCCACACAGCCGACATCGGGGGCCTTCGCGGTGCAGCTCGCCTCGCGCCCGACCGAGGAAGATGCCCGCAATGCCAGCACGCAGCTGCGCAGCCGCTTCAGCTCTGCGCTTGGCGGCAAGGCTCCGAGCGTTGTCTCGGGCACGGCCAATGGCCAGACGGTGTATCGCGTCCGGGTGGGGGGCTACAGTCAGGCTGCGGCCGTGGAAGCCTGCAACAAGGTCAAGGCCGCCGGCGGCAACTGCTTCGTGACGCGTCAATGAAGCCTTTGATTTTCGGGGCGAAGGGCCACCGCCTCTCGAACCAGGAGGCGTCGTTCTTCGCCGAGCATCGACCGGCAGGGTTCATCCTGTTCCGTCGGAATGTCGATACGCCGGATCAGGTCCGGGCGCTGGTCGAAGAGATGAAGCGTGCGGCGGACAATCCCGATGCGCTCGTGCTGATCGATCAGGAAGGCGGCCGCGTGGCCCGGCTTCGCTCGCCGCATTGGCGGGAATATCCCCGCGCGGCCGCCTATGGGGCGCTCTGGCCGATCGACCCGGATCTGGCCGGCGAGGCCGCCTATCTCGGCGCGCGCCTCATCGCCGATGACCTGATCCAGCTCGGGATCAATGTCGATTGCCTGCCGGTTCTCGATGTGCCGGTTCCGGGCGCGGACAACATCATCGGCGACCGGGCCTATGGCACCTCGCCGGAGATCGTCATGGCGTTGGGCCGCGCCGCTGCCGACGGGTTGATGGATGGCGGCGTGATGCCGATCATCAAGCACATTCCCGGCCATGGCCGCGCCATGGCGGATTCCCATCTCGCGCTCCCTGTCGTCGAGGCCTCCCGCACGGCCCTGCGCGGGCACGATTTTCCGCCCTTCCGCGCGCTGGGCGACATGCCGCTCGCCATGACGGCGCATGTCATCTTCACCGCCTATGACCGCGACAACCCCGCGACGACATCGGAAACGGTCATCCGGGATGTGATCCGCGGGGAAATGGGGTTCGACGGGGTGCTGATGTGCGACGACCTGTCGATGAAGGCGCTGTCGGGCAGCTTCTCCGGCCGCCGCGACGCGGCGCTCGCGCAGGGCTGCGACCTCGTCCTTCATTGCAACGGCGAGATGGAGGAAATGGAGCCGATCGCGCAGGGCTGCCCCGGCATCGCGGCCTCCGCAGCCCTCCGTCTCGAACGCGTCGTCACGGCCCTCGGCAAGGCCCGCAGGCCATTTGACCGGGGACAAGCCGAGGCAAGGCTGGGCGCCCTCCTTGCCATGCGGGGGTGAAAGCCCGATCTCTAGGATCGATGGCCAGTCCTGCCGAGCCCTTCGACCCGTTCGAAATCGATCCCGACACCTTGCCGGGCGAGGGCGAGCCGCGCCTGATCCTCGATCTGGACGGCTTCGAGGGGCCGCTTGACCTGATGCTCGATCTCGCCCGACGCGAGAAGCTGGATCTGCGCTCGATCTCCATCCTGACGATCGCCGACCAGTATCTCGCCTTCATCCGCGAGGCGCAGCGCCTGCGGCTGGAACTGGCGGGGGACTATCTGGTGATGGCCGCCTGGCTGACCTACCTGAAGTCGCGCCTGCTGCTGCCGAAGAAATCCGTCACGGGAGAGCCGGAAGCGGATGAACTGGTCGAGGATCTGGCCCTGCGCCTGCAACGGCTGGAAACCCTGCGCAAGGCCGGGGAATGGCTGGCCGGGCGCCTTGCCACAACGCGGGAGACGATGCCGCGTGGCGCGATCGAGCCGATCGTGATCGAGCAACGCCCTGCCTGGGACCTGAGCCTTGTCGAGCTGGTCTCGGCCTATGCCGAGCGGCGCATTGCCTCCATCAAGGCGCGCTATACCGTGGCCACGCGGAAGACCCTCTCGATCCCCGAGGCGCGGAGCCTCCTGATGCGGCTGGTGGGCGAGGCGGCGGACTGGTGCCCGATGGATATCCTGCTTGCTGCGATCCGTCCGGCCGATGCCGAGCCGCGCAGCGCCCGCGCCTCGTCTTTCGTCGCGGCCCTGGAACTGGCGCGCGAGGGTGCGCTTGAACTCCGGCAGGAAGCCGCTTTCGCTCCGCTCTACCTGCGCACGGGCCGGAAGGCCCCGGACGCGGGATGACGGGGAGGGGCACCGGGATGATGCGGATCGTCACCGAGGAAAACCACGAGACCGAGCGCCGTTTCGCGCATGGCGTCCGCGTGGCCGAAGCGCTGCTCTTCGCGACCGACCAGCCTTTGGCCGCCGAGGACATCGCCCGGATGATGCCGACCGGCGTCGAGGTCGAGGCCGTACTCGGTGAACTGGAACGGCTCTACCGCCCGCGCGGCGTCAACCTCATCCGCGCCGGCGGCAAATGGATGTTCCGCACCGCGCCGGATCTCGGTTACCTGCTCCGGCGCGAGAGCGAGGAACCCCGCAAGCTCGGGCGCGCGGCACTGGAAACGCTGGCGATCATCGCCTATCACCAGCCGGTCACCCGGGCGGAGATCGAGGCCTTGCGCGGCGTATCGACCCATAAAGGCACGCTGGATACCCTGCTTCAGGCGGGGTTCGTCCGCCTGCGCGGCCGCCGGCGCACGCCGGGACGGCCCGTGACCTTCGGCACGACCGAAACCTTCCTGATCCAGTTCGGCCTGAACCGGATCGGCGACCTGCCCGGCCTCGAGGATCTGGCCGGCGCGGGCCTTGTCGAGGGGCAGGTGCCGGCAGGGCTGCATTTCCCGCTGCCGAGCGACGATCCCGCCCTGCGGGGCGACGAGGATCCGCTGGAACCCGACCTCTTCGACCTGATGACCGAGGAACGGCTGGACGCCCTCGCCGGGGAGCCACCGCTCGACCCGGAGGACGGGGCACCTCCGAGAACGGATGAACCGAATGGTCAGTCCTGATGGTGCGGGCCGCCGGTTGCGGGCCTCGGCCGTCATTCCCGCATCGCTGTCTTTCGAGAACCTGACCCGCCGTTTCGGCGACAAGGAGGCGGTGCTCGACGTGTCGTTCACCGCCGCGAATGGCGAGGTCATCTGCCTGCTCGGCGCCTCGGGCTGCGGTAAATCCACCCTTTTGCGGCTGGCCGCCGGCATCGAGGTGCCGAGTTCCGGCCGCATCCTGCTCGACGGCAAGGAGGTGGCGGGCCCGGAGCGCTTCGTCGAGCCGGAACAGCGCGGTATCGGCCTTGTCTTTCAGGATTACGCCCTGTTCCCGCATCTTGACGCGCTCGAGAACGTGATGTTCGGCCTTGGCAACCTGCCACGCCGCGAGGCGCTCGTGATCGCCGATGCCGCCCTGCGCCGTGTCGGGCTGGGCGACCGGATGCGTGCCATGCCGCATGAACTCAGCGGCGGCGAGCAGCAGCGCGTCGCGCTGGCCCGGGCGGTGGTGCCGCGCCCCCGCGTCCTGCTGATGGACGAGCCCTTCTCGAATCTCGACCGACGCATGCGTGACCAGGTGCGCGAGGACACCGTGGCGATTCTCCGGGAAACCGGGGCGACAGCCCTCATTGTCACCCATGACCCGGAAGAGGCGATGCGCATCGCGGACAGGATCGCGCTGATGCGACAGGGCAGGCTGGTGCAGATCGGCCGCAGCCAGGATATCTACCGGCACCCCGTCGATCTCGAGGCCGCACGCTTCTTCTGCGATCTCAACGAGATCGAGGGCATGGTCCGTAACGGTGCGGTCGACACCCCGGTCGGGCGGTTCCCGGCCGCCGGCAAGGAGGACGGCAGCCGCGCGACGGTGGCCATCCGGCCGCAGAGCCTTCGCCTCAAGCCTGTGGGATTCTGCCTGCCCGGCCGCGTGATCGATCATCGCTTCATTGGCGAGGTCGAACTGGTCGATCTGGCCGTGCAGGGGCTCGAAAAGCCGCTTCGCGCCCGAGCGCCGGAAACACCCGGCCTGAGGCCCGGCCTCGATGTCGGCGTGGAAATCAGCGCGGATGATGTGCTGGTCTTCTGAGGTCCTTGTTTTTGCCGGCAAGACCCCCTAGTTTCCGCTCGAACTTTGAACCGCGCCGCAAGCGCGGTCCTGCAGGAAGCGTGTGGAGGCGTCGATGGGCAGCATGAGCATCTGGCATTGGCTGGTGGTAGCGGTGATTGTTCTGCTGCTGTTCGGCCGCGGCAAGATTCCGGAATTGATGGGCGATGTCGCCAAGGGCATCAAGTCCTTCAAGGCCGGCATGAAGGACGAGGAAGCCGCCAAGGCGGACGAGCCTGCCAAGGAAATCGAGGCCAAGGCCGGCGAGGTCATCAAGCCGGCCGAAGCCGCGAAGACCGAGCCGAAGGCCGGTTGACGGCCCTGAACCGGCAGAGCCCGCCTGTTCTGACAGGCCGGGCAGGAAAGCGCGTGGTATCCGATGTTTGATATCGGCTGGAGCGAGTTGGTCGTCGTCGGCGTCGTCGCCCTCGTGGTGATCGGCCCGAAGGAACTGCCCGGCGTGATCCGGTCGGTCGGCCGCGCCGTGGCCAAGCTGCGGACCATGGCCGGCGAGTTCCGGACACAGTTTGACGATGCCATGCGCGAGGCCGAGCTGCACGAGGTGAAGAAGACCTTCACCGATATGGGCGAGGCCGCGACATCCGCCGCCAGCGCCGTCGCGAACCCGGTCGGAGCCGTGCTGAACGAAGTCAAGGCCAGTGCGGAAGGCGCATCCGGGGTGACCGAAGCCAATCAGGCATTGCAGTCCATCGAGGCCGATGCCCGAGCCCTTGAGGCTGAGATCGCCAAGACAGAGATCGCGCAGCCGGAACCGCCGGCCATTGCCGCGCCGGCCACGCCTGCGCCCGAGGCTGCAAAATCATGAACGCGCAGGTTCCTGCCCCGCTTACGCCCGATCCCAAGCCTGTCGAGGCATCTTCCGGCGCCCGGGATGGGCATGACGAGATCGAGGCCTCGCGCGCGCCGCTGATCGAGCACCTCGTCGAGTTGCGCTCGCGCATCATCAAGGCGGTCATCGCCTTCGTGGTCATGACCTTCGTCTGTTTCGGCTTCGCCAAGCATATCTACGCCATCCTCGTTTACCCCTATATCTGGGCGGCGGGCGGGCCACAGAACGCACCGCTGATCTACACCCATCCGCTCGAATATTTCTTCGTGCAGCTGAAACTCGCGGTGTTCGGCGGGGCCTTCCTGGCCTTCCCGGTCATCGCGACGCAGATCTACAAGTTCGTGGCGCCCGGCCTCTACAAGGACGAGAAGGATGCCTTCCGTCCCTATCTCATCGCCACGCCGGTCTTCTTCGTGCTCGGCGCCGCCGTGGTCATGCTCATTGCCATGCCGATGCTGATGAAATTCTCGCTGGCGATGCAGCAATCCGCCACGGAAGGGCAGGCGCCGATCACCTTCCTCGGCAAGGTCGATGATTATCTCAGCCTGATCATGACGCTGGTCTTCGCCTTCGGCATCACCTTCCAGCTGCCGGTGATCCTGACCCTGCTGGCGCGGATCGGGATCATCGACTCCCAATTCCTGCGCGACAAGCGCCGCTATGCCATCGTGCTGGTCTTCGTCGTGGCCGCGATCTTCACGCCGCCGGATATCCTGAGCCAGTTCACGCTCGCGATCCCGACCCTGCTGCTCTACGAATTGTCGATCCTCTCGGTCGCGATGGTCGAGAAGAAGCGCGCGGCAACCGAGGAAACGGCAAACTGACCGCGGCAGGGCTTGACCTGCCGGTCCGGACTTTCCAAACAGCGTTGATCCATGCGATGGCCGGGCCGGCGAGGCTTCGTGCCCGTCGCCGATTCGCTGCCCCGAAGTCCGAGCCCTCCGATGCATGACATCCGCGCCATCCGAGCCAATCCCGAGCCGCTGAAGCAGGCGCTCCTGCGCCGGCAGCAACCGCCGGCCGAGGTGGATTCCCTGCTCGCCTCGCTGCTCGCGCTCGACGAGCAGTTTCGCGCGGCACTGACGGAGAAGGAAACGCTCCTGGCGCGCCGCAACGCCGCCTCGAAAGAAATCGGT
The DNA here is from genome assembly GCA_027531565.1 of Beijerinckiaceae bacterium. GTDB lineage: Bacteria > Pseudomonadota > Alphaproteobacteria > Rhizobiales > Beijerinckiaceae > Rhabdaerophilum. Next base: position 508,522 of record JAPZSB010000005.1, read on the forward strand.
CAGGCCATGGCCCAGAAGGACATGGCCCGCGCCGAGGCGCTGAAGGCGGAAGTCGCGGCCGGCAAGGACCGCTTGGCCCAGCTCGAAGGCGAGGCCGGAACCCTGGAGGGCCAGTTGCGCGATAGGCTCTCGGCTTTGCCGAACATCCCGCTCGACGAGGTGCCACAGGGTGCCGACGAGCATGGCAATGTCGAGCATCGCCGCCATCTCGCCGTACCGAACCTCGCTTTCGCGCCGAAGGAGCATTTCGACCTCGGTGAAGCCCTGGGCATGATGGATTTCGAGACGGCGGCGAAGCTGTCCGGCAGCCGATTCGTGGTGCTGCAGAAGGGCCTTGCCCGGCTGGAACGGGCCCTCGGCCAGTTCATGCTCGACCTCCATACCGGCGAGCACGGCTATACCGAAGTCAACCCGCCGATCCTCGTTCGGGACGAGGCCATGTATGGCACGGCGCAATTGCCGAAGTTCCGCGAGGACCAGTTCATGGTCATGAGCGAGGGTACGCGGACCGAATTGCTGTCGGGCGCGCTGGAACATGTCTCGCCCGGCGATGCGCAGGTCTTCCGGGAAGGGCTGATGCCGCTCACCAAGCTGGTGGAGCGCACGCTCAACCGGGCCCCCTCGCGCGAGGATCGCTGGCTCGTCCCCACGGCCGAAGTGCCGCTGACCAACCTCGTCCGGGAGAAAATCCTGTCGGAGGAGGAGCTTCCACTCCGTTTCACCGCGCTGACGCCGTGCTTCCGCGCCGAGGCCGGCTCGGCCGGGCGGGATACGCGCGGCATGCTGCGCCAGCACCAGTTCAACAAGGTCGAGTTGGTCTCGATCACCACGCCGGAAACCTCGCGCCACGAACATGACCGCATGCTCGATTGCGCCGAGACCGTGCTGAAGAAGCTCGGCCTGCATTTCCGCACCATGGTGCTCTGCACCGGCGACATGGGTTTTGCCAGCCAGAAGACCTACGATATCGAGGTCTGGCTTCCGGGCCAGAACACCTATCGCGAGATTTCCTCCTGCTCGGTCTGCGGCGATTTCCAGGCCCGCCGGATGGATGCACGGTTCCGCAGCCCCGGCGACAAGGCGACGCGCTTTGTCCATACGCTCAACGGTTCGGGCGTGGCGGTCGGGCGCTGCCTCATCGCCGTCATGGAAAACTACCAGAATGCCGATGGCTCCATCACGGTTCCGGACGTGCTGCGGCCCTATATGGGCGGGCTCGCCCGGATCGAACGCGCGGCCTGAGCCGGGCAGGGAACAGACATGCGGATCCTGATCACCAATGATGACGGCATCCATGCCCCCGGGCTGGAGGTTCTCGAGACCATCGCGCGCGGCCTGTCCGACGATGTGGTCGTCGTCGCGCCGGAGACGGATCAAAGCGGCGTTTCGCATTCGCTGTCGCTGAATGACCCGCTGCGCCTGCGCGAGATCGCGCCGAACCGCTTCGCGGTGAAGGGCACGCCGACCGACTGCGTCATCATGGGCATCAAGCACATCCTGCGCGAAACCCGGCCCGATCTTGTGCTGTCGGGCGTCAATCGCGGCCAGAATGTCGCCGAGGATGTCACCTATTCCGGAACGATCGCGGCAGCGATGGAGGGCACCCTTCTGGGCGTGCCCTCGATCGCGCTCAGCCAGGCCTATTCGCGCGGCGATCACGAGAGCATCCGCTGGGCCTGCGCGGAAACCCACGGTGCCCGCACCATCCGTCGGCTGATCGACGCCGGAATTCCGCCGGGCATCGTGATGAATGTCAATTTCCCGGCCGTCGCACCGGAGGAGGTCGCCGGCCTCGCCGTCTGCGTGCAGGGCCAGCGCAACCAGGCCATGCTCGATGTCGAGCGGCGGATCGACGGCCGCGGCAATCCCTATTACTGGCTGGCCTTCGCTCGCGGACGCGTGGTTCCTGCCGAGGGAACGGACCTGCATGCGCTCGCCGAGGGCAAGATCGCCGTCACGCCGCTCCGGCTGGACCTGACGGATCTGCCCAACCTCACGCGCCTGGCCGAGGCGCTCGACGGATGAGGCCCGGCGCATCGGACTGGCCGGACGACGAGGCCGCGGAGCCCGGCGGCCCGCTTTCCGCCGATACGGCGCTGGCGCGGTTCATTCTCGACCTGCGCTCGCGTAGTCAGACCGATGCAGCCCTGCTGACCGCCTTCGAACGCCTGCCGCGGCAGCTCTTCATTGCCGGCTTTCCGCCCGAGCGGCTCTACAGCGCCGTTTCCCTGCCGATCGCCTGTGGCGAGGAGGCGACGGATCCGTTCTCGATCGCCCGGCATCTCGCGCTGCTCGATCTGCGGCCCGGGCATCGTGTGCTCGAAATCGGCCTCGGCTCCGGGTTCCAGGCGGCGATCATGGCCCGGCTGGGCGCCTCCGTCACCAGCTATGAACGGTATCGCAGCCTGATCCGACAGGCCGAACAGGCCTTCCGGCAGGCGGGCATCACCAGCGTGACGCCGATGCTGGGAGATGGTCTGGCCCGGCTCGACCGGCCGGACAGCTTCGACCGCATCATCCTGAACGGCGCGCTGGATCTGCCACCGCAGCCCTTCCTCGACCGGCTCAACCCCCACGGAATCCTGGTCGGCCATCGGTTGCGCGGGCTCGAAACGCGCCTCACAATCTGGCGCAAGGATCTGACAGGGCAGGCCGCCGAACAGGATGCCGGCCCCTCGCGCCTTGGCCCGCTGCGGGGCGGGTTGACCTTCGTCCTCTGACGCGCCGGCAGGCACGATTCACATTCGGGTAACCTTGCTGCTCAACCGGACCTTAAGCTGAATCCGTCTTTACTCCGGAACATCGCCTTTGATGGTTACCGGGTGAGACGAGTAATGCGTGAGTTTCAATGGATTAGCGGGAAGCGAAAGCTTCTGGCGACCGTGATGGCAGCCGGCCTCGTCGGGGCTTGCTCCTCGGACGTCACCCGGTTTGACAACGACCCTTTCAAGAATCCGTTCCGTTCCCGGGCCGCTTTCGATCCAGTCCAGACCAATTCGATCAACCGGCAGGCCCCCGGGCCGCGCAGCCTCGAGCCCGTTCGTCCGTCCGCCGCGACGACGCAGCCCCTGCCGCCGCCCAACCAGCCGATCATGGCCACGAATCCGTCACGCGCGACCACCGCGCCCCTGACAACGGGCTCGGTCAGCGCGCCGAACTATGCCCCCTTGGCCCCGGTCGCCGAGCGCCCGGCAACGGCACTGAGCTCCGCTCAGGGCACCGCCGGCTGGTCTGCGGTCGGCGGCACGCCGGTTGTCCTGCGCGAGGGCGAGAGCCTGAACACGCTGTCCTCGCGCTATAACGTGCCGGTGAACGCCATCATGGCGGTCAACGGCATCTCGAATGTCAACCAGGCCCGTCCGGGCCAGCAGATCATGATTCCGGCCTACAGCCCGGTTTCCGCCGCGCGGGCGCCCGCCGCCAATGCCGTGATCCAGCGCCCGGCCGCCACGGCGCAGCCCATGCCGGCGGCCAGTGCCCGCTCTGCGCCGGCCATTCCCGCCCGGGTTGCCGAAGCGCCGAAGCCGGCTGAACCGGCGCGCCTCGCCCCGGCGGCGCGCCAGGTCCAGCCCGCCGGCCAGAGCGAGGCTGAAAAGCGCGCCGCGGCCAAGCTGGAGGCCATGCGCCGCCAGAACGAGGAAGCCCGCCTGAAGCAGCAGGCGGAAGCGGCAAATGCGAAGAAACTTGCCGAGGCCAAGGCGGCGGAGCGCAAGGCCAAGGCTGAAGCCGAGAAGGCCAAGGCGCAGGCCCTCGTGGCCAGCCGGAAAGCCAAGGCTGACGAGGAACCCGCGACCACGGCATCGATCCCCGAGGCCAAGCCGGTCCCGGCCCGTACGCAGCCCATGCCCGACAAGGAAACCGCGGCGGCTGCAGAAGCCAGCGAGGCTCCCAGCTTCCGCTGGCCGGCCCGCGGCCGTGTGATCTCCGGTTTCGGAGCCCGCGGCACCGGCGGAGCGAATGACGGCATCAACATCGCGCTGCCCGAAGGCACGCCGGTACGCGCCGCCGAAGGGGGCACGGTTGTTCATGCCGACGATGCGCTGAAAGGCTATGGAAAGCTGGTGCTGATCCGGCATCCGAGCGGCTATGTCTCGGTCTATGCCCATAACAGCGAGCTGAAAGTGAAGCGTGGCGAAAGCGTCCGGCGCGGGCAGGTCATTGCCAGTTCCGGCCAGTCCGGCAACGTCACGGCGCCGCAGCTCCATTTCGAGATCCGCAAGGGCGCGACACCGGTCGATCCGAACAAGTATCTGACCGAATGAGTGTTCCGATATCCGGTGGGGTTCTCGCGAGACCTTGACCTCCGCCGGGACAACCCCGCTGCCTCCAAGGAAAGGGGCAGCGGGGTTTCTTTTTCCGGAACTCAGCCTTCGATGCGCTTGCCCTGCCGGCCAGCCAGATCGGAAATGTATTGCCAGGCCACGCGGCCCGCCCGACTGCCCCGGGTCGTCGACCATTCCAGCGCTTCGTGATGCAGCTGCTCCTTCGGCAGGGTGAGGCCGAAATGCGCGGCATAGGCGTCGATCATCGCCAGATACTCGTCCTGGCTGCATTTATGGACCCCGAGCCAGAGGCCGAACCGATCGGAGAGCGAGACCTTCTCCTCGACGGCCTCATTCGGATTGATCGCAGTCGAGCGCTCGTTCTCCATCATGTCGCGCGGCAGGAGGTGCCGTCGGTTCGACGTGGCGTAGAAGAGCACATTGTCCGGCCGTCCCTCGATCCCGCCATCGAGGATCGCCTTGAGCGACTTGTAGGCATTCTCGCCGGCATCGAAGGAGAGGTCGTCGCAGAACAGGATGAACCGGAACGGCGCGGCGCGCAGCCGGTTCATCAGGCCGGGGAGGGATTCGATGTCCTCCCGGTGCAGTTCGATCAGCTTCAGCGGATGGCCAAGCCGCACCATCTCGGCATGGGCGGCCTTGACGAGCGAGGACTTGCCCATGCCGCGCGCACCCCAGATCAGGACATTGTTCGCGCTGTGCCCCTCCGCGAAGCGCCGCGTATTCTCGACAAGGATGTCGCGGATATGGTCGATCCCGACGAGCAGCGAGAGCGGCACGCGCTGGATCTTCGGCACGGGCTGCAGGCGGTCCTCGGCGGCGTGCCAGAGGAACCCTTCTGCCGCCGAGAAATCCGGCGCGGGCGGGGGCGGTGGTGCCATGCGCTCCAGCGCTTCGGCAATGCGGTTCAGGAGGGGCACGAGGGCAGGGTTGTCGAGCGACATGCGGGCTGGACCTTCAGGAGTGTTGGCTCCCGCTTAGCGGATCGCGCAGGCCGGCGCCATATTCCTGCGTCGTTTCCGCACCAGCTTCCGCCCGGATGGAGGAAAAGCCGCAACGAGCATTTGCGTTTCATGGGCCCATCACTATATTCCGCCCCGAAATGACGCGGGCGCCGGCGGTTCGGGCCTGATATCTTGGAGTGGGCCTTGTTCATTACCCCTGCTTATGCTCAGGCGGCTGCCGCCCCCGGCGCGAACGACATGTTCATGCAGCTGCTTCCCTTCGTCTTCGTGCTGATCATCATGTATTTCCTGCTGATCCGCCCGCAGCAGAAGCGCGCGAAGGCCCACCAGGAAATGGTCAAGAACCTGCGGCGGGGCGACACCGTCGTGATGACCTCCGGCATGATCGGCAAGATCACCAAGGTCATCGACGATGCCGAGGTCGAGGTCGAGATCGCCGATAATGTCCGTGTCCGCCTCGTGCGCGGCATGGTTGCGGAAGTGCGGAACAAGAGCGAGCCGGTCCAGTCCTGACCGGACGAAACTTCCGCCCCTGATGAAGCTGGAACCGCCGGACACCCGGCGGGAGGGTCAATGTTCAGACAATCAACCCTGAAAACCGTCCTGATCGCGTTCACGCTGTTCTTCGCGGCCTATGTGTCGCTGCCGACCATTCTCGGCCAGGACCGCATGAAGGCGATCACCGGCATGCTGCCGTCCTTCCTGGTTCCGAAGGGCGCCATCAAGCTCGGGCTCGACCTGCGGGGCGGCGTCCATGTGATGCTCGAAACCGACAAGGCCGGCCTGTCCAGGGATCTCGTCCGCCAGCTCCAGGAAGATGTTCGCCGCGTCCTGCGGAACGAGCGCGTCGCGCCCACCGGCGGCATCGTCGCCCAGAATCGCGGGGTCAGCTTCCGCGTGGCCGATGCCGCCGCGCGCGCACGCATCCTGCCGAAAATCCAGGAACTTTCGGTCCCTGTCAGCAATGCCGTGCTTGGCAATACCGGCCAGCGCAGCCTCGAGGTGGTCGATCTCGGCGACGGTCTGATCCAGCTTGTCATCACCGATGCCGAACTCAACGAGCGCATCCGCCGCGCGGTTGACCAGTCGATCGAGATCTTCCGCCGCCGTATCGACCCGGAGGGCGTGAAGGAACCGACGATCCAGCGTCAGGGCCTCGACCGGATCGTGGTGCAGGTGCCGGGCGCCCAGAATTCCAAGGAAATCACCGACGTTCTCCAGCCGGGCAAGCTCGAGTTCCGGATGGTCGCCGAGCCGGGAGCCAATCCGGCGGAAATCGAGACGCTGCCCTATACCGACGAAGGCGGCGGCACCATCCAGATCGAGCGGCGCGTCCTGGTCCGCGGCGAGGACCTGACCTCGGCCGAACCGACCTTCGACCAGCGGACGGGCGAGCCGGTTGTCAGCTTCCGCTTCAATGTGAAGGGCGCGCAGGCTTTCGCCAAGGTCACGACCGAGAATGTCGGCAAGCCTTTCGCCATCATTCTCGACAACAAGGTGATCTCGGCACCCCGCATCATCTCGCCGATCACGCAGGGGCAGGGCCAGATTTCCGGCCGCTTCACCGTGGAGCGCGCCAATCAGCTCGCGATCCTGCTGCGCTCGGGCGCGCTGCCCGCCAGCTTCACGCTGGTCGAGGAACGCACGGTCGGGGCAGGCCTCGGCGCCGATTCGATCGATGCCGCCGTTCTCGCCTCCATTGTCTCGCTGGTGGCGATCTCGATTTTCACCCTCGCGACCTATGGCGTGTTCGGAGCGATCGCGCTGGTGGCCCTGGCGGTGAACTTCCTGCTTCTCATTGCCCTCATGGCGCTGATCGGCTCGACGCTGACCCTGCCGGGCATTGCGGGCATCGTTCTGACACTCGCCATCGCAGTCGACTCCAACGTGCTGATCTACGAGCGTATCCGCGAGGAGCAGGCGGCCGGCCGTTCGGCCATTTCCTCGCTGGATTCGGGCTTCACCCGCGCGCTGGCGACCATTCTCGATGCCAACATCACCGGGTTCCTTGCCCATGCGATCCTGTATTTCGTGGGGACAGGCGCGGTGAAGGGCTTCGCGGTCACGACCTGCCTTGGCCTCGGCACGACCATTTTCACCGCCTTCACGCTGACCCGGATGATGGTGGCGGCGTGGTATCGCTGGTTCAAGCCCAAATCGGTGCCGATCTGATGCCGTCGAAGCGCCCCGTTTCCCGCCCTGACCGGAAATTCCGATGAAGCTCCTTCGCCTCGTTCCCGACAATACCCGCTTCGGCTTCATGCGCTTCCGGCGCGTGTCGTTCCCGCTTTCGGCCCTGCTGTCGATCGTCTCGGTCGTGACCTTCATCTGGCTCGGCATGAATGTCGGCATCGACTTCAAGGGCGGCACCGTTGTCGAGCTGCAGGCGCGGGGCGACCGCGCCAACATCGCCCAGATCCGGGAAACGGCCTCTGGCCTCAACCTCGGGGATGTCGAAGTGCAGGAATTCGGCTCCCCGCGGGATGTGATCCTGCGGGTCGGCCTGCAGGAAGGCGGCGATGCGGCGCAGGCCCAGGTTGTCGCCAAGCTGCGCACCGCCTTCGAGGCAGCCTATGAGTTCCGCCGCGTCGAAGTTGTCGGCCCGCGCGTCTCGCAGGAACTGGTGCAGAACGGCACGATCGGCGTCCTGCTCGCGATCATGGTCATCCTGATCTACCTGTGGTTCCGCTACGAGTGGCAGTTTGCCGTCGGCGCGGTCATCGCCACCATGCATGACCTGGTGCTGACCATCGGCTTCTACGCCGTCACCCAGATCCAGTTCGACCAGACCTCGATCGCGGCGATCCTGACCATCATCGGCTATTCGCTGAACGATACCGTCGTCGTCTATGACCGCGTGAGGGAATTGCTGCGGAAATACAAGAAGATCGGCCTGCACGAGCTGCTCGATCTCTCGATGAATTCCACGCTCTCGCGGACCATCATCACCTCGATCACGGCCATTCTCGCCCTGATCGCGCTGGCCGTCTTCGGGGGCGATACGATCCAGGGCTTCTGCCTTGCGTTGCTGTTCGGCATCGTGGTCGGCACCTATTCGTCGATCTTTGTGGCCGCGCCGATTCTGATCTATCTTGGTGTCCGCGTCGGCGAGGGCGTCGGCGCCACCTCGGGCAATGCCGACAAGGCAGTCAATTCCGGAGCAACGAAATGAGCGGCTACGTCCCCGGCGGACATCAGATCGAGTCCTACGGCAATGGCGGCTTCCGTTTCGCCGGCATGTCCCATCAGGGCTCCATCATCGCGCTGCCAACCGGGATCCAGTCCTGGGCGGTCACCTCGCCGAACCGGATCGATGTCTCCTCGCTCACGCCGGTGATCGTCGAGATGAACCAGCTCGACATGCTGCTTATCGGCACCGGCGAGAAAGCCCTGCCGCAGGATTCGCCCTTTGCCCAGGCCCTGCGCCAGCTTGGATTCAACGTCGAGGTGATGGATACGGCGGCTGCCGCCCGCACCTACAACGTGCTGTTCGAGGAGGGGCGCCGCGTCGGCGCCGCGCTTCTGGCCGTTTGAGCCGACTATCCACAGCCAAGGACAAGGGAATGGGCGAAGACCGCTTTCCTTGGCCCGGTCCCGCTCCATATCCGGGGCTGGGAGGAACGGCTGGATGAACTCGCCACTCGCCATGCCCGGGCTTGCGGATCGAACGGGTCCGGATCTGGACGCGGCTTTCGCGATCTGCATGGCACAGGTGCGGGCCCTTGATCCGGACCGGTATCTGGCGTGCCTGTTCGCGCCGCGCGAGGCGCAGCCCGGCCTGTTCGCGCTCTATGCCTTCAGCAGCGAGATTGCCCGCATCCGGGACGTGGTTTCGGAACCGATGCCGGGCGAGCTGCGCCATCAATGGTGGCGCGAGGCCCTGTCCTGCAAGGGCGAGGAAGCCGGCCGGCAGAACCCCGTGGCCCTCGCGATCCTCGACACGCTCCGGCGCTACGCCCTGCCGCCCGAACCGCTTCTCGCCCTGATCGAGGCGCGCAGCTTCGACCTCTACGATGATCCGATGCCGACCTGGCAGGACCTCGAGGGCTATTGCGGCGAAACGTCATCCGCGCTGGTCCGGCTGGCCACGCTGATCCTGGCGGGCGGAGAGGAGCCGGGCAGTGCCGATCTCTGCGGCTATGCTGGCGTCTCCTATGCGATGACCGGGCTGCTCCGGGCCTTTCCGATCCATGCCCGTCGCCGGCAATGCTTCCTGCCGCACGAAATGCTGATCTCCTGCGGCGTCTCGCTGGAGGAGATCGCCGAAGGCAAGGACAGCGACAACCTGCGAGCGGCACTTCATGAGGTCCGCCAGCGGGCGCGGGGCCATTTCGAGACCCTGCGCAGCCGGATCGGCGAGATCGATGCCCGCATCCGGCCGGCGTTCCTCGCCTGCTGCCTCGTGCCGGCCTATCTCGGCAAGATGGAACGGGCGGATTATCGCCCGTTTGAGACGTTGGTCGATCTGAACCCGCTCCGGAAATGGTGGATTGTCGGCCGCTCGGCCTGGAAGGCCAAGCGCTACCGCTGAGCCGACGCTACTCGGCCGCCTCGGAAAGGGCCGGAGCAAGCGCGTTTTCCACCATCCAGGCGGAAAGGGCGGCCTTGGCCCGCGCGGTGATCATCCGCTTCTTGGCCACCGCCTTGTCCTTGCCGCGCAGCCTTTTGCCGTTCTCGTCCCGCGGGGCCGCCTCGATCGGCGGAAACAGGCCGAAATTGACATTCATCGGCTGGTAGGATTTCGGCCCGGTATCGATGGTCTCGATATGCCCGCCGGTGATGTGGTTGAGCAGCGCTCCGAGCGCCGTTTCGGGCGGGGGGACGGCCAGCGCGCGGCCGAGCCGCTCCGAACTGGCCAGCAACCCGGCCACGAGCCCGATCGCTGCGCTCTCGACATAGCCCTCGCAACCTGTGACCTGCCCCGCAAAGCGCAGGCGCGGCTGGGCCTTCAGGCGCAGCACGGAATCGAGATGGCGCGGCGAATTCAGATAGGTGTTGCGGTGGATGCCGCCGAGCCGGGCGAACTCGGCCTGTTCCAGCCCGGGAATCATCCGGAAGATCGTGGATTGCGGCCCGTATTTCAGCTTCGTCTGAAAGCCGACCATGTTGTAGAGCGTGCCGAGCTTGTTGTCCTGACGCAGCTGGACGACCGCATACGGCTTTACCGTCGGGTTATGCGGGTTCGTCAGCCCGACGGGCTTCATCGGCCCGTGCCGGAGGGTCTCGACCCCGCGTTCCGCCATCACCTCGATGGGCAGGCAGCCGTCGAAATAGGGCGTATCCTTCTCCCATTCGCGGAACTCGGCCTTCTCCCCCGCGATGAGCGCAGCCACGAAAGCCTCGTACTGCGCCTTGTCCAGCGGGCAATTGATGTAATCCGCCCCGGTTCCGCCAGGCCCCGCCTTGTCATAGCGGGACTGGAACCAGGCCACATCCATATTGATCGAGTCGCGATGGACGATCGGCGCGATCGCGTCGAAAAAGGCCAGCGAATCCTCGCCGGTCAGGGACCGGATGCCTTCCGCCAGTGCCGGCGAGGTCAGGGGGCCGGTCGCGAGGATGACGCTGTCCCAGTCCGCCGGCGGAAGGCCGGCGACCTCGCTGCGGTCGATCGTGACGAGCGGATGCGCCTCGAGCCGCGCCGTGACGTCGGCCGAGAAGGCATCCCGGTCCACCGCCAGTGCCGATCCCGCCGGAACCTGGTGTCGGTCGGCCGCATGCATGATCAGCGAACCCAGCCGGCGCATCTCGTGATGGATCAGCCCGACGGCATTGAGATCCGAATCATCGGAACGGAAGGAATTGGAGCAGACCAGCTCGGCCAGCCCCTGCGATTTATGGGCTTCGGTCATGCGGCGCGGCCGCATCTCGTGAAGCACGACGGGAACGCCGGCCTGCGCGATCTGCCAGGCGGCTTCGCTGCCGGCAAGGCCACCGCCGACGACATGGATCGGGGAAAGGGTCTTGGTCATGCCCGGTAAATACTCGCTTGCGCGACCGGAGGCGAGGGGGCGCATAAAAAAAGGCCCGCCGAAGCGGGCCATTCGCACGTAAGGGCCGGGAGTTAGCCGATACGCGTAGAGGGAACACGCGAGGTCAGGCGCCAGGTGGGAGAGTTCTGCCGCCTGACCCGCGTGAAGCAGGGAGAACAGCAGGCCCGGACGGGGAGAACATCCGGGCCTGCCGGTTCCTCAGGCGCCGACAGCCTGCCGGGCGGCCTGTTCGATGCTGCCGCGATTCAGGCCGATATCGGCGAGTTCCCGATCGGAAAGCTGCGAGAGGATCTCGACGTTCCGGCGGAAACGCAGCCACGACTGGATGCGGGCGATAATGTGGGTCAGGATCATGGGTCTTCTCCAGAATTGAATTTCGTGACCCGCCGACTGCCGCTGCATCACCGCGAGGGACGCTGCCGTCGTCTTGGGCATGGGTGCTTATGTGCAGTGCAAAAAAGGCAAAGTCTAGGCAGAGCTGGCGCCTCAGCGGCCATCAGATATGCGCATATTGCATGCCTGTTTGATAAAACTTTAAGGGTTGCGCGCGGTCCCATCCGCCCGCAAAAGGCCAGCAGCAGGCACGGCCGCGGAATTTTTCAATGAATTTCAGAAGCTTGGGGAAAAGCTATCCCCGCCCGACCACACGCAAATCACGCGCAGGCCGGCTCGACATGCCCGAAGGGCGCGAAACGGCCGCGCCACGCTCCACGCCACGGAGGGAGGGCGGGCCGGAGGAGGGACCGGCGCGGTTTACGCCGCCCCGCCCTTGAGCGGCCGCCGCTTCAGAACGTCGGCAAGGAACCGCCCGGTATGGCTCTCCGGGTTGCGGGCAATGGCTTCCGGCGTGCCTTGCGCCACCACCCGGCCGCCGCCATCGCCGCCCTCCGGCCCCATATCGATCACCCAGTCCGCCGTCTTGATGACCTCGAGATTGTGCTCGATGACAACCACGCTGTTGCCCTGTTCGACCAGCTCGTGCAGCACCTCGAGCAGCTTGGCCACGTCGTGGAAATGCAGCCCGGTTGTCGGCTCGTCGAGGATATAGAGCGTCCGCCCGGTCGAACGGCGCGAGAGTTCCTTCGAAAGCTTCACGCGCTGCGCCTCGCCGCCGGACAGGGTCGTGGCCTGTTGCCCGACCTTGACATAGCCGAGGCCGACGCGGGCCAGCGTCTCCATCTTCTCGCGGATCGACGGCACCGACCTGAACAGGTCCGCGGCTTCCTCGACCGTCATGTCGAGGACATCGGCAATCGACTTGTCGCGGAACTTCACTTCCAGCGTTTCGCGGTCATAGCGCTTGCCCTTGCAGACATCGCAGGTGACATAGACATCCGGCAGGAAGTGCATCTCGATCTTGACGACACCGTCGCCCTGGCACGCCTCGCAGCGGCCACCCTTGACGTTGAACGAGAAACGCCCGGCGGAATAGCCGCGCGCCTTCGCGTCCGGCAGGTTGGTGAACCATTCGCGGATGGGTGTGAAGGCACCGGTATAGGTCGCGGGGTTGGATCGCGGCGTCCGGCCGATCGGCGACTGGTCGATATCGATCACCTTGTCGAGCAGTTCGAGCCCTTCGATCCGATCGAACGGGGCGGGATGATCCATCGCGCCGTTGAGCCGGCGCGCCACGGCCTTGTAGAGCGTCTCGATGACGAGCGTCGACTTGCCGCCGCCTGAAACCCCGGTCACGCAGGTGAAGACGCCGAGCGGGATATCGACATCGACCTGCTTGAGATTGTTGCCCCGCGCGCCCACCAGCCGGAGCATGCGGGCCTTCTGCGGCGCCCGCCGTTTCGCGGGAACGGGCACCTGCTTGCGCCCGGTGAGATAGTCGCCCGTCAGCGATTTCGGATGGGCCATCACCTCCTCGGGGCGGCCCTGGGCGATGATCTGTCCGCCATGGATCCCGGCGCCGGGGCCGATATCGACGACGTAATCCGCCTCGCGGATCGCATCCTCGTCATGCTCGACGACGATGACGGAATTGCCGAGATCCCGCAGGCGCTTGAGCGTGCCGAGCAGGCGCTCGTTGTCGCGCTGGTGCAGGCCGATGGACGGTTCGTCCAGCACATAGAGCACGCCGGTCAGGCCGGAACCGATCTGCGAGGCAAGCCGGATGCGCTGGCTTTCCCCGCCCGAAAGCGAGCCGGATCCCCGCGACAGGGTGAGATAGTCGAGCCCGACATCGTTGAGGAAGCGCAGCCGGTCGCGGATCTCCTTGAGCACGCGGCCGGCAATCTCGTTCTGCTTCGGAGTCAGGCTGCCGGGCAGCGATTCGTACCACAGCCCCGCATCCCGGACCGAGAGCCGGGCGATCTCGCCGATATGCTTGCCGGCGATCTTGACCGCCAGCGCCTCGGGCTTGAGCCGGTGGCCGTGGCAGTCCGAGCACGGCGTCTCGGACATGTAGCGCTGGATTTCCTCGCGCGACCAGTCGCTCTCGGTTTCCTTGTAGCGGCGCTCGAGATTGGTGATGATCCCCTCGAACGGCTTCCTCACCTCGTAGGCGCGTGTGCCGTCGCTGTAGGCGAAGCGGATCGGCTCCTGCCCGGAGCCGTAGAGCATCACCAGCTTGACGCTGTCGGGCAGGTCCTTCCACGGCTTCGTCATCGAGAACCCGTAATGCGCCGCGAGCGCCTCCAGCGTCTGGCCGTAATAGGGCGAGGAGGATTTGGCCCAGGGCGCGATGGCGCCCTTCTTCAGGCTCAGCGTCTCTTCCGGCACGATAAGCCCGGCATCGACGCGCATCTCGTGGCCGATGCCGCCGCAGGACGGGCAGGCCCCGAACGGGTTGTTGAACGAGAAGAGCCGCGGCTCGATCTCGGAAATCGTGAAGCCGGAAACCGGGCAGGCGAACTTGGACGAGAACGTCATGCGGCGAGGCTGGCCATGCTCGTCCTGCTCGTCCGCCCATTCGAGAATCGCGATGCCATCTGCCATCTCGAGGGCGGCCTCGAAGCCTTCCGCCAGGCGCGAGCCGATATCCGGCCGGACGACGATCCGGTCGATGACGATATCGATATCGTGCTTGAGCTTCTTGTCGAGCGCCGGTGCCTCGGCCAGTTCATGGAACTGCCCGTCGATCTTGGCGCGCTGGTAGCCCCGCTTCAGGAAATCGGCCAGTTCCTTGCGGTACTCGCCCTTCCGCCCGCGGATGACCGGCGCCAGCAGGTAGGCGCGCGTCTTTTCTGGCAGGGCCAGCACCCGGTCCACCATCTGGCTGACGGTCTGGCTTTCGATCGGCAGGCCGGTCGCGGGGGAATAGGGCACGCCGACGCGCGCCCAGAGCAGGCGCATGTAATCATAGATCTCGGTGACGGTGCCGACCGTCGAGCGCGGATTGCGCGAGGTTGTCTTCTGCTCGATCGAGATGGCCGGCGAGAGACCGTCGATCTGGTCGACATCGGGCTTCTGCATCATCTCGAGGAATTGCCGCGCATAGGCCGAGAGGCTCTCGACATAGCGGCGCTGCCCTTCGGCATAGATCGTGTCGAAGGCGAGACTCGACTTGCCGGACCCCGACAGCCCGGTGAACACCACAAGCTTGTCGCGCGGAATGACGAGATCGACATTCTTCAGGTTGTGTTCGCGCGCCCCGCGGATCGCGATGACGCGTTCGCCCGGGAAACTCAGGGCGGCTTCGTCGAAAAGGGCTTCGACCTGCGCCGCTTCCCGGCGGCGGACGGATTTCGCTTGCGTCATGACAAACTGCTCGGGAGAGGGCGTTCCTGCTCAAGTAAGGCGCGGGGCAGGGGGCTTCAACCGGGAATCGTCATTCCCGGCCACGCTTTCCTGTAAGACAACCCTTGCACAGGCCGAGACATCCGTCTAGAACAAAAGAAGAACAACATCACGGATTGCTGACATACCCTGTCAGCAATCGCCGCGGAATGTCAGGAGGCGCCGATGGGAGCCCAGAAACAGGCCGGTTTTCCGGGGATCGAGATCATCTTCCCCTTGCCGTCCTCATGGCGGCAGATGTGGAACCGGCCATCCGGGGAGGGCCGGGCTTCGCGGTGGCCGATGAAGGTTCCGTCGAGGAGCATCCAGCCCCCGGTGGTGGACTTCACCTGTTCAACCGCCACGGGATAGCAGTCGCGGTCCGAACAGCATTCATAAGGATACCAGCTATGCGCAAGGGCGGCAGTCGGAACAAGCAACACGAGAAGAACAGAACCAAGCTTCATCAGAACCTCCAGGGCGCTTGACGTTCAGGACAACGGCAGGACGTGCGGCGCGCGGGGTGCGCGCCGTGGAGACAGCTTCACTTCGTCTTCTGATTGTTGGGGGAGCCTGCCGGGAAAAGGCAAAGCAACGGCAGCCCACCATAGGGACAGACTATGGGACAGATGGTTAATTTTTTATTTCCGGGCCCGTCAGGGGCGCTGTGGACAAGGACAACGACCTTCTGTCCCCGGAGGCAGCACCTCACTAAGGTGCGGCGGAGTTGGATGGAACGGCAGCATTCGGGAGCAGGCCATGGCCGGTAGCGTGAACAAGGTAATCCTGGTGGGCAATCTCGGACGGGATCCGGAAACCCGCCGTCTGGCCAATGGCGATCCGGTGGTCAATCTCCGGATCGCCACGTCGGAAAGCTGGCGCGACAAGCAATCGGGCGAGCGCCGCGAGAAGACGGAATGGCATTCCGTCGTGATCTTCAACGAGAACCTCGCCAAGGTCGCGGAGCAATATCTGCGCAAGGGCTCGAAGGTCTATGTCGAGGGCCAGCTCCAGACCCGCGAGTGGCAGGACAAGGATGGCCAGAAGCGCTACTCGACCGAAATCGTCCTGCAGCGCTATCGCGGCGAGCTCACCCTGCTCGACGGACGCGAGGGCGGCGGCAGCGCCCCGCGCGAGGTCGATGACATGGGCGGCGGATATTCCGCGCCGCGGATGGGCAGCGGCGGCGGCGGTGGTTCGCGTCCCTCCGGCGGCGGCGGCTCCCGTCCGGACATGGATGACGATATCCCGTTCTGAGGACTCGCCGGCCTGCCTTGCACAGGACGAAACCCGCCCTGCAGGGACAGGACGGGTTTCTGGGGCTGATCCGGCTCAACAGCAGCCGGACCGAAACGTTGGTTGTCGTATAATCTCTCAGGAACCCGAGCCGGCCGGTTTCTCGACCGGGCCCTTCTTCTCGAGCGAATATTCAAGCATCGAGCCATCATAGAGCTTCACGCCGGGCAGGCCGAGCACTTCGCTCATCACGAACCAGTCGGTCGCGGCCCAATGGCCGGTATTGCAATAGGCGATCGCGCCATTGGCATTGGCCGCCGCGCTGAACTCGCGGGCCAGCGAAACCTTGTCCTTCAGGCGATTGTCGGCGGTGAAGGCCCGGGCATGCGGGATGTTGACGGCACCGGGAATATGACCGGCCGCGGGGATGGCCTTGTGCTTTTCCTTGCCGCTGAAGAAGCTTTCCGGCCGGCTGTCGACCAGCAGCGTACCGGATTCACGCGCCTTCAGCACGTCGCCGAGCCGGGCGCGCAGGGCCGCATCCGGGCGGGCTTCGTAAATCGCGGGGACGGGATTGGCATCGCCCGTGGCGATCGCGCGGGCCTTGTCATCCGTCCAGCCCTTGTAGCCGCCGTCGAGAATGGCAATCGAGGCATGTCCCATCGCCTTGAACGACCAGTAGACGCGCGCCGCCGCACCGAAGCTGCTGCTGTCGGTGCCTTCATGCACGATCACCACATCCGATTCAGGCGCGATGCCGAGATCGCCCGCCAGAGCCTCGAACTGTGCCGGTTCCGGCAGGTAGAGCGAGGTATTCTCGCGCGGCAGGCGCCAGCTGGCATGGGCATAGTCGGCATGGACCGAACCGGGGATATGCCCGGCCTGGAACAGCGCACGGCCCTTTTCCCGCGTCTCGCCGGAGCGGATATCGACAACGACGAGGTTCCTGTCGCCAAGACGCCCGGCAAGGCTCCCGGGATCGATCAGGCCGCGCAGGGGCGTCCCGGCAAGGGCGGCCGAAAGCGGCGCCAGCAGGGCGCCGGCGACAAGGGAACCGAGGAGAAGGCGACGGTGAAGGAGCATCAGGCGGTCCTTTCGAGGCTGGCTTTGGCAGCTCGACATGGGCCTGATTTAGAAAAATCTTCTTCCATTGACAATCACAGCAATTGATATAGGGAAATCCTTCCAAATTCGGATCGGCCCAAGGAAGGCATGACCGTTTCGGGGCAGAAGAAGCAAAAGGGTTTCTGGAGACGTGGAATGGATTCTTTCGATCGGGCGATCCTCTCGCTGATCCAGGCGGACGGCTCGCTTCCCCTGAACGAGATCGCGTCGCGGGTCGGGCTTTCGCCGACCCCGTGCTGGAACCGTATCCGCAAGATGGAGGAGACGGGCATCATTGCCCGCCGCGTCGCGGTGCTGGATGCGGCCAAGCTCGGGCTCGGCGTCACCATCTTCGTCTCGATCGAGACATCGGATCACTCCGAGGGCTGGCTCGCGCGGTTCGCCGAGGCCGTGAAGGAGATGCCGGAGGTGGTCGATGTCTACCGGATGTCCGGCGATGTCGATTACATGATGCGCGTCGTCGTCCCCGGGATCGACGCCTATGACGATTTCTACCGCCGGCTGATCAAGGCGGTTCCGCTCAAGAACGTGACGTCGCGCTTCGCGATGGAGAAGATCAAGGCGACGACGGCGCTGCCGCTCGAGCAGTCGCCCGTCTTCAAGGCCCGGAAGAAGACGCTCGCAAAATAGGCTGCCCGCTCAGCGGACGGCCTTGATCCCGTCGATCACGAACTGCACAGCGAGAGCCGCGAGGATCACCCCGAGCAGGCGCGTCAGCACGAGATTGCCGGTCACGCCGAGGAGCTTCGACAGCCGGTCGGCGATCAGGAAGACCAGCAGGCAGGAAATCGAGACCAGCGCGATCACCGCCACGAGCGCCCCGAGTTTCATGCCATCGCCGCCCGCCGACCCGGCGATCAGCATCGTCGCGGTGATCGTGCCCGGCCCGGCCATCAGCGGAATCGCCAGCGGGAAGGCGGCGATGTTGCGGATGTGATCCTCGTCGATGGCGGTCCGCGCCACATTGTTCTTCCGGCGCCCGCGCAGCTCGAAGATCATCTCGAACGCGATCCAGAACAGCAGCAACCCGCCTGCAATCCGGAAGGCGGGGAAGCCGATCCCCAGCGCGCCGAGCACCGGCTGGCCGAAAAACGCGAAACCGAGCATGATCGCCCCGGCGATCAGCGTCGCGCGGACAGCGACGTTCCGCCGTTCGGCCGGCGTCAGCCCGACGGTCAGGCTCAGGAAGATCGGCGCCAGGCCGGGCGGATCGACCGTGACCATCAGCGTGGTCAGGGCGGCGAGGAAATACTCGGTGACCGCTGCACTCATTGCCATCTCCCGCCTTGCCGGCGCTGAAAATCGATGTAAACAGGCCTTACATTTATGCAAGGGCGAGAGGAACTCCCCCGTGACCCTAGCGCCTTTTTATGCTGCCCCGCTCTTTGTCAAGCTCCACATCCTCGCGGCGATGGTTGTCGTGGCGCTCACACCGGTGCAGTTCCTCGGATTTCCGAAGGGAAGCCCGGGGCATCGGGCGGCAGGGGCGCTCTGGCTGCTCGCCATGGTCACCGTGGCCCTGACCTCGATGACGATCACCTCGCGCTTCCGGCTGTCACTCGGCGGGTTCGGACCGATCCATCTCCTGTCGCTGCTCACGCTGGCCTCCTGCCTCGCCGCCTGGCAGGCCGCGCGTCGCCACGAGATCACGCGGCACCGGCTGACGCTCGTCCTGCTGACGCTGAGCTTTTTCGTGGCCGGCGCGTTTACCTTCCTTCCGGGGCGGATCATGCACCGGATCGTGGCCGGGTGAGGGGACTTATCCCCATGCCGAATTCGCATCTCGCCGCGGAATCGCCTAGAAGACAGCAGACTGGCATGCGTCATGACCTTGCCCGGTCCGACCATGCCGAAGACCCGCTTCTCTGAACTTGGGAATCATCCTTGTCCGACGACCAGAACGACAAAAAGCCCGGCCTTCCCTCGGGAGACGGCTCCGATATCCGTCCGATCTCGATCACGGACGAGATGAAGCGTTCCTATCTCGATTACGCGATGAGCGTGATCGTGAGCCGTGCGCTGCCGGATGCCCGTGACGGGCTGAAGCCGGTGCATCGCCGCATCCTCTTCTCGATGCACGAGAATGGCTACACGCCGGACAAGGCCTATCGCAAATCGGCCCGCGTCGTCGGTGACGTGATCGGTAAATACCACCCTCATGGCGACCAGTCGATCTACGACGCCATGGTCCGGATGGCGCAGGATTTCTCGATGCGCCTGATGCTGATCGACGGCCAGGGCAATTTCGGATCGGTCGACGGGGATCCGCCTGCGGCGATGCGCTACACGGAATCGCGCCTTTCGAAGCCGGCCGTGACGCTGCTGGAGGATCTCGACGAGGATACCGTCAATTTCCAGCCCAACTATGACGGCTCGGAACACGAGCCGACTGTGCTGCCCGCGCGCTTCCCCAACCTCCTGGTCAATGGCGCGGGCGGCATCGCCGTCGGCATGGCGACCAACATCCCGCCGCACAATCTCGGCGAGGTCATCAATGCCGCCCTGGCCCTCATGGCCAATCCGGAACTCGAGGTCGAGGACCTGAACGAGATCGTTCTCGGCCCGGACTTCCCGACCGGCGGGTATATTCTTGGCCGCTCGGGCATCCGCTCGGCCTACCATACCGGCCGCGGCTCGGTGGTGATGCGGGCACGCGCGACGATCGAGGAGATCCGCAAGGACCGCGAGGCGATCATCGTCAGCGAGATCCCGTATCAGGTGAACAAGGCGACGCTGATCGAGCGGATTGCCGAGCTGGTGCGCGAGAAGAAGCTCGAGGGTATTGCCGATCTGCGCGACGAGAGCGACCGGCAGGGCATGCGCATCGTGATCGAGCTGAAGCGCGACGCCGTCGGCGATATCGTGCTCAACCAGCTCTATCGCTACACGGCGCTGCAATCGAGCTTCGGCGTCAACATGGTGGCGCTCAATGGCGGCCGGCCCGAGCTGATGAACCTGAAGGACCTGCTTTCGGCCTTCATTGCCTTCCGCGAGGAGGTGATCAGCCGCCGGACCAAGTTCCGCCTCAACAAGGCGCGGGACCGGGCGCATGTCCTTGTTGGCCTGGCCATCGCGGTCGCCAATATCGACGAGGTCATCGCCACGATCCGCACCTCGCCGGATACGCCGACCGCGCGCGAGCGCCTGATGTCGCGCGACTGGCCGGCCGAGCAGGTGGAATCGCTGATCGCGCTGATCGATGATCCGCTCCATCGCGTCAAGGAAGGCGGGACCTACCGGCTCTCCGAACGCCAGGCCAATGCCATCCTCGAATTGCGCCTCAACCGCCTGACGGCTCTGGGCCGCGAGGAAATCGCCGGCGAACTGGAAAAGATCGCCGCGGAGATCCGCGACTTCCTCGATATTCTCTCATCGCGGGCGCGCATCCATGGCATCATCAGCGACGAGCTGACCCAGATCCGCGATTCCTTCGCCACGCCGCGCCGCACCGAGATCACGGATTCGGACTCGGATATGGAGGACGAGGACCTCATCGCCCGCGAGGACATGGTCGTCACCTTCTCCCATTCCGGCTATATCAAGCGCGTTCCGCTCTCGACCTACCGGGCGCAGCGGCGGGGCGGCAAGGGCCGCTCCGGCATGTCGACGCGGGACGAGGATTTCGTCTCGCGCCTCTTCGTCGCCTCGACGCATACGCCGATCCTGTTCTTCTCCTCGGCCGGCCAGGTCTACAAGGAGAAGGTCTGGCGGCTGCCCATCGCCCCGCCGAACGGCCGCGGCAAGGCGCTGATCAACATGCTGCCGCTCGACAAGGACGAGCGCATCACCACCATCATGCCGCTGCCCGAGGATGAATCCACCTGGGATGCGCTCGATGTCATGTTCGCCACCGAATCCGGCAATGTCCGCCGGAACAAGCTGTCGGATTTCATCCAGGTCAACCGCAACGGCAAGATCGCGATGAAGCTCGACGACGGCGATCACATCGTCGATGTCGCGACCTGCTCCGAGGCGGATGACGTGCTGCTGACCACCGCGCTCGGCCAGTGCATCCGCTTCTCGGTGGACGAGGTCCGCGTCTTCAAGGGCCGCGATTCGACCGGCGTCCGCGGGATCAATCTCGGCGGCGGCGACCGCGTGATCTCGCTCACCATCCTGCGCCATGCGGAGGCCTCCTCCGACGAGCGCGCCGCCTATCTCAAGATGCGCCGCGCCATGAACGGCGAAGTCGGCCCCGACGAGGGCAGCGATGGCGAGGCCGAGGCCAATGCCGGCTTCGCGCTGCCGAATGACCGCTATATCGAGATGAGCGCGCAGGAGCAGTTCGTGCTCACCATCTCGGAAAACGGCTATGGCAAGCGGACCTCCTCCTTCGAGTACCGGATCACCGGGCGCGGCGGGAAGGGCATCGTGGCCATGGCGGTCAACGAGCGGAACGGCCATCTCGTCTCGTCCTTCCCGGTCGAGGAAACCGACCAGATCATGCTCGTCACCGATGGTGGCCAGCTCATCCGCTGCCCGGTCAACGGCATCCGCGTGGCCGGCCGCGGCACGCAGGGCGTGATCGTCTTCAACACCGCCGAGGGCGAAAAGGTCGTCTCGGTCGAGCGGGTCTCGGAGCCGGAAGGCGACGAGGGCGAGGATGAAGGCGGCGTGGAGTAATTTGATTTTCGCAAGGGTTTCGAGGGCTAGATGAAGGCACTGCATACGATCTGCCATCAAACTAACGGGCGATTCAACAATGTTCGGAACGTGAATCCTGCAACGGGAGAATATCTGTCAGGTTGGTGGCAGCTTCCTGCTGAAGAGGCACCCGAACTTGTCGGCGGCTGGCTATACCTGCACGAAACAAGCGGAACCAAGTCTGGTCTAATTGGCAGAATTCTTGGCGTGAGTTTTGATGAACAACGGAAGGCCTATGATATCCAGTTCCGCGTTGTGCGGGAGGTAGCGCCTGTTGCGTGGCGTGGAGCGAAAGCTGGCCAAAGCCCGCAGCACTACTTCCGTATTGTAGACGCCTCGCTTCCCCATGAGACCGCCTGATTGTCCCCCTTGCTCCCGCCCCAGAATCCGATAAGCTTTTCATATCCGAGGGGCGTCGCATCGGCGGCTGAGATTGGGGGAACGGACCCAAGCACCCTTAGAACCTGATCCGGGTCATGCCGGCGAAGGGACGGGTCTGGTGCTGCAACACCGCTTTTCCTTTCCGGCATTGCCCAAGACCGCGTGGACTCTCTCCGGCGTCATGGCCGGGCTTGGCCCGGCCATCCACGACTGCCGCGTCGCTGCGGGAAGTCGTGGATACCCGGCCCAGGGCCGGGCATGACGCTCGCGAGATCCTTGCGTGGCGCCAGCTGGAGGAACCCCATGAACAAGCCCGTCTCGCCCAAGAATGTGCAGCCCGCGCCGGAAACGGTCACGACCGGGCCGATCATCGGCTCGCGCAAGGTCTATGCCGCGCCGGCCGCGCATCCGGAGATCCGGGTGCCGTTCCGCGAGGTGGCGCTGACCGACCCGCTGGAGCCGCCTGTCCGGATCTACGATTCCTCGGGCCCCTACACGGAAATCGATGCCCGGATCGACCTGAAGGCCGGCCTCGCGCAGACCCGGGAAAGCTGGATCGCGAAGCGCGGTTTCGAGGCCATCGCGCCGCGCGCCGTGAAGCCGGAGGATAACGGCAACATCTCCGCCGACAAGCTCGTGCCGGAATGCCCCGCCAGCCGGACGATCCGCGCTGCCAAACCGGGCCAGATGGTCACCCAGTTCGAATTCGCCCGGGCGGGGATCATTACCGAAGAGATGATCTATGTCGCCCATCGCGAAAACCTCGCGCGTGAGGCGGCTCTCGCGGGCGCGAAGGAGCGGATGGCCGATGGCGAAAGCTTCGGCGCCAGCGTGCCGGAATTCGTGACGCCGGAATTCGTGCGCGAGGAAGTGGCGCGCGGCCGGGCCATCATCCCGGCCAATATCAACCACACCGAGCTGGAGCCGATGGCGATCGGCCGGAATTTCCTCGTCAAGATCAACGCCAATATCGGCAATTCCGCCGTCACCTCCGGTGCGGCCGAGGAAGTCGAGAAGCTCGTCTGGGCCATCCGCTGGGGCGCGGATACGGTGATGGACCTCTCCACCGGCCGGAACATCCACAATATCCGCAGCTGGATCATGCGGAACTCGCCGGTGCCGATCGGTACGGTGCCGATCTACCAGGCGCTCGAGAAGGTCGATGGCGATCCGGTCAAGCTGGATTGGGAAGTGTTCAAGGACACGCTGATCGAGCAGGCCGAGCAGGGGGTGGATTACTTCACCATCCATGCCGGCGTCCGGCTGCCCTATGTGCCGCTGACCGCGAACCGCGTCACCGGCATTGTCAGCCGCGGCGGCTCGATCATGGCGCGCTGGTGCCTCGCGCATCACAAGGAAAGCTTCCTCTACGAGCGCTTCGACGAGATCTGCGACATCATGCGGAAATACGATGTCTCGTTCAGCCTCGGCGACGGGTTGCGCCCCGGCTCCATCGCCGATGCGAATGACCGCGCGCAATTTGCCGAACTGGAAACCCTGGGCGAGCTGACGAAAGTCGCCTGGGACAAGGGCTGCCAGGTGATGATCGAGGGCCCCGGCCATGTGCCGATGCACAAGATCAAGGAAAACATGGACAAGCAGCTGCGCGAATGCGGCGAGGCCCCGTTCTACACGCTCGGGCCGCTGACGACCGACATCGCGCCGGGCTATGACCACATCACCTCCGGCATCGGCGCGGCGATGATCGGCTGGTTCGGCTGCGCCATGCTCTGCTACGTCACGCCGAAAGAACATCTCGGCCTGCCGAACCGCGATGACGTGAAGCAGGGCGTGATCACCTACAAGATCGCCGCCCATGCCGCCGATCTCGCCAAGGGCCACCCGGCGGCGAAGATCCGCGACGACGCCCTCAGCCGCGCCCGGTTCTCGTTCCGCTGGGAGGACCAGTTCAACCTCGCGCTCGATCCGGATACGGCGCGGGCCTATCACGACGAGACCCTGCCGAAGGATGCACACAAGGTCGCGCATTTCTGCTCGATGTGCGGGCCGAAATTCTGCTCGATGAAGATCACGCAGGACCTGCGCGACGAGGCCCGCAAGCTCAATGCCGGCATCGAGGATATGCAGGCCGTGGAAGCAGGCATGGCCGAGAAGTCGAAGGAGTTTCTCGCCACCGGCGGCAAACTCTATGTCGAGCAGTCCTGACGCTGCCGGAGGGGCTGGCCTTTTGCCGTGAAATGCGGCAAGGCCATGCCCCACCAGCCGGGGAGACAGGAATGGGACAGCCTTTGGTCTTGCGGAGCGTCGCAGCCTTGCGGGCCTGGCGGCAGCAATGCCGCCGCGCCGGCGAGACCGTGGGTCTCGTACCCACGATGGGCGCGCTGCATGTCGGCCATCTGAGCCTCGTCAACCGCATCCGTCAGGAAGCGGACCGGGCAATCGTCTCGATCTTCGTCAACCCGACGCAATTCGCACCGAACGAGGATTTCTCGAAATATCCCAGAACATTCGAACGCGATCTTCAACAGCTATCTGAAATCGGAGCGGATGCCGTCTTCGCGCCGACCGTGCCGGAAATGTATCCGGATGGCTTTGCCACAACCGTCACCGTAGCCGGGCCGGCCAAGGTCGGGCTGGAGGATGCGTTCCGCCCGACGCATTTCGCCGGCGTGGCGACGGTGGTGAGCAAGCTGCTGCTGCAGGCCCTGCCGGATTGCGCGATTTTCGGCGAGAAGGATTACCAGCAGCTCGCCGTCATCCGGCACATGGTGCGCGATCTCGACATCCCGGTCGAGATTCTGGCCGGCCCGACCGTGCGCGAAGCGGACGGCCTCGCCATGTCGTCGCGCAATGTCTACCTCTCGCCCGAAGAGCGGGCACTTGCGCCGCGGATCCATGAGATTCTCGAAGGCTGTGCGGCGAAAATCCGCTCCGGCGCGGCCATCCTCTCGGCCGAGACCTGGGGCCGCACCGAACTGGCAATCGCCGGTTTCGAGGTGGATTACATCGCCATCCGCGATGCCGCGAGCCTCGCACCGGTTGACGAGCCCCGGCCCGGACAGTCGCTGCGGATCCTCGTTGCGGCGAAACTGGGCCGGACGCGGCTCATCGACAATATCGCCGCGGGCTGATCAACTGGCGAGCAGGGCTTTCCGGGCCTCGCCGAGCTTCTTCGTCGCCTCGGCGGAAAGCGTCGGGAAAGCAAGGTCGAGGCTCTCCATCTCGGCGATGATCGCCTGCATCACCGCCAGCCGCATGAACCATTTCCGGTCGGCCGGAATGACATACCACGGTGCATGCGGGGCGGCTGTGGCCCGGATCGCCGCCTCGTAGGCCGCCATGTACTCATCCCAATGCGCGCGCTCGGCGACATCGCGGGCGTTGAATTTCCAGTTCTTGGCCGGGTCATCGATGCGGGCGAGCTGGCGCTCCTTCTGCTCGTCCTTCGAGACATGGAGGAAGAACTTCATGATCCGCGTGCCGGCGCGGGCGAGATGGCGCTCATGGTCGGCAATCGCCTCCAGCCTTTCCTCCCAGAATTTCTCGCTGCCCGCCTTCTTGGCGAAACCGTTTTCCGGCAGGCGCTGCGCCCCGAGGAATTCCGGATGCACCCGCACCACCAGCACCTCCTCGTAATACGAGCGGTTATGGATGCCGATCCGCCCACGCTCCGGCAGGGCCTTGGCCGTGCGCCAGAGGAAATCATGGTCAAGCTCCTCGGGCGAGGGCGCCTTGAAGGAATGCACCTGGCAGCCCTGCGGGTTGACCCCGCTCATCACGTGCTCGATCGTCGAATCCTTGCCGGCCGCATCCATCGCCTGGAGGATCATCAGCACCGACCATTGGTCGGCGGCATAGAGCAGTTCCTGCAGTTTCTTGAGCTTGACCTTGCCTTCCTCGAGCAGCGCCTTGCTCTCGTCCTTGTCGATGGCGTGCCCGCCGAGACTGTCACAGGCATGGTCAGCGAGGGAGAATTTCCGGCCATTCGTCACCCGGAACGGCGCTACGAAACGGGCTGCATCGTCGATCGGCATCGGAACCTCCCCTGTTTCCCCCAGTTCACGGGGCTTCGCGGCAAAAGGCAAGCCCGTGCCCCATGGTCTTTTGGCTTTGAAACGGGAGGGGAGTCGACTATGGCACCCGCATGGAACATGCGATCATCTATGATTGTGACGGCACGCTGATCGACAGCGAGCATATTGCCGGCTCGGTCTGTGCCGAGGCGCTGACCTCGATCGGCTACCCGATCACGATGGAAGCGTTCAACACGCGGTTCAACGGCATCCCCGTCGCGAAGACCTGGGAAATGCTCCGCGCCGAGATCGACCGCCCGCTGCCCGAAGGATTCAACGAGGCGATCAATGCCGAGATCTACCGCCGCATGGCGCTGGAACTGAAGCCCGTCGAGGGCGTGGCCGAGGCCATCGCAACGATCGGCGGCAACCGGGCCGTTGCCTCGTCGACCAGCCTCGAACCGCTCTGGCGCAATCTCCGCAAGACCGGCCTCGCCGATCTCTTCGAGCCGCATATCTATTCCGCCACTCAGGTGGCGCGCGGCAAGCCGGCGCCGGATGTCTTCCTTTACGCCGCCAGCCAGATCGGCGTCGATCCGCACGAGGCCATCGTGATCGAGGATTCGGTCGCCGGAATCCTGGCAGCCCGGCGGGCCGGCATGCGGGTGATCGGCTTTTCCGGCGCCAGCAATGGCATCGCAGACCTGCAGCACCGGCTCGAACGGGCAGGGGCCATCATCGTCATCCACCACATGTCCGGCCTGCCGGATGCGGTGGAAGCCGTTCTGCGCATGCCACGCTGAGCCTCGCTCCCGCCGCGGTTTGGCTTGAGTTTCCCCGGATTTCCCGATAGCTGGCTTCATCGCCCTGCGGATCGCTGCCCATGCCCCATATCGCCTTCTATGCCGGCTCCTTCGACCCGCCCACCAACGGGCATCTCGATGTCATCCGCCGGTCCTATGCGATCGCGGACGAACTGGTCATCGCCATCGGCACGCATCCCGGGAAGGCGCCGATCTTCACCGCCGAGGAACGCACCTCGATGCTCCAGGCTGTGGCCGCACCGCTGGCCATGGGCAAGCCGCTGACCATCACCACCTTCAACGATCTCACGGTCGATGCCGCGCGCCGCCATGGCGCGACCATGCTGATCCGCGGGCTGCGGGACGGAACCGATCTCGATTACGAGATGCAGCTCGCCGGCATGAACGGCCAGATGGCGCCGGATATCCAGACAATCTTCCTGCCCGCCTCGCCGAATGTCCGCCCGATTACCGCCACGCTTGTCCGTCAGATCGCAGGCATGGGCGGCGATGTCAGCAGCTTCGTGCCCGGACAGGTCCGCGATGCGCTGGCGGCCAAATTCAGCCGGACATGATCCGGCCCCCATCCCACGGAACCCGAGGAGATTCCATGCTTCGCCGTACGCTTCTCGCCGGTCTTGCCGGCCTTGTCCCGGGCCTTGCTTTGGCGCAGGCCGGGCTCGACCCGAACAACACGCTCGCCATTGACCTGAAGGATGGCCGCGTGCTGATCCAGCTCCGGCCCGACCTCGCGCCGAAACATGTCGAGCGCATCAAGACCCTCGCCAAGCGCGGCTTCTATGACAACATCGTCTTCCACCGCGTCATCGAGGGCTTCATGGCCCAGACCGGCGATCCGCGCGGCAACGGCACCGGCGGCTCCGACCTTCCGGACCTGCCGGCGGAATTCTCGCGCGAGCCCTTCGTGCGCGGCACGCTGGGCATGGCGCGCTCGCAGAACCCCAATTCGGCCAACTCGCAGTTCTTCATCTGCTTTGCCGATGCCCAGTTCCTGAACAACCAGTACACCGTCTTCGGCAAGGTCGTTCAGGGCATGGAATTCGTCGACCGCATCAAGCGCGGCGATCGCAACAACAACGGCGCGGTGACCAATCCGGACAAGATGATCCGCGTCCGCCTGCTCGCCGACATCAAGTAAGGAAAACCCGACAGCTCCGGCATCGCCGGAGCTTAGGAGCGAATGCGACGCCGAGCAGGGCTGCCCCGCAGCCGGTTGCGAGGGACAACAAAGGAAAACCCGACAGCTCCGGCACCGCCGGAGCTTAGGAGCAAATGCGACGCCGAGCAGGGCTGCAAAGCAGCCCGTTGCGAGGGACAACAAAGGAAAACCCGACAGCTCCGGCACCGCCGGAGCCTAGGAGCGAATGCGACGCCGAGCAGGGCTGCCCCGCAGCCCGTTGCGAGGAACAACAAAGGAAAAAGCCATGTCTACCCCCGAGAACACCCTCATCCTCGACACCACCAAGGGTGTCGTCACCATCGAGCTCCGTCCGGATCTCGCCCCGAAGCATGTCGAGCGCATCAAGCTGCTGGTCCGCGAGGGCTTCTATGATGGCGTCACCTTCCACCGGGTGATCGATGGCTTCATGGCCCAGGGCGGCTGCCCGCATGGCACCGGCACCGGCGGCTCGGACCATCCGGACCTGCCGGCCGAGTTCAACGACGAGCCGCATGTCCGCGGAATCTGCTCGATGGCCCGCGCCCGCAACCCGAATTCGGCGAATTCGCAGTTCTTCATCTGCTTCGACGATGCCACCTTCCTCGACGGCCAGTACACGGTCTGGGGCAAGGTCACCTCCGGCATGGAAGCCGTGGACCAGTTCGCCCGCGGCGAGCCGGTTCGCAATCCGGACCGCATCAACAAGGCGACGATCGCCGCCGATCAGGCCTGAGCCGGGCAGGGCGCGTGAAGCTCTCGGATTTCGATTTCGAGCTTCCGGAAGACCGGATCGCGCTCCACCCCGTTTCCCCGCGGGATTCCGCCCGCATGCTGGTTGTCCGCCCCGGCGGGCAGCCGCTTCTGGCCGACAGCCACTTCCATGACCTGCCGGAAGCGCTGGAGCCCGGCGACCTGCTGGTCTTCAACAATACCCGCGTCCTGCCGACCCGGCTTCTCGGCCGTCGCATCCGCGGCGAGAACAGCGTTGCCATCGAGGCCCTGCTCATCCGCCGCCTCGACGAGGCAAGCTGGGAAGGCTTCGCCAAACCGGGCAAGCGCCTCGCGCCCGGCGACCGCGTGGCCTTCGGCAATACCAACCCGGCCTGCCAGCAGGGCAGCCTCGAAGGCGAGGTCATCGCCAAGGGCGAGGAGGGGCTTGTCACCTTCCGGTTCGACCTCTCGGGCCCGGCTCTGGATGAAGCGCTCGCCCTTGTCGGCGCCATGCCGCTGCCCCCCTATATCCTTGAGGCCCGTCGCCGGTTGGGTGACACGGAAGAGGCGGATGACCGCGCCGATTACCAGACGATCTTCGCCGAGCGCGACGGCGCCGTGGCGGCGCCGACCGCCTCGCTGCATTTCACGCCGTCGCTGATGGCGGGCCTCGCCGCACGCGGCATCGAGCATTGCTTCGTCACCCTCCATGTCGGCGCCGGTACCTTCCTGCCGGTCAAGACGGAGAATCTCGACGAACACCGCATGCATGCCGAATGGGGCGAGATCACCCCCGCCGCACGGGACCGGATCCGCGCCGCCAAGGCCGCCGGAAAGCGCGTCATTGCGGTCGGGACCACGGCCTGCCGCCTGCTCGAAAGCGCCGGCCGTTCCGGCATGATCGAGACGTGGATCGGCGAGACGGATATCTTCATCCGGCCGGGTTTCCGCTTCCGGGTGATCGACGGGCTGATCACCAATTTCCACCTGCCGAAATCGACGCTGCTGATGCTCGTCTCGGCCTTTGCCGGGTTCGACACGATGCGCGCGGCCTATGCCCATGCCATCGCCTCGGGCTATCGCTTCTACTCCTACGGCGACGGCTCGCTGCTGTTTCCGGCGAAAGAATAGCGCGCCGGCCTCCCTCCGTCATGGCCGGGCCTGGCCCGGCCTTCCACGACTTCGTTTCCTGGGCCGTCAGATCGTGGATACCCGCCCCAAGGGCGGGCATGACGGCAGAGGGCGCCGATTTGGGTTTGCGACAGTAACGGCTGAGGGGCGCTTCCCACTTCCCGTTGGCCTTGCCGCCGGCTTGGGCTAGGAAGCCCGGCATGAGCAACGACACCCCCGATTTCCGCTTCGAGATCCATGCCCGCGACGGCAAGGCCCGGCAGGGCACGATCACCATGCCGCGCGGCGAGATCCGCACCCCCGCCTTCATGCCCGTCGGCACGGCCGGCACCGTGAAGGGCCTTTACATGGATCAGGTCAGGGCCACAGGCGCGGATATCATCCTCGGCAACACCTATCACCTGATGCTCCGCCCGGGGGCCGAGCGCGTCGCGCGGCTGGGTGGCCTCCATGCCATGACCACCTGGGCCGGGCCGATCCTCACCGATTCCGGCGGCTTCCAGGTGATGTCGCTTGCGGCCCTGCGCAAGCTGACAGAGCAGGGCGTGACCTTCCAGTCGCATATCGACGGCTCGAAACACGAACTGACGCCCGAACGCTCGGTCGAGATCCAGGTCCTGCTGGATTCGAACATCATCATGCAGCTGGACGAATGCATCCGCCTGCCAGCCAGCCACGAGGAAACGCAGCGCGCGATGGAACTCTCGCTCCGTTGGGCCGAACGGTCGCGCAACGCCTTCCACGCCATGGTGAAGCCGGGCGAAGGCCGGGCGCTGTTCGGCATCGTGCAGGGCGGAACCGAGCCCGACCTGCGCCGCCGCAGCGCCGAGGCTCTCGCCGCGCTCGACCTGCCGGGCTACGCCGTCGGCGGGCTGGCCGTCGGTGAGCCGCAGGCCGACATGCTCCGCACGATCGAGGCGACCGAGCCCTTCCTGCCGGGGGGAAAGCCGCGTTACCTCATGGGCGTCGGCACGCCGGATGACCTGATCGAGAGCATTGCCCGCGGTATCGACATGTTCGACTGCGTCATGCCCACCCGCGCCGGGCGGCATGGCACGGCCTATACGCGATTCGGCAAGTTCAACCTGCGCAACGCGAAATTCGCCGAGGATACGCGCCCGCTGGATGCGGAATCGCCATGCCCCGCCACGCGCGACTATTCCCGCGCCTATCTGCACCATCTCACCAAGGCCGACGAGATGCTCGGCCAGATGCTGCTGACCTGGAACAATATCGGCTATTACCAATGGCTGATGAATGAGGCCCGTGCCGCCATCCGCGCCGGCCGCTATGCCGATTTCCTTAGCCAGACCAAGGAAGGCTGGCGCCGCGGCGAGGGGTGAGGGGCATTGCCGGGTGAAGGGCCCTACACCGCCCGCACCCTTGCTGCCGCGAACTTGAATTCCGGGATCTTGCCGTAGGGGTCCAGTGCCGGGTTGGTGAGCCGGTTGGCCGCCGCTTCCTCGAAGGCGAAGGGCACGAAGACCATGCCCACGGCCACATCGCGGTCGGCGCGCAGCCGCGCGCGGATCGTGCCGCGCCGCGTCTCCACCTCGACAAGCCCGCCCGGTTTCAGCCCCAGCCGCGTGATCTCCTCGGGATGCAGGGCGGCAAGGCCTTCGGGCTCGATCCGGTCCAGCACCGTGGAGCGGCGCGTCATCGCGCCGGTATGCCAATGCTCGAGCAGGCGACCCGTCGTCAGCACAAGCGGAAACTCCGGATCAGGCAGCTCGTCCGGCGGAACCAGCCCGGCCGGAACGATCCGGCCCTTGCCGCCGGCGCGCGGGAAACCGGTGCGGAACAGGATATCCTCGCCCGGCGCCTCCGGCGACGGCGCAGGATAGGTGGCAGTGCCGTCGCGCTCGATCCGGCGAAAGGGCAGGCCCGAGAGCGAGGCCATGTGCCGGCGCATCTCCTCGTAGATCCGCCCGATCTCCGCGCCGGTCTCCACCCCGTCCGGCTGGAGGCTCTGGCCATACTCCCAGCCGAGGCCGAGGCGGTTGGCGAGCGAAACCAGCAGGTCCACATCCTGCCGCGCATCACCGGGCAGAGGCAGGACCGGCCGGCCAAGCTGCACCTGCCGGTTGGTGTTCGTGTAGGTGCCGAGCTTCTCGGCATGGGCCGAGGCCGGCAGCACCACATCGGCATGGAAGGCCGTTTCGGTGAGGAAAATGTCCTGCACCACGAGGTGCTCCAGCTTTGCCAGCGCCTCCCGGGCATGGTGCTGGTCCGGATCGGACATAGCCGGGTTTTCGCCCATGATGAACATGCTGCGGATCGTGCCGGCATGGATCGCGTCCATCACCTCGACCACGGTCAATCCGCGTTTCGCATCGAGCGCGCGGCCCCATTCATCCTCGAACCCGGCCCGGATCGAGGCATCCTCGACCGAGCGGTAATCCGGGAACACCATGGGAATCAGCCCGGCATCGGAGGCACCCTGCACATTGTTCTGGCCGCGCAGCGGGTGGAGGCCCGTGCCCGGCCGGCCGACCTGCCCGGTGACAAGGGCCAGTGCGATCAGGCAGCGCGCATTGTCAGTACCATGGACATGCTGGGACACGCCCATGCCCCAGAAGATGATCGAGGCCTTCGACGTGGCATAGCGCCGGGCAACTTCGCGCACGACCTCCGGCGCGATGCCGGAAACCGGTGCCATGGCTTCGGGCGAAAACGCGGCCACGCGGGCCTTCAAGGCCTCGAAACCTTCCACGTTCCGGGAAATGTATGAACGATCATACAAACCTTCCGAAACAATGACATGCAGCATGGAATTGAGCAGCGCAACGTCTGTGCCCGGCTTGAAGCGCAAGGCATGCGTCGCATGCCGCATCAGGCCCGAGCCGCGCGGATCCATGACGATCAGAGTCTTGCCTGCCTTGGCCGCCTGCTTGAAATAGGTGGCGGCGACGGGGTGGTTTTCGGTCGGCCGAGCGCCGATCACGAGGATGCATTCCGAATCCGCCACGGCCGTGAAGGGCGCCGAGACCGCGCCGGAACCGACGCCCTCCATCAGGGCCGCCACGGAGGAGGCATGGCAGAGCCGGGTGCAATGATCGACATTGTTGGTGCCAAAACCCTGCCGCACCAGCTTCTGGAAAAGATAGGCCTCCTCGTTCGAGCATTTCGCGCTGCCAAACCCGGCAAAGGCCTGCCCGCCATGGCTTTCCAGCACCGCGCGGAAGCCCTCGGCAGCCCGCTCGAGCGCTTCCTCCCAGCTCGCCTCGCGGAAATGCGTGAACGGATTGGCCGGGTCGACCCGGTCCTCGCCGCGTTTCGGTGCATCGGCGCGCCGGACCAGCGGCACGGTGAGCCGGTGCGGATGGCGGACATAGTCCTGCCCGAACCGCCCCTTCACACAGAGCCGGTTCTCGTTGGCCGGCCCGTCGCGACCATCGACCCGCACGATGCGGTCATCCTTCACCGCCACGCGGGTGAGGCAGCCGACCCCGCAATAGGGGCAGACCGTATCGACCTCGCGATCCGGAACGACGACCCCGCGCGTCGCGGTCTGGTCCATCAGCGATTTCTCATAAAGCGCGCCGGTCGGGCAGGCCTGCACGCATTCCCCGCAGGCCACACAGGTGGAATCGCCCATCGGATCGGCGAGGTCAAAGACCGGCCGCGCAGCATGGCCGCGATAGCCCATGCCGATCACATCATTGACCTGGACCTCCCGGCAGGCCCGCTCGCAGAGGCCGCAGGCAATGCAGGCATCGAGATTGACGGCAATGGCGGCATGGGAGGCATCATGCAGCGCCAGCCTGGCCTCCTGCGGGCTGCCATGGCCCTCCCTGCGCGGCAGGCGGCCCTCCCGGGGCTGCACGGCCTCGTGCCAATGCCAGAACGGCGCGTCAGGATCCGGCGCGGCCTCGCGCGCCGGCATGTCGGCGGCCAGCAGCTCGAACACCATCCGGCGGGCCGCCTCGACCCGCTCGCCGCCGGTCTCGACCACCATGCCCGGCTGCGGCGTGCGGATGCAGGAAGCCGCCAGTGTCCGTTCGCCCTCGATCGCGCAGAGGCAGGCCCGGCAATTGCCGTCCGGCCAGTAGCCCGGCTGGTCGAGATGGCAGAGATGCGGGATCGTTGTTCCTTCGCGCTTCGCGACCTGCCAGATCGTCTCGCCCGGCTGGGCCTCGACCATGCGGCCATCAAGCTGGAACCGGACAGGCCCGCTCATGACAGCGCCTCCGGGAAGAAGCGGAGCAACGAGCGCACCGGGTTCGGCGCAGCCTGACCGAGCCCGCAGATGGAGCCGTCCCGCATCACCTGGTCGAGATCGGCCATCAAGGCGCGGTCGGGTGCGGGCTGGTCGAGCAGGGCCGTCATCTTTTCCGTGCCGAGCCGGCAGGGCGTGCATTGGCCGCAGCTCTCATGCGTGAAGAAGGCCAGCAGGTTGCGGGCAATGGCGCGGGGGTCATCCCGATCGGAGAAGATGATCACCGCATGCGAGCCGACAAAGCAGCCGACCTCGTCGAGCCGGCCGAAATCGAGCGGCAGGTCGCCGAGGCTGGCGGGCAACATCCCGCCCGAGGCCCCGCCGGGCAGATAGCCCCGGAAGACATGCCCCTCCGCCATGCCGCCGCAGGCCTCGATCAGCTCGGCCGCCGTGCTGCCCGCCGGCATCAGGCGGACGCCCGGCTCGCGCACGCGGCCGGACACCGAGAACCGGCGCAGCCCCTTCGCCCCGCGAACGCCTTGCGCGGCAAACCAGGCCGCCCCGCGCGCCAGGATCTCCGGCACCCAGGCGAGGGTCTCGACATTGTGGTTGAGCGTCGGCCGGCCGAAAAGCCCGCGTTCGGCGATGAAAGGCGGGCGATGCCGGGGCAGGCCACGCTTGCCCTCGAGGCTCTCGATCATCGCGCTTTCCTCGCCGCAGATATAGGCGCCCGCGCCCCGGCGGAGATGGATCGGCACAAGCCCCGGCAACCCGGACGCACCCAGCGCCGCGATTTCCGTCGCGAGGATCGCGAGGACAGCGGGATATTCGTCGCGCATGTAGAGATAGATCGCCTCGGCCTCGACAGCCCAGGCGGCGATCAGCGCTCCCTCAAGCAGGGCATGCGGCGTCGCCTCGAGCAGAAGCCGGTCCTTGAAGGTTCCGGGCTCGCCCTCGTCGCCATTGATCGTCATCAGCCGGGGACCGGGCTGGCTCCTCACCACGGCCCATTTCCGCCCGGCCGGAAAGCCGGCACCGCCGAGGCCACGCAGCCCGGCATCCGACAGCATGGCGATGGCCTGTTCGCGGCTGATGCGGCCGGCAAGGCAGGCGTCCAGCATGGCATAGCGGCCCTTCTTCCGGGCCTCGGCAAGATCCTCGCAGGCGGGCATGGCTGGCGGAAGCGCCGGCCCGGCCGCCATCGCAGCAAGTGTTTCCGCATCCGCCCGTCTGACAAGGCGCCGCCCGACCAGCGCCGCCGGCGCCTCGGCACAGGCACCGATGCAGGGTGCTGCAACGACGCGCACCCGCGCAGGATCGACCAGCCCGGCCAGCCGCGCGCGCAGCGCCTCGCCGCCGGCCATCATGCAGGACAGGCTGTCGCAGACGCGGATCGTCAACGGGGCAGGGGCGGCCTCGCCCTCCTTCACGATGTCGAAATGGTGGTAGAAGCTCGCCACCTCGAAAATCTCGGCCTCGGAGAGGCGCAGCCATTCCGCGAGCGCCTTGAGATGGCGGGCATGCAGTGCGCCGAACCGGTCCTGAACCGCATGCAGCATCTCGATCAGCAGGTCGCGGCGCTTCGGCATCCCGGCCAGCAGGGCCTCGATCTCCGCAAGCGCCCCGTCATCCAGCGGGCGGCCTTTGGCCTGCAGGGCCCGGCCCTGTTTCGCGAACGCCTTCACCATCGAATCCGCCATTCCCTCGTTGCCCTCCGTTCTAAAGAAGCCATGGCGGCGCGCAAGGCGAGCTGCGGCGGCGGACACGCTGGTTTTTTCGGAACGAGCCGGCTAGGCATAGGCGCAGGAGACTCAAGCCGTGAAGTTTTCGCTCTTTTCCCTTCTGCATCAGGGCCTGACGGGCAACCAGGGCTGGCAGCCGCAATGGCGCGACCCCGCCCCGAAGCCGGCCTATGACGTGATCATCGTCGGCGCGGGCGGGCATGGCCTCGCCACGGCCTATTATCTCGCGAAGGAGCACGGCATCCGCAACGTTGCGGTGCTCGAGAAGGGCTGGCTCGGCGGCGGCAATACCGGCCGCAACACCACGATCATCCGCTCGAACTATCTCTGGGAGGAGAGCGAGGCCCTTTACGAGCACAGCGTGAAGCTCTGGGAGACGCTCTCGCATGAGTTGAACTACAACGTCATGCACTCGCCGCGCGGCGTGATGATGCTCGCCCATTCCGTGCATGACGTGCAGGTCACGAAGCGGCACATCCACGCAAACCGGCTGGCCGGCATCGACAATGAATGGCTGACGCCGGAACAGGCGAAGGAATTCTGTCCGATCCTCAACATCTCGCGCGACATCCGCTATCCGATCCTCGGCGCGGCCCTGCAACGGCGCGGCGGCGTGGCCCGCCACGATGCGGTTGCCTGGGGCTATGCGCGGGGCGCGGACCGGCTGGGCGTCGACATTCTCCAGAACTGCGAGGTCACCGCCATCCGTCGCGATGCCTCCGGCCGCGTGACCGGCGTGGAAACGACGCGCGGCCCGATCGCCGCGCGCAAGGTCGGTGTCGTGGCCGCCGGGCATACCTCGGTCGTCATGGGCATGGCCGGCATCCGCATGCCGCTGGAAAGCTTCCCGCTCCAGGCGCTTGTTTCCGAACCGGTCAAGCCCGTCATGCCCTGCGTGGTCATGTCGAACACGATCCATGCCTATATGTCGCAATCGGACAAGGGCGAGCTGGTGATCGGCGCCGGAACGGACCAGTACACCTCCTATTCGCAGACCGGCGGGCTGCATATCAGCCAGCACACGCTGGATGCGATCTGCGAATTGTTCCCGATGACGCGCCGCCTGCGCATGCTGCGCAACTGGGGCGGCATTGTCGATGTCACGCCGGATCGCTCCCCGATCATCGGCCGGACGCCGGTTCCCGGGCTCTATGTCAATTGCGGCTGGGGTACCGGCGGGTTCAAGGCGACGCCCGGCTCCGGGCATGTCTTCGCCGCGACGATCGCGCGGGACGAACCGCACCCGATCGCTGCGCCCTTCACGCTGGAACGCTTCACGACCGGCCGCCTGATCGACGAGGCGGCGGCCGCCGCCGTCGCGCATTGAGGAGGGGCCCATGCTGCTGATCCGCTGCCCGTATTGCGGAATGGACCGCCCCGAGATCGAGTTCCGCCATGCCGGCGCGGCCCATATCATCCGTCCCGGGCCACCCGACCGGGTGACCGACGAGGAATGGGCCGCCTTCCTCTACCTGCGGGACAATCCGAAAGGCCGCGTCGCCGAACGCTGGCGCCATGTCCATGGCTGCGGCCGGTTCTTCAATGCGGTGCGCGATACGGTAACCGACGTTTTCGTCGCCACCTACAAGGCGGGCGAGCCGAGGCCGCCGGAATCCGCGCCCGGGGCGAGCGAGCCGACGGAGGCCCGGCCATGACCGCGTTCCGCACCGCTGCCGGCGGCCGGATCGACCGGTCGAAACCCGTCCGCTTCACCTTTGACGGCCGGCAGATGCACGGGCATGCCGGCGATACGCTGGCCTCGGCGCTGCTGGCCAACGGCGTCCATCTCGTGGGCCGTTCCTTCAAGTATCACCGCCCGCGCGGCATCCTTTCGGCCGGTTCGGAGGAACCGAACGCGCTGGTGACGGTCGATCGCGGCAGCGGGCGCGAGACGCCGAACCTGCGCGCGACGCAGGTGGAGCTGTATGAAGGCCTCGTCGCACGCAGCCAGAACCGCTTCCCGGGTTTGCGCTTCGATATCGGCGGCATCAACAACGCCTTCTCGCGGTTCCTCGGTGCCGGTTTCTACTACAAGACCTTCATGGGCCCGCGCATCGCGGGCGGCGCGAAGCTCTGGGCGCGGCTGTTCGAGCCGGCGATCCGCCGCGCGGCGGGCCTCGGGAAGGCGCCCGCAGGGCCGGATCCGGATCACTACGCCAACCGCTTCGCCCATTGCGAGGTGCTGGTCATCGGCGGGGGGGGGGGGGGGGGCGGCCGCGCCCGGCGCCGGGCGGCCGATGCGGCCCCGCCCGGGGGCCGGGGCCTGTCACACTCCGCACTCCGCGCGCGGGTGCGTGTGGGGGGGGCGGGGCGCGCCCCCCCGCGCGGGGGGCG
>JAPZSB010000010.1 GCA_027531565.1 Beijerinckiaceae bacterium
CGGCCTTTTCCGTTCCGGCCAGTTGCCCCTCACCCTGCCTCGGGCTGCGCCCTCGGCCTCCCTCTCCCCGAGGGGAGAGGGGGAGCGCTCCGCCGCTTTCGCTTTTTCACTTTCCCTCCCAACGCGCCTCCAGCCTGCCTCCCCACCTCTCCCCCTCGGGGAGAGGTCGCGAGCAAGGCGAGCGGGTGAGGGGGCGAAATCATTCCTGTGATGGTTTGCCGGCCCTTACGTTGACAGGGCCGCGGCAAAGCCTGTCAAATCATCAGGCAGGGATGGGACAAGCCATGCCCGGCGAGGGAGGAAATCATGAAAAGACTGATTGCGGCTCTGGCCCTTGCGGCCTCGCTGGTGGCGGCGCCAGCCGGCGCGCAGACCCTGCTGACCGAGAAGAAGACCTTCGAGATCCCGAGTTTCACCACGCAATCGGGCCGGGTGCTGAAGAATGTGAAGGTAGGCTGGGAAAGTTACGGCACGCTCAATGCCGACAGGTCCAATGCGATCCTGATCTGCCATTTCTTTTCCGGTAACAGCCATGCCGCCGGGAAATACAAGGAAAGCGATGCCGCGCCGGGCTATTGGGATGCGATCATCGGGCCGGGCAAGGCAATCGATACCAACAGGTATTTCGTGATCTCCTCCGATACGCTGGTAAACCTGAATACCGGTGATCCGAATACCGTCACGACCGGACCAGCCTCGATCAACCCCGATACCGGCAAGCCCTACGGGATGGATTTCCCGATCGTCACGATCCGGGATTTCATCGAGGTGCAGAAGCAGCTGGTCGACAGCCTCGGCATCAACCGGCTCCAGCTTGTCGCCGGCGCGTCGATGGGCGGCATCCAGACCTTCGAATGGGCCGCTACCTATCCGGATCGCGTGGCGCGGGCCATGCCGGTCATCTCCTTCGGCGAGGCCGATGCGAACCTGATCGCCTGGCTCGATATCTGGGCGGCGCCGATCCGGCTCGATCCGAACTGGAACAAGGGCGATTATTACGGCAAGACGCCGCCGAATGACGGGCTGGCCCAGGCGCTCAAGATCGTCACGCTCCACGCCAATCACTGGGACTGGGCGAACAAGACGTTCGGCCGCAAGCCGGCCAAGGAGGGCGAGAACCCGGCGGCGGGCTTCGACAAGCGTTTCCAGATCGAGCAGGTTCTGGACAATGCCGGTGCGGCGCGGGCCAAGGTTTCCGACGCGAACCACTTCCTCTATCTCGTGAAGGCCAACCAGCTTTTCGTGGCCGGCGGTGGCACGCTCGACGAGGGGCTGAAGAAGATCAAGGCGCCGGTCCTGCTGGTGCATTCGCCGAAGGATCTCGTCTTCCCGCCGGGCGGCGTCGATGACACGGCGAACCGCCTCAAGCAGGCGGGCGTTTCGGTCACGCAGCTGCAGCTGCAGGGGGATCGCGGCCATCTCGATGGCGTGGTTTCGATGAAGCAGGTCGAGAACCAGATCCGCGATTTCCTTGCGAAGTAAGGGGTGGAGCCGTTTTCCGGCTCGACGGGACCGGCGGCGGAGCTTAGCTTTGCCGCCATCCCACCATGGCCGACGATTCCTCCCCTCCCTTGAAGACCCCGCGACAGGCGGCGCTCGCCGGTGCCAAGGCGGCTGCCGGCCTGCCGAGCTTCATGCTGATGGCCTCGCTGATCGGCGTCGGCGGGCTGTGCCGCGATGTCGGCTACCCGATGGGCGCGGCAGTTGCCTCGACGCTGCTGGTCTGGGCCGGGCCGGCGCAGATGGTGCTGTTCGGCTCCATCGCTGCCGGCGTGGCGCTGCCGCTGATCGCGGTGGCGATCTGCGTGTCGTCGATCCGCTTCGTGCCGATGTGCATGTCGATCCTGCCGCTGATGCGTGAACCGGCGATTCCGGCCCGCGATGGCCAGCCGGCGCGGAAGGGCACGCCGACCTGGCTGATGCTGATCCTCGCGCATTTCGTGGCGGTGACGGCCTGGGTGGAAGGCATGCGCCGGCTGCCCGGCATGCCGAAGCCGGAGCGCATTCCCTATTTCCTGGCCTTTGCCTCGACCGTGATGCTCGCAGCCGCTTTCTCCACCGGCGCCGGCTATTACCTGATCGCGAAGCTGCCGCCGGCACTGGCGGCCGGGCTGCTCTTCACCTCGCCGATCTATTTCACCGTGGCGCTGGCGGCCGGAGCGCGGCAGAGCGTGGACTGGCTGGCCCTCGTGCTGGGCTTCGGCGCGGCGCCGCTGGTGGCTCTGGTTGTGCCGGCCGGGTTCGACCTGATGGTCGGCGGGATCGGGATGGGCAGCCTTGCCTATGCGATCCATCGCCTCCAGCAGGCCAGGCGCCGGCGCGGGGAGGGGGCATGACGGCGACGCTGGCGGCCCTCGAGCACTGGAGCGGCGGGCTCTGGCCCTATCTCGTCGTGATCCTGTTCGGCTTCCTGCCCAGCGAAATCTGGCGCTGGGCCTCGGTTTTCCTCGTCCGCGGCCTTTCCGAAGATGCGGAAATCCTCGTCTGGGTGCGGGCGGTCGCCACCGCGCTTCTGGCCGGCGTGGTGGCGAAGCTGCTGCTCGTGCCCTCGGGGGCGTTGGCGGTGGTGCCGGTTTTCTGGCGCTGGGGCGCGCTCGGTGCCGGCATCCTCGCCTTCTTCGTCTTCCGGAAATCGATGCTGGCGGGGGTCATCATCGGCGAGGCGGTGCTGATCGGCGCGGCTTTGCTCGCCGCCGGGTGATCATGGCAGGGTGGGGATCTGGAGCAGTTTGCGCAGCGAACGGCCGTCGCGGTTGCGGATTTCGGTGATCAGCCAGGGGCCCGAGGCGCGGTCGAACAGGAACTCGACCTCGCCGGGCGCGCCCTTCTCGCGGAAGCGGAGGAGGACCCTTGCGCGCTGGTGGTCGATGCGCTGGGACCAGCCGGTCTCGGCCTGTTCCATGCGGTTTGCCGGGTTCCGCATGACGACGTCGCCATCGATATCGGCGCGGGCGAGGGCGGCAAGCAGCCTGTCGACCAGCGGCAGGCGGGCGGGATCGGGCGGCTGGCCGTGCGTGTAGCGCCAGGCGATCCGCCGGACGATCTCGCGCGGTTCATCGCGCGGTTCCTGCGCCTGTGCCGGCGCACCAAGCGCCGTGAAGCCGGCCAGCAGCAGGGCCAGGACGGGCCGTTTCACTGGCCGAGGGCAGCCCGGATGCGCGCGGCCTGTTCCGCCAGCACGGCCATATCGCCGCGCGGGGCGGGATGCGGCGTCATGCGCTGGTCTTCCCAGCGCGGCAGGACGTGGAAATGCAGGTGGAAGACTTCCTGTCCGCCGGCGGCTTCCGAGAATTGCTGGAGGGTGATGCCCTCCGCACCGAGCGCTTCCTTCGCTGCCAGCGCGATGCGTTGCACACGGCGGATCAGGGCCGCGAGATCATCCGGGGCAATGTCGAGCAGGTTGCGGGCGGGAACCTTCGGGATCACCAGCAGATGCCCGGGCGAACGCGGCATGATGTCCATGAAGGAGAGCACGGCCTCATCCTCATAGACCCTGTGGCAGGGAATCTCGCCGCGCAGGATCTTCGCGAAGATGTTGTCGGGGTCATACGGCATGGTCACGTCCTGATCCTTCCGGTGGCAGTGCAGGCAACAGAAAAGGGCGGCCGAAGCCGCCCTTGAGCCGGTCGTTCCGCCTTGGGCTTACCAATAGCGGCGGCGGCGGACGTAGTAAACGCGGCGGCGCGGCCGGACATAGACGACGCGGCGGCGGACCGGGCGGTAATAGACAACGCGGCGGCGGACCGGGCGGCGGTAATAGTAATACTGGGTCTGCTCGGATTCCGGCAGTTCGCTGTCCGGGGCCATATCCTGCAGGCCGGCCGGTTCGGCTTCCGGAAGGGCGCCTTCCGGGTTCAGGGCCGGGGCCGCTTCGGCGGCGGTCGGGGCCATCAGCGCGGTGGCGCCGGCGGCGACGACGGCGAAGCCGAACAGCGCCTTCAGGGCACCGCGGCGGTCGAGACGGGATTGTGCGGTCTGTTCCATGGTCTTTCCTTCTCCTGCTCTTTCGCCGCCACCCGATGGCGAAGGTTGTCAGCATCAGCATGTTCAGTGTGCGCCGATGAATGCAGGCTGACAATGCACCGGATCAACCAGGGTGAATGTGCGGGATCGCACATCGTTTGATGTCCACAGGGAATGGCCACCGCCGGGGCGCGCCCTCAGGCCGGCCCGGCGCCCCGGCGGAAGGGCGTGAAGGCTTCCAGTTCCTCCTGCGCCTGATCGACATGGTGCCGCTCGCGGCGGAGATAATCCGCCACGGCGCGGGCGAGGCCGGGATCGGCAAAGCGATGGGCGGACCAGGTCTTCACCGGGCGGTAGCCGCGCGCCAGCTTGTGCTCGCCCTGCGCGCCGGCCTCGACGCGCCGGAGGCCATGGGCCAGCGCGAAATCGATCGCCTGATAGTAGCACAGCTCGAAATGCAGGAAGGGATGGTGCTCGATAGCGCCCCAGTTCCGGCCATAGAGCGTGTTGCCACCGATGAAGTTCAGCGCGCCGGCAATGTAGCGGCCGG
Source organism: Beijerinckiaceae bacterium (assembly GCA_027531565.1). Classification (GTDB taxonomy): domain Bacteria; phylum Pseudomonadota; class Alphaproteobacteria; order Rhizobiales; family Beijerinckiaceae; genus Rhabdaerophilum. Next base: position 4,514 of record JAPZSB010000010.1, read on the forward strand.
CCCGCTTCGCCATGACCAGCAGGATGCGGTCGGCCATGGTTTCGTGGATCCGGCTGAAGAAGGCCCGCGTGAGATAGGGCGTGCCCCATTTGCGGCTGCCGGTATCCATGTAGAAGGCGAAGAACGCGTCCCAGTGGGCCTCCGTCAGCGCGGCGCCGGTCAGCCATTCGACGGTGATGCCCTGGGCGAGGGCCTCGCGGCGCTCGCGCTTCAGCACCTTCCGCTTGCGCGAGGCGAGATCGGCGAGGAAATCGTCGAACCCGGCATAGCCGGCATTGAAAAAATGGAATTGCTGGTCCGACCGAAGCATGTAGCCGCCGGCCTCGAAGCGTGCCCTGTCCGCCGGGGTGAGGAAGGTCGCGTGGATCGAGGAACCCTCGATCCGGCCGAGCAGCGTCTCGAGACCGCCGAGCAATGCGGCCGTGACGGCCTCTTCCGGGGCATCGGGTGCGATCAGCATCTTGCGGGCCGTGGCGGGGGTGAAGGGCACCGAGATCTGGAGCTTGGGGTAATAGCGCCCGCCGGCGCGGTGATAGGCCTCGGCAAAGGCGTGGTCGAAGACATATTCGCCGCGGGAATGGGCCTTTGCGTAAAGCGGCATCGCCCCGACCGGGCGGTTGGCCTCATCCCGGACCAGCAGGTGAAGCGGGGTCCAGCCGGTGCGGCCGCCGACCGATCCGGATTCCTCGAGCGCATTCAGAAAGGCGTGGGAAATGAATGGGTTGTGCGGGTCCGCCTCAGATGCGGATTCCGGCAGTTCAGGTAGCGGTTCCGCATCTTCCTGCGATGAATCCGATGCCTGCGATGCGGATTCACCCAGCTGACATTCCGATTCCGCAGCCGCTTCGTGGGGTGATTCCGCGGCCAGCGCCAAGGCATTGTGATGGCGTGTGTTTTCCGCGTCGCGCGGCCCGAGGGCCAGCCGGTCCCATTCGATGGCCGGCAGCTCGGACAGGCTTGTCAGCACCTCGATCGTGAGGCGGGGCGGCTTCGGTGTCATGCCTCACCATGTAACGTCCGGGCGCCCCGAACCAAGGGGGCCGGCCGCGTCAGGCCGGGATAAAGCCTTCGAAGACGATCTGGTCGACATGCGGGCGCAGCCGGTCCGCATTTGCCTGGTCGCGCACGGTCCAGCTCATCAGCGGCAGGCCGAGGCCGTAGCGGCTGAGGAACGGCGCGGCGCTGGGAATTGCGGCTTGGTTCCAGGACACGAAATCGGGCTGTGATTCCGGCAGATGCAGGAGATTGGCCAGCCGGAACCGGCCTTCCTCGTCGAGGCCGGCCTCGGGATCCTCGAAGGACGGCATGCCGACAATGCCGAGCGGAACCTGTGCCCCGGCCTTTCGCAGGGCCACCAGCACGCCGGGATCGAAGGATTTCAGCACCAACGGGCCCGCATAGCCCCGGAGCGCCGCAAGCGCCGCCCGGGCCAGCGTGTCGTCGCCGTTGAAGCGGCTTTTGACCTCGACCACAAGCGGCACGCGTCCGGCCACCAGCGCCAGCAGGGCGGCGAGCGTCTCGATGCCATGGTCGCCACGGCGGAACGGAATTGCCGCGAGGTCAGCCGCCGGCCGGGCATCGACCCGGCCGGTTTCAATGGTCAGCCGGTCGAGCGTGAAGTCGTGGAAGACCACGGCCTCGCCATCGCCGCTGAGCTGGATGTCGCATTCGATGCCATAGCCCCGCACGATCGCGGCCTCGAAGGCGGCCCGCGTGTTTTCCATCCGGCCGGAGCCGGCATCATGGAAGCCGCGATGGGCGATCGGCCGGTCGAGGAAGCCGGCAGGGAGCGGGCGGGGCTGGTACATCAGGCGATCTCGAACATGCCCTCGACCTCGACCGCGCAGTCCAGCGGCAGGACGGGGACACCGACGGTGGAGCGGGCATGCTTGCCGGCATCGCCCAGCGCGAGGACCATCAGATCCGAGGCGCCGTTCATCACCTGCGGCAGGGGCGTGAAATCCGGCGTGGCGGCGATGAACCCGCCGAGGCGGATGCAGGCGCGCAGGCGATCGAGCGAGCCGAGAGCCGCCTTGGCCTGGGCCAGCACGTTGATCGCGCAGAACCGGGCCGCCTCGACACCGGCCTCCATTGTCACCGCGCCGCCGAGCTTGCCCTTGTGCCGGTCGGCCAGCTTGCCATCCGGGCCGACGCAGACCTGGCCGGCAATGACCAGCAGCGAGCCGCTGATGCGCCAGGGGACGTAATTCGCCACCGGCGGTACCGGGACGGGCAGGACAATGCCTTGTTCGCGCAAACGATTTTCAATATCGGACATGACAACCTCGATCTGGATGGCGGCAGCATGCCCGGAGGGGATGCCGCCCCGCCTTCCGATTATCGCAAGAGCGGGGCGAAGGGCAGGGGGGTGATCACGGGGATGTGTGAATTCCTGCCGGATTTTCGCCATGCCGGCAGGGTCTTCTCCTCACCATGACACCGTGGCCGGCCCGGAATTCCCTTGATCGGAACCCGCCCCGGCCTCACCCTGCCGATCCCGAGGGAGACTGGACTTGGAACGAATCATGCCACGCAATCTCGCCGCTACCCTGCTTGGCCCGCTGGTCCTGGCGTCGTTGACCTCGGTCGCGCCCGCCCTTGCGCAGGGGGTGCTGCCGAGCGGCGTCCAGCTGCAGCCGCATCGCATTGCCTACGAGATCAGCCTCGGCAAGCGGAGCGGATCGGCACTTACCTCGGCCTCCGGTTTGATGGCGCTCGAATTCACCGGCAACCGCTGCGACGGCTTCGTCACGAATTTCCGGCAGGCGACGATGCTCGCCGATTCGGACGGGCAGAGCCGGAACCTCGATTTCCGGGTCAATCTCTGGGAGGAGGGCGCGGGCAAGCGCTTCCGCTTTACGGTCAAGAACGATGTCAACGGCCAGACCACGCGCGACGCGGATGGCGAGGCCCAGCGCGTGCGCGATGGCTCGGTCTCGGTGGCGATGAAGAAGCCGCGGGGCAAGAAGGGCGATTTCGACGGGAATATCCTGTTTCCCTCGGCCATGATGATCCAGCTGGTCGAAGCGGCCCTCAAGGGCGAACGCCGGTACGAGGCGCGGCTCTTCGACGGGTCCGAGGGCGGCGAGAAGGTCTTCGAGACGATCGCCTCGATCGGTCCGCGGCTCGAGGGCGACCGCAACAGCCGGCTTGAGCCGGCCCTGCAGGTTTCCAGCCTCGAGAAGGTGCCGCGCTGGCCGGTTTCGATGAGCTATTTCGACGGCGGCCCCGGTGACCGCGTGCCCGTCTACACGATGAAGAGCGTGACCTTCGCCAATGGCGTCGTCAGCGATCTCGTGTTCGAGTTCCCCGAATTCTCGCTCGCCGCCAAAGCGGTCCGCTACGAGCCGCTGCCGGAAGAGGCGTGCGGGCGCTGAGGGTTGATATGTACCTAGGCAGCCAGGTGCTGTGATTTCAGCGGACCCAATCGGGCTGAATGTCGACTTCGAACACTGGATCCCGCACCCAACGGAAATAAGCCACGCTGCTGATAATGCCACCTTCAACGAAGCTCCGATCGTGACGACGCCAATATTCCAGCACGCGACGCGGCTCGCTGTTCATCGTATCGCCTCCACGGCACTCAGGGTGGGGGGCAGCACTATCGAAATCATGCCTTGGTGGGTCACCGTAGTGAAGTTTCTTGTTTTGAATGGCTTCAGCGATCGTTTGCCCATCGGAGTTCACAGCTGAAATGGCCACCAAAAACCTGCGTTTGCACTTTTGGCAGCCAATCTCGGCAAGAGCTATTTCGCTAACTTCAATGCTAGCAGACCGGTTAGGCTCGAACGTGCAGTAACGAGGCACCGCGTGCTCATCATACCAGATCGGTGGCGTGCTGATGCGAGATACAATGTCTTCGTAGCTGGCGTGCATAAGGTATGGCCTCGTCCCAATTTGCTGCGTCATTATCCCGATTAGTGAAGCAGGTTGCCAAAAAACGATTACAAGGCGATGGCAAGTTCTCGGCAGGCAACCGAATATCATCAAATAACCAGTAGCTCAGTCTGGATAGAGTAAAGTCGGGGGGTGGTCACCCGTAGCCACTGGCCGCCACCACCTCTCTCGTTGAATGGGGTGACGCGTAACTCCTGATCCCTCAGCAGAAATCGCCGGGGCCGGGTGCGGCGCCGGCCAGCTGGCGCTGCGCCGTGGCGATCCATTCCGGGCGGAGCTGGCGGTCGGCCGAAAAGGCGAGGAGCAGGCTCTCGTCCTGGCCGAGATAATCCAGCACGGAGGCGAGGAAGCCGGGATTGGCGGCGGCCTCGCGCAGTCTTGCCGGGTCGATTCCCGTCAGGGCGAGGAAGCGGCCGAGGCGCTCCATGTCTTCGGCGAGGAAACCGAGCGCGTCGATGGCCAGCGCCTCGGCATCCGGTCCCTTGTTCTTCAGGCGCATCATCCGGGTCTCCCTGTCGAAAGGCCGGCCACCTTCCGGTCTCGGCAAGCGACTTTAAACCATCTTTGCCGAAGGGGGGCATGCCGGGGTAGCATCCGGGGCGGATTACAGATTGATTCAGGGTTGCTGGCTAGGGTGAACACGGATTGGGCAGCCCACGTTTCGGGCAGCCGGGGAATGCGGGTTCAGGCGGTCGGGGATGAGCAAGAAAGTTCTGATCGTTGAGGATAACGACCTCAACATGAAGCTCTTCAACGATCTGCTTGAAGCGCATGGCTATGCCACGCTCAAATCCAGGTCGGGCCTCGAAGGGCTCGAACTGGCGCGCGCGCATCGGCCCGATCTCATCCTGATGGATATCCAGCTGCCGGAAGTGTCCGGCATCGATGTCATCAAACTCCTCAAGGAGGATGATGACATGCGGCCGATTCCGGTCATCGCCATCACGGCCTTTGCCATGAAGGGCGACGAGGAGCGGATCCGCGAATCGGGTTGCGAGGGATATCTTTCGAAGCCCATCTCGGTCGCGAAGTTCATCGAGACCGTGCGCAGCTTTATCGGGTAAGGGTTGGAAGAGGCATGACCGCGCGCGTCCTGATCGTCGACGATGTGTTCGCGAATATCCGCCTGCTCGAAGCGCGGCTGACGGCCGAGTACTTCACCGTGCTCACCGCCATGTCCGGCCCGCAGGCGCTGGATATCTGCGAGCGCGGCGAATGCGACGTCGTGCTGCTCGATGTGATGATGCCGGGCATGGATGGCTACGAGGTCTGCCGCCGGCTGAAATCCGCCCCGCAGACCGCCCATCTTCCGGTGATCATGGTCACCGCGCTGGACAGCCCGTCCGATCGCCTCACCGGACTTCAGGCTGGCGCCGATGATTTCCTGACCAAGCCGATCAATGAACTTGCGCTGCTGACCCGCGTGCGCTCGCTCGTGCGGCTCAAGCACCTGACCGACGAACTGCGCGCCCGTGCCGCCGGCACCCAGGGCCTCGGCCTGCCGGACCCGCTGTCGATGGCGGCGGCGGAGGACGGTCAGAACGGCCGCATCCTGCTGGTGGAAGACCGCGCCAATGCCGCCGACCGGATGAGTGCGGCGCTCAAGCAGCATCATGTCGTCGAGATCGAGGCGCATGCCCAGAATGTCCTGCCGCAGGTGCAGGAGGGCGGATTCGATGTCGTGATCATCAGCCTCGGCCTGCATGAAGCCGATCCGCTGCGGCTGATCTCGCAGATCCGTTCGGACAATGGCTTGCGCAACCTGCCAATTCTCGTCCTCGCGGAAGCGATCAGCGATCCGCTGGTGACGCGGGCCATCGATATGGGCGTGAATGACTATCTGATCCGCCCGATCGACCGCAACGAGCTGATCGCCCGGGTCACCACGCAGATCCGCAAGTGGCGCTACCAGGAGCGGCTGCGCGACAATCTCCGCGCCTCGATGGAGCTGGCGATCGTCGATCCGCTGACGAAGCTGCATAACCGCCGCTTCCTCCATACGCAGCTCCAGAGCCTGCTGGCGGATGACACGGCCCGCGGCGCCGCGGTGTCGCTGCTGGTGCTCGATCTCGATCATTTCAAGTCGATCAACGACCAGCATGGCCATGATGTCGGCGACGAGGTGCTGCGCGAATGCGCCGAGCGTCTGCGGCAGGCCGTGCGCGGCATTGACATCGTCGCCCGGTTCGGCGGCGAGGAATTCGTTGTCGCCATGCCGGATACCGAGCCCTTCGCCGCGCAGCGCGTGGCCGAGCGGATCCGCCTCGCCATCGACACGCGCCCGTTCTCGGTGGCGAATGGGACGAAAACGATCCGCGTCACGGCCTCGATCGGCGTGGCGACGGCGGCGGCCTCGCTGCGCAGCGGCGACTCGCTGTTCAAGAATGCCGACAAGGCGATGTACGAGGCCAAGCGCGCCGGCCGGAATTGCGTGCGCATCGCCGCGTGACGGCGGCCCGAAAGCCCTCTTGCTTCTCTCCGCGACTCGCTTAGCCTGATGGTCCTGCCGCGCTGCCCGCGCGGCACCGGAATCCCTCGCGGGATGTTCAGGTCCGCCGCATCTCCTGCGTCCCACGAGGTTCGGCCGGCTCAGAAGGGGAGTGAGTTGCCTCCTCGTCTTCCTTTCTGGGCCGGCCACCCTTCCGGGATCCTGCACCGGCGACGCCGGGAAGCACCGTCCAAGCGACCCCCATTTCACCAGCCACGCTCGAAATCGGGCCGGGAACGGCGCCGAGACTGACGTCCGGACAACAAAAAAGGCGCCTCGCGGCGCCTTTCGACCAAAGACCGGAATGACCAGCCTTACTTGATCTTGGTTTCCTTGAATTCCACGTGCTTCTTGGCCACCGGATCATACTTCTTGAAGGCGAGCTTCTCGGTCGCCGTGCGGGCATTCTTCTTCGTGACGTAGAAATAGCCCGTATCCGCCGTCGACAGCAGCTTGATCTTGATCGTGGTGGCCTTGGCCATGGGAACCTCCGGCGAGAACAGGGCCAGGCTGGCCCGCACATCGCGTGAAACGAATAGCCGGGCGAAAAGCCCGGCACCGGGTGGTCGTATTGCGGAAAGCCGCCGCCAAGTCAAGCCCCAACGCTTGTGGCCCGGCCCAGAAAATGCAGCGCCGTCATCGCGGGCCTGCCCGCATCCGCGCGAGGACCAGCAGGGCATAGAGCCCGAACATTCCCGTCATCGCCACCGGCAGGCCTAGGCGACCGAGATGGTCCATCCCGAGGCCGATGACCGGCGGGCCGATCATCAGCCCCACTGAATAGAGCAGGACGAACGCCGCATTGGCAGCGGCGAGATCGGCGCCGGAAAAACGCGCGCCGAGATGGGCGAGCCCGACCGTATAGATCGCGCCGGACGCCCCGCCCAGCAGGAAGAGCAGGCCGGCGAAGGACCAGAAGCCCGGCGGCCCGAGCGGCAGGGCCAGCGCCAGCAGGGCCGAGGATGTGGCCAGGAGGAGCAGGAGGAGGCGCCGGTCCATGCGGTCGGACAGCCAGCCGAGCGGCATCTGCATCAGCACGTTGCCGAGCGTGAAGGCGGAGAGGAGCAGGGCCGCATCCTGTTCGGAAAAGCCGAGGCGGACATTGTGGACCGGGAGCTGGACGATGATCCCGGTTTCCGCCGCGCCGAAGATCAGTGCGCCGAACGTGGCCGTCGGCACCGCGATCACGAAGCGCAGGACCGAATGCGAGGCGGGCTGGTCGACACGCGGCGTCTTTTTCCCGGCGAGGAGCAGGGGCACCAGCCCGAGGGCGATCAGGATGGCCGTGAGTGCGTAGGGTGCGAAGCCGGTCGTCCCCGAGAGGGTGAGCAGGAGGGGCCCGCTGGCAAAGCCGGCATAGAGCGCCGTCGCGTAGATGCCCATGATCGTTCCGCGCCGCGCGGGATCGGCCGCAGCGTTGATCCAGAATTCCGACAGGGTGAAGACGACGCCGATGGCGCAGCCGAGCAGGAAGCGCAAGGCTGTCCAGGCCCAGACATCCTGCCAGAGCCAGAACAGGATCATCCCGCCCGAGGCGGCCACGAGCGCCAGCCCCAGCGTCAGCGGTACGCCGAGCCGGCGCGCGGTCCGGGGGACAAGGGGCACGGCCAGCACCGTGCCGAGCCCGGCTGCCGAGGCGGTGAGCCCGGCAATCGTGCTCGACAGGCCCCAGCGCTCCATTTCCAGCGAGAGCAGCGGGTTGGACAAGGCCAGTGACACGCCGACCAGCGTGACCAGCAGGATCGCCGCCGCGATCACGCGGGGTTGCTGGGACGGGGCGATGTCGGTCATGGCGGACTCCGGAACGAGGTGGCGACTGTGGCGTCCGCCACGGCAGGACGCAATGGTGTGAAGCCCTTCCCGGCAAGGCGCGGCCAAAAGCCTCGGATTCTGTGAGGATTGGTCTTACCCTGACAGGGATGATTCGAGTGGTGATTCCCTTCTTGCATGGCTTTCCGTCGTTCCTGCGACGGTCGTTCCCGCATGAATGCCGCGGGACGCCGCGCCGGGGCCGGGCGGGATCGGCGCTGGCAGGCAGGGTGCTGGCAAGTTTGGCCGTCGCGGCCTGCGCTCTCCTGCCGGAGGCCGCGCTTGCGCAGGGGAACAACCCGGTCCTGTTCGGCAACCGCGATTTCGAGATGGACTGGACCCTCCAGCCGGGCGCGAAAATGCTGCGCTTCCGCTATCACGGCGCGACGCAAAGGCTGCGCATCGACATGCTGGACGGCTCGGACCAGACGATGCACCGCGACCTCGCCAAGGGGCATGTCGTGGTGCTGATCGCCAACGGGACGAAGGGCGCGTTCGCGGGCATGACGCGCCCGATCGGCGCCTTCCAGCCCGAGCAGATCGGCGAGATCCGCACGATTGCCGGGGAACCGTGCCGCGAATTCTCCGCTGGCGGCCAGACGCTCTGCGTCACGGCCGATGGCATCCCCGTCATGGTGGATTTCGGCAACGGACAGGGCGTGGCCCAGCGCCTCCTGCGCGAGGTCCAGCCGGCCGCCCTGTTCGAGCTGCCGAAGGGGCTCAAGCCCAAGCCGCTGCCCGGCGGAGCCGAGAACAGCATCCCCAAGGGATTGTTCTGACGGCGTGTTCCGAGCCGGATCAGTCGATCAGGTCGCGGCGGAACACCCGTTGCCGCTCGTAATAGAACGGAATCGCGTGACGATGGCCGATCATGCCGGCGCGGATCTGCTCGTCGAGATCGGTCAGGATCACCCGCGTGATCGCCGGCAGCGGCAGATCGGCCGTGTCGCGCAAGGTCAGCCAGGCGAGTTCAGTCAGTTCCGCCTCCGGGCCGACCCGGGTGCCGACATTGTGGCGGATCGCGCCGGCATCGACGACGAAGAAGCGCGTATCGAAGCGCTTCGGCCGTTTCGGCGGGGTGATCGCACGGGCGAGGTAATGCACGGCGCCAAGATCCGGCAGGTGTCCGGTCGCGGCGAATTCCTGCCATGGGCCGTCCGGCAGGGCGCAGGACCGGGTGCAGGGCAGGCCGATGACGAGGCCGGTTTCCTCGAACGTCTCGCGGATGGCCGCCAGAGCGAGGCGCCGGGCCCGCTGTGCCGTGGCCCGCGGCGTGCGGGCGAGCAGGGCAGTGACGACCTCATCCCGCAATTCGCTCTCGACCGGGATGCGTGCATCCTGGCTTTCCATCCGGCCGCCGGGGAAGACGAACTTGTCCGGCATGAACTTGTGGTTCGGATGCCGCTTGCCCATCAGCACGCGCGGCTCCGTGCCGGCGCGGTCGACGATGATCAGCGTGGCGGCATCGAAGGGCCGCACATTGGCCCAGCGCCGGTCCCGGGCCTCGCCCGTCAGCCGGGCCAGTTTCTCGTCGTCGGAGAGCAGATCCGTGGCGGACATGGTGGCGCGCTTCAGGATTTCGCCACGCCGCGCACCTCGTGGATGTCGCCTTCGGGGTCGAAGCCGTGCATCCGCAGGGCCCATTGGTAGCCAACCAGCGCACCCTTCACGGGCTGCATGATGATGAGCGTCATGATGATGGTCAGGACCGGCCAGAGCACCATGTGCCACCACATCGGCCATTCTGCCGTGCGCTCGAAGAACAGGTTCAGCCCGACGATGACATGCCCGACAATCGTGATGGTGATATAGGCGGGCATATCATCGGCCCGGTGGCCATCCAGCCGCTCGCCGCAGGATTCGCAGGCTGGTGCGACCTTGAGGAAGCTCGCAAACAGGCGGCCCTCGCCGCATTGCGGGCAGGTGCAGCGGAAGCCGCGGCCAATGGCCTGCTTCCAGTCCCTGGGCTCGAGCGCGGCCGCGCCCTTGGTGCCGTAATCCATTCAGTCCTCCACCCATCCGCGGCGATTGCGCCGTCCCGACGGCTTGCTCATATCCGGCTTTTTGAATGCGTTTCGCCTTGAACCATGTTCCGCCTCGTCACGCAAGGCCGGCTTGCCGGAGCGGCCCTTGCCGCGCGTCACCTTCACGTAGCGGCCCTCGCTCAGCATCTCGAAGCGCAGCGCGCCGGCCATGGGCTGCGCCTCGACCAGCCGGACATTGACGCTGTCGCCGAGGCGGTAGCTCTCGCCGGTCCGTGAGCCCGTGAGGGCATGGGCGGCCTCGTCATGGCGGAAGAAATCATCGCCGAGGCTGCCGGCCGGCACGAAGCCATCGGCGCCGGTGCGGTCAAGCTTCACGAACAGACCGGCCCGGGTGACGCCGGCGATGCGGCCGCGGAAGCTCTCGCCGACGCGATCGACGAGATAGAGCGCGATCAGCCGGTCGACCGTCTCGCGTTCCGCGGCCATGGCCCGGCGTTCGGCGGCGGAGATCTGCGCGCCGATCTCGCGCATGGCCTCGACGGTGATATCCGGCAGGCCGTCCTTGCCGAAGCCGAGCGCGCGGATCAGCCCGCGATGGACGATCAGGTCGGAGTAGCGACGGATCGGCGAGGTGAAATGCGCGTAGCGACGCAGATTGAGGCCGAAATGGCCGATATTGTCCGGGCTGTACTCGGCCTGGGCCTGCGAGCGCAGGATCACCTCGTTGCAGAGCGTGGCATTGGGGCCGTCCTTCACCCGCGCGAGGATGCGGTTGAACAGGTCCGGGCGGAGCGAGCCCTGCTTGGGCAGGGAGATGCCGATGCTTTCGAGGAAGGTGCGGAGGCCCTGCATCTTCTCGAGGCTCGGATTGTCATGGATGCGGTAGAGCAGCGGAATCCGTGTCTTTTCCAGTGTTTCCGCGGCGCAGACATTGGCGAGGATCATGAATTCCTCGATCAGGCGATGCGCATCCAGCCGCTCCGGCACGATGACATCGGCCACATGGCCCTGCGCATCGAGCACCAGCTTGCGTTCGGGCAGGTCGAGATCGAGCGGCTCGCGGGCATCGCGGGCGATTTTCAGCGCCTCGTAAGCCCGCCAGAGCGGCGTGAGGACCGGCTTGATCAGGGGGCCGGTCACGTCATCCAGGGTGCCGTCGATCGCGGTCTGGGCCTGCTGGTAGGCGAGCTTGGCGGCAGAGCGCATCAGCACGCGGTGGAAGGAATGGCCGCGCTTCTCGCCGCGCGCGCTGATCACCACCCGGAGGCCGAGGGCGGCGCGGTTGACCAGCGGCTTGAGCGAGCAGAGATCGTTCGAGATCCGCTCCGGCAGCATCGGCACCACGCGGTCAGGGAAATAGACCGAGTTGCCGCGGATCAGAGCCTCCCGGTCCAAAGCCGAGCCGGGCCGGACGTAATGGGCGACATCGGCGATGGCGATATGCAGGATGAAGCCGCCGAGATTGTCCGGATCGGGGTCCGGCTCGGCATGGACGGCATCGTCATGGTCCTTCGCATCGGCGGGGTCGATCGTGATCAGCGGGATCGAGCGCCAATCCTCGCGACCAGCCAAACTGGCCTCCTCGGCCAGTTCCGCCTCGCGCAGGGCAGCATCCGGGAAGACATGCGGGATTTCATGGGTATGGATCGCGATCAGCGAGATGGCGCGCTCGCTTTTCGTCGAGCCGAGCCGCTCGCGCACGCGGCCGGTCTTGAGGCCGAGGCGGTGATCGCGGCCGATCTCGACGGAGATCAGGTCGCCATCCTCGGCCTCGCCGAGCGCCTGGCCGGGCGGGATCAGGATCTCGACGCCCTTGGCTTTCTTGTCGATCGGAATCAGGCGGCCGCTGCCATCCTTCTCGGCACGGAAGATGCCGACCGCGCGCTTCGCCTGGTTCGAGAGGACCTTGATCACCTTGCCGGTATAGGCTGCGCCATCCTCCTCGTCGGCGGGCTCGACGCGCATCAGCACGCGGTCATTGATGCCGGGGGCAGGGCCCTGCTCGCGCGAGCGGCGGGGCAGGGGCAGCACGATGCGGGGCGCCTCGCCGCGCGAGGGGTCCCATTCGGCGGGCACGGCGATGAAATCGCCGTCGATATCGCGGCCGATAATGTCGGCCACGACAACAGGAGGAAGCTGGCCGGCCGAATGCAGCGCGCCGCGTTTGCGCTCCAGCGTGCCCTCGGCCTCCCATTCCTTCAGCAGGCGCTTGAGCATGATCTTCGCGGCGGGGTTCATCCCGAATTCGCGGGCGATCTCGCGCTTGCCGACCTTGGTCTTGGCCGAGGCGATGAAGGCGAGGATTTCTTCCCGGCTCGGGAAGGGCCGGGCCTCGGGGGATTTCGGGTGCCGGCGAGGGGCCAGGGAGCGGGGCAGGCGCGACATTCCTCCTTCTCGCACAGCCCGCGCGCTACCGGAAGAGGAAGAGCAGCAGCGGCACGAGAATGGCTGTGACCAGCCCGTTCAGCGCCATGCCGAGCGCGGCATAGGCGCCGGCCTTCTCGTTGACCTGCAGCGCCCGCGCCGTGCCGATGCCATGCGCGGCGATGCCCACCGCGAAACCGCGCGCGGCATAGTCGCGGATCCGGAGGAGGTTCATCAGCGGCGTGACCATCACCGCCCCGAGAATGCCGGTGGCGATGACGAGGACGGCGGTGAGCGGTGGCGTGCCGCCGACCTGCTCGGCAATGCCCATCGCGATGGCGGCAGTGACCGATTTCGGGGCCAGCGAGGCGAGAGTCGCGCCCGAAAGGCCGAGCAGCCTCGCGAGGATCAGCGTGCTCCCGATGCCGACCAAAGCGCCGATACCGAGGGCCGCGCCGATGGCCCGCCAGTGCCGGGCGATCAGTGCGCGGTTGCGCCAGATCGGAAGCGCAAGGGCCACGGTAGCCGGGCCGAGCAGGACATGGACGAAGCGCGCGCCTTCGAAATAGCGGGCATGCGAAGTGCCGGAGACCAGCAGGGCTGTGCCGACCAGCAGGATGGCGATCAGGACCGGATTGGCCAAAGGATGCCGGCCGGTGGCGGCGGCGATGCGGTCTCCGACGAGATAGGCGGCGAGCGTGATTGCGAGAAAGAAAAGCGGCTGTTCCGCCAGATAGATCCAGAAGGCGGAGGGGTCGAGGCTGCGCAGGGTCATGCGGAATCTCCGTCATCCCGCGTCAGGGCCCGGAAGACGAGGGCGGTGACGGCCATGGTGATCGCCGTGGAGAGAACCAGCACGATCACGATCAGCAGGCCCTCGCGCGCCAGCCGGTCACCGAAGGCGATCAGGCCCACCCCCGCCGGCACGAAGAGCAGCGAGAGATGGCGCAGGATTGCATCGCCGGCAATGACGACCGGTTCGGGCATCCGGCCGCGCCAGAGCGCAAAACCCGCCAGCAGCGCAAGCCCGATGACCGGGCCGGGGATCGGCAGCCGCGTGACACCGGCGATCAGCTCGCCGGTGAATTGCAGGAAAATCAGGATCGTCAGGCCTTCCAGCATCGAATCGTCCCCCCGGAGCGGATTGTTTCACGCTCCGGCGGGGAGGGACAGGGCAGGAAGGCTTCCGGCCCTGATGATCCGTTCAGGCCTTGGTCTTGCCCTTGGCCGGGGAGCTGCTGGCCTTCGCCTTGCTGCGGGCCGCGGGGGCTTTCTTCTCACCGGCTGCCTTGGGCGCCGCCTTGGCAGCAGCTTTCGGCGCGGCCCGGGCCTTGCCGCGCGCCGGCTTCGCCAAGCCGCCGGTCGCCTCGATCCGGGCGGCGATCAGGCCGAGGGCAGCCTCCATCGTGATCTCGTCCTTGTTGGCCGATTTCGGGATGGTGGCATTCACGCTGCCCCAGTTCACATAGGCGCCGTAACGCCCGTCACGGACCGAGATGTCACCACCATCCGGGTGCTGGCCGATGATGCGGCCGGCCGGCGCGGCATTCCGCCCGAAGCGGCGGCCGCCGCCGGCTTCCTTCGTGGCGATGAGATCGACCGCGCGGTTGATCCCCACCGTGAAGACGTCATCGAGGCCTTCGAGATTGGCGTAGGTCTTGCCGTGCTGGACATAGGGGCCGTAGCGCCCGATGCCGGCGAGGATGACCTCGCCGCTCTCGGGATGTCGGCCGACCTCGCGCGGGAGCGAAAGCAATGCCAGCGCCTTTTCGAGGTCGGTATCCTTCACGGTCATGCCCTTGGCGAGCGAGGCGCGTTTCGGCTTCTCGCCCTCGCCAAGCTGGACATAGGGGCCGAACCGGCCGTCACGGATCGTGACCTCCAGCCCGGTTGCCGGGTCCTTGCCAAGGACCTGTGGACCAGTGGACCCGGCTTCGGCCTCGCCATCCTCGCCGTTCGGCACGGAAAGCGGCCGTGTGAAGCGGCATTCGGGGTAGTTCGAACAGCCGATGAAGGGGCCGAGCTTGCCGAGCTTCAGCGAGAGCTGGCCGCTGCCGCATTTCGGGCAGACGCGCGGATCGGTGCCGTCGCCGCGATCGCGGAACAGCATCGGGCCGAGATGCTCGTTCAGCCCGTCCAGCACCGTGGCCGTGCGTTGCTCCTTGGCGCTCTCGATGGCGGCCTTGAAGTCGCGCCAGAAGTCCCGGAGCACCGAACGCCAGTCCACTTCGGCGTTGGAGATGCGGTCGAGATCATTCTCGAGATCGGCGGTGAAATCGTATTCGACATATTTGGCGAAGAAGCTCTCGAGGAAGGCGGTGACGATCCGCCCCTTGTCCTCGGGAACGAGGCGCTTCTTCTCGATCTTCACATATTCGCGGTCGCGCAAAACGGCCAGCGTGGCAGCATAGGTCGAGGGCCGCCCGATTCCGAGTTCTTCCATGCGCTTGATGAGGCTGGCCTCGGAATAGCGCGGCGGCGGCTCGGTGAAATGCTGCGTCGCATTCAGCGCCTTGCGGGCGAGCGCCTCGCCACGGCTCATGGCCGGAAGGCGACGGTTTTCCTCGTCTTCCTCATCATCGGCGGTTTCGGTGTAGAGCGCGAGGAACCCGTCGAACAGCACCACCTGGCCAGTGGCACGGAGTTCGAGCTGGCGCGACCCTGCCTCGGCGAGGATATCTGCCGTGGTGCGCTCCAGCCGGGCGCTTTCCATCTGGCTGGCGATGGTGCGCTTCCAGATCAGCTCGTACAGGCGGAACTCGTCATCCGAGAGATAGGGCCGGACGGATTTCGGCACGCGGAAGGCATCTGTCGGCCGGATGCATTCATGCGCTTCCTGCGCGTTTTTCGCCTTGGTGGAATAGGCGCGGGGCGCTTCCGGCAGGTAATCCCTGTCAAAGGCCTTGCCGATGAAAGCCCGGACCTGCGCCCGCGCCTCGGGGGCGATATCGACGCCATCGGTTCGCATATAGGTGATCAGGCCGGTCGTCTCGCCGCCGATATCCGCGCCCTCGTAAAGCTTCTGCGCAATCCGCATGGTGATGGCCGGCGCGAAGCCGAGCTTGCGCGAGGCTTCCTGCTGCAGCGTCGAGGTGGTGAAGGGCGGGAAGGGATGGCGCTTGGCCGGCTTGGCCTCCAGCGCCGCCACGGTGAAGCGGGCTTCGGCGAGGGCCGCCTTGAAGGCTTCCGCTTCGGCACCGGAGCCGATATCGAGCCGGTTGATCTTCCGGCCATCGGCGCCGACCAGCCGGGCCTCGAATTCCTCGCCGCGCGGTGTCGCCAGCCGGACGACGAGCGACCAGTATTCGCGGGTGATGAAGCGCTCGATCTCGGCCTCGCGGTCGCAGACCAGCCGCAGGGCAACGGATTGAACGCGGCCTGCCGAACGGGCGCCCGGCAGCTTGCGCCAGAGCACCGGCGAGAGCTGAAATCCGACCAGATAATCCAGCGCACGGCGGGCGAGATAGGCATCGACCAAAGCCTGATCGATCTGGCGCGGGTTCGCCATGGCGGCCGCCACCGCATCCTTGGTGATGGCGTTGAAGGTGACCCGCTCGACCGCCTTGTCCTTCAGGACACGGCGGGCGCGCAGCGTTTCGAGCAGGTGCCAGGAAATGGCCTCGCCCTCGCGATCCGGGTCGGTCGCGAGAATGACGCGGTCAGCGTCCTTGACGGCGCTGGCAATCGCGGCGATCTGCTTGGCGCCGCGGCCATCGGCCTCCCAGATCATGGCGAAATCATTGTCGGGATCGACCGAGCCGTCCTTCGACGGCAGGTCTCGGACATGGCCGTAGGAGGCGATGACCTCGTAGCCGCGCCCGAGATACTTGTTGATCGTCTTCGCCTTGGACGGCGACTCGACAATGACGACCCGATTTTCCATGGATGTCCCTTCCGAACGGCCGGGATAAGTGGCGGTGTGCGCCGCGTTTGTCAAATGCTGCCCCGACGGAGCCCTGACCCTGCGACTTTCCTGACGGGTGATGCTGGCGTCCATCAGCGGTTGATTCATCAATTGTCAAACTGCGTTGACGATATTCTGTATAAATTCCAATCGGAGCCCTCTGCCCATGCTGTTGCGTCGTGCCAAAGACCCTTCCGGGCCTGCCCTCCTGCTGAGCCTTGACCTCGACCTCGACGGACGGATCCACGATGTTTCCCCCGCCCTTGCGACGATGCTGGCAAGACCGGCCGAAGCGCTGAAGGGAAAGGGCCTCTCCGATTTCCTGACCGGTGCTGCGGCGAAGGAACTGGCCGGCCTGCTCAAGGCGGGAAAGGCGGCCCGGATCGACCTCGATTTCCTTGTGACGGGCGGTGACACCGCCAGCCTTTCCGGCATGATCGAGCCGGCGGCAAAGGGGCGCATCCGTTTTTCCGGCTTCGATGTGACGGCCATGCGCCGGGACCTCGTCTTTCTCCGCAGCATGGTCGATGCGATCGACCGGGTGCAGGCGGTCATCCGGTTCGATCTCGAGGGCCATGTGCTGGATGCCAATCCGGCTTTCCTGCAGGTCATGGGCTATGCGCTGGAGGAGATCCGCGGCAAGCACCACAAGCTTTTCGTGGATCCGGCGGAGGCGGCCAGCCCGGCCTACCGGGATTTCTGGGCCAGCCTGCGCAACGGCCAGCCGCAGGTCGCCGAATTCCGCCGCCTCGGCAAGGGCGGGCGGGAAATCTGGATCCAGGCCAGCTACAACCCGCTCTTCGACGGGGCTGGCCAGCTGGTCGGCTTCGTGAAATTCGCGACCGACATCACAGCGGCCATGAAGGAACGGCGCCGGCAGCAGGCGATGCGGGATTCGATGGGCGCCGGTGTCGAGCGGGCGGCACAGGCCCTTGCCAGCACGAGCCAGCAGGCGACCAGCGCGGCTGCGGCAGCCGTTCAGGCCTCGACCAATGTCAATGCTGTCGCGGCCGGCTCGAACCAGCTGGCCTCGTCGGTCACCGAGATCAACGGGCAAGTCAGCCGGGCGCTGACGATCTCCAATGATGCGGTGGAGCAGGCGCGGCATGCCGGCGCGACGGTGAGCAGCCTCGTCGAGGATGCGCGGAAAATCAGCACGGTGGTTGAGCTGATCGCTGCGATTGCCAACCAGACCAACCTGCTTGCGCTCAACGCCACGATCGAGGCGGCGCGGGCAGGCGAGGCGGGTCGCGGCTTTGCCGTCGTCGCCTCGGAGGTCAAGACGCTGGCGAGCCAGACCGCGAAGGCCACGGGCGACATCAATGCCCATATCCTCGCGGTGCAATCCTCCAGCCAGCTGGCGCACGGGGCCATCGAGGCGATCACGCGAACGATCGGCGAGATCAACGGCGTTTCGCTCAACATCTCGGCCGCGATCGAGCAGCAGGCGGCGGTGACATCGGATATGTCGCACAACATGCAGGAAGCGGCCAAGGGCGTCGAGATGATCTCGACCACGATCGAGGAAGTCGCGCAGCTGACCCGCGAGGCCGATCACGGCATCCAGTCGATTGCCGAGGCGGCCAAGGCGGCCGCCTGACAAGGGCGATTGTCCGGACGCCCCGGCTCCGCTAAGCCTCCCGTCTTCGCGGGCAGGAGGCTTTCATGTCGGTCCAGAACGGGATCAAGCGCCGGACGGCGCGCCATGTGCGGGACAGCAAGGGCGGCACGCCGTTGGTCATGATCACCGCCTATGATGCCGGCATGGCCCGGCTGGTTGACCCGCATGCCGACATGCTGCTCGTGGGAGACAGTGTCGGCATGGTGCATCATGGCCTGCCCTCGACCGTGCCGGTGACGCTCGACATGATGATCCTGCACGGCGCGGCCGTGGTCCGTGGCTCGGCGCAGGCGCTGGTTGTGGTCGACATGCCGTTCGGCACCTACGAGGAAAGCCCGGAGCAGGCCTTCCGCAACGCCGCCCGCATCCTGCAGGAAACCGGCGCCGGCGCGGTGAAGCTGGAAGGCGGGGTGCGGATGGCCGCGACCATCGCCTTTCTCGGCGAGCGGGGCATCCCGGTCATGGCGCATGTCGGCATGACGCCGCAGGCGATCCACGTGCTCGGCAGTTTCCGTGCGGTCGGCCGGTCCGAAGCCGAGCGGGCGAAGATCCTCGGCGATGCCGAGGCGGTCGCGGCAGCCGGTGCCTTCGCGGTTGTCATCGAGGCGGTGGAGGAGCCGCTGGCAGCGGAGATCACCCGGAAGGTCGCCGTCCCGACGATCGGGATCGGGGCCTCGGCCGCCTGTGACGGTCAGGTTCTCGTGCTCGACGACATGCTGGGCCTCACCCCGCGCGTGCCGCGATTCGTCAAGCGCTACGCCGATCTTGCAGGCGCGGTCGATGCGGCCATGGCGGCCTATGCCGGCGAGGTGCGGGAGCGCCGCTTCCCCGCGCCGGAACACACCTATCCGCGCAAGGATTGACGAGGATAACCGGACGCCGCGCTTGCAGCAGGCCGGGCAAGCTTCTATGCCGATTGCTTACCATGAGCGCATCGGCATTCGTCTTCCCGCATCGTCACCTCCTCGGGATCGAGGGCCTGTCGCGGCCCGATATCGAGGGTCTGCTCGACCTCGCCGAGGAAGAGGTCGAGATCTCGCGTCAGGTCGAGAAGAAGAAATCCTCGCTCCGCGGCCGGACGCAGATCAACCTCTTCTTCGAGGCCTCGACCCGCACGCAATCCTCGTTCGAACTGGCCGGCAAGCGCCTCGGCGCCGACGTGATGAACATGTCGGTGGCCAACAGCTCGGTGAAGAAAGGCGAGACGCTGATCGACACGGCGATGACACTCAACGCCATGCGGCCGGACATCATCATCGTCCGCCATCACGCCGCCGGGGCCGTGCACCTGCTGGCGCGCAAGGTGGATTGCTCGGTGGTCAATGCCGGCGACGGCGCCCATGAGCACCCGACGCAGGCCCTGCTCGATGCGCTGACCATCCGCCGCAACAAGGGCCGGATCGAGGGCCTCGTCGTGGCGATCTGCGGCGATATCGCCCATAGCCGGGTGGCCCGCTCGAACATCATCTGCCTGCAGGCGCTCGGTGCGCGGGTGCGCCTCTGCGGCCCGCCGACCCTGCTGCCGATGGGCGTGGAGCGCTACGGGGTGGAGGTCTTCACCGACATGCGCCGCGCGCTGGAGGGGGCGGATATCGTGATGATGCTGCGCCTGCAGCGCGAGCGCATGAACGGCTCCTATGTGCCGAGCGTGCAGGAATATTTCCACTATTACGGCCTCGACCGCGAGAAGCTGGCCTATGCGAGGCCGGATGCCCTCGTCATGCATCCCGGTCCGATGAACCGGGGCGTCGAGATTGCCTCCGATGTCGCTGATGGCGCGCAGAGCCTCATCCGCGAACAGGTGGAGATGGGCGTGGCCGTTCGCATGGCGGTGCTGGAGGCGCTGGCCCGGCGGCTGCCCAATGAGTAAGGCCCTCGCCGAACGCTTCCACCGGATGCCGCTGGCCCGCGCCCGGTCCTTCCGGAACGCCTGACATGGTGGCGCTCGAGGCCCTCTACAGCGACCTCCTCATCGCGCTGACACAATCCACGATGTTCCGCTGGGGGCTGGCCGTGGCGGTGTCGATCTGGATCTGGCTGATCGGCAAGGCCGGCACGCCGTGGCGGGTGGCGGCCCTGCTCTCGCCCTTCCTGGCGGCGGGCATCCTCGAAGGGCTCGACCAGCTCGTCATCGGCCCCGGGCAGGGCGCGCAGAGCGGCTGGCTGTCCTTCTACCTGCAATCGCAGGCGGCCTTCCACCGGCTGATCAGCCTCGACGGTGCGGTGTTCCTGATCCTCGCCTTGCTCTTCGGCTTCATCCACAGGTTCTCGCTGGCGGTGCTGCTCTGCCTCGGCACGGCACTCTACCTGCGCTATGCGATCCACGGGGCGAGCGAGGTGCTGCTCTCCTGGCCGGTCGCGCAATGGCTGCTCGTGGTGATGCCGACCGTGCTGATCGCCATTCTCGGGCTCTACAGCCTCGGCGCGACGCTCCGCCTGATCACGGCGGTGCGGCAGGCGCGCAACGGAGACGATGATGACCGGTACTGAACCCCGCCCCCTGCATCTGGCCCATGCGCGGCTTCTCGACCCCGTGACGGGGCTCGAATCGCCGGGCGGCGTCCTCGTCTCGGGCGGGCGGATCGTGGATTTCTCGGCCGAACTTGCGGCACCCGGCAGCGTGGCCGAGGCGGAGGTCATCGATTGCGCGGGGCGGCTGGTCCTGCCCGGCCTTGTCGATCTCCGCGCCTTCATCGGCGAGCCGGGCGAGGAATATCGCGAGACGCTGCGTTCCGCCTCCGAGGCTGCGGCGGCGGGCGGGGTGACCACCGTGGTCGCGCAGCCGAATACCTCGCCGGTCATCGATGATCCCGCCGTGGTGGATTTCGTGCTCCGCCGTGCGCGGGATACCGGCATCGTCCATATCCGTGTGGCCGCCGCCCTCACCAAGGGGTGCCGCGGGCAGGAAATGAGCGAGATCGGCCTGCTGAAGGAAGCCGGCGCCGTGGCGGTGACGGATGGAGACCGGCCAGTCACCAATGCGCAGGTGATGCGCCGCGCGCTGACCTATGCACGCATTTTCGACATGCCGGTCATCCACCATGTCGAGGATCCGAACCTCGTCGGCGAGGGGGTGATGAACGAGGGCGAGTTCGCGACCCGGCTCGGCCTGCCCGGCATTCCCCGCGCGGCCGAGACCATCATGCTCGAGCGCGACATGCGCCTCGTCCAGCTGACCGGCGGGCGCTACCATGCCGCGATGATCACCTGCCGCGAGAGCCTCGAGGTGATCCGCCGGGCCAAGCAGGCCGGCTTGCCGGTGACGGCCGGGGTTTCGATCAACCATCTCACGCTCAACGAGATGGATATCGGAGGGTATCGCACCTTCCTGAAGCTCCGCCCGCCGCTGCGCAGCGAGGAAGACCGGCTCGCCATGGTCGAGGCTCTGGCCGAGGGGCTGGTCGACATCATCGTGTCGGACCACAACCCCCAGGACGTTGAAACCAAGCGCCTGACTTTTGCAGAATGCGAGCCGGGCGCCATCGGGCTGGAAACCATGCTCTCGGCCGGCTTGCAGCTGGTCGAGGCGGGGCTGATCAGCCTGCAGCGCCTGCTCGAGGCGATGAGTGCCGCGCCGGCCCGGCTGGCCGGGCTGGAAACGGGCCGGATGGCGCGGGGAGCGCCGGCGGATCTCATCGTTCTGGACCGGGACTACCCCTGGGTGGTGGATGCCGCCGAGCTGCGGTCCCGGTGCAAGAACACGCCCTTTGACGAGGCGCGGCTTTCGGGCAAGGTCTTCGCCACCCTGGTGGCAGGGCGTGTCGTGCATCGCCTGTCTTGACGCAAGAGGCAGAGAAGAAATCCGGAGGGATCATGGCCGAACTGGCGGGACTTGGGGTTGCGGGCGCGCTGCTGGCGCTCGGGTTCGGCTATCTGCTGGGCTCGATCCCGTTCGGGCTGATCCTGACGCGGCTGGCCGGGACGGCGGATCTGCGGGCCATCGGCTCGGGCAATATCGGCGCGACGAATGTCCTGCGCACCGGCCGCAAGGATCTCGCGGCGGCGACGCTGCTGCTGGATGCGCTCAAAGGCAGCGTGGCGGTCTGGGTGGCGCTGCGCTGGGGGACGGGGGCAGGGGTTGTCGCCGGATTGGGCGCCTTTCTCGGCCATCTCTATCCGGTCTGGCTGAAATTCGCCGGCGGGAAGGGGGTCGCCACCTTCATTGGCGTGCTGCTGGCGCTCTGGTGGCCGGGGCTGATTGCCTTCGCCGTGCTCTGGCTCGCTGTGGCTTACTTCACCCGCTATTCCTCGCTGGCCGCTCTGGTGGCCTCGGCGCTGCTGCCGCTCGGCCATCTCGCGCTCGACTGGCGGGCCGGGCAGGTGACGGCGATGAGCCTTGTCTTCCTCGCCATGGCAGCGCTGCTCTGGTGGAAGCATCGCCCGAATATCGAGCGACTTCTCGCCGGAACGGAAGGCCGGATCGGCCAGAAGGGATGACCTCTGCCCCGGACCGGCCGCTGGACGAGCGCGAACGCCTCGACTGGCTGCATCTGGCGCGCGTCGAGGGTCTCGGCCCGCGCGGGTTCGAGGCGCTGCTCCGCCGGGCCGGCAGCGCGGGCGACGCGCTTCGCCTGCTCGCCGATCCGTCCTTCGCGCCGGGACGGCGGCTTGTCGTGCCGCGGCGCGAGGAGATCCAGACCGAATTCGAGCGCGCCACCCGGTTGGGTATCCGCTTTCTCGCCTTGCCGGACCCGGACTACCCGGCCCCGATGCGGGCGGTGGACGGGGCGCCGCCGGTGCTCTCGGTGAAGGGGCGGGTGGAGCTGCTCGCCCGGCCTGCCGTGGCTTTGGTCGGGGCGCGGAATGCCTCCGGCCTCGGGCGGAAAATGGCCGGGCTGCTGGCTGCAGGCCTCTCGGAAGCGGGCTATGTCATCGTCTCGGGTCTCGCACGCGGGATCGATACCGAAGCGCATCGGGCCGGCCTTGCCGGGGGAACGGTGGCCGTGCTCGCGGGCGGGCTCGAACGGCCCTATCCGCCGGAGAACCAGGCGCTGTTCGACGCGATTGCCGAAAGCGGGCTCGTCCTGTCGGAGATGCGCCTCTGGCAGAGCCCGCGCGGGCAGGATTTCCCGCGCCGCAACCGGCTGATTTCGGCCTTGTCGCTCGGCGTGGTTGTGGTCGAGGCGGCGCGCCGCTCCGGCTCGCTGATCACCGCGCGGATGGCGGGCGAACAGGGCCGCGATGTGATGGCCGTGCCCGGCTCGCCGCTGGATCCGCGCTGCGAAGGCTCGAACGACCTGCTGCGCGACGGCGCGACGCTGGTCACCTCGGTCGCGGATGTGCTGGCAGCGCTGCCGCCGGTGCCGTGCCGTCCCGGCCCGATTCTCGGCCTGTTCCGGGAAGCGGCCTCCGAACCGTTCCATCCTGACGATGGATCCCGCCTCCTCTCCAGCCGCCCCGCCGGGTCGGGGCCGGCCGATGCGGTTCTCGACCTGCTGACGCATGGCGCCATCGATATCGACGAACTTGGCCGGATGGCCGGTCTCGATGCGGCCGCCCTTTCCGGGGCCTTGTTCGACCTCGAATTGTCCGGCCTGATCGAAAGGCTGCCCGGCAACCGTGTCGCGCAGGGGGTTATGTCAGTGCCGCGAGAATAAGTGGCAGCGTGATCATCGAGACGATGGTCTGCGCGGTGGTGATCGCCGCCATCAGCGGGGCATCGCCGCCCATCCGGCGGGCCAGCAGGTAGGAGGCCGTGGCGGTGGGCACGCCGAGGCAGAGCACGACGACCGCCAGTTGTGCGCCCTGCAGCCCGAGCAGCCTTGCCAGCCCGTAGGCGATGGCTGGCGCGATCAGAAGCCGGACCCCCACGGCGAGCAGCAGGGCGGGGCTTGGCCGTTGCAGGTCCTGGAGGCGCAGGCCGGCGCCGACAAGGATCAGCCCGGTGCCGAGCGCGCATTGGCCGATAATGTCGAGCGACAGCGACAGGGCGCGGGGCAGGGGGATGGCCAGGAGGTTCAGGGCGAGGCCAGCCAGCGTGCCGACGATGAAGGGGTTGGTGGCCAGCCCCTTCAGGAGCGAACCACCTCCCGTGCCATAGCGCCGGAGGATCAGCACGGTCGCCACATTCAGCACCGGGATGAGCGCGGCGATGGCCACGGCGGCAAGGGTCACGCCGTCGCGCCCGTAGAGATTGGCCGAAATGGCGAGGGCGATGAACGCATTCCAGCGAAGAACCCCCTGGAATACGCTGGTGAAGGCCGGCGGATCGACGTGGAGCCAGCGTTCCAGAGGCCGCCGGAGAAGGAGCAGCGCCATGCCGAGGATGGTGATCGTGCCGACGAGGGCGGCGCCGAGCCGTGCGAAGGGCACATCGCCGAGCTTGGCCGCCATCAGTGTCTTGGCAATCAGGATCGGCACCAGGACGTAGTAGGAAATCTTCTCGAAGCCCTGCCAATCCGATTCTGCCGGCAGGGCCTTTTGTCGCAGGGCCCAGCCACAGGCGATGACGACAAAGACGGAAATCAGGGAATCAAGAACCATCAGGGGCCGTTCCGGCTTCCGGCCGCCGGAAGGGCCGTGTTCTTCATTCCCTAAGGGCTGCCCGGCATCAAGGGAAGCAACCCGCGATGTTCAGCACCGGTTTATTCACCGCCCTCTATATGACATCATTATGTGGCTGTTTGCATCCAATCGGCACAAGGGTCGGCAAGACCCGTACAGGAGGTGTCCCATGAATCGTCTCGCTGGTCTGACTTTCGGGCTTGCACTTGGTCTCGGTGTCGTCGGGCAGGGGCCGGCGCAGGCAGGGCCCTTCTCCCACGCTGCGGAACTGCGTTCAGAGGCTGCGGTGCCGATCGAGGAGGTTGCCTCCCGGCGCGCGCGCCGGAACCGTGGGCTTGCCGCCGGGGCGATCATCGGCGGCGCCATTATCGGCGGGGCGATCATCGCCGAGTCGCAGCGTCGGCGGAACTACTACGTCGATGACGGCTACTATCAGGATCGTCGCTACTATCGCGATCCGGGCTATTATCCGGCCCCGGAATACTATGGTCCGAGGTCCGGGCCGGCCGGTGGCCGGATCATCTACACCCCGGACCGGGAAACGCCCTACACCTATGCTCCGGCGGGCCCTGGCGAGTATTATCCAGGCCGCCGTGGCCGTCCGGTGCGTGACCCTGCCGGCGGCGGCTCGATGCGCTGATCGTGTCGTCCGCGCCGGATCTGCAATCAGGGGAGGCTCAGGCCTCCCCTTTTTGCTGTTCGAAACGCAGCCGGTCGAGCACGCCCTGCAGGATGAAGGCGGCCGCGGTGGCGTCGATGATCGCCGCGCGCTTCGCCCGCGACAGATCCACCGAGAGCAGCGCCCGTTCCGCCGCCACGGTCGAGAGCCGTTCATCCCAGAACAGGATCGGGATCGGGCTGACCTGCCGGATGTTGCGCGCATAGGTCCGGGTGGCCTGAACGCGCGGGCCGGAACTGCCATCCATGTTGAGCGGCAGGCCAAGCACGAGGCCCGCCACGCGATGCTGCGCAATGATGGCGGAGAGCTCCGCCCAGTCCTCGCGGAATTTCCGGCGTGGCAGGGTCCGGAAGGCCGTGGCGATCCGCCGTTCGACATCCGACAGCGCCAGCCCGACCGTCTTCTCGCCGAGATCGAGCCCCAGCAGTCTCTCGCCCGGGCCGAGCCCGGCCGTCAGCGCCTCGATGGTCACGTCCTCGGCTGTGCCCGGCTTCATGCGTAACAGCTCCCGCGGATTTGTGCGTTGCAAAAAAGGCTTGGCCTTGCTCCGGCAACCCCATAAACGGTTATCGGCGACACGTCGCATGAAAGATGTGAAGGAAGGAGAGTGCCATGGAAGTCACGTGGTTTGGTCATTCGGCCTTTTCGCTTGCCAGCAACGGCCGCAAGGTCCTGGTTGATCCGTTCTTCACGGGCAACCCTGTTTTCGAGGGCAAGGGCGAGGGGGATTTCCGTGCGAAATTCCAGCGCGCCATTGCCGGCACGACCGACATCATCATCACGCATGGCCATGGGGACCATATCGGCGACAGCCTCGCCATCGCCCGCGAGACGGATGCCACCCTGTTCTGCAACTGGGATCTCGGCCAGTGGCTTTCCGCAAGGTGGGAAGCCATGGATACCGGCAAGGCGCTGGCGATGGAGACCATGAATGCCGGCGGCCGCGTCGAGCATGACGGCGTGTCGATCCGGCTCGTCCGTGCCGACCATTCTTCCGGGGTGTGGGAGCGCGGCATCTTCCAGACGCTCGGATCGGCAAACGGGGCGATCATCAACATTCCCGGCGCGCCGGTTGTCTACCACATGGGCGATACCGACATCTTCGCCGGCATGGGGCTGATCGAGGAGCTGCACAAGCCGGATATCGTCATCGTTCCGATCGGGGATCGCTACACGATGGGCCCATCGACCGCTGCTCTGGCGGTGCGGCGTTTCTTCCCGCGGTCCAAGGCCGTGATTCCCTGCCATTACGGCACGTTTGACGCCCTGACCGGTACGGTCGAGGAGTTCAAGCGCGAGCTGGGGCCGCTCGGCACCCATCTCCTCGAACCCCTGCCGCACGAGCCGTTCGTTTTCTCGATCCGCTGAGCAAAAAGCGGCGGGATTCAGCCGTTCGGGATTTGTCAGCGGGGCCCGCCTTCTGTTAAGGACGCGGGTCCCCCTATCCCATGGAAGAGGCATCGGATGTCCGTTGACGCCGCCACCGTTCGCCGCATCGCCCGGCTTTCCCGCATCGCGCTGCCGGAACAGGATGTTCCGGTCATGCAGGCCGAGATCAACGCGATTCTCGGCTTCGTCGAGCAACTCGGCGAGGTGAATGTCGACGGGGTCGAGCCCATGACCTCCGTCACGCCGATGGCGCTCAAGATGCGCGACGATGTGGTGACGGATGGCGAGAAGGCCGGCAAGGTCACCGCCAATGCGCCGCAGAGCGAGGATCATTACTTCCTCGTGCCGAAAGTGGTGGAATAAGACCACCCCGGGCAGTCCGCCCTTCTGGTTTTCCGCCGCGCCCTGCCTTTTCTCCGTTCCGGAAGTTCCTTTCCATGACCGATCTGACCCAGCTCACCCTGACCGAAGCCCGCGAGGGCCTTGCGGGCAAGCATTTCACTGCCGTCGAACTGGCCGAGGCGCATCTTGCCGCCATCGAGGCGGCCCGCGCGCTCAACGCCTATGTGCTCGAGACGCCGGAGCAGGCGCTCGCCATGGCGAAGGCTGCGGATGCGCGGCTGGCGCGCGGCGAGGCCGGGCGGCTGGAAGGCATCCCGATCGGGGTGAAGGATCTCTTCGCGACAGAGGGTGTGCGCACCACCGCCTCCTCGCGCATTCTCGGGAATTTCGTGCCGACCTACGAATCCACCGTCACCAGCCAGCTCTGGCGGGACGGGGCCGTCATGCTCGGCAAGCTCAACAACGACGAATTCGCCATGGGCTCGTCGAACGAGACCAGCGCCTTCGGGCCCGTGGTCAACCCGTTCCTGCCGGCCAACTGGAGCGCCGAGAAGGGCAAGGCGGCGCTGGGCGGCGACAAGAAGGGCCTGCTCGTGCCGGGCGGTTCCTCGGGTGGCTCCTCCGCCGCCGTTGCCGCGCATCTCTGCCTCGGCGCCACCGCCACGGATACCGGCGGCTCGATCCGCCAGCCCGCCGCCTTCACCGGCACGGTGGGGATCAAGCCGACCTACGGGCGCTGCTCGCGCTGGGGCATTGTCGCCTTCGCTTCTTCGCTCGACCAGGCCGGCCCGATCGCCAAGACGGTCCGGGACTGCGCGGCCCTGATGACCTCGATGGCCGGCCATGACCCCAAGGATTCGACCTCGGTCGATGTCGCCGTGCCGGATTTCGAGGCGGCGATCGGCCGCTCGGTGGCCGGCAAGACAATCGGCATCCCCAGGGAATACCGGGTCGAGGGTATGCCGGCGGAGATCGAGGCGCTCTGGAAGAAGGGCGCCGACATGCTCCGCGCGGCGGGTGCGCGGATCGTTGATGTCAGCCTGCCGCATACGAAATATGCGCTGCCGGCCTATTACATCGTGGCGCCGGCGGAGGCTTCGTCCAATCTCGCCCGTTATGACGGCGTGCGCTACGGCCTGCGCGTGCCGGGCAAGGACATCACCGATCTCTACGAGCAGACGCGGGCGCAGGGCTTCGGTCGCGAGGTGAAGCGCCGCATCATGATCGGCACCTATGTGCTCTCGGCCGGCTATTATGACGCCTATTACCTCAGGGCGCAGAAGATCCGCACCCTGATCAAGAAGGATTTCGAGGATGTCTATGCCGCGGGTGTCGACGCGATCCTGACGCCGGCAACGCCCTCGGCCGCTTTCGGCATCGCCGAGATGGCGGATGCCGACCCGGTTCAGATGTATCTCAACGACATCTTCACCGTCACGGTGAACATGGCCGGCCTGCCGGGCCTCGCCCTGCCGGGCGGGACCGACGCTTCCGGCCTGCCGCTGGGCTTGCAGCTCATCGGCCGCCCCTTCGACGAGGAAACCCTGTTCAGCCTTGGTGCCGTGATCGAGGACCAGGCCGGTCGCGTCACCGCTGCGCGCTGGTGGTGACATGCTGAGGATCCTGGGACGGACCAGTTCGATCAATGTGCGCAAGGTGCTCTGGGTCTGCGAGGAACTCGGCATCGCCCATAGCCGCGAGGATTGGGGCAGCGGGTTCCGGTCGACGCGCGAGGCGGAGTTCCTGAAGCTCAATCCACGCGCGCTGATCCCGGTCGTCATCGACGGCGAAACCATCCTGACCGAGTCGAATGCGATCTGCCGCTACCTCGCCACCCGTTACGGGAAGGGCGCGCTCCTGCCGGAGGATCCGGTGAAACGGGCCGAAATCGAGGCCTGGATGGACTGGATGATTGCCGATCTCAACGCCAGCTGGCGCTATGCCGTGCAGGCCCTGGTGCGCAAGCGGCCGGGTTTCGACAATCCGGCGGAAGTCCAGCGTTCCACCAGCGAGTGGAACGGGTTGATGGCCGTGTTCGATGCCCAGCTCGAGACGGAAGGCGAATATCTTTGCGGTGAGTTCAGCCTTGCCGATATCGTGATGGGGCTGGCCACGCATCGCTGGCAGCAGGCGCCGATCGCCCGGGTCACCCTGCCACGCGTTGCCCGCTATGCCGAGGGCCTGCGGCGGCGCCCGGCCGGGGCCCGCTTCATGGGGCCCGATTTCGACTGACCATCGGTCTCCGCCCTTGCGGCAGGGAATCCGGTCTCGGGGAGAAATACCTGATTCAAAAAGGAAAGGCCCGGTTTCCCGGGCCTTTTTGCTGTCAGCCGCCAAGGGCCTGCTTCGCCCGGCTCCACCAGCCGGAACGCTTCGGCCGGTTCGGATCCTCCGGCTCGGGCTCGGGTTCCGGCTGCGGGGCCGGAGCGGGAGCGGCCAAAGGTGCCGGGGGCAGGACGGGGGCAGGCTCGTCCGCCACGGGGGCGGCGGCTTCAGGCGCCTCGCTGGGGGGAGCCGCCTTTTTCGCGCGGCTCCGCGGCGCCTTGGCCGGCTTTTCCGCCGGAACCTCGACGGCCGGGGCTTCGACCGCCACCGCTTCCGCATCATCCGATTTCTTCGCGCGGCTGCGGCGGGGCTTCTTCGCCGGTTCAGCTTCCGCCGGTGCGGGTTCGGCGGGAGCGGGCGCCTCGACGGCCGGTTCGGCCGCCATCACGGCCGTTGCGGCGGTTTCCCCGACCTCTCCATCCGAGCTCTCATCGGCAGAGCCTTCGCCGGGGCGATCATCCCGGTCGCGCCGGTTGCGGCGACCGCCCCGACGGCGACGGCGGCGCTTGCGTTCGCCTTCCGACCGCTCGCCTCCTTCGCTGCCCTCGACGCGGCTTTCCTCGCTGCCATCATCGTCCTCGTCATCGCCCTCGGCATCCTGATCGGCATTACCGGACGCCTCGGCGCCGTCGCCACCATTCGCCTGGCCTTCGCCCCGCTCGCGGTCACGGCCACCCCGGCGACGACGGCGGCGACGGCGGCGACGTTCGCCATCGGCCTTCTCCCCCTCGCGGCCAGCCTCGGACTCGCCTTCGGATTCCGTTTCCTCGGAATCGCCGATTTCGATATCGTCCATCTCGATATCCTCGGGATGGATGACCCGCGGCCCGTCCTGATGGCGCGGAGCCGCCGGACGATGCTCGATCGCTTCGCCTTCGACCCGTTCGGCCACCATGCGGGGCTGCACGGGTTCGCCGCGCTCGATCTGGAAATGCTGGCCCGGCGGCAGCGCCGATTCCGCGACGACGGTGATCGTCACGCCGAACCGGGCTTCGAGCGCCCGCAGGCTCTCGCGCTTCTGGTTGAGAATGTAGAAGGCCGTTTCGAGGCGCGTCTTGAGCGTGATGTCATGCGTGGCGCCGCGCAGGAGCGTGTCTTCCAGCGCCCGCAGCACGTGCAGGGCGAGGCTGGGTGTCGAGCGCAGCAGGCCCGTGCCGGCGCAATGCGGGCAGGGGATGGTCGAGCTTTCGAGCACGCCGGTGCGGATGCGCTGGCGCGACATTTCCAGCAAGCCGAAATGCGAGATGCGGCCGACCTGGATCCGCGCACGGTCGTTCTTCAGGCAATCATTGAGCTTCCGCTCGACCGCCTTGTTGTTGCGCTTCTCCTCCATGTCGATGAAGTCGATCACGACAAGGCCGGCGAGATCGCGCAGGCGAAGCTGGCGCGCCACTTCCTCGGCCGCCTCGAGATTGGTCTTGAGGGCGGTGTCCTCGATATTGTGCTCGCGGGTCGAGCGACCCGAGTTCACGTCGATCGAGACGAGCGCCTCGGTCTGGTTCATCACGATGTAGCCGCCGGATTTCAGCGTCACCACATTCGAGAACATGGCGTCGAGCTGGCTTTCCACGCCGGTGCGCGAGAAGAGCGGGGTCGCATCGCGGTAGGGCTGGACCGCCTTGGCATGGCTCGGCATGAGCATGCGCATGAAGTCCTTGGCCTCGCGGTAGCCATCCTCGCCGGCAACGAGGATTTCCTCGATATCCTTCGAATAGAGATCGCGGATCGCGCGCTTGATCAGCGAGCCTTCCTCATAGACCAGGGCCGGCGCGGTGGATTCCAGCGTCAGCGAGCGCACGCTTTCCCAGAGGCGCATCAGATATTCGAAATCACGCTTGATCTCGACCTTGGTGCGCGAGGCCCCGGCGGTGCGGAGGATGACCCCCATCCCGGCGGGAACCTCCAGCTCGGAGGCCATGGATTTCAGGCGCTTGCGGTCGGTGGCGCTGGTGATCTTGCGCGAGATGCCGCCTCCGCGTGCGGTGTTCGGCATCAGGACCGAGTAGCGGCCGGCGAGGCTGAGATAGGTGGTCAGCGCCGCACCCTTGGTGCCGCGCTCTTCCTTCACCACCTGGACCAGCAGGATCTGCCGGCGCTTGATGACTTCCTGGATCTTGTACTGCCGGCGCGTGCGGTGGGCGGCGCGCATCGGCACCTCTTCCATCGCGTCGCCGCCGCCGCCGAGCTGCTCGACATGCTCCTCGTCCTTCGGCATGTCGTCCGACGGGGCGCCGGCATTTTCGCCATCCGCTTCGATTTCGGCTTCTGCGCCATCGGCCGCGCCTTCGCCATTGGCGGCGGCATCCTCGCCGTCACCCTCGGCCGGGCCGGCCACCTGGTCCTTGCCGCGACCGCGCTGCTTGGCCTTTGCCCGCGAACGGCGCGGACGGCGGCCTTCCTCCTCGTCGCCATCCTCGTCCCGCGCGGCTTCGGCCTCCTCGGCCAGCAGGGCGAGGCGATCCGCGGTCGGGATCTGGTAATAATCGGGATGGATTTCGGAGAAGGCGAGGAAACCGTGCCGGTTGCCGCCGAAATCGACGAAGGCCGCCTGGAGCGACGGTTCGACGCGCGTCACCTTGGCGAGGTAGATATTGCCGCGGAGCGGGCGGCGGTTGGCGGATTCGAAATCGAATTCCTCAACACGATTGCCGCGTGTGACCACGACCCGGGTTTCTTCCGGATGCGCGGCATCGATGAGCATTTTTGTTGTCATTGCAAACTCTTGAAAGGCTGTATGCCCGAGGCGGGAGGCGGCCAGAGCACGTCACTCCGCTTGGCCCGCGCGCAGGATTGCGGCGGCTTGCCGGGCGGTTGGAGAAGGGAAAGAAGGGATTCGGGGAGCAGGCGGAACGAGCCGGCCTGCCACGGAACGGCGGGATCGAGACAAGACCGGCATTGGCAGGCGCACGATGCCGCCACGCGCCCGGCCTGGACCGGGGGAGGTGCAGCAGCTTTGCCATCGCCTGTCGTGGCATCAAGGCCATCCTTGCTCGAACCGACGCGCGGGGAGCGCGCCACGGGGCCCGAAACTCCGAAGCGAAATTGGGCAGGTTGAGCTCCTGCGGCAAAGGCTTCCGGCCGGGTTTCCCGCATTCGGGCCCGGAGCTGTGGAGCCGGCGACCTTCCTCGGGAAGCGACGACTCAACGAAAACTTGCTCCGGTCCAGAATGCACCGTAGACCCCGTTTAAGGTTCAGACTCGCCATTTGCAAGCGGAACAACACGGGTGGTCCCAGCGCGACACGACTTTCCCTGTGCCGGAACCGCCGGCTCCCCGGCCGGGCGGGTTGCGTTGCTCGCCGGCATGGTCTTGATCCTGCTGGCCTTCTTCCTTCCGTCTGCCGTGCTGGCCCAGCCGGCTGCCCCGAAGCCGGGATCAGGCGAACCCGTCCTTGCCCGGGGAGTCCATCTCGTCGAGGACCAGAGCCCCGAAACGCTTGGTCTCGTCGTCGACCTGTCCGGAGAGGTCACAGTCCGGCACGAGGTGCTGTCCGAGCCGAACCGCCTCGTCATCGATCTCGAGAACACGGTCTTCGGCGGTTCTTCCGCGCAGGGCAGTTCCCGCGCCGTCGGGCCGGTGGCGGGGTGGCGCGCCGGCCTGTTCCTGATGGGGCGATCGCGCATCGTGCTCGATCTCAACCGCCCTGTCCTTGTCCAGCGTACGGATTTTGTCCGGCAGGGGCCGCATGTCCGGCTGGTCATCCAGCTGCGGGCCGCCAGCACGGAGGAATTCGCCCGGCGGTCCGAGGAGGACCAGCGCCGCCGCCTCGCGAGCCGCGTGCCCGAGGGCCGGTCGGTGCCGCGCCCGGCCGGCGCGAGGCCGCTTGTCGTGCTCGATCCGGGCCATGGCGGCATCGATCCGGGCGCGTCCGGGCCGAAGGGCGAGGCGGAAAAGGAGATTGTGCTCGCGGTGGCGCGGCTGGTCCGGAAGCAGCTCGAGGCCGATGGCCGGGTCGAGGTGCAGATGACCCGCGACGATGACCGCTTCATCTCGCTTTCCGAGCGGGTGGCTTTCGCGCGGAACCGCTCCGCCGCCCTGTTCGTCTCGCTGCACGCGGATTCGCTGTTCGGCGAGGCGGATGTCCGCGGCGCCTCGGTCTACACGCTCTCGGACCGCGCCTCGGACGCGGCAGCCGCCCGCGCGGCGGAGAAGGAAAACCGCGCCGATGTCGCGGCCGGGCTCGATGCGCCGGAAGACCAGCGCGAGGGCGTCGATGACATCCTGTTCGATCTTGCGCGCCGGGAAACGCGGCTGTTCAGCCAACTGGCCGCCCGGGGGGTGGCGCAGTCGATCCAGAGGGCCGGCCGGCTGCACAAGACGCCCCTGCGCAGTGCCGGGTTCAGGGTTCTCCGGGCGCCGGACATGCCATCGATCCTGATCGAGCTTGGCTATCTGTCGAATCCGGAGGACCTGCAGGCGCTGATGCAGGAAGCCGGGCGCCAGAAGCTGGCCCAGGGGCTGGCGGCGGCCTTGCTGGACTTCGTGCTCAACAACCGGATCGCGATTTCCGCCAAGCCGCTGGAATAATGGGGGCGGGAAGGCGCTGTGCCGTTTTTCGGCCACGGTTTGCGCCTTTGTGAAACAAAGTGAGTCAGAGCGTTTGTTGCCGGTTTCCGGTTCTGGTAAGGATCGGGAATGGAGGGTCCCTGACAGTTTTGTTTAGGGATCGACGCGTAGAATGCCCGCGCGTTTGGGGGTGCGGGCCATGTCCGCCTCCCCGGAATGAATGCCGGACCAGATGGATGCAGATCGGCTGTGCCCGATCTGCCAGGGGTTAGAACCGCATGCGGATGATCGCACGCTTTTTCGCGTTCCTGTTCGGAACCGCCACGCTGGTGGGCCTGATCGGCGCGGCCGTTGCCGGCTATGTCGTCTGGCATTATTCGCAGGATCTGCCCGATCCGGCCCAGCTCGCGAAATACGAGCCGCCGGTGACCACGCGGATCCATGCCGCGGACGGGACCTTGCTCGCCGAATATGCGCGGGAGCGCCGGCTCTACCTTCCCATCCAGGCGATGCCGAAGCTGCTGATCGCGGCCTATCTCTCGGCGGAAGACAAGAACTTCTACAAGCACAGCGGCGTCGATCCGGAGGGGATTGCCCGTGCGCTGGTGCGTGGCCGCGGCGCCGGCGGCCGCCAGCAGGGCGGCTCGACCATCACCCAGCAGGTGGCGAAGAACTTCTTCCTCTCGCCGGAGCAGAGCATCGAACGCAAGATCCGCGAGGCCTTGCTCGCGTTCCGGCTCGAATCGATCTTCTCGAAGGACAAGATCCTCGAACTTTACCTCAACCAGATCTATCTCGGCTTCGGGAATTACGGTGTCGCGGCGGCAGCCCTGAACTATTACGGCAAGTCGGTGCATGAGCTGACGATCGCCGAGGCGGCCTATCTCGCCGCGCTGCCGAAGGCGCCCTCGACCTATCACCCGGTCAACAACCGCGATGCCGCGATCGGCCGCCGGAACTACGTGATCGACCGCATGGTCGACAATGGCTACATTTCCAAGGAAGACGGGCTTGCGGCGCGCGCCGAGCCGCTGGTCGTGACGTTCCGGCAATTGTCGCCGAACAGCTATGCCGCCGGCTTCTTCGCCGAGGAAGTGCGCCGCGAACTCGCGGATCGCTATGGCTCCAAGAAGCTCTACGAGGGCGGCCTCTCGGTGCGGTCGACGCTCGATCCGAAGCTGCAGTTCTACGCCCGCAAGGCCCTGTCCGACGGCCTCGTCCGCTTCGACGAGGCGCGCGGCTGGCGCGGCGCGACCGAGAAGATCGCGCCGACGGGCGATTGGGGTGCGGCGCTGGCGGAAGTCTCGACGCTGACCGACGTCGATCCGTGGCGGCTTGCGGTCATCCTGTCGGTCGATGACAGCCAGGCCCAGATCGGCCTCCAGCCGCAACGGCTGGGTGGCGGCATTCTCGACCGCAAGCGCGAGACCGGGGTGATCACGGCGGAAAGCGCCCGTGTGTTTCCGCGGAAGCGCCTGCGCGAGGCCCTCACGGCCGGTGACGTCGTCTATGTCGAGCCGATCCAGGACAGACCGGGGCAGTTCCGCCTGCGGCAGGTGCCGGAAATCTCCGGCGCGATCGTCGCGATGGATCCGTATACCGGCCGCGTCAAGGCGATGGTCGGCGGCTTCTCCTTCGACAAGAGCGAATTCAACCGCGCGACGCAGGCCCTGCGCCAGCCGGGCTCGTCCTTCAAGCCCTTCGTCTATGCAACGGCGCTCGACAATGGCTACACGCCGTCCTCGATCATCCTCGACGAACCGATCGAGGTTGACCAGGGCAATGGCGAAGTCTGGCGGCCGGACAATTATGACGGCAAGCCGACCGGGCCGCGCACGTTGCGCCAGGGCATCGAGCGTTCGAAGAACCTGATGACGGTGCGGCTGGCGCGGGATCTCGGCATGCCGCTGGTGGCCGAGTATTCCAAGCGCTTCGGTGTCTATGACGACATGCTCCCGGTTCTGGCGATGTCGCTCGGGGCGGGGGAAACCACCGTCCTGCGCATGACCGCCGCCTATTCGATGCTCGCCAATGGCGGCCGCCGGATCCGGCCGACCCTGATCGACCGCATCCAGGACCGCTGGGGCGCGACGATCTTCAAGCATGACGAGCGCGTCTGCCGCGAATGCGTGGCGGAGAGCTGGACCAACCAGGACGAGCCGCGGCTGCTCGACAAACGCGAACGCGTGATCGATCCGATGTCGGCCTACCAGATGGTCTCGATCATGGAAGGCGTCATCCAGCGGGGCACCGCCACGGTGCTGAAGCCGCTCGGCCGGACGCTGGCCGGCAAGACCGGCACGACCAACGATGCCAAGGATGTGTGGTTCGTCGGCTTCTCGCCCGATCTCGCGGTCGGCGTGTATCTCGGCTATGACCGGCCGCGCTCGCTCGGCAATTCGGCCACGGCCGGGCAGTATGCCGCGCCGGTCTTCCGCGATTTCATGAAGGAGGCGCTGGCAGGCAAGCCGAACCTCCAGTTCCGCGTGCCGCCGGGCATCAAGTTCATCCGCGTGAACTCGGCGACGGGCCAGCGCACGACGGCCGGCGATCCGCAGGCGATTCTCGAGCCGTTCAAGCCGAACACCGCGCCGCCGGAGAGCTACACGTTCGGCACCAATGCCGGGGCTGCGGCCGGCGGCGTGAGCGTCGGGAACACCACGGGCGGCCTCTACTAGCAAAACGCCGGCAGGATGGTTTGCATCCCCGGCCGGGCTCGGCTATTCCGGGCCCGATCCTGCTGCGCCTTGCAGCATCCTTGACGGAATTTTGGACAATGCGGACGGAAATCGAAGCGATGGTCGAGGCCATCCAGCAGTCTGTCGGGCTGCTGAGGAGGCATCTTTGACTGGGACAAGTCGACCAGGCGGCTCCAGGAGCTGAACACCCGGGTGGAAGATCCGGATTTCTGGAACGATTCGACATCGGCGCAGAAGGTCATGCGCGAGCGGACCGATCTCGAATACAAGCTCAATTCGCTGGCCAAGCTCGAGCGCGATCTCGAGGATGCGATCACGCTGATCGAACTCGGCGAGGCCGAGGGCGACCAGGCGACGGTCGACGAGGGCGAGAGCCAGATCCGCGCGCTGGAGGGCGAGGCGGCCAAGCGTCAGGTCGAGGCCCTGCTGTCCGGCGAGGCCGATGCCAATGACACCTATATCGAAGTGCATTCGGGCGCCGGCGGGACCGAAAGCCAGGACTGGGCCTCGATGCTGCTGCGCATGTATACGCGCTGGGCGGAGCGTTCCGGCTTCAAGGTCGAGGTGATGGAAGTCTCCGACGGCGAAGAAGCGGGGATCAAGTCCGCGACCCTGCTGGTCAAGGGGCGCAATGCCTATGGCTGGGCCAAGACCGAGGCCGGCGTGCACCGGCTCGTCCGCATCTCGCCCTATGATTCCAATGCCCGGCGGCATACAAGCTTCGCCTCGGTGACGGTCTACCCGGTTGTCGACGATTCGATCCAGGTCGATCTCAAGGAAAGCGATGTCC
This sequence comes from Beijerinckiaceae bacterium, assembly GCA_027531565.1. Taxonomy (GTDB): domain Bacteria; phylum Pseudomonadota; class Alphaproteobacteria; order Rhizobiales; family Beijerinckiaceae; genus Rhabdaerophilum. The sequence goes on from JAPZSB010000010.1 coordinate 41,816, forward strand.
GCGTCGACCTGATGCGCGCGCAGGGCGCCGGCGGCCAGAACGTCAACAAGGTGGAATCCGCGGTCCGCCTTGTCCATCTGCCCACCGGCATCATGGTCATGAGCCAGACGAGCCGGTCGCAGCACCAGAACCGCGAACTTGCCTGGAAGATGCTGCGGGCCCGCTTGTATGAGCTCGAGCTCAAGAAGCGCGAGGAAGCGGCGGCGGCCGAGCAGGCCAACAAGACCGATATCGGCTGGGGCCACCAGATCCGGTCCTACGTGCTGCAACCGTACCAGCTCGTGAAGGACCTGCGCACCGGCGTCACTTCGGGAACTCCGTCGGACGTGCTCGATGGCAATCTCGGCCCGTTCATCGAAGCTGCCCTTGCCAACAAGGTCGTCGGCGATGTCGGGGATGTCGAGTAAGGCCGGGGTGGTTCAGCGCGGCTGCGCGGCCATCAGGGCCTGCGCCCGGACATAGCGCATCGGGTCGGTCGCATCGTCATCCACCCGCACCTCGTAATGGAGATGCGGACCGGTGGAGCGGCCGGTCGATCCGACATGGCCGAGCACGGCACCCTTTTCGATCGTGTCGCCTTCGTGGACGGCGATCATCGAGAGATGGGCATAGCGCGTGCTGATGCCGAAGCCATGGTCGATCTCGACCATCCGGCCATAGCCGCCATTCGGCCCGGCCTCGATGATCTTGCCGCTGGCCACGGCCCGCACCGGCGTGCCGGTGGGGGCGCGGAAATCGATGCCGGAATGCAGGGCAGGGCTCCGCGTGAACGGGTCCATCCGCGTTCCGAAGCTGGATGTGATGTCGAATTTTTCCCCGAGCGGGCGGCCGACGGGCAGCGCCTTGATGACCTGCCGGGCGTGGCGGGCCTGATCGAGCGCGCTTTCGACGCGACCGAAGAGGAAGTCGAAACTGGCGGGGGCCTCGGCGGTTGCGGCGGGAAGCCACGGGCCGCCCATATCCGAACCGCCCTGATCCGCCGAGACATCGCGCAGGTGCAGGCTGTCGAGCGGCGCCGGGCGCCGGATGGCCGGCATGGAAAGACTGCTCTTGCCGAACCGGCCGGGATCCAGCCCCAGCGCACTCACCATCCGGCGGGATTGCAAGACCTGTGCGCCGGCGGTTTCCTCGATGGCGACGAGGACGCCCATCTGGGTGGCCTCGACGCGTTCGGCCCGCCGTTCGACCTCCTGCACGACGCCGTGCATCGGACCTTTCGGCAGGGTATCGGCGGGCCGCACGGGCGGAACCGGCGCCGGCTCGACCGGCATCGGCTTGGCGCGACGCTCGGTGACCGGCGCGAAAGACAGGGCCGAACCGCCGAGGGTCGGCGGTGACGGGTTGAGGAAATCCGGGAGCGTGGCGGCCGGAGCGGGATTGTCCGGGCGGGCAAGGCCGGCCTTCTCGGCACGGGCGGCGAGATCCGCCATCATCACCGCGCGGGCCTCCAGTTCGGCCTGCCGCGCGACGAGGCTGGCCACGCGATCCTCGATCGTCTCCTGGCTCTGGACCTGCTTGGCGGTGATCCGGTCGATCCGGGCGCGCAATTCGAGGATGCGATCCTCGTAGGCGTAGTGCACCCGGCGTTGCCCCGAGACGAGGGAGACCACGACATCATCCCTGAGGACCAGATAGAGCGTCGCGAACAGGTACCAGGCCAGCAGGACGAGCGTCAGCCCGCCGATGGCCATCACCGTGCGGTCGCCGAGTTCGATGATGCGGGGGGATCCGCCACCCCGGATCACGAACGCGAATCGTGCCCGGGAATTGGCCAGCGGGTCGGAAGCCGGAATGCGCACACTCATCTGGATCGAGGCCCTGATCAACGCGGGAACTGGGATCGATCATGGACGATTAAGGTTAATGATGCCCTAAGCCTGCAACCTTGAGTTGAGGTTTCCCGGGTTTCTCGTCCGGTTCATGGCGGTTCGGGGCCTGCCGCGGGGCAGGCCTCCGTCGTCTTGCGTGGTTCAGAGCGCCCGGGCGGCCGCGAGGACTTCGGCCGCGTGGCCGGGCACCTTCACCTTGGACCAGACCTTCGCGATTCGGCCGTCCCGGCCGATCAGGAAGGTCGTGCGTTCGACGCCCATGTACTTGCGGCCATACATGCTCTTCTCGACCCAGACGCCATAGGCCTCGAGCATGGCCTTGCTCTCGTCCGAGGCGAGGGCGAAGCCGAGGTCATATTTCTTCTTGAACTTGTCATGGCTGGCCGCGCTGTCCGGCGACACGCCGATGATCTCGGTATCCGCTGCGGCAAAATCGGCGCGCAAGGCGTTGAAATCCTTGGCTTCCATGGTGCAGCCCGAGGTGTCGTCCTTCGGGTAGAAATAGAGCACCAGCTTCCTGCCGGCGGCCGTGGCGAGCGACAGCGTGCTGCCGCCATCACCCGGCAGCGAGAAATCCGGGGCGCGATCGCCTGCCTGCAACGCTGCATGAGCTGTCATGGGGTCTTCCTTCACGTGATCTACGGATCGGGGGAGGATCATTGACGATCCACGCTCCACATGGCGCGCAGGACCGGACTTGGCGAGGGGCCGGGGGGCGCCCGGTCCATGATTTCGACGTGTTTGATGTGCATAGACCGTGGCAATTGCGCCCGATCAAGCCCCGATGGCTTTGTCGCCGGCGCAACCTTGCTATGGACTATACCTTGGACCTGCGGGGATTGCCGGAGACAGAGCCGCGTTGACGTTCGAGCCGACCCAGACAGACACGACATCCGCCGTGGCGGATGCCGGGATGCCGGTGCCCCGGCGTCGCCTTGGCCTGCTCGGCTGGTGCACCGCCACGCTCGCAGGCCTGCTCGTCATGGCTCTGGCCGGTGCAGGCATCCTGGTCTGGATGGTCCAGAAGGACCGCAATTCCGCGTTTCTCCGCGAGCAGCTGCTCGGTGCGCTCGGCACCGGACTCGGGACGGATCATGCCCTGTCCGTGGCCGAGGCCGGCCTGCGCTTTGCCGGGCTGACCTCGACCTTCTCGATCGGCCGGCTGGCAATCGCCAACCCAAGCAGCGGCGCCGAGGCCGATCTCGAATCGGTCGAGGTCGAGGTACCGACCTTCTCGCTCTGGCGCCAGCGGCCGCTGCCCACTTCGGTGCGCCTGCAAGGGGTTCGGCTGGTCATGCCGGCCACGGCGCCGGAGGCCAACCCGCTGGCGGCCAGCGAGGCGCTGACGCTGTTCCGCGCCGTTCTCGCCGGCGCGCATTTTGCCGCTTCGGGCCAGGACCCGACCTTCCGGAACCTCCAGCGGATCGAGGGGCGGGACATCGCGCTGTTCCAGCGGCAGGCCGACGGCCGGATCCTGCCGATCCAGCAGGGCCTGCGCGTCGAGGTCACGCGGGATGGCGAGGACCAGATCGCCGCACGCCTCTCGAAGGAAGGGACGCCGTTCTCGCTGGCGCTGAAGGCCTCGTCCCGGGCGCTGGCCGATGGCGGACGGATGATGGTGCTCGAATCCGGCGAGGTCGAGCTGAGAGCCGTCCAGACCCTGGCGGCCGGGGATTTCGGCGGGCTCGACCCCCGCATGAAGCTGCGGCTGGCCTTGCATTCGCGCGTCAATGCCGAAGGGGCGCTCATCGAGAAGGGGGCCCGTTTCCATGCCTATGGCGGGCAGGTCCAGCCGCCGGACAGGGACATGGCGCCGTTCCTCCTGGACGAGGCCTCCATCGACCTGCGCGTGCGGGCCGATTCGCCGGATATCCTGCTTGACCGGATCCGGATCCGCTTCAACGAGACCCATCTCGTGCTTGGCGGGCGGCTCTCGCCGCGGCCGGAGGGCGATCGTGGCCTGTCGCTGTCGCTCCGGGCGGAGCGCGCCGAGATCGACCGCCTTTCCCCCGGCGAGGCGCCGATCGTGCTCGATGCCGCCGAACTCGACGCGCTGGTCGCGCCCGACCTCCGCAGCCTGCGTGTCGATCGGTTGCAGGTCCGGGAGGATGAGGGCCAGGTCACCCTGAGCGGCCTCTATTCGCTCGATAATGGCGGCCTCGTGGAAAACCGGGTCGAGGCCGACAATCTCGAGATCCGCAAGGCCCTGAGGATCTGGCCGGTCTGGGTTGCGCCGCCGGTCCGGCGCTGGCTGATCGAGCATGCGGAAGCGGGGCGCCTGGCCCAGCTCCGGCTCGACCTGCGGCTGGCCGGGCAGGCGCTCGAGGATGCCAACAACCACAAGCCGATCCCGGATGATTCGCTGCGGGCCACCTATCGGCTGGAAGGCGTGACCCTGCGGCCGTTGAGGGATGCATCCGCGCTGACCGCGCTCAATGGCAATGGTCGGGTGTCGGGGCAGAAGACCGATGCCGTGATTGAAACGGCAATTGTCGAGCCGCAGGCCGGCCAGCGTTTCACCCTGAAGGATGCCCGCCTCTCGGTGGCCAACACCGCCGTGCGGCCGTCCATTCTCGAGATGACGATCCCCGCGGAAGGCCGGCTCGACGCGCTGATGGCCTTTCTGTCAGCACCGTCCTTGCGGGACCTGTCCGGCCTGCCGCCGGAAGCGGGGGTGACCGAGGGGCAGTTTTCCGGCCTTGCCACGGTTTCGCTGCCGCTCATCAACAATCCGCCGCCGAAAGACGTCCGTGCCGAGTTCCGGGCCGACCTCCGGCAGGTGAGCATCGACAATATCGTCCGGAACGAGCGGCTGGAGGGTGGCAATTTCACCCTGCTGACCCGGAACGGCGCGCTGACCCTGCGCGGCGAGGCACGGCTCTTCGGCGTGCCGCAGCAGATCGAGGTCAAATCCGAACCGGGGCGGCCGGGACAGGCTGTCGCCAAGGCCAGCTTGGACGAGACCGTGCTCGCTCGCCGGGGCATCGATGTGCGGGGCCTCGTGCAGGGGCCACTGCAATCCACGGTCACGCTTCCGCTTTCCAAGCAGGCCACCAGTTTCGATGTCGAGATCGACCTCGCCAAGGCGCGGATCGAATCCGGCATTCCCGGCCTCGCCAAGCGGGCCGGCCAGCCCGGCCGGACCAAGTTCACTGTCGTCAGCCGGCCCGATGGCACCTGGCTCGATAATCTCGAACTCGATCTCGCGCCGGCTTCCTTGCGGGGCCGGGTGGAGCTGCTGCGCGACGGGCAGTTCGCCAAGGCGGATTTCAGCACGTTCAAGCTTTCCGGCGGCGACAATGCGCGCCTGCTGGCCGAGCGCCAGCGCGGTGTGACGCGCCTTGCGCTGCGCGGTAATTCCTTTGACCTGCGGCCGTTCCTGCGCGGCTTCCAGGCCGGCAAGATCGAGGACGGCCGGCCGGCCGATGCCAAGCCACCGGATTTCGATCTGGACCTGCAATCCACGGTGCTGATCGGTTTCAACGGCGAGTTGATGAGCGGTGTCGAGACCCGGATGGCCCGCCGGCAGGGCCGGCTGACCCAGCTTGTGCTCAGGGGGCAGTTCGGTGCTGCTGCTGTCACGGCCTCGAGCCTCGAGGGGCAACGCGAGACAACCCTGATCAATGCGACGTCGCAGGATGGCGGCGCGCTGCTCCGGTTCCTCGACATCTATGGAAAGGCCTATGGCGGCCGGATGGCAGCGGAAATCCTTGTCGGTGCCCAGACCCAGCAGGGCGTGGTGCAGCTGAGGGATTTCGTGATCCGGGGCGAGAGCGCCTTGCGGCAGGTCGGGGCCAGCGGCCGTACGATTTCCGCGACGCAGAGCCTCGGCGAGGAGGTGCCTTTTACCAAGATGCGGGCCGATTTCGCCCGCCGGCCGGGGCGGCTCGACCTGCGCGAGGCAGTGATGTGGGGCGGGCAGCTGGGCGGAACGCTCGAGGGAAGCCTCGATTACGCGGCGGATCGCGTCGATCTGAAAGGCGTGTTCGTGCCGGCCTATGCGCTGAACAATTTCTTCGCCAGCGTGCCGCTGCTCGGCCCCATTCTCGGCGGGGCGCAATATGAGGGGCTGTTCGCGGTGCCCTTCGTGATTTCCGGCCGGGCCAGCGCGCCGGTCATGCGGATCAACCCGGTTTCGGCCATCGCGCCGGGTTTCCTGCGCAAGCTGTTCGAAATCCAGCGCGAGGGCGGGGGCAATGCCCCGGCCCTGAACCGGGCGAACTGAACCGGGCCGTCAGGCCGGACGCACCAGCACGTGCTTCTTCTTGCCGAAGGACAGCTTGATCGCGCCGGCCTGCGTGGCATCGGCAAGCGTTAGCATCTGGCCGATATCGGTGACCACGACATCGTTGACGCGCAGGCCACCGCTCTGCACCTGCCGCCGCGCCTCGCCATTCGAGGCGACAAGGCCGGCCCGGACGAAGGCGTTGAGTACGCCGAGCCCGGCCTTCAGCTCGGCTTCGGGAATATCGATGCCCGGCAGGTCCGCCGCCGTGCCGCCGGCCTCGAAGGTGGTGCGCGCGGTTTCCGCTGCGGCTTCGGCCGCCTCGCGGCCATGCATCAGCGCCGTGGCCTCGGTGGCGAGCACTTTCTTCGCCTCGTTGATCTCGGCGCCGGCCAGCGCCTCGAGCCGGGCGATCTCGTCGAGCGGAAGGAAGGTGAAGAGGCGCAGGAAGCGGCCGACATCCGCATCCTCGGTATTGCGCCAGAACTGCCAGTAGTCATAGGCCGAGAGCATGCCGGCATCGAGCCAGACCGCGCCGGCGGCGGTCTTGCCCATCTTGGCGCCGGAGGCCGTCGTCAGCAGCGGGCAGGTCAGGGCATGGAGCTGCGGCGTGCCCATGCGGCGGCCGAGATCGATGCCGTTGACGATGTTGCCCCACTGGTCCGACCCGCCCATCTGCAGGTTGCAGCCGTAGCGGCGCGACAATTCCACGAAGTCGTAGGATTGCAGCAGCATGTAGTTGAATTCGATGAAGGAAAGTTCGTTCTCGCGTTCGAGCCGGAGCTTCACCGAATCCATTGAGAGCATGCGGTTGACCGAGAAATGGCGGCCGACATCGCGCAGGAACTCGATATAGTTCAGCGGGGCGAGCCATTCGGCATTGTCGGTCATCACCGCCTTGCCGGGGCCGAAATCAAGGAACTTGGCGAAGGTCTTGCGGATCTCGGCCTTGTTGGCGTCGATCTGCTCGATCGTCAGGATCTTGCGCGTCTCGTCCTTGCCGGAGGGGTCGCCCACGCGGGTGGTGCCGCCACCCATCAGCGCGATCGGCGTATTGCCGGTGCGCTGGAGCCAGCTCAGCATCATGATCGAGATCAGATGGCCGACATGGAGCGAGGGGGCGGTGCAGTCATAACCGACATAGGCGACCGCCTTGCCCTTGGCCGCCAACGCGTCGAGGCTGGCAAAGTCCGAGCATTGGTGGACATAGCCGCGCGCCATCAGGGTCTGGAGGAAATCGGATTGCGGTCTGAACTCGCTCATCTCGGCACCATGTCGTTGTCTGGTTGGGTCGCTACAGCAAGGCCCTCGAAATGAAAAGGGCGCGTCTTTTCGTTCAAGCGCCGTGCGGAACGGAAAAGGGCGGCTCGCGGCCGCCCGTTCCTGCTTCTGCCGGGGGGGGAGGAGGCTCAGTCCTTCACGATCCCCAGCCGGCGGTCGAGATAGCCGCCGACCGTATCGACCAGCTGGTCGACCCGGTTCTCGAAGAAATGGTTGGCGCCCTCGATGACGGCATGATCGAGCTTCACGCCCTTCTGCACCTTCACCTTGTCGATCACCGAGATCACCTCGTTGACCGGGGCGACGCGGTCCTTGTCGCCATGGACGAACAGGCCGGAAGACGGGCAGGGGGCCAGGAAGGAGAAATCGTAGCGGTTGGCCATCGCGGCGATCGAGACGAAGCCCTCGATTTCCGGCCGGCGCATCAGCAGCTGCATGCCGATCCAGGCGCCGAAGGACACGCCGGCGATCCAGCAGGAGCGGGCATCCGGGTTGACGGCCTGCATCCAGTCCAGAGCGGCGGCGGCATCGGACAATTCGCCGGTGCCATGGTCAAACGTGCCTTCCGAGCGGCCGACGCCGCGGAAATTGAACCGCAGCACAGAAAAGCCGCGGTCGAGAAAGGTGTAGAAGAGCTGGTAGACGATCTGGTTGTTCATCGTCCCGCCGAATTGCGGGTGAGGATGCAGCACGATGGCAATCGGCGCGCCCTTCTTCTTGGCCGGCTGGTAACGCCCTTCCAGACGTCCTTCGGGCCCGTTGAAGATGACCTCAGGCATGAATTCTTCCGTCTCCGATGGCGAGGGGGGCGGGGGCGGAGCCCGATTCCTGCCTCGCGCGTGCATGTTGTGCTTGACGGGGCGAGTGCACCCGCTAAGTAATGAAACGTGGAACGCTTCTTAGAATAATTCTAAGAAAGGCCGCCGACCGATCAGGCCGAGTGCCGATGGCGCTGGGCGTTAGCATAGCCCGGCGCGAATTGCGACGTTTTTCGCGCGGGATTGCAGGCAAGAGGGATCCATGGGCGCCGGGCGTGCCTATCTCGACTGGAACGCGACCGCGCCGCTGCACCCTGCCGCGCGCGAGGCGGTCCTGCATGCGCTCGATACGCCCGGCAATCCATCCTCCATCCACGCCGAGGGCCGCGCGGCCCGGGCGCTGGTCGAGGCTGCCCGCCGCGAGGTTGCGGCGCTGGCGGGCGGCGAGCCTGCGAATGTCGTCTTCACTTCCGGCGCGACCGAAGCCGCGAATGCCATCCTCCGCGCGGGCATCCAGATGGCCTGTTCGCTGATCCCGGGTGCCGCCGTGCCGGTCTGCCCGGTCATCGCGGCGGGGATCGAACATGCGGCGGTTCTCCAGGCGATCGATGCGGCTGGCCTGCCATCCGGCTACCGGATCGGGGTGCCGGTGACGGCCGAGGGGCTGGTTTCGGCGGCGGCGCTTTTGGCTGCGCTCGCCGAAGCGCGCGCTGTCGCGCCGGCCCAGCCGCCGATAATGCTGCTCCAGCTGGCCAACAACGAGACGGGCGTTGTCCAGCCCGTCAGCGAACTGGCCGCGCTCGTGCGCGAGGCCGGCGGGATTGTCGTCGTCGATGCCGTGCAGGGGCCCGGGCGGATGGATCTGGATATCAGCGCCCTCGGTGCGGATGTGCTGTTCCTGTCGGCGCATAAGTTCGGCGGACCCAAGGGCGTCGGCGCGATTGTCTTTGCCCGCGGCGAGGTTCGCCTGCAGCGCGCCTTCATCGCCGGTGGCGGGCAGGAGAGCGGGCAGCGCGGCGGCACCGAGAATGTCGCCGGGATTGCCGGCATGGGCGCGGCGGCGCGGGCGGTTCGCGCGGTGCCTGAAGCGCCTCAGAGGATGATTCAGCTTCGGGACGAATTCGAGAATCGCCTGAATCACCTGGCGGGCGATGTTGAGATTGTGGGCAAGGGCGTTTCGCGCTTGCCGAATACGACGTGCTTCGCCATTCCCGGATTGCCGGCCGCACAGGCGCTGATCGCGTTCGACCTCGACGGTGTGGCGGTATCGAGCGGTTCGGCCTGCTCGTCCGGCAAGGTGAAATCGAGCCATGTGCTCGAGGCGATGGGCATGCCCGGTTGGGTCCGTGACGGCGCGATCCGCGTCTCGATCGGGCCGACGACAGGGATGGACGAACTCGAACGCGGCCTGGCCTCGCTGGAGAAACAGCTGGCGCGGCGACGGGCCACGGGACAATCCGCCTCGGCAGCCTGATCGGCTGGCGCGGTGATGCGTATAACGTTTGACGGCAACCCTCGGCCCTTGAAGCCGAAGAGGAGAGAAGAATGGCAGCGGTGAAAGAGACGGTCGACACCGTCAAGACGATCGATGTCGACCAGTACAAATACGGGTTCGTCACCGACATCGAATCCGAACTGGCACCCAAGGGGCTGAACGAGGATATCGTTCGCTACATCTCGGCCAAGAAGGACGAGCCGGCGTGGCTGCTGGAATGGCGCCTCGAGGCCTTCCGCCGCTGGCAGACCATGGTCGAGCCGACCTGGTCGCGCGTGCATTACCCGGCCATCGATTTCCAGGACCTGCATTACTATGCGGCGCCGAAGAACACGGCCGGGCCGAAATCGCTCGACGAGGTCGATCCGGAGCTGCTCCGGACCTACGAGAAGCTCGGCATCCCGCTGCGCGAGCAGGAAATCCTCGCCGGTGTCGAGCCGCAGAACCGCGTGGCGGTGGATGCGGTGTTCGACTCGGTCTCGGTGGTCACGACCTTCAAGGAAGAACTGAAGAAGGCCGGCGTCATCTTCTGCCCGATCTCCGAAGCGGTGCGGGAGCATCCGGAACTGGTGCAGAAGTATCTCGGCACCGTGGTGCCGACAACGGACAATTTCTACGCCACGCTGAACTCGGCGGTCTTCTCGGATGGCTCCTTCGTCTATATTCCGCCGGGCGTGCGCTGCCCGATGGAGCTCTCGACCTATTTCCGGATCAACGAGCAGAAGACCGGCCAGTTCGAGCGGACGCTGATCATCGCCGATGCCGGTTCCTATGTGAGCTATCTCGAGGGCTGCACGGCGCCGAAGCGCGACGAGAACCAGCTGCATGCGGCGGTGGTCGAGCTGATCGCGCTCGACGATGCCGAGATCAAGTATTCGACGGTGCAGAACTGGTATCCCGGCGACAGCGAAGGCAAGGGCGGGATCTACAATTTCGTGACCAAGCGCGGCGATTGCCGGGGCGCGCGGTCGAAGATCTCGTGGACGCAGGTGGAAACCGGCTCGGCCATCACGTGGAAATATCCGTCCTGCATCCTGCGCGGGGAGGGTTCTTCCGGCGAGTTCTACTCGATCGCCATTTCCAACGGGATGCAGCAGGTCGATTCCGGCACGAAGATGATCCATCTCGGCAAGAACACGACCTCGAAGATCATCGCCAAGGGCATTGCCGCCGGCAAGAGCGACAATACCTATCGCGGGCAGGTCTCGGCGCATCGCAAGGCGACGGGCGCGCGCAATTTCACCAATTGCGACAGCCTGCTCATCGGCCAGGAATGTGGCGCGCACACGATCCCCTATATCGAGAGCAAGAATGCCTCGGCCGTGTTCGAGCATGAGGCGACCACCTCGAAGATTGCCGAGGACCAGCTGTTCTACTGCATGCAGCGCGGCCTCGACGAGGAAGAGGCGGTGGCGCTGATCGTCAACGGCTTCGTGAAGGATGTGCTGCAGCAGCTTCCGATGGAATTCGCGGTGGAAGCGCAGAAGCTCATCGCGATCAGCCTCGAGGGGAGCGTGGGGTGACGTCGGCGGCCGAGCGAAGCTGGCGGCGGCTCGATCGCCTCAAGGGCGTTGCAACCCTGCTCTTCTTCGTCGGCATCGCCATCTTCCTCGGGTGTCTGCTCTACGCGCCGATGCGTTCGGCGATGACCCTCTGGATCCCGGTCGGGATGGCGATTTTTGGACTGATCGTCGTCTGGAGACTTCTCGAGTGGCAGGCCTACATCCGGATGCGGATGGAACAGGGGCTCAGCCGGGAAGAGGCCAAGGCGGAATGGAGACTGGCCAATCCGGTCAGTTCGGATTGATGCATTATCGGAAAACGACCGCGCGAGCGATGGAACGAACGGAACAACACGATGCTTGAAATCAAGAACCTCCACGTCGAAATCGACGGCAAGAAGATCCTCAACGGCCTGACGCTGACCATCAATCCCGGCGAGGTTGCGGCCATCATGGGGCCGAACGGCTCGGGCAAGTCGACCCTGTCCTATGTGATCGCCGGCAAGGAGGATTACGAAGTCACCGAGGGCGATATCCTGCTCAATGGCGAGTCCATCCTCGAGATGGAAGCCAACGAGCGCGCGGCGGCGGGCCTGTTCCTCGCGTTCCAGTATCCGCTGGAAATCCCGGGCGTGGCGACGATGACCTTCCTCAAGGCGGCCATGAATGCGCAGGCCAAGGCGCGCGGCGAGGCCGAACTCTCGCCGGGCGATTTCATGCGCAAGGTGCGCGCGGCGGCCGACAGGCTCGGCATCAACCCGGACATGCTGAAGCGGCCGCTCAATGTCGGCTTCTCCGGCGGCGAGAAGAAGCGCATGGAAATCCTGCAGATGACCCTGCTCGACCCGGCCTATTGCATCCTCGACGAGACCGATTCCGGCCTCGATATCGATGCCCTGCGCATCGTGGCCGAGGGCGTGAATGCGCTGCGCGGCGCGGGCCGCGGCATGCTGGTCATCACCCATTACCAGCGCCTGCTCGATCATATCGTGCCGGACAAGGTGCATGTGATGGCCAAGGGCCGGATCGTGAAATCGGGCGGGCCGGAACTGGCGCTCGAGCTCGAGAAGGATGGCTACGCGAATTATGTCGAGGCCGCGTGATGGCGCCGGCAGTGGTTCAGATGCGGACGCCGGCCGAGACGGCGTTGATCGAGCGGTTCGAGGCCGAGAAGGGCGTTCTGCCCGGCGCGGCGGCGGAGCGCGCGGCGGCGTTCGAGCGGTTCAAGGCCAGGGGCCTGCCCTCGAAGCGGGTCGAGGCCTATCATTACACCGACCTCCGTACCCTGATGCGGCAGGCCCCGGGAACCGCCGGTGCTGCGCTGCCCCTGCCGGAAGCCCCGGCGGGCGTGACGGTCCATAGCCTTGCCGAGGCGCTGGCTGGCGGGTTCCGGCCCGGCACCGCCATGGGCCAGGCCGAGGATGTGGTGGTCGATCTCAACACCGCCTTGATGCGCGAGGGGATGGTGATCCGCGTCGCTGCCGGCACGGTTCTGGCTGATCCGCTGGTTCTGGATGTCGTCCAGAATGCCGCCAGCCGGCATGACCGGGTGATCGTCGAGATCGGCGCGGGCGCCGAGGTCACGCTCGTCGAGCGCCATTCCGGCCCGGATGGCACGGCCTACCAGTCGAACCATGTCGTCGAGCTGATCCTCGGCGCGGGCGCGAAGGTCGAGCATGTCCGCGTCAATGCCGCCGGCAACGAGGCTCTGGTCCTGTCCACGCTGGCGGCGTCGCTGGCGGAGGAGGCCGAGCTGATGTCGCTGAATTTCAGCGTGGGCGGGGCCGTGGCCCGGCACCAGAGCTTCATCACCTATGCCGGCGAGAATGCGAAGCTCGACCTGCGCGGTGCGACGATGATCCGCGGCCGGCAGCATTGCGACAACACGCTTGTGGTCGATCATGCGGTTCCGCATGGCACGAGCCGCGAATTGTTCCGCACGGTGGCCGATGACGAGGCCCATGGCATCTTCCAGGGCAAGATCATCGTGCGGCCGCATGCCCAGAAGACCGACGGCCAGATGGCCTCGAACGCGCTGCTCCTCGGCGACGAGGCGGCGATGTCGAACAAGCCGGAACTCGAGATCTTCGCCGATGACGTGGTCTGCGCGCATGGCGCAACGTGTGGTGCCCTCGAGGAAAGCCAGCTCTTCTACCTGATGGCGCGCGGCCTGCCACGGCCGGAGGCCGAGGCGCTGCTGGTCGAGGCGTTCCTTGGCGAGGTGCTCGAGGCGGTCAGCGACGATACGCTGCGCGACGAGCTGGCCGGGCGCATCAGCACGTGGCTGGCGGCAAGGCAGGCGGCGTGACCGCCGCCGGCTCCCCGGTCTGGGACGATGTCATGCGGGTCTGGACCGACCCGCACGGCGCCGTCGAGGCCGGGCAGCGGGAGGGCCGCAGCCGGGCGGATGCTTGGCGGGCGGTGCTGCTCTACGGGCTCGGGATCGCCTTCAGCCTCGTGCTGAACCGGCGGCTCGGCGCGGACAAGCTGCTGGATTCGGTGCTCGGGGCGGATGACCAGGCAACCATCCATCCGGCGCTGGAGCCGACCTTCTGGGCGGCGGCGGTGGGTGCACTGGCGACCCTGCTCCTGGTGCAATGGCTCGTCCTGCCTTCGGTCTCGCGGCTGTTCGGCGGGTCTCCAGCCCGGCGCGATGCCAATCTCGCCGTGTATTTCCTGTTCTGCGTCGGGTTTCTCGCGGGCTTTGCCGGTGTCGTCTCCGACCTTGCCGGCGTGATCGTCCACCGGTTCTGGCCGTCGACCGGCGCTTATCTGGTGCTGGCGGGCTCGCTGGCGATCATCGCGCTGGCGATCCATCAATCGGCGCGGCTCGCGACAGAGGCGCTGGCCCTTGCCAGCTATCCGCGCGGGCTCGCGGTGCTGACGCTCTCGCTTGCTGCCGGGCTCGTGGCCGCGGCCCTGTTCTTCTACGGCGTGCTGATGGGCACCCTGACCCTGTTTCCCGAATTGCTGGATTGACGATGATGAGCCTCGACCTCGACCGCATCCGTGCCGATTTCCCCGCCCTCGCGCTGGAGCCCTATGGCAAGCCGCTCACCTATCTCGACAATGCCGCCTCGGCGCAGAAACCCGTGCAGGTGCTGGACCGGATGCGGCAGGCCTACGAGACGGAATATGCCAATGTCCATCGGGGCCTGCACTACCTCGCCAATGCCGCGACGGAGGCCTATGAGGGTGCGCGCGAGCGGGTGCGGGGCTTCCTCAATGCAGCCTCGGTGGAGGAGATCATCTTCACCAAGAACGCAACCGAGAGCCTCAATCTCGTCGCCTCGGCGCTCGGCCGGCATGTCCGCCTGGGCGAGGGCGACGAGATCGTGCTCTCGATCATGGAGCATCATTCCAACATCGTGCCCTGGCATTTCTGGCGCGAGCGCCATGGTGCCGTGATCAAATGGGCGCCGGTCGACGAGGATGGCAATTTCCTGCTCGAGGCGTTCGAGGCGCTGCTGACCGAGCGGACCAAGGTCATCGCGATCACGCAGATGTCGAATGCGCTCGGGACGATCGTGCCGGTCAGGGAGGTCATCCGGATTGCCCATGCGCGTGGCATCCCGGTTGTCGTGGATGGCAGCCAGGCGGCGGTGCATCTCGCCATCGACGTGCAGGATCTCGATGCCGATTTCTACGTGTTCACCGGCCACAAGCTCTACGGGCCATCGGGGATCGGCGTGCTCTATGGCAAGAGGGCGCTGCTCGAGCAGCTTCCGCCCTTCCTCGGTGGCGGCGAGATGATCCGCGAGGTTTCCGAAGAGGGCGTGACCTATGGCGGGCCGCCGCACCGGTTCGAGGCCGGCACGCCGCCGCTGGTGCAGGCGATCGGCCTCGGCGCCGCCATCGACTATGTCAACGCGCTGGGCAAGGAGGCGATCCGCGCCCATGAGGATGCGCTGGTCGCCTATGCCCATGAGCGGCTGGGCGAGATCAACTCGATCTCCATCCTCGGCAAGGCCCGGCACAAGGGGGCGATCGTCTCGTTCAGCCATGCCCATGCCCATGCGCATGATATCGCGACGGTGATCGACCGGCAGGGCGTCGCCGTCCGGGCCGGAACGCATTGCACGATGCCGCTGCTGAAACGCTTCGGCAAAACGGCTACCTGTCGCGCGAGCTTTGCCTTATATAACACCCGGGAAGAGGTTGACCGGCTGGCGGATGCGCTGGTGCGGGCCGACCGCCTGTTCGGGTGAAGACCTTGAACAACTTGAGGAACCTGGCGTTCCGTTGAGGATTTCGGCGCATGACCGATGACGCAACCCGGATCGACCCGATCCCGGAAGACGAGACCAGCGGAGCCGCTGCGGCGGCGCCGGCGGGAGCCATTCCGCCGGAGGAGCTTGATCGCCTGACGGACGATATCATCGCCGCGCTGAAGACCGTGTATGATCCGGAAATCCCGGCCGATATCTATGAGCTGGGCCTGATCTACCGGATCGACATCTCGGATGACCGCTACATCACCATCGACATGACGCTCACCGCGCCGGGCTGCCCGGTGGCCGGCGAGATGCCGGGCTGGGTGGAAACCGCGGTGCTGAACGTGCCCGGCGTGTCCGGCTGCAAGGTGGTGATGACGTTCGATCCGCCATGGGACCAGAGCCGGATGTCGGATGAGGCGCGCGTCGCACTCGACATGTGGTGAGCGGAGAGGCAGGCTGGACGGATGATCCGCCTCAGCCTGATTCCTGTCTTCGCCCTGCTCGCGCCGCTGGCGCTTCCGGCTTCCGTTGCCGCCGAGACCCTGTTCGATCGGGGCTATTGCCAGGGCCCGCCCGAAGTCGGCGTCGAGCCGGCCATCACCCTGATGAAGGTGACGGGTACAGGACCGCGCGTGAATCTCATCGCCGACCGCGACAAGGCCAAGCCGAAATGCCCTGACCTTTCCGACGCTTGCAAACGCCGGGGCTTCCTTGTCCCCGGCGACGAGGTTCTGGTGGCGGAAACCCGGAACGGCATTGCCTGCGCGACCTATATCGCGCCCAACGCCCGGAAGGTGAAGGGACAGTTCGCCGAGACGAACGGCTTCCTGCCGGCCGCTGCGCTTGTCGCCGTGCCGGCGCCGCCGCCGCGGCTCGAGGACTGGCTGGGCACCTGGAGCCGCAATGCCGAGGCGGAGATCGTCATCACCCGCGGCGAGGGCGGCAAGCTTCTCGTGAAGGGCGACGCGACCTATGGTGCGCATGATCCCGGCCGCGTCGCCCGGGGTGCGGTCAATGTCGGCGAACTCGAGGGCGAGGCTGTGCCGAAGGGCAACCGCCTGTTCTTCGGCGATGGCTATGACGGAGTGAAGGCGCCCGATGATTCGAGCGAGTGCCAGGCGCGCCTGCAGCTTTTCGGGCGTTACCTCGTGGCCGAGGACAGCGGTGGCTGCGGCGGCATGAATGTCCGCTTCAACGGTGTCTATATCCGGCTGAAAGGATCATGAGCGCAGGGCCGGCGCCGGGATGGCTGGGCCCTTCGGACCGGCGCGCAACGCGTCGAAATCGCGCTTGAGCAGCCCGACAATGACATCGTCATGCCAGATGCCGCCGATCAGCGCCGATTCCCGCTCGAGCCCCTCGCGGATGAAGCCGACACGCTCATAGGCCCGGAGCGCCCGCGTATTGAAGCCGAGAACGCGCATCGAGAGCTTGTGCAGCGCGAGCGTATCGAAGGCGAATTCCGCGACTGCGCGGATGGCCTCGGTGCCGAGGCCCTTGCCAAGGGCCTGCGGGTCGAGAATGCCGACGATGAGGCCCGCCCGACGGTCCGCCTCGACGAAGTTGTCGAGCAGGATCTCGCCGATGGCCCGGCCCTGGAATTCGATGACCCAGGCGGCGGGATGCGCAACGATGCTTTCCACCCAGGCGCGGGCCTGATCCTCGGTCAACGGGTTGAGGCCCCTGATATCCGCGCCCAGCATCCGGTAGATTTCCGGATCACGGCCGATGGCATGGCGATCGGTGATGTCGGTGGCGATCGGCCTCCGGAGGATCAGCCGTTCGGTTCGCAGGACGGGCAGGGGGGAAGGGAGAATCATGGCTCTCTCGGGTTCGTGACCGCCGCAGTGTCGCCGGCCTATCGACCTTTACGCAAGAATTGTTAGGGTATACTCACACTATCGTATCTGCTCCGGACCTTGAATCCGGCTGACAGGAGGATGACGTGAATACCGTCCCCAACCCGGCCCCGCGCCGGAAACTTCAGGTCATGTCGCTGAGCGAGGCTGCTGCCGCCCGCGTGCGCGAAGCCATCGCCGCGGCGGAAAAGCCGATTGTCGGCCTCCGTGTCGGGGTGAAGAACGGCGGCTGTGCCGGCATGTCCTACACGATGGAATATGCCGAGGCGAAAAACCCGCATGACGAGGTGATCGAGGACAAGGGCGTGACCCTGCTGGTCGATCCCAAGGCCGTGCTGTTCCTGCTCGGCACGGAAATGGACGTCAGGACCGACAAATTCGCCTCGACCTTCGTGTTCCGCAATCCGAACGAGACTTCCGCCTGCGGCTGCGGCGAAAGCGTCGCCATCACGCCGGCCCGGCCCGACGCGCTCGCCGGCTGACATGCGGCACGAGGAACGGCGGCAGGAGGCACTGGTCGAGGTTTTCGCGCCGGTTCTCGCCGTCAGGGTCCGTCCGATGTTCGGCGGCCACGGCATCTATGGCCCCGAAGGCATTTTCGCGATCGATATCGACAGCGTCCTGTTCCTGAAGGTCGATGCCGTGACGCGCCCGCTCTGGGAACAGGCGGGCTCACGGCCCTTTACCTACGAGAAGAAGGCGGGCCAGCAGGCGGTGATGTCGTATTTCGCGCTGCCGGACGAGGCCTATGACGATCCGGAGGCCCTGCGGCACTGGGTCGGGCTGGCGCGCGCGGCGGCGGCCCGGGCGCCGGACAAGGGTAAGGGCAAGGGCCAGGACAGGAACAGGAAGAAAGCGCCCGCCCGGCCGTAAGCGGCCGTTCGGGGCCGGCTTTTCCGGCCTCAGTCTTTCTTGATCGCAGCGCCCTGCATCAGGAAGCCGGGCATGAAGTCTCCGAAACCCTTCGGCGTCGGGCCATCATCATCGCGGTTCCGCCGGCGGTCATCCCGACGCGGCGGTGCTTCCCGGCGGGGGGCAGGTTCCGGCCGGGCTGCCCGTTCCGGACGTTCGCCGCGCTCCGGCCGGTCGGCCCGCTCGGCGCGTGGCGCGCGGTCCGGCCTCGGTGCGCGTTCGGCCCGGGGCGCCCGCTCGACCGGGGTGGCATCCTCGCCATTCGCATCCGAAGCGGCGGCTGCATCGATGATCTTCTGCTCGCGGGCCGTGCGGACATGCTCGCGACCCTCGCGGCCGCCGCGCGGTTTCTCGCGCTTGCGATCCCGCTCGCCGCCGCGGCCACGGCGCGGAGCCTCGTCGGCCTCGCCCGGTGCGCGTTCGGGGAGCGATGACATGTCGCCGGCTTCCCACTCGATCGTCTTGGTGATCAGCTTCTCGATCGCCTGCAGGTATTTCTCGTCGCCGCGCGCCACCAGCGTATAGGCGGTGCCGAGGCGGCCGGCGCGGCCCGTCCGGCCGATGCGATGGACGTAATCCTCGGCATGATGCGGGATATCGTAGTTGAACACGTGGCTGACATCCGGGATGTCGAGGCCGCGCGCCGCGACATCCGAGGCCACCAGCAATGTCAGCTCGTTCTTGCGGAACGCGTCCAGAGCGGCCATGCGCGAACGCTGGTCCATGTCGCCATGCAGCGCGCCGACCGAGAAGCCATGGCGCTGGAGGCTGCGGAAAAGCGTCGCGACTTCGGTCTTGCGATTGCAGAAGATGATGCCGTTCTTCAGCGGGTTGCCATCCGAATCCGACACGGCGGTCTGGATCAACTGCCGGAGCGTCTCGCGCTTCTCGTAATCCTTGCCATGCGTGGCCACCAGCTTCTGGGTGATGGTCGCGGCGGTGGAGGAGGGGCGGGCCACCTCGATCTTGACCGGGCTCGACAGGAACTGCTCGGTGACGCGCTGGATTTCCGGCGGCATCGTGGCCGTGAAGAACAGGGTCTGCCGGGTGAAGGGGCAGAGGCCGGCAATGCGCTCGATATCGGGGATGAAGCCCATATCCAGCATGCGGTCGGCCTCGTCGATCACGAGGATCTCGATGCCGGTCAGCAGCAGCTTGCCGCGCTCGAAATGGTCGAGCAGGCGGCCGGGCGTCGCGATCAGGACATCGGCGCCGCGGGTGATCTTCGCGTCCTGATCGGCGAAGGAGACGCCGCCGATCAGCAGGGCGACGTTGAGCTTGTGGTTCGGCGCGTATTTGATGAAGGCTTCCTCGACCTGGGCGGCGAGTTCGCGCGTGGGTTCGAGGATCAGCGTCCGCGGCATCCGGGCCCGGGCGCGGCCCTGCTCGAGGATGGAAAGCATCGGCAGCGTGAACGCGGCGGTCTTGCCCGTGCCGGTCTGGGCGATGCCGAGCACGTCCTTCCGGGCGAGAACATGGGGAATGGCCTGCGCCTGGATCGGTGTAGGCTGCGTGTATCCGGCGGCCGAGACCGCATCGACAACCTTCTGCGAAAGGCCAAGATCAGAAAAAGACATGAGCACCTGTATCGCCGAACGACCAGCCCGGAAAAAGGGCGGTTCCCGAGGCCCACCATGGGCCATGACGATCCCGCGGTTAAGCGGGAAAAGGCGTGCAAATGCAAGCGCAAACTTCGGATCTGCGGTCAAACCCGCGTTATTTCCCGCCGCGGGCCGCGCCCGACGTCAGTTCCGGCAGGGATCGAGCTTCGCCTGGCCAGGCCGCGGGATCGAGCCGGTGGTCAGCTGGTCGTCGAGCACCGACCGGGTGACGGTGTAGACCCGGGTCTGGCCCTGCCCGGCGGCGGAATACCGGGGCATCGGCTCGGGCACGAGGACCGAGAGCAGCGCGACGACGCCCTGCGCCGCCGCAAAGGTCGCGCCGACCATCACGACCGAGAGGATCAGGTAGCGCCGCACCATGGCGCGGTCTCCCGCCATGAACTCGAGGATGTCCTTCATGTCCGCCTCCGGAATGCAACCGGGCCACATGGTAAACAAACAGCCTTAAGGATTGGTTTTTCCCGCATCCTTTGCCGCTTCCTGTCCGGAAGATGACCAAAGCTTAAGTTGATTTGTCAGGCCTTGCGGCGCTCATTGTTTCCACGGGTTGGCGAGGATGGAGATGATGTGATGAGCGAAAAGAAGCCTCTCTTTGGCAGTGCCGCCTCGAAATGGATGATCGCCGGCGTGGCCGTGCTGACCATCGGCGTCGGTGTCAGCATTGCCGACTGGGCGCGCGACGGCAGCGGCCATGGCCCGCGCTGGGGCCAGCAGCGGCAGGGCGGCCCGGGCCCCGGCATGGCCCGGCTCTGCGAGCGGGATCCGCTGAAATTCGAGGGGGTGGCCCGCGCCTTCCTGAAGGCCGATCTCGACCTGACGCCGGCACAGAATGCGGAGCTGGACAAGCTTGCGACCGGCCTCGTGCCCGCGCTCAAGGAACTGCGCGACGAGATGTGCAACAATTTCGCGGTCCGGGGGGCGTCGACGGCGCCGGAGCGGCTCGAGAAATTCGCCTCCGTGCTCCGCAAGGCTGCGGATACGGCTGAAAAGTCGGTCCAGCCGGCCAAGTCCTTCTATGCAACGCTGGATGACAAGCAGAAATCCCGCGTCGAGGAACTGGCCAACCGTCGGCCGCCGCATATGCGCGGTGGCCCGGGACGAGGTGGGCCCGGCTTCGATGGTCCGCCGCAGGGGCCGGGCTGGTTCCGCTGAACCTGAATTCCGTGAAAACGAAAGGGGCGCCCGGGCGCCCCTTCTGCGTTCCGGCCGGGCGCGCGTCAGGCAGCCCGGACGTCGCGGAGGAACCGGTCGACCTGCTCGCGCAGGACGTCGCTCTGGCTCTTCAGCGCGTTGGAGGCCTCGAGCACGATATCGGCAGAGGAGCCGGTCCTGCGGGCTGCATCATGGACGACCGAGATGCTCTCGGCGGCATGCTCGGAGCCCTGCGCGACCTGCTGGACATTCTCGGCAATGCCGAGCGTCGCCTGGCTCTGCTCCGTCACCGCGACGGCGATCGAGGAGGCCACCTGGTTGATCTCCTCGATCATCGAGGTGATTTCCTGCATTGCGTCGATCGATTCGGTGGCGGCTTCCTGGATCGCCATCGCCTGTTCCGAGATGACCTCGGTGGCGCGCGTGGTCTGGGCGGCCAGGGTCTTTACCTCTGCCGCCACCACGGCGAAGCCGCGGCCGGCCTCGCCGGCCCGTGCCGCCTCGATCGTGGCGTTCAGGGCCAGTAGGTTGGTCTGTCCGGCAATCGTCTTGATGAGATGCACGACCTCGACGATCGACCGACCGGCCTCACTGAGCTTGCTGACGGTCTCGTCGGTCGCGCGGGCCTTGTGGGCGGCCCGGGACGCGAAGGCAGAGGACTGCTCGGCCTGGCGGCCGATTTCCGCGATGGACGAAGCCAGTTCGTCGCCGACGCCGGTCAGTGCCTTGGCGCTTTCGGCGGCCTCGTGGGTGGCGGCCGCGACCACGCCGGCCTGCTCCGAGGTGGTGCGCGCCACGCCGATCATCTCGTCGGAGGCTTGCCGCAGCTGGTCCGAGGAAACCTGCACATGGCCAAGGGCCTCGTTCGCGCTGGCCTCGAAGGTGCGGATCAGATCATCCACGCGTTGCGCCCGCTCGAGGCGGAGCGTTTCGGCCGCCCTGGCTTCCGCGATCAGACGCCGCCGCTCGATCTCGCCGTCGCGCAGTGTTTCGAGAGCCCGGACGATCTCGCCGACCTCGTCGCTGCGGCGGCTGCCGGCCAGCTCCATCCGGTCGAGGCCGTGGATGGCGGCATCCGACGGATCCCGCGTGACAACCGCCAGCGACGTCATGGCCCGGATCGCCTGCCGCAGCGGCTGCGTGATCCCGCGCACGACATAGATGCCGCCGGTGGCCGCGAGCACCAGGGCGAGCAGTGACAGGATCGCGAGCACGCGCTCGGTCGTCTCGCCGGAGCCCTGCGCCGCATTCCGCGTGGCTTCCGCACGGACAAGCTGGAAATCGATCAGCTTTCCAACCGCTTCGGTTGCCGGGTCGATCGCCGGATACATGTCCTTTTCGATGAACGCCACGAGTTGCCACATATCCCGTGCAGCCGTCAGTGCAATCAGCGTCTCGGTGGCCTTCCGCGAAATCTGGAGAAGGCGGGCTGCCTCGTCAGCCTTCGCGGCTTCGGCCGGATCGGTAACCTGCGAACGATAAACCGGCCAGAGCCGGGTGATCTCCGCCAGAGCTTCCTTCATCGCGGTGCCGGAAGCCTCGAAGGTGATGGTACCAGCCCGCACCTTGTGGGCAGCATCGACAACGTCGACGGCATAGCGATCGGAAATGACCTTCAGATCACGGAGCGGGACGATATTGCCCGTATAGAGCGTCGAGAGGGCGGTGGATTGCGTCCGGGTCGTCACCCAGGCGGAGGTGGCCAGCGCGGCAATGCACAGGAAGAGGCATGCCAGCAGGGTGACCAGTCGGCTGGAGATCGTTTTCATGGCAGGTATCCTAGTCGGTGGCCGACTTCAGTTGCTTCAATTCTTTGGCAAATTTTCTAAAAGCTTCTTAAATCAATGGTTGGAAAACCGGCCTTTTGTTTGCCAGCAAAGCCTGCAACTGGAACGACTGAGGAATTTAGTCCTCTACTTTTGCGCGCATTTCCGTATACAGCATAACAAACCACTGTATACAGTTGCGCAAATAGGAGGCAATTCCTCTTGCGCGGTGTCGTGCAACTTTCGTCGGAATCCCGAATTTTTTTGCGGATTTGCCGGATTCAAGCGCTTTCAGGCGGCATCCGCGCCATCAGACGTCAATCAGTTCGTCCGCGAAGGCCGCCCGTTCCTGGATGAAGGCGAATCGCGCCTCGGGCTTGTTGCCCATCAGGCGCTCGACCGAATCCTCGGTGCCGGCCTTGTCCTCGGCGAGGATCTGCACCCGCAGCAGCAGCCGGCGGGCCGGGTCCATCGTGGTTTCCTTGAGCTGGGCCGGCATCATCTCGCCGAGGCCCTTGAAGCGGCCGATCTCCGGCTTCTTGCCCTTGAAGGCCGTGGCGAGCAGCCGTTCCTTCTCTGCATCGTCGCGCGCATAGACGGTCTTGCCGCCATGCGTGATCCGGTAGAGCGGCGGCACGGCGAGGAAGAGATGACCGTTCTCGATCAGCCTCGGCATCTGCCGGTAGAAGAAGGTGATGAGCAGCGAGGCGATATGGGCGCCGTCGACATCGGCGTCGGTCATGATGATGACCTTGCCGTAGCGCAGTTCGTCTTGCCGGTACTGGCTGCCGGTGCCGCAGCCGAGCGCGAGGACGAGATCGGCGATCTGCTGGTTCTGGGCCAGCTTGTCGCGGCCGGCATTGGCCACGTTGAGGATCTTGCCGCGCAAGGGCAGGATGGCCTGCGTGGCGCGGTCACGCCCCTGCTTGGCGGAGCCGCCCGCCGAATCCCCCTCGACGATGAAAAGCTCGGTATCCGCCTGGTTGGAGGAGGAGCAATCCGCCAGCTTGCCGGGCAGGCGCAGCTTGCGCACGGCGGTCTTGCGCTGGACATCCTTCTCGGCGCGGCGGCGGAGCCTGTCCTCCGCCCGCTCGACGACGAAATCGAGCAGCTTGAGCGCCTTGCCGGGATTGCCGGCCAGCCAGTGATCGAAAGCATCCCGCAGCGCCGCATCGACGATGCGGCTCGCCTCGGTCGTGGCCAGCTTGTCCTTGGTCTGGCCGACGAATTCCGGCTCGCGGATGAAGACCGAGAGCATCACGGCCGCGCCGGTCATGATGTCGTCAGTGGTCAGAACCGCCGCGCGCTTCGACTGGCCGATCCGCTCGGCATGGTCCTTCAGGCCGCGCAGCAGCGCGACACGCAGGCCGGCCTCATGCGTGCCGCCCTCGGGCGTCGGGATCGTGTTGCAGTAGGAGGAGACCTGTCCGTCATCATGCTGGTACCAGGCGATCGCCCATTCGCAGGCGCCATGGCCCTGCTTGTCGAGCTTGCCGGAGAACATCTCGTCGATGACCAGCGGCTTGCCCTCGATCTCGCGGGCGAGATAATCCGCCAGGCCGCCGGGAAAGCGCAGGACGGCCCGCTCCGGCGTATCGCCGCCGGCCGGCAGAAGGCCGGGCGCGCAGGTCCAGCGGATCTCGACACCGCCGAAGAGATAGGCCTTCGAGCGCGCCATGCGGAACAGGCGCGCCGGCGAGAAGGTCGCCCCGGCCTTGAAGATTTCCGGGTCCGGCCGGAACCGCACCTTGGTGCCCCGGCGGTTGCGGATGGCGCCGAGATGTTCGAGTGGCCCCAGAGGCACGCCGCGCGAGAAGCGCATCCGGTAAAGCTGCTGGTCCCTCGCGACCTCGACCTCGACATGCTCGGACAGCGCGTTGACCACCGACACGCCCACGCCATGCAGGCCGCCGGAGGTCTCGTAAACCTTGGAATCGAACTTGCCGCCCGCATGGAGCGTGCACATCACGATTTCCAGCGAGGACTTGCCGGGGAATTTGGGGTGCGGATCGACGGGAATGCCGCGGCCGTTATCCGTCACCGACAGGAAGCCCTCGGCATCCAGCTCGATATCGATGAAGGTGGCATGGCCGGCCACGGCTTCGTCCATCGAGTTGTCCAGCACCTCGGCGAAGAGATGATGCAGGGCCTTCTCGTCGGTTCCGCCGATATACATGCCGGGGCGGCGGCGGACGGGTTCCAGCCCTTCCAGCACCTCGATGGCCGAGCCGTCATATCCGCCGGGCGCAGCCGGAGCCGGGGATGCCGGAACCTTGCCTTCGCTGCTGGCGAGAACCGGTTTCGGGGCCGGAGCCGCCGGAGGCGCTGCCGGGGCAGGGGCGGGCGACGGCGCAGGCGTGGTGCGGCTCTCGCGCACGAGATCCTTCGCGGCCTTTTCGAGCTGACCGAAGAGATCATGGGCGGGAGATGGCTTTGACGCCATGGAGCATTGCCTCGCGAGCGCTGATTCGACAGCCCTCACTATGCCATAGAACGGGCGGTGAACAGCCCGGCATCGGGCTTCTCCCCAGCCTGTGGCAGCGCCATCACGCGAAGGCTCAGCTGCCGATCGTCCCACCCCCGCGACGCGTGATGGCGAGGACAGACGGGCGAGGGGGCATGCCATCCCTGAAATCGGGCCAGCGGGTCGAGGGGTTCTCGAAGGTCGCCGGCTCTTTCGCGTCGTCATCCGCCTCGCCCGGGTGCTGGACGGCCACGAAAAGCGTCTCGTCATCCGGTGTGAAATACGGCCCGCAGAGTTCGGCGCCGTTCGGGCAGCGGAAGAACAGCTTCGAGGTGCCGCGCGCCGCGCCCTCGGTTTCCATCGCCCAGACGCCGTCCGCGCGGCCGGTCGCGGCCGGGGAATTGCCGTCCGTGGCCACCCAGAGCCGGCCGGCATTGTCGATGGCACAATTGTCGGGCATGCCGAACCAGCCGTCCTTCGTCGTGTTGGGGTGGAACGTCGCACCGACCGCCGCAACGGCGGGGTCTCCGCATTTCACGAGGATGTTCCAGGTGAACTTCAGCGCCGCATGGTCGCCATTCTCGGGGGTGATCTCGATGATGTGGCCGAACTTGTTGTCCGCGCGTGGATTGGCGGCATCGACCTGGTCCGCTTTCCGGCGGCTGTTGTTGGTCAGCATCAGGTAGACCTTGCCGGTCTTCGGATTGACCTCGACATCCTCCGGGCGGTCCATCCTGGTGGCGCCCAGGGCATCGCCGGCCAGGCGGGCATGGACCAGCACGGTAGCCTGATCCGGGAAGCCGTTCTCCGCATTCAGCTTGCCCTGGCCATGGACGAGGGGCAGCCATTCTCCGGTTCTGTCGGCGTGGAACCGCGCCACATGGAGTGTGCCCCTGTCCAGCAGGTCGGCATTCGCCGAGCGGTTGGCTGTGTTGATGCGGCCTTCCGTCACGAATTTGTAGACATAGTCAAAGCGCTCGTCATCGCCCTGGTAGACCACGAAGCGGCCATCGCCGTTGACGATGTTGCCGGCCCCTTCGTGCTTGAAGCGGCCAAGCGCGGTGCGCTTCTTCGGCACGGAAGCCGGATCGAACGGATCGATCTCGACCACCCAGCCGAAGCGGTTCACCTCGTTCGGCTCCTTCGCATAGTCGAAGCGGTCGACATACTGGCCCCAGTTGAACCATTCGCCGGGCGCGCCATAGCGCTTCAGCGCCTTGCCCTGCGGGCCGTCCTCGCCGGCTTTCCTCGACCAGAAATAGCCGTTGAAATTCTCCTCGCAGGTCAGCCAGGTGCCCCAGGGTGTCATGGCGCCGGCGCAATTGTTGAGCATGCCCAGCACCTTCGTGCCGGTCGGATCGGCGTTTGTCCGCATCAGCGGATGGCCAGCCGCCGGACCGGTGATCGCCATCGGCGTCTCGGCCGTGATCCGGCGGGCATAGCGGGAATTCGGCACGATGCCCCATTTGCCGTTCTCGCGCCGGACCTCGAGCACCGAGCCGCCATGCGCCATCCTCTCGATCGCGGCGAGTTCTGCCGTCATGCCGGCGAAACGGGCCTTGCCATCCTGCCGGCCGAGTTTCGGGAACATCAGTTCCTCGTTCGTATACTCGTGGTTGACCACGAGCAGGCCATGGGCGGGCGAGCCATTGATCGGCGCGAAGCCGAGGAAGTCGTTGTTGTAGCCGAATTGCAGGGCCTGCGCGGCGGCGCTCTGGTTGGCCGGGTCGAAGGGCGGCGCGCCCGGCAGGACCGGGTCGCCCCAGCGGATCAGCACATCGGCATCGTAGCCTTCGGCGACATAATGCTTCTCGTCCGAACCGGCGGCAACCTCCTTGAACGCGAAGCTCGGCGTGGGGTTCGGGGCCTGCGCACGGGCCTCTCCCGCGACCATCAGGGCCACAGGCGAGATTGTGGCCGCGATGGCGACGCAACCCAGCAGGCCTTTCATCAGGTCGCGGCGATCATACCGGGCGGCGATGATGTCTCCGAGGGTCGGGTTGGCGCTGGCATTCGAACCGTGATCCTCGGCCGCCTCGAACTGGACGGAGAGGGGCGCGGGGGCAGGGGCGGTCATGTCGTCGTCTCCTCGGGGCGTGCAGGGTCCAGCCCAGTCTCGGCTCTCCGCGTGAAGCCTGAATGACAGCCGGCGCGCGGCATTAAGTGCATGTTCACCATGTCAGTGCCACAACGGGAACATGAATCGCGTCTGAAACCGCGTCGGAGTTCACGAAATGGCCCATCCGCACCTGAAAACCCTCGAGAACCATGCTGCGGCGGCGGGCTCTGCCTTCGGTTTCGCGGAAAGCGATTTCGAGACGCGCTATATCCCGCCGGCCCGTCCGGGGCGCCTGGCGATGATGCTCCTGGCCGTGGCCGGTGCGGGCGCTGCCCTCGCCCATCATTTCGGCTGGACCACGCTGATGGCCCGCCTCGGCGGCTGGGGCCAGGCAGCCTGACCAGCCCTGCCGCCGGCCCCTCCGGCCCGTCTCGACACGCGAAGGCCCTGCCGCTGGCGGGGCCTTTCTGATTCCGCCCTTTGGCCGGAACCGGCGTGGGGAATGTCGTGGCGACAATCCCGGCCAAACGAAAAGAGGCGCCCGGAGGCGCCTCTCTCATTCTGGTTGAAGAAATCTCGATTAGTAGCTGTAGTACATCGAGAATTCGACCGGGTGCGGCGTCATTTCGAACTTCATGACATCCTGCATCTTCAGCTCGATATAGCTGTCGATGAAGTCGTCGGTGAAGACGCCGCCGGCCTTCAGGAAGGCGCGGTCCTTGTCGAGCGAGGCGAGGGCTTCGCGCAGGCTGCCGCAGACGGTCGGGATCTTCTTGAGCTCCTTCGGCGGCAGGTCGTAGAGGTCCTTGTCCATCGCGGCGCCCGGATCGATCTTGTTGGCAATGCCATCGAGGCCGGCCATCAGCATCGCCGAGAAGGCGAGATACGGGTTGGCCATCGGGTCCGGGAAGCGGACTTCGACGCGCTTCGCCTTCGGCGAGTTCGTCCACGGAATACGGCAGGAGGCCGAGCGGTTGCGGGCCGAATAGGCCAGCAGGACCGGGGCTTCATAGCCCGGGACGAGGCGCTTGTAGGAGTTGGTCGACGGGTTGGTGAAGGCGTTCAGCGCCTTGGCGTGCTTGATGATGCCGCCGATATAGTACAGGCAGGTCTGCGAGAGGCCGGCATACTTGTCGCCCGCCATGACCGGCTTGCCACCCTTCCAGATCGACTGGTGAACGTGCATGCCCGAGCCGTTGTCGCCATAGATCGGCTTCGGCATGAAGGTCGCCGTCTTGCCGTAGGACTGCGCCACGTTGTGGATGGCGTACTTGTAGATCTGCATGTGGTCGGCCATCGTGACGAGGGTGCCGAACTTCATGCCGAGCTCATGCTGGGCCGAGGCCACTTCATGGTGGTGCTTTTCCACCACGACGCCCATCGAGGCCATGGCGGCAAGCATCTCGCCGCGCATGTCCTGCGCCGAATCCTGCGGCGGAACCGGGAAGTAGCCGCCCTTGGTGGCGATGCGGTGGCCGAGGTTGCCGCCTTCGTAATCGGCATCCGAGTTGATCGGCAGTTCCGAGCAATCCAGCTTGAAGCCGGTATTGTAGGGATCAGCCTTGAACTTCACGTCGTCGAAGATGAAGAACTCGGCTTCCGGGCCGAAATAGGCGGTGTCGCCGATGCCGGTCGAAGAGAGGTAGTTCTCGGCGCGCTTGGCAATGCCGCGCGGGCAGCGGGCATAGGGCTCGCCCGTGGCCGGCTCGAGAACGTCGCAGTTGATGACCAGGGTCGAGGCCGCGAAGAACGGATCCAGATGGGCGGAAACCGGATCCGGCTTCAGCAGCATGTCGGATTCGTTGATCGCCTTCCAGCCGGCGATCGACGAACCGTCGAACATGATGCCTTCCTCGAGCGCATCTTCATCGACGATCGTGATGTCGAAGGTGACGTGCTGCCACTTGCCGCGCGGATCGGTGAAGCGGAAATCGACGTATTTGACGTCATTTTCCTTGATGAACTTCAAAACATCCTTTGCCGTCTTCATAACGCGTCGTGTCCTTTATCCGTTCGACTTCATGTGTGAGTTGCAACAACTCGGGTGATCGTCCCTGTCGGGCGCGTTGGTGTGGCCCCTTGTGAGATCAGGACCTGCCGCCAGAGCCGGACGGCAGACCCCCGCATTCGCCCCGAACCGGTTCGGTCCCCGGGCTGCCGGCGCGTCAGATCGCGTCGGGGCCGGTCTCGCCGGTGCGGATACGAACCGCCTGCTCGATGGAGGAAACAAAAATCTTGCCATCGCCGATCCGGCCGGTCTGGGCGGCATTCTTGATGGCCTCGATGGCCTCGCCGAGCATGGCATCCTGCAGGACGACCTCGATCTTCACCTTCGGCAGGAAATCGACGACATATTCGGCCCCGCGATACAGCTCCGTATGGCCTTTCTGGCGGCCAAAGCCCTTGGCTTCCAACACGGTAATGCCCTGAACGCCGATGCCCTGGAGCGCTTCTTTCACCTCGTCCAGCTTGAATGGCTTGATGATCGCCTCGATCTTCTTCATGGCTGGAGCCTTTCCCGGGTAAAATTGCCGTCACAGAATGCGCTGACACATCACGAAAGCCCGAAAGCCGTCAATAGCCGGAAGGTCAAATGCGGGCCGGGATGCATGACAAAGTCACTGGCCGCACAGGGCCCGGGCACAGCGCGCAAGAATCATGCATAATGCCTAAAAAATAGGCAGCATGTTTTGTGTGGCTGTCAGGTCACCTCGAACCAGGTCGCGACCCCGGCGGCAAAATGTTCGGCGATGGTCGAGCGGATCGCCCAGCGGCCGGGATTGTCGGCGATGAGCGCGACACGGGCCACCGTGCCGGCCGCGAGATAGAGCGTGTCGAGGAAATAGGGCTCCCAGCCGTCATCATAGGCATGGAGCAGGCGGAAGGCATGGCCGTGGATGGCGATGACCTGCGGCCAGGCCGTGCGGTTGGCCAACGCCAGCACAAGGACGCGGCCACGTTTCAGGCTGGCCAGTGGCTTGCCGGAAAACCCGCCGGTCTTGCCGTCGTTCAACCGGAACACCTGCGCGGCATCCGGGAAGAGCCGCTGGAGCTGGGCGGGATCGGCATCGGCCGGCTGCGTGCCCACGCCGCCGGTAATGGCGAGATCCACCCGCACCGCATCCTGCAGGCGGATGGCCGGGGGCAGGCCGGGATCCGGCAGGCTGGCCGTCCGGGCAGGCGGGGGCAGGGGCTCTCCCTCCGTCCGGTAGGTGAAAATCGGGATGCCCTCGCCGATCCTCGCCTCGATCGCGCCGGTCTGACCGGCCTGCGGTGGCGCCTGCAGCACCAGTTCGATCCGCGAGGACGGCGCCAGCATCACGGTGCGCTTCAGCGGATCGAAGGGCTGGCAGGGCGTCGAATCGATCGCGAAGACCTCGGCGGAGAAGCCGGAGACCTTGAGCGGGATCATCCGCGCATTGGAGGTGTTGATCATCCGGATCCGGAGGCGGGCATTCGGGCGGACAACCCGGCCGCCGGGGGCCGGTGCGGCGTTGGCCGTCAGCCGGTTGCCGAGCCGGCCAACCCGCGCGGCATCGCGGCGGCTGTTGAAATCGCCTGCCAGCCGGCCCTGGTCGTCGAGGCGCCAGTCCGAGACGGCGAGGACCTCGTCGAGATCGAAGGCGGGGCGGTTCCGTTCCTCGACGACCACCGCACCATGCAGGCCGCGCGCATTCTGCTCCGCGACATGGCTGGCGAGGCTGGGTGCCAGGATGAACGTGCCGCTCTGCCGGGCGGGAACGCGAATCACGCCGGTACCGCCCGGCGGAATCGGCGCACCGGTCAGGCCCGGCATGCCGTCCTCGGCATTCGGCCCCCGCAACCCGCGCAGATGGAAGGCTGTCGGCTGGTCGAGCCGGTTCTCGATTTCCAGCGAGAAAGGCTCGCCCTCCCGCGCCCGGAGGACGGTCATGCCCGGGGTGGGGGCGTCAACGGCCACAAGGCGGGCCATCGGGCTTTCCGGCTGCCCTGCCGTGCCGAGCCGGAGTGAAACGGCCTCCGCACGCAGGCGGATCTTCGTTTCCGCGGCCGGGCTGGCCGCCTGCGACATGGCGGGGACCAGCGCGGAGGCGGCCGTGGCCTGAAGGAGAGCGCGGCGGGAAAGGCCCCGGAAGGGTGAGGGGTTCGACACAGGCTCTCCTTGGGAATTCTCGCCGGAACGTGCGGGGAGTATGTCGAAGCACCCCGGCATCCCGTCAAGCCCCGCCCCGGGGCGGCGAAAAGTCAGCCGCAGGCTGTGCCGGCCATGCAGATTTTTGCTGCGGCCGTCGAAAAGCGTGATATAGACGCGGCCCGCTGGTCAGGCGAGGCTGTTCGCGGTCTCGTCACGGATTCCATTCCGGTGGAGGCGTTGGCGGGCGTGGCGGAACTGGTAGACGCGCCGGATTTAGGTTCCGGTGACGAAAGTCGTGGGGGTTCGAGTCCCTTCGCCCGCACCAGTGCCGAATGCGTTTGCCGGGATCGGCCGGGTTTCCTCGGGGCCGCATCGGTTTCGGCGGTTCCGGACAGGACGTAAACAGGCATCACGCGTCGCTGTGACGCATTCAGGTTTTGATACGGGCATCGGCCCGAACGGACATCTAAGGTTGAACATGCAGGTCACTCAAACCCTCGCCGAAGGGCTCAAGCGCCAGTTCAAGGTGGTCATTGCCGCCGCCGATCTGGGCAGCCGTTTCGAAAGCGAACTCGAGACGCTCCGCGAGCGTGTCAATCTCAACGGGTTCCGCCCGGGCAAGGTTCCGGTTGCGCATCTCCGGCGCGTCTATGGCAAGTCGGTCATGGCCGATGTCGTCCAGACCGCGGTGAACGATGCCAACAAGAAGATCGTGGAGGAGCATGACATCCGCCTCGCTTCCGAGCCGAAGATCAACTTCACGGAAGACCAGGCCGTGATCGAGCAGGTCCTCGCCGGCAAGGCCGATCTCGACTTCTCGGTCGATGTCGAGGTCCTGCCGAAGATCGAGATCGGTGATCATTCCGGCATCGAGATCGTCCGCGAGGTCGCCGAGATCACGCAGGAAGACATCGACTCCGCGATCCAGCGGATGGCGGCGGCGAACCGTCCCTACGCGCCGCGCGGCGCCAAGGACAAGGCGCAGGACGGCGACAAGCTGACGATCGATTTCGTCGGTACGATCGACGGCGTCGCCTTCGAGGGCGGCACGGCCGAGGGCGTCGACCTGATCATCGGTTCGGGCCAGTTCATCCCGGGCTTCGAGGAACAGCTGGTCGGGACCAAGAAGGGCGAGCAGAAGGTCGTCAAGACCATGTTCCCCGAATTGTACCAGGCGCGTGAACTCGCGGGGAAGGCGGCGGAATTCGCCGTGACGGTACAGGAAATCCAGGCGCCGGGCGACCAGGTGATCGATGACGAACTGGCCAAGAAGTTCGGCCTCGACGATGTCGAGAAGCTGCGGGAGGCCGTCCGGGCGTCGATCCAGGAAGAGATGACCGAGCAGACGCGCCAGAAGATGAAGCGCCAGCTTCTCGACGGGCTCGACAAGATCTACACGTTCGACCTGCCCTCGACGATGCTCGAGGAGGAATTCTCGACCGTGTGGCGCCAGCTCACCGCCGACATGACCCGTTCGGGCCAGTCCTTCGACGAGGGTGAGGAAGAGAAGGCCCGCGAGGAATACCGCGCCATCGCGGCCCGCCGCGTCCGGCTCGGGCTCGTCCTGGCGGAAATCGGCGCCAAGTCGAACATCAAGATCGAGGAAAGCGAGATGCGCGATGCGCTGATCGCCCGCGCCCGCTCGTTCCCGGGCCAGGAAAAGCAGGTTTTCGAGTATTTCTCGAAGAACCCGGAAGCCCTCGCCCAGATCCGCGCGCCGATCTTCGAGGAGAAGGTCATCGACCTGATCCTGATGGGTCTCAAGGTCACCGAGAAGCGGGTCACCCGCGCCCAGCTGATGGACGATGACGTGCCGGTAGCCGAGGAAAAGGCCGAGAAGCCGAAAAAGGCCAAGGCCAAGAAGGCCGAGTGACCCGAAGCCCGGGTCAACCGGGCCCTTCAGGTTACGGAACAGGTGCCGGGCGGGTTTCCCGCCGGCAGGTCCGACATGACGCCGCCCCTTTCCGGGCGGCGTTTTGGCGAAGAGGGCAGGGTGCCGGAAGGGGCAGGGCCATGACGGAGCCGGAAAGCCGGCAGGGCACGGGCGGGTTGCTCGCCGATTTCTCGCTCCAGGCGACGGTGCATGGACTCGTTGTCTCCGTTGTCGGCTATGCCAGCGCGGTGGCCATCCTGATCAAGGGCCTGGCGGCGATGGGCGCGACCGAGGCCCAGATCGCTTCCGGGCTGATGGTGGTCGGGCTGGCCAAGGGCGTCGTTGCCATCGCGCTCAGCCTGTCAAGCCGGATGCCGATCAGCATTGCCTGGACCACGCCGGGCCTCGCCTTCATGGCGACGATGGGCATGCTGCCCGGCGGCTTTCCGGCGGCAATCGGGGCCTTCATCACCGTCGGGCTGCTGATCGTGCTGGCGGGTTTCTGGACGCCTCTGGTGCGTCTGGTCCGGGCGATCCCGAAGACCATCGCGAATGCCATGCTGGCCGGCATCCTGCTCAAGCTCTGCCTCGCGCCGTTCATCGCCGTGCGGGACATGCCGGTCCTCGGGCTGGCGATCCTCGCGACCTGGCTGGTGCTGATGCGGTTTGCCCGGCTCTGGGCCGTTCCGGCGGCGGTGGCGATCGCCCTCGGCGGCGTTGTCCTGCAGGGCGGGGGTGGCGAGGGGTTCCGCTGGCCCGGTCTTGCGATGGCTGCGCCGGTCTTCTCCATCGAGGCGCTGCTGGGCCTTGCCCTGCCGCTTTTCGTGGTGACGATGGCCTCGCAGAACATCACCGGCTATGCCGTGCTGACGACGTTCGGCTACCGCCCCTCGCTGCGGCAGGGGCTGGGCGTGACCGGCGCGACCAGCGCGGCCATGGCCCTGACCGGCGCCCCGCCGATCAACTATGCCGCGATCACCGCCGCGCTCTGCGCCGGCCCCGATGCCCATCCGGATCCGGCGCGGCGCTATATCGCGACGATCGCTGCCGGTCTGGGCTACATCCTGCTGGCGGGCCTCGCGGCGATGGCCGCCGGCCTGGTGCTGCGGGCCTCGCCGGTGCTTGTCGAGGCGGCGGCAGGGCTGGCGCTCATCCCGGCCTTCGGGGCCGCCCTGCGCGGCGCGCTGGACGAGGAGGACGAACGCATCCCCGCGCTGCTGACCTTTCTTGCCACGGCATCCGGCCTGACGCTGTTCGGAATCGGCGGGGCTTTCTGGGGCCTGCTGCTGGGCTGGGCCATGCTTCTCGCGTTCCGCTTCCGACCGGATTCACGCTGAATCCGCTCCGCCCTTTTCAGCGGGCAGGGCAATCTCTATCTGTGACGGGCAATTCCGGCACGAATCGGCGACGTCATCGCCGCGACGAAACTGAGGCGATCATGAAAGATCCGATTGAGACCTACAATTCCCTCGTCCCGATGGTCATCGAGCAGTCGAGCCGGGGCGAACGCGCCTTCGACATCTTCTCCCGCCTGCTGCGCGAGCGTATCATCTTCCTGAACGGTCCGGTCGAGGATGGCATGGCCAGCCTGATCGTGGCCCAGCTGCTCTTCCTCGAGGCCGACAACCCGAAGAAGGAAATCTCGATGTATATCAACTCGCCGGGCGGGGTGGTGACGTCGGGGCTGTCGATCTACGACACCATGCAGTTCATCCGCTGCCCGGTGACCACGCTCTGCATGGGGCAGGCCGCGTCGATGGGTTCGCTCCTGCTGACGGCCGGCCAGAAGGGCATGCGCTTTGCCCTGCCGAATGCGCGCATCATGGTGCATCAGCCCTCGGGCGGGTTCCAGGGCCAGGTCACCGACATCCTGATCCATGCCAAGGAAGTCGAGGGGCTGAAGCGCCGCCTCAACGAGATCTATGTCCAGCATACGGGACAGGATTACGACACCATCCACAACGCCCTCGAGCGCGACAATTTCATGACCGCCGATGCGGCCAAGGAATTCGGCCTGATCGACCAGGTGGTCACCAAGCGGAGCGAGGATCCGGAACCGCCCAAGGCGATGTAAGCTGCTCCGGCCTGTGACATTCTGGACCGTTCCGGCGCCCTTCAAGCGCTCGTGACCCCTTTTGGAGCAGTTTGCCGGGTTAATTTGTGGCCCGTCCCTTGCAACGCGGGAACAAGTTATTACCCTTGGCAGGGACATTCGATCGGCCGGCCTGCGAATTAACGTTTCGTTCGGGGGCCGCGTCCGATAGTGTCCCGATCATCTATCGGCATGGCGCGCCACGCCATGTCGCGATCCGGAGGCCCGGTTCCCGACAGGGGAACCCGCTTTCCGGGATAGGAGGTAGGCGATGAGCAAGACCCAGAGCGGCGATTCGCGGAGCACGCTGTACTGCTCCTTCTGCGGCAAGAGCCAGCATGAGGTTCGCAAACTCATCGCGGGACCGACGGTGTTCATCTGCGATGAATGCGTCGAACTCTGCATGGATATCATCCGCGAGGAATCGAAGACCCTCGTCAAGGCGAAGGACGGCGTGCCCACGCCGAAGGAGATCGCCAAGATCCTCGACGATTACGTGATCGGCCAGTTCTATGCCAAGCGCGTGCTCGCCGTGGCGGTGCACAACCATTACAAGCGGCTGAACCACGCGACGAAGCACAACGACATCGAACTGGCGAAGTCGAACATCCTGCTCGTCGGGCCGACCGGCTGCGGCAAGACCTATCTCGCCCAGACGCTCGCGCGCATCCTCGACGTGCCCTTCACCATGGCCGATGCGACGACGCTGACCGAGGCGGGCTATGTCGGCGAGGATGTCGAGAACATCATCCTGAAGCTGCTCCAGGCCGCCGATTACAATGTCGAGCGGGCCCAGCGCGGCATCGTCTACATCGACGAGATCGACAAGATCAGCCGCAAGTCGGACAATCCCTCGATCACCCGTGACGTGTCGGGCGAAGGTGTCCAGCAGGCGCTGCTGAAGATCATGGAAGGCACCGTGGCCTCGGTTCCGCCGCAGGGCGGCCGCAAGCATCCGCAGCAGGAATTCCTGCAGGTGGACACGACCAACATCCTCTTCATCTGCGGCGGCGCCTTTGCCGGCCTCGAGAAGATCATTTCCTCGCGCGGGAAGGGCACGTCGATCGGCTTCGGTGCCAAGGTCGAGGCGCCGGATGACCGCCGCGTCGGCGAGGTGTTCCGCCAGGTCGAGCCGGAAGACCTGCTGAAATTCGGCCTCATCCCGGAATTCATCGGCCGCCTGCCGGTGATCGCCACCCTCGAGGATCTCGACGAGGAAGCGCTGAAGCGCATCCTGACCGAGCCGAAGAACGCGCTGGTCAAGCAGTACCAGCGCCTTTTCGAGATGGAAGATGTCGAGCTGACCTTCAACGACGACGCGCTCGGCGTGGTCGCCCGCAAGGCGATCGAGCGCCGGACCGGCGCCCGCGGCCTCCGCTCCATCATGGAAGGCGTGCTGCTGGACACGATGTTCGACCTGCCGGGGCTCGACGGCGTCGAGCAGGTGGTTGTCGGGGCCGAGGTCATCGAAGGCAAGGCCAAGCCACTCTACATCTATGGCGAGCGCAAGGAAGAGGCGCTGGAAGCCAGCGCCTGACCGGTCCATGCCAGAATCGGAAGAGACGGACGGGCATTCCCGTCCGTTTTTTTGTGTCTGTTTCCCTCTGCCGCGCCGGGCCGGATCCGCGCAAGGCTGTGTCCTGCGGGACGCAAGACGGGGGCAAGCTGCGGGAAATCACCGCGGTTCGGCGCATGCCCTTGCATAGCGGACGAATCGACACCACGTTGAGCATAACGAGTGGATCGGGCAGGTGCCGGCAGGGCCTGTTTCGACAGCCGCCTACCAGAACAGATGGTGGCGGAATCGAAACTCCGGAAGGAGCCCGGCCCCAGCATTCCCGGCATGACCGGGGGTCGCGCCACTTCTCCGTTCCGCCCCGCAAGGGCTGTCCGGTGCGGGCGACCTGAACAGAGGACCAAGCGATGAGCGCTGACAAGAAGCGTGCCACCCCCGTTCCGGGCTCCACGGAAGTTGTTCCGGTGCTGCCGCTGCGGGACATTGTCGTTTTCCCGCACATGATCGTGCCGCTCTTCGTCGGTCGGGAAAAATCGATCAAGGCGCTGGAAGAGGTGATGAAGAGCGACCGCCACATCCTGCTGGCGACCCAGTTCAACGCCACCGATGACGATCCGGCGGCGGACCAGATCTACCAGATCGGCAGCCTTGCCACGGTGCTGCAGTTGCTCAAGCTGCCCGACGGCACGGTGAAGGTGCTGGTCGAAGGCGTGAGCCGCGCCAGGCGTGCCGCCATCGTGGCCAACGAGAATTTCCTCGAGGCCGAGGTGACCGTGCTCGAGGAGGATTACAGCGATCCGGTCGAGATCGAGGCGCTGGCCCGTTCGGTGACCAGCGAGTTCGAGGGCTATGCCAAGCTGAACAAGAAGGTCTCGCCGGATGTGGTCTCGACCATTGCCGGGATCGAGGATTACGCCAAACTGGCCGATACGGTTGCCTCGCATCTCGCGGTGAAGATCGCCGACAAGCAGGCCGTGCTCGAGATCACCAAGGTCGCGCGGCGCCTCGAGAAGGTGCTCGGCCTGATGGAGAGCGAGATCTCGGTCCTGCAGGTCGAGAAGCGCATCCGCACGCGCGTCAAGCGCCAGATGGAGAAGACGCAGCGCGAATATTACCTGAACGAGCAGATCAAGGCGATCCAGAAGGAACTCGGCGACGAGGACGGCAAGGACGAACTGGCCGAACTCGAGGACAAGATCGCGCGGACGAAGCTCTCGAAGGAAGCGCGCGACAAGTCCAATCACGAGTTGCGCAAGCTGCGGCAGATGTCGCCGATGTCGGCGGAAGCCACCGTGGTCCGCAATTATCTCGACTGGATGCTCTCGCTGCCCTGGGGCAAGAAATCGAAGGTCAAGAAGGACCTGCGGCTTGCGCAGGAGATCCTCGATGCCGATCATTACGGACTCGACAAGGTCAAGGACCGGATCGTCGAGTATCTCGCAGTGCAGAGCCGCGCGAACAAGCTGACCGGGCCGATCCTCTGCCTTGTCGGCCCGCCGGGCGTCGGCAAGACCTCGCTGGGCAAGTCCATCGCCAAGTCGACCGGGCGTGAATTCGTCCGGATGAGCCTTGGCGGGGTGCGGGACGAGGCCGAGATCCGCGGCCATCGCCGGACCTATATCGGTTCGATGCCGGGCAAGATCATCCAGAGCCTGCGCAAGACGAAGACCTCGAACCCGCTCTTCCTGCTCGACGAGATCGACAAGATGGGCATGGATTTCCGGGGTGATCCGTCCTCCGCGCTGCTGGAAGTGCTGGATCCGGAACAGAACACGACGTTCAACGACCATTACCTCGAGGTCGATTACGACCTCTCGAACGTGATGTTCGTGACGACGGCGAACACGCTCAACATTCCGGGCCCGCTGATGGACCGGATGGAGATCATCCGCATCGCCGGCTATACCGAGGACGAGAAGGCCGAGATCGCCCGCAAGCATCTCATCCCGAACTCGCTGAAGAAGCACGGGCTCGACGAGGCGGAATGGAGCATCACGCCGGAGGCCCTGCTGCTTCTGGTGCGGCGCTACACCCGGGAAAGCGGCGTCCGCAATCTCGAGCGCGAGATCTCCAACCTTGTCCGCAAGGCGGTGAAGGAGATCCTGCTCGCGGCCGGCACTGACAGCCCGGTCAAGGCGGTCGTCATCGACGAGGCGAAGGTCGAATCCTATCTCGGCCCCGCCAAGTATCGCTATGGCGAGATCGAGGCCGAGGATCAGGTCGGGCTCGTCACCGGCCTCGCCTGGACCGAGGTGGGCGGCGAGCTGCTGACGATCGAAGGCGTCGTGATGCCCGGCAAGGGCAAGATGACCGTCACCGGCAACCTGCGTGACGTGATGAAGGAATCGATCTCGGCGGCGGCGTCCTATGTCCGCAG
This sequence comes from Beijerinckiaceae bacterium, assembly GCA_027531565.1. Classification (GTDB taxonomy): domain Bacteria; phylum Pseudomonadota; class Alphaproteobacteria; order Rhizobiales; family Beijerinckiaceae; genus Rhabdaerophilum. Next base: position 80,929 of record JAPZSB010000010.1, read on the forward strand.
CCGCTGCATCGAGTTCGGCATCAAGCCGCCGGTCTTCGACACCAAGGACATCCATGTGCATGTGCCGGAAGGCGCCACGCCCAAGGATGGCCCTTCGGCCGGCATCGCGATGGCCACCGCCATCGTCTCGGTCCTGACGGGCATTCCCGTCCGGCGTGACATCGCCATGACCGGCGAGGTCACCCTGCGCGGCCGGGTCCTGCCGATCGGCGGGCTCAAGGAAAAGCTCCTCGCAGCCTTGCGGGGTGGCATGAAGACCGTGCTGATCCCCGAGGACAACGTGAAGGACCTCGCGGATATCCCGTCCAACGTGAAGAACGGGCTGGAGATCGTTCCGGTCTCGCGCATGGACGAGGTGGTGAAGCGCGCGCTTGTCCGGCAGCCCGAGCCGATCGAATGGGACGAGGAGGCCGAGGCCAAGGCCGCCGCCAAGGCCAAGGAAGACGCTGCCGTCACAGCCCGCGCCCATTGAGGCCGGCTGACCGGCAGGAATGGAGGCGCCCCTTTTGCCGGGGCGCCTTTTTCATGCGCCGGGCCCGCGCTGTTGCGTCGCTTGCAGCTTGCGATGATTTCATGCCACCTTTGCGAGGCTGCAAGGGGAGGATGGCATGCGGATCATCAGGCACGCGGTTCGGGCTGTCATCGCCGCCGGGCTGGCCGGAGGCGTGGCAACCGGCGCCGGGGCGATGAGCTACCGGCTGGTCGAGGCGGAACTCGACGGGTGCGGTGCGGCCTGCCCCAAGATCATCCATGCTTCGGGCACGATCCAGCAGAACGAACATCTGATCTTTGCGGAATTCGTGGCCAATGCCGCCAAGTCGCACCGGCTGTCGAGCATCGTCGTGGTCGAGAGCCCGGGTGGCTTCAATGCCGGTGCGGCGGCTCTTGGCCTGATGATCCGCAAGCTCAACATGTCGGTGATTGTCGGTCGCCCCGCAGGCGGCTCTGTCAGCCGCAGCACGGGGCTGACGTCCGGTGTCTGCGCCTCGGCCTGCGTTCTGGTGCTGGCCGGGGGCAAGAGCCGCTATTTCGTGCCGGGCTCCCGCGTGGGGGTTCACCGCGCCCATACCGGACCGGAGGTACGCGATCCGATCACCCGCACGGTGGTGAGCGGCACGCTGCAGCATGACGCGATCCGCGATGCCTATTCGCGTTATTTCAAGCAGATGGGCGTCGATCAGTCGCTCTCGATGGTGATGGACAAGACGCCGTCTGAGTCGATGTACTGGTTGAGCCCGGCCGAGATGGGCAAGTTCCGGCTGGCCAGAACAGCGACATCCGCGCGCTGAAGTCCCGGGCTCAGGCCCCGGCAGCCGCTTCCGCCTCCGCGCTCTCCCCGGACGGGGCGAGGCGGTTGCGTACCACCGTCACGGAACAGGGCGCCTCGGCGACAAGGCTGGTCGAGACCGAGCCCATATAGCGCCGCACGCCCCCCGAGCCGCGCGCGCCGACGATCAGGTGATCGACGGCATTGTTCCTGGCGAAATCCAGCATGGCCTGCGCCGGATCGGCATGTTCCAGCACATGGAAGGTGAGGCGTTCCGGTGGCAGGCGCATTTCTGCAGCCCAGTGTTTCAGCTCGACCAGCCGTCGGACATGCAGCGAGGTGCCCTCGTCATCGACCAGCGTGTCGAGGCCGATCCGCGCCATCCGCAGGACGTTGACGCAGGCGAGACGGGATTCCGGAGCGGTGACGAGCAGGCGCGACACGGTTTCCCGCAGGATGGCGGCCAGCGGCTCGCCTTCCGGCGACAGATCGACCGCCACCATCAGGATGGGGGCCTGCGAGGCATGGCGATAGGCGCCCAGCCGGCTCAGCGGCGGAGCCTGCGGCGGAAGCAGCCGGCCCGACATCAGGTTGCGGAGCCAATGCGTCTTCTCCCGCGTGGCGCGGTCCGTCAGCGTCACATGCTCCGGGTGGTTGAGTTCGAAAGCCAGCTGTGCCGCCGTGGCGTAGCGCCGGTCGGGCTTCACCTCCAGGCAGCGCAGGATCATTTCCTGCAGGTAGTCCGGAATGTCCGGCCGCAGCACGCGCGGCGGGGTAGGGGCCTCGTACATCCGGCGCAGCAGGGCCTTGGTCGTGTGCTTCGGGTTGCCGAAAGGGCGCTCGCCAGTGGCCAGGGCGTAGAGCATGGCGCCAAGGGCGAAGAGATCGCTCCGCGGCTCCTCGCGGATCTTCAGCACCTGCTCGGGCGCGATATAGGGCGCGGTGCCCATCGGCACGCGGAATTCCTCCGCCAGCAGATCCGGCAGGCGGAGATGACGCGACAGGCCGAAATCGATGAAGACGGCCTCGCCGGTCGGGCGGAACATGATGTTGGAGGGCTTGATATCGAGATGGACCACATCCTGCCCGTGCAGGCTGACCAAGGCCTTCGCGATGGCTGCGCCGATGCCGAGCACGTCCGCCGCCGGCAGGGGGGCGGCCCTGAACCGCGGCAGCAGGCTCTCGCCGGCGAGGCGTTCCATCACGATGTAGGGCTGGGCCGAGAAATCGCCGAGGGCGATGCAACGCGGCACATGCGGCCCGGAAAGGCGCGGCAGGATCATCTGTTCCTGCTCGAATCCGACGATCATGGTCGGATCATCGCCATCGAGGATCAGCGGCACCTTCATCACCAGCGGGATCGCGTGGTCAGGGTGGCTAACCTCCCAGATCTCGGCCATGCCGCCCTGATGGATCTTGCTGCCGATGAGGAAGCCGTCGATCGTCGTGCCGGTCTCCAGTTGCATCCTGCCCATGGCGTCCCTCATCGTCCCCGGAGGAGGCGGACAGCCAGCGGCTCGGGCAGGCCGGCCTCGCGCAGTTTCCGCACGGTGGTGTAATGGTCGTAGCCGACCCGCCCGAACAGCACGGTCCTGCGCTTGAGATCGAGGATCGCATAGCCGGCCGCCGTCTGGCCGTCGCGCGGCTGGCCGACCGCGCCGACCACGCCCAGCCACGGGAAATGCCGGGAAAGCGGGATTTCGGCGCCGGGGATCGGCTCATGCGCGATGGCGACGCCGAGGCCGGTCAACCGCCACAGGCAGGGCTGATGGACATGCCCCACCATCGTGATGGCGGCATCGGTGGCGCGCAGGCAGCGCTCGGCCTCGCCGGGGCCGGTGATGTATTCCCAGGCGCGCGGGGCGCGGGCGCTGGCATGGACGAAGAGCGCCTCCTCGAGGCGATGCTGTTCGGGCCAGGCGCGGATCAGCGCGGCATGGCCCGGATCAAGCTGCGTCCGCGTCCATTCGATGGCCTCGCGGGCGATGCGGTTCATGTCGCTGGCATCGCCCTCGATCGCGGCATCGTGGTTGCCGAGCACGATCATCGCGCCGGCCTCGACCAGCGAGGCCACGCGCTCGACGCAGAAGGCCGGGTCGGGCCCGTAGCCGACGACATCGCCGAGGATGGCGAGAGCGTCGATCCGATGGGCGGGCAGGGCGCGCAGTACTGCTTCCAGTGCCTCGCGATTGCCATGGATATCCGCCAGCAGGGCGATACGCATCTCTCGGGTTTCCCTCGGCCTGCCGTTCCCGCCGGGCCTGACTGCAATCCTGCCGCCTCCATACGGGCACGGCCTTGACCTGTATCAGAACCGGGGCTGCGCTGCCCTCATCCCTTGGTGGCAGCCGGGCATTCCGGGGGCGGGGCAGAGCCGGCCGGGCGTGCGTGCGGGCGGGGTTCACCGCTTGCCAAGGCCGGGCGGATGGTGTTTACCCACCGGGCTGATCCGGCGGCATGTCCACGCCCCGAGGGCGATTAGCTCAGTTGGTAGAGCGCCTCGTTTACACCGAGGATGTCGGGAGTTCGAGTCTCTCATCGCCCACCACAGCCTTCACCATATCCGACCTTGCCCGTCCTGATTGCAGGCAATCCCGGGATTGCCGTGTTTACAGGGCTGGCGACTCGCGAAAGACTACGCGGGCTGAAACCCGGGAGAGGCCCATGCGACGCACCATCATCCTGCCGGCACTTGCCGGATTTCTCGTGCTCGCCCCTGTGGCGGCCTTCGCCTGGGGCGCGATCGCGGTCGATGACGAGAAGGGCGTTTCCGGCAGCGGGGTCGGCTATGGCTATGTCACCGGCGAGGATAACGAGAAGGCGGCCGAACGCGGGGCGCTCAAGGAGTGCCGCGCGAGGAACAAGTCCTGCAAGGTTGCGATCACCTTCGAAAGCTGCGGTGCCTATGCCGCCTCCGCCAATCGCTGGGGGACGGGCGAGGGGGTGACCAAGGGCGCCGCCCGGCGCATTGCCCTCGCCAATTGCGGCAACGAGGCCTGCAAGCTCGTCGTCTCGGAATGCAACGAGTGAAGCAGGAGCTGCCCGCCATGACCCGCCTGATCGTTCCGCTCGTTTCCGCCCTGCTGCTCGCCAGCCCGGCTTTCGCCCAGAGCGCCGCTCCGCCAACCGAAACGCCTGCGCCTGCCGTGCCCGCCGCTCCCGCTCCGGCCACGCCCGCGCCTGCTGCGCCAGCGGCAGACAGTTCTCCGCCGGCCCCGGCGCCGGCAGCACCTCAGCAGGCCGCCCCCGCGCCCGCACCGGCAGCCCCTGCCGCTCCGGCCGCCGACAGTGCCGCGCCCGCGCCTGCAACGCCGGCTCCGGCGCCTGCGCCGCAGCAGGCGGCTCCGGCTCCGGCGCCTGCCGCTCCGGCTCCTGCACCCGCGCCGCAGCAGGCGGCTCCGGCTCCGGCACCGGCTGCTCCAGCTCCTGCCGCTCCGGCCCCCGCACCTGCGCCGCAGCAGGCCGCTCCGCCAGCTCCGGCTCCCGCGCCGCAGCAGAATGCCGCCGACGACAAGATCAACCAGCTCGCGCTTCTCTATGTCGTGGCCGCGACGGTCCATCTCTGCGAGCTGGATATCGACGAGGAGGAAGACGAGAAGCTGCAGAACGCGGTCGATGCGGCGGAAGGCGCGGCCGGCCTGCCGGATCCTGTCCGCGACGGGATGTGGAACAAGGTCGTGGCGGATATCAACCGCGACAAGAAGAAGGCCTGCTCGGATTACAGCGCGGAATCGCTGGCGCTGATCCGCAACCTGAAATGAATGCCCGGCAGCGCGGTGCTGCGACGCCGCGCAGTCTTGCCCTTTCGTGAACCTTTCGGAAACCTCGTTCCTTCACCATATCCGCGCTGCCTTGTTCCGGCAGCGCGTTTGCGTGAGGGGATTTCGATCCATGCGTTTCCTGTCTTCGATGCCGGGTCGCGGCCCGCTGGCCGCTATTCGCCTGAAGGGTCTTGCCGGCCTGTACGCCCTGATGATGGCCGGGCCGGCCGCCGCGATGGAGTTCGCGACCATTCCGGTTGACGGGCCGTGCAATGCCAGCGAATGCCGCCGCGCGGTGATTGCCGAGGGCGAGATCACCCGCGATGCGCCGGCCAAGTTCGCGGCCTTCCTGCGGCAGGAACTGCAGCGGCCGGGCCTCCATGCGATCGTCTTCCTCAATTCCCCCGGCGGCAATGTCGAGAGCGCGCTGCAACTCGGCTCGCTGATCCATGATGCCGGCGCGGCAGTGGTGATCGGCCGCCCGGCGATTCTCGATTCGCAGCGCCAGTCGCGTCGCAGGGCCGCGGTCGGGCAAGTCGGCGTGGTGCCGGGCCATTGCGCCTCGGCCTGTGTCTATGTGCTGATGGGCGCCAAGAAGCGCGTGGTTCCGGAAGGGGCGCGGCTTGGTGTCCATCGTATGTCCGCCCGGATGTGGCGGGCCGACCCCGCCGGCGGCGGCATCCAGGGCGAGCGCATCTATGCCGGGTCGAGCGAGGTCAATGCGCTCCGCCAATATGTCTCGCGCGTCGGCGGCAGCCAGGACCTGATCAGCCTTGCGGAATCGGTCCCGCATGACCAGATCCGCATCCTGTCGAGCAATGAGGTGCGCCGATTCCGGCTCGGCGCGCCGTCGCTCTGACCCCCGGGATTTCGCGCGTCCCGCAAAAAGATTCCGACATTCGGTGCGGAGTGCTTGACAGGTCCTCCGCCCATCGCGTAACCGTTCGGCCCTCGTCGGGGGCACCCCCGATGCGGGAATGGATGCGGGCGTAGCTCAGTCGGTTAGAGTGCCGGCCTGTCACGCCGGAGGTCGCGGGTTCGAGCCCCGTCGCCCGCGCCACCCCACTCCTCCCCTTCCATGAACAGGGGGCAGGTCCAACACCATCCGGATCTAGCCAACCTCGCGAGGGGACGATGACCAATTCGCAAAAGGGCTTCCTGCTCGGCTTTCTCGGCGTCGCCTTGTTCGCGCTCACGGCGCCGGTGACCAAGCTCGCGACGCTGACCCCGACATTCCCCGGCCTGCCGCCGGTTTTCATCAGCTTCGGCCGGGCGGCCGCCGCCGGCCTGCTGGCGATTCTCTATCTCCTTGCCATCCGTTCGGTCTGGCCGAGCCGGGACCAGGCCTTCCGGCTGATCCTGGCCGGTGCGGGGATCGTGATCGGGTTCCCGCTCTTCCTCGGTCTTGCCGTGCAGCATGTCGATTCGGTTCATGCCGCCGTCATTTCCGGCGCGCTGCCGCTCGGCACGGCGGCGCTGACGGCGCTGTGGATGCGAGAGCGCGCCCGGCCGGCCTTCTGGGCGCTGGCGATTCTCGGCTTCCTGCTGGTGGTGCTCTATGCCTGGCTGACCGGGGAGGGGGGCTTTGTCGCCGCCGATGGCCTGCTGCTGCTCGCCGTGCTCTCCGCCAGCTGCGGCTATGTGCTGGGGGCCCGGCTCTCGCGCGAGATCCCGCCGGAACAGGTGATCTCGTGGATCCTCGTGCTCTATCTGCCCCTGACGATCCCGGTCTCGGCGATGACCTGGCCGCAGGGTGAGGTGGCGCCGGTGGCCTGGGCCAGCTTCGCCTATCTCGCCATTGTCTCGATGTGGCTCGGGTTCTTCGCCTGGTATCGCGGGTTGCAGCTTGGCGGTGCGCTGCGTGTCAGCCAGACACAACTGGCCCAGCCCTTCCTGTCGATGCTGGCGGCAGCACCGCTGCTGGGAGAGCGGATCACGCCGCTCTCACTGGTTTTCGCCGCCGCGATTGTCGCGACCATCGCGATCAGCCGGCGGATCCGGTGACCGGAGCGGGTGATCTGGCTGAATCAGATCGCCCGCTGCGGGCTTACCGCCGCTTGGTCCATTCCTCGTACCCGACTTCCTTCTCGCCGGTATAGGCCCAGGCGGCGGCATAGCCGCTGCCATCCTCCTTCGCGATCAGCAGCATGACGCCGGTTCGGCCGCCCCCCGTGAAGTTCAGCGCGACGATCTCGCCATTGCCGATGCCGAAGCCCGTCCAGGTCTGGGAGCCGATCTTCCAGACGATCCGCCAGGTCTCGGCGCCGGTCTGGGTGAGGGAGGCGCTGCCGGTATAGCCGCCGCCCGATGTGCCCTCCTTGCCCTGGACGCGGTAATCGCCGGGCCCCTTGGCGAAGGCCGGCATTGCCGCCATGACCAGGAGGCCCAGAACGGCCAGTGCCTTCACAATCCGATTCACCATGATCTTCCCCCCGAGAGCAGGCCTCGACAGACCGGGAGGGCTGGATTGCCCGGCAAGAGGCCGCATTGGATGCCCCGCTCCGCGAATCGCGCCGCGGAACCGCCTCCAGCCTAGCCGGCGGCCCGGGCATTTCCAGCGGGAAGGCCGTGCCGCCCCCGGGGCATTCCTGCAAGGAAGCCCGGGCCCTGCCGCAGGATCCGGTCCCGGGCGCGGCCTGCCGGCGCGGACAGGGCAAGGCTGTTGCCAAATCGTCGGAGGCGGCGCCCTTTCGCTTGCGCGAAAAGCCGGGCTCGACTAATTCAAAACGCCATGGAAACGCTGCTCATCGATTATCTCCCGCTGGTTCTTTTCATCGGCATCTCCCTGGTGATCGGAATCGCCCTGCTCGTCGCGCCCTTTGCGGTGGCCTACCAGAATCCGGATCCGGAAAAGGTTTCGGCCTATGAGTGCGGCTTCAACGCGTTCGACGATGCCCGCATGAAGTTCGACGTGCGCTTCTATCTCGTGGCCATTCTCTTCATCATCTTCGACCTCGAAGTGGCGTTCCTCTTCCCGTGGGCGGTGGCCCTGAAGGATATCGGCGCGTTCGGGTTCTGGTCGATGATGGTGTTCCTCGGTGTCCTGACGGTCGGCTTCGTCTATGAATGGCGCAAAGGCGCCCTGGAATGGGATTGATTCCATGAATACGCTGGTGGCCCCCGCTCCCAAGGGCATTCTCGACCCGAATACCGGCAAGCCGGTCGGCGCGACCGACCCGTTCTTCGTCGAGATCAACAACGAGCTGGCCGACAAGGGCTTCCTCGTCACCGCCACCGATGACCTGATCGCCTGGGCGCGGACGGGCTCGCTGATGTGGATGACGTTCGGCCTGGCCTGCTGCGCCGTGGAAATGATGCAGCTCTCGATGCCGCGTTACGATGTGGAACGCTTCGGCTTCGCGCCGCGTGCCTCGCCGCGCCAGTCCGACGTGATGATCGTGGCCGGCACGCTGACCAACAAGATGGCCCCCGCACTCCGCAAGGTCTATGACCAGATGCCGGAACCGCGCTACGTCATCTCGATGGGCTCCTGCGCCAATGGCGGCGGCTATTACCATTACAGCTACAGCGTCGTGCGCGGCTGCGACCGCGTGGTGCCGGTGGACATCTATGTCCCGGGCTGCCCGCCGACCGCCGAGGCGCTGCTCTATGGCGTGATGCTGCTGCAGAAGAAGATCCGCCGGACGGCGACGATCGAGCGGTAAGGCGCGGCTGGGCGGTCATGGCCGGGTTCAGCCCGGCCATCCACGACTTGAAGATGCGGGTCGCGGCCGGGGATAGCTGGCCCCAGGCCGGACATGACGAGCGGAGAAGGACGATATGTCCGAAGCACTTGAACTTCTCGCCGCCCATATCGGGAAGGCGCTTGCCGGCAAGGTGACCGGGCCCGAGATCGCGCATGGCGAGCTCACCCTGCATGCCGAGGCGGGCGATATCCTTGCGGTTTTGCGCTTCCTGCACGACGACCCGGATTGCGCCTTCCTCAACTTCACCGACCTCTGCGGGGTGGATTATCCGGGCCGCGAGAAGCGCTTCGACGTGGTCTATCACCTGATGTCGCCACGCCATGTCCGGCGCATCCGCATCAAGGTGCAGACCGACGAGGCGACGCCGGTGCCGTCCATCGTCACGCTCTATCCGGGCGCGAACTGGTTCGAGCGCGAGGCCTACGACATGTACGGCATCCTGTTCGCCGACCATCCGGATCTGCGCCGCCTGCTGACCGATTACGGCTTCCAGGGCTATCCCCTGCGCAAGGATTTCCCGCTGACTGGCTTCGTCGAGGTGCGCTATGACGACCAAGAGAAGCGGGTCGTCTACGAGCCGGTGAAGCTCAACCAGGAATTCCGGAATTTCGACTTCCTCTCGCCGTGGGAGGGCACCGATTACGTGCTCCCGGGTGACGAGAAGGCGAGGGGGTAATCGCCATGACCGAACAACCGAACATGCGGAATTTCACCATCAATTTCGGCCCGCAGCATCCGGCGGCGCATGGCGTGCTGCGCCTCGTGCTGGAGCTGGACGGCGAGGTGGTGACCCGCACCGATCCGCATATCGGCCTGCTGCATCGCGGCACCGAGAAGCTGATCGAGCACAAGACCTACCTGCAGGCCGTGCCCTATTTCGACCGGCTCGACTATGTCGCGCCGATGAACCAGGAGCATGCCTTTGCGCTGGCGGTCGAACGGCTGCTCGGCATCACGGTGCCGAAGCGCGGCCAGCTGATCCGCGTGCTCTATTCGGAAATCGGCCGTATTCTCAGCCACCTGCTCAACATCACCACGCAGGCGATGGATGTCGGCGCGCTCACGCCGCCGCTCTGGGGCTTCGAGGAACGCGAGAAGCTGATGATCTTCTACGAGCGGGCCTGTGGCGCGCGCATGCATGCGGCCTATGTCCGGCCGGGCGGCGTGCATCAGGACCTGCCGAAGGACCTGATCGACGATATCGAGGCCTTCTGCGACCCGTTCCTCAAGCTCTGCGACGATCTCGAGGGGCTGCTGACCGATAACCGCATCTTCAAGCAGCGCAATGTCGATATCGGCATCGTCAATCTCGAGGATTGCTGGAAATGGGGCTTCTCCGGCGTGATGGTGCGTGGTTCAGGCGCCGCCTGGGACCTGCGCCGCGCGATGCCGTATGAGTGCTATTCCGAGATGGAATTCGACATTCCGATCGGCAAGAACGGCGATTGCTATGATCGCTACTGCATCCGCATGGAAGAGATGCGGCAGTCGGTGCGCATCATGAAGCAATGCATCGCGAAGCTGCGCGGGCCGGACGGGCGGACGGCGATTTCCTCGCTCGACGGCAAGATCGTGCCGCCGAAGCGGGGCGAGATGAAGCGCTCGATGGAAGCGCTGATCCACCATTTCAAGCTCTATACCGAGGGCTATCATGTGCCGGCCGGCGAGGTCTATGCGGCGGTCGAGGCGCCGAAGGGCGAATTCGGCGTCTATCTTGTCGCCGATGGCACCAACAAGCCCTATCGCTGCAAGCTGAAGGCGCCGGGCTTCGCGCATCTCTCCGCCATGGATTTCCTGTGCAAGGGCCATATGCTGGCCGATGTCTCGGCCATTCTCGGCTCGCTCGACATCGTGTTCGGGGAAGTCGACCGGTGAGGGGCGCGGCGCGCCGCCTTGCGCTCCTGCTGGCGGTAGCGCCCGCCTTGGTGGTGCCGGCTTTCGCCCAGCAATCGCCTGCGCCGGACCCATTCGTGATGCCGCCGCCCTCGGCGCGGCCCAACCCGCCGACGCCGCCGGGGCAGGCTCCGGCACCGCCCGTCAACCCGCTGCCGAACCAGCCGGTCGTCACGCTCGATGTGCTCGTCCGGCAGGGTTTCGAGATCAAGGCGGTCGAGCGCACCTCCGAGCGGAGCATGGATTTCGTGGTGCTTGTGCAACGCTCGGGCGAATTGCGCACCTGCCTGATGCGCATCAACCGCGACCAGAACCGCGCCCTGCGCCGGGATTCGCTGTGTTTCTGAGCGGGCGGTGTGGATCATTCCACCGGGGGTGGTCCTTCGCCTTTGTTTTTAGCGTTTCCAGTCTTGCCCCCCACGCCAAGGGTGGTAAGACCCGGTCATTCGCTGCGCCGCGATAGAATCCGCGCGTTCGAGGAAGAACCATGTCTGTACGCCGCCTTGCTCCCGATGCCGTCCAACCGGCTTCCTTCGCGTTCGACGCCAGCAACCGGGAATGGGTGAAGGCCCAGATCGCCAAGTATCCGCCGGGCCGGCAGGCCTCCGCCGTCATCCCGCTGCTCTGGCAGGCGCAGAAGCAGGCCGGGGGCTGGCTGCCCAAGGCGGCGATCGAGCATGTGGCCGAGGTGCTCGGCATGCCGCCGATCCGCGTGATGGAGGTCGCGACCTTCTACACGATGTACAATCTCGAGCCGGTCGGCACCTATTTCGTCCAGCTCTGCGGTACGGTGCCCTGCCATTGCGTGGGCGCGGAGGATCTCAAGAAGACCCTCAAGGCGCGGATCGGCGAGGAGCGCCATCTCTCGGCCGACGGCAAGTTCTCCTGGCTCGAGGTGGAATGCCTCGGCGCCTGCACGAATGCGCCGATGGTGCAGATCAACGACGATTATTTCGAGGATCTGACGCAGGAATCGCTTGGCCGCCTGCTGGATGACCTCGCTGCCGGCAAGCCGGTCAAGGTGGGCCCGCAGAACGGCCGCAAGGCCTCGGAGCCCAAGGATTCGATCAAGACGCTGCTTGACCCCGCCCTCTATGATGGCTCGACGGTGGGCAGCTGGAAAAAGGCCTTCGACGAGCGAGTCGCCGCGCAGGCGAAGGCCAAGGAAGAGGCGGCGAAAGCGGCCGAGGCGGCAAAGGCCGCGGCTCCGGCCCCGGCTGCGCCTGCTGCCGCCCCGGCGCCTGCACCCAAGGGCGAGGCCAAGCCTGCGCCTGCCAAGTCTGCGCCTGCCAAGCCTGCGCCTGCCAAGCCGGCCGCCAAGGCCGAGGAGCCCGCGCCGGTCAGCGATGAGTTCAAGCCGGAATTGCTGAAGGCGGCGCGCGGCGGCAAGGCCGACGATCTCGAGCTGATCTGGGGTGTCGGCCCGAAGCTTGCCGCGATGCTCAACCGGATGGGCGTCTACCATTTCGACCAGATCGCCGGCTGGAACGAACAGAACCTCGCCTGGGTTGACCAGAACCTCGAAGGGTTCAAGGGCCGCGCCGGGCGGGATGACTGGATCGGGCAGGCGAAGAAGCTGGCCACCGGCTGGCGGCCGAGCAACGCGGCCGGCGACAAGCCGGCGGAATAAGGAGCGGGGCGGATGACATCTGATCGGGCAACCGATCTGGCATCTTGGACTTCCGGACAGGGTCTCCTGTTCCCGGGAACGGGCAATTGCGCCCGGGCGATGACGGCCGCTTTTGGCGTGGTCGTATTTTATCTTTTTGAAATCAATACTTTACTTGTTATTTCTCTGGGTATTGCCGTGATGATGTCCCTGTCTCTTTTCCGGGCACCGGCCTTGAGCCGCGCGCCGCATCTTCTTGCCCTTCTGGCCGTTTCCCTGTTCGGCGCCGCCTGTGCGCAGCGCGTGCCCAAGGCCGTGGCCTATTCCCCGGCCGACCATGTTTCCTTCCGTGCCGGCGGCACCGCGACCATTGCCGGGGAGGGGTTCCTCCGCCGCCCGAATGGCCGCCTCGTGCGCTGCGCGGGCAGCGAGGTGTTCCTCGTTCCGGATACGCCGTATTTCCGCGAATGGATCAGCGTCTTCCGCGCCGGTAACCGGTTCGAGTATCCTGCCGCACTGGTGGAGGCCCACAAGGAGGCCGTCCGTGTGACGCAATGCGACATGGCCGGGACCTTCCGCTTTGGGCAGCTTCCCGAGGCGCGCTGGTTTGTGGCCACCCGTGTGACCTATCAGCTCGACCGGGTCGATTTCAGCAAGATCGACCTCGCCAATGATTACTGGCGTGACGATGCCATGCTCGTCGCGCCGGTCGAAACGCGTTCCGGGGCGGTGGCCCGCCCTGTCCTGTCAAACCCCAACCGGATGTAGCGCATGCTTCACGACCGCGACCGCATCTTCACCAATCTCTACGGCCGGCAGGATCCAGGCCTGAAAGCAGCGCTCAAGCGCGGCAATTGGGACGGCACCAAGCATATCCTTGCCATGGGCCGGGACTGGGTGATCGACGAGATGAAGGCGTCCGGCCTGCGCGGGCGCGGCGGGGCCGGCTTCCCGACGGGGATGAAATGGTCCTTCATGCCGAAGGTCAGCGATGGTCGCCCGCACTACCTTGTTGTCAATGCGGATGAATCCGAGCCGGGCACCTGCAAGGACCGCGAGATCATGCGGCATGACCCGCATCTCCTCATCGAGGGCTGCCTGATCGCCTCCTTCGCGATGGGCGCGCATGCGGCCTATATCTACATTCGCGGTGAATATATCGCCGAGCGCATCGCCCTGCAGAAGGCGGTGGACGAGGCCTATGCCGCCAAGCTGGTCGGCAAGGACAATGTCCATGGCTACCCGTTCGACATCTACGTCCATCACGGCGCCGGCGCCTATATCTGCGGCGAGGAGACGGCCCTGCTCGAGAGCCTCGAGGGCAAGAAGGGCCAGCCGCGCCTGAAGCCGCCTTTCCCGGCGAATATGGGCCTCTATGGCTGCCCGACCACCGTGAACAACGTGGAATCGATCGCCGTCGCCGGCACGATTCTCCGGCGCGGGGCGAGCTGGTTCAGCGGCATCGGCCGGCCGAACAATGTCGGGACCAAGCTGTTCTGTGTGTCTGGCCATGTGAATACGCCGTGCAATGTCGAGGAAGCGATGGGGATCCCCTTCCGCGAACTGATCGACACGCATTGCGGCGGCATCCGCGGCGGCTGGGACAATCTGCTGGCGGTGATCCCCGGCGGGTCGTCGGTGCCCTGCGTTCCGGCGGAGCAGATCATCGACGCCCCGATGGATTTCGACACCCTGCGCGGGCTGAAATCCGGCCTCGGCACGGCGGCGGTGATCGTCATGGACAAGTCGACCGACATTGTCCGCGCGATTGCCCGGATCTCGCATTTCTACAAGCATGAAAGCTGCGGCCAGTGCACGCCCTGCCGCGAGGGCACGGGCTGGATGGCCCGCGTGATGATGCGGATGGCCGAGGGCCGCGCGCAGAAGCGCGAGATCGACATGCTGCTCGATGTGTCCACCCGCATCGAAGGGCATACGATCTGCGCGCTCGGCGACGCCGCGGCCTGGCCGATCCAGGGCCTGATCCGGCATTTCCGGCACGAGATCGAGAAGAAGATCGACCAGTATTCGGCAAACCCGCACAGCGAGCCTGTGCGCGTTGCGGCGGAGTGAGGGGAAAGCATGACCAAGATCCTCGTCGATGATGTCGAAGTCGATGTGCCGCCGCATTACACGCTGCTGCAGGCGGCCGAGGCTGCCGGCGCGGAAGTGCCGCGCTTCTGCTTCCACGAGCGGCTGTCGATTGCCGGCAATTGCCGGATGTGCCTCGTCGAGGTGAAGGGCGGCCCGCCCAAGCCGCAGGCCTCCTGCGCGATGAATGTGCGGGACGTGCGCGGCGGGCCGGATGGCTCGCTGCCGCAGATCTTCACCAAATCGCCGATGGTGAAGAAGGCGCGCGAAGGGGTGATGGAGTTCCTGCTCATCAACCACCCGCTCGATTGCCCGATCTGCGACCAGGGCGGGGAATGTGACCTGCAGGACCAGGCCATGGCCTATGGCGTCGAGTCCACGCGCTATCAGGAGAACAAGCGCGCGGTCGAGGACAAGTATATCGGCCCGCTGGTGAAGACGGTGATGACGCGCTGCATCCATTGCACGCGCTGCGTCCGCTTCACCACCGAGGTGGCTGGCATTACCGAGCTGGGCCTGATCGGCCGCGGCGAGGATGCGGAGATCACGACCTATCTCGAGAAGGCGATGACCTCCGAGATGCAGGGCAACGTGATCGATCTCTGCCCGGTCGGCGCGCTGACCTCGCGGCCGTATGAATTCAATGCCCGCCCGTGGGAACTGACCAAGACCGAAAGCATCGACGTGATGGATGCTCTCGGCTCGGCCATCCGCGTCGATACGCGCGGCCGCGAGGTGATGCGGGTCATGCCGCGCATCAACGAGGCGGTGAACGAGGAATGGATTTCGGACAAGACCCGGTTCATCTGGGACGGGCTGAAGACGCAGCGGCTTGACCGGCCGTACCTGCGCGAGAACGGCGCCCTGCGCCCGGCGAGCTGGGCCGAGGCCTTTGCCGCCATCGCCGCGAAGGTCAAGGCGGCGAAGCCGGAGCGGATCGGCGCCCTCGCGGGCCAGCTGGCCGGCGTCGAGGAGATGTTCGCGCTCAAGGCGCTGATGACGGCGCTTGGCTCCGCCAATCTCGATTGCCGCTATCCCGGATCGCCGCTCCACCCGAAGAACGGCCGGGCGAGCTACCTGTTCAACGCGACGATTGCGGGGATCGAGGAGGCGGATGCGCTGATGATCATCGGCGCCAATCCGCGCAAGGAGGCGGCGGTGCTCAATGCCCGCATCCGCAAGCGCTATCTCAAGGGCGGGTTCGAGATCGGGCTGATCGGCGAGAAGGCGGATCTCTCCTATCCCGTGACCTATGTCGGAGCGGGGCCGGAAAGCCTGCAGGCGCTGCTGGATGACACGTCCTATGTTTCCACGGCGAAGAAGCCGATGGTCATCGTGGGGCAGGGGGCTCTCAACCGCCCGGATGGCGCCGCCATTCTGGCGCTGGCCGCGAAATTCGCGGTCGCGCGCGGTGCGGTGCGCGAGGACTGGAACGGCTTCTGCGTTCTGCACACCGAAGCGGCCCTGGCCGGGGCGCTCGATCTCGGCTTCGTCCCGGGCGAGGGCGGGCTCGATACGGCCGGCATGCTCGCGCCGGGCGCGCTGGACGTACTGTTCAACCTCGGTGCCGACGAGGTCGAGATCCCGGCCGGCGCCTTCGTGATCTATCAGGGCACGCATGGCGACAAGGGCGCGCATCGCGCCGATGTCATCCTGCCGGGTGCGGCCTACACGGAAAAATCCGCGACCTATGTCAACACGGAAGGCCGCGTGCAGATGACCAACCGCGCCGGCTTCCCGCCGGGGGATGCGCGCGAGGACTGGGCCATCCTGCGGGCGCTTTCGGCCCAGCTTGGCCAGACCCTGCCCTATGACAGCCTCGCCCAGCTCCGGGCCGCGCTCTATGCCGCGCATCCGCATTTCGCCGGGCTCGATGCCATTTCGGCCGGTTCCGGCGAGTCGATCACCGCGCTTGCCAAGGGCAAGGCCAAGGCGGACAAGGCGCCGTTCCGGAATGCCGTTCCGGCCTTCCACCTGACCAACGCCATCGCACGGGCTTCGAAGATCATGGCCGAATGCGCCGCCCTCGCGGCCGGCCAGGGCCAGGTCGCGGCGGAGTAAGAGGATATCATGGTCGACATCTCGCCCAACCTGCCCAAGAAGAAGACCAACTGGGTCCCGCTGGTCCTGATGGGCCTCGGCATCGTCGGCGCGCTGGCCGCGATCTATGTCGGCTTCCTCGTGCTGCGGTATCTCGTGCTGCAGACCACCTGGTTCATTCCGGCGCTGATCATCGTCGGCAAGAGCCTGCTGCTGCTGGCGGGGCTGCTGATCTTCATCGCCTATATCCTGCTGGCCGACCGCAAGATCTGGGCGGCCGTGCAGCTGCGGCGCGGCCCGAACGTCGTCGGGCCGTGGGGCCTGCTGCAGAGCTTTGCGGATTTCCTGAAATTCGTGCTGAAGGAACCGGTCATCCCGGCAGGCTCGGACAAGGCCCTGTTTCTCCTCGCGCCGCTGCTGACCTGCGTGCTGGCGCTGGCGGCCTGGGCAGTGATCCCGGTCAATGCGGGCTGGGCGATTGCCGATATCAATGTCGGCATCCTCTATATCTTCGCGATCTCGTCGCTCGGCGTGTACGGGATCATCATCGGCGGCTGGGCTTCGAATTCGAAATACCCGTTCCTCGGCGCGCTGCGCTCGGCGGCGCAGATGGTGTCCTACGAGGTCTCGATCGGCTTCGTCATCATCACCGTGCTGATGATCGTCGGGTCGCTCAACCTGACCGACATCGTGCTGGCGCAGCAGAATGCCGGCATTGCGCATATGCTCGGCGTGCCGTGGATGACGTTCCTGAACTGGTTCTTCATCCCGCTCTTCCCGATGTTCGTGATCTTCTTCATCTCGGCCCTGGCCGAGACGAACCGGCCGCCTTTCGACCTGCCGGAAGCGGAATCCGAACTCGTGGCCGGCTTCATGTCGGAATATGCCTCGACGCCGTACCTGCTCTTCATGCTGGGCGAGTACGTTGCGATCATGACCATGTGCTCGCTGACGGCGATCCTCTTCCTCGGGGGCTGGACGCCGCCGCTCGCCATCGCGCCCTTCACCTGGGTGCCGGGCGTGGTGTGGTTCGTGATCAAGGTCTCGGCGGTGTTCTTCATGTTCGCCATGGTCAAGGCCATGGTGCCGCGCTACCGCTACGACCAGCTGATGCGGCTGGGCTGGAAGGTCTTCCTGCCGCTCAGCCTCGCGGCCGTGGTGATCGTGGCGGGCGTTCTCCAGCTGACCGGCTGGTACCGGTGAGGGCGGCGCGATGATGATCATGCTCGGAACCGTCACCGGGGCCCTGCTCGGACTGGCCTTCGCGATGCTGCAGGTCATCCTGCTGCGCCGCTATGCCGTGGGGAAGCCGCCGCATATCCAGCAGCGCGCCTTCGACGCGATCGATCAACTGAAGCTGACGAGCTTTCTCGGTCTGCCGCTGGTTTTCGCGGTGATCGGTTACATGCTCGCCGTGCAATGGACAGAGTGAGAGGAGCCTCGGCGATGTCATTCGCTCAAGCTGCCAGGGGGCTGCTGCTGAAGGAGTTCGTTTCGGCGTTCTTCCTGACGATGCGCTATTTCTTCAAGCCGAAGCCGACGCTCAACTACCCGTTCGAGAAGGGGCAGGTCTCGCCGCGCTTCCGCGGGGAGCATGCGCTGCGCCGCTATCCCAACGGCGAGGAGCGCTGCATTGCCTGCAAGCTCTGCGAGGCGATCTGCCCGGCCCAGGCCATCACGATCGAGGCCGGCCCGCGCCGCAATGACGGCACGCGGCGGACGACCCGCTACGATATCGACATGACGAAATGCATCTATTGCGGCTTCTGCCAGGAAGCCTGCCCGGTGGATGCGATCGTCGAGGGACCGAATTTCGAATTCGCGACCGAGACCCGCGAGGAGCTGTTCTACAACAAGGACAAGCTGCTCGCGAACGGCGCCCGATGGGAGCGCGAGATCGCGCGGAACATCGCCATCGACGCGCCGTATCGCTGAGGGAGCCGCAGCCATGAATGTCGTGACCCTCTTCTTCTACCTCTTCTCCGGACTGCTGATCGCCTCGGCGGTGATGGTCGTCTCGTCGCGGAACCCGGTCCATGCCGTGCTGTTCCTGATCCTCGCCTTCTTCAACGCGGCGGGCCTGTTCCTGCTGATGGGGGCGGAATTCCTCGCGATGATCCTCATCGTTGTCTATGTCGGCGCGGTGGCGGTGCTGTTCCTGTTCGTCGTCATGATGCTCGACGTCGATTTCGCCGAATTGCGGCAGGGCTTCCTGCAATACCTGCCGCTCGGCACGGTGATCTCGGCGATCTTCTTCATCGAGATCGCGCTGGTGGTCGGCACCTGGCAGCTTGCGCCGGAAGCGCTGAACATGCGCAAGGCCGCCGCCGCGCAGCCGATCGACGCGATGAACGCGCGGGCGCTGGGGCGCGTGCTCTACACCGAATATGTCTATTTCTTCCAGGCGGCGGGCCTGATCCTGCTGGTCGCGATGATCGGCGCCATCGTGCTGACCCTGCGCGAGCGGGTCGGTGTCAAGCGGCAGGATGTGATGGCGCAGAATGCGCGCGGCAAGGCGACGGCGATGGCCGTTGTCTCGGTCGCGCCGGGGCAGGGGGTTACGACATCGGGCGTCATGCGCCGCGATGCGGCGGGCCAGGATCAGCCGGGAATCGGGGGCTAGGATGATCGGATTGTCGCATTATCTCGTCGTGGCAGCCTTGCTGTTCACGCTCGGCGCGTTCGGGATCTTCATGAACCGGAAGAACGTGATCGTCATCCTGATGTCGATCGAGCTGATCCTGCTGGCGGTGAACATCAACCTCGTCGCGTTCTCCACCCATCTCGGTGACATGACCGGCCAGGTCTTCGCGCTGCTGGTGCTGACGGTGGCCGCGGCGGAAGCCGCGATCGGCCTCGCCATTCTCGTCGTCTATTTCCGCAACCGCGGCACCATCGCGGTTGAAGACATCAATGTGATGAAGGGCTGAGCAAGCCATGGCGCACGCAATCGTCTTCCTGCCGCTGCTCGGTTTCCTCATCGCGGGGATTGCCAGCCTCCTGGCCCATCGCCCTGCGCGCGAGGCGGAGGTGCTGGCATTCGGCAATGCGGATCATTCCGGCCATGGTCATGGCCCTGCCGATCACGGCCATGGGGATCATGGCCATGATGACCATCATGCGCCGGAGCCCTCGCCGCATCCGGAATCGATTTCGCGTTTCGCCGAGATCATCACGACCGGCTTCCTGGCCGTCTCGTGCCTGCTCGCCTGGGTGATGTTCTTCCAGGTAGCGCTCGGCTCGGGCGCGCCTGTCCGCGTCACGGTGGCGGACTGGATCCATGTCGGCAGCTTCATCGTCGACTGGGCGCTGCGCGTCGACACGCTGACGGCGGTGATGCTGGTGGTGGTGACCAGCGTCTCGACGCTCGTCCATCTCTATTCGATCGGCTACATGCACGAGGATCCGGCCCGGCCGCGCTTCTTCGCCTATCTCTCGCTCTTCACCTTCGCCATGCTGATGCTGGTGACGTCGGACAACCTCGTCCAGATGTTCTTCGGCTGGGAAGGCGTGGGCCTGGCCAGCTACCTGCTGATCGGCTTCTGGTACAAGAAGAAGAGCGCCAATGACGCGGCGATGAAGGCCTTCATCGTCAACCGCGTCGGCGATTTCGGCTTCGCGCTTGGCATCTTCCTTGTCTTCTGGATCTTCGGTGCCGTGACCTTCGACCCGATCTTTGCCGGCGTGGCCGGGCAGGAAAAGGCGATGGTGAAATTCCTCGGCTACGAAGTGAAGGCGCTCGAGCTGGCCGCCCTGCTGCTTTTCATGGGCGCCATGGGCAAGTCGGCGCAGTTCCTGCTCCATACCTGGCTGCCGGATGCGATGGAGGGGCCGACCCCGGTTTCGGCGCTGATCCATGCCGCGACGATGGTGACGGCCGGCGTGTTCATGGTGGCCCGGCTCTCGCCGATCTTCGAGCATGCGCCCTTCGCGCAGAGCGTCGTGCTGGTCGTTGGCGCGACAACGGCTTTCTTCGCCGCGACGGTCGGCCTCGTGCAGAACGATATCAAGCGGGTGATCGCCTATTCGACCTGTTCGCAGCTCGGCTACATGTTCGTTGCGCTTGGCGTCGGCGTCTATTCCGCCGGGATCTACCATCTCTTCACGCATGCCTTCTTCAAGGCGCTGCTGTTCCTCGGGGCCGGCTCGGTCATCCATGCCATGCATCACGAGCAGGACATCCGGAACATGGGCGGGCTCGCAAAGAAGATCCCGTTCACGGCGGCGATGATGGGCATCGGCACGATCGCGCTGACGGGCTTCCCGTTCACGGCAGGGTTCTATTCGAAGGATGCGATCATCGAGGCGGCCTATGTCGCCCACACGCCAGGGCATGTCTACGCGTTCTTCTGCGTGGTGATCGCGGCCTTCATGACCTCGTTCTATTCGTGGCGCCTGTTCTTCATGACCTTCATGGGCAAGACGCGGGCCGACCACCACACCTACGACCACGCGCATGAGAGCCCGAAAGTGATGCTGGTGCCGCTCGGCATCCTTGCTGCCGGGGCGATCCTGGCCGGGTTCCCGCTGGTCCATGCCTTCCTGTCGGATGCCAATGGTCCGTTCTGGAAGAACGCGATCTTCACGGCGGCCGGCAACCACACGCTGCATGACATGCATGATCCGGCCAAGCTGCCGCGCTGGGTGCCGTGGACGCCCTTCGTGATGATGGTGCTGGGTTTCGCGCTGGCCTGGGCATTCTACATCAAGTGGACCGACATGCCGGGCAAGATCGCGGCGCGGCATGACACGGTGTACCGGTTCCTGCTCAACAAGTGGTATTTCGACGAGCTGTATGACCTGATCTTCGTGCGCCCGGCGCGCCGGATCGGCCATTTCCTCTGGAAGAAGGGCGATGGCTTCGTCATTGACGGGTTCGGCCCGGATGGTGTTTCCGCCACGGTGCTCCGCGTGACCGGCCGGGTCGTCAAGCTGCAGACCGGCTATGTCTATCACTATGCCTTCGCGATGCTGCTCGGGGTGGCCGGCTTCGTGACCTGGTATCTGTTCGCAGGGGGAGCGCACTAATGTTCGGCTTCGGCATTCTCTCCGGGCTGCTCGTCCTGCCGCTGGTCGGCGCGGCCTTCGTCCTCCTGCAGAAGGATGACGAGGCGGGCCTGCGCAATGCGCGCTGGGGCGCTTTCTGGACGACGATCGTCACCTTCCTGCTCAGCCTCGTCGCGCTGGCGCGGTTCGATGCCACCAAGGCCGGCTTCCAGCTGATCGAGCGCAAGGCGTGGCTCGGCGAGCAGATCGTCTACCAGCTCGGCGTCGATGGCGTGGCGATGCCCTTCGTCATCCTCACGACTTTCCTGATGCCGTTCTGCATCGCGGCGTCATTCCACTCGATCCGCACGCGCGTGAAGGAATATTTCGCGCTGTTCCTGCTGCTCGAGACACTGATGATCGGCGTCTTCGTCAGCCTCGACCTCGTGCTGTTCTATGTCTTCTTCGAGGCCGGGCTGATCCCGATGTTCCTGATCATCGGGATCTGGGGCGGGGCGCGGCGCATCTATGCGAGCTTCAAGTTCTTCCTCTACACGCTGCTTGGCTCGGTGCTGATGCTGCTGGCCATCATGGCGATGTACTGGAGCGTGGGCACGACGGATATCATCAAGCTGCTGGCGCACAAGTTTCCGTCGGGCATGCAGTACTGGCTCTGGCTGGCCTTCTTCGCCTCCTTCGCGGTGAAGATGCCGATGTGGCCGGTCCATACCTGGCTGCCGGACGCGCATGTGGAAGCGCCGACAGCCGGCTCGGTCATCCTGGCGGGCATCCTGCTGAAGATGGGCGGCTATGGCTTCATCCGCTTCTCGCTGCCGATGTTCCCGGAGGCGAGCCTCTATTTCGCCAATCTCGTCTTCGCGCTTTCGGTGGTGGCGATCATCTACACGAGTCTCGTGGCGATGATGCAGGAGGACATCAAGAAGCTCATCGCCTATTCCTCGGTTGCCCATATGGGCTTCGTGACGATGGGCCTGTTCACGCTGAATTCGCAGGGCGTGCAGGGCGCGGTGTTCCAGATGGTCAGCCACGGGCTGGTTTCCGGCGCGCTCTTCCTCTGCGTCGGCGTCGTCTATGACCGCCTGCATACCCGCGAGATCGCCGCCTATGGCGGGCTGGTGAACCGGATGCCGCTGTATGCGCTGGTCTTCCTGCTGTTCACCATGGCCAATGTCGGCCTGCCGGGCACCAGCGGCTTTGTCGGGGAATTCCTGACATTGCTCGGCTCCTACAAGGCCAATACCTGGGTCGCGGTGCTGGCCACCACGGGCGTGATCTTTTCGGCCTGCTACGCGCTCTGGCTCTTCGCCCGGGTGGTCTATGGCAAGGTCGAGAAGCATTCGCTCGAGGCGATCCCGGATCTCGACCGGCGCGAACTCGCGCTGCTCGTGCCGCTGGCCTTGCTGGTCGTCTATTTCGGCGTGCAGCCGAACGCCATCCTGTCGATGAGCCAGGCCTCGGTCGACGGCATCCTTGCCGCCGTCCAGGCCGGGCTTGGCGGCAAGCTCGCCGTGCTGGCGCAATAAGGAGGAGGGGGCTTCCATGAATCAGGTGATTTCCCCTGTTCCGGCTTTCGGCCCGGCTCTGCCGGAGATCGTGCTGGCCATTGCCGCGCTCGCGCTCGTTCTCCTCGGTTCGTTCCGGGGCGACGGGGCCAAGGTGCTGATCGACCGGATCGCGATGGCCGCGCTGGTCCTTGCCGGCCTGATCCTGATCGATCAGGGGCCGGCCCGGCTCTCCACCTTCAACGATGCCTTTGTCGTCGATGTCTTCGCGCGGGTGATGAAGATCCTCACGCTGGTCGGCGCGGTGGTGGCGATCATCCTGTCCAACCGCTTCTTCGCGGAAGAGAAGGTCGCGCGGTTCGAATACACGATCCTCATCCTGCTCTCGACGATCGGGATGATGATGATGTGCTCGGCCAACGAGCTGATCTCGCTCTATCTCGGCGTCGAACTGCAGAGCCTCGCGCTCTATGTCGTCGCGGCGATCCACCGCGACAATGCCAAGGCCTCCGAGGCCGGGCTGAAGTATTTCGTCCTCGGCGCCTTGTCCTCGGGCATGCTGCTCTACGGGATGAGCCTCGTCTACGGCTTCACCGGCTCGGTGACCTTTCCGACCATCGCCAAGGCGGTGACGGGCGGGCATGGCTCGGGCGTGATGATCGGCCTCGTCTTCATCGTGGCCGGCCTCGCCTTCAAGATGAGCGTCGTGCCGTTCCACATGTGGACGCCGGATGTCTATGAGGGCGCGCCGACGCCGGTCGCGGCCTTCTTCGCCACGGCGCCGAAAATGGCAGCGGTGGCGATGACGACGCGCATCCTGATCGATGCCTTCCTGCCGATCCTGAAGGACTGGCAGCCGATCATCGCCTTCGCGGCCATTGCCTCGATGGGCCTCGGCGCTTTCGCGGCGATCGGGCAGAACAACATCAAGCGGCTTATGGCCTATTCCTCGATCGGGAACATGGGCTATGCGCTGGTCGGCCTCGCGGCCGGC
This sequence comes from Beijerinckiaceae bacterium, assembly GCA_027531565.1. Lineage (GTDB taxonomy): Bacteria > Pseudomonadota > Alphaproteobacteria > Rhizobiales > Beijerinckiaceae > Rhabdaerophilum. The sequence continues at coordinate 104,800 of JAPZSB010000010.1, forward strand.
ACGGTGCAGGGTGTCGAGGGCGTGGTGATCTTCATGGTGATCTATCTTGCCATGACGATCGGCGTCTTCGCCGTCATCCTCGCCATGCAGGGCCAGACCGGGACGCGGCTCGAACAGATCAGCGACCTTGCAGGCGCCTCGCGCACCAGCCCGGGCCTTGCCTTCGTCATGGCGGCCCTGCTGTTCTCGCTGATCGGCATTCCGCCGCTGGCCGGGTTCTTCGGCAAGTTCTATGTCTTCGCTGCGGCGATCCAGGCCAAGCTCTTCGCCCTTTCGGTGATCGGCATCCTCGCCAGCGTGGTCTCGGCCTTCTATTACCTCAGGATCATCAAGGTGATGTATTTCGACGAACCGGCGCCGGCCTTCCGGAATGCCGGCGTCGAGATCCGCGCGGTGATGTGGGTTTCGGCGGCCTTCGTGATCCTGTTCGCGGTCGTTGCTGGCCCGATCCGTTCCGTCGCCGAGGCGGCGGCGCGGTCGCTCTTCTGAGCATGGAACTCGGCGCGGCGGCGCGCAGGGCCGGGTTCCAGCTGGAATTCCGCGAGGTTGTGGCTTCAACCAATGATCTCGCCCTGGCGGCCTTGCAGCAGGGCGGGGACCGGCACTGGTTCGTGGCCGGCCAGCAGCAGGCCGGGCGCGGGCGCCATGGCCGGGACTGGGTGTCGCCACCCGGCAATCTCTATGCGAGCCTCGCCCTTGCCGCGCCATGCCCGCCGGCCCGGGCGCCGCTTGTCGGGTTCGTGGCGGGGCTGAGCCTTGCCGAGGCCTTCTGCCGCGTTTCTCCTGCGCTGCGGCCCGTGATCCATCTGAAATGGCCGAATGACGTGCAGATCGCCGGGGCCAAGGCTGCCGGCATCCTGCTGGAGGGGCTGTCGCTGCCCGGTGGCCGGACCGGCATCGTGATCGGGATGGGCGCGAATATCCGCCACCGGCCCGATCTCGCCGATTACCCCGTCACCGCCCTGGCCGACCACGCGCCTGGCGCGCAGGTGGCAGCGGTTTTCGCGGCCCTGTCCGACCGGATGGCCGAAAATCTCGCGCTGTTCGATGCGGGGAACGGCTTCGCGACGATCCGCGAGGGCTGGCTCCGGCATGCCCTGCCGCCTGGCACCCGGCTGCGGGTGCGGCTGCCGGCGGGCGAGCGCCACGGTGCCTTTGCCGGCCTCGACCCGGATGGCCATCTCCTGCTAGACACCGGCCATGCGGTCGAGGCCGTGATGGTCGGCGATGTCTTTCTCGCGGAGGCGCCGGCCGATCCGCAAACCGCGCTAAGGACTCTGGGATGAAATCGGACGAACTGGTCTTTGTGCCGCTCGGCGGACTCGGCGAAATCGGCATGAACATGGCGCTGTACGGGTTCGGCCCGGCCAAGAGGCGGCAATGGATCATGGTCGATTGCGGCGTGGCCTTCGCCGGCGATGACCTGCCGGGCATCGACCTGCTCTATCCCGACCCGGCTTTCATCGAAGCCGAGAAGAAGAACCTGCTCGGCATCATCATCACCCATGCCCATGAGGATCATTTCGGCGGGCTGGCCGATCTCTGGCCCCGCCTCGGCTGCCCGGTCTACATGACGCCCTTCGCCGCCAACCTGCTGGAAGCACGGCGGCTGTCCGAACCCGGCGCACCGCGAATCCCGGTCCGCGGTATTCCTCAGGTGACGCGGTTCACCCTGGGGCCCTTCGATATCGAGACGATCCCGGTGGCGCATTCGATCCCTGAATCCATGGCGCTGGCGATCCGGACGCCGCTCGGCACGGTGCTGCATACCGGCGACTGGAAGATCGACGAGACGCCGATCATCGGCCTGCCCACCGATGCGGAGCGGCTGAAGGCGATCGGCGACGAGGGCGTGCTGGCGCTGGTCTGTGATTCCACCAACGTGACGCGCGACGGCATCTCGCCGTCGGAGGCCGATGTGCAGGTCGGGCTGCGCGAGCTGATCCTCGCCGCGCGGGGCCGCGTGGCCGTCACGACCTTCGCCTCCAATGTCGCGCGCATCCGCGCGGTGGCCGAGGCTGCCGCCGAAGCCGGCCGGGAGGTGATCCTGGTCGGCCGGGCCATGGACCGTGTGGCCGATATCGCGACGGAACTCGGCATGTTCGAGGGCGTCGCGCCGTTCCGGGGGGCGGAGCGCTATCGCAGCCTCGCGCGGGACAAATGCGTGATCCTTCTGACCGGCAGCCAGGGCGAGAACCGGGCCGCGCTGGCGCGGGTCGCGGAGGGCGAACATCCGGAGATCAGCCTCGATGCCGGCGATACGGTGATCTTTTCCTCGCGCACCATTCCGGGCAACGAGAAATCGGTCGGCAAGATCGTCAATGCCCTCGCGAAGATGGGTGTGAAGATCATCACCGACCGCGACGGGCTGGTCCATGTCTCGGGCCATCCGCGGCGCGACGAGCTGCGGCGCATGTATGGCTGGGTCCGGCCGACAATCGCCATTCCCGCGCATGGCGAGGCGCTGCATCTGAGCATGCACCGCGATTTCGCGCGCGAACTCGGCGTGAAGCAGGTGCTGCGAGCCTTCAATGGCGATCTGGTCCGTCTCGCGCCGGACGAGCCGAACGTGATCGACCAGGTGCCGAATGGCCGGCTGGCCAAGGATGGCGAACTCGTCATCCCGCTGGCGGATCCGACCGTGCCGGAGCGCCGCAAGCTGGCCTATGTCGGCATGGTCGCCATCGCCATCGCGATCGACGAGCGCGGGCAGATGGCCGCCGATCCCGAGATCGAGCTGGTTGGCCTGCCGGTGCAGGATGACGAGGGCGAGACCTTCCTCGAACATGTCCGCGACCTCGTGGACGAGAATTTCCGGACCCTGCCCAAGGCGCGGCGACGCGATGTCGAGACGGTCCGGACGGCGATCGAGCGGGGCGTCCGTGCCGGAATCGCGGAGATCTGGGGCAAGAAGCCCGTGACCAAGGTGCTCGTTCTGGAGGTGTGACGGATCATGATCGGTCGTCTGAACCATGTCGCCATTGCCGTGAAGGATCTCGACGCCGCCTGCGCGACCTATCGCGGGGTGCTCGGGGCCACGCTTTCGGCGCCGCAGGACCTGCCGGAACATGGCGTCCGGGTGGTCTTCGTGGAATTGCCGAACACCAAGATCGAGTTCCTCGAGCCGCTCGGCGCGCAATCCCCGATTGCAAAATTCCTCGAGCGCAACCCGGATGGCGGGATCCACCATCTCTGTTACGAGGTCACCGATATCCGTGCTGCGCGCGACCGGCTGGTGGCCGCCGGCGCGCGTGTTCTCGGCGATGGCGAGCCGAAGATCGGCGCGCATGGCAACCCCGTGCTCTTCCTGCATCCGAAGGATTTCGTGGGGACGCTGACCGAGCTGGAGGAGGTTCCGGCCTGACCGGATCGGGGACTGGCGGAAGCCGCCAACGGCGCTATTTTTGCCTTGGGAGAATGAGACCATGAGCATCGGCAGCGGGATCGCGATCTATTTTGTCATCTGGTGGACGACCCTGTTCGCGGTTCTGCCGCTGGGCGTGCGGTCGCAGGTGGAAGCCGGCGAAATCGCGCCGGGCACCGAACCGGGTGCGCCGGCGAGCACGAACATCCGCAAGATCGTGCTGGTGAATTCCGGTGTCGCTGCCGTGGTGTTCCTGATCTTCACCTACGGGTTGCTGCCGCTGCTGTAAGAGCGCGGGCGGGGAGGGCCTTCCGGCAGAGCGGGGCGAAGCACGCGGTTTTGCGGGCAGTCGTCACGCTGGCCGGGCTCTGTCATCCTGAGGTGACAAACAAAAAAGCAGAGCCTCAGCTCTGCTTGAAACTTTGCTTCTTCGTTATTGGACGGCCGGATATCGCCTTTCGACGCCACCCTGTGAGGCTTTATTGCTTCTGGTTCTTCCTCGCCGATCCGGGGATGAGCGGGCGCCTTGCCTGTCTGGAAATGTGTTTAAAAGATGTTTTATGCCCTGTCATCATGCGCTGCAGCATTCGAGTTCACGAATGTGTATCACTTCGATGACAGAACGGGGTGACGGCAGGTCGCAGGTTCCCGCTGCCGGATGAAGCGGGCCATCGTTCCGCCACATCGCGGGCGTGCCCTGTCCGGGCGGGACAAGCATTTGCAAGGACGCCGAATTATGACAGAAGCTGACTCGCGCGGATGAGGGGTCCTGCCGCGCCGCCAGCATACCGGAGCCGTCATGCGTCTTTCCCGTTATTTCCTGCCCATCCTGCGTGAAACTCCCAAGGAAGCCGAGATCGTCTCGCACCGGCTTGCCTTGCGTGCTGGCCTGATCCGGCAGGAATCGGCCGGCATCTATGCCTGGCTGCCCTTCGGCCTGCGGGTGCTCAACCGGATCTGCGCGGTGATCCGCGAGGAACAGAACCGCTCCGGCGCGATCGAGCTCTTGATGCCGACGATCCAGTCCGCCGATCTCTGGCGCGAATCCGGCCGCTATGACGCCTATGGCAAGGAGATGCTGCGCATCACCGACCGCCATGAGCGCGAGATGCTGTTCGGCCCGACCAACGAGGAGATGATCACCGAGATCTTCCGGGGCTATGTCCGCTCCTACAAGAGCCTGCCGCTCAATCTCTATCACCTCCAGTGGAAGTTCCGTGACGAGATCCGCCCGCGTTTCGGCACGATGCGCAGCCGCGAATTCCTGATGAAGGATGCCTATTCCTTCGATATCGACCAGGCTGCTGCCCGCCATGCCTATAACCGCATGTTCGTGGCCTATCTGCGCACCTTCGACCGGATGGGCCTGAAATCGATTCCGATGCGGGCCGATACCGGCCCGATCGGCGGGGATCTCAGCCATGAATTCATCATCCTCGCCTCGACCGGCGAGAGCGCGGTGTTCTGCCACAAGGATTATCTCGATTTCGCGGTGCCGCCGGCGGATACGAATTTCGATTCGGTCGAGGAGCTGTCGACCATCGTCTCGAAATGGACGTCGCTCTATGCCGCGACCGAGGAAATGCATGATGCTGCGGCCTTCGCGCAGGTGCCGGCGGCCTCGCAGGTCTCCGCCCGCGGTATCGAGGTGGGGCATATCTTCTATTTCGGCACCAAGTACAGCGAGCCGATGCGGGCGGTCGTCGCCGGGCCGGACGGCGTCGAACGCCCCGTCCATATGGGCTCCTACGGGATCGGGCCGACCCGGCTCGTCCCGGCCATCATCGAGGCCAGCCATGACGAGGCGGGCATCATCTGGCCGGATGCGATCGCACCGTTCAATGCGGCGATCCTGAACCTCAAGCCGGGTGACAGCGCGACCGACACGGTCTGCGGCACGCTGGAACAGGCGCTCGAGGCCCGCGGCCTCAGCGCGCTGGTCGACGATACGGACGAGCGTCCGGGTGCCAAGTTCGCGACGGCCGATCTGATCGGCCTGCCCTGGCAGATCATCGTCGGGCCGAAGGGCCTGGCGGAGGGCAAGGTCGAGCTGAAGCGCCGTGCCACCGGCGAACGCGTGCTGATGTCGCCGGAAGACGCGGTGGAGCGGATCGCCTCGTGATCAAGCGCCTGTTCTCGTCGTTCGAATGGGTGATCGCGTGGCGCTACCTGCGCTCGCGGCGCCGTGACGGCTTCATCTCGGTGATTGCCGGGTTCTCGTTCCTCGGGATCATGCTCGGCGTTGCCACGCTGATCGTGGTCATGGCGGTCATGAACGGCTTCCGGCAGGAATTGATGAGCAAGATCCTCGGCGTGAACGGGCATGCCTTCATCCAGCCCTATGGCGATGCGCTGACCGATTACGAGGCGATCGCCCAGCGCGTCCGTGCCGCGAAAGGCGTCCGGCTGGCCGCGCCGATCGTCGAGGGGCAGGTGCTGGCCGCCTCGCCCTCCGCGACCAGCGGGGCTTTGGTGCGCGGCGTGCGCGAGGCCGATCTCAAGCAGTTCGATTCCGTGGCGAAGAACGTGATCGACGGCACGCTCGACGGGCTGGACGGTTCGGAAAAGGTGGCGATCGGGCGCCGGCTCGCCGGCTATCTCGGGCTCGGGATCGGCGACAGGATCCGCCTGCTCTCGCCCAAGGGTCCCTCGACGCCCTTCGGCTCGGCGCCGCGGCAGAAATCCTACGAGATCGCCGCGATCTTCGAGGTCGGGATGAGCGAGTTCGATGCCAGCTTCATCTTCATGCCGCTGGCCGAGGCCCAGCTCTATTTCGACAGCGAGGGCAAGGTCGCGATGATCGAGGTCTTCGTCACCAATCCCGACCGGATGGATGACGTGAACCCTGCCATCCGCGAAGCGGTCGGCAAGCCGCATGCCCTGACCGACTGGCGTTTCCGCAACCGCACCTTCTTCGGCGCGCTGGAAGTGGAGCGGAACGTGATGTTCCTGATCCTGACGATGATCGTGCTGGTGGCGGCGCTCAACATCATCTCGGGCCTCACCATGCTGGTGAAGGACAAGGCGCGGGGCATCGCCATCCTCCGGACCATGGGCGCGACGCGGCGCTCCATCCTCGCGATCTTCATGATGACGGGCGCGGCGATCGGTGTCGGCGGCACGTTTGTCGGCTTCCTGCTCGGCCTCACCATCGCCTGGAATGTCGAGAGCCTGCGCCAGCTTGTCTCCTATCTCTCCGGCTCGCCGATCTTCCCGCCGGAGCTCTATTTCCTCTCGCGCCTGCCGGCGGATGTCCGGCCCGCCGAGGTCCTCGCGATTGTCGGCATGGCGCTCACGCTGTCGCTGCTGGCAACGCTCTATCCGGCCTGGCGGGCAGCCCGGCTCGATCCCGTCGAAGCCCTGCGCGGGGAATGACCATGTCCGCACCTGCGCTCCAACTGGCCAATGTCAGCCGGGCCTATATCCAGGGCGACAATGTCGTGTCCGTGCTGACGGGCGTCGACCTGACGCTGCAACCGGGCGAGATGGTGGCTTTGGTCGCGCCGTCCGGTTCCGGCAAGTCGACGCTGCTGCATCTCGCCGGCCTGCTCGAGAAGCCCGATTCCGGCGAGGTCTTCATCGGCGAGACCGCCACGGCCGGCCTCGATGACGGCGCCCGCACGCGGTTGCGCCGGACGGATATCGGCTTCGTCTACCAGTTCCATCACCTGCTCGGCGAATTCACCGCGCTCGAGAATGTCATCATGCCGCAGCGCATCGCCGGCCTGTCCGTTGACGAGGCGAAGGGACGGGCGGCAGAGATCCTCTCGTTCCTCGGGCTGTCACACCGGCTCGACCATCGTCCGGCGGAGCTCTCCGGCGGCGAGCAGCAACGCGTCGCCATCGCGCGGGCCGTCGCCAATACGCCCCGCCTTCTGCTGGCGGATGAGCCGACCGGCAATCTCGATCCGGGAACGGGCGAGCATGTCTTCGCGACGCTGGCGGCGCTTGTCCGCCAGTCCGGCCTCGCGGCGCTGGTGGCGACGCACAATCTCGATCTCGCGGCCCGGATGGACCGGCGCATCACCCTGCGCGGCGGCCAGATCGTTCCGATGGCGTGAGAGGGACGGCAGGCCTGATCCGGAGCACCGGAGACACGACCCTGTGCGCGGGGGACTTGACACAGGAACAAACCATGAATTAGAACGAAAACAGAACGTGCAAGGGCAGGGGGCTGTGATGCGAGCTGTGGAAGACCTGATCGAACTGGCGTCGATTGGCGCATTCTTCGTTATGGTGGTCGTGTGGTCGGGCGTGGGAACGAACTGGCCGCTGATCTGAGAGAAAGGGGAGGTTGCCGTGTCGGGCCCGGGCTTTATCCACCTGCATGTGCATTCCTCCTATTCGCTGCTTCAGGGCGCGTTGCGGATCGGCGATCTCGGCAAGCTCGCCGCTTCGGACAGGATGCCCGCCCTGGCCCTGACCGATACGAACAACCTGTTCGGGGCCCTCGAATTTTCCGAGAAGATGGTCGCGCTGGGCATCCAGCCGATTGTCGGAATCGAGATGCTGGTCGATTTCGGCGACCGGCCGCCGGCGCGGAACCGGCCCAACCATCACGACGAAGCGCGCGGCATGCTCGTGCTGCTGGCGGCCTCCGAAGAGGGGTATGCCAACCTGATGGCCCTTTCGAGCCGGGCCTTCCTCGATTCGCCCGCCCATGAGGGCGTGCATCTGCCGGTGGACCGGCTTCGTGGCCGGACCGGCGGGCTGATCGCCCTGACCGGCGGCGCGGCCGGGCCCGTCAACCGGGCCTTCGGGCTGGGCGGGGTGGATCTGGCGGCGGCGCGGCTCTCTGCGCTGGCCACGCTTTTCCCGGACCGGCTCTATCTCGAGATCGAGCGGTTCGGCCTGCGGGAGGCCGCCGGAATCGAGGAGCGTTTGCTTGATTTCGCGGAGAACGAGAAGCTTCCGGTTGTTGCCGCCAACAACGTGCATTTCGGCAAGGCCGAGGATTTCGAGGCGCATGATGCGCTGCTCTGCATTGCCGGCGGGCATTCGGTCGACGAGGCGGAGCGGCCGCGGCTGACGCCCGAGCACCGCTTCAAGACCCGGGCGGAGATGATGGCGCTGTTCGCCGATCTGCCGGCCGCGCTGGATGCGAGTGTCGAGATCGCGCAGCGCTGTCATGTCCGGCCGCGGACGCGGAAACCCATCCTGCCGCGATTCACCTCCGGGTCCGAGGAGGGGGCGGAGGCTCTGGAACTGCGCCGGCAGGCGGAGGAGGGGCTGCGCGCCCGGCTGGCGGCGCATGGTCCGGCAACCGGCCTCTCGGTGGCGGATTACGAGGAGCGGCTGGCCTTCGAGCTCGGCGTGATCGAGCGGATGCAATATCCAGGCTATTTCCTGATCGTGGCCGATTTCATCAAATGGGCCAAGGGGGAGGGCATTCCTGTCGGGCCGGGGCGCGGCTCGGGGGCCGGCTCGCTTGTGGCCTATTCGCTGACCATCACCGATCTCGATCCTCTGCGTTACGGGCTGTTCTTCGAGCGGTTCCTCAACCCGGAACGCGTCTCGATGCCGGATTTCGACATCGATTTCTGTCAGGACCGCCGCGATGAGGTCATCCGCTACGTGGTCGGGCGGTATGGCGAGGGCCGGGTCGCGCAGATCATCACCTTCGGCACCCTGCTCGCGCGCGGGGTGATGCGCGATGTCGGGCGCGTCCTTGGCCTGCGCTATGGTGAGGTTGACCGGCTGACCAAGCTCGTGCCGCAGAATCCGGCCAATCCGATCACGCTCGAGAAGGCCATTGCCGAGGAGCCGCAATTGCGGGCTGCTGCGGAAGAGAATGAGGCGGTCGGGCGCATGCTGGGCATCGCGCAGAGGCTTGAAGGGCTCTATCGCCATGCCTCGACCCATGCGGCGGGCATCGTGATCGGCGACCGGCCGCTCGAGGAGCTTGTCCCGCTCTACCGCGATCCGAAATCCGACATGCCTGTCACCCAGTTCAACATGAAATGGGTCGAGCCGGCCGGACTGGTGAAATTCGACTTTCTCGGCCTGAAGACGCTGACGATCCTGCAGGGCGCGGTGGACCTGCTGGCGGAGCAGGGCATCGCGGTCGACCTGCTGCAGATCCCGCTCGACGATGCGAAGAGCTACGCCATGCTCTCGCGCGGGGAGACGGTCGGCGTGTTCCAGGTGGAATCGGGCGGGATGCGACGGGCGCTGGTCGACATGAAGCCCGACCGGATCGAGGATATCATTGCTCTGGTCGCGCTCTACCGTCCGGGGCCGATGGCGAATATTCCGGTCTATTGCGATGTGAAGCACGGGCGGCGCGCGCCGGATTATGCGCATCCCTTGCTCGAACCAATCCTCGAGGAGACCTGCGGCGTCATCGTCTATCAGGAACAGGTGATGCAGATCGCCAAGGTCATGTCCGGCTATTCCCTCGGGGAAGCCGACATGCTCCGCCGTGCGATGGGCAAGAAGATCAAGGCGGAGATGGATGCGCAGCGTGCCCGCTTCGTCGAGGGTGCGGTGACAAACGGCGTCGCCGAGGCGGATGCGGATTCGATCTTCGACCTGCTGGCCCGCTTCGCCGATTACGGCTTCAACAAGAGCCATGCTGCCGCCTATGCGGTTGTCGCCTACCAGACCGCCTGGCTCAAGGCCAACCACCCGGTCGAGTTCCTGGCGGCGTCGATGAGCCTCGACCTCTCGAATACCGACAAGCTCGCCGAGTTCCGCCGCGAGGCGCAGCGGATGGGCATCCGCGTCGAGCCGCCGGATATCAACCGCTCCGGCGTGAAGTTCGGCGTGCGGAACGGGGCGATCCTCTATGCGCTGGCGGCAATCAAGGGCGTGGGCGTCGAGGCGGCGCGGGCATTGGTGACCCTGCGGGGCGACCGCCCGTTCCGGTCGGTCACCGATTTCGCGCGGCGGGTCGATCCGAAACTCGTCAACAAGCGGACGCTCGAGCAGCTGATCGCAGCCGGAGCGTTCGATTCGCTCGAACCCAACCGGGGACGTCTTCTGGCCGGGCTGGAGGCGATCGTGGCCGAATCCCAGGCCCATCAGGCCGAGCTGGCCAGCGGCCAGGGCGGGCTGTTCGGCGGCGATTCCGATACCGGCCTCGTCCTGCCGGAGGCGCAGCCGCTCTCGCTGACGGAACGGCTGCGGCGGGAGCATTCCGCCGTCGGCTTTTTCCTGAGCGGTCATCCGCTCGACCAGTTCGAGACCCTGCTCGACCGGGCCAGCCTGACCGATTTCGCGCGGTTCCAGCAGGCGGTGAAGAACGGCGCCACCCATGCGCGGATGGCGGCGACATTGCTTGATGTCGATATCCGCCGGACCCGGAACGGCAACAAGATCGGCATCGCGCAGTTCTCCGACCGGACGGGCCAGTTCGAGGCGATGGTCTTTTCGGAGGGGCTCGCCAAGTACCGCGCGATGCTGGAACCGGGGACGGCCCTGTTCCTCACGCTCGCGGGGTCGGTCGATGGCGAGGATCTCCGTCTTCGGGTTCTCGATATGGAGCCGCTGGAGCGCGCGCTCCAGCGCACGCAGAAGGGGATCCGCGTCTTCCTGGCCGATCCGCAGGGCGCGCGCGAGCGGGGCGAGGCGACGCTGTCTGCCTTGGACCGGATGTTGCGCCGGGGCGGCGATGGGGAGGTTTCGCTCACCGTCATGCTGTCGGATGGCGGCGAGGTGGATCTGCGTCTGAAGGGCCGTTTTGACCTCGGCAGCGAGCATATGGCGCAGATTTCGGCGATTCCCGGCGTGCTGGACATCAAGCCCTACTGAACAGGGTGCCCCTCGGCCGGCGGGGCTGATGCGGGAAGGCGCTTGCATTTTCCCGGGATATCGATTAGGCGCGCATCATTCCTCACGCAGGGCTGTCGATTTCGATCGATCCGGTGTCGCCGGCTGGCGGCTCTTACCCCTGCGGCGGCCCAACCGGAGAAGAACCATGGCGCTACCCGATTTCTCGATGCGTCAGCTGCTTGAAGCTGGCGCGCATTTTGGTCACCAGTCGCATCGCTGGAACCCGAAAATGGCCCCGTACATTTTCGGCACCCGCAACAACATCCATATCATCGATCTCGCGCAGACCGTGCCGATGCTCTATCGCGCGCTCGAGGCGATCTCGGACACGGTGGCCCGCGGCGGCCGCATCCTGCTGGTCGGCACCAAGCGCCAGGCCCAGGACCCGATCGCGCAGGCTGCAAAGGCCTCGGCGCAGTATTATGTCAATTCGCGCTGGCTCGGCGGCATGCTGACCAACTGGAAGACGATTTCGAACTCGATCCAGCGCCTGCGCAAGGTGGACGAGATCCTCGCGGGCGGCGCTGTCGGCCTGACCAAGAAAGAGCGCCTGATGCTCAGCCGCGAGCAGGAAAAGCTGACGCGTGCGCTCGGCGGCATCAAGGATATGGGCGGCACGCCCGACCTCCTGTTCGTGATCGACACGAACAAGGAACAGCTGGCCATCCAGGAAGCCAACCGTCTCAACATCCCGGTTGTGGCGATTGTCGACACCAATTGCGATCCGGACGGCGTGACCTTCCCGATCCCGGCGAATGACGATGCCGGCCGCGCCCTCGCGCTCTATTGCGAACTCGTGGCCCGCGCTGCCGTTGACGGCATCTCGCGCAGCCAGTCCTCGCTCGGCATCGATCTCGGCGCGTCGGAAGCCCCGGTCGCCGAGGATCTGCCGTCGGTGGCGACCGGCGAAGGCTTCGTGCGCCTCTCGGCGCCGCAAGGTGCGCCGGACGACCTGTCGAAGCTGGGCGGCGTCGGCCCGCAGCTTTCGACCAAGCTCAACGAATACGGCATCTTCCATTTCTGGCAGCTCGCTGCCATGTCGGAAGCTGACCTCGCCGCCCTTGATGCCGCGCTGAAGCTGAATGGCCGTGCCGGCCGCGAAGGCTGGCTCGATACGGCGCGCGCCCTCGCGGCGTGATTGCGGCCGGGTGCCGGTTCCCGCCAGGCGGGGCCGGCTTCCGGCGGGGTATTCTGTCATCGTGCCGTGGCACTGGCCGCGCAGGGTGACGCTGATGTCATGGGCCGCAGCCTTGGGTTGCGGCCTCTTGCTGAGAATTCAAGGACAGGAAAGGGATCGGCCATGGCGGCGATTACCGCGAGTATGGTGAGCGAACTGCGTCAGGCGACCGGCGCAGGCATGATGGACTGCAAGGCCGCGCTGACGGAAACCGGCGGCGATATCGAGGCGGCGGTTGACTGGCTGCGCAAGAAGGGCCTCGCCAAGGCCGCCAAGAAGGCCGGCCGCGTTGCGGCGGAAGGCCTTGTCGGTCTTGCGGTTTCCGGCACGCGCGGCGTGGTGGTGGAAGTCAATTCCGAAACCGATTTCGTGGCCCGGAACGACCAGTTCCAGGAACTGGTGCGCTCGGTTGCCGGCGTCGCCCTGGGCGGCAATGGCGATGTCGAGGCGCTGAAGAACGCGGCCCATCCGGCCGGGGGCACCGTGCAGGAAGCGGTGGCCAATGCCGTGGCGACCGTGGGCGAGAACATGACGCTCCGCCGTGTCGGCCTGCTGAGCGTATCGCAGGGCGTGGTGGCCTCGTACATGCACAACTCGGTCGGGGACGGCCTCGGCAAGATTGGCGTGCTCGTCGCGCTTGAGTCGTCGGGCAATGCCGAGGCGCTGCAGGCGATTGGCCGGCAGGTGGCCATGCATATCGCCGCGACCAACCCGCAGGGTCTCGACGGCAACTCGATCGACCCCGCCATTGTCGAGCGCGAGCGCGCTGTCCTCGCGGACAAGGCCCGCGCCAGCGGCAAGCCGGAAGCGGTGATCGAGAAGATCGTCGAATCGGGCATCAAGACCTTCTTCAAGGAAGTCACCCTGGTCGATCAGCCGTTCGTCCACGATTCGTCGAAGACCGTGGCGCAGGCCGTCAACGAGGCGGCCAAGGCCGCCGGCGCGCCGATCGTGCTCAAGGGCTATCTCCGGTTCGGCCTCGGCGAGGGGATCGAGAAAGAAACCTCTGATTTCGCGGCCGAGGTGGCTGCGGCGGCGGGCGGAAACGCGTAAGTTGCCGGCAGCGATCCTGCCGAAACAAGAGACGGTCAAAGGCGGCGCGAGCCGCCTTTTTCATGAGAGCGCATCGCGGAACTGCTGCGGTGCCCCCAACGTGCCCAGAGTGAGGAGCAGACGATGACGGAACGAGGCGGCGTGCCGGTTTTCAAGCGGGCCCTGGTGAAGTTGTCGGGCGAGGCGATGATGGGGTCCGAAGCCTTCGGCATCCATCAGCCGACGGTTCGGCAGATCGCCGAGGATCTGATCGAGGCGGTCGAGCTCGGGGTCGAGATCGCCGTGGTTGTCGGCGGGGGCAACATCTTCCGCGGCGCGCAGATGCACGGCATGGGCCTCTCCCGACCGGCGGCGGATTCCATGGGCATGCTCGGCACGGTGATGAATGTCATCGCGCTCGAGGCCCAGCTGACGGCGCTCGGGGCGCCGGCACGGGCCATGTCCGGCGTGGCGATGCCCTCCGTCGTCGAGACCTATACCCGCCAGCAGGCGATGGACCACCTGACCAAGGGCCGGATCGTGCTGCTGGCCGGCGGCACGGGCAATCCGTTCTTCACCACCGATACCGGGGGCGCCCTGCGCGCGGCCGAGCTGGAATGCGATGTCCTGCTCAAGGCGACGCAGGTCGATGGTGTCTACACGGCCGATCCGCGCAAGGACCCCGCGGCGAAGCGCTATGAGAAGGTCAGCTTCGACGAGGTGATCCGCAACGATCTCAAGGTGATGGACACGGCAGCTTTCGCGCTGGCACGGGATGCGCGCCTGCCGATCGCGGTATTCGCGATCCAGGAGCGGGGCTCGATCGCCTCCGTGCTGAAAGGCGAGGGGCGTTTCACACTCGTCACCTTCTGAGTGACGGGTTTCCGGCATCGCCGGCTTGATCTTTATTTCCGCTTCCGACAAGGAAACGGCACAGCAGAAGGGACGCGCGGCACGCGCCGCGTCAACCCCAGGAGGAACTTCAGATGAGCGGATTTGATCTTCAGGATGTGAAGCGGCGCATGACCGGTTCCGTTCAGGCCTTGAAGAATGACCTGGCCTCGCTGCGGACGGGCCGCGCCTCGTCCAATATCCTCGACCCGGTGGAAGTCGAGGCCTATGGCGCGCGGATGCCGCTGGCCCAGGTGGCCACGGTCAGCGTGCCGGAACCGCGCCTGCTCTCGGTGGCTGTCTGGGATCGGGGCATGGTCGGCGCCGTCGAGAAGGCCATCCGCGAATCGTCGCTCGGCCTCAGCCCGCAGACCGAGGGGCAGACCATCCGCCTCCGGATTCCGGAGCTCAACGAGCAGCGCCGCAAGGAAATGGTGAAAGTGGCGCATAAATACACCGAGAATGCCCGGATCGCCGCCCGCCATGTCCGCCGCGACGCGCTGGACGTGCTCAAGAAGCTCGAGAAGGACGGCAAGATGAGCGAGGACGAATCCGCCCGCCATGCCGACCAGGTCCAGAAGGCGACCGACCAGACGATCCAGGAAATCGACGCCCTCCTGGTCCAGAAGGAAAAGGAAATCATGCAGGTGTAAGCCTGCCGGGGTCCTGCCGGCGGGTTGCATTCCCGTTGCGCTTCGTATTCTGTCTTCGCCCAACGGGCCGGATGGCGCGCCAGCCGCCGTCGCCCGGATCCTCAGGAGGATAGCTGCGCCATGCCGGGGTCGCTCAACCCATTGGCCACGGAACCGGGCCAGCCGGCCGAGGGCGCTCCAAGCCATTTCGGCGTGACGCATCTTGCGCTGATCATGGATGGCAATGGCCGCTGGGCGACCCGGCAGGGCCTGCCGCGGCTGGCTGGCCACCGCGCGGGGCTCGAGGCTGTCCGCCGTCTGGTCCGGGCCTGCATCGAGCGGAACATCCCCTACCTGACGCTGTTTTCCTTCTCGACCGAGAACTGGGCCCGGCCGGCCGAGGAAGTCGGCGAGCTGATGCGCCTGTTGCGGTTCTTCGTCCGCAGCGATCTCGCCACGCTCAACCGGCAGAATGTCCGGATCCGCGTGATCGGCGAGCGTGAAGGGCTGGCGCCCGATATCCTGCGCATTCTCGACGAGGCCCAGACCACGACCGCCACCAATACCGGCCTCACGCTGGTCATCGCTTTCAATTACGGCTCGCGGGCAGAGCTGGCCCGGGCGGCCCGGAAGCTCGCGGCCGAGGTTGCCGCCGGCAGGCTGGCACCCGCGCAGATCGACGAGGATGCGATTTCCGCAGCGCTCGACACGCAGGGCATGCCCGATCCCGATCTCCTGATCCGGACCAGCGGCGAGCAGCGGATCTCGAATTTCCTGCTCTGGCAGGGCGCCTATACCGAGCTGGTCTTCACGCCCGTGCTCTGGCCGGATTTCGACGAGACCGCGCTGGATGCCGCGCTGCGGGAATTCGGCCAGCGGCAGCGCCGGTTCGGCGGGATCTAGAACAAAAAGAACAAGCCGGGCAGGGCGGTCGCAGCGGGGAGGCGGGGCGGCATATGGGTGAGCTGGGATTGCGGATCATCTCCGCTGTCATCCTCGCGGGCATGGCGCTGGCCAGTGCCTGGTGGGGCGGCGCCGTCTTCGTGATCGTCTGGGGTGCGCTGGCCGGGCTGGTGCTGGTCGAATGGCTCAAGATCGTCTGGAGCAAACCGGCCCGGTGGATCTGGGCCGTTTCCGGCGTCGCCTATGCGCTGGCCTTGTTCCTGTCGATGTGGCTGCTGCGGAGCGATGACCGGCTGGGATTCATCGCCGTGCTGTTCCTGTTCGCCATCGTCTGGGCCACGGATGTGCTGGCCTATTTCACGGGGCGGACGTTCGGCGGGCCGAAGCTGGCGCCGCGGATCTCGCCGAAAAAGACCTGGTCCGGGATGATCGGCGGGGTCGTGGGCGGCACGGCGGCGGGCCTCGTGCTGCTGGCGCTGGCCGGGCTGGAGGTCCGCTGGATCCATGCCGGGCTGGCGGCCCTGCTCTCGCTGGCCTCGGTGGGAGGCGACCTGTTCGAATCGGCCTTCAAGCGCCATTTCGCGGTCAAGGATTCGGGCCAGCTCATTCCCGGCCATGGCGGCTTCATGGACAGGCTCGACGGGTTCCTCGTGGCGGCGGCCGTGGCGGCACTGATCGGGATCCTCCATGCCGGCTTCTCGGCCGCCGCATCGGGGCTTCTGGAATGGTAGGCCCCGGCGCTTAACCATGGCACGCGAAAGCCTGCCGCGTTGCCTTGTGTTTGCCGCAACGGGATGGCACCCCTGTTAAGAGATTATTAAGCTTTTCTGGCTGCTGGCCAGGTTTCAGAGGTGCCCCGTGCCTGACGTTCTCAGTGTTGGAATTACCTGGTTTTCGGCGTTTCTCGGCTATCTCCTGCCGTTTCTCTTCGTGCTGGCCCTCGTGGTGTTCGTGCACGAGATGGGGCATTTCCTGGTCGGTCGCTGGCTCGGCGTGAAGGTCGAGACCTTTTCTCTCGGCTTCGGCCCGCGCGTTGCCCGCTTCTATGACCGGAAGGGCACGGAATGGGCGCTCTCCGCCATCCCGCTCGGGGGCTATGTCCGGTTCAAGGGCGATGCGGATGCCTCGTCGGCGCCGGATCACGCGGGTGCAGCCGCGATGAGCGAGGCGGACCGGCGTGACGCCTTCCCGCACAAATCCGTCGCGGCCCGCGCGGCGATTGTCGCCGCCGGACCGCTGGCGAATTTCCTGCTGGCTTTCGTGATCTTCACCAGCTGCTTCATGCTGCTGGGGCGCACGCTGGTCGAGCCGATCATTGCCGGCGTGAACGAGAATTCCCCGGCTGCGGCGGCCGGTTTCAAGCCGGGCGACCGCGTGATCTCGATCAACGGCCGCAAGGTCCAGAGCTTCGATGACGTGGCCCGCCGCGTCTCGGTGAGCGAGGGCGACACGCTGACCTTCCTCGTCCAGCGCGAATCGCGCGAGATCGAACTGGTGGGCACGCCGACCATCTATTCCCGCAAGACGATTCTCGGCACGGATCGCCGGCCGGTGATGGGCTTTGTCGGCTCGCGTGAGGCGGAACACCATTTCCTGAAGAAGTTCGGGCCGGTCGAGGCCGCCCAGACGGCGGTGCAGGAGATCGCCTTCGTGATCGACCGCACCGGCGCCTATGTGGCCGGGCTCTTTGCCGGCCGCGAGAAGGCCGACCAGCTCAGCGGTCCGACCCGGATTGCCTATATCTCCGGCAAGGTCGCGGAATCGGGTCTCGGGCCGCTCTTCATGCTGGCGGGAATCCTGTCGATCTCGATCGGCCTGATCAACCTCCTCCCTGTGCCGATGCTCGATGGCGGCCATCTCGTCTTCTATGCAATCGAGGCGATCTTCGGCCGGCCGATCAGCCCGCGGGCGCAGGAAATCAGCTTCCGCGTCGGGTTCGCGCTGGTCATCATGCTCATGCTGTTCTCGACATGGAACGACATTATCCATCTGACAGGACTTGCTTTCTGAGCGCGTTTGGCACAGTTCCCCGGCACGAATCACGGCGCGGCGCGAAAGCGTTGCGCCGCGACCACGCCGGTTAGGAAATCGTAACCAAGCTGGTCTTCTCGGTTGCATTGCCGGGATGATTGGCTAGAAGCAAAGACCGGTGGTGATGTATCCTGCGGTACATGCCGTTCTTTTCGCGGGCCTTTTCAGGCGCTTCCGCGAGGGCGGTCGAAGAATTGGGGTAGTGGACGGGATGTCTGGTTTTTCTGTTGGCAGCAGCATGAATGCGGTCGTTCGGCGTGTCCTTCTCGCCTTTGCAGCCCTGTTCATCGCGTTCTCGGCGGTTTCCCCGGCGGCAGCGCAGTCGATCTCGGTGCAGGGCAACAAGCGCGTCGAGACAGAGACGATTCGCTCCTTCCTCACGCTGGCCCCGGGCGAAAGCTACACGCCCGCCCGAATCGACCAGGGCATCAAGGATCTCTTCGCGACCGGGCTGTTCTCGGATGTCCGCATCCGCCGTGCCGGCAACGGCATTGTCGTGCAGGTCGTCGAGAACTCGCTCATCAACCGCGTCACCTTTGTCGGCAATTCCAAGGTCAAGACCGACGTCCTGATCGGGGAAGTGCAGACGCGCTCGCGCGGGCCGTTCAGCCAGTCCATGGTTGACCAGGACGTGGCGCGCATCCGCGAGATCTATGCCCGCCAGGGCCGCGCCGCGGCCGATGTCAACGCGCAGGTCACGACGCAGCCGGACGGCCGCATCGACGTGACCTTCTCGATCCGCGAGGGTGACAAGACCGGCGTCTCGGCGATCGTGTTCCAGGGCAACCAGGCCTTCTCGAACTGGAAGCTCAAGGGCGTCATGCAGACGACCGAATCGAATTTCCTCAGCTTCCTCAAGAGCACGGACATCTATGATCCGGACCGCATCGCGGCCGATCTCGAGGCGATCCGCCGCTTCTACCTGAAGAACGGCTATGCCGATTTCCGCATCATCTCGTCGGATGCGCAGCTCGACGCCGCCCGGAAGGGCTACATCATCACGATCGTGATGGAAGAGGGCGAGCGCTACACGGTTGCCGGTGCCGATGTTGAATCGCAGATCGCCGATGTCGACACGCAGCGCCTGCGCAGCTCGATCCGCACCCGCTCGGGCCAGACCTACAATGCCGAGGATGTCGAGAAATCCGTCGATGCGATCAGCCGCGAAGTGGCGCAGCGGGGCTATGCCTTTGCCCAGGTCCGCCCCCGCGGCGACCGTGACCCGGCCTCCCGGACGGTGAAGATCGTCTATTCGGTCGAGCAGGGCCCGCGCGTCTATGTCGAGCGGATCGTCGTGCGCGGCAACACCCGCACGCGGGATCATGTGGTCCGCCGCGAATTCGATATCGGCGAGGGTGATGCCTACAACAAGGCTGCCGTCGACCGCGCCGAGCGCCGCCTGCGCAATCTCGGCTTCTTCAAGACGGTCCGCATCAGCAACGAGCCGGGCTCCGCGCCGGACCGCGTGATCATCAATGTCGATGTCGAGGACCAGGCGACCGGCAGCTTCTCGATCGCCGGCGGCTTCTCGACGTCGGAAGGTTTCCTGGCCGAGGCCTCGCTGCAGGAAACCAACTTCCAGGGTCGTGGCCAGTTCGTCCGCATCTCGGCCTCGAACGGCCAGAAGTCGCGCGGCGGTGAATTCTCCTTCACCGAGCCGTTCTTCCTCGGCCGCCGCATCGCTGCGGGCTTCGACATCTTCACGAAGTTCACCGATGTGACGAGCTATTCGCGCTATCAGTCGCGCAATACCGGCTTCACGATCCGTGCGGGTATCCCGCTGACCGAGGAAATCTCGATCGGCACGCGCTATTCGCTCTACCAGCAGCGTATTCGTGTGCCCAACTCGGCCAGCTACCCGTACAACAACTGCGATGGCTTGCCTTTCGCCCCGGCGCTGTCCAATACCTGTCTGGCGGATGGCGAAGCGTCTGTGGCGATCAAGGAAGCGCGCGGGAATACCGTCACGTCGCTGGTCGGCCTGACGCTCGCCTACAACACGCTGGATAACATCTCGAACCCGACCCAGGGCACGTTCGCCGAACTCAAGCCGGAAATCGCCGGCCTTGGCGGGGATTCCCGCTTCGTCCGTGCGGTGGCCTCGGCCCGCTATTACCAGACCCTCTGGGATGATGTGGTCGGCATGGTCAAGCTGCAGGGCGGCCACATGTTCGCCTATGGCGACCAGAAGCTTCGCGTGCTTGACCATTTCAACCTGGGTCCGGACCTCGTCCGTGGCTTTGGTCCGTCGGGAATCGGTCCTCGCGACCGGAACAGTGACTCGTCGGCCAACGCAATCGGCGGTACGACCTATTTCGGTGCGACGGCGGAAATGACTTTTCCGATCTTCGGCATTCCCAAGGAATTCGGCCTCCGCGGTGCGGTCTTCGCCGATGCCGGCACGCTGTTCGGCTATAAAGGCCGGAAGAATTTCGACCTTAACGGGAATGGCGTGTCGGATTGCGTGGATCCCGGCAATACCCGGTTCCAGTCTGAATGCCTGAACGTGCGGGATGAATCGAAGATCCGCTCGTCGGTCGGTGCCGGCCTGCTCTGGGCTTCGCCGCTCGGTCCGATCCGCATCGACTATGCCTATGCGCTTACCCGGGTTCGCGGGGCCGGCGGCGACCGCCTCCAGGCGTTCCGCTTCTCCGGCGGCGCCCGGTTCTAAGGAAACAGGCGGGCTCCGGCCCGCCTTTTCATGATGTCCAGCGTCCAGTTCTTTTCCTCACCCTCGCCGGTCACGCCGCGCCAGCTGGCGGAAGCGACGGGGGCCAAGCTGGCCGGTGGCGGTGATCCGGATGGCGTGCTGACGGGGATTGCCCCGCTCGAAAGCGCCGAAGCCGGGGCCCTGGCCTTCCTCGACAATCCTTCCTATGCGCGCTTTGCCGCCGGGACGCGGGCTTCGGCCTGCCTGATCGCGCCGCGCTTTGCGGAAGCGCTGGCGGCGGATTGCGTGGCCCTTGTCACGCCGGAGCCGTACCGCGCCTTTGCGAAGGCGGCGACGCTGATGTTTCCTGCGGCGCAGCGCCCGCAGCCGATCTTCAACAGCCGCGGCGTGGCGCCGGGCTGTTTCGTCCATCCCGATGCCAGGCTTGAATCCGGTGTCATCGTCGATCCCGGCGTGGTGATCGGAGCCGGCGCGGAAATCGGCCGCGGAACGATCATTGCCGCCAATGCGGTGATCGGCCCCGGCGTGCGGATCGGCCGGGATTGCGCGATCGGCCCCTCGGCGACGATTGTCCATGCGCTGATCGGCAACCGCGTCATCATCCATACCGGCGCGCGGATCGGGCAGGACGGGTTCGGCTTCGCGATGGGACCGCAGGGGCATCTCAAGGTGCCGCAGATCGGCCGCGTCATCCTGCAGGACGATGTCGATATCGGCGCCAACACGACGATCGATCGTGGCGCCAACCGCGACACGATCATCGGCGAGGGCACGAAGATCGATAACCTCGTCCAGATCGGGCATAACGTGCAGATCGGCCGGCATTGCGTGATTGTCGGACAGGTCGGAATTTCCGGTTCGACCGTGCTGCAGGATTATGTCGTGCTGGCCGGGCAGGTCGGCGTGGCCGGCCATCTCACGATCGGGATGGCGGCGCAGGTCGGGGCGAAATCCGGCGTGATGGCCGATATTCCGGCCGGGCAGAAATATTTCGGCATCCCGGCCAAGCCGGCGAAACAGCATTTTCGCGAGGTTGCCACGCTCGGCAAGCTTGCATCCCGCCCCGATAAGGGACAGAAGTCCGGCCAGGACTAGGGACGCGGTATGAACGGCCTCCGGGCCGCCCGCGGTTTGATGACCGGAGAATTGACTGATGAGCGAGACTGCCGTGCCCGCTGAAGGAACGCCGCGCGAGATCCAGACGCTGGACATCCTCAAGCTGATGGAATGCCTGCCGCATCGCTATCCCTTCCTCATGGTGGACAGGATCACCTATATGGATGGGACCGCGAAGATCGTCGGTGTGAAGAACGTGACGTTCAACGAGCCGCATTTCCTCGGCCATTTTCCCGGGCAGCCGGTCATGCCGGGCGTATTGATCGTCGAGGGCATGGCCCAGACGGCGGGGGCGGCCTGCGTGGCTTCCGGCGAGGCCGGCGGCCGCGCGAAGGTCGTCTATTTCATGACGGTCGACAAGTGCAAGTTCCGCAAGCCCGTCGTTCCGGGGGATCGGCTCGAATACCACATGACGCGGCTCAATCGCCGGCGCAATATGTGGTGGTTCAAGGGTGAGGCGAAGGTGGATGGCCAGCTCGTGGCCGAAGCCGAACTCGGCGCCATGATCGTGATTGACTGAGGAGTATCGGGTTTCGTGAGCATTCATCCTTCCTCGATCATCGATCCCGGCGCGAAGCTCGGTGCCGGCGTCAAGATCGGCCCGTTCTGCGTGGTCGGGCCCCATGTCGAACTCGGCGACGGCGTCGAACTGAAGAGCCATGTGGCGATTGCCGGCCATACGTCGATCGGGGCCGGCACGCGCGTCTTCCCGTTCGCCTCCCTCGGTCACGAGCCGCAGGACCTGAAATTCAAGGGCGAGGTCACGCGGCTGGAGATCGGGGCGCGCTGCACGATCCGCGAGGGCGTGACGATGAATCCGGGTACGGGCGGTGGCGGGGCGCTGACCAAGGTCGGCGATGACTGCACCTTCCTGGCCTACAGCCATGTCGCGCATGATTGCATCGTGGGCAACCATGTCATCTTCTCCAACAATGTGATGCTCGCCGGGCATTGCCGGGTGGGTGACTTCGTCATCATCGGCGGCGGTGCCGGGGTGCACCAGTTCGTCCGGCTGGGCGACCATGCCTTTGTCGGCGCGATGTCCGGTGTCGGCAACGACGTGATCCCCTATGGCATGGCCGTGGGCGAGAGCCGCGCGGCCCAGCTTTCCGGCCTGAACATTGTCGGCCTGAAGCGCCGCGGCTTCTCGCTCGAGCAGGTCCATGACCTCCGGCGGGCCTATCGCCTGCTTTTCGCACCGGAAGGCACGTTGAAAGAGCGCGTGGAGGATGTCGCCAGCGAGTTCGAGGCCCATCCGCTCGTGCACGAGATCCTCGATTTCATCCGCGAGGGCGGCGACCGCTCGATCTGCACCCCGCGCGACGTCCGGTCGAACGAGCCAGCCAGTTGAGCCCGATGGCGCCGCTGCGCATCGCCATCGTTGCCGGCGAGGCTTCGGGGGATGAGCTCGGCGCCAGCCTGCTGCAGGCGCTGGCCAGCCGGGGTGTCGTGGTCGAGGCGCGCGGTGTCGGCGGTCCGGTGCTCAAGGCGGCCGGGCTGGAAAGCCTTTTCGATCAATCCGATATCGCTGTGATGGGCTTCGGTCCGGTGATCCGCCGTCTGCCGCTTCTGCTGCGGCGGATCCGCGAGACGGCGGACAGCCTCATCGCCTGGCGGCCGGACCTCGTGCTGACCATCGATTCCCCCGATTTCTGCAAGCGCGTGGCGCGCCGCATCCGTGCCGGGGCGGCAGAGATCCCGATCATCCACTGGGTCTGCCCGAGCGTCTGGGCCTGGCGGCCGGGGCGGGCACCGGCGATGAAGCCCTATATCGACGATGTTCTCTGCCTGCTGCCCTTCGAGCCGGCGGCCCTGGCGCGGCTCGGCGGCCCGACGGGCCATTATGTCGGGCATCCGCTGATCGAGCGCCTCGGCGATTACCGGCCCCGGGACGCGGCAGAGGCGGGCGCCCGGAACGAGACGGACCGGGCGCTGGCGCTGCTCCTGCCGGGATCGCGCCAGGCGGAGCTGCACCACCTCCTGCCGGTCTTCCTCGAGACCGTGCGCGAAAGCCTGCGGCAACGGCCCGGCCTGCGCTGGGTGCTGCCGACGCTGAAGCGCCTCGAACCGGAGGTGCGCCGCCGGATCGAGGCGGCCAACCTGCCGGTCGAGATCATCGCCGACGATGCGGCCAAGCGGGCGGCGTTCCGGCAGGCGCGGGTGGCGCTGGCGGCATCCGGCACGGTGACGCTGGAACTCGCGCTGGCGGGGATCCCCACGGTCGCGGCCTATCGCGTGGCCGGCTGGGAGGCCTTCATCGCCCGGCGCCTGATCAAGGTTCCTTCGGTCATCCTGCCCAACCTGATTCTCGAGGAGCGGGCGGTGCCCGAATTCCTGCAGGAGGAGGCCGAGATCGCCGGGCTGGTGCCGGCGGTGCTGGCCCTCGTTGATGAAACGCCGGCCCGGGCTGCCCAGATCAAGGCTTTCGCCCGGCTGGAACAGCGCATGCGCGATGACGGGACGAGCCCGAGCGAGAAAGCGGCACGGCTTGTGCTTGACGTTGTGGCGAAACGTCGAGAGACATGAACCATGAGCGGATTGATGCCTGACCCCGATGCGCCGTTGCCAAGCAGCGCCAAACGGCTGACTGCCGGGCAACGCCTGCGGAACTATTTCCTGACCGGCATTGTCGTCAGCGGCCCCGTGGTCATCACGATCTACCTGTCCTTCTGGATCATCAACTGGGTCGACGGCTGGGTGAAGCCGATCATTCCCCAGATCTACCTGCCGGAAACCTATCTGCCCTTCGCGATTCCCGGCTTCGGGATCCTCGTGCTCGTTCTCGGCCTGACGATGCTGGGCTTCCTCACGGCCAACCTCGTCGGGCGGACCTTGCTCGATTTCGGCGAGACCTTGCTCGCCCGGATGCCAGTGGTGCGCGGGCTCTACCGCTCGACCAAGCAGATCTTCGAGACGATCTTCTCGCAGAGCGGCACGTCGTTCCGCACGGTCGGGCTGGTCGAATATCCCGCGCCGGGCTGCTGGTCGATCGTGTTCCTGTCCACGCCGCCGATCCCCGATATCCAGGGTGGCCTGCCGCAGGACCAGGAGTTCATTTCGGTTTTCCTGCCCTGTGCGCCGAACCCGACAACCGGGTTCTTCTTCTATGTCGCGAAGGACCGCGTGATCGAGGTGCCGATCTCGGTCGATGACGCGGCGAAGATCGTGATGTCGCTCGGCCTGCTGCGCCCGGGTGACGAGGAGCCGCGCAAGGCGGCGCTCGATGCGGTCGAGCGGCTCAAGGCCTCGGGGCGGCGGAAGAAGCCGGCCTCGCTGCCGCCGCCGGATCCGGCCTGACGGCCCTCAACCTGCCTTCATGAGGCGGATCGCCTCGTCGCGCTCGAACAGGTAGAGCAACATCCGCAAGGCCGCGCCGCGCGGTGTCTCCAGACCGGGATCGCGCTGCAGGGCGAGGATCGCATCGTCGCGGGCCATTTTCAGCAGATCCTGATGCAGGTCGAGCCGGCCGATCCGGAAGCCCGGCACGCCGGATTGCCGCGTTCCGAGCACATCGCCCTCGCCACGCAGGCGCAGGTCTTCCTCGGCGATGCGGAAGCCGTCCTCCGTCTGCCGCAGGATGTCGAGCCGCGCGCGGGCGGTTTCCGAGAGCGGTCCGCGATAGAGCAGGATCGTCGTCGATTTCTCGCCGCCACGGCCGACGCGGCCACGCAGCTGGTGAAGCTGGGCGAGGCCGAAGCGCTGCGCCTCCTCGATGACCATGATCGTCGCCTCGGGCACATCGACGCCGACCTCGATCACCGTGGTGGCGACGAGGATGGCGAGATCGCCCCGCGCGAAACGGGCGATGGTCTCGTCCCTGGCGGCGCCGGGCATCTTGCCATGGACCAGCCCGACCTTGCCGGGGAAATGGCGGTCGAGATCCTCGAAGCGTTCTTCCGCAGCGGCCAGATCGAGCTTCTCGCTCTCGCCCACCAGCGGGCAGACCCAATAGACCCGCGCGCCGCCGGCGATGGCGCGGCCGATGCCGTCGACCATCTCGGCCAGCCGTTCCTGGCTGACAAGGCGGGTGTCGATCGGCTTGCGGCCGGGTGGCTTCTCGTCGAGTACGGAGACATCGAGATCGCCGAAATAGCCGAGCACGAGCGTGCGCGGGATCGGGGTTGCGGTCATCACCAGCAGATCGACCGCCTCGCCCTTCCGCGCGAGGGCCAGCCGCTGATGCACGCCGAACCGGTGCTGTTCGTCGACAATCGCGAGGCCGAGATCGGCAAAGGCGACATCGTCCTGGAACAGGGCGTGGGTGCCGACGACCATCTGGATCGCGCCGGCGGCGAGCCCGGCCAGCACGGCCTGCCGCTCGGCACTGCCGGCCCGGCCGGTCAGTAGGGCAAGGCGGATCCCGGCGGATTCCGCGAGAGGCGCCAGCCGTTCGGCATGCTGGCGGGCGAGGATTTCCGTCGGCGCCATCATCGCCGCCTGCGCCCCGGCCTCGACGGCCATGGCCATGGCGAGAAGGGCAACGATGGTCTTGCCGGCGCCGACATCGCCCTGGAGCAGGCGGAGCATCCGCTCCGGTTCGGCGAGATCGGCCTCGATCTCGGCGAGGGCACGGCTCTGCGCGCCGGTCAGCGCATAGGGCAGGGCGGCGAGGATGCGCCGGCGGAGGTGTCCGTCGCCCTTCAGCGCGCGGCCGCGCGGGCCCCTCTGGCGGGCGCGCACCATCTGGAGGGCGAGCTGGCCGGCGAGGAACTCGTCATAGGCGAGGCGTCGATACGCCAGACTCTGCGGGTCGAGATCCGCCGGCTGGCGTGGCTGGTGCAACGCCTGAAGGGCCTCCCGGAAGGTCGGCCAGCCGAAGCGCTCGGCGAGCGAGGGATCCTGCCATTCCGGCAGGGCCGGCAGCCGTTCCAGCCCGGCCAGAGCCGCATTCTGCACCCGCTTCGAGGACAGGCCCTCCGTCAGCGGGTAGACCGGCTCGAAAGCGGAATCCGGCGAGAACCGGTCCGGCGGGAGGATCCGGTCGGGATGGGCGATCTGCCGGATGCCGTCGAACAGCTCCACCCGGCCGGAAATGACCCGGCTCGCGCCGACCGGCAGCATCTGCTCGACCTGTGCTTTCGGCAGCCGGAAGAAGACCAGCGTCACATCGCCGGTCTCGTCGCCGACAATCACCCGATAGGGCGCCCGGGCGCGGGCCGGGGGCGGGGGCTTATGGGCCTCGACCACGGCCTCGAACGTGACGATGCCCTCGTTCGGCATGGCGCGGATCGAGGGGGAGAGCGAGCGGTCGATCAGGTCGACCGGCAGGTGCAGCGCGAGGTCGAGCAGGCGCGCCGGCTGGCCGTTGCGTCCGAGCAGCGTATCGTAGAGCGGCGCCAGTTTCGGGCCGATGCCCGGAAGGCGCGTGACCAGGCTGAAATAGGGATCGAGTTCCTTCGGCCGCATCCTCTTCCGATAGACCAAGGCGCTGCCGGGGCCAAGGACCCGCTGGCGCCTCGTCCAGCCGGCCCCGCCGTCGCAGGGGCGCGGAAACGGCTTGACTTCACACCGCTTCCCCCTTCATTCGGACGGAGTTTTCCGACCAAATCCTTCCGGAGCCGCCATGACCGGCCTTTCCCGTTCCACTGCGGGCCTCGAACCGCGCCGCAAGCGCCTGCTCTTCCGCGCCTGGCATCGCGGGACGCGCGAGATGGACCTGCTGATGGGCCGCTATGCCGAATCCGTCATCGAAACGCTGACCGAAGGCGAGATGGACCTGTTCGAGGCGCTGATCGAGGTGCCGGACCGTGATCTGTTCTCGTGGATCGCGCAGGGCGAGCCGGTGCCGGAAAATTACGATACGCCGGTCTTCCGGGGCCTGAAAGCGTATCACACCCATGACAAGCCGATCGATCTCTGACCGGCGCTGAGGGCATGGCCCCCCGGCCTCCGACCCTATCGAGTTGATCCGTATGCTGTTTCCTCCGCTCGTCCAGGCTGGCCTCGACCATGCTCTCCAGAAGGCCTCGCCCGTCCTGCTGTCGGATGTGGCCGATGGCGCGACGGGGCTGCTGCTGGCCGAGCTGGCGCGGCTGCGTTTCGCGCGCGGCGTCGAGACGCCGGCGCTGCTGACCTTCATTGCCCGCGACGGCCTCCGGCAGGCGGAAGTGCAGGGCGCGATCCAGGCGTTCGCGCCGGAAATCGAGGTGCTTTCGCTCCCGGCCTGGGATTGCCAGCCCTATGACCGCGCCTCGCCAAATGCGAGCCTTGTCGCGCGGCGGATGGAATGCCTCGCGCGGCTGGTCCGCTCGCGCGGGGGGGCGCGGCCGCGCGTGCTGGTCACCACGGTCAATGCCGTGCTGCAGAAGCTGCCGCCGGCGGGTTTCGTGGCGCGGCAGAGCTTTTCCGCCGCACCGGGCAATGCGCTCGACCTTGCCGAGATTTCCGCCTGGCTGGAGGCCAATGGCTACCAGCGCAGCTCCACGGTGCGCGATGTCGGCGAGTATGCGCTGCGGGGCGGCATTGTCGATCTGTTCCCGCCGGGTTTTGCCGAGCCGGTCCGTCTCGATTTTTTCGGCGATACGCTGGAATCGATCCGCAGCTTCGATCCGGAGACGCAGCGCTCGTCCGCGCAGCTCCGCGCGCTCGAAATGGTGCCGATGAGCGAGTTCCAGCTCACCTCGGAGGCGATCAAGCGGTTCCGTCAGGGCTATCTCACGCAGTTCGGAGCAAACCTGCGCGGCGACACGCTCTACGAGCATGTCAGCGAAGGGCGCAAGCATATCGGCATGGAGCATTGGCTGCCGCTGTTCCATGCCGGGCTCGATCCGATCGAGGCCTATCTGCCGGGCACCGTCTTCGTGCTCGATGCGCAGGCCGATGGCGCGGCGCAGGAACGGCTCAGCCAGATCGAGGATTATTACGAGGCGCGCCGTTCAACCCAGGAGGACGGGCATTCCGTGCCCTACCGGCCGCTGCCGCCGGGCCTGCTCTATCGCAGCCGCGAGGAATGGCAGGGCCTGCGCGGCGGGGCGATCGAGATTTCGCCCTTCGCGATGGAGGCCGCCACGGGCCGGACAATCTTCTCCGCGCAGACGCATCGCGGCCGGGATTTCGCGCCGGAACGCACCAACCCGGAGGCGAATGTCTTCCAGGCGGCGGTGGATTACGCCCGGGCCCGCGCGCGGGACGGGCAGCGCGTCGTGTTCGCTGCCGGCAGCGACGGTGCGCGCGACCGGCTCGGCGGCGTGCTGGCCGATCATGGTCTCGCGCGGCATCGCGTCCTGCGGTCGCTCAACGATCTCAAGGACTTGTCCGGGGGCGAGGCGGGCCTGCTGACCGTGGCCCTGCAGGAAGGGTTCGAGACGCCGGATCTCGTGCTGCTCTCCGAGGAGGATCTGCTCGGCGAGCGGCTGACCCGGCCGAAGCGTTCGAAGAAGCGCGCGAAGGATTTCATCACCGAACTGACCAGCCTCAAGGCCGGCGATGTGGTGGTGCATGTCGATCACGGGATCGGGCGGTTCATCGGGCTGAAGACGATCAGCGCGGCCGGTGCGCCGCATGATTGCCTCGAGATCCATTATGCCGGCGGCGACAAGCTGTTCCTGCCGGTCGAGAATATCGAGCTGCTGACGCGCTACGGCTCCGAGGAGACCGATGCCACGCTGGACCGGCTGGGCGGCGGGGCGTGGCAGGCCCGCAAGGCCAAGCTGAAGCAGCGCATCCGCGACATGGCCCGGGCGCTGATCAAGATCGCCGCGCAGCGGCTGACGCGCGAGGCGCCGCGGCTGGTGCCGCCGGAAGGGCTCTACGAGGAATTCGTGGCGCGGTTCCCGTTCGACGAGACCGAGGACCAGCAGAACGCCATTGATGCCGTGATCGACGATCTCGGCTCCGGCCGGCCAATGGACCGGCTGGTCTGCGGCGATGTCGGGTTCGGCAAGACCGAAGTGGCGTTGCGGGCGGCTTTCGTGGTGGCCATGTCGGGCAAGCAGGTGGCGGTGATCGTCCCGACGACGCTGCTCGCCCGGCAGCATTTCCGCACCTTCCAGAACCGCTTTGCCGGACTGCCGCTGCGTATCGCGCAGGCCTCGAGGCTGGTCACCGCAGCCGATCTCAAGAAGACGCGCGAGGAAATGGCCAACGGCACGGTCGATATCGTGGTCGGCACGCATGCGCTTCTCGGAAAGGGAAATCATTTCAAGGATCTCGGCCTCGTCATCATCGACGAGGAGCAGCATTTCGGCGTCGCCCACAAGGAGCGGCTGAAGGAGCTGCGCGCCGAGGTCCATGTGCTGACGCTGTCGGCCACACCGATCCCCCGGACGCTGCAACTCGCCATGACCGGCGTGCGCGAACTCTCGATCATCGCCACGCCGCCGGTCGACCGGCTGGCCGTGCGCAGCTTCGTGACGCCGTTCGATCCGCTTGTCGTGCGCGAGGCCTTGCTGCGCGAGCGCTATCGCGGCGGGCAATCCTTCTATGTCGTGCCGCGGATCGATGATCTCGCCGAGGTGAAGGCTTTCCTCGAAAAGGACGTGCCGGAAGTGCGGGTCGGCATCGGCCATGGCCAGATGTCGGCGACAGAACTCGAATCCGTCATGAGCGATTTCTATGACGGCAAGTTCGACGTGCTGCTCTCGACGACGATTGTCGAATCCGGCCTCGACATTCCCGCCGCCAATACGCTGATCGTGCATCGCGCCGACATGTTCGGGCTGTCGCAGCTCTATCAGCTGCGCGGGCGTGTCGGCCGCTCGAAGACGCGCGCCTACGCGCTTTTCACGCTGCCGGTCAACCGGACGTTGACGCCCAATGCCGAGCGCCGGCTCAAGGTGCTGCATTCTCTCGACACTCTGGGCGCGGGCTTCCAGCTCGCCAGCCATGATCTCGACATACGCGGCGCCGGCAACCTGCTGGGCGACGAGCAATCCGGGCATATCAAGGAAGTCGGCTACGAACTCTACCAGCAGATGCTGGAAGAGGCGGTGGCCGCGCTCAAGGCCGGGATCGAACTGCCGGAAGAGGAGGCCTGGTCGCCGACCATCGCCATCGGCACGCCGGTGCTCATTCCGGAAGACTATATCGCTGATCTCGATCTGCGCATGGCGCTCTATCGCCGGCTGTCGCAGGTGGAAAATGACGGCGATATCGAGGGTTTCGCCGCCGAACTGATCGACCGGTTCGGGCCGTTGCCGCCGGAAATCGGCCAGCTGATGAAGATCGTCGCGATCAAGCTGCTCTGCCGCCGCGCCCATGTCGAGAAGGTCGATGCCGGGCCGAAAGGCATCATCATCGCGTTCAAGGACAATGCTTTCGCCAATCCGAACGGGCTCGTCCAGTATGTGGCCGAGAAGGGCACGACGGCGAAGGTCCGGCCGGACATGAAGATCGTCTTTGCCGGGGCTTTCGAGGATCCGGTCGTGCGGCTGGAAGCCACGCGCAAGCTGATGCAGGACATTGCCCGCATCGCCGAGAAGCGGAAATAACGCCCGGCCGCCCTGAAATTTCAGGCGGCCTGGCTGGCCGTGCCGGCGGCCGGTTCGCCGATCCGGGCCGCGCCGAAACCGAGCCAGTCACCGCTTTCCGTGGTGCCGAGCCAGAGCGTGTTCGCTGACAGCAGCCCCTTGTGCGGATGGGCCAGCTGGCCGGAAGCGAGCATGTCCGCCACCTGCGCGTCGGCGGGCAGGGCCAGGGTGGCGCGTTCGTCGACGGCGACGATCCGGGTGACCGCCTGGCCCGGAAGCGGGGCCAGCGCCTCGGTATCGCCGCGGCGGGAGAAGGCGATCATCGACGGTTCTGCCGGCCCGGAGAAGGCCGAGGCCTCGCCGCGCGTGAAGAAATGGCCGGGCACGAGCAGCAGCGGTGCATCCGCATGGCTCAGCTGGCTGCGCAGGGTCTCGCGGGTATAGGGCCCGACAAGGCTGACCGGCCGGCCGGCAACCAGCGAGAGCCCGTGGCTGCCGGCAAAGGTGCTGGCGCTGCCGGGATGCAGCAGGCTGACCAGCGTGCCGAAATCCGCGCCGCCGAGGCCGGCCTGCACGGCAAGCGCCTCCGCGACCAGCTGGGCATGGCTGCGCCGCGCCGGAACGAGCAGCCCCTCGGTGCGCATCATCGTGACGAGGGCAATATCGGCCGGGGCGGGCTCCACCGGTTCGGCGGGCATGATGTCCTCGTCCGACCATCCCTCGAGCGAGACGACGCCATCCGGCAGGTCGAAGCCGAATCCGGCGACGCAGCGGATGGTCAGCACCTTGGCCGCGACCTGCCGGGCCTTGTCGCCGATCGCGATATCGCCGATCCGCGCGGTGGTGAGGATGGTCGTGACGGCCAGCTTCTCGGCGGCAGCCCGGAGCGTCTCGACCTTTTCATCCGCCGGCAGGACCAGCGGCACGGCCCCGGCCAATGCGCAGGCCATCACCGCCATCGGAAACTCGACCAAGTTGGCGAGCAGCAGGAGGACATGGTCGCCGCGCTGCACGCCGAGGGTCGAAAGCTGGGCCGCGAGGAAGCGCGTGCAGGCCAGCGCGTTGGCGGCGGTGAGATGGCGTGGTTCGACGCCGTTCCAGGCCTCGCGCTGCGGGCAGTCGGTCCAGAACACCGTTTCAGGATCTTCCGCCGCCTGCCGGGCCAGCAAGGCGGGCAGGGTGACATCGTTCCAGGGGGGCAGCAGCGCGGGTTCAGTCGTGCGGTCCATGCCGGGGCTCCGGGCGTCTGGCGACGCTCTTCGAAATTCGTGCCGGGACAGTCTAGTGATTCGGCGTTAACCAAAAGCTGTCGTGCAGGAAATCATAGGCGGCCGTCGTTGCGGGCCGGGAAATATGCTTCCAGCGGGCCACCCAGCGATCCGGGACATGGTAGAGCGGCAGCACGTAATGGCCGGCCACCAGCAGCCGGTCGAGCGCCCGCACCGAGGCCACGAAATCCTCGCGGCTGCGCGCAGCCAGCAGGCTGGCGATGACCCGGTCGATATCCGGTGATCGCACGCCGGCCCAATTCAGCGTGCCCGGCGTTTCGGCCGCGCGGCTCGACCAGCGGTTGCCCTGTTCCTGCCCGGGCGAGGGGCCGACGACATAGCCCTCGATGATCATGTCGAACTGGAACTGCCGGACGCGTGACCAGTACTGGCTGGAATCGACCAGCCGGATGGTCGGGAAGATGCCGACCTGTTTCAGCGTGTCGGCAAAGGCGAGGGCGATCCGCTCCTTCTCGCGGGTGGTGACCATGATCTCGAAGGCCAGCGGCTGTCCGGTCTCGCGCTGGACCATCCGCCCCTCGCGGATGGCGTAGCCGGCCTCGTTCAGCCGCTCGACTGCCTTGCGCATGACCTGCCTGTCCCGGCCGGAGCCGTCCATGACCGGCGGGCGCCATGAGCCGTCGCGGATCTCCGGCGGCAGGGTTTCAAGCGCCGCGCCGAGGATCGCCGCCTCGCGCGCATCGACCGGGCCGGAACGGAAGGACAATTCGCTCTCGTCGAAGAAGCTGCCGGTGCGGCGATACACGCCGGCGAAGAGGTTGCGGTTCAGCCACTCGAAATCGAAGAGGTGGAAAAGCCCCTCGCGGATGCGCCGGTCGGCGAAGACCGGGCGCCGGGTGTTGAAGATGAAGCCGGTCATGCCCTTGGGCGCGCGGATCGGGATGGTCTCGCGCAGGATGCGGCCGTCCTCGACGGCAGGAATGGCGTAGCCCTCGCGCCATTTCGTCGGGTCGGTCTCGATGCGGAGATCGAGCAGCCCGGTCTTGAAGGCCTCGAACAGCGTATTGGAATCGCGGAAGAATTCGAGGCTGATCGTATCGAAGTTATAGAGGCCGCGATGGACAGGGAGATCCTTCGCCCAGTAATCCTGCCGCCGCTTCAGGCTGACGCGGGTGCCGGGATCGACCTCGTCGATCAGGTAGGGGCCGGAGCCGAGGAAGGGCGTGAAGCCCATCGTCTCGAATTTCTCAGGGTCGGTCGCATGGGCGGCGAGAACCGGCATCATCGCGAGGATGAGCGGCAGTTCCTGATCGCCGGCGGAATGGAAGGTGAAACGGATCGTGCGCGCATCCGGCGTCTCGACCTTCGCAACCTTGGTCTTGTTGGTGCGGTAATTCGGCCGGCCGCGGGTGGTGAACAGGTCCCACGAGAAGAGCACATCCGCCGAGGTGACGGGCCGGCCATCGGAGAAACGCGCCGCCGGGTTCAGGCGGAACTCCACGAAACGCCGGTCCGGCGGGACGGCGACGGTTTCCGCCAGCAGGCCATAGAGCGTGAAAGGCTCGTCAGCCGAGCGCATCATCAGCGGCTGGACCACGTAGGGCACCAGGGCCTGCGGCGCATTGCCCTTGATCGCCATGGTATTCAGCGAATCGAACGAGCCGGCGAGGCCGAGGCGCAGCGCGCCACCCTTCGGCGCGGCCGGGTTGGCATAGGGCAGATGGGCGAAGCCCGGCGGCAGGGCCGGCTCGCCATGCATGGCAAGGCCGTGGCGATGCGGGGCCTCCTCGGCGCGGGCCGGGGCGGCGATGGCCAGCATGGCAAGGGCACAGGCCAGAACGTTGGCGGGCAGGGCGCGCAGCCGCATTGCCGCCCTCCGGCGCGCGGCAGACCCGGGAATGATTCGCCATGCCTTCATGGACCGGAAAATAGCAGCCTTGGCGCCCTCCGCCATGGGGAAGCGGCGGATTTTGGCGGCTCTCGTTGCCAAAACGCGGGC
This sequence comes from Beijerinckiaceae bacterium, assembly GCA_027531565.1. Taxonomy (GTDB): domain Bacteria; phylum Pseudomonadota; class Alphaproteobacteria; order Rhizobiales; family Beijerinckiaceae; genus Rhabdaerophilum. The sequence goes on from JAPZSB010000010.1 coordinate 139,025, forward strand.
GTGGCGCGGAAGAAGGCGCGGCTCGCCCATCTTCAGCCGCAATCGGGGCCGATCAGCCGATGGCCTTTCCGCCGGTTTGCCTGCCCGCGGCCGCGCGGTGCGGCTCGTTTTCCGCGGCACGCGCGTGGCCAGCGCCATACGCGCACTTGCGGAAAGGCCGGAAAGGCGCTTAGAGAGCGCAAGAGAAATCGAGCCCGGATGAGGATGGGACAATGATGGTTACGATGAGCAACATGGCCCGGTCTGCCAGCCTTGCGGTGATGGCCCTGGCGGGGCTCGCCAGCCTGCCGGCATCGGCCCAGGCTCCGCGTCCGGCCCAGCCGGCTCCGGCGCAGCCCGCCGCCCCTCCAGCGCCGCAGGCGGTGAAGGTTCCGCTCAAGGCCGCTCCGGACCAGGCGGACTGGCTCAAGGTCTGCGGGCTCGATCCGTCCGTGAACAAGACGATCTGCTACACCACGCGCGATTTCGTCGCCGAGAACAACCAGCCGGTCATGGCGGTGGCTGTCTATTCGATCAAGGAAGAGCCGCGCCGCTTCGTCCGGATCCTCGTGCCGCTGACCTTCCTGATCCAGCCGGGCATCCGCTTCTCGGCGGAAGGCACGCAGCCGGTCAATGCGCGGTTCCAGATCTGCCTGCCGCAGGGCTGCTTCGTCGAGGGTGAACTCAACGAGGCCACGATCGCCGGCCTCAAGAAGGCGACGACGCTGCGCATCGACATGCAGAACCAGATCGGCCAGGAAGTGAATTTCGAGGTTCCGCTCGCCGGTTTCGCCAAGGCCTATGACAGCGCCGGCATCGACCAGGAAACCCTGCAGCGCATGCAGCAGCAGCAGGTCCAGGGCGCGCAGCCGCAGGCGCCGGCCGGTGGCAGCGCCGATGACCTGAAGCGCCGTGGCGAGGAACTGCTCCGCCAGCGCCAGCAGGCGCCGAAGCAGTAACCGGATCTTCCGGTCCAGACATGAAAAACCCCGGCCTGGCCGGGGTTTTTTTGTGGGCGGGGCGGCGGAAGCCCCCGGGCTTGGCTCAATTCATCAGCGCGTTGCGCTTCACCGCAAATTGCCCGTCCATGCCCGGCTCGAACATTTCCTCGATCTGCGGGTGGCGGAGCGGGCGACCGGATTCATCCGGCAGCAGGTTCTGCTCGGAGACGTAGGCGATGTATTCGTTCTCCTCGTTCTCGGCGAAGAGGTGATAGAAGGGCTGGTCCTTGCGCGGCCGCATGTCCTCGGGGATGGCGAGCCACCATTCCTCGGTATTGGCGAATTCGGGATCGACATCGAAGATCACGCCCCGGAACGGAAAGATCCGGTGCTTGACAACCTGCCCGATCGTGAACTTGGCCTGACGCGACTTCATGCCCTTATGATAGTTCTTTTTCCCGGCCTCTCAAGATGCCGGGCTCATTTCGCCCAGCGGCGATGGCCCCACATCCATTGCTCCGGTGCCTCGCGGATCGACTGCTCGAAACAGGCCTGGATGCGCGCCGTCGTCTCCAGCAGGTCAGCATCGCGATCTTGCGTCCGGGCGACGGGGATCTCGATCGTCCGGACGCGGAACGTCGCGCCGCTCTCGCGCAGCACCATGCCGGCGAAGAGCGGGACATCGCGGCCCCGGGCCAGCAGGGCGGGGAACAGGGTCGAGGGGGCCAGGCGGCCGAAAAAGGGCACGGCCAGCCCGGTCAGGTCGCGCAGGTCGGCCATGATCGTCACCGTGCCGCCCTGTCCGACCATCCGGAGCAGGTGGCGGGCCGTGTCATGGCCCTTGGAATGGAGGCCGAGCGCGTAGAAAGGCAGCCGCAATTTCGAGGCCTCGGCCTCGACGAACGGGTTCTGCAGGCGCTGGTAGACGCCGGCCACCGGCAGGCCAAGCCGGTGGAGGAGGGGCGCTGCCAGTTCCCAGTTGCCCTGATGGAGGGACACGAAGACGGCCCCGCGGGCTTTCGCGCGGGTGACGGCCTCGTGCGTTTCCGCGCCGATGCGGAACCGGTCAAGTTCGGCGGTCAGCGCGCCGATATGGAAGGCCTCGGCCGTGGTCCGGCCGAGATTGTCCCACATCGCGTCGAGATGCCGCTCCCGCGTGGTGGCGTCGATCCCGGGCAGGCTGGCCGCCATCTGCTCGCGGGCGCGGGCATGGCGCTTGTTGAGCGGGGCCGCCTTCCGCCACAATGCGCCGGACACGGCGCTCGCCCGGTCCGGACCCAGCGCGTGGATCAGCCCCGCCATGGCCCGGAAGCCGAGGGCCTCGAGCCGGAACCGCATCGCGCGGGCGGGGGGAAGCGGGGGTGTGGTCACCTGGTTTCCTGATCTCGGGCCGGTTTCTGACGCCACCTCCTTTGCCATCCGGAGGATTGGACAGCGGGGATGAAGGTGCTATCGAGGGCTTCATTCCGGAACCGTCCTTGATCGTCAAGGACCTCAAGGCCGTCCCTGCTTCCCGCATGAGCCCCGTCGTTTCCCTCGCTTTCCCGTTCTTCGGCCTGATCCTGCTCGGCTTTGCCTGCGGCCGGTTCATGAAGATCGCGGAAAGCGGGCTGGCCTGGATGAATTTCTTCATTGTCTACATCGCGTTGCCGCCGCTGTTCTTCAAGCTGATCGGCGCGACGCCGTTCGAGCAGCTGACGAACTGGCGCTTCATCGCCACGACGACCTTCTGTACCTATCTCGCGTTTTTCCTGTCCTTCGGGATCGGGATCTTCGCCTCGCGCGGGAATATCCGCGAATCGACCATACAGGGCGTGTTCGGCGCCTATTCGAATGTCGGCTATATGGGCCCCGGCCTGACACTGGCCGCGCTCGGGCCGGGTTCCTCGGTGCCGACGGCGCTGATCTTCGTGTTCGATTCGATGCTGCTCTTCACGATCGTGCCGTTCCTGATGGCGCTGGGCGGTGGCGAGAAGATCCGCTTCTGGGCGACAACGCGGCTGATCGCCATCCGGATCTTCACCCATCCGTTCAACGTGGCGACCTTCGCAGGCGTGATCGCGGCCTATTTCAAATGGCAGCCGCCGCAGGCGCTCGACACGATGCTCGTCCTGCTGAAAGGCGCGGCGGCGCCGGTCGCGCTGTTCGCGCTGGGCGTGACGGTGGCCCTGCGGCCGCTGACGACGATCCCGCGGGAAATGCCGGCCCATCTTTTCGTGAAGCTGATCCTGCACCCGATCCTTGTCTTCACCGTGCTGAGCCTGATCGGCGGGTTCGAGCGGGTCTGGATCCTCACGGCCACGCTGATGGCCGCGCTGCCGCCGGCGCTCAATGTCTTCGTCATGGCCCGGCAATACGACACCTATGTCGAGCGCGCCTCGTCGGGCGTGCTGGTGGGCACGCTGGTCTCGATCGTCACGGTGACGGGTCTGCTCTGGCTGATCGCGGAGAACCGCCTGCCGGTGCTCTGAGGTTCAGGCGCTCCGGCTCTGGCCGAAAGGCGGCGTCCAGCTGCCGATGCGCATGGCGAGCTGGCGCAGGGGGGCGATCTGCTTCAGCGCTGTCAGGGCGAGGGCGCGGGTGATGTCCAGCGGCAGGAAATCGGCAATCAGCGCGCTGTTCATCAGGTCGACGCCGGTCGCGCGCATGTCCATGTCGAGCTTGCGGTCCTGCGCATAAAGCGGCAAGGCTGCCGCGGGGTCGCCGCCCTCGCGATGCACGGCGACAAGCCGCCGGACAAGCGATTCCACATCCTTCAGCCCGAGATTGAGGCCCTGCGCCCCGATGGGCGGGAAGGCATGCGCCGCCTCGCCGATCAGCGCGACGCGGCCGGCCACGAGCCTGTCGGCGACGCGCTTGCGCATGGGCACGGCGCCGATGGCGCTGATGATCTCGAACGGGCCGAGGAAGGACGAAGCCTTCCGGGTGATCATCTCAGCCAGCCGTTCGCGCGGCAAAGCGAGCAGGCTTTCGGCCTTGTCCGGCCGCATGATCCAGACCAGAGCGGAAATGCCATCACCCGACGGAACAAAGGTGAAGGGCCCCTCGCGCGTGTGGAATTCGGTCGAGATGTCCTCGTGGTCCTTCGGATGGCGCAGCCGGCAGGTGAGGGCGGTCTGCGGGTAATCCTTGGTGCGGAAGGCAATGCCCGCCGCCTCGCGCGTTTTCGAGTTCTGGCCGTCCGCACCGACCAGGAGCGAAGTTTCATGGGTGGTGCCGTCCTCCATCTCGACGACAAGCCCATCTCCTGCCGTGCGGAAGCCGCGGAACTGCGCGTCGGACAGGGTCAGGCCGGGCTGCTGCCGGGCGGCATCCAGCATCACGGCGAGGATATCGGCATTGGCGATGTTCCAGCCGAACGCGTCCTGCCCGATCTCGAGGGCGCGGAACGTTGTGGTCGGTGCGCGGACAAGCCCGCCGGTCAGATCGACGATGCGGATCGCCCGCAGGCATGCCGCCCTGTCCTGCAGGGCCGGGCCGATGCCGAGGGTGGCGAGGAAATCGAGGCTCGTCTGGAAGAGCGCGGCGGAACGGCCATCATCGCGGATGGTCGCGGGGGCTCCGAGAAGGTGGACCGAGAGGCCCGCCTGCGCCAGGCCGAGCGCGGCGCTGAGCCCGGCCGCACCGCCGCCGACAACCGTGACATCGCTCTTCGACATGGATCCTGCCTCCTCTGGGCCGGCACCATGCGCCGCCCGTGTGGTTCCATCAAGCCTTGTTGCCGGCCCCGGGATTCGACCTTTGGCCTTGTTCCCAGCCTTCGCCTTCGTCATCTCCGGTTGGTGCTTGAAATCATTCCTGTTTGATGCACGGATGAAGCATGGACAGGCGGCCGCAGGGCCGTCGCACAGGGATGGAGAATTCGATGGCCAAGGTAGTACGCGTGGCCGCCCATGGCGGACCGGAGGTTCTGACGCTCGAAGATGTCGCAGTGCCCGCGCCGGGCGCCGGCGAGGTGACGATCGAGCAGAAGGCGATCGGCCTCAACTATATCGACACGTATTTCCGCACCGGGCTTTATCCGGCGCCGTCCATGCCCTTCACGCCGGGCAACGAGGGGGCGGGCATCGTCAAGGCGGTGGGCAGCGGCGTGACCGGGCTCAAGGCGGGCGACCGGGTCGCCTATGTCGGCACGCTCGGCGCCTATGCGGAGATCCGCAACATTCCCGCCGGTGCGCTGGTGAAGATCCCGGCCAGGGTGAGTTTCGAGACCGCCGCCGCGATGATGCTGAAGGGCCTGACCGCGGAATATCTGCTGTTCCGCACCTTTAAGGTGAAGAAGGGCCATACCGTGCTGATCCATGCCGCCGCCGGCGGCACCGGCACCTTGCTGGTGCAATGGGCGAAAGCTCTGGGTGCAACGGTTATCGGCACGGTCGGCTCGCCGGACAAGGCGAAGCTCGCCAAGAAATACGGCGCGCATCACGTCATCAACTACAATACCGAGGATTTCGCCGCCCGGGTGAAGGAGATCACCAAGGGCGGGCTCTGCGATGTCGTCTATGACGGTGTCGGCAAGGCAACATTCCCGGCTTCGCTCGACTGCCTCAAGCCGTTCGGCACCTTCGTCAGCTTCGGCAGCGCGTCGGGCCCGGTCGAAGCCTTCGATATCGGCATCCTCGCCAAGAAGGGCAGCCTCTATGCGACGCGGCCGACGCTCTTCACCCATATCGGCAACCCGCAGACCTATGCCGCCATGGCGCGGCGGCTGTTCGGTGCGGTGGCGAAGGGCACGCTGACGGTGCCGATCGACCAGCGCTTCCCGCTGGCGAAGGTCGCCGATGCGCATCGGGCGCTCGAGGGCCGCAAGACCACCGGCTCGACCGTGCTTGTCCCCTGATGGGGCCGGAGCGCATCCGCCTTGCCGGGATCACCAAGGCCTTCGGCGCGCTGAAGGCCAATGATCATGTCGATCTCACCCTCCATGCCGGCGAGATCCACGCCCTGCTTGGCGAGAACGGCGCCGGCAAGTCGACGCTGATGAAGATCCTCTACGGCCTGCTGCGGCCTGATTCCGGCGAGATCCGGATCAACGGGCAGCGCGTGACCCTGCCGTCGCCCCGGGCTGCGCGGGCACAGGGCATCGGCATGGTGTTCCAGCATTTCTCGCTGTTCGAGGATTTCACGGCGCTGGAGAACATCGCCATCCCGCTCGACGGCCGGACCGCCGATGCCACGCTCCGGGCCGAGGTCGAGGCCAAGGCACGGCATTTCGGGCTGGCGATCGCGCTTGACCGGCCGGTCCACACGCTCTCGGCCGGCGAACGGCAGCGGATCGAGATCCTGCGCGCGCTGATGCAGGAGCCGCAGGTGCTGATCCTCGACGAGCCGACCTCGGTGCTGACGCCGGACGAGGCGGAGGCCCTGTTCGCGACGCTGGAAACCCTTGCCGCGGAGGGGGCGGGCATCCTCTTCATCAGCCACAAGCTGGAGGAGGTGCGGCGGCTCTGTTCGCGGGCCACGATCCTCCGCGGTGGCAAGGTCGTGGCTGAAACCGATCCCCGCGCCGTCTCGGCGGCGGACCTGGCGGCGCTGATGGTGGGCGAGGGCGTGCTCGACCTCCGGCCCGTGGCCGAACATGCCCTCGGCGAGCCCCTGCTGGAGCTGCACGGGCTCTCCGTTGCGACGGAGGGCGTGCACGGCGTGACCCTGCGCGACATTGATCTCACGGTCCGCGCCGGCGAGGTTGTCGCCATTGCCGGCGTGGCCGGCAACGGGCAGAGCGAGCTCTATGCCGCGATGTCCGGCGAAGGCGGGCGGGTTCTCTCCGGCGAGATCCGGATCGCCGGGCAGGACGTGACGCGGCGCGACATCAATGCCCGCCGGATGCTCGGTGCGGCCTTCGTGCCGGAGGCGCGGCTCGGCCAGGCGACGCTGCCGCAGGGGCCACTCTCGGAGAATGTCATCCTCTCCTGGCATGCCACGGGTTCCCTCGGGCGGTGGCTGCTCGATACGGTCCGGACCGGCGCCGTCGCGCGGAAGGTGATCGAGCGGTTCGATGTGCGCACGCCGTCGCCCGATCCGCAGGCCGCGCAGCTTTCCGGGGGCAACCTGCAGAAATACGTGGTCGGCCGCGAAATCGAGCGCCAGCCCCGGCTGATGATCGTCGACCAGCCGAGCTGGGGCGTCGATGCGCGGGCGGCGACGCATATCCGCCAGACCCTGCTGGACCTTGCTGCCTCCGGCGCGGCGGTGCTGGTGATCTCCCAGGATCTCGACGAGGCCATGGCCATGGCAGACCGGATCGCCGTCATGCATGGCGGCCATCTCAGCGCCGCGCGGCCGGTTCCGGCGCTGAGCCGGGCCGAGATCGGGCTGCTGATGGTTCAGGGCGAAAACGCAGCGAGGGGGGCGGCATGAGCTTCAACATCGCCCTCGTGCCGAGGCGGGAGATCTCGCTTGTCCGGCAGATGCTGACGCCTTTTCTCGCGCTGGTCGTGGCGCTGCTGATCGGCGGGCTCATCGTCTGGCTGATGGGCCGTTCGCCGGTGAAGGCGTTCGATGTCTTCCTGCGTGAGCCGCTGACCGATCCGTGGGCGCTGCAGGAGGTTCTGCTCAAATCCACCCCGCTGATGCTGATCTCGATCGGGCTGATCTTCTGTTTCCGGGCCAATCGCTGGAATATCGGCGCGGAAGGGCAGTTCCTGCTCGGCGGCATTCTCGGCGGGGGCGTCGCCATCGCCACGCACGGAATGGCCGGGCCGTGGATCCTGCCGCTGATGATGCTGGCCGGTGCGCTTGGCGGGATGCTGTACGCGGCCATTCCGGCCGTCCTCCGCAACCGGTTCGGCATCAGCGAGATCCTGACCAGCCTGATGCTGGTCTATGTGGCGGAGCTGCTGCTCGATTATCTCGTGCGCGGGCCGTGGCGCGACCCCAAGGGCTTCAATTTCCCGCAGAGCGTGCCGTTCTCCGATGCGGCGCAGCTGCAGCCGCTCTTCGAGGGCGGGCGGCTCCATGCCGGTTTCGTGCTGGCCTTGCTGGCGGTGCTGGTCGCCATTCTCGTGTTCCGGCGCTCGCTGTTCGGCTTTGCCGTCAAGGCGAGCGGCGAGGCGCCGCGGGCTGCCAATTTCGCCGGATTCAACGAGATGCGCATCACGCTCGTCGTGTTCCTGATTTCCGGCGCGCTGGCCGGCCTCGCGGGGATGATCGAGGTTTCGGGGCAGGTCGGCCAGCTCCGGCCCGGCTTCGGGCAGGGGCTCGGCTTCACGGCCATCATTGTCGCCTTTCTTGGGCGGCTCTCGCCCGTCGGCGCGATGCTGTCCTCGTTCGTCATTGCGGTGCTGCTGATCGGGGCGGAAAGTGCGCAGGTCTCGCTCAAGCTGCCCTTCGACCTGACCCGCTTCTTCATGGGGATGCTGCTGATCACCGTTCTGGCCGGCGAGAGCCTGAACCGCTATCGCCTTGAATTCCGGCGGGAAGCGGCCTGATGGAAATGCTGCCCTTCATCCTCGCGACCGTCTTCACCGCCGCGACACCGCTGCTGATCGCGGCGCTGGGCGAGCATGTCACCGAGCGCGCCGGCGTGCTCAATCTCGGCGTCGAGGGCATGATGATCGTCGGTGCCGCCACCGGATTCGCGGCGGCGGTGCTGACCGATTCGAGCGTGTTCGGCATTTTCGCCGGCGCGCTGGCGGGGATGGCGCTGTCGGCGGTCTTCGCCTTGATGGTGCTGGTCTTCGCCACCAACCAGGTGGCGACCGGGCTGGCTTTGACCATCATGGGGCTCGGGCTGGCCGGGCTGATCGGGCAGGGCTTTGTCGGCCAGCCCCGCGCCGCCCTTCCGCCCGTGCAGATTCCCCTGCTCAGCGAGATTCCCGTTCTCGGCAAGGCCCTCTTCACCGGAGATTTCGTGTTCTTCCTTTCCCTCGCGCTGATCGGCCTGGTCGCCTGGGGCCTCAACCGGACGCGGTTCGGCCTGCTGCTGCGGGCGGTGGGCGAGAACCACGGCTCGGCCCATGCCCTTGGCCTGCCGGTGAAACGGATCCGGCTGGTGGCGATCCTGTTCGGCGGGCTGCTGGCGGGCCTCGCCGGGGCCTATCTCTCGCTGATCTACACGCGGTTCTGGTCACCCGGCATGAGCGCGGGGCGGGGCTGGATCGCGCTGGCGCTCGTTGTCTTCGCGGGCGGGCATGTCTGGCGGCTGGTCCTCGGGGCCTATCTCTTCGGCGGCATCACGGTGGCGCAGCTGCATGCGCAGGCCGGCGCCATTGGCCTGCCGTCGCAATTCCTGTCGGCCCTGCCTTACCTGATGACCATCGCTGCGCTACTCTTCCTGTCGATTTCGGGACGCAAGGGGGCCGGCGCGGCAGGATCGCTCGGCCAGCCCTTTGTTCCGGAACGATAGATTGACGCTCGGCCGCTGCGATGCCGGTCGGGCTGCGGATAACCGGCATCGCATTTTGGGGGTATTCATGTCGAGAACAGGGGTTCTGGCGGCACTGGCTGTGTCTGTCGGTTTGGCCGTGCCAGCCAATGCGCAGGAAAAGCTGAAGGTCGGCTTCATCTATGTCGGGCCGGTGGGCGATTTCGGCTGGTCCTATCAGCATGATGAAGGCCGCAAGGCAATCGAGAAGGCCTTTCCGGGCCGGGTCGAGACCACCTTCATCGAGAGCGTGCCGGAAGCGGACAGCGAGCGCTCGATCGAGCAGCTCGCCCGGACCGGCCACAAGCTGATCTTCACCACCTCGTTCGGCTATATGGAGCCGACGCTGAAGGTGGCGAAGAAATACCCGAACGTGATGTTCGAGCATGCCACCGGCTTCAAACGCGACAAGAACGTCGCGACCTATTCGGCCAAGTTCCATGAGGGCCGCTTCATCATCGGCAAGATTGCCGGCAAGATGACAAAGACCAATACGCTTGGTTATGTCGGTGCGATGCCGATCCCGGAAGTGATTGCCGGCATCAACGCTTTCTATCTCGGGGCGAAGTCGGTCAATCCCGACGTGAAGATCAAGATCGCCTGGGCGAATGCCTGGTTCGATCCGGGCAAGGAGGGCGATGCTGCCAAGGCGCTGCTCGATCAGGGCGCGGATATCATCACCCAGCATACCGACAGCCCGGCGCCGCTGCAGCAGGCATCGGCCCGGGGCAAGCTGGCTTTCGGCCAGGCCTCGGACATGACGCGTTTCGCGCCGAACCATATCCTCACCTCGATCATTGACGATTGGGCGCCGTATTATGTCGAGCGCACCCGGGCCGTGCTGGAAGGCAAGTGGCAGAGCCAGGACGTGTTTGATGGCCTGGCCAAGGGCAAGGTCAAGATGGGCCCCTATGTGAACATGCCCGACGACGTGAAGAAGCTGGCCGAGGAGACCGAGGCGGCGCTGAAGTCGGGCAAGATCGACGCCTTCATGTGCCCGATCGTGGCGCAGGACGGGAAGACGGTCGAATGCAAGGGCGGTGACCGGCTGACCGACGAGCAGGTCGTCGGCATGAATTTCTACGTTCAGGGGATCGAAGGCACGATCCCGAAATAAGCCCGGGTTTCCGGATCGGGACAGGGAAAGCCGGCGTTCCGCGCCGGCTTTTTTACGGGTGCCGGCCCGTTTTGCGTGCCGGCATTTCCCTGGGCGTCGCGTTCATGCGTGTCGTCATTGGCCCGGACGGACCGCTCACTCCGGCTGCGCGTTGGCGAGGAGCCGCGTACGCAGGGTCTGCAGGTCTTCCACCATCCGGCCGAGCGACTCGGGATCGAGCCCGGTGGCGCAGGCAATGGCCGGGGGGAGGGCCCGCGCCCTGTCCTTCAGCGCAAGGCCGGCGGTGCTGGGGCGGACCAGGACCTGCCGCTCGTCGTGGCTGGCGCGCTCGCGGATGATCAGCCCCATCGTCTCCATGCGTTTGAGCAGAGGGGTCAGTGTGCCTGAATCGAGCATCAGGCGGTCGCCGATCGCCTTGACCGGCACGGGGGCGTTCTCCCACAGCACGAGCAGGACCAGATATTGCGGATAGGTCAGCCCGAGTGCCGAAAGATGCTGCCGGTACAGGCGGTTGAAGGCATGCGCGGTGGAATAGGCCGCGAAGCAGAGCTGGTTGTCGAGTCCCAGGGGATCGTGGTCGGCCGTCATGGTTCTGCCCTCCGGCCCGGCCTGCCCCGCGTCAGAGAGGCGCTGGTCTCACGGGCTTGTGAATTTGATAGGGCAAAATCAGATTGTGCGCAATCTAAATTCGATCTAGGGTCGCTTCATCCATCCGAAGGAGAATTTCGATGAACATCCTCTACACCACCCGCGCCACAGCCACCGGCGGTCGTTCCGGTTCGGCTCGCAGCGAAGACGGCGCGCTCGCCGTCACGCTGACCACGCCGAAGGCTCTTGGTGGCGATGGGGCGCCGGGCACCAACCCAGAGCAGCTTTTCGCGGCCGGCTATTCCGCCTGCTTCCTCGGTGCGCTGAAGTTTGTCGCCTCGAAGGAAAAGGTCGCGCTGTCGCCGGATACCACGGTGACCGCAACGGTCGGCATTGGCCCGAGGGATGACGGGCAGGGTTTCGGCATCGACGTGGCGCTGGCCGTTGCCGTTCCGGGCGTCGAGCGCGCAGTCGCGGAATCGCTCGTCGCCAAGGCGCATGTGGTCTGCCCCTACAGCCATGCAACCAAGGGCAGCCTGGACGTCCGCCTGAGCGTCGTCTGAGGTCACCAGCCCTCCCTGTCGGCACGGGCCTGACTTCAGGCCGGTCTCTCTGCGCGAATCCGGGCCCGTGTCACGATCGCCACGCCGACGAGGATGATGATCCCGGCCGCGGCCTCGCGCAGGCCGATCGCCTCGCCGAGCAGCAACGCCGACAGGATCACCGCCCAGACCGGCATGATATAGCCGGTCAGCGCTGCCTTGGTCGGCCCGGCAGCGCGGAGGATGTACATGAAAATCACGATCGGGACGGCCGTGCACAGAATGCCCAGCGCGAGAACCGGGGCTGCGTGCTGCGTGAACGGCGCGTATCCCGCCGGGCCGACCAAGGCCAGCGCGATCAGCGTGGCGGCGATGCCGGAAATCACCTGCTGGCCGAGCGCCAGCCGGCGCGGATCCGCCACAGGAAGCCGGCGGACATAGACATTCCCGGAGGCATAGCAGCAGGCCACGCCGAGCATGGCAAAGGCGGCTGCAGGCGTGCCGCCGCTGCCCGCGAGGCGCGGGCCGATGAGCAGCCCGACACCGGCAAAGCCGATCAGGATGCCGGTCAGGCGCAAGGGCGTCAGCCGCTCGTCGGCAAACATCCGGCTCGCCATCAGCGCCGTGATCAGCGGGCCGCAGGCCTGGATCATCGCGGCTTGGCCGCCGGGCAGGGATTGCGTGGCGAAGGCCGTCAGGACATTCGGGATCCAGCCATTCAGCGCACCGAGAACCAGCCAGTCCAGCATTTCCTGGCGGGTGCGCGGCAGGATGCCCTGACGCATCAGCAGGAACCACAGCATGAGGGTGGATCCCCCGAGCATGCCGCGCAGGGAGGCGATTGCAACGGCGGAAAAATCGGCGCTGACCATTTTCATCAGCGGGAAGCCGAGGCCCCAGAAGAAGCCGGCGGTCAGAAGGGCCACAAGCACCAGTTCCGGGCGAAGGCGGGCCGCGTCGCCCGCCCCGAGGCCCGGCGTCACGTGGCCACCCCGTGCAGGTCATAGGCGTCGGCACGCTCGATCTTCACCGTGACGATCTCGCCTGCCCGGAGCGGCCGGCGCGCGGAAACATAGACGGCTCCGTCGATTTCCGGCGCATCCCATTGCGAGCGACCGCGTGCCACGCTGGGGCCGGCCTCATCGATGATCACCTTGATCCTCTTGCCGACGCGCCGTTGCAGGAGCTTCGCCGAAATCGGCTGCTGATGAGCCATGAACCGGTCATAGCGCCGCTGCTGGATCTCCGGCGCCACGGCATCGAGCCCGAGGTCATTTGCCGTCGCGCCGCGGACGGGCTCGTACTTGAACGCGCCGACGCGCTCAAGTCGCGCGCGCGTCAGGAACGCCAGCAATTCCTCGAAATCCTCCTCCGTCTCGCCGGGAAAGCCGACGATGAAGGTCGAGCGGATGGCGAGATCCGGGCAGATCTCCCGCCATTTCTCGATGCGCGCCAGCGTCTTTTCCTGATGCGCAGGCCGCCGCATGGCCTTCAGGACGTTCGGCGCGGCGTGCTGGAAGGGAATGTCGAGATACGGCAGGATCAACCCCTCCGCCATGAGCGGGATGACCTCGTCGACATGCGGATAGGGGTAGACATAGTGCATCCGCACCCACACCCCGAGCGTGGAGAGTGCCTTGGCAAGATCAAGGAACCGCGTCCGATATTCCGTGTCCTGCCACAGGCTCGGCGCGTATTTCAGGTCCACGCCGTAGGCACTGGTATCCTGGCTGATCACCAGGATTTCCTTCACCCCGGCTTTCACCAGCTTTTCTGCCTCGCGCATCACATCGGCCAAAGGGCGCGACACCAGATCACCACGAAGCTTGGGAATGATGCAGAAGGTGCAGCGGTTGTTGCAGCCTTCCGAAATCTTCAGATAGGCGAAATGCCGGGGTGTCAGCCGGATCCCCTGCTCCGGCACGAGATCAAGGAAGGGATTGTGCTGCGGCGGAACAACCTCGTGCACCGCCTGCATCACGCTTTCGTAGGCCTGCGGCCCGGTGATGGCCGCAACCTCCGGAAACTTCTCGCGGATCTGCTCGGGCTCGGCCCCCATGCAGCCCGTCACGATGACCTTGCCGTTTTCCGAGAGGCCCTTGCCGATCGCTTCGAGACTCTCGGCCTTTGCGCTGTCAAGAAAGCCGCAGGTATTGACGATCACCACATCGGCGCCGGCATGGGTCTTCGTCAGTTCGTAGCCTTCGGCCCGCAGCTTCGTGATGATGCGCTCGCTGTCGACCAGCGCCTTCGGGCAGCCGAGCGAGACGAAGGAGATCTTGGGCGCAGCGGTTTCGGGCATCGGGATCCGGACAATCAGGCGACGGCTGTCACCTCGACCTCGACCTTGAATTCTGGTCGCGTGAAGCCGGAGACGATGACAAGCGTCGAAGCATAGGCGTTCCCGCTCACATAGCGGCTTCTGACGGCTCCATAAACGGGAAAATACGCCCTGTCTGTCACAAAGCCGGTAAACCGGACGACATGCGAGAAATCCATCCCGGCCTCGGCGAGAATGGCCCGGATGTTCTCGAAGCACTGAACGGCCTGGGCCTCGGCATCCTCGGGAATCCGGTCGTCAGGCCCCATGCCCAACTGGCCGGAAGCGAACAGCATGCGTCGCGGAGCCTCGACAAGAAGGCCATGGCTGTAGCGCGCGAAGGGTTCGCGGATCGCTGCGGGATTGACAGGGATTCGATTCATGGCGGTTTCCGATGCTGGGCCGGTTCCAATCCGGCGAGGCCTTTGGAGAGGCAGGGGCATGGTCTGGCGTTCGGGGTTGGTCATGCCACGGGACAGTGAAATTGGCGAGGCGACTGCGATCCGGAGTGCACGTCGAGGAATAAAATAAGAAAAAAAACCTGTCAATGGAATTTTGTCCTTGACATCGTGACGCTGATGTGGGATCAGGAAGGCACGGTCCAATCCCATGGGCTGGCGGGGCTTCTCTCTCCAATGGCCCCGATAGCCGGTTTCAGCCGGAACTCTCGTGCCGTCGGGTTGTGCCGGTTGCTCCCTGGTATGCCGGTCGTCGCAAGAGAGCTCCGGTCAAGGGGTGGCACCTGGGCCTTTCGGTTGGGACGACAGCCGATGTCGCGTTGCTGTTTGACAGGGTGGTGTTTTGGAGCGGACCATTCTTTCGACCTTCCCCTCACAGGCCGGTTCTCCGGATCTGTCGCCGCGCTATATGCTGTCGCTCTGGAATCGACTTTGCTAGGCAGGCAAAGCCAATCAGGGGCAGGGGTGCTGACGTGACGTTTGAATGGCCGCCGAGGGCGGATGAGTTCTGGCTCGACAATCTGTCCTTGCCGGAGTGTCTGGTCCGTGTTGACGGGCTTTCAGGCCCTGCGCCGGATGACCGGCTGCGCGCCTATGCGCTGCTGATCCGGGCAGGCCGGATCGCACGCCTTGTCAAGGGAAGGGCCCCTGCGGACGGGCTTCTTGTTGTCGATGCCGGCCGGCGCCTGGCGATGCCGGCCTTCGTCGATGTTCACACCCATCTCGACAAGGGGCACATTGTCAGCCGCGCCCCCAATCCGGATGGCACGTTCTTCGGGGCGCGGGAAACCGTCGGGCGGGACCGCGAGGCCCGATGGGATGCCGAGGATGTCCGGGCGCGGATGAGTTTCGCACTCCGTGCCGCCTATGCCCACGGGACCGGGGCAATCCGCACCCATCTCGATTCCATCGGCAAGCAGATCGAAATTTCCTGGCCGGTCTTCGATGAGGTCCGTGCGGAATGGCGGGGCCGGATTACGCTTCAGGCCGTCTGCCTGATGCCGATCGTGTCGGTCATCGATCTTCCGGATGAATTCGAGGCCGTTCTGCGCCAGATCCGTCGATATGGCGGGGTTCTCGGTGCCGTGACCTTCCTGGGAGAGAGACCGGATGCGAAACTGGATGCCGCGCTCGACCGTATGATCGAGGTTGCGAAGGCCGAGGGTTTCGATCTCGATTTCCACGTCGACGAGAGTGATTCACCCGATGCCCGCAGTCTCGAGCGAATCGCGGATGCCCTGATCCGCCATCGTTTCACCGGCAAGGCGCTGGCCGGGCATTGCTGCTCACTGGCACTCATGGAGGATGGTGAACGCGCCCGGGTCATCGGCAAGCTGGCGGAAGCGGGGCTGAACGTGGTCTCTCTGCCGATGTGCAATCTCTACCTGCAGGACAGGCAAACGGGCCGCACGCCGCGCTGGCGCGGCGTGGCTCCCCTGCATGAACTGGATGCGGCCGGAGTTGCCACGATGGTTTCCTCCGACAATACGCGGGACCCCTTTTACGCCTATGGTGATCTGGATGCTGTCGAGGTCTTCCGGGAGGCAACGCGGATCCTGCATTTCGACCACGCTGCCCGACCCTGGCTCGAGGCGATCACGACGCGGCCAGCCAGCCAGATGCGGCTCGACGGCGCGGGTGTGTTCGCGGAGGGGCAACCGGCCGATTTCGTGCTCTTCGAGGCGCGGACGCTCAATGAATGGCTTTGCCGACCGCAAGCCGACAGGCGCGTCATCCGGGGCGGCAAGCTTGTTGCCGAGCGGCCGCCAGCCTATTCCGACCTTGATTCCCTCTCGGCCTGACAGACCGGCAAAGGACACGCCATGCGTTACGACATCGCCACGCTCAAGACCCGGCTGGGCGGCATCCGGTTCGACGAGAACCCGGCTATCCTCAAGCAGAAGAGCCGGGATTTCTACTGGTATTCGCCACCGCTCAAGCGTCAGCTCGATGCGGTGGTCGGGGATATCATCGTCCAGCCGGCCAGTGAGGATGAGTTGGTCGCGGTCCTGTCGGAATGCCACCACCTGGGAATTCCGGTCACGCCGCGGGGGACGGGAACGGGCAATTACGGCCAGGCCATGCCGCTTTCGGGGGGCGTGGTGCTCGATCTCTCGGCGATGAAAGCCGTCAAATCGATTGGGCCGGGGCGGGTGGTCACCGAACCGGGGGCCATCCTGTCGGAAATCGACCATGAGACGCGGGCGCGGTCCGGCCAGGAATTGCGGCTGCATCCTTCGACCTACCATACGGCCACCCTTGGCGGCTTCATCGCCGGTGGCTCGGGCGGAGTGGGCTCGATCCGCTGGGGCGGGCTTCGGGATTACGGCAACATCATCCGCCTCAAGGTCGTGACAATGGAGGAGAATCCACGGATTCTCGAATTGTCCGGTGATGATCTGCTCAAGGTGGCGCATGCCTATGGCACCAATGGCATCATTACCGAATGCGAGGTTCCGCTGGCCACCGCCTATCCGTGGATCGATGTGCTGGTCGGGTTCGATGACCTGCGGCGGGCCACGGAGTTCGCCAACCTGCTGGGCGAGCAGGATGGCCTCCTCCTGAAGGAACTCGGCGTCGTGGCCGCACCGATCCCGCATGACACGTTCATGCGGCACAGGAAGTTCCTGCCGCGCGAGAAGCATGTGGTCATGGTCATGGTTGCGGATTTTGCGCTGCAGCCAATGCTGGCCTTCATGCGGCGGTTCAAGGGTGCAGAATTGCTGATGCAATCCGACCTGCTGGGCGAGGACGAGAAGAAAGGCCTGCCGCCGGTCTTCGAATTGTCCTGGAACCATACCACGCTTCGCGCATTGCGTGTCGACCCGGCCTGGACCTACCTGCAGGTGCTCTACCCCTTCCCGAACCAGGTCGAACTGGTCGAAAGGATCCATGCCCGGTTCGGGGACGAGGTGCCCTGCCATCTCGAATTCGTCCGGTTCGACGGCAAGGTGACCTGTTTCGGGTTGCCCCTTGTCCGGTTCACGACCGAGGAGCGGCTGGAGGAGATCATGGCCATCCACGAGGAAATGGGAGCGCCGATCTTCAATCCGCATCGCTACACGCTTGAAGAAGGCGGGATGAAGCAGACGGACGAAACCCAGCTTGCCTTCAAGCGCGAGGCGGATCCGCAGGGCCTGCTGAACCCGGGCAAGATGATTGCCTGGGAAGATCCGAGCTATGACTACAAGAGTGGGAAAACCTTTTTGTTCAAGGGCCTTGAGACTGGAATCTGAGGCGGCGCATGAAGATCCTTCTGGTCTATTGCCATCCTCGGCGCGGCAGCTTCACGGAGGCCGCGCGGGACGCGGCCATCGCGGCGCTGAAAGGGGCAGGCCACGAGATCGACCTGCTCGATCTCTATGCCGAAGGGTTCAATCCGGTCATGAGCGAGGCCGAGCGTGCCGGCTACCATACGCGTGGCGAGAACCGGCTGCCGGTGGCCGATCATCTCGACCGGGTGAAGGCGGCGGACGGGCTGGTCTTTGTCTACCCGACCTGGTGGTATGCCCAGCCGGCAATGCTGAAGGGCTGGCTCGAACGGGTGCTGATCCCGCACGAGACGTTCACCATGCCGGAGGGAAACCAGCCGATCCGCGGCCTGATGCAGAATATCCGGCTGATTGCGGTGGTGACCAGCCTCGGTTCGCCGAAATGGTGGTGGTGGCTGGTGGGGCGGCCGGGCCAGCGGATCCTTCTCACCGGCATCCGCGTGCTGTGCCATCCGAAATGCCGGACGATCTGGCTGGCCCTGCACCGGATCGACGTGGTCGGCGAGGAAGCACGGAGGTCGCATCTGGAGCGGGTGCGGTCGGTGCTGGGCGCGGTCCGTTGAGCCGGAACGGTTGTCGAGCCTCAGGGCTCAGCGCTTCAGAAAGGGCGTGACCTTGCGTTCCAGCAAGGCAACGAGTTCCGGCTGCATGAACTGGAAGTCATCGGGGATGTCGAGGCAGACGATGCGCTTCCCCTTGAGATATCGTGCGTATTTCTGCGAAAGCTTCGAGCGATGGCGTTTTTCCATCACGAAGATGATATCGGCCCATTCCACTTGCTCCGCAGAAAGCACGATGTCGGCAGTATTCAGCAGACCGGCCGAATCGGTCTCGATGCCGGGCCGGCCCGCAAAGACCTGTTCGGCGGTGGGGCTTCGCAGACGATTGGCGGAACACACGAAAAGCAGGTTTGTCACGCCAGCTGGTCCAACGGAAACCGCGCGACATCCTCCAGCAGCTCGATGAAGCGGGCGACCTGGAAATCGACGGCGCGGGCGCCTTTTTCGGCCGTGGCGAGATGGGCTTCGCCGGCGACGCCCTCGGGATGGTTATCCTCGGCGATCCAGGCCATCGAGGTGAAGCCGGTGACGCGCAACTGCTTGTATTCTCTCGCGTATCGGATCGAGTTCGGAACGAAATCCTGTGCCTTGTCCATGCGGACGCGGCTGCCTGCGAAATGCAGCATCACCGAGGTTTCGAAATCCCCGCCATGAATGCCATAGGCATTCTCGATATCCGAGAACAACCCTTCCGGCACGCCGAGCCGGCGCCAGGCGGTCTGGGCGACCAGCATCTGGCAGCGGACGCGTAATTCCCGGGCGACGATGCCCTGGATCTCGACATTGCCACCATGCGAATTCACGATGACCAGCTTGCGGATGCCAGCCCGGGCCACGCTTTCGCCGATCTCTGTCCAGGCGCGGATCAGCGTTTCGGCGCTCATGGTGATCGTGCCCGGCGAACGGAGATGTTCGTTGGATTTGCCCACGCACTGCAGGGGCAGGAACAGGACCGGGAGGTTATCGGGCAGGCGGGCGGCCACCGTGTCGCACATGCCTTGCGCGATCAGGGAATCGGTGCCGACAGAGAGATGCGGCCCGTGCTGCTCGACGGCCGCGATGGGCAGGACGGCGATGGTGCGCTCCTTGTCGAGCGCTGCAAAATCCCGTGCGGTCAGGTCGAACCAGTGGGTCTTGCGGGCGGTCGGGGTGTTCATGAAAGCCTCACGGACGGAGAAACCGGGATTCGGGAATGAAAATCGGGCAGGACGGTGCCGCACGCAAGGCCGCGTGGCTCAGGAGAGACGGCCGAGTTCTGTCGAGACCCGGGCGATGAAGCCCTTGCGCTGGGCCTCGGTGGCGACATTCATGTGGTAGAGGGCGAGATAGCGGATCCGCGCGCGGCGGGAGACGAACCAGCGCAGGTAGCGGGTGATCATCCTGCGCGGCGGATCGCCGACGACAAAGGCACGCCAGCGATCGCGGCCATAGGTGGAAATGCCGATGACCTGCCGGATATGGCCGAGCATCGGCTTCACATTCGCAGGATCGGACAGGTCGAAGGTGATGCCGGGCGAGAAGAGGCGGTCGAAGAAGCCCTTGAGCATGGCCGGAAAGCCGAAACACCAGGTCGGGAACTGCACGACCAGCGCCTCGGCGCGGTGCAGACGTTCGACATAGGTCTCGATGCCTTTCCGGTTGAGCGTCACGTCGTGGTATTCCCGCCGCATCTCGGCAGTGAGGATGGGCTCGAACCCCTCGGCATAGAGGTCGCAGAGATCGACCTCATGCCCGGCAGCGCGGAGGGCGGCGATCCCGGCATCGCGGATGGCGGCATGGAAGCTTTCGGCCAGCGGATGGCAATAGAGATAGAGAATTCTCACGCCTTCACCGGCACATAGGATCGCATCTTGCCCGGATTGAGCAGGCCATAGGGGTCGATCTCGGCCTTGAAGCCAAGCTGATCCGCATCGGCCCGCTTGTGGCGCGAGCCATCCTCGAGGGTGACGACATGCGGATTGGCGATCATCACCCCGCAGGCCTCATGCGCGGCGATGATCTCGTAGAGGCGCTCCTTCGTGGTGTAGCGGATGACCGGCAGGGCGGAGCAGGTGAGATGGCCACCGAAGCGGATGAATTCGCAATGCGGGATCATCTCTTCCGGGAAAAGAGCCGCCATTTCGAGGATGCTCTCGACAAAGCGGGCCTGCGGGAAGAGGCATTGCAGGTAGGTGACCGAGCGATCCGCCTTCAGCATCTGCAGCGTGGTGTGGTTCCAGGTGTACTCGTAGAGCGGGGTGCTGCCCGGCTCCTCGCGCGTGGGGGTTTCAAGCGTGATCGTGCCGCGCGCGCCGACGATGTCGCGGAAGCTCTCGAGCGACGGTTCGGCGATCATGCAGGCCATGACCGGCTGGCCCTCCGGACAATGGGGCTTCAGCTGGCCGAAATAATCAGGCAGGGGCCAGGCAATCGGCGAAAGCAGCTTCTTGATGACGCCGTCGGCGCGGGCCACGTCCTGGCCGATGGCGAGGAGCGTGGCGTAATCCGGCGCGGCAACGAGCACATCGACCCACGGATAGGCCGGGGCGAGCGGCATTTCGAGCGCGGTGATGATGCCGGTCGTGCCGTAGGCCCGGTTGATCTTCTGGGCAGCATCGCCGCGCAACTCGATCACGCGCGGGGTTTCCTCGACCGTGACGATACGCGCCGCGAGAATGTTGCCGGGTTCGCGCAGGCCACCATAAGTGACCGAGCCGACGCCGCCGGAGCCGCCGGCGACGAAGCCACCGATCGTCGCGGTGCGCTTGGTCGAGGGATGCATGCGCAATTCCCAGCCCTGCGGGCGCAATTCGGCGTCGAGCTTGCCCATATTCGCGCCGGCCCCGACCCGGATATGGCCAGGCCTGACCCATTCGATGGCCGTCAGCGCCTGCATATCCATCAGGACGCCGCGCTGCAGCGGCACGGCCTGGCCGTAATTGCCGGTCGCGCCGGCGCGCGGCGTGAGCGGGACACGATGCCGGGCACAGGCGGCGGCGACGCGGATCACCTCGGCCTCGGATTTCGGCGTGACAACGATATCGGCGCTCTTGCCCGTCAGTTCCTCGTTGAGGATGGGCGAATACCAGAAGAAGTCGCGGCTGCGCTTGCGGACCACCTTCTCCTCGGTCTCGACGGCAATGCCGTCGATCTCGGCGAGGACCGCGAGGATGGCGGACGGAAGGTCGGTTGCGGCCGGTGTTTCGGCCTTGGCGAGAGCGGCTGTCATGCATGTCCCCGGGGTCTGAATGTGCTGATACGCTAGCAATCGTCAGACCAGCCTGCAACGCATTGCCGCAGCGGTTGGTGACAAGCCAAAATTGGCCTGCCAGCCGCCTAGGCAGCGTGACGGCTTGGCGGCATAATGCCGAAAACGAAGGCAGGTTGCGCATTCGGTATGTCGCGAAGAAACGGCATAGGCGTTGCTTGGTTTCAGGGGAGCGTGCCGAGGGCACGGACAAGCACAAGCGGAGGCGAATTCCATGATGTCGAAATTCCGGATCGATCGCAGGGCGGCCCTTGGCCTCATCGGCGGCTCCATGCTGACGCCGGTTGTCGGCGGGCGCGTGAGTGCCCAGACCCTCGACAAGGTGAGCTACCAGACGAACTGGCGCGCCCAGGCCGAGCATGGTGGCTTTTATTACGCCGTCGCGAACGGCATCTACAAGAAATACGGCATCGATGCGGATATCCGCATGGGCGGCCCGCAACAGAACCCGTCGCAGCTGCTGCTCGGCGGGGCGGTCGACATGATCATGTCGAATTCCTTCGAGGCGATCCGCTATGTCGAGCAGAAGCTGCCCTTCCTCTGCATCGCGTCGATCTTCCAGAAGGATCCGCAGGTCATCATCTGCCATCCGGGGCAGGGCAATGATGATTTCGCCTCGCTGAAGGGCAAGCCGATCCTCGTCGGCGCCGCCGGCCGGACCTCGTACTGGCCGTTCCTTAAGGCGAAGTTCGGCTATTCCGACGAGCAGATCCGGCCGTACACGTTCAACATGGCGCCGTTCCTGGCTGACAAGAAGGTGTGCCAGCAGGGCTTCCTCTCGTCGGAGCCGTTTGCGATCCAGAAGGAAGGCGGCGTGACGCCGCTCGTCCATCTCATCGCCGATGCCGGCTTCGCCAATTACAACACGACGATCAACATCTCCGAGAAGATGGTGAAGGAGAAGAAGGATGTCGTGCAGCGCTTCGTGACCGCGAGCCTCGAGGGCTGGGCGGCCTACATGAAGAACGGCCCGGAAAATGCGGCCGCCAATGCGCTGATCAAGAAGGACAACCCGGACATGACCGATGACAAGATCGCCTATGCGATCAAGGTCATGACCGAGCGCGGGATCGTGATGTCGGGCGATGCGCTGAAGCTCGGCGTCGGCGCGATGACCGATGCCCGCTGGGAGACCTTCTACAAGGACATGAACGGGGCGGGCGTGTTTCCCTCGGGCATCGACTTCAAGAAGGCCTACAGCCTGGAATTCATCAACAAGGGCGTCGGCGTTTGATCGTATCCGGCGTGACCGAAGCGCCTCCGCAGGGACGGGCGGGCCAACGCCCGCTCGTCTCGATCCGGCGTCTCTCGAAGAAGTTCTCCAACGGCACGTTGGCCCTGCGGGATGTCGATCTCGACCTGTTTCCGGGCGAGTTCGTCAGCCTGCTGGGGCCGTCTGGCTGCGGCAAGTCGACCTTGCTCCGGATCATCTCCGACCTGTCCCAGCCGAGTGCCGGGACGATCGAATGGCCGGGGGCGGAGCGGGCCGATGCCTATGGCAAGGAAGAGCACAGCCTCGGTTTCGTGTTCCAGGAGCCGACGCTCATGCCCTGGGCGCAGACGCTCGACAACGTGACGCTGCCGCTCCGGCTGAAGCGCATGGCCACCAGCGAGGCGAATGCCCGCGCCGAGGCGATGCTCGCGCTGGTCGGGCTGAGGGGATTCGAGAAAGCCTATCCGCGCGAGCTTTCGGGCGGGATGAAGATGCGCGTCTCCATCGCCCGCGCGCTGGTGACCGAGCCGAAGGTGCTGCTGATGGACGAGCCCTTCGCGGCGCTCGACGAGATCACGCGGCACAAGCTCAATGACGACCTGCTGGCCGTCTGGGAGCGCAACCGCTTCACCGCCGTCTTCGTCACGCATTCGGTGTTCGAGAGCGTCTATCTCTCGCAGCGCATCGTGGTGATGGCCGCGCGGCCCGGCCGGGTGATGAGCGAACTGCAGGTCGATGCGCCGTTTCCGCGGGACAACCTGTTCCGCACCTCGGCCGAATATGCCCATCTCTGCCGCCTCGGCTCCGAGGCGCTGAAGGCTGCCATCGAGGCATGACGGGAGTTTCCATGAGCGAGCCCAATCCGGCCTCCGCGCGAGGCACCGACCAGGATGCCGCGCCGGTTTTCGCAGCCGAGGAGCGCGTTCTCGGCATTCCGAAGAGCCGCTGGCCGGGCATCATCGCGCCGCTGGTCATGGGGGCGATCTTCCTCGGCCTGTGGGAGGGCATCGTCCGCTATCGCGGCATTCCCGCCTATATCCTGCCGGGGCCGGTGGAGATTCTCAAAACGCTCGGCACCGACTGGCCGACGCTGTCGATCGCGCTCTGGGTGACCTTGCGGATCACCTTCGCCGCGCTGATCGCGGCCGTCTCGGTCGGCGTCTCGCTGGCCATTCTCTTCACCCAGTCGAAATGGCTGGAACGGTCGCTGCTGCCCTATGCCGTGATCCTGCAGGTGACGCCGGTCGTCGCCATCGCGCCGCTGATCATCATCTGGGTGGGGGACGTCAACCTGTCGTTGCTGATCTGTGCCTGGCTGGTGGCGTTCTTCCCGATCCTGTCGAACACGATCCTCGGGCTCAACTCGGCCGACCACAATCTCGTGGCGTTGTTCCAGCTCTATGGCGCCAGCCGCTGGCAGACGATGCGCTACCTGCGCCTGCCGGCCTCGCTGCCCTATTTCCTCGGCGGGCTCAAGATTTCCGGCGGCCTCGCGCTGATCGGTGCCGTGGTGGCGGAATTCGTGGCCGGCACCGGCGGTTCGGCCTCGGGCCTCGCCTACCGGATCCTCGAAAGCGGCTACCAGCTCAAGATTCCGCGGATGTTTGCCGCCCTGCTCATGATCTCGATCTCCGGCATCGCGATCTTCCTGGCCACCAGCTATCTCTCGCACCGGTTGCTGCATCGGTGGCATGAAAGCGCGGTCCGCCGCGAAAGCTGACAGGCCGGGGTATCGGGGGCCGCGCGAATCTCTACGATGGTCCCGTCAACCGGGAGAACAGGCGGGGCAGCGTGGCCGGCAGCATCAATATCGCAGCCTACAGCGACGCACTGGTCGTGCTCGGCACGGCCGGGGTTGTCGTGCCGCTGGTGCGCCGGTCCGGCGTGTCACCGGTGCTTGGCTATCTCGGCGCCGGAGCGGTGCTCGGGCCGCTCGGGCTCGGCACGTTCGTCAAGGACATCCCGCTTCTTTACTGGCTGACGGTGGTCGACGCGAAGAACGTGTCGGCCATTGCCGATCTCGGGATCGTCTTCCTGCTTTTCCTGATCGGGCTGGAAATGTCGTTCCAGCGCCTGACGAAGATGCGCCGGCTCGTCCTCGGGCTCGGCCTGTCTCAGGTGCTGCTGACGACGACGATCTTCGCCTGGCTGGCCCATATGCTCGGTGCGGGGCCGACGCCCGCGCTCGTGATCGGCATGGCGCTGGCGCTGTCCTCCACCGCCATCGTGATCGAGCTGCTCTCCGGGCAGGGGCGCCTGAATACCGGCCTCGGCCGTGCGAGCTTCTCGGTGCTTCTCGCCCAGGATCTCGCGGTTGTGCCGATCCTGCTGTTCGTGTCCATGGCCACCGGCGGGGAGGGCAGCGGCAGCCTTTCCGGGAAGATCGGGCTCGCGCTGCTTCAGACGGCGGTAGCGCTGACCGCGATTGTCGTGCTCGGCCGGCTGTTCCTGCGGCCGCTTTTCCGCATGGTGGCCAGCCAGCAATCGAACGAGCTGTTCGTGGCGACCATTCTGTTCGTCATCGTGGCGACCGGCGTGGTGGCGGCCTCGGCGGGCCTCTCTATGGCGCTGGGGGCCTTCGTCGCCGGTCTGCTCCTTTCGGAAACCGAGTATCGCCGGGCGATCGAGGGGATCGTGGCGCCGTTCAAGGGCCTGCTGCTCGGCATCTTCTTCTTCACCGTCGGCATGACGATCGATATCCGCGAGATCGTCCGGGATCCGATCCTGCTGCTGGTGGCGGTGGTCGGCCTGATCGCCATCAAGACCGCGATCATCCTTCTGCTTTGCCGGCTGTTCTCACTGTCCTGGCCGATTTCGCTGGAGGCGGCGCTGCTGCTGAGTGCCGGCGGCGAATTCGCCTTCGTGGTGATCGATACGGCGGTGAGCGGGCAGGTCATGCCGCAGCCGGTTGCCAGCTTCTGGCTGGCGGTGACGGCGCTGACCATGGCGCTCCTGCCCGGCCTTGCCGCCATCGGAAAGCGGATCGATGCCTGGGCTGATGCGCAGAAACCGTCGGATCCGGAACTCGAGATCCGGCCGGCAAGCACCGGCAGCCATGCGATCGTCGTCGGCCATGGCCGGGTGGGGCAGGTGGTCTGCGCGCTGCTGCGCCGGCACAAGGTGCCATTCATCGTCACCGACAGCGATGCCGGGGCGGTGGGGCGCGACCGCCGCGCCGGTGTCGATGTCTATTACGGCGATGCGTCAAGCCCGGCCTTCCTTGACAGCTGCGGCATCCGCGAGGCGACGGGGGTGATCATCACCATCCATACGCAGGCGACGATCGATCTCGTGGTCCAGCGGGTGAGGGCGGTTCGGCCCGATATCCCCATCATTTCCCGCGCCCGCGATGCGGCCCATGCGCGGCATCTCTACAGCATCGGCGTGACCGATGCCGTGCCTGAAACCATCGAGGCCAGCCTGCAGCTCTCCGAAGCGTCACTGACCTGGCTTGGCGTGCCGACTGGCAAGGTGATCGCCTCCATTCACGAGAAACGCGACGAATTCCGCCACGACATCCAGAGCGCGGCGCAGGAAGCCGGGCGCAGCGCCGTGCTGGGCATCAAGGCGAAGAGCGACAAGGCGGGGTAAGGGGTAGTTGCGGCGAGTGGTGGATGGAATCCATCCAGTCTTGTCGAAGAGACGGTGACAAGTTTACTACTTGGTGGTTTTTGGTTTTTTGCCAAAGATGGCGATTATCAGAAGCATCGCAGGTATAGGTAACGTCACGGGTGCCGAGATGGCAATATAAAAGATAGCCGGATACTTTCTTGACAACGCAGTATATATAGATTCAATTTTGCTTTCAACGTGACCATACGCCATTACATCAATGTAAAAGCAAGATATAATTGTCAAGACAATGAGAGAAAGCAGGCAAATCCATATAGTTCTTTTAATTTTTTCGTTTTTCAACATTCTTCCATCGCGAATAAATTCTGACTTTCCAAGTTTTTGATTAGGCCGACTGGAAGCGCTCGGTCATTCTGGCGGATGGGGTGAGATTCGAACTCACGGTAGGCTTGCACCTACGGCGGTTTTCAAGACCGCTGCCTTAAACCACTCGGCCACCCATCCATGCGCAAGGGAATGCCTGTTTCGGCGGGTCGAGGCAAGAGCCTGATCAAAAGACCCTGATCGCAGGCTTCCGCCATGGCTGCGAAAAATTACGGGCCGGGGTGAACCGCTGCCGCAGCCTCCTGCGTAACTGGATCGGGGCAGACAAGGAGGTTGTTGATGCGGCTGGTACTGGGTTGTCTGGCAGGCTTCATGACATTCGGCATGGCGGTCGCGAACGAGCGCGGTCCGATGACCGGCGAGCAGATCCGCGAGGCCATCACGGCGAATCGCGTCTATCTGGCGACGCCTCTCGGCGGCGAGCTGCCGATGAATTACCGGCCCGGCGGGCGTGTGGATGCCTCGGGCGAGGCGATCGGCCTGGCGCGGTTCTTCAAGCCGCAGGATTCGGGCCGCTGGTGGATCAACAACAACCAGCTCTGCCAGCAATGGCAGGAATGGTACAAGGGCCAGCGCATGTGCTTCACGCTCGAGCGCGTCGGGGCCAACCAGCTGATCTGGCGCCGGGATAACGGCGAGAGCGGCAAGGCCCGGCTTGCGCCGAATTAACGATTTCGAAAGTCTGGCCCGGGGCTGTGCTTGACCCGGGCGCCACTCGCCTTTAACCCGCCTTATTCTGGGTTTTGTGTTGCCAGAACGGTTCACATTCTCGTGACTCGGGGGAAGGTTTCCTAACTTTCCCGGTTTGGGTGGGGGGCATATGCCGGTTCGGAACGAAAGCAGGGCGTCGGGCCCGGGCAAGCATGGCCGTTCGGTGTCGATCATGACGCGGATCGCCGGCGTTTCCGCCCTTGCGCTTCTGGCTGCGAATTGCGCCAACCAGCCCACAGGCCCCGGTCGCCAGCATACCTCCAAGGAAATCGGGGCGTTTTCCCATCCGAAATATGGCAAGGCCAGCCCGCGTGTGGTGGGGCTGGACGACGATGCGCCGAAGGGCGGCGGACGCTACCAGGTCGGCCGGCCCTACACGGTGGCCGGGCGCCGTTACGTGCCGCGCGAGAAGCCGGAAGGCTACAGCGTGACCGGCCTCGCAAGCTGGTATGGCATCGCCTTCCATGGCCGCAAAACGGCAAATGGCGAAGTCTATGATCGCAACTCGATTTCCGCCGCGCATCCCACCATGCCGCTGCCCAGCTATGCGCGGGTGACCAACCTCGCCAACAACCATTCGATCATCGTGCGCGTGAATGATCGCGGGCCCTATCATGCCGGCCGCGTGGTTGATCTGTCGGAAAAGACCGCCAATCTCCTGCAGTTCCGCCATATCGGCACGGCGCGGGTGAAGGTGGATTATCTCGGCCCGGCCGGCCTCGCCGGATCGGACGATACACGGCTGATCGCCTCGCTTTCGACCAACGGCCCGGCGCGTGCACCGGCCGGCGGCACCTCGACCACGATGGTGGCCTCGATCGAGCCGGTGGCCACGGCCCGTCCGCAACGGAATTCGTCCCTGCTGTCCTTCACGTCGCAGCAGGAAGACAGCACGGTGCCGCTCTCGCGCGCTGCAGCGCCGCAGGAGCCGGCCGTCCTGACGCAGACACGGTTCACGCCGGTGGTCGATGCGCCGCTGCCGCCGGCGCGGCCGTTCGATCTCGATACGATCGGCGGGGCAGCGAGCCCTGTCGTGCCGGGTTCGCTGCCGGCTGCGGGCTCGCAGCGCCTGAGCGGCGCTCCGTTGCCGCCCGCGCGGCCGACCGACCTGTCCTTCGTGTCGATGGAGGGCGGATTCTCGCGCTTCGGCGCCGGGCATCCATTCAGCCAGTTCGACCGGTTCGACACGCTCCAGCCCTCGCGCGGCGCTTCGCGCTGACTTTCCCCGGCGGAAAGCCGCCGGACCGGCCTCCATGGTTTGACCTTGCTGCCTCGCTTTGGCATCAAGAGGGCGGGAGGCCCCACCGGCAGATGGTCAGGCGTTTTCGGAACTGGGTGATCGGCTTCGCTGCCATCGCGGCGGGCCTGCTGCCTCTTGCCGCGCAGGAACGCGCCGCGCCGTTCGAAACCGCGGCCAAGCAGGCCTTCCTTTTCGACCATTCCAGCCGGGCCGTGCTGTTCGAGCGCGAGGCCGACCGCAGGATCGCGCCGGCCAGCCTCGCCAAGCTGATGACGGTGGCGATCGTCTTCCGCGAGATCAAGGAAGGCCGGCTGAAGGCCGAGGATGACATGGTCGTCTCGGTCGATGCCTGGCGGCGGGGCGGGGCGGTTTCGGGCAATCCGAACATGCTGCTGACGCCGAACCGGGTGATCAAGGTCGGGGAATTGCTCACCGGGCTGATCGTCGGCGGGGCCAACGACGCCGCCATCACGCTGGCACAGGGCATTGCCGGGCAGGAACCGCGATTCGTCGAGCTGATGAATGCGCAGGCGCAGAGCCTCGGCATGCGGAACTCCGTGTTCCAGAATGCCACCGGCTATGCCGCGGAAGGACAGGTTGCCACGCTGCGCGATCTCGTGACGCTGGCAGCACATCTGATCGACGCCTATCCCGATCTGTATCCGATTTTCGCCCAACGCGATTTCGCGCTCGGACGCGGGCGACAGGTCAGCCGCAACCCTCTGCTGCCGATGGAGATCGGAGCGGATGGCCTCGCCACCGGCTTCCTGCCGGAGACCGGGCAGGCGATCGTCGGTTCGGCGGTGCAGGATGGCCGCCGCCTGATTGTCGCCATGGCCGGGCTGGAGAGCGTGCAGGAACGCTCTCTCGAGGCCCGCAAGATGCTGGAATGGGGGTTCCGCCGCTTCGAGATCCGGACGCTGTTCCCGCAGGGAACGCGGATCGGCGACGTCTCGGTCTATGGCGGCGAGCGCAGTTCGGTGCCGGTCCAGACCGCGCGCGAGGTCCGGCTGCCGTTGCTGCGCGGCACGAATGACGGCACGCAGCTCCGCCTCGTCTATCGCGGGCCGCTGCCGGCCCCGGTCGAGCCCGGCCGCGAGGTGGCCCGGCTGGAGATCCTGATCGATGGACGGCTGATCCAGTCCGCGCCGCTGGTGGCTGCCGAAAGGGTGGGGCCCGGCGGCGTGGTGGACCGTGCCCGGGATGCGGCGCTGGAAATCTCGCGGCAGGTGGCGCGGAATGGTATCGGCTGGGTCGTCGCGCAGTTCGGCTGGCGCAAGAAGCCGGACGTGCCGCCGCCACCGGCCCCTTCGGCACCGGCGACAACAGGCTCCACCGGAACGCGCGTACCATGATCGATCCGGGATACTTCATTACGTTCGAGGGCGGCGAGGGCGCAGGCAAGTCGACGCAGATCCGCCTGCTGGCGGAGACCCTCCGCGCGGCAGGCCACGAGGTTGTCGTCACGCGCGAGCCGGGTGGCACGCCGCTGGCGGAGGCGATCCGGGGCCTGCTCCTCAATGCCGGCGATCCGCCCGACGCGATGACGCAGGCGCTGCTTTTCGCGGCCGCCAGGCACGACCATGTCACCCGGGTGATCCGCCCGGCCATGCGGGCGGGGCAGATCGTGCTCTGCGACCGGTTCACCGATTCCACCCGCGCCTATCAGGGCGAAGCGGTGGCCGAGGATGCGCTGGAAGCGACGATCCTGCTCGGGACGGCCGGGCTGGTGCCGGACCTGACGCTGCTGCTCGACCTGTCGCCGGAAGCCGGGCTGGGCCGGGCGCGGCAGCGCGGGGCGGCCGGCGATGCCTTCGAGCGGGCGGATGCCACCTACCATACGCGGGTGCGCGAGCGGTTCCTGGCGCTGGCACGCCGCGAGCCGGACCGAATCCTCGTGGTCGAGGCCGACAGGCCGCCCGAGGTGGTAGCGGCCTCCATCCGCGCGCTGGTGGAAGCACATTCCGCGATCGACCTTGCCGGGGCCGGCGCCTGATGGTTCGCCCACCACACCTTTCCCTGCCGCGCCTTGCCCTGCCGCCGCCGGAGGTGCCGGAGATCGACCGGTCGGCTGACCTGCCGCATCCGCGCGCCATGCTCGGCCTTGTCGGCCACAAAGCCGCGGAGGCGGAGTTCCTGTCGCTCTACCGGGCCGGGACCTTGCATCACGCCTTCCTGCTGACCGGGCCGGAGGGGATCGGCAAGGCGACCTTCGCCTATCGCGCCGCGCGGTTCCTGCTGGCGGAAAGCGAACGTGGCTCGGGCCTGTTCGGCGAGCCGCGCGATCTCGCGGTGGACGAGACCAGCCGGACGGCGCAGCTTGTCGCCAACGAGGCCCATCCCGATCTCGTGGTGTTGAAGCGGCGCTACCGGACGAAGGACAAGAAGTTCCCGACGGAGATCGGTGTCGAGGAGACACGCTCGGCACTCGGTCTGTTCTCCAAGACCGCGGCCTTCGGCGGCTGGCGGATCATCATCATCGATTCCGTCGATGACCTGAACGCCGCCAGCGCGAATGCCATTCTCAAGACGCTGGAGGAGCCGCCGGCCCGTGCGATGTTCCTGATGGTGTCACACCAGCCCGAGCGGCTGCTGCCGACGATCCGCTCGCGATGCCGGGTGCTGCCCTTCCAGCCGCTGCCGGTGGCCGATCTCGCGGCCATGCTGCCGGAGTTGATTCCCGGCGCCACGCTCGATCCCGACATGGCGGATTGGGCGGAAGGTTCGGTCCGGCGCGCCCTGCGGCTGGCCGATCCGAAGCTGCGCGGCTTCCTGGCGCTGGTCGACAGCATCCTGCAGGCGCTGCCGAAGCGGCTCCATCGCGAGATCGACCAGCTGGCCGAGGCGGTGCGGGGCGCCGAGCAGGCCTTGCCCGACCTGCTGGAGCGGATCGAGCTCTGGCTTCATGCCCGCATCCGCGCGGCCCTTGCGACGGGCGATCTGGCGCCTGCGCAGGATCTCGCCGAGTTCTGGAGCCGGATGCAGGACAATGCCCGCCAGATGGAGGCGTTCAACCTCGACCGCCGTGCCTTCGTGATCACGCTGGTGGACGAGCTTTCGACGCTGGTTTCCGGCCGCGGGCGCTGATAGAGACAGGAAAGGCGCCGCGCGCGCCCGATTCCGGCAGGGCCTGTCGCGCCAGCCGGCAAGCCAGGATGACCCACGTGACCGAGCGTTTCTTCATCACCACCGCGATTTCCTATCCGAACGGCGTTCCCCATCTCGGCCATGCCTATGAGCTGATGGCCTCGGATGCGATCGCGCGGTTCATGCGGCTCGATGGCAGGGACGTCTTCTTCCTCACGGGGACGGACGAGCATGGGCTGAAGATGGCGCAGACGGCCGAACGCGAGGGGTTGACGCCGCTCCAGCTGGCCGACAGGAACGCTGCCGCATTCCGCGCCATGGGCAAGGCGCTCGATGCCACGAATGACGATTTCATCCGCACGACGGAGCCCCGGCACCATGCCGCGAGCCAGGCGATCTGGAAGCGGATGGAGGCGAATGGCGATATCTACCTGTCGAAATATTCCGGCTGGTACTCCGTGCGGGACGAAGCCTTTTTCGATGAAAAGGAGCTGACGACAGGCGAGGGCGGCAAGCGCTTCGCGCCCAGCGGCGCGCCGGTCGAATGGGTGGAGGAGGAAAGCTATTTCTTCCGCCTCTCCGCCTATCAGGACAGGCTGCTGGCGCTCTATGCCGGCCAACCGGATTTCATCGGGCCCGACAGCCGCCGGAACGAGGTGGTCAGCTTTGTCGAGCGCGGGCTGGAAGACCTCTCGATCAGCCGCAAGACCTTCACCTGGGGCATTCCGGTGCCGGGCGACACCAAGCATGTGATGTATGTCTGGGTGGATGCGCTGACGAACTACATCACGGCGGCGGGGTTCCCGGACGAGCAGGCGCCGCGCTGGAAATACTGGCCCGCCAGCGTGCATATCATCGGCAAGGATATCGTGCGGTTCCATGCGGTGATCTGGCCGGCCATGCTGATGTCGGCCGGGCTGCCGCTGCCGAAGCGCGTCTTCGGCCACGGCTTCTTGACCAACCGGGGCGAGAAGATGTCGAAATCCCTCGGCAACGTGCTCGATCCGATCGCGATGAGCCAGCAATACGGGCTGGATGCGTTCCGCTATTTCTTCCTGCGCGAGATCCCGTTCGGGGCGGATGGCTCCTACAGCCACGAGGCGATCGTGGGCCGGCTCAATGCCGATCTCGCGAATGATCTCGGGAACCTGGCCCAGCGCTCGCTGTCGATGGTCAACAAGAACTGCGACGCCAAGGTGCCGCCGCGCAATGCCCTGACGGGCGACGAGGAGGCGCTGCTCGCCAGCGCCTACGCGCTTGCCGGCGGGGGCCGGAAGCACATGGACAGCTTCGCGCTCCATGCCATCCTCGCCGATATCTGGCGGGTGGTCGGCGATACCAACCGCTATTTCGCGGCGCAGGCACCCTGGGCGCTCCGCAAGACCGATCTGGCCCGGATGGAAACCGTGCTCTGGACGACGGCCGAAGTGCTCCGGGTGATCGGCCTGCTGGCCCAGCCCTTCATCCCGCTTGCGGCGCAGAAGCTGCTCGACCTGCTCGCCGTGCCGGGCGACCGCCGGATGTTCGCCCATGCCGTGCCCGATCATGCGTTGGTGCCCGGCACCGGCCTGCCGGCACCGACGGCCCTGTTCCCGCGCTATGTCGAGCCGGAAGCGGCAGGAGAGGGGGCGTGACGCTGCCAGTTCTCACCGATACGCATTGCCATCTCGATTTCCCGGATTTCGCCGAGGAGATCGAGGCGGTGGTCGCGCGTGCTGCCGAGGCCGGCGTGCGGCGGATGATCACGATCTCGACGCGCGTCCGGAAGATCGGGACCTATCGCGCGCTGGCGGAGCGGTTCCCGAATGTCTGGTTCACGGCTGGCACGCATCCGCATAACGCGGCCGAGGAAACCGATATCACGCTGGCGGATGTGCTGAAGGCCGCGGACCATCCGAAATGCGTGGCAATCGGGGAAGGGGGCCTCGACTTTCACTACGACAAGTCTCCGCGCGACCAGCAGGAAGCCTCGTTCCGCATGCAGATCGAGGCAGCGCGCCGGACCGGCCTGCCGCTGGTGATCCATGCCCGCGCGGCGGATGACGCCATGATCGCGATCCTCGAGGAGGAGATGGCCCGCGGGCGGTTCAAGGCCGTGCTGCATTGTTTCTCCTCCGGGCCCGAACTGGCCCGGCGTGGCGTGGCGCTGGGGCTCTATCTCTCGTTCTCCGGAATCCTGACCTTCCGCAATTCGGAGGAACTCCGGGCCATCGCTGCCGAAGCGCCGGAAGACCGGCTGCTGGTGGAAACCGACGCGCCCTATCTCGCGCCGGTGCCGCATCGCGGCAAGCGGAACGAGCCCGCCTATACGGCGCATACGGCCTCCGTTCTGGCCAGCGTGCGCGGTCGGCCGCTGGAGGCGCTCGCGCCAGTGCTCGAGGCCAATACCGAACGGCTGTTCAGCCGGCTGGCGGCAGGCGCCTGAGCCATGGCGATGCGGGTCATCATCCTCGGTTGCGGCTCGTCCGGCGGGGTGCCGCGGGTCGCGCAGGGCTGGGGCAAGTGTGATCCGTCCGAGCCGCGCAACCGGCGGCGGCGCTGCTCGATCCTGGTCGAGCGGGCGGGGGCCGGCGGCGTCACACGCGTGCTGGTCGATACTTCGCCCGACCTTCGCGAACAGCTGATCGATGCCGGCGTGGGCGCGCTGGATGCCGTGGTCTTCACGCATGAACATGCCGACCACACCCATGGCATCGACGATCTCCGGCCGCTGGTGCTGGCCATGCGCCGGCGCATCCCGGTTCATGCCGATTCCCGGACGATGGACTTGCTCTATGCCCGTTTCGGCTATTGCTTCCAGACGCCGGAGGGGAGCGATTATCCGCCGATCTTGACATCTCATCTTATTGATAGTAATAAGGAATTCGAGATAGACGGAGCGGGCGGGCCGATCCGGTTTCAACCGTTCCCGCTTCAGCATGGCACGATCGAGGCGCTGGGCTTCCGGATCGGCGATCTGGCGTACACGCCGGATGTCAGCGCCATTCCGCCGGAAAGCGTGCCGCATCTCGAAGGTCTGGGCCACTGGATCATCGATGCGCTGCGGGACCTGCCGCATGGCACGCATTTCAGCCTCGGGGAGGCGCTGGACTGGATCGACCGGATGCGCCCGAAGCGTGCCGTGCTGACGAACCTCCATACGGATCTTGATTATGGCCGGCTGGTCCGCGAATTGCCGCCGCATATCCGCCCGGCGCATGACGGCATGATCGTCGAGTTCGGCGAAGGCGGCGGCGCGCGCTGAGCCGCAAAATTCTTCCGTGAGTTTCGTCGGCCGGTCCGGAGCGCTCATGCCGGCTCGCATCGCGGCCGGGGAAACCGGAAATTTCTGAAGAACGCTTCGGAAGCGTCTGAATTGAAACGGGAAACAGGATCGCAGGAAGGGTCGTCGGACGACGCGGCCGCATCGCTGTAAGTTCCATAATATGTCTTATGCGAATCAAGGATCAGGATTGACGCGGGCGTTGCTTCGGCCTCCTCTTCGCCTTTCCCCGCGCATCGCAGGCCTTGCCGGTGCCCCCGATCTGCCGTCACTGGAGCGACCATGAAACCCTCCCGCACTATCGACGACCTGCTGGCGATCATGGCGGCTTTGCGCCATCGGGAGACCGGCTGCCCGTGGGATATCGAACAGGATTTCGCGAGCATCGCGCCGTACACGGTCGAGGAAGCCTATGAAGTGGCGGATGCGATTGCGCGCGGTGACATGGTCGATCTCTGCGACGAACTGGGCGATCTGCTCCTGCAGGTCGTGTTCCATGCCCGCATGGCCGAGGAAGCCGGGCATTTCGCCTTTGCCGATGTGGTCGAGGCGATCACGCGGAAGCTCATCCGCCGGCATCCGCATGTCTTCGGGGATCGCTCGGCCGGCAATCCGGGGCTCGTCAAGGCATTGTGGGAGGCGATCAAGGCCGAGGAACGGGCGGAGAAGCTGGCCCGGAAGGCCGGGGCCGGATCGGATGCCGGCGCTCCGGCACCGGGCCTGCTCGATGATGTGCCGCGGGTGATGCCCGCCCTCACCCGCGCGGTGAAGCTCCAGAAAAAGGCTGGCACGGTCGGGTTTGACTGGAATGATCCGCGGGCGGTGCTGGCCAAATTGCGCGAGGAAATCGCGGAGGTCGAGGAGGCGCTCGACCAGGGCGACCGCGCGCATCTGCAGGAGGAAATCGGCGACATGCTGTTTGTGATCGCCAACCTCGCACGGCATGCCGATATCGAGCCGGAAGCGGCGCTCGGCGATGCCAATGCGAAATTCTGCCGGCGCTTCCGGCATATCGAGGCCGGCCTGGCGGCGCGCGGCATTCCGCTTGGGGATGCCAGCCTTGAAGAGATGGATGCGCTCTGGCACGAGGCGAAACGGCTAGAAAAGCCGTCGGACGCGGCGGCCTGAAATCAGGCGGGAACCAGCCGCGCCTTCGGATAGCGCCGCAGCAGCCGGCCGGCCTCCTCGCGCCCCACGCGGATGCGCAGCGAGAGCGTGCCGGATCGATTGGCGCGCCGTGAGAGAACTTCGGCATGGCTGTAGAGCCAGGCGAGGCCGGCGCCGTCCTCGGCCGGCAGGCTGAGCGCGTAGGTGTCACGGCCGCCCGAGAGGCGGCGCTCGATCTCCGCCAGCAGGGCGGGCATACCCTGCCCCGTGAGGGCGGAAACCAGCACCGGAGCCCCCTCGCCCCGCCGTTCCGCGACGCCGGCAAGACGCTGCGCCTCTGCCGCCGGGAGCAGGTCGGCCTTGTTCCAGACCTCGATGATCCGGCGTTCGGCGGCCCCGCTGATGCCGAGATCCGCGAGGACCTGCCGGACATCGAGTTCCTGCGCCTCGGTATCCGGGTTCGCGATATCGCGGACATGCAGGATGATCTCGGCCGAGATCACGTCTTCCAGCGTCGCACGGAAGGCTGCGACGAGCTGCGTCGGCAGGTCGGAAATGAACCCGACCGTATCCGACAGGACAACCTTCAGGCCATGCGGCAGGGCAATGGCGCGGGTGGTCGGGTCGAGCGTGGCGAAAAGCATGTCCTTCGCGAGGACTTCGGCCGCCGTCAACCGGTTGAAGAGGCTGGATTTTCCAGCATTCGTATAGCCTACCAGCGCAACCGTCGGATAGGGCACCTTGCTTCGGCTGGCCCGGTGAAGGCCGCGCGTGCGCTTGACCTCCTCCAGATCGCGCTCGATCCGGGTCATCCGTTCCTGGATGAGGCGTCGGTCGGTCTCGATCTGGGTTTCACCCGGGCCGCCGAGAAAGCCGAAGCCGCCGCGCTGCCGCTCGAGATGGGTCCAGGAGCGGACGAGCCGCGATTTCTGGTAGGCGAGATGCGCCAGTTCGACCTGGAGGCGCCCTTCCCGTGTCGAGGCCCGCCGGCCGAAAATCTCGAGGATCAGGCCCGTCCGGTCGATGACCTTGGCCTTGAAGGCCTGTTCGAGGTTGCGCTGCTGCACGGGGCTGAGCGCGCAATCCACCATGACGAGGCCGATTTCCTCGGCAGCGATCCGGGCAGCGAGTTCCTCGACCTTGCCCTGGCCGAGATAGGTGGCCGGGCGGGTCTGGCGGAGCGGCACCATGACCGAGCCGATGATGCTGAGGTCGATCGCCATGGTCAGGCCGATCGCCTCCTCCAGCCGCGCCTCCGGGCTGCGGAGCATCGGCGTGGCGCCGGGAACATTCGCGTTCAGATACGGGCCGACAACCAGCGTCCGGGTGCGCGTGGCGATGGTCTTTTCCGGCTCGAAGGCAGCCCGCTTCGTGCGCGGGGTTTTCGCGCCGGTCTTGTCTTCAGCCTCGAGGTCGGGTTCCCGCGCGATGGGATGCGTCACTCTTCGTCGTTCGGACCGGGCAGATGGATCGGCGAGGCCGGCATGATGGTCGAGATTGCGTGCTTGTAGACAAGCTGCGACACTCCGTCGCGCTTCAGCAAAACGCAGAAGTTGTCAAACCACGTCACTGCACCCTGAAGTTTCACGCCATTGACCAGGAAGATCGTGACCGAAATCTTGTTCTTGCGGACATGATTGAGAAAATTGTCTTGAAGACTCGGTGTACGTTCCGTCGCCATTCTTCTTCACCTGCTTATGCGGCGCTCGATCCGGCCCCAGGCTTCCCCCCTCCGGACGCCTCGGGCCTTGCCCCCAAGCCAATATCCGCAGCGTGGATATTGCCCCAAATTGCTGCGCTGCAACCTTTGTCTATATCCTGCATGATTTCGCCGAAATTCCAAGAGCGCGACCCTTGTTTTTTCAACAATCGGATCGCCCCGGGATCACGGCTTCAGATGCCGAGGGATTTCAGTTTCCGGTGCAGGGCGGAGCGCTCCATGCCCACGAACTCGGCCGTGCGGGAGATATTGCCCCCGAAACGGTTGATCTGCGCGATCAGATATTCGCGCTCGAACACCTCGCGCGCCTCCCGCAGCGCCATGGAGAGCAGGCGCTCGCCCCCTGCCCCGCTGGGCGTCGGCGGCGCCGAGGAACCCACATCCTGCGGCAGCATCTCGGCCGTGACTTCCTGGCTCGGATCGCCGGCGGCCAGGATCATCAGGCGCTCGACATTGTTGCGCAGCTGCCGGACATTGCCCGGCCAGTCATGCGTCTGAAGGATCGCCATCGCATCCATGGCAATCCGCCGCTTGGGCAGGCCCGAGGCAACCGCGATCTGCTGCATGAAATGGTCGATGAGGTCGGGGATATCCTCGCGCCGTTCCGCCAGCGCGGGAACGCGGATCGGGACCACGCCGAGCCGATGGTAGAGATCCTCGCGGAACCGGCCGGCGGCGATTTCCTCCTGCAGGTCGCGGCTCGTCGACGAGATGATGCGCACATCGACATGGACGCGGGCATTGCCGTCGACGCGCTGGAAATTCTGGTCCACCAGCACGCGCAGGATCTTGTTCTGGGTTTCGCGCGGCATGTCGGCGATCTCGTCGATGAAGAGCGTGCCGCCATGGGCCTCTTCCAGCGCCCCGATGCGCCGCGCCGCCTTGCCCTTGCCGCCCTCGACGCCGAACAGCGCCTCTTCCATGCGCTCGGGCGTGATGGCCGCCGCGTTGATGACCACGAAGGGGCCGGCCGAGCGGGCGGAAATCTGGTGCAGGCTCCGCGCCGCGAGTTCCTTGCCGGCGCCGGGCGGACCGCTGATCATGACGCGGGCATTGGTCGGCGCGACACGCTCGATCTGCTGGCGCAGCTGCGAGATGACGGTCGAACCGCCGACGATCCCGTCCGGCACGCCGGAGCGGGTCTTCAGGTCCTTGATCTCGCGCTTGAGGGCCATCGCCTCCAGCGCCCGCCGGGCAACGAGGACGAGGCGGTCTGCCTTGAACGGTTTCTCGATGAAGTCGTAGGCGCCCTGCTTGATGGCGGCGACGGCGGTCTCGATATTGCCATGGCCGGAGATCATCACGATCGGGATTTCCGGATGCTGCTCCTTGATGACATCGAGCAGTTGCAGCCCGTCCAGCCGGCTGCCCTGGATCCAGATATCGAGGAAGATCAGGTTGGGACGACGCGCCTCGATCGCGGCGAGCGCTTCGTCTGCGTGCCGGGCCGTGCGCGTCGTATACCCTTCATCGTCGAGGATGCCCGCCACGAGATCGCGGATATCGGCTTCGTCGTCGACGATCAGAATATCGCCTGCCATGTCACTTTCCTTCAATCGGCTTCGGATCCGCCAGGCCGGAAGCGGCCAGGGTGCGGGGCAGATGGATACGGACCAGCGCGCCGGGGGGCTGGTGACCGTTTTCGGCAGGAGGATCGAGCAGTTCGATCCGTCCGCCATGGTCTTCGAAGATCTTCGCGACAATCGGCAGGCCGAGCCCGGTGCCGCCCTCGCGGGTGGTCATGTAGGGTTCGAGCAGGCGCTGGCGGCCCTCGGCGGGGAAGCCCTTGCCGTTGTCCCGGATGTCAATGGCCACCCATTCCGGGGTGACCGCCGAGAGGCCGAGCAGGATGCGCCCCTGCCCGGCCGCGCCGGCCGGGGATTCGGCGATCGACTCGCAGGCATTCTTCATCAGGTTCTGCACGGCCTGCGCGATGAGCCGCCGGTCGAACCGGGCGGACAGCCCCTCCCCCGGCAGATCCTCGTCGAACTCGATGCCGGGATTGCCGACCCGCATCATGAAGCTGACCTCGCGGAGGGTTTTCACGAGGTCGTCCTCGACCGGCTGCGGCTTCGGCATCCGCGCGAAGGAGGAGAATTCGTCCACCATCCGCTTGATGTCATCCACCTGGC
This sequence comes from Beijerinckiaceae bacterium, assembly GCA_027531565.1. GTDB lineage: Bacteria > Pseudomonadota > Alphaproteobacteria > Rhizobiales > Beijerinckiaceae > Rhabdaerophilum. Next base: position 178,843 of record JAPZSB010000010.1, read on the forward strand.
GGATGATCGTGTCGGTGCATTGGTCAAAGACGTTGCGGTCCTCGACGATGACCTTGCCGAATTTCCGCCGGATGCGTTCGGCCGAAAGCTGGATCGGCGTGAGCGGGTTCTTGATCTCGTGCGCGATCCGTCGCGCGACATCGGCCCAGGCCGAGGTGCGCTGTGCCGTGACGAGCTCGGTGATGTCATCCAGCGTGACGACCTGCCCGCCGGCGGAATCGCCGGTCAGCCGGACGGAGAGGATGCGTTCCTGCGCCTTGCGCTGGATGCGGATCTCGTCCTGCTGGATGCGGGGTCCGCCCTGGCGGCTCTCCTCGATGAAGCCGGAAATTTCCGGAAAGACCTCGCCGAGCGGCTGGCCATGGACCTCGCGGTCGCCGATGCCGAGGATCTGGCGGGCCATCGGATTGATCAGGCTGACCCGGCCTTCGAGATCGAGGCCGACCACACCCGCCGGCACGCCGGCCAGCACCGCCTCCATGAAGCGGCGCCGGCGGTCGATCAGCGCATTGGCTTCGCTGAGGCTGGAATGCTGTTCGCGCAGGACGGTGGTCATGTTGTTGAAGGTCGCGCCCAACTGGCTGAGGTCATTCCCCATCTTGGACAGCGGAACCTGAACGTAGAGATTCCCGGCGGAGACCTGATCCGTTGCCTGCATCAGCCGGCGGATCGGATCGACCAGCCGGTCGGAAAAGCCGAGGCCGAGCAGGACGGAAGCGAGCAGCCCGATCAGCGTGAGCAGGACGAAGACCAGCGCGATGCCGTATTGCGTCGCGTTGCGGCGGGCTTCAAGCACCTGGTACTGCAGCACACCGGACCGGGCGACGACGGGGAATTCCAGCATGCGCGGATCGATGCCGCGCGCAACCATGAGAAAGGAATCCGGGCCGAAATCCCGCAGCTTGATCAGCCCGCCGATCGCTTCCCGCGTGAAGAGGCAGGGAATCTCGTCGGTTTCTGCATAGCGGAAATCCTCGGGCGAGACGGTGGGCGGCTCGATCCTGCGCCCCTCCACCTTCGCCTGCTCGACCATCGTCCCGTCATCCTTGAAGATCACGGCATAGGGAAAGCCGAGGGCGACAGCGCGGGCGTTGAAGAAGGCCTGGAACCCGGCCGTGTTGCCGAGGAAGAAGCCGGAGGCGTTGGTGCGGTCAAGATCGTTCGCCATCAGCCGGAGTTCGCGGCCGATATTCTGGCAGATCTGCTGCTGGAAATTCCGCGAGATCAGCTCGGCATTCTGGACAAGGGCGCGCAGGTCGCCGGAGAACCAGGGCGTCAGGCCGCGTTCCAGCGCAATGATTCCCGCTCCGGCGACAAGCGTGGTCGGAACGGCGGCGACAAGGCTGAACAGGGCGACCACGCGCCGGTGCAGCCGCGCGCCGGCCAGCCCGGCCTGGTTGGCCCGGCGGAGCCGGAGAAGCTGGCGGATCACCAGCCCGAACAGAGCGAGGATGAGGACGACATCGATTCCGAGCAGCACCAGCACGGCGCTCTCGTCCGGCTCGACGCCAAAGGACCCCAGCAGGAAGAGAAAGGTGCCGATCGCCGCGGCCAGCGCCACGCCGACGATGGTCGGCGCCCACCAGGATCCGACGGGCTCGTCCACGAGGCCGATCCCCGATGGCGGGGCCGGCTTCGGGCGCACCTCTTCCGGAGCCGGAGGGGTCTTGTCCGTCATGGGTGGGGCTCTCGGAGATCGAATGACGTCACGGCCAATCCTGCTGCAGGCGGCAGGGCCAGCCACAGCAATGCCCCGCGACTCACCCGCGCGCAGACCTTAGGCGCGAATGACTCATCTGCGCAACACTGTTGTTGAATTGCGACAAATCCGTGGCGCGATGCCGGGGTGTCAGCCCACGGCGCTGGTCATCCGGATTCCGAGTTCGCGGATCTTCTTGCGCAGCGTATTCCGGTTGAGTCCCAGCAGGTCGGCGGCACGGACCTGGTTGCCGTTCGTCGCCGCGAGCGCTGCCGCGACCAGCGGACGCTCGAATTCCACGAGGAAGCGGTCATACAGCCCCGGTGGCGGCAGATCATCCCCGAAGCGCGCGAAATGCGTCTTCAGGTAGTTGCGGAAGAAGGCTTCCAGCGTCTCGCCCGAGCTCGGCACAGCCTCGACGATCCGCGTCTCGGTCTCGCGCGGGGCGGCCCGCCGGACGACCGACAGTTCGTTCTCGATGGCCTGCGGACCGATGACATCATCCGGGTGGAGGGCGGCGAGGCGGCGGACAAGGTTCTCGAGCTCGCGGATATTGCCCGGCCAGTCATGGCGCTTCATCCGCTCGAGGCCGGCCTGGTCGACGCTCTTGCGCGGCAGGCCCTCCTTCTCGGCGATCGAGAGGAAGTGCCGCACGAGATCGGGGACGTCGCCGAGGCGCTCGCGCAGGGGCGGAAGGCGGATCGGGACCACGGAGAGCCGGTAGTAGAGGTCCTCGCGGAACAGGCCCTTCTCGATCAGCGTGACGAGATCCTTGTTGGTCGCGGCGACGATGCGGACATCGGTCTTGATCGGGGTGCGGCCGCCGACCGTCATGTATTCGCCCTGCTGGAGCACGCGCAGCAGCCGGGTCTGCGCCTCCATCGGCATGTCGCCGATCTCGTCGAGGAACAGGGTGCCACCCTCGGCCTGCTCGAAACGGCCCTGGCTGCGCTGGTTGGCGCCGGTAAAGGCGCCTTTCTCGTGGCCGAACAGCTCGCTCTCGATCAGGTCCCGCGGGATCGCCGCCATGTTGATCGCGACGAAGGGGCCACGGCGCCGGCGGCCGAAATCGTGCAGCGCCCGGGCAACCAGTTCCTTGCCGGTGCCGCTCTCGCCCGTGATCATCACCGTCAGGTCGGTATTCATCAGTCGGGCGAGGACACGGTAGACATCCTGCATCGCGGCGGAGCGGCCGACCAGCGGAATTTCCTCGGCCGGCTTCGCGGCTCCCCCGGCCTCGGCCGTTTTCGCCTCGTCCTCTTCCGGGGTCTTCCGGGCCTCGCTGCCGGCCAGGGCCTGGCCGACGATCCGGACAAGCTGGTCCAGATCGAACGGCTTGGGCAGGTATTCGTAGGCACCCCGCTCGGAGGCGCGGATCGCCGTCATGAAGGTGTTCTGGGCGCTCATCACCACGATGGGGAGATGGGGCCGCGCCTTCTTCATCCGGGGCAGGACCTCGAAGATGTTCTCGTCCGGCATCACGACATCGGTGATCACCAGATCCCCGTCCCCCGCCTCCACCCAGCGGGAGAGGATATTGGCGCTGCCGGTCGAGCGCACCTCGTAGCCCGCCCGCATCAGCGCCTGGGACACCACGGTCCGGATTGCAAGATCGTCGTCCGCCACAAGGATCATGTGCGCCATGCCTTTTCGGCCCTCGTCACTGTCACCGGGCCGGCAAGGCCTCGTTGCCATGCCGCCCGGGTTTTCTTTCTCAGCCTTCCCGGTGGTGGTGCATCGGCAGGAGGATCCGGAACAGGGTCTGTCCCTTCAGCCTCTCGCATTCGATGACGCCGCCATGGTCGCTGACCACTTTCGCAACCAGTGCAAGACCGAGGCCAGTTCCGCTCGCCTTGCTGGTGACGAAAGGTTCGAAGAGATGCGGAACCAGGTGTTCCGGAATGCCCGGGCCGTTATCCAGAATGCCGACTTCGAAGGGCAAGGCCACGCGCCGGCCGCTCGTGGGAACGACCATCGAGACGCCGGGACGGAAGGCCGTGGTCAGCGTGATGCGCCCGGCCCGGCGCTCGCTGCCAATGGCTTCGGCGGCATTCTTGACGAGGTTCAGGATGGCTTGGACCAGGCGGTCGCGGTTGGCGAGGATCGATGGAAGCGAAGGGTCGAACCGGTGTTCGAAGGCGATATGCGCCGCGAAGCCGCTGCTCGCCAGCCGGCTGACATGGTCGAGGACCTCGTGGATGTTGACCGGCGACATCGGCATCGGCCGCCCATCGGAGAAGACCTCGAACCGTTCGACCAGCCGCACGATCCGGTCCACCTCGGAGCGGATCAGCGCGGAGAGCGGCTTCTCCGCCTCGGGCAGGGAATGCTCGATCAGCTGCGCCGCGCCCCGGATGCCGGAAAGCGGGTTCTTGATCTCATGCGCCAGCATGGAGGCCATGGCGCTGACCGAACGCACCGCATCCCGATGGGTAAGCTGGCGGTTCATCTTGTCCATGATGGCACGGGGCTGGATCACCAGAAGGATCGAGCCGGCGCTGTCGACCAGCGGCGAGGCATAGAGATCGACCAGCTGCTCGCCCTTGGCGGTCTTGCTGGGCGAAAGATCGATCCCGTATTCCGTAACGCTCCCGCCCTTCTCCCGCACATGCTCGACCGACTGGATCAGTGGCGAGCCGGGCGGCAGCACTTCGGCGATGTCGCGGGCGCGCAGGCGCTCGCGGCCGGCCCCGAAAAGCTGCTCCGCGGCAGTATTGGCGAAGGCGATGCGGTTGTGGCGGTCGACTTCGACCACGGGCATCGGCATGGCATCGATGAGATTGCGCAACGAACCGGTTCCATATTCGGCAGCCGCGCCAAGCAGGATCTCAGGCGGCATGAACGAGGGGGGCCCTGCCTTCCGAAGCCTCTCCGAGGGATTCGAGGAAATGGATGACATGACGTGCTTCTTCCGTTTGCAAGATGGTCGCCAACTGCTCCCGCGGGACGGGAATTCCGTCCGCCATCGCATGGCTGGCAAAGGCCGCGACATGCTTGCGGGCATGCCGCACGCCCTGTCGAACCCCCATGGTTTCAAGGAGATGAGTGTAGTGGAGGATCATCGCTGCGGCCTTTTCCGCCGGGCTCGGCGCCTGCCAGGCGCGGCCGGCCAGGCCATGGCCGATCTCGCCGACCAGCCAGGGACGCCCAAGCGCGGCACGGCCGATCATCACCCCGTCGGCGCCCGAATGCGCCAAGGCTTCGCGGGCGGCTTCGAGGCTGTCGATATCACCATTGACGATGACCGGCAGTGCGGTGGCTTCGCGGACGGCCCGCACGGCCTGCCAATCCGCCCGGCCCTTGTAGAATTGCTGCCGCGTCCGGCCGTGGATGGTCACGAGCGAGAGCCCGCACGCCTCGGCCCGTCGGGCCAGTTCCGGCGCATTCAGGCTGGATTCGTCCCATCCGAGCCGCATCTTGAGCGTCACCGGAACGGAAACGGCCTTTCGCACCGCTTCGATCAATGTCTGGGCGTGGTCGAGATCGCGCATCAGGGCGGAGCCGCTCCAGCCATTGGTGACGCGCTTGGCCGGGCAGCCCATATTGATGTCGATCACATGCGCGCCCGAGGCTTCCGCCACGCGGGCCCCCTCGCCCATCGGCCCGGCCTCGCAGCCGGCGAGCTGGACGACATGGAGGGCCAGTCCCTCGCCTTCGGCCCTCAGGCGGGCTTCCTCGTCCCCGGCCGCCAGCTGGTCGGCGGCGACCATCTCGCTCACGACGAGTCCCGCGCCGAAGCGCGCGGCGACGGTGCGCATGCCGTGATCGGTCACGCCGGACATCGGCGCGAGCAGCGCCGGCGTCTCGATTGCATGCGGTCCGATCCGGAATCCTGTCAAAGAAAGCGCCATCGTGCCTAAATTTTCATCATTCCGCTTCCGGGCGGGCAGAGGGGGCGGATTCGCGCCATTCTGCTTCCGGGCGCCTGCCGCTCTTCTCCGGCGGCAGCGTGAAAGGCGGGTCACCGCCTCTTCCGGCTCTTCCCGCCCGAGCCGGATTGACGGATAGACGAGTTTTCCGCTTTGGTCATGCAGAAACGTGAGATCCCGGCTGCCATGACTGATTCCGCCCCCCTTGCCGCCCTTGTCGTCGCTGCCGGGCGGGGAACCCGGCTGGGCGGGCCGGTCCCCAAGCAGTACCGGCGCGTGGCCGGCCGCCCCGTGCTGACGCATACGCTCGAGCATCTGATCCGTCCGGCCCTGTTCGACCGGGTGCTGGTGGTGATCCATCCGGATGACGGCGCCGCCTTTGCCGAGGCTGCTGCACTGCTCGGTCGGCAGATCGCCTCCTGTCCGGGCGGCGCCTCGCGCCAGGATTCCGTCCGCCTCGGGCTGGAGGCCCTGGCGGCCACCGGCCTGCCGGACCATGCCATCGTGCTGATCCATGATGCCGCGCGCCCCTTTGCCAGCGAGGCCGTGCTGATGCGCGCCGTCCTTGCTGCCCAGCGCCATGGCGCGGCCATTCCCGTTCTTCCTGTGCCGGATACGCTGGCGGTTCTCGACGAGGCCGGGCATCTCGCCGGCAACCCTGACCGGAACAGCGTGCGGCTCGTGCAGACGCCGCAGGCGTTCCGGCTGGGGCCCATCCTCGCCGCGCATCGGTGCGCGCTCGCCGAGGGACGAACCGATTTCACCGACGATGCCGGGCTGGCGGCGGCCTACGGGCAGGCCGTCGGCTCCTTCGCCGGGGATGGCGCGCTGTTCAAGATCACCCGCGAGGAGGATCTCGAACGGGCCGAGCGCCATCTCGCCCCGCAGGCCGAAACGCGGACCGGCCTCGGCTATGATGTCCATGCCTTCACCGAGGGCGACCATGTCTGGCTCGGCGGGGTCGCGATCCCGCATACGCGGAAACTGCTCGGTCATTCCGATGCGGATCCCCTGCTCCATGCGCTGACCGATGCCCTGCTCGGCACGATCGGCGACGGCGATATCGGCCAGCATTTTCCGCCCTCGGATCCGCGCTGGAAGGGCGCGCCCTCGCGGCTGTTCCTTGCCGATGCCGCACGCCGGGTGGCGGAACGCGGCGGGCGCGTGGTCTCGGTCGATTGCACCGTGCTGGCCGAGGCGCCGAAGGTCGGCCCGCACCGCGCGGCCATGCAGGCGCTGATCGGCGAGGTTCTCGGGATCCCGCCGGAACGTGTGGGGATCAAGGCGACCACGTCGGAAAAGCTCGGCTTTGTCGGCCGCAGCGAGGGGATCGCCGCCATGGCGGTCGCCACGGTGATGTTCGGAGGAGGTTGATCCATGCCGCGTGCGCCCTCGCCTGCCCGCCTCGCCCGCGAGGTTCTCGCCCTCGCCCGTGCCAGCGGGCTGACCATTGCCACCGCGGAATCCTGCACAGGCGGGCTGGTCGCGGCAGCGCTGACCTCGATTGCCGGCTCGTCGGATGTGATGGATCGCGGCTTCGTGACCTATTCGAACGCGGCCAAGACGGCCATGCTCGGTGTGCCGGCGCCATTGATCGCCTCTTCCGGCGCGGTTTCGGCCGAGGTGGCCGCCGCCATGGCGGAAGGCGCGCTCCGGGCCTCCGGAGCCGGGCTGGCGGTCTCGATCACGGGCATTGCCGGTCCCGGCGGCGGCTCGGCGGAGAAGCCGGTCGGGCTGGTTCATTTCGCCGCCGCCGCGCGGGACGGGCGCGTGAACCGGGTCGAGCGGCGTTTCGATCCGGCCCTCGGCCGGGCCGGCATCCGCCGTGCCGCCTGCCTGCAGGCGCTGCTGATGCTGCGTGACCTGGCGGGGGAACGCTCGGTGACGGCCTGAGGACTGTCAGCCGCGGGCGCGGGTGGCCAGCAGGTCAGCCCGTGTCTCGAAGGCCTCGGCCATCTTGCGGAAGACCTTTTCGAAGACGGCGCCGGCCAGCATCTGGAAGGTGCGGCTCCTGAATTCGTAATCGATGAAGAACCGCACATCCGTGCCGCCATCCGGTCGGGCCAGGAAGGTCCAGCGGTTCTCGAGATGCCTGAACGGGCCATCGACATAGGTGACGCGGATGGCGTGGTTCGGCCGGTCCAGTTCGACCCGGGTGGTGAAGGTTTCGCGGATCATCTTGTAGCCGATCGACATGTCGGCCAGCAGCACCTGCGTCTCGCCGGCCTCGCTGCGCCGGCGGATGGCCAGGGCCTCGCACATGGGCACGAATTCGGGATAACGCTCGATATCCGCGACCAGATCGAACATCGTCTCGGGCGAATGGCGCACCACCCGCGTGGTTTCGAAACGCGGCATGGTCAGCCCAAAGCCGCCCGGGCCGCCTTCAGGCGGGCAAAATCCTCGCCGGCATGGTGCGACGAGCGCGTCAGCGGCGAGGCGGAAACCATCAGGAAGCCCTTGGTATAGGCGATGGTCTCGAAGCCCTTGAACTCGTCCGGCGGGACGAAGCGGATCACCGCATGGTGCTTTTTCGTCGGCTGGAGATATTGTCCGATCGTCAGGAAGTCGACATCGGCCGAGCGCAGGTCGTCCATCAGCTGGAGCACCTCGTTCCGCTCCTCGCCGAGGCCGACCATGATGCCGGATTTGGTGAAGATCGTGGAATCCAGCTCCTTCACCCGCTGCAGCAGCCGGATCGAATGGAAATAGCGCGCGCCGGGCCGCACCTTGAGATATTTCGACGGCACCGTCTCGAGGTTGTGGTTGAACACGTCGGGCCGGGCCTCGACGACCACTTCGAGCGCGCCGGGCTTGCGCAGGAAATCCGGTGTCAGGATCTCGATCGTCGTCTTCGGTGACGCCGCGCGGATGGCGCGGATCGTGCGGGCGAAATGTTCGGCGCCGCCATCCTCGAGATCGTCGCGGTCAACCGAGGTGATCACCACATGTTCGAGGCCCAGCTTCGCCGTGGCCGTGGCGACGTAATCGGGTTCGTTCGGATCCAGCGGCGCCGGCATGCCTGTCTTCACGTTGCAGAAGGCGCAGGCCCGCGTGCAGGTGTCGCCCATGATCATGAAGGTGGCGTGCTTCTTCTCCCAGCATTCGCCGATATTGGGGCAGCCCGCCTCCTCACAGACGGTGACGAGGCCGTTCTCCTTGACGATCCGGTGCGTTTCCTTCCAGCCCGCCGAGCCCGGCGCCTTGACGCGGATCCAGTCCGGCTTGCGCTGGATGGGGTTGTCGGGCCGGTGCGCCTTTTCCGGGTGGCGGACCACGGCCTCGACTCGCGCCTGCCCTTCGGCCGAAAACACGCTGTCGCGGTTCTTGCGCGGATCGTTCTTCAGAAGATCAATCGTGGCCATGGACGGTTCCGGAAAATGCCTTGCGGGAAGCCCTTCAACTAGGCTTTGCGCGGTGGAAAAACAAGAACGCTCCGGGAATGGCTATCCTGCACGGATCGGCTACCTGACGGTGATCTGCCGGAGCTGACGCCGCGGCATGAAGGGGCCGCGACAGCGCCCCTGTGCATCCACCACAACCCAGGGATGCGTGAGATAGGTCTGCTGGGTGTAGGACGTTCCCGCCTCGAGAACCTGATACCGCACGCGTGAACCGCCGAAATCCAGCCAGTAGACCGAGACCGGCCCTGCGGACCGGTTGACGAAGGCCATGGTGGTCGTGGTTTCGCTCACGCGCGATCGGACCACCCCCTCGCCCCGGCACGCCGCCTCCGCTGACAGGACTGGCAGAAGGCCGGCGGCAGCCCAGAAGGCCATCGCCGCCTTTCGCCCGCGAAGCCGCTTCGACAGCCTCAACGGCCGACAAACCGGCCTGCGACGATCACGATCACCCCGCCGAGCACGGCGGCGACCATCGAATGCACGAACGGGCCGCCCAGCCGCAGGCCCACGGCGCCGAGTACGAAATGCCCGACCACTGCGCCGATCAGCCCGATGATGACATTGCGGATGATGCCGCCCGAGCCGCCGACGATCAGGCTGGCCAGCCAGCCGGCAATGCCGCCGAGAACGAGGGTCACGATGAGGGGCGGAATCGTCATGGTCTGGTTTCCTTTCGCCTGGATGGCAGCGATTTCGGCAGTCTGGGACCGGAGGGCCGGCCAAGGCAAGCCCCCGGGCCGGGTTCAGGGTGCGCTCGGCTCCGCGATCTCGGCCTTGCCGCTCTTCTTGTCATAGAGGCAATAGACCGTCCCGGCCGCGTTCTTCATATGCGGTTGCGGGTAGCGCCCCGTCACGACGCGCAGGACCGCGGCCTCGAAATCCACCGGCGACTGGGCCTTGGCCTGGTTGAGCCTGGAGGCCTTGAGGCAGGCCACCTCGGATTTCTTCCACAGTTCCTTCCAGGCATCGTCGCTGGCCGCGAAGGCGGGCTGGCCGACGAAAGCAAGGCCGATCACGGCCGCAGCGAGGCGGAAGGCGGGGGCGGAGGGAAAGCGGGTGCTCATGCAGATGGCTCCTGAATCGGGTTTCGGCGCCTATTGAAGCGGTCCCAATCTGAACGGCTCCTTGACGGAGCCGGCGCCTTCCCCTCCGCGCGGGACGTCGGGCACAGCCCGGCAATCCCGGCAGGGCTCACGCATTCAGCGCCTTGCCATAGGCGTCGAGCACGCTTTCCTTCATCATTTCCGACAGGGTCGGATGCGGGAAGATCGTGTGCATCAGGTCTTCCTCGGTGGTCTCGAGGTTCATCGCCACCACGAAGCCCTGGATGAGTTCGGTCACTTCCGCGCCCACCATATGCGCGCCGAGCAACTGGCCGGTCTTCGCGTCGAAGATGGTCTTGATCAGCCCGTTATCCTCGCCGAGCGCGATGGCCTTGCCATTGGCGGCGAAGGAGAAGCGCCCGACCTTCACCGTGTAGCCGGCTTCCTTGGCCTTGGCCTCGGTCAGGCCGACGCTGGCGACCTGCGGGTGGCAATAGGTGCAGCCCGGGATCTTGCGCTTGTCCATCGGGTGGACATGCAGGCCCTTGATATGCTCGACGCAGAGCACGCCCTCATGCTCGGCCTTGTGGGCCAGCATGGGCGGGCCGGCGACATCGCCGATGGCGTAGAGGCCGGGCACATTGGTGCGGCCATAGCCGTCGATCACCACGCAGCCGCGATCCGTCTTCACGCCGAGGGCTTCGAGGCCGAGATTCTCGATATTGCCGACAACGCCGACCGCCGAGATCATCCGCTCGGCGGTGATATCCTGCTTGTTGCCCTTGTCGTCCTCGACGGTCGCGGTGACGCTGTTCGCGCCCTTCACCACCTTCGTCACCTTGGTGTTGGTCAGGATTTTCATGCCCTGCTTTTCGAAGCTCTTGCGGGCAATGGCGGAGATTTCCGCATCCTCGACCGGCATGACCTGGCCCATCACCTCGACCACGGTCACCTCGACACCCATGGTCCGGTAGAACGAGGCGAATTCGATGCCGATGGCGCCGGAACCCATGACGATCAGCGATTTCGGCATGGCCGGCGGCACCATCGCCTCGAAATAGGTCCAGATCAGCTTGCCATCGGGCTCGATGCCCGGCAGCGCGCGCGGGCGGGCGCCGGTGGCGATGATGATGTGCTTCGCCGTGTAGGTGCCGGCACCGAGCGTGCCCTTCGGGGCCGGGTGCTGCGGCTGCACAGCGGGTTTCGTCGGCGCGGCCACCACGATCTCGCCCGGCTTGGTCAGCTTCGCTTCGCCCCAGATCACGTCGATCTTGTTCTTCTTCATCAGGAAGCCGACACCGCCATTGAGCCGGCCCGAAACCCCGCGCGAGCGCTTGACGACATCGGCCGGATCATAGGTGATCGTGCCTTCGAGCTTCAGGCCGTAATCCTTCGCATGCTGGGCGAAATGATAGATTTCCGCGGTGCGCAGCAGCGCCTTGGTCGGGATGCAGCCCCAGTTCAGGCAGATGCCGCCGAGATGCTCGCGCTCGACAATGGCGGTCTTGAGGCCCAGCTGGGCGGCGCGGATGGCCGCAACATAGCCGCCGGGGCCGGAACCGATGATGATGAGATCGTAGGCGGACATGGTGGAATTCCCCTCGGCTTTACAGGTTCACTGGTCAGGTTGTGTGGCGTTGTTGTTGTTGTCGTCTTCGGCGGGCGGGCGACCGACAGTCTCCCAGAGCTTCTGTTCCTTCTCGGCGTTGACCTTCTGGCGGTATGTCTCGCGCCGCAGCTGCTGATCTTCCGGCCGGGCTGCAGGAAGCTTGGCCACCAATTCTTCAAACTGGGCCCTGTCCTTGCGGGTCACGAAGGGCACCGCCTTGCGGTTCGCCAGCTTGAACACATCGCCGCTGCGTTCCTGCATGTTCGGCCCCACGCGGGGAGTCATGATCGTACATTCCCAATGGCTGCCGGAAACGCCCGTCAACGGGTTATGCGTGTTGGCGCCATAGCGGTAACATTCGGGGCCGGAGGCCAGAACTTTCCATTCGCCGGCCAGGATCTCCTTGTTGCCGGGATACCAGAGCCAGATGCGGCCATCCTGCGATCGATAGGATACCTGCGGGCCATGGGCACCGTACGAAACCACCGTCAGGTTCGCCATCGCCTGCATGGCGCCGGTATCGGCCGGGCCGGATGCAAACCGATCCATGGCGCTGATTCCCGCCGAGGTCGGTCCGCTGCTGCGCTGGCCCTGACAGCCGCCGAGGCCAAGGGCCAGGCCCAGACAAAGCCCGAATGACAGTGAAATACGCACGGTTATCCTCTTACAGGTGCACGAACTGCGCCGAGCGGGAACAGTCCTCGTTGAGCGTGGCGAAGGTCTTGTCAGCCTCGCCGAATCTGCGGGCGAAGTCCTCGGCGGGCATGGTCATGGCGCCGTCCGCCAGCGCGTTCAGGTCCCAGGACAGGCGCGTATAGCGCTCGCGGGCCTTGTCCGGCGTGAAATTGGCGAGGAAGGTGCCGAGGGCCCCGAACCGGTAGACGAGGCTTTTCAGCTCACGGCGCGCCTCGGCGCGGGAGATATCCTCCATCCGCCCGTCATGGTGGCGGGCGTTGATCTCCTCCGCCTTGAGGCGGAAGGCGAAGAAGACCTCGATGATGTCGCGGCAGGTCTTGAGATTCTCGGCGCGCAGCACGTTCTGCTGCACGGCCTCGATGTTCTTCCGGTAGTTGTAGCTCTGGCTGATCGACGAGATCAGCGAGAGCGAGGCAATGAGGAGGGACAGCCCCGGCAGGGACAGCGCACGCAGCAGGATTGCCGGTCCCGAACGTGCTGTTGTCCCCATTGCTGCCCCTTTCCCGGCCCTCTAGCCCGTCAACATCGCGTAGAGCGCGTCCTTGAGCTTCAGCCGCTCCTTCCGCATCGTCTCGAGGCGGAGATCGTCGGTGGGCTCGATATTGGTCTCGGCGCGATGGATCGCGCGGTTGACCTCGTGATATTCCTCGTAGAGCCGCGCGAAATGCGGCTCGCTGGTCTTCAGTTGCGTGATCCGGAAGGCATGCTCCGGAAATTCGGCGATCAGTTCATGCGGCGTATGGCTCACGGGGTTCCTCCTGTTGGCCTTCACGGCCTGACCTTACTGCGCCCCCGCCCGTCCTCCTTGATGATCGTCAAAGTCTCAGGCCAGAAGGCCCCGTACGATGGGAACAAGCCCCTCCCCGATGGCACGCGTATTCGCGGCATCGAGATGGACCCCGTCGATCGGCGAGGCTTTCGCCACGCTGCCGGCATCGAAAAAGCCCGTTTCGAACTCGATCGACAGCAGCTTGTAGGCTTCCGCCAGCTTTTCCGAGGCGGCGACCGCCCCGTCGAACAGCTCGGCATAGAACGGATCCGCCGTCGGCACGATGCGCGGCGGCGCGACCAGCAGCACCTTGGGCGCCGGCAGGCCCGGCAGCCGGCAGGCATGGCTGCGCGTGATCTCGAGGCAGCGCTTCATGCCGAGCATGGCGCCGGCCCAGCTTCCGGCCTGGATCGGCTTGAGGTCATTCGTGCCCAGCATCAGGATCACGAGATCGAGCGGCGCATGCGTATACAGCAGCGTCGGCAGCAGCCGCGCGCCATGGCGGTCGCAATCGGCAAGCGCATCATCGAAGCCGGTGGTGCGTCCGCGCAACCCCTCGTTGATCACCTCGAAGCCCGGCCCGAGCCCGGCCGCCAGCACGTTCGGCCAGCGGTTCTCGCGGGCATGGCGCTGCCCGCCCGCCTCCGGGTTCGAGCCCCAGGTGATGCTGTCGCCATAGGCGAGGATGGTCTTCATCGCCTCACTCTTTCACCGTCTTCCAGTCGGCAGACATAACCTGCAGTCCCTTGCCTTGTCCTGCCTCGGCCATGGTCATCAGCGCCAGGGCGTAAATCGTGACCCCGCCGATGAGGAACACGATCATCAGAACGAGGTCCCCGCCGCTCGGTTGGAGTCCGGCCAACTCTGCATATCGATGAAGCAGTGCCAGCCAGCCGAGCGTGATCGGAGGCAGCGTCCAGAACAGTCTCAACCTGACCGTGGGAACCAAAAAACTCACCAGCACACCCAGCGTGCAGATAGGAAAAGACAGGAACGCCAAGGCAGCCGAGAGGTAACTGTCTCGGCCGGAGAGAATGTCCGAGAGGCAAAGCCCGGCGAAGCATACGATCAGGGTCCTGATGCAATATCTCCGAAGACGGGCGATCTGCGTGTCGGACACACGGAACCAGACTGGCAGACCGCCGATCACTTGCCTTCCCCTCGCTCAGACCAGCATGCCCATCGGGTTCTCGATATAGCCCTTGAAGGCCTGCATCAGTTCCGCCCCGAGCGCGCCATCGACGGCGCGATGGTCGGTCGAGAGCGTGACGGACATGACCGTGGCCACGGCCAGCTGGCCGTTCTTCACCACGGCGCGCTGCTCGCCCGCGCCGACCGCCAGGATGGTGGCATGGGGCGGGTTCACGATGGCGGCGAAATCCTTCACGCCGAACATGCCGAGATTGGACACGGCGGTGGTGCCGCCCTGATATTCCTCGGGTTTCAGCTTGCGGGCCTTCGCCCGGGCCGCGAGATCCTTCATCTCGTTCGAGATGGTGGAGAGCGTCTTGTGGCAGGCATCGCGGATGACCGGGGTGATCAGCCCGCCGGGAATCGACACGGCGACGCCGACATCGGCATGCTTGTGCCTGAGCATGGCATTGTCGGTCCAGCTGACATTCGCATCCGGCACGGCACGCAGGGCCATGGCCATGGCCTTGATGACCATGTCGTTGACCGAGAGCTTGTAGGCGGGCTTGCCATCCTTCACCGGGGCGGCCTTGTTGATCTGCTCGCGCAGGGCCAGCAGGGCATCAAGCTCGCAATCCACCGTGAGGTAGAAATGCGGGACGGTCTGCTTGGATTCGAGCAGGCGCCGCGCGATGGTCTTGCGCATGCCGTCATGCGGGACTTCCTCGTAGGAGCCTTCCGCGAAGAGCTTCTTCACAGCATCGGCCGAGGGACCCGAGGGCATCGGCGCGGGAGCGGCGGCCGGGGCCGCAGCCGGGGTGGCTGCGCCGGGCATCGGGATGACCTTGGCGCCGCCGCCGGCCTTGGCAGCCTCGACATCGGCCATGACGACGCGGCCATGCGGGCCGGAGCCCTTCACGGCGGCGAGGTTGATGCCGGCCTCTTTCGCAATGCGCTTGGCGAGGGGCGAGGCGAAAACGCGGGTGCCCGAGGCCCCCTCATCCGCCCTTCGGGCACCTTCTCCCGCGACGGGAGAAGGCGCGCTCGCCGCCGGCGCGGCCGCTGCCACAGGGGCCGGGGCGACACCGCCCTGCCCCTCTCCCCCTGCGGAAGAGGGTGGCGCGCCAGCGCCGGGTGAGGGGTTGCCCGCTCCACCCGAGGCCGCGGCCTTCACATCCTCGCCTTCGGCCGCGATGATGCCGATCAGCGCATTGACCGCCACATCCTGCGCGCCGGCTTCCACGACGATCTTCGCCAGGATGCCCTCGTCGACCGCCTCGACTTCCATCGTGGCCTTGTCGGTCTCGATCTCGGCGATCACGTCACCGGACTTGATCTTGTCGCCCTCTTTTTTAAGCCACTTGGCGAGGTTGCCCTTTTCCATCGTGGGCGAGAGGGCGGGCATCAGGATGTTGATGGGCATGGGCGGTTCCTTAGCGAAGATGCTATCAACGCACGCTACAGCTGGCTATGGCAGTAAAAAGAAGTGGAAATCCAAATAAAATCACGGCTATTCCCGCTAGTATTGGTTTCCACAGGTCAGGATGCTTGCAGATGATGTCAAGTTGCTGAATTTTTCCATCGATCGACCACCAAGATCTGCTGGTATATTCCGGCTTCCGAGGCAGGCGGACCAGCTGAATAAAAGTAAGCCAACCCGCTATTGCGCTGCCGGCACCGAAGAACGCCAATACCAACCACCCGCTCGGCCAACTTGCTGCGAAGGAGCAGAACTGCTCCTTCATCACCGATACAGCACGGCTTTCGCCGCCGCGACGACTTCGCCGACGTTCGGCAGAGCCAGCTTCTCGAGATTGGCGGCATAGGGCATCGGCACGTCCTTGCCGGTCACGCGGGCGACGGGGGCATCGAGATAATCGAAGGCCTCTTCCATGATCTTCATGCCGATTTCGGCCGTGACGCCGCTCTGCGGCCAGCCTTCCTCGATGGCCACGCAGCGGTTTGTCTTCTGGATCGAGCGGACCACGGTGGCGACATCCATCGGGCGGATGGTGCGGAGGTCGATGACCTCGGCCTCGATCCCCTCGCCCGCCAGAGCCTCCGCCGCCTTCATGGCATAGGTCATGCCGATGCCGAAGGAGACGAGCGTGACATGGTGGCCGACCCGGGCGACGCGGGCCTTGCCGATCGGGAGCACGAAATCATCGCCCTTCGGCACGTCGAAGCTCTGGCCGTAGAGGATCTCGTTCTCGAGGAAGATGATCGGGTTGGGATCGCGGATGGCCGCCTTGAGCAGGCCCTTCGCATCCGCCGCCGTATAGGGCTGGATGACCTTCAGGCCCGGAATCTGGCTGTACCAGGCTGCATAATCCTGGCTGTGCTGCGCTGCGACGCGGGCCGCCGCGCCGTTCGGGCCGCGGAAGACGATCGGGCAGCCAAGCTGGCCGCCGGACATGTAGAGCGTCTTGGCGGCGGAGTTGATGATGTGGTCGATCGCCTGCATGGCGAAGTTGAAGGTCATGAATTCGACGATCGGCTTCAGCCCGGCAAGCGCCGCACCGACGCCGACACCGGCAAAGCCATGCTCGGTGATCGGGGTGTCGATGACGCGGCGGTTGCCGAATTCCTGCAGCAGGCCCTGCGTGACCTTGTAGGCGCCCTGGTATTCCGCGACTTCCTCGCCCATGACGAAGACATCGGCATCGCGCCGCATTTCCTCGGCCATGGCATCGCGCAGGGCCTCGCGGACGGTCATCTTCACCATCTCGGTGCCGGCCGGCACTTCCGAAGTGGCGTCATAGGCCGGGATTTCCGTGCGCGGCGCGGCCGGCACGGTGGCGGCCGGGGCGGCAACGGGGGCCGGCGCCGGGGCGGAAGCCGCCGGAGCGGGGCCGCTGGCGGCGGCGGAGGCATCCTCGCCCTCGCCGGCAATGATGGCGATGCGGGTGTTCACGGCCACATTCTCGGTGCCGTCGCCGATCAGGATCTTGGCGAGGACGCCTTCATCCACGGCTTCGACTTCCATGGTGGCCTTGTCGGTCTCGATCTCGGCGATCACGTCGCCGGACTTGATCCGGTCGCCTTCCTTCTTGAGCCATTTGGCGAGGGTGCCGCTTTCCATCGTGGGCGAAAGCGCGGGCATCAGAACATCGATGGGCATGGGAATTTCCGTCAATCAGGGGGTGCGCGGGATCAGAGCGTGATGTCGGTCCAGAGCTCGGACACGTCCGGCTCGGGATCCACGGTCGCGAATTCCGCGCTTTCGTTGACGATGCGGCGCACTTCGGCGTCGATCTTCTTGATCTCGTCCTCGGCGACCTTGTGCTTGCCGAGAAGCCGTTCGCGCACCTGCTCGATCGGATCACGCTCGGAGCGCATCTTCTCGACCTCATCCTTCGAGCGGTATTTCGCCGGATCGGACATGGAATGGCCGCGATAGCGGTAGGTCTGCATCTCGAGGATGTAGGGGCCCTTGCCGGCGCGGGCATGCTCGATGGCGCGCAGGCCGGCCTCGCGGACCGCCTGCACATCCATGCCGTCGACCTGCTCGCCGGGGATGTTGAACGAGACGCCCCGCTTGGAGAAATCGGTCTGGGCCGAGGCGCGGCTCACCGCAGTGCCCATCGCGTAGCGGTTGTTCTCGATGATGTAGACAACCGGCAGGCTCCAGAGCTCCGCCATGTTGAAGCTTTCATAGACCTGGCCCTGGTTGGCCGCGCCGTCGCCGAAATAGGCGAGGCTGACCGAGCCGTTGTTGCGGTACCAGTTGGCGAAGCCGAGGCCGGTGCCGAGCGCGACCTGCGCGCCGACAATGCCGTGGCCGCCGTAGAAATGCTTCTCGCGGCTGAACATGTGCATCGAGCCGCCCTTGCCGCGCGAATAACCGCCGCGCCGGCCGGTCAGCTCGGCCATGACGCCGTTCGCGTCCATGCCGCAGGCCAGCATGTGGCCATGGTCACGGTAGCCGGTGATCACCTGGTCGCCGGTCTTCGTGGCCATCTGCATGCCGACGACGACCGCTTCCTGGCCGATATAGAGGTGGCAGAAGCCGCCGATCAGGCCCATGCCGTAGAGCTGGCCGGCCTTTTCCTCGAAGCGGCGGATCAGGAGCATCTCGCGGTAGGCGACGAGATCTTCCTCACGGGAGAAGGGTTTGGGCCCGGCGGCCTTTGCGGCGCCATTCACCTTGCCGGTGGCGGATTTGGCAGGTTTCTCTGCTTTCGCCGCTGATGCGGTCGTCTTGCCGCGCGATGCAACGCTGCTGCTTGCCTTGGCCGCACTGGTCGCCATGACCTCTCCCCACGTGTTCGTTTCAACCCAAATCGCGCCGTCGGCGTCTTATTCGCCTTTAGGCTTACCGTCTTTTGCCACAAACGCCAGAGGCAAAAAACCTGTCCGCCGGACAATGGGTTTCTGCGGAAAATGCATGGCAGGGCTGATTTGTCGGCGAATGCTGCGCTGCAGCAACGGAAAACTGCGACTTTTTGTTTCAGATCTGCGGAAAGCGCAGGGCTGCCGAACGTTGGCCGGTCAAGGATTGAGCAGGATGATCACGTCATTCCGGTGGGCGGAATTCAGCATCAGGCGCTGGCGCTCGTCGAGCAGGTCACGGTCGATTTCCTTGCCCGAAAGCTGCGAAACGCGCCGTTCCCAGGCCTGCCGCTCGGCCTTGGCCTCGCCGATCTTCCGGACGACCTCGGACGTCATTTCCTTGGCCTGCTGCTTGGCAAGCAGCCCGCGATCGCCCGTATAGGCGGAATGCGCGAAATAGGCGCTCGCGCTCCAGGCAATGGCGTGGAAAGCCAGCAGGAAACCGATGCGACGGCGGCGGGTGCGGATGATCATGCCCGGACAATCGCATGCAGTGGTTAAGGAGCGGTAGCCTTCAGGCCGCCCTGCCCCCTCCGGAACGGATGGTCGTGACCATCAGGCCGCCGACAATGAGCGCGATGCCGATCCATTGCAGCAGGCCGGGGATCTCTCCGAGCAGCGGAATCGCGCTGAGCGTGCCGATGACCGGGATCAGCGGCGGGAACCGTCCCGAAAGGGCCGCGCCGACCTCGCGGACCGCGAAGCCCCAGAGCCAGAGGCCGATGACGACGTTGATCACGCCCTGGTTGATCGCATGCAGCGCCACCACCCAGAATGGTACATTCAGCAGGTTGCCGGTTCCGGCGAGGAGATACCAGGGCGAGAAGGCCAGGGCCGAAAGCACGGAGAGGACGGCCGTGGCGCGGAGCGGATCGACCTTCCAGAGCTGGAGCATCAGCGGATAGCCGCCCCAGATCAGGCCGACACCGAAGAAGCAGAGATCGCCCAGCAGGACGTTGCGCGACCCGGAGGTGCTGGCGGCGAGGCCGATCATCGCGAGGCCGGCAATGACGATGCCGATCCCGAGGATCACCGTCCAGCCCGGCCGGCTGCCGAAGATCAGCCAGCCGCCGATGGCGCCGATCACGGTCACCGTGCCGGGACCGATGGCCGCACCATGCGCGGCCGGCGACCAGGCCAGGCCCTGCATCATCATCAGCGTCATCGGGAGGCCGCTCATCGCGGTCAGGACAAGGCCCCTGCCCCAGCCGATGCCGGCGCAGTCCCGAACGCCCGCCCGGATGAAGAGCGGCAGGAGGATGAGCCCCGCCACGAGGAACCGCACGAACGTCATGTCGTTCGGCGTCATCCCGTTCTGGATGCCGTGGCGCGAGATCGCGAAATTGGTGCCGTAGATCGTCACGGCACCGAGCATGGCGAGGATGGCGAGGCTGCGCCGGGAGAGGGTCATGGCCGGCTCTCCCGCCTCTCGTCCTGCCGCCCCCCGTCAGGCCAGCGCCTTGAGAGCGCTGCGGCCGGCATAGCGGGCCATGTCGCCCAGCTCGCCCTCGATGCGGAGGAGCTGGTTGTACTTGGCGGTCCGGTCCGAGCGGGCGAGGCTGCCGGTCTTGATCTGCCCGCAATTGGTGGCGACGGCGAGATCGGCGATGGTGGCATCCTCGGTCTCGCCCGAGCGATGCGACATCACGGCGGTGAAGCCGGCGCGCTGCGCCATGTCGACCGCCGCGAGGGTTTCGGTCAGCGAGCCGATCTGGTTGACCTTGACGAGGATGGAATTGCCGGTGGCCGTCCGGATCCCCTGCGACAGGCGCTCGACATTGGTGACGAAGAGATCATCGCCGACGAGCTGGCACTTCGCGCCGATCCGGTCGGTCAGGAGCTTCCAGCCCTCCCAGTCATCCTCGGCCATGCCATCCTCGATCGAGACGATCGGATAATCCGCAACCAGTTTCTCAAGATACTTCACCTGCGCTTTGATATCACGCTTCTTTTTCTCGCCGTGATAATCATAGACACCGTCCTTGAAGAACTCGGTTGCCGCGCAATCCAGTGCGATGGCGATATCGCCGTCGCGGCCCGGTCTGAAGCCGGCCTTCTCGATGGCGGCCATGACGAAGTCGAGCGCGGCCTCGGCGCTCTTGAGGTTCGGCGCGAAGCCGCCCTCGTCGCCGACATTGGTGTTGTGGCCCTTGTCCTTCAGCGCCTTCTTCAGCGTGTGGAAAACCTCGGCGCCCATGCGCAGCGCCTCGGCGAAGCTCGGGGCACCGATCGGCATGATCATGAATTCCTGGAAGTCGATCGGGTTGTCGGCATGCGCGCCGCCATTGACGATGTTCATCATCGGCACCGGCAGGGTCCGGGCGCTGACACCGCCGACATAGCGGTAGAGCGGCAGCCCGCGCGATTCGGCAGCGGCCTTGGCCACGGCGAGGCTGACGCCGAGGATCGCGTTCGCGCCGAGGCGCTTCTTGTTCTTCGTGCCGTCGAGTTCGATCATGACCTGGTCGATGGCGGTCTGGTCCTCGGCATCCATGCCGACAATCGCTTCCGAGATTTCGGTCACGACATGGTCGACGGCCTTCTGCACGCCCTTGCCGAGATAGCGGGCACCGCCATCACGCAGCTCCGCCGCCTCATGGGCGCCGGTCGAGGCGCCCGAGGGAACGGCCGCGCGGCCGAAGGAGCCATCCTCGAGGACGATATCCACCTCGACCGTCGGGTTGCCGCGGCTGTCCAGGATTTCGCGGGAAAGGACATCGACGATCAGGGTCATGGGCAGGCTCCTCGGCTGTCAGCGGTGACTGCGGAGCCTCTTAGCGAAGGAAACCGGAGGCGGGAAGTGATAAACGCTCGCCGGCGGGCCGGGATAGCGCCCATGAAGCGGCTGCATGGCAACTCGGAGGTAGCGGAGCCGGCCCGGCTGGGCTAAAGGCGCAGCCAATCGGAAGGAACTGCCATGGCTGCCCCCTTTGAACCCTCGCTGCTCGGCAAGGCCAGCGCCCTGCCCGCCACGCCCGAAGAAGCGGTGCTCGACCGCGTGCCGAACCCGCATCCGGGCACGGATTATGTCGCCCGCTTCACCTGCCCGGAATTCACCTCGATCTGCCCGGTGACGGGCCAGCCGGATTTCGGGATCCTCGTGATCGACTACGTGCCGGGGGAATGGCTCGTCGAATCGAAATCGCTGAAGCTCTATCTCGGCGCCTTCCGCAACCACGGGGCCTTCCACGAGGATTGCACGGTCGGGATCGGAAAACGGCTGGTCGAGCTGCTGGCGCCGCGGTGGTTCCGGATCGGCGGCTACTGGTTCCCGCGCGGGGGCATCCCGATCGACGTGTTCTTCCAGCATGGCGAATTGCCGAAGAACATCTTCCTGCCCGACCAGGGGGTGCCGCCATATCGCGGCCGCTGAAGCCCGCCCAGGCCCTGAAACCCAGCAAGGATTCATCAACCGGTCCGGCACATTCCGGCCCGGGATTTACCCTTCCCCAAGCGCGATATGGCAGGGATGCGCGGAACAGGGGAAAGACATGTCTCAGAAGATGCAAGGCAAGGGCCTGATGGATCGCCGCTTCGTGGTCGGGGCCGCGTTCCTGTCCGTTCCGGCCATCGGGATGGTCGGGTTTGCCGCCCAGACCGGCCGGATCGACCTGCTGACGCCGGCCCTGCCGGATGACGGCGATCTCCCCCCGGTGCCCGGCGTCGAGTTCCGCGGCATGCCGGCGCCGCCGATCCAGCGGCAGGCCTTTTTCGAGGGCGTGACGCTCGTCAATATCTGGGCGTCCTGGTGCCCCTATTGCCGCTCCGAGCATGGCGAGCTGATGGCTCTCGCGGCGCGTCCGGGCATCCGCCTGTTCGGCATCGTGGCCGATGATACCGAGGACAAGGTGGCCGAATATCTCCGCGGCCACGGCAACCCGTTCCAGCGCCTGTCGATCGACCACCAGCGGCGTTATCTCCGCGCCTTCAAGCAGCGCGGTGTGCCCTCGACCTATGTCTTCCGGCAGGATGGCGTGTTCCAGCACAAGATCAACGGCGCGCTGACTCCGGAGATCGTCGCCGCGCGGCTGCTGCCGGAAATCCAGGCGGCCTCTGCCTCGGCCTGACGGCCAGTTTCAGGCTTCCGGCTCCCGATAGTTGAGGCGCGACTTCGTCCGCTCGATCATGCGTTCCTGCGCCTCGGTCGGCCCGCCATGCAGCGCGGCCAGCTCCTGCATCATGCGGAAGAGATCATCCAGCGCCTCGGTTTCCAGCGAGACATGGAGGATCGGCGTCAGGTCCGCCACGACGGAATCGGCCTCGCCGGCGCCACGGGCCGCGAAGGCGGCCAAGGTCGTATGATGCTCGGGCTTGCCCTCGAAGCCGAAGCGTTCCGTGACGAAGCGGCTCAGCATCACGTTCTGCTCGGCGGTGATCTCGCCGCGCAGCATGGCCAGTTTCGACAGGAGGACGAGCGCCGCCTCGCGCGGGTCCTGAATGGCACGCAGGGGCGCCCGGGCAGCGCGCTCGCGGGCATCGGCGATGGCCTGCGCGTCGCGCTTCTCCTTTGCGCGGGCGGAACGGGCATCGATCCAGGCATTGAGCACCTGCATGCCGTTGCCCCAGATCATCCACATCATGAAGCCGGAAAAGAGCGCGCCGAGAATGGCCAGAATGACAGGCATGCCGCGCCTCCTGCTCAGGATTTCGCGAGGCGGTCGAACGCCTGAAGCCGTTCGAGCAAAGCGGGCATGTCGGCCAGCGGCACCATGTTGGGCCCGTCCGAGGGCGCGCCATCGGGGTCCTGATGCGTCTCGATGAAGAGCCCGGCCACGCCGACCGCAACTGCCGCGCGGGCCAGCACCGGCACGAATTCGCGCTGCCCGCCGGAAGAACCCCCCTGCCCGCCCGGCTGCTGGACGGAATGGGTGGCATCGAAAACGATCGGGCAGCGGCATTGCTCGGCCATGATCGGCAGGCCGCGGAAATCGCTCACCAGCGTGTTGTAGCCGAAGGAGGTGCCCCGGTCACAGGCGAGCGCGCGGTCATTGCCGGCATCGCGGATCTTCTGGATGACGTTCTTCATGTCCCAGGGCGCGAGGAACTGGCCCTTCTTCACGTTGATGGCGAGCCCGGTTTCCGCGGCCGCGACCAGCAGGTCGGTCTGCCGGCAGAGGAAGGCGGGGATCTGCAGCATGTCCACCGCTTTCGCGGCTTCGGCGCAGTGCCAGGGCTCGTGCACGTCGGTGATCACCGGCAGGCCGAGGGTGCGGCGGATCTCGGCAAAGACCTCCAGGGCCTTGTCGAGACCGATGCCGCGCGCCGCCTTGCCGCTGGTGCGGTTGGCCTTGTCGAAGGAGGATTTGTAGACCAGCCCGATGCCCAGCCGGGCGCAGATCTCCTTCAGCGAACCCGCCATGTCGAGGGCATGGGCTCGGCTTTCCATCTGGCACGGCCCGGCAATCAGCACGAAGGGCCGCGCATTGCCGAAGATCACGTTGCCGACCTGAACGTCGCTCATCCTGTCACTCCTGGTTGTCACGAACCGCGCGGCTCGCTGCCGGATCCGATCCGCTGGTAGACCGGCCGGCCCTTGCCGCTGGCGGCGATGCAGGCGCCGCGCGGCACCGGCACGAAGCCGCTGGCCACGGCGCCATGGGGCTGGCAGCGCGGGAATTGCCGCAGGCACTCATCCTGCGTGGCGAACGGCGCCTGATCCTCCCGCGCGGCGCGCTGCGCCTCGGCGAAGCCCTGCCGGCACAGGGCCGGTGGAAGCTGCCCGGCAGCGAGGCAGGCCTGCTCGCTGGCAAAGACCTGTCCGTCCGGGCATTCGCCGCGGAAGGCGAAAAAGGCCATCGCGCCGGCAATCCCCAGAATGAGCGCGAAAACGATAATTTTCATCGGCCGGCGCCGCTTTGGACGAAGCGGAGCGTCGTCGCGAGGTCGGGCCGGCGTGGCAGCGTCAGCCCGCCACCATGGCGGATCACGGCTTCGCCTGCGGCCTCCAGGTTGTCTTCGACCATGGACAGCCGCGAGCACGCGATTTCGATCCCGGCGAAGACCGGCGTCTCGCTGGCCGGCGCGGGCTCGCCATAGCGGAAGGCGAAGCCCTCGGGCGAGACGATGTCGATCAGCCCATGGCCGGCCTCGATCTCGATTCCGAAGGAGGTCGAGCGCATGCGCCGTTCGCCGACAAAGCCGGCGAGGAAGATGTGGTGGTCCGAGGGGTTCTCGGCGACGAGGGTCACGCGGCCGATGCCGGTTGCGCCATTGCGGTGGTTCTGCATCGCCTCCGACCAGAACATCTCCGGTGCATGATGCTGGCAGGCGAAGAACCCGCATTTCGGCAAGGCCGGGTCCGCCGCAAAGGCGAGCGTAAAGGCCACATCGACTTCGCTGCCATCGGGCCGCCGGCCTTTCCGGCCGAAATGGAAGGGTTCGAAATCGCCGATCCCCTCCTCCGCCCAGCGCGCCGCATCGGCCACGGCATCGTCGGTCTTCAGAACGAGCATCGACAGTCCCGTTGCTTCGGCCAGCCGGTCGCGCACGAAGGCGCCGAAGGAGAAGGCCCGGCCCGTATGGGCGGGCACGAGTTCCGGCGAAGCGACAGTGATCAACTCGAAGAAGGTGTGATCAGCAAGCTGGATGATCTGGTTTTCGGTGCCCCAGGCGTGGCGGTTCCGCGTGCCGACGGTGAAGCCCATCGCGGCGAAACGGGCAGAGGTGGCGGCAAGATCCTGCACGCCGATGACAAAATGATCGAGAGAACGAGACATCAATAATCCAAACAGGTTTTCGGAAGGTTCCAACGGTCCGGGGTCTAGCACCGGCGGTCGCCAGCGTCACCCCTTCGCTTACGGCTCGATGAAATGCGGGATGAACCGGGCGAGATTGCCGGTGATCGGGGATTTGTCCTCGCGCACGAGCATGCCCGCCGGCTCGCTGGCGACCATCCAGGCGCCGAGCACGACATGGCCATGGCCGAAATCCGGAATCGGGATGCGCTGCTGGCGGATGAAGCCTTCCTCGCCATAGGGGCCATCATTCCCGCTCAGGGCACGGCCGCGCTCGAACAGGCGGATATTCGCCCCCTCGCGCGAGAAGAGCGGCTTCTCGACATAGGACGGGCCGAGATCGGGCGCCGGCTCGTCCGGGAAATAGGCCGGGACGAGGTTCGGATGGCCCGGCGCCATCTGCCAGAGATAGGGCAGCAGCCCCTTGTTCGAGAGCAGGGCTTTCCAGATCGGCTCGAGGAATTGCGTGCCGCAGCCGGGAATGGCCTTGCCGAACTCCTCGCGCATCATCCATTCCCACGGATAGAGCTTGAACAGAACCTCGATCGGGGCCTCGTCGAGATCGACGAATTTCCCCGCCTTGGTCAGCCCGATCTCGTTGACGAACAGGAACTGCGTCGCCAGCCCGGCCTGCTGCGCGCATTCCTCGAGATAGGCCACGGTCGCGCGGTCTTCCTCGCTGTCATCGAGGCAGGTCAGGTGCAGGCGATAGGCGCGGCCATTCCGCAGGTTGCGGAAGGCGCCGATCAGCTTGTCATGGACGGAGTTATACTGGTCCGAGCCGCGCGGCAGCGCGCCCTTGGCGATCATCTCTTCCAGCCAGAGCCATTGGAACACGCCCGTCTCCAGCAGGGCCGTCGGCGTGTCGGCGTTGTATTCCAGCAGCTTGGCCGGGCCCTGCCCGTCATAGGCGAAATCGAACCGACCGTAGAGGTTGCGGTCGCCACGCTGCCAGCTCTCCCAGATCTCGCCCCAGAAGGCGCGCGGGATCGCCAGCCGCGTCAGGACCTCTTCGTCGCGGCAGGCCTTGCCGACGAATTCGAGCGCCATTTCCTCGAGTTCGGCGGATGGCGCCTCGATCTTCTCCTCGATTTCCTCGAGCGTGAAGCCGAAGGCGCCTGTCTCGTCCCAATAGGGCCGGTCATCCGCGCTGTGGAAGGAGAAGCCGACCTGCTCCGCCTTGCTGCGCCAGTCCGGGCGCTCGGGCATCTCAAGGCGCCGCATGTCAGGAGCTCGAGCTGGAAATCGAGCGGCCGGTCGAGCCGAAGCCGCTCCGCGACGTGGTCGAGGTGCTGCTCGTGCCCGAACGCGAGAAGGATGACGGCCGGGCCGCGATCGCTCCCACCGAGCTGCGCGCTGCCGGTGCCCCCGTGGCGCCGGCCGGGACCGTCACCGCGCTGGAGGCGGATCTCGACGTGTCGCGGCTGACGGTATGGCCGCTCGATGTCGAATAGGAGCGCCAGCCGCCGCCCGACGAACTGGACGAACTGCCGGAGCGCGGCGGCGCGGTGCAGCCCGGCATGGTTTCCGGCGTCTGGCCCGGCGGGCAGGCCGTGCCCGTGCGCATGGGTGGCAGCAGCGCCTGGGCATTGCGCTGGCCATTCAGCGCATTGGCCACCATGAAGCCGAGCATGGCCGGGACGAAGACGGAGCTGCCGTTGAACGTGGCCGGCCGGCATTGCTGGGCGCCATATTGCGCCTCGCATTCGGACTGGTTGCTGAATTTCGGCGCGGCCTGCACATGCGTCGCGTTGGCCTGGGCGAAGTCACGCTGGCATTGCTCCTGCCCCGGGGAAAGAGGCGCCGGCTGGCCTCCGGGCGCCAGAGGAGCCCCCCAGCCCTGATGGGCGCGCATGCATTCCTCGAGCGAGGTGTAGAGCCGGGCCTCGGCAGGGGATTCCGCTGCCGGAGCATCCTCGATCCGGGTCTTGCCGGTCTGCCCGATATAGGCGCCGGCGAAGATCAGCCCCGTCGCGCCGATGAAGATCGCATGGGATCGCTTCATGGCTCCGGCCCTACATCGTCATCGCCGCGGCATTGACCAGCCCGCAGGCAATCGAACAGCCGGCCAGCAGCGTGCCGGCGGAAGCCTGGTTGGCCGCGATCTTGTCCGACAGGCCGGGAACCATGACCCGGACCACGAAATAGGCTGCCAGCTGCACCACGAAGGCCGCGAAGCCCCAGAGCAGCATGTCGGCGATGTTGCCGGCCTGCGAGATCGCCTTGGCCAGCGGGATGGTGAAGCCGATCAGGGTGCCCGACAGGGCGATCGAGGCTGTCCAGTTGCCGTCGCGGATCAGGGCGAGTTCGTCATGCGCGGTAAACCGCGAATAGACCAGCAGGAACAGCGCCAGCATGGCCGCGCCGACGGCGATGTAGAGAAGGAAAAAGGGAATCCCGAGGGCCGAAGCCAGAATACCCGAACCAGCCTGAATCATGCGCGTGCCCCCTTATCGCGATGCCTCATGTCAGCATGACTCAGGCGCGGAGCCAAGGAAAGCACGAGACAGGGCCCCGCGGGGTGCGATGGCGCACAGCGCTGGGGAAATCTTACACCAGCCGGCTATGCGCCAGCGCGGCCTCGATGAAGCTCGCGAAGAGCGGATGCGGCTCGAACGGGCGCGATTTCAGCTCCGGATGGTACTGCACCCCGACAAACCACGGATGATCGGGGTATTCGACGGTCTCCGGCAGCAGGCCATCCGGCGAGACGCCCGAGAAGAGCAGCCCCTTGCCTTCCAGCGCCTCGCGATAGGCCATGTTGACCTCGTAACGGTGGCGATGGCGCTCCTGGATGGTGGTCGAGCCGTAGATCGAGGCAATGCGCGAATTGGCCGCAAGCTTCGATTCATAGGCGCCGAGCCGCATCGTGCCGCCGAGATCGCCGCCGGACTGCCGGATTTCCAGCTGGCCGCGGTTCATCCATTCGGTCATCAGGCCGACGACGGGCTGGGCGCAGGGGCCGAACTCGGTCGAGGAGGCGCCGGCAATGCCGGCGAGGTTCCGCGCCGCCTCGATGCAGGCCATCTGCATGCCGAAGCAGATGCCGAAATACGGCACTTTCCGCTCGCGGGCGAAGCGCGCCGCCTGGATCTTGCCTTCGGCGCCGCGCAGGCCGAAGCCGCCGGGCACGAGAATGCCATGGACATGCTCGAGATAGGCCGAGGCATCCTCGCGTTCGAAGATCTCGCTGTCGATCCAGTCGAGATTGACCTTGACCCGGTTGGCGATGCCGCCATGGACGAGGGCCTCGATCAGCGATTTGTAGGCATCCTTCAGGCCGGTATATTTCCCGACGATGGCGATCGTGACCTGGCCTTCCGGGTTGCGGAGCGTGTCGACGATATGGTGCCAGCGCGAGAGATCCGGCTCGGCCTTGTCAGGCATGCCGAAGATGCGCAGGACCTCGGTATCGAGCCCCTCGGCATGGTAGGCCAGCGGCACGGCGTAGATCTGGTCGACATCGCGCGCCTCGATCACCGCGCTTTCGCGCACGTTGCAGAAAAGGGCGAGCTTGCGCCGCTCGCCGGCCGGGATTTCCCGGTCGGTGCGGCAGAGCAGGATATCCGGCTGGATGCCGATGGACCGCAGTTCCTGCACGGAATGCTGGGTCGGTTTGGTCTTCAGCTCGCCCGCGCTGGGGATATAGGGCAGCAGCGTCAGATGCACGAAGAGCGAATGCCGCTCCGGCAGGTCGTTGCGGAGCTGGCGGATGGCCTCGAAGAAGGGCAGCCCTTCGATATCGCCGACCGTGCCGCCGATCTCGACCAGCACGAAATCGTAGCTGTCATTGCCGGAAACCACGAATTCCTTGATCGCATCGGTCACGTGCGGGATCACCTGCACGGTGGCGCCGAGATAGTCGCCCCGGCGCTCCTTGGCGATGATCTCCTGGTAGATGCGGCCGGTGGTGATGTTGTCGGCCTTGATGGCGGAGCGGCCGGTAAAGCGCTCGTAATGGCCGAGATCGAGGTCGGTCTCGGCCCCGTCATCGGTCACGAAGACCTCGCCATGCTGATACGGGCTCATCGTGCCCGGATCGACATTGAGATAGGGGTCGAGCTTGCGCATCCGGACGCGGTAGCCACGCGCCTGCAGTACGGCTGCCAGAGCGGCCGATGCGAGACCCTTGCCAAGGGAGGAAACCACGCCGCCGGTGATGAATACATATCGCGTCATGGGGCTTGATCTTTACCTTGCAGGGCGCGATTCGCGCAAAGAAAAAAGCGCCATCCCAAGAAAAATGGCGCCTCCAAAAACAGAAGGCGCCCCGAAAGCCGGATGGCGCCTTCCTGCGGCCCGTCTGTTGATGGCAGCCCTTATGGACGCGGCTGGCCCGGCTGCTGGTTCTGCCCGCCCTGCATCTGGCGCAGCTGGTCGAGCACGTTCGGCGCGCCCTGCGGCGTTACCGGCGTCCCGGAGCCCTGGGTGCTGGGCGGCGGCGGGGCGATGTTGTCCAGCGGCGAGGCCGGGGCCCGCCCGCGGGCGGCGATCACCGCCAGGGCCATCGAGGTGATGAAGAACGCCGTGCCGAGAATGGCGGTGATCCGCGTCAGGAGGTTGGCCTGGCCGCGCCCGCTCATGAAGGCCGAGGGGCTGGAGCCCATGCCGAGGCCGCCGCCTTCGGAGCGCTGCAGCAGCACCACGCCGCACAGGGCGATGACGATCAGGAGGTGGATGACGATCAGTACGGTTTCCATGGAAGCCTGCTCGGGCGGGGTTCACCCCCGCGAATGCGATTTGCGCTGTCTGTTAGCGGCAATATGGCGGCAGGGGAAGCAAAATTCCAACCCCTGCCCTGCCGAAAACCGCCTCACGCCGCGCGGATGATGGCAAGGAAGTCCGCTGCCTTGAGGCTCGCACCGCCCACCAGCGCCCCGTCGACATCGGCGAGGTTGAGGATCTCGGCGGCATTGGCCGGCTTGACCGACCCGCCATAGAGAATGCGCGTCGCCTGCGCGACCGGCTTTCCGAGCATCCGGGCCAGCGTGCGGCGGATCTCGGCATGCATGTCGGCAATGTCCTGCAGGGTGGGCGTGAGCCCGGTGCCGATGGCCCAGACCGGCTCGTAGGCCACGACGAAGCCGCCGGCCGGCGCATCCTTCGGCACGGAGCCGCGAACCTGCCGCGCCACGACGGCGAGGGCCTTGCCGGCCTCGCGTTCGGCGCGGGTCTCGCCGACGCAGATGATCGGCATCATGCCCTGCGCCAGCACCGCTTTGGCCTTGGCCGCGACATCGGCATCCTTCTCGCCATGGTCGGCGCGGCGCTCGGAATGGCCGACAATCACGCCCTTCGCGCCGGAATCGAACAGCATCGCGGCCGAGAGATCGCCGGTATGGGCGCCCTCGCCGAGCGGGCTGCAATCCTGCGCGCCGATCGCGATCGCGGAACCGAGAGCCAGTGCCGCCGCCGGGAAAAGGAGCGTTGCGGGCGGGCAGACCATCACGTCGACTTTCGCCCGCAGGGCAGCGTCAACGGCCTTGGCCATCTCGCCGATCTCGGCGAGGCTCGCCCGCGTCCCGTTCATCTTCCAGTTTCCGGCCACCAGCGGCTTGCGCATGCATCTGCTCCCTGCTTCAGTCCGGGCGCGGCCTATCATGGGCCGGTTTCGTGCGCAATTGCCCGGCTTTTGCCATGTTCCCGCGCTTGCCAAGGGGAGAGGCCGCCCCTATGGTCCGGCCCCATTTCCCGCCCCGTATCACGGACGATTGACCGCCCATGCTGAACGCGATCCGCACCGCCTCCTCCAAATGGCTCGGCCGCCTCGTGCTGACCGTGATCATGGGGTTCCTGATCGTTTCCTTTGCCATCTGGGGCATCGGCGATATTTTCCGCGGCGGCGTGAACCGGACTGTCGCGAAGGTCGGCTCGTCCTCGATCAGCGCCGATGAGTTCCGCTCGGCCTACAATATCGAATTGCAGCGCATCCAGCGCCAGGCGCGGCGGGTGGTCACCTCGGAAGAGGCGCGCGCCTTCGGGCTCGACCGTGGCCTGCTGAACCGCCAGATCGACGAACTCGCGCTGACCGAGCAGGCCCGCAAGCTCGGCATGGCCGTCGACCAGCTGACCGTGATGCGCTCGATCACCGAGGCGCCGGAATTCATGACCGGCGGGATTTTCGACCGGGCCCGCCTCGCCGATGCCCTGTCGCAGGCCGGGCTCAGCGAGCAGGCTTTCGTACAGCGCCAGTCCGACCTGCTGCTGCGCCAGCAATTGTTCAACGGCCTCGCCGGCGGCATGGCCGGCGCGCAGGCCCTCGGCAAGGCCGTGCACCAGTTCCGCAACGAGGAGCGCAATCTCGACGTGATCCTCGTGCCGGTCGACAAGGTTCCCGCAGCGGCCGAGCCCGACGAGGCCGCCCTCAAGGCATTCTTCGAGGAGCGCAAGGCGGAGTTCCGCACCGTCGAGACGCGCAAGGTCTCGATCATCCAGGTGCTGCCGGCCGATTTCGCAGCGACGCTCACCCTCACCGAGGCCGATCTGCGCGCCTATTACGACCGGCAGGTCGTGGCCGGCCGGTTTGGCTCGCCCGAACGCCGGCAGGCCCAGCGCGTGCTGTTCGACACCGAGGACGAGGCCAAGGCCGCTGCGGCGAAGCTGGCCGGTGGCACGACCTTCGAGGCACTGCTGGCCGAGCGCAAGCTCTCGGAAGCCGATGTCGATCTTGGCCTCAAGACCGCCGCCGAACTGACCGATGCCGCCCTGCGGGATGCCGTGTTCAAGACCGCCGAAGGGCAGGTCAGCGCGCCGGTCAGGGATCCGTTCGGCTTCGTGCTGGTGCGCGTGCTCAAGGTGGAGCCCGCACGTGTCACGCCGTTCGAGGCGGTGCGCGGCCAGATCGAGGGCGATGCCCGTCTGGACAAGCTCCAGAGTGATCCCTCGATCAAGGCGCAGGTCGATGGCCTGTTCCGCAAGATCGAGGATCAGCGCATTGCCGGCAAGAGCCTTGCCGAGGCCGCGCAGGCGGCCGGCGCCCGCCTCGTCACACTGGCGGCGCTCGACCGGCAGGGCAATGACGGCAACGGCAACCGCGTCGCCGTTCCGGGCGGGACGGAGACCATCAACGCCGTCTTTGCCTCGGATATCGGGCTCGACAACGAGCCGCTGCAGGGCCGCGACGGCGGCTTTACCTGGTATGAGGTGAATGCTGTCGAGCCGGCGCGTGACAAGACGTTCGAGGAAGTGAAGGACCAGGTCCGCACGCGGCTGCTGGCCGACCGGCGCGACAAGGCTCTGGCCGAGTTCATGACCGGCCTGGTGAAGCGGGTGGAGGAAGGCGCCACCCTCGCCGCGATCAGCCAGGAACTCGGGCTGCCGGTTCAGCGTTTCGCCGCGATCCGGCGCAATGCGCGCGAGGCGACCCTCGGCGCCGCCGGCGTCGAGCGCGCCTTTGCCGGCCCGGTCGGCAAGCCGGTCAGCGCGCTGGCGGGTGATGGCACCAGCCGTGCGCTCATCGTACCGGTCGATGCGACGCTGCTCGCCCATGATCCGGCGCAGGACGTCGCCAACGGCCTCGAGCGGCAGATCAGCACCGGCATGGCCGAGGATCTGATGGCGCAGTATATCGCGGCCCTGCGCAAGTCGGTCGGGGTGTCGATCAACCAGAGCGTGCTGAACCAGGCGCTGGGCCAGGCGAACTGACATGTCGATCGAGCCTGCCTTCGACGCTTTCGAGGCGCGCTATCGCGCCGGCGAGGCGCAGTGCCTTGCCACGCGGCTTGTTGCGGATCTCGAGACGCCGGTTTCAGCCTATCTGAAGATGCGGGTGCTGGCCGGTGACACGCCGAGCTTCCTGCTGGAATCGGTCGAGGGCGGCGCCGTGCGCGGCCGCTATTCCATCATCGGGCTGAAGCCGGACCTGACCTGGCGCTGCCAGAGCGGGCAGACCGAGGCGAGCCGGCAGGGCGGGCCGTTCGAGCCCTGCCCCGGCGCGCCGCTGGACGCCCTGCGCGCGCTGATCGCCGAAAGCCGCATCCCGCATCTCGACGACCTGCCGCCCATGGCCAGCGGCGTCTTCGGCTTCCTCGGCTACGACATGGTGCGGCAGATGGAGCGGCTTGGTCCGGCCAAGGCCGATCCGATCGGCGTGCCGGATGCGCTGATGATCCGCCCCACGCTTGTGCTCGTGTTCGACGCCGTGAAGGATGAGATCGTGGTGATCACGCCGGTCTTCCCGGCGGCATCCCGCCCGGCCCGCGCGGCCTATGAGGCGGCGGTCGAGCGCCTGCAGGCCGTGATCGGCGCGCTGGAAGCGCCCCTGGTGCAGGAACTGGCCGACGAGGATGCCCTCGCCCGCCTTCCGGAAGCGCGCTCGAACACCAGCCCTGCCGAATACGAGGCGATGGTGGCGGCGGCGAAGGAATACATCCTCGCCGGCGATATCTTCCAGGTGGTGCTGAGCCAGCGTTTCTCGACCCCGTTCGACCTGCCGGCTTTCGCGCTCTATCGCTCGCTGCGGCGCGTCAACCCCTCGCCCTATCTCTGCTATCTCGATTTCAACGAGTTCCAGATCGTCTGTTCGAGCCCGGAAATCCTGGTCAAGGTGGTCGAGGGCAAGGTGACGATCCGGCCGATCGCCGGCACGCGGAAACGCGGCGAGACCCTCGCCGAGGACCGCGCGCTGGAGCAGGAACTCCTCGCCGACCCGAAGGAGCGCGCCGAGCATCTGATGCTGCTCGACCTTGGCCGCAACGATGTCGGCCGCGTTTCGGAGATCGGCTCGGTGAGCGTGACGGACAGCTTCTTCATCGAGCGCTACAGCCAGGTGATGCATATCGTCAGCCATGTCGAGGGTCGGCTTGACCCGCGCCATGACCTGATCGATGCGCTGTCGGCCGGCTTCCCGGCGGGCACGGTTTCCGGCGCGCCGAAGATCCGGGCGATGCAGATCATCGACGAGCTGGAGAAGGACAAGCGCGGTGCCTATGCCGGCGCGATCGGCTATTTCGGTGCCGATGGCGCGATGGATACCTGCATCGTGCTGCGCACCGCCCTCGTCAAGGACGGGGTGATGCACGTGCAGGCGGGGGCCGGCATCGTCCATGATTCCGTGCCGGCTTCCGAACAGGCGGAATGCGAGAACAAGGCGAAGGCCCTGTTCCGCGCGGCCGAGGATGCGGTGCGCTTCGCCAGCCGCGGCAAGCGGGGGCAGTAGCGCCCTCCGGCGCCTCAGTTCTCGGGCATGGCCCCGAGTTCTTCGAGGCGCTTGCGGCTTTCGGCTACCGCCTTGCTCGTCCTGAGCTTGGCGCCCCGTTCCAGAACCTGCTGGAAATCATCGATGGCCCCGATTCGATCGCCCAGAGCAAGGCGAACGTTCCCGCGCGTGTCGAGTGCATTGATGTCGGTCGGGTTCAGAAGCAGAGATCGTTCGACATAGCCGATCGCATCATGCGGCAAACCCATCTTGTATTTTGCCCAAGCCAAGTTGTTCAGGTTGGATGCATGCTTGGGGTTAATCGCAAGCGCTTTTTCGATCATGATGGCAGCGTCACGATATCGGGCTCTTTCGATCAGGCAAAGCCCCAGAGACCCCATCGCGTTGGCGTTCTTCTTGTCCCGGTCCAGAACGTTACGGAAGATCGGGATTGCCTTTTCGCATTGACCGACGCGACGATAAAAGGTCGCCCTGCTGTTCAGGACATCAAGGCTTTTGGGAGCAAGGGCTTGCGCGGCATCAAGATCGGCCAGTCCCTTTGCGATAAAGTTTTTGTCACCACTCTCCTGAAACTGTACAGAGTAGATCGTGGCGCGATTGCGGTAGGCGCGCTCATATTTCGCGTCGATCTGGATTGCTTTCGAATAATCCTCGAGAGCTAGATCAAATTCCCGCATGGCTTGGTAGGCATAGCCACGATTATTGAAGAAGACCGCGCCTTTTGAGCCCATTCCTATCGCTGCGCTGAGGTGATCGACGGCCTTTCGAGGGTTACCAAGTGTGTCCTCACACCAAGCGGCCCAGAACAGAACAGAAGGCGATCTGGGGTTGAGTTCGAGGGATCGGTTGTATTCCGCGATGGCCGATTTACAGCCATTCTGACTCTCTTCAAACCGACCGCGATTGGCAAAAATCCGCCAGTTCTTCGGCGTGAGGATTTCTGCCTGCGACAGATCGAAAAAGGCGGACTTGTAATCCTTGAGCCCGGCATGGGCACGCGCGCGATCGATAAAGGACTCCGCGTTGTTCCCATTCAGCATGAGTGACTTCGTGAAATCATCGCGCGCTTGCACATAGTTCATCAAGTCGAGGTGAATTCCAGCCCGAATGTCATAGAGGGCGGCACTGCGAGTCTTTGGACTTGCAAGAACAAAATCCAGATGCGGCAAGGCTTCCTTGATCGCATCCATATCTCGATAGACACGGATATATTTCGCCAGCTCGGTGCTGTCGTCACGAGCCTCTCGCATCAGTTTGTCCATATCCCGGAGAGACAAACGTTTGTTCTTTGCAAGATGGTGAGTCCATGCCCGCTCTACGAGTGCAGTCGTGCTTTCCGGGTATTGCCGAAGCTCTGCATCAAAATAGACAATGGCGGCGGCCAGATTTCCTTTTTTCCTTTCATACAGCCCGAACGCATTGTCTATCCCGCGCTGTTTACCCAACAGTTTGCGGCCAAGGTTCAGATGATGATGGGCCTGATCGAATTGCAGCTTGTCGACGAGAACAGAACCGAGAAGAAGATGTGCGAGTCCATTGCTGTCGTCGAGTTTCAGGGCCTCGGTGAACAGGCGATCCGCGTTGGCGATGCTCTCTGCATCCTCCTTCAAGATCTCTGCCGCACCTCGCATTGTCAGGACGATCGCCCGCTCCTTGGCGGTCAGTTTCGGATCTGCGGATGCTCGATTGCAGGCGTCCTGCCAACCGGCAACAGTCGTGTTCTGGCACCGCATCAGGTCATTCGCGAGCGCTGCCGGCAGCATCAGACCCAGAAGCAATATTGTCAGGATAATGCGGTGACGCATCGCAATGAATTCTCCTCGAACGCAATGCTGCAAGGATGCTTCGGCTCTTGTGAGGGATCAAGATCCCCGAGCATTCGTTCTTGACGCCACAGGCCTCATGGGATTGTTGTCCAGAGGTTTTCCGGAGGCCCCATGCGCATCGCGTTGATCGACAATTACGACAGCTTCACCTTCAACGTGGTTCATGCCCTCGGGGCGGAAGGCGCGAAGGTCGAGGTCTGGCGCAATGATGCGCTTTCGGCCGAGGAGCTGCTGGCCCGCAAGCCGGATGCCCTTGTCATCTCGCCGGGGCCCTGCACGCCGAACGAGGCGGGCATCACGCTGGACGCGATCCGCCTGGCGGCGGGCAAGCTGCCGCTGTTCGGCATCTGCCTCGGCCATCAGGCGATCGGGCAGGCTTTCGGCGGCAAGGTCATCCGCAACCAGCCGATGCATGGCAAGATCTCGCGCATCACGCATGATGGCAAGGGCCTGTTCCGCGGCATCAACGGCCCGGTTTCGGTGACGCGCTACCATTCGCTCGTCGTCGAGGCGGCGAGCCTGCCGGAAGCGCTGGTCGCGACCGCGCGGAGCGAGGACGGGCTCATCATGGCGCTGCAGCACCGGGCGATGCCGATCTATGGCGTGCAGTTCCATCCGGAAAGCATCGCCACCGAACAGGGCGCGCAGATCTGCCGGAATTTCCTCACCCTCGCCCGCGAGTTCCACGCCTGCACCCGGGCGGCGTAAGGCGGGGTCGGGTATGGCGCCTTGTCTTCGCGGGCGGCAGCCCGTATTCCGGAAGCCGGAAACGCCTGACCGGCGCCTGCCGGCATGCCTGTCGCCACGTGCCTAGCCACCAAGAGTGAAGCCATCACCACGAGTTTCGTATGGACGCCTTCAAACCATTGATCGCCAAGGTCGCGGCCGGCCTGCCCCTGACCCGCGCGGAAGCCGAGATGGCCTTCGGGCAGATCCTCTCCGGCGAGACCACGCCGGCCCAGAATGCCGGGTTCCTGATGGCGCTGCGGGTGCGCGGCGAGACCGTGGACGAGCTGTTCGGTGCTGTCCGCGCGATGCGCGGCAAGATGCTGGCCGTGCCGCCGGTTGCGGGCTCGATGGATGTCGTCGGCACGGGCGGTGACGCGTCGGGCTCGTGGAATGTCTCGACCTTGGCCAGCCTGATCGTGGCGAGTTGCGGCGTGCCGGTGGCCAAGCACGGCAACCGGGCGGCCTCGTCCAGCTCCGGTGCGGCGGATGTGTTGCTGGCACTGGGCGTGAAGATCGGCCTCACGCCGGCGGAAGTGTCGAACTGCCTCGCGAAGGCCGGCTATGCCTTCATGGTTGCCCCCGCCCATCACCCGGCCATGCGCCATGTCGCACCGGTGCGGACGGAACTCGGGACGCGGACCATCTTCAACCTGCTGGGGCCGCTGTCGAATCCGGCCGGCGTGAAGCGCCTGCTGCTCGGCGTCTTCGCGAAATCCTGGCTCGAGCCCATCGCCGAGACCCTGCGCGATCTCGGCACGGAGCGCGCCTGGGTGATGCATGGTTCCGACGGCCTTGACGAGATCACGACGACCGGGCCGACGCATGTCGTCGAGCTGAAGGACGGCGCCCTGCGCCGGTTCGAGATCAGCCCCGCCGATGCCGGGCTTGCTGTGGCCGATCCGGCGGCGCTGAAGGGGGGCGAGCCCGGCCAGAATGCAGCTGCCTTGCGGGCGGTTCTCGCCGGCGAGAAGAATGCCTACCGGGATATCGCGCTGTTCAATGCCGCCGCGGCGCTGGTGATCGCCGACAAGGCCGCCAGCCTCAAGGACGGTGTAGCCATGGGCGCTGCCGCTCTGGATGAAGGCCGCGTCGCGGCTTTGCTCGCCCGTGTGGTCGAGACCTCGAATGCGGGGGTGGCATGAGCGATATCCTGCGCCAGATCGAGGCGACCAAGCGCGAGGAAATCGCCGAAGCGAAGCGCGCCGTGCCCGAGGCCGAAATGCGGCGCCGGGCGGAAACCGCCCCGCCCGTCCGCGGCTTCCAGGCGGCCATCGAGGCGCATCTGGCTGCCAGCCGTTTCGCGCTGATCGCGGAAATCAAGAAGGCGAGCCCGTCCAAGGGGTTGATCCGCGCCGATTTCGATCCGCCTGCCCTGGCCCGCGCCTATGCCGAAGGCGGCGCGACCTGCCTGTCGATCCTGACCGACCGCCCCTATTTCCAGGGCGCGCCGGAATTCCTCGTCGCGGCCCGCGCAGCCTGCAGCCTGCCCGTGATCCGCAAGGATTTCCTGTTCGAGCCCTACCAGGTCTACGAGGCGCGGGCGATGGGCGCGGATTGCATCCTCGTCATCATGGCCTCGGTGGATGATGCCGCCGCGCGCGATCTCGTGGCGACGGCGCAGGGGCTCGGCATGGATGCGCTGGTCGAGGTGCATGACGAGGCCGAGCTGGACCGCGCCCTCGCCCTGCCCTCGCGGCTGCTCGGCATCAATAACCGGGATCTCCGCAGCTTCGAGGTGTCGCTGACCACCAGCGAACGGCTCGCGCCGCGCATTCCGGATGACCGGATCATCATCGGCGAAAGCGGAATTTTCACGCTTGATGATTGCCAGCGGCTGGCGAAAAGCCGGATCAGCACCTTCCTTGTCGGAGAAAGCCTGATGCGGCAGGCCGATGTGGCCACGGCCACCCGGGCGTTGCTCGGCCTGCCGGCGGCCGGAGCCGCGGCATGAGTGCGGCGGGCCGGCTGACCCATCTCGATGCCAGCGGCGCGGCGCATATGGTCGATGTCGGCGAGAAGGCGGTGACGACGCGCGAGGCTCTGGCCGAGGGCCATGTGGTGATGGCGCCCGCGACGCTGGCGTTGATCCGCGACGGGCTGGCCAAGAAGGGCGACGTCATCGCCGTGGCGCGGCTGGCCGGCATCATGGCGGCGAAGCGCACGCATGAACTCATCCCGCTCTGCCACCCGCTGCTGCTGACCAAGGTTGCGGTCGATCTCGTACCGGACGAGGCGCTGCCCGGGCTGAGGGTTACCGCGCGGGCGCGTGTTTCCGGGCAGACCGGCGTGGAGATGGAAGCCCTCACGGCGGTCAGCGTGGCCTGCCTCACGGTTTATGACATGGCCAAGGCGGTCGATCGCGGCATGGTGATCGGCGGGATCCGGCTTCTGGAAAAGACCGGCGGCAAATCCGGCGACTGGCGCGCGGAGGGCTGAGATGGCCGGGCTCCTGCCGGTTGACGAGGCGCTCGCGCTGCTGGTCGCAGCCGGCAGCGCCCATCCCCGGCGCATGGAGCGGGTGCCGGTCCAGCAGGCCAGCGGGCGCGTGCTGGCGGCGGATCTTGTCGCGCTCCGGACACAACCGCCGGCGGATATGTCGGCGATGGACGGTTTCGCGCTCCGTTCGGCCGATGCAGCCCTGCCGGGCGCCGAGCTGCGGATCACTGGCGAGAGTGCGGCCGGCCATCCGTTCGCCGGTCAGGTCGGCCCGGGCGAAGCGATCCGGATCTATACCGGCGCGATCCTGCCTGCCGGCGCGGATTGCGTCGTGATGCAGGAGAATGCCACGACCGAGGGCGGGACCCTGCGTCTTGCCGTTGCTGCCCAGGCCGGGCGGCATATCCGCCCTGCCGGCTGCGATTTCCACGAGGGGCAGGCGTTGCTGGCGGCGGGTACCCGGCTCACGCCCGGGCATATCGCGCTGGCCGGGGCCATGAACCATGCGGAGATTCCCGTGTTCGCGCGGCCGCGGATCGGCGTGCTGGCGACAGGCGACGAGCTCGTTCTGCCGGGCGCCTCGCGCGCGCCGCACCAGATCGTCGCGACCAATGCCTTTGCCGCCATGGCGATGATGCGGCCGATGGAGGTGGAGATCGTCGATCTCGGCATCGCGGCGGATACGCCGGAGGCGCTGGATGGCGCGATCGACCGCGCGCTGGCCGAAGCGGTGGATTGCCTCGTCACGATCGGCGGCGCCTCGGTCGGCAAGCACGATCTTGTCCGGCCGGTGGCGGCCGCGCGCGGGGCCGAGCTGGCCTTCTACAAGATCGCGATGCGGCCGGGAAAGCCGCTGAATTTCGGGCGTCTCGGCCCGATGCTCCTGCTGGGCCTGCCGGGCAACCCGGTCTCGGCGCTGGTCTGCGCGCGGCTGTTCCTGATGCCGCTGGTCGCCGCGATGCAGGGCGATGCGGCAGCCGGGCAGGATCGATCCGAGGCGGCGATTCTCGGCGCGGCCTTTCCTGCCAATGACGAGCGGCAGGACTACCAGCGCGTGATGCTCGAGCGCGATGCGCGCGGGATCTGGATTGCCCGGCCGGCCGGCGGGCAGGATTCCTCCTTCCTCTCCGTTCTGGCCCGGGCCGACGGGCTGCTCATCCGCCCGCCGCATGCGCCGGCGGGGCAGCCGGGAGACCCGGCGCGCGTGATCTGCCTTCGCTGAATTCCGACGAACAGTTGCGGAACAACGGCTGAACATGGTATCGATGTTCTGTCTTTGTTTTGGGTGATTCCCCGGGAGTTGGGTGCCATGCTCACCAAGAAGCAGATCGAGCTGTTGCGGTTCATCCATGAGCGGCTGACGGAGAACGGGGTGCCGCCCTCCTTCGACGAGATGAAGGAAGCGCTCGACCTGCGCTCGAAATCGGGGATCCACCGGCTGATCCTGGCGCTGGAGGAGCGCGGCTTCATCCGGCGCCTGCCCAACCGGGCGCGCGCGCTGGAGGTGATCCGCCTGCCTGATGCCTATGTGCCCCGCCCCGGCCGGCAGCGTTTCTCGCCCAGCGTGATCGAGGGCCATCTCGGCAAGGTGCGTCCTTCGGCGGCCGCCCCGGAGCCGGTGGAGCCGAGCCGCGCCGTTGCCATTCCCGTCATGGGCCGGATCGCGGCCGGCACGCCGATCTCCGCGATCCAGAGCCGCAGCCACACGGTGGATGTCTCGCCGGAATTCCTCAGCCATGGCGAGCATTACGGATTGGAAGTCCGCGGGGATTCAATGATCGAGGCCGGCATTTTCGACGGCGATCTCGTGATCATCCGCAAGCAGGATACGGCCGATACCGGCGATATCGTCGTGGCGCTGATCGATGACGAGGAGGCCACGCTGAAGCGCCTGCGGCGCAAGGGGGCATCGATCGCGCTCGAAGCGGCCAATCCGAATTACGAGACACGGATTTTCGGGCCGGACCGCGTTCGCGTGCAGGGCAAGCTGGTCAGCCTGGTTCGCCGCTACTGAGTTCGGGCAGGAAGGCGGGCGGTTCGCCGTTCCCGCTCTCTTCGCCGGGCTGATCGGGTGCCGGGCCGGATTTCCTGTTCGTGGGCCCTGTCTCCGGACCTGCTCCGGCTTTCGGGCGGCTCTCCGCTTCTGCCAGACGCTGCCACGGCCGGTGATGCCGCGCCGCGCGCGTGCCTTCGAGCCGCCAGGAGCCATCTGCCTCCGCCCAGAGCCAGAGCGTACCCCTCTGGCGGAGTGTCCGTCCGTCGACAGGCACGCGGCCTGACGGGCAGATGCGGTTCTCGAGCGGGGTGACGAGGATGTCGGCACGGGCACAATCCTCGCGGAGGGCCTCCGGCCTTTGCGGGAAGGCCAGCCAGCGGCCATCGGCAAGCCGCAGGGTGCAGCCCAGCCGGTCGCAGCGCACGCCGTGCTTCAGGTCCGGCGCCTTGGGCGGGCGCGCATCGCCGAGCGCCGGCAGCCATTGTCCGAGCACGAAGTCCGGCGAGGGGCCGAAGGCGAGGACGCGATAGGCGCCGCCCTCCCCGCGTGCCAGCAGGATGCGGCCATTCTCGTGCACGATCAGGTCGGGTCGGGCAGGCATCACCAGCGAGGCGAGCCAGAACGTGAAGGGTGCGACCGCGAGCAGACGCAGCCGGCTTGCGGGCAGGATCAGCACCGCCATGGCAAGCACCAGGGCGCCGAACTGGGAATGGCGGATCAGCGGGGCCGGCAGGCTGGCCTTGTCGAAACCGGCGACCCAGCCGGCAACCGCCATGACCGCCCGGATCCCGTGGCCCATCAGCTGCCAGATCGGCTCATCGAGGCCGAACGGGTAGAGCAGGCTCCCGGCCACCGCCGCCGGCATGACGACCAGCGAAACCAGCGGAATGCCGAGGGCATTGCCGATCAGGCCGAACGGGTTCACCCGGTAGAAATGATAGGCGGCGAATGGCGCTGTGGCGAGGCTGGCCACGATCGTGGTCACGACGATGCCGGCAAAGGCGCCGAGGATCCGCCGCGTCCAGCCGCCGGCCCGGCCGGTCCCTCCTTCCGGTTCGGGCCGGGCCGGTCGCCACAGCCCCTGCGCGGCGATCAAGGCGGCAACGGCGGCATAGGACATCTGGAACGACGGCCCGAGCAGGGCTTCGGGCTGGAAGGTCAGCACCAGCAGCGCCGAAAGCGCAAGATTTCGCATCGCGAGGGCCGGCCGGTCGAGCAGGATCGCGCCGAGCATCACCAGTGTCATGACCAGCGAGCGGATCGTCGCCACTTCGGAGCCGGCAAAGAGGCAATAGGCTGTCGCGCCCAGCATGGCGCCGAGGGCGGCCAGCTTGCGGATCGGCCAGCGCAGGGCCAGCCGGGTGGACAGGGCCAGGCCGGCCCGGATGGTCCAGAACAGCACGCCGGCCGCGAGCACCATGTGCAGGCCGGAAATCGAGACGATATGGTAGAGGCCGGAAAGCCGCAGCGCGTCATTCGCCTCATCCGGGATGAGACCGCGCTTGCCGGTGACCAGGGCCGCCGCGACCGCACCGGCTGGCCCCTCGATGATGCCGGCGATACGCCGGGTGAGCAGGTTGCGGGCCTCGTCGAGCCGGCCGAGCCAGGCCAGCAGGGCCGGCGGCGGCGGGGCT
Source organism: Beijerinckiaceae bacterium (assembly GCA_027531565.1). Lineage (GTDB taxonomy): Bacteria > Pseudomonadota > Alphaproteobacteria > Rhizobiales > Beijerinckiaceae > Rhabdaerophilum. The sequence goes on from JAPZSB010000010.1 coordinate 221,907, forward strand.
TCGGCCCAGGGGCGCACAGGCCCGATGGCGTAGCCGATCGCTCCGATACCCCGGAAGAACGCCTCGCGGCGGAAATCGAACCCGCCCGGCAGGGCTGCACCGGCGGGCGGAGCGAGGCTGGCGCGGAGCGAAACGGCCGAACCGGTGGGCAATGCAAGCTGTCCCGGCAGGCCGATCTTCACGCGGTACGGCGTTTCCGTCGCGGCGAGACCTTCCACCTTGTGGACGCGCAGCAGGATCCGGCTGCGCTGCGGGGTGAATTCGATTGTCTCGATATGGCCCTGCACCTCCGCCATCTGGGCGCGTGCAAGCACCGGCGCAGCCACGAGGGCGGTGCGGAACCCTGCCACCGCCATGCCGAGGCTGGCCATGAGCGCCAGTAGGGCGATCCAGCGCCGCCCGCCCCCGGCGAGGCCGGCCAGCACGGCGAGCAGCAGGGCCAGCACCGGCGCTGCCCAGAGCGAGGGCTCGGCCGGCAGGCTGAAATAGGCAAGAATGCCCGTCCCATAGGCAAAAGGGTGCCAGAGGAAGCCCGTCCGGCGACTGGCCTCCTCGGCGAGGCAGGCGGAGAGGACAAGCGGCAGCCGCGACAGGCCGGGCAGCGCCGGCGCGGTCGGGCCGGCCGGCAGAAGGGCCGGCCGCGCGGCCGCCAGGGGTTTCATCGGCCCTGCTCCTGACGGCTTCCGGTCCCGGGTGGCGAGCCGTTCAGCGGCTTCTTTCTGTTTGGCGGCGGCATGGGGCTTTCCGTCCAGCTTGCCCCCATGCTAGAGCCCCGTTCCGGTCACCGCAATGGTGCCTGCCCCCCGATTGATGGTTCCCCGCATGCCTGATCCGATCGTCACCCGCTTCGCCCCCTCGCCGACCGGCTTTCTCCATATCGGTGGCGGCCGCACGGCCCTGTTCAACTGGCTGCTGGCGAAGAAACTCGGGGGCAAGATGCTGCTCCGGATCGAGGATACCGACCGCGCGCGCTCCACGAAGGAGGCGATCGACGCGATCCTCGACGGGCTGCACTGGCTCGGCCTGAGCTGGGATGGCGAGGTGGTCTACCAGTTCGCACGCGCCGCCCGCCATCGCGAGGTGGCCGAGGACATGCTGGCCAAGGGCAAGGCCTATCATTGCTACGCCACGCCGGAAGAGCTCGAGGCGATGCGCGAGGAGGCCAAGGCGCAGGGCAAGCCGATGCGCTATGATGGCCGGTGGCGCGACCGCAGCGAGGCCGACCGTCAGGAAGCCGCCGCGCGCGGCCTCAAGCCGGTGATCCGGCTGAAGGCCCCGCAGACTGGCGAGACCGTGGTGGAGGATCTTGTGCAGGGCCGCGTGACCTGGGCGAACGAGAATCTCGACGATCTCGTGCTGCTGCGCTCGGATGGCACGCCGACCTACATGCTCGCAGTGGTCGTGGATGACCATGACATGGCTGTCACGCATATCATCCGCGGCGATGACCACCTGACCAATGCCGCCCGGCAGACGCAGATCTACGAGGCCAATGGCTGGAAAGTGCCGGCCATGGCGCATATTCCGCTGATCCACGGCGCGGATGGCGCGAAACTCTCCAAGCGGCATGGGGCGCTGGGCGTCGATGCCTATCGCGCGCTGGGCTATCTTCCGGCCGCGCTCCGCAATTATCTCGTGCGGTTGGGCTGGAGCTTCGGCGATCAGGAAATCTTCTCGACCGAGGAGATGATCGCCGCGTTCGATCTGAAAAATGTCGGCCGCTCGCCGGCGCGGTTCGATTTCGCCAAGCTCGAGAACATCAACGGCCATTACATGCGCCACACGCCCGATGCCGAGCTGATGGCGGCAATCGAGCAGGTGCTGCCGCATATCGAGGGCGGGCCGGATATCGCGGCGCGCCTCGATGGCGGCCTGCGCGCCAAATGGCTCGAAGCCATGCCGGGCCTGAAGGAGCGCGCGAAGACGCTGGTCGAGCTGATCGACGGCGCGAAATTCCTCTATGCCTCCCGACCGCTGGCGCTGGATGACAAGGCCTGTGACATCCTCGACAAGGGTGGGCGCGCGGTGCTGAAGGCCCTCCTGCCCCGGCTCGAAGCCGTGACGCAATGGGATGCGGCAACGCTCGAAGCGGCTGTTCGTGCGGAATCGGAGGCGACCGGCCAGAAGCTGGGGATGTTGGCTCAACCCCTGCGTGCGGCCTTGACCGGGCGTTCAACATCGCCGGGAATTTTTGACGTCTTCGCGGTGATCGGCCGCGAGGAAAGCCTCGCCCGGATCCGCGACCAAGCCTAGGAAAACGGGCGGTTTTTCCGGAATCCGGGCCGGCGGGCCTTGTTCGGCAGGCGGCCATATTGGCCGGAAGCCCAACTTGAACCTGAACGGATGTTAAGCTACGGAACTGCTCGACCATGCGGCACTGCAACACGCGGAGCCGCGGCGGTGCCGCCGGCGGGGGGCCGAGCGCACCCAAGCGCTAGAGGAGTTTGCCATGACCGCGCATATGACAACGCTGAAAGTGGGCGACGAGGTCGTCGATCTTCCGGTGAAAGAAGGGTCGATCGGGCCGGCTGTTGTCGATATCGGCAAGCTCTACGGCCAGACCGGCATGTTCACCTACGATCCGGGCTTCACCTCGACCGCCTCCTGCGAATCGAAGATCACCTATATCGACGGCGACGAGGGCGTGCTGCTCTATCGCGGCTACCCGATCGAGCAGCTCGCCGAGCATGGCGACTTCCTCGAGACCTGCTACCTGCTGCTGTACGGCGAGCTGCCGACGCCGACCCAGAAGTCCGATTTCGATTATCGCGTCACGCGCCACACGATGGTGCACGAGCAGATGATGCGGTTCTTCCAGGGTTTCCGCCGCGACGCCCATCCGATGGCGGTGATGGTGGCCTCGGTCGGCGCGCTCTCGGCCTTCTACCATGACTCGACCGACATCTCGGATCCGTACCAGCGGATGGTCGCCTCGATGCGCATGATCGCCAAGATGCCGACCCTGGCCTCGATGGCGTTCAAGTACTCGATCGGCCAGCCCTTCGTGTATCCGAAGAACGATCTCGACTATACCTCGAACTTCCTGCGCATGTGCTTCGCGGTGCCGTGCGAGGAGTACAAGGTCAACCCGGTGCTGAGCCGCGCGCTGGACCGGATCTTCATCCTCCATGCCGATCACGAGCAGAATGCCTCGACCTCGACGGTCCGTCTGGCCGGCTCGTCGGGCGCCAATCCGTTCGCCTGCATCGCCGCCGGCATTGCCTGCCTCTGGGGCCCGGCCCATGGCGGCGCGAACGAGGCGGCCCTGCAGATGCTGCAGGAGATCGGGTCGGTCGACAACATTCCGAAATACATCGCCAAGGCGAAGGACAAGAACGATCCGTTCCGCCTGATGGGCTTCGGCCACCGCGTCTACAAGAACTATGATCCGCGCGCCAAGATCATGCAGAAGACCTGCCATGAGGTGCTGAACGAACTCGGGATCAAGGACGATCCGCTGCTCGACGTGGCCGTGGAACTCGAGCGCATCGCCCTGTCGGACAGCTACTTCATCGAGAAGAAGCTCTATCCGAACATCGATTTCTATTCGGGCATCACGCTGAAGGCGATGGGTTTCCCGACCGACATGTTCACCGTGCTCTTCGCGCTGGCCCGCACGGTCGGCTGGATCGCGCAGTGGAAGGAAATGATCGAGGATCCCAGCCAGCGGATCGGCCGTCCGCGCCAGCTCTATACCGGCGAACCGGCCCGCGATTACGTGCCGATGGCGCAGCGGCGGTAAGGTCCTGGATTTGCGCGGCGCTGCCGCGCAGGGGCCCTCGCATAAGCTCGGGCGCCCGTTCGGGCTTCGGCAGGGTCAGTGTATCCCGAATGGGGGTCTCGATTGCATCGGTATTGAACGGGAAAGGCGCCGCGAGGCGCCTTTCTTGTTTTGCCTTTTGTGCTGACGTAAATGCCCCAACCTGCTTTCCAACCTGAGCGGTACGACAATTCCTGTTGAGTTTGAATATCTTGATCTGTAACACTTTGCCAAGTGCTTGGGTGTTGGGATTTTGTCTTGGTGATCCAATGTTTTTGAGAAATATATTCAGTATACAGGCTTGGCTGGTCGCCTTTGTGGGCGTCTCGATTGTACCCGGCGCTGTCAGTGCGCAATCCGCGAGATCAAACCAATCGATCTGGTCAGGTTACTATGTCGGGTCACATTTTGGCCTGGGCTCACAAAACAATACTTTGACTGATCGGACTGCCAATTGGTGGGCTGTTCGACGGGGCGACAGCTTCCAGATCAACAATGCCGGCATCATTGGTGGAGTGCAGGTCGGCTATCTGCATCCGTTTTCGTCAAGACTTGTCGGTGGCTTCGAACTTGCCGGCTCTCTTGGCCGGCTCAGTGAAGCGCGGGTGAGCCCATTCTATCCGGCGTCAGACCGGCACAAGGCGATGACGTCCAATCGCGTCGATGCGAGCCTCAAGCTCGGCTATGATGCCGGCGTCTATTTGCCCTATATCCGGGTGGGCTATGGCGGCGCCCAGTTCAAGTACAAGGCCGACAGCACGATCCTGAACACAAAACTGTACCGGCGCGAGTGGCTCTCCGGCTTCGTCCTCGGCGCCGGTCTGGACTATGCGTTGACCGAACGCGTCCGACTGGGGCTGGACTACAGCTATACCCATTTTGCGATGCGTTCGCTCAAGGGGCTGACGACCAATAATCAGAGTGAGTTGATTGACTTGGCTTCCGGGCTGCACACGGTTTCGGTTCGCATGAACATCATGCTCCAGTCGAACCGCTGAGCGGAGTGGCTGCGCCGGGCACCAGGGGGCCGGTCAGCCAACCTCCATCACTCCACCGTCACGCTCTTCGCCAGGTTCCGCGGCTGGTCGACGTCTTTCCCCATCACGACGGCCGTGTGATAGGCGATCAGCTGGACCGGCACCGCATAGGCGATGGCGGCGAAATCCGGGGCCATGGCCGGCATCTCGATCTCGGCCATGGTGCGGATGGCCGCTGCCTCGCCGACGCCCTTCGGGCCGATCAGCACGATCTCGCCGCCGCGCGCCGCGACTTCCTGGATGTTCGAGACGGTTTTCTCGAACCAGGGGTCCTGCGGGGCGATGACGATAACCGGCAGGATCTCGTCGATCAGCGCGATCGGGCCGTGCTTGAGTTCGCCGGCGGCATAGCCTTCGGCATGGATATAGCTGATTTCCTTGAGCTTCAGCGCGCCTTCCAGCGCCAGCGGGAAGGAGGTGCCCCGACCGAGATAGAGCACATCCGTCGCCTTCGCGAGATCGCGGGCGAGATGCTCGATCGGCTCCTCGTGGCGCAGGGCCTCGGCGATCAGGCCCGGCAGGGCGATGAGCTGGTTGACGAGTTCCGCCTCGCGCTTCGCGTCGATGGCGCCGCGCGCCCGGCCCGCCGCGATGGCGAGGCTGGCCAGCACGGTGAGCTGGCAGGTGAAGGCCTTGGTCGAGGCGACGCCGATTTCCGGCCCCGCCAGCGTGGGGGCCACGACATCGCTCTCGCGGGCGATGGTCGAAGTGGGCACGTTCACGATCGAGAGGATCCTGTTGCCGCAGCCCTTGGCATAACGGAGCGTCGCCAGCGTATCGGCGGTCTCGCCCGATTGCGAGATGACGATCATCACGTCCCCCGGCGTCATCGGCGCGTCGCGGTAACGGAATTCCGAGGCGATATCGAGTTCGACCGGCAGGCGGGCGATACGCTCGAACCAGTATTTGGCGATATGGCCGGCGAGGAAGGCCGTGCCACAGGCCGAAATGGAGAGCCGGCCGATCTTTGCCCAGTCGAAGGGCAGGTCGAAGGGCAGCTTCACGGCTGCCGCGCTCATGTCGACATAATGGGCCAGCGTGCGGCCTACCACTTCCGGCTGCTCGTAGATCTCCTTGAGCATGAAATGGCGATGATTGCCCTTGTCGACGAGGAAGGCGCCGGCCTGGCTCTTCTGGATCTTCCGCTTCACGGGGCGGTTGTTCTCGTCATAGACCTGCGCGCCCTCGCGCGTCAGCACCACCCAGTCGCCCTCGTCGAGATAGGAGAGCGTGTCGGTGAACGGTGCCAGCGCCAGCGCATCGGAGCCGAGATACATCTCACCCTGGCCGTAGCCGATGGCGAGCGGGGCGCCGCGGCGGGCGCCGATCAGCAGGTTGTCCTCGCCGGTGAAAAGGAAGCCGAGCGCGAAGGCGCCATGGAGCCGGGGCAAAGCGGAGGCGACGGCCTCGCGCGGAGACTGGCCCTGCTTCATGTAGCGCGTGACGAGATGCGCCACGACTTCAGTATCGGTCTGCGTGACGAATTCCGCGCCGGTGGCGACGAGTTCCTCGCGCAGTTCGCGGAAATTCTCGATGATGCCGTTATGGACAACGGCCAGGTGGCCAGTCGCATGCGGGTGGGCATTGTTCTCGGTCGGCCGGCCATGGGTGGCCCAGCGGGTATGGCCGATGCCGACGAGGCCCTGCTGCGGTGCCTCGCGCAGCTTCGCCTCGAGGTTCCGCAGCTTGCCCTCGGCACGGGTGCGGACAATGCGGCCGCCCTCGATCGTGGCGATCCCGGCCGAATCATAGCCGCGATATTCGAGCCGCTTCAGGGCATCGACCAGCTGGAAGGCCACCGGTTCCTGTCCCAGAATTCCGACAATGCCGCACATTTCCTGTCTTCCTGTTCCGATTCCTGTCGCCGGATGGATGCCAGCCGGGCTCTTCTCGCACAAATCAACTTGCGAAACCGTTTGTGACCGTGCGGGGCGCACCCTCAGCCGGGATCGCGCTTCTTCGCGGCGTCCTTGCGGGCCTTCTCGACGTTTTCCGGCCGGGCGCGGAACGCATCGGCCCAGCCCTCCTTCACCGCCTGCCGGCCACGCGCCAGGGCCAGCGCATTGGCGGGCACGTTGTCGGTGATCACCGAACCGGAGCCGACAAAGGCGCCGTCGCCGATCGTCACCGGCGCGACAAGAGCCGAATTCGAGCCGATGAAGGCATGGGCGCCGATCACGGTCTCGAATTTCAGGAAGCCATCATAATTGCAGGTGATGGTGCCGGCGCCGATATTCGTCTCGGCGCCGATCCGGGCATCGCCGAGATAGGTCAGGTGGCTGGCTTTCGCGCCTTCGCCAAGTTCCGCATTCTTGATCTCGACGAAATTGCCGATCTTCGCCTTCGCGCCGATCCGGCTGCCCGGGCGCAGCCGCGCATAGGGGCCGATGGTTGCCTTGGGGCCGACATGCGCGCCTTCGAGATGGCTGAACGCGTGGATCACCGCCCCCTCGCCCACCGAGACGCCCGGTCCGAACACGACATTCGGCTCGACGAGAACATCGCGGCCAAGTTCGGTATCGAGAGACAGGAACACGGTTTCCGGCGCGATCATCGTGACACCGTTGCGCAGGTGGTGTTCGCGCAGGCGCTGCTGGATGACACGTTCGCAGGCCGCGAGCTGGACGCGGTCATTGACGCCCAAAGCCTCCTCCTCGGCCACCTCGACGAGCGCGACGCGTTCTCCGGCAGCCCGCGCCAGGCCGACGCAATCCGGCAGGTAGTATTCGTTCTGGGCATTGTCGGCCTTCACCGCCTTGAGCAGGCCCAGCGCGAGATCGCCACGGAGTGCCATCAGCCCGCCATTGCAGAGCGTGATGCGGCGCTGCTCCTCGCTGGCATCCTTGTGCTCGCGGATCGCCTCGATGCCATCCTTGCCCACCAGCAGTCGCCCATAGCCAGTCGGGTCCTTCGCGCGGAAGCCGAGCACGGCCAGGGCATGGCCACCGGCGGTAACCGCCTCCGCCAGGGCACGGAGGGTTTCGGGCCGGATCAGCGGCGTATCGCCGAACTGCACCAGAACCGCAGAATGACCGCGGGCGATCAGCGCCTCGGCCTGCAGGACGGCATGGGCCGTTCCGCGCCGCTCGCGCTGCTCCAGCACCGAGGCTTCGGGTGCGAGGCGGGCGATCTCGCGGGCGACATCCGGCCGGTCCGGCCCGATCACCACGGCCAGATGGTTCATGCCTGCGGCCTGGGCGCCGCGGATCGCATGGCCGACAAGGCTGAGGCCGGCAACCTCGTGCAGCACCTTGGGCCGGGCCGATTTCATCCGGGTGCCCTCGCCGGCGGCAAGGATGATGGCGAGATGGGAAGCGACAGACGTCATGGAAATATCCCTCGTTTCCCTGCGTCCTAGAGCAAAATCCTTACGGGCGCATCAATCGCCGTGCTCCGGCGAGGCGCTGGCAGCGGCTCGCCGCCGCGCAGGTAGTCCTTGTTTCCCGCTCCGGGTTGCGGCTAGGTTAGTGCCTGTCGATACAGGACAAGCCTAGGGGAGTAAAAGATGGGACTGTTCAAATTCATCAAGTCGGTCGGCGAGAAGGTCTTCGGCGCCAGCGAGGCGCAGGCGGCGCCGGCTGACACCCTGGCCAAGGAGGTCTCCAAGCATGGCCTCAACGTCAACGGGCTGGATATCCAGGTCTCCGGCAACAAGGTGACCGTGGGCGGCTCGACCACCAATACGGAAGAGGCCGAGAAGATCATTCTTGCCCTCGGCAACACGCTCGGCGTGTCGGAAGTGGAATCCAAACTGATTGTCAGCGAGGAAGTTCCCGCCGCCACGATGTACGAGGTCAAGAAGGGCGACACGCTGTGGAAGATCGCCGAGACGCATTACGGCAAGGGCAAGGGCGCGAAGTACGACGTGATCTTCGAGGCCAACAAGCCGATGCTGACGCATCCGGACAAGATCTATCCGGGCCAGATCCTGCGCATTCCGCCGCTGGCCTGAGGCTCTCACCGCTTCCGCACGGGGCCGGGTTCATCCCGGCCCTTTGCTTTTGTGCATGGCCCCGGCATGCAGGCACCGGAAAATCGCCCGCATGCGCTCTGACGCATTGACCCCGGCACCGGGAGCCTCTATCCAGCGCGCTCCATCCACGGTGAGAGCTCGTAGCTCAGTCGGTAGAGCACGTGACTTTTAATCATGGGGTCGTGGGTTCGAATCCCACCGAGCTCACCAAGGATGCGTCAGCTAGTGAACCCATGACTTGATCCGGCTGGCATGGTCGGGCTTTGCCCGGAATGCCAGCCAGAGAGAATCCGGGTTCGAATCCCTCCGAGCTCACCACGGATGCTCCGGCGGATCATCGCCATCGCGAAGCTTGTGTTCCGCATGCCCCCAGCTCCTCCGCCAAGCCCCTGCATCCGGATCTGCCAGATCGACGCCGGAACCGGCTGGTGCATCGGCTGCGGCCGGACGGGTGAGGAGATCGGCGACTGGCTCTTCATGAGTACCGCCCAGCGGCTGGCATTGATGGCGGAATTGCCGCGCCGCCTGGCCCGGCTTTCCGCAGGGTCTGCCGCGGACGATCAGCCGAGCCGGGCTTCGTAGGAATCCAGCGTATTCTCGAGCAGGCAGGCGATGGTCATCGGGCCGACGCCACCGGGAACGGGCGTGATGGCCCCTGCCACCTCGCGCGCCGAGGCGAAATCCATGTCCCCGACCAGCCGGGACTTTCCGGTTTCCGGATCGGTGATCCGGTTGATGCCGACATCGATGACGATTGCGCCCGGCTTGACATAGCGGGCATCCATCATCTTCGGGCGGCCGACCGCCGCGACAAGGATATCCGCCGACCGGCAGACCGCTTCGAGGTCCCGCGTCTTCGAATGGGCGATGGTCACGGTACAGCTCTGGGCAAGCAGAAGCGCCGCCATCGGCTTGCCGACAATGTTCGACCGGCCGACCACCACGGCATTCAGGCCGGCAAGGTCCTTCCGGATGCTGTGGATCAGATGGAGCGAGCCGCGCGGCGTGCAGGGAATGAAGGCGCGGCTGCCGATGCTGAGCCGCCCGACATTGACCGGGTGGAAGCCATCCACGTCCTTGGCCGGGTCGATCGCCTCGATCACCCGCTCCGGATCGATATGGGTCGGCAAAGGCAACTGCACGAGAATGCCATCCACCGCCGGATCGGCATTGAGCCGCGCGATCAGCGCCAGCAGCGCCGGTTCGGATGTGTCCACCGGCAGCTTGTGCTCGATGGAGACCATGCCGATCTCGACCGTCTGTTTGGCTTTGGACGCGACATAGACCTGGCTTGCCGGGTCCTCGCCGACCAGCACGACCGCGAGGCCGGGCGGTCGATGGCCCTTGCCGGTCCAGCCGGCGACGCGGGCGGCGAGGCTCTGCCGCAGGGATGCCGCGATCGCCTTGCCATCGATCAATGCTGCTGCCATGCCCTGCCCTCCGCCTCGACCGTCCTGCACGCGCTTCGGCGCCTCTATACGCGCCGAGTCGCCCGCGTGGAACCCGATTCGGCGCGGGAACGCCCGATCAGCTGTGGTCGCGGGCTGATTCCGCCATTGAGGCCACGAAATAGGGGGCGAGGCTGCGGTCGATCTCCAGCCGGAACACGGATGGGGCCATCCGCCAGATCATCAGCCCGATACGATGGAACAGGCTCCGCGTGGCCATGCCGGGCGGGAAGGCCTGTTCCGACAGGTCGAGCGGGCAGCCGGCATTGAGGAGGTCTGCCGCGCCTTCGCCTTCGAGAACGAAGCCGACCTGCCGGTGCGAGATCTCGACAAGGCTGCGCGGGTGGGCCGCCAGCGCCTTTTCAAGCGCGGCGAAAACCTCCGCCCCTTCCGCCTCCGGTACGATGAGCCACCATTCATCCGGACCGAGATGCAACGCCACGCGGGCGCCCGGCTTGCCACGCTCGCCATGGCTGGCACCGCGATTGATCGCCTCCGGCAGCGCCAGCCCGTAGGCCTTGCCTGCTGCCGTGAGGGCACCCGCCGGGAGGCGGAGCACGAAGCGAGCCAGTGGCGGCGCCTCGATCAGCCGGAAACGGGGCGTATCGGTGAAGCCGTCAGCCATGGAGGCGCGTTCCTTCCGGATCGAGGAAGACCGGGTCGACCACCCGGACGGGAATCGTCTCGCGCTCCATCGGGATATGGAGCACCTGCCCGATGCGGTTGCGGCCATCCTCGACCACGGCGAGCGCGATGCCATGGCCCAGCGAGGCGCTGAAATAGGCCGAAGTGACATGGCCGAGGGCATGGGTGCCGGCCGGCGCCAGCGAATCCGGCACGATCTGCGCGCCTTCCTCCAGCACGCGGCTCCTGTCCTCCGCCACGAGGCCGACAAGCTGCTTCCGGCCGGGCGCCACCAGGTCGGGCCGCATGAGGCCGCGCTTGCCGATGAAATCCGGCTTCTTCTTCCCGATGGCCCAGCCGAGGCCCATATCCTCCGGCGTCATGGTGCCATCCGTATCCTGCCCGACAATGATGTAGCCCTTCTCGGCGCGCAGCACATGCATCGCCTCGGTGCCGTAGGGACCGCCGCCGAATTCGGCGGCGCGTTCGGCAAGCTTCTCCCAGAGCGGCAGCGCCATCCCTGCGGGCACGTTGATCTCGTAGCCGAATTCGCCGGTGAAGCTGACGCGGAACAGCCGGCACGGCAGGCCGTCGATGCGCCCTTCCCGGACCGCCATATGCGGGAAGGCGGCGTTCGAGAGGTCGATCCCCTCGACGAGATCGGCGATGATCTCGCGCGAACGCGGGCCCTGCACGGCGATCACCGCCCAATGCTCCGTGATCGAGGTCTGCCAGACCTTCAGGTCCGGCCATTCGGTCTGGAGGTAATCCTCGAAGATCCCGAACACGCGGGCCGCGCCGCCGGTCGTCGTGGTCAGGTGGAACCTGTCCTCCGCCAGCCGGGCGATGATCCCGTCATCGATGATGAAGCCGGCCTCGTTGAGCAGCAGCGCGTAGCGGCAGCGCCCGACGGCGAGGCCCCTCACCGGGTTGACATAGACCCGCTCGAGGAATTCGGCCGCATCCGGCCCGACCAGCTCGATCTTGCCGAGGGTCGAGGCGTCGAACAGGCCGACGGCCTCGCGCACCTTGCGGCATTCGGCCTGAACCGCCTCGTGCATGCCCGCATGGCCGGCCGCATCCGGCCCGACCGGGCGGCGCGGCAGGAAATAATGCGCGCGCTTCCAGCTGCCGACATCCTCGAAGACGGCGCCGTTCCGTTCGGCCCAGTCATGGATCGGCGTGCGCCGGACCGGGTCGAACAGGGCGCCCCGGGCCTGCCCGGCGAAGAGGCCGAACGTGGCCGGCGTGTAGGGGGCGCGGAAGGTGGTCAGCCCGATTTCCGGCACCGGCCGGCCGGTTTCCGACGCGACGATGGACAGCGCGTTGAGATTGGAGGTCTTGCCCTGATCGGTCGCCATGCCGGTGGTGGTGTAGCGCTTCACATGCTCGATCGAGCGGAAGCCCTCCCGCGTGGCGAGACGGAGATCGCGCGCGGTGACATCGTTCTGGAAGTCGACGAAGGCTTTCACCCGGTCCGGGGAACCCGGCACCGGCAAGGCGCCCAGGGAGGCCGAACGCATGGCCTCGGGCATGTCCCCGGATGCCGCGCCGATGACGCGGAGGGTCTGGCCGGGTGGCGGCAGGGCCGGCACATAGGCGCCCAGCCCCTCTTCCCAGCGCAGCTTGCCCTTGACCTGCGAGAAGAGATGGATCGACGGCGTCCAGCCACCAGCCATCAGCACCGTATCGGCGGTGAAGCCGCCCGAGGGTTCCGCGCTCCCGTCGGGGTGGATCCGCCCCAGTTGCACGCCCGAGACGCGCAGATGCCCCGTCGTGCCGATAATCGTCATGCCCGGCAGGACCGGAATGCCGCGGGCCACGGCGCGCGCGGCGACCTCGCCGCCCCGCTGTGCCGAACGGGTTTCGGCGATGGCGACGATGTCCGCCCCGGCATCCTGCAGCGCGAAAGCGGCGCCATAGGCGGTATCGCAGGCCGCGAGCACGACGATCTTCCGCCCGGGCAGCACGCCATAGCGCCGGAGATAGGTTTCCGCGGCGCCGGCGAGCAGGATGCCCGGCCGGTCATTGTCCGGGAAGACGAGCGGGCGCTCGATGGCCCCGCTGGCCAGCACGACTTCGCCCGCCCTCACCTGCCAGAGCCGTTCGCGCGGCCTTTCCGGGTCCGGCAGGGCCAAAGGGTCAGCCAGCTGTTCGGCGATGGCGACGAAATTCCGCGCATAGGCCCCGAAGGCCTGGCTGCGCCGCAGCAAGGTGACATTCGGGCGGGCGGCCAGCGCCTCGACCATCTCGTCGGCGCGTTCCGGCGCCTCGACCAGCATCCAGCCGCCGAATTCCGCCTGTTCATCGCAGAGGATGACGCGGCAGGCCGGATCTTCCGACCGGCGCAGGGCTTCGGGGTGGCCGGCCGCGCCGCCCCCGAGGACCCGCCCCGCGCAAAGGGCGAAGCGGTTGGCGGAGTGATCCGGATCCGGCCCAGCGGGCCCCTTCCCGAGGCCC